>NZ_JHWD01000081.1 GCF_000622225.1 Roseomonas mucosa ATCC BAA-692 | reverse complement strand
CCCGCTGAAGGTGCTGATCTGGGAGGACCGCGCCTATGGCCTCATCAAGTGGAAGATGGACATGGAACTCGGCCACCACCGGGACGTGGACTTCACCAACCCGGATTTCGTGAAATACGCGGAGAGCTTCGGCGCGAAGGGCTACCGCATCGGCGCGGCGGCGGAACTGCTGCCCACGCTGCAGAAGGCGCTGGCGGAGGATGGCGTCTCCATCATCTCCTGTCCGGTGGACTATGCGGAGAACATGAAGCTGACCGACCGACTGGGCGAACTCACCATCGCGCTCTGAGGCTTGGTCCGGGCCTGGGTTGCTGCTTTTATGGCGGCTCAGGTCCCATCCTGTCGGTCCCGATGATGAAGCTTCAAAGGGCCTTTCAACCAGAACGGTGAATCTGATCGAACTCACCAGTCCGCGCGTGCTGCCCCGTCACCGATAGGGTTGAGTGCTGAAGTTGCTCCAGGCTATGAAGAACATCCGATACGGCATGATAATGAAATTGCACATAGCTCCACTCACCCTGTCTGGTGGTTTCGATAGCGTCCGATCTATGATCCGCTTCCTGGATGTCTGCGGCAGCCGCAAGCTTTTCGCATCGATCAGCCGCATCCAGGATCTGCTCCGCCAGTCCGGGTGGAGCACGACCGGCGTCCTTACGGAGAGCATTTGCAAGCGCTTCCGCGAAAAGCAGGCTGGAAGCATAAAGGCGGATGGCACGCCGATCATAGCGCGCTGCGACCTCGGCGACGGCATGCGCCGCCAGCCGTCCCCTGAGAGACCAGCGCGCCGCATAACGCGCTGCATCAATGCCGGCGCCAAGCGTAATCAGGCTGTCATGGGAGGCTGAGAATGCGGCCAGCGCGGCTTCCGCCTTGACAGGATCCCTTGTTTGCAGAGCTGCTGCAGCACTTCGGAATGCCTCTGCAAGCTTCAGGAACAGACCACCAGCTGCTGCATCGATCATCCGCACGGGATCGGGAGTCAGGAGAATCTGGCTGAAGGTAAGGCCGATGATCGCCCCTACGACGACATCTTCCATGCGGTTGAGGCCTGCGCTCTGAGGACCAAGTGCCAGCATGTTGATTTGCACTGAGAGCTGACCCGGGAAGGGTCAGAGTTTCCGCCGAGAAATGACCCGTGTCTGTTCACCATCCCGACCGGCTGGTCGGGAT
>NZ_JHWD01000080.1 GCF_000622225.1 Roseomonas mucosa ATCC BAA-692 | reverse complement strand
CGAGCGCCGCGCCGACATCCACCTCGCCTTCACCACACTCGCCTGCGCCCTCGTCTGCCTCGGCCAGATTAGGCGGTTCTGTTAGGCGCTCTAAGTCTCGAAGTGCTGGTGTTCGACTCCGCGACGGAGCCCAAAGTCACCGCACTCCGGCAGGTTTGGAAGGACCGCCTCGGTGGCCGCGCCGCGCCACTGCTCGCCATCGCGCTGCGCGGCGATGTCGCGATCATATGTGGCCCCGCCGGCGAGGATCCACCGATTCGCCGCATCGAGGCGAAGCAAGCGGAGCGGCTGTGCATCCGCGCCCTCAGCGAGCCAGACCGGAATGCAGCGCTCCGCTTCCTGCACGATGCTCTGCCGAGCCTGGAAACCGATCTGCCGGGCATCCGCAATGAGGGTCTGCTCTCCGAGCATGAGCTCGCCCGCGGCGCGCGGCTCCGCCCTGATTGGATGTCCGCACAGACCCGCGCAGCGCCTGTCCTTGGCACCGCTGGTATAGACCTGCTGCGCCGTCTTGGTTTCGGTATCGAGAAGGCGGACGGTGTTACCAGCCTGCTGCGCACCGGCTCGCGCGACCGCGCCGTCGCCGTGCTGCTCGACGCCGGTGAGACGCCAGAGGGTGCAGCACCGCGCTTCCAAAACCTCTCGCCCGTCTCCTGGGCACTGGCAATGGCGGATCAGCGCAACCTGCCCTGGGTGGTAGTGGTGCAGGGCGACCGGGTGCGGCTCTACCCTGTTGAGCTCGGCGTCGGCGTCGGCCGGCGTGGCCGGACGGAAACCTGGATCGAACTCCGCACCGGCCTAATGCGGCAGGACCAAGCCGCGCTGCTCTGGCTGATCTTCTCCGCCGATGCGCTGAAGCCCAGTGGCACGCTAGAGCGGTTTTCGATCAGGCTGCATCGTATCCTGCGGCAGCGAAGTAGTTGGCGCATTCGGTGGGCGTGAAGGTGTCGCTGATTTGGCCGATGGTGTTCCAGAGGCTCTCGACACTGCGCTCGGCAGCCTTGCGGAGACTGGCCTTCAGCTTGGCGAAGGCGTTCTCGATGGGGTTGAAATCGGGGCTGTAGGGCGGGAGATAAAGCAGGCTCGCCCCGGTGGCCTTGCCCCACTTTCACGGACACTGTTACGCGGCTGATGCCGCTGTTTGGAATGTCGCTGCCTTCTGCTCGGGGGTGAGATAGCCGAGCGCC
>NZ_JHWD01000079.1 GCF_000622225.1 Roseomonas mucosa ATCC BAA-692 | reverse complement strand
TCGCTGCCGGAGTTCGGCTCCTTCTCGGTACGCGAGACCCCGAAGCGCACGGCGCTGAACCCACGCACCGGCGAGAAGGTCCAGGTCAAGGCCGGCGCGACGGCGGTGCGCGTCAACGTAGTTGTCGCCTTGCTATCGTAATGACCTTGTCTTATCCGGGCTGCTGCATTGTGCCCGGCGCGACGATGCTGTCCCGCTCTGGGTTAAGGGTGACGGCGCCGATCGGGGTCCAGTTGCGGGTCTGCCCGCTCCAACGTCGCGGATTGGCTTCGCGTGCTTGCTGGTACAGGGCGTGGCGGGCGGCCAGCAGGGGTCCGTCGTCGCCGGCGTGGCGCTGGGCCGGCGTGACGTAGCGGATGCCGCTGTGGCGGTGCTCGTGGTTGTACCAGTGCACGAACCAGGCGGCCCACTGTTGCGCCTCGATGAGGTCGGCAAAGCCGGCAGCGGAGAAGTCAGGGCGGTACTTGGCGGTGCGGAACAGCGCCTCGGCATAGGCATTGTCATCGCTGACCCGCGGCCGCGAGTGCGACGGCGTGATGCCGAGCCAGTGCAGCATGGCCAGCACGGTCGTGCCCTTCACGCTGGGGCCGTTGTCGCCGTGCAGCACGGGGCGGTGAGCATGGGCGTGGATGCCCTCGGCCAACGCCGTGCGGCGGACCAGATGGGCTGCGTGTTCAGCCTGGTCGGTCTCGTGCACCTCATGGCCGACGATCTTGCGGCTGAAGAGGTCGAGAATGAGGAACAGGTAGAACCATCGCCCCTGTACCCGGGCCCGCAGAAACGTCACGTCCCAGCACCAGACCTGCCCCGGGGCGGTTGCCACATGCGTGCTGGGCAGGCCAGCGCTCCGGGGTGGGCAGGCCCGGCCACGGCGGCGCATCTGGCCGTGCTGGCGCAGCACGCGGTGGAAACTGCTCTCGCTGGCGACATAGATGCCCTCGTCGGCCAGCGCCGGGACGATCCGGGCCGGTGGCGTGCTGGCAAAGCGCGGCTCGTTGGCGAGGTCGACCATGCGCGCCCGCTCCGCGTCGCTCAGGGTATGCAGAGGCCGGGACCGAATAGCCGCGGGCCGGTGATCAGCCCGGACCTGTCCATCACCGGTGCGCCAACGCTGAAAGGTGCGCAGGTCGATGCCCGCCAGACTGCAGGCCGGGGCCAGCCGGGCACCGGCAGCGCAGGCCGCTGCGATCTCGGCCACCAGGGTCTGGCGGTCTTCCAGGC
>NZ_JHWD01000078.1 GCF_000622225.1 Roseomonas mucosa ATCC BAA-692 | reverse complement strand
TCACGGCGGTGACGGCCAGCGTGTCCCGGTCCGCGTCCGTGTCGTTGGACAGCAGGTTGCCCGTGGCCTGCAGCACCCCGTCCTCCGACACGGCGGCCTTGTCTGCCACCGCGACGGGCAGGGCGGGGCCGCCGGTGCCGATATCGGCCGCGCCGGCAATGGCGACGGTCAGGGTGGCGGTCTCGGAACCCGTGCCGGCGCTGGTGACGGTGACGGGGCTGCCGGCCGTGGCGATATAGCTGTCCGCCGCCGCGCCCTGGTTGAGCTGGGCACCCCAGAGCTCCAGGACGCCGGAGGTGGCGGTGGCCAGGTCGTGCATGAGGGCGACGTTGGCGTTGCCGTCGCCGTTCGCGTCGAAGGTCCAGCTGAAGCGCTGCCACGCGCCGGTCGCCGTGGCGGCCTGGAGATGGTTGCTGCTGCCGTCGAAGTAGTTGAAGCTGAAGTTCCCGTCGCCGCTGGCCAGGCGGACCCAGACGCTGAAGGTGTACTGCCCGCTGACCGCCGTGTTGGCGTAGATGCCGGTGCCGATGCCGGACAGGCCCAGCAGGTCGGCCGTACCGCTTCCCGTGGGGCCGGTGGCGGCATTGGCCGTCACCGTGGGCTGGGTGCCCGTGACCGTGAAATGCCCCCAGGAGGCGTCGTCGAAGGCCTCCGACTGCGCGATCAGGTTCTGCGTGGTGACGGTGGTGCCGGTGACCGGGGTGCCGGTGGTGGCGACATAGGCGCCGGCGCTGCCGCCGCTGTTGAGCTGGGCGCCCCAGATCTCGAGGACGCTGCCGGTGGATGAGGCGAGGTCGTGCAGGATGGCGACGTTGGCGTCGCCGTTGCCGTTGCCGGTGAAGGTCCAGCTGAAGCGTTGCCAATCGCCGGTCGCGGTGCCGGGCTGGATGCTGTCGCTGGTCCCGTCATAGTAGTTGAAGGCGAAGTTGCCGTCGCCGCTGACCAGCCGGACCCAGACGCTGAAGGTGTGCGGCCCGCTGACGGCCGCGGCGGTGTAGAGGCCGCCATCCGCCGGCAGGCTCAGCACATCGGCCGCCGCGGTGCCTGTCGGCCCGGTCGCGGCATCGGCGGCGACGGTGGGCAAGGCGCCGTTGCCGTTGAACGGCACCCAGGAGGCATCGCCGAAAGCCTCTGACTGCGCGATCAGGTTCTCGCCGGCATCGGCATGGGCCTGCCCGTCCGAGACGGTGTAGGTGAAGCTTTCCGTCGCCGTCTGGCCAGCGGCGAGCGCCTGCACGTTCGCCTGCGCATTGGCCAGGATGTAGGTGTACTGGCCGTTGGCGCCGAGCACGAGGCTGCCATAGGTGCCCGCGATCACCGT
>NZ_JHWD01000077.1 GCF_000622225.1 Roseomonas mucosa ATCC BAA-692 | reverse complement strand
TTCGCCCTGCTCGGCCCGGTGCTGCTGACGATCGCCTTCGGCTTCGGCATCTCCTTCGACGTCGAGAACCTGCCCTATGCCGTGCTGGATGGGGATCGCACACCGGAAAGCCGCAGCCTGCTGGAAAGCTTCGCCGGCTCCCGCTACTTCTCCGAACAGCCACCCCTGGCGGACGCCGCCGCGGCCGAGGCGCGCCTGCGGGCGGCGGGGATCGCCCTGGCGGTGGAGATACCGCCGGGCTTCGGCCACGACCTTCGCCGTGGCGACCGGCCCGAGGTGGCGGTGGCCATCGACGGCGCCATGCCCTTTCGCGCGGAAACGGCGCGCAGCTACGTGCTGGGCCTGGCGCAGACCTGGCTGCGCGACCAGGAGGCGCTTTCGCCGCTGCCGCGCAGCCCCGATCTGCTGACACTGGAGCCACGCTTCCACTACAACCAGGCCTTTCGCAGCGCGGTCGCCATCGTGCCGGGCGTGATCATGCTGATGCTGATGCTGGTCCCGGCCATGCTCGCTGCCGTCGGCGTGGTGCGGGAGAAGGAGAGCGGCGCCATCGCCAACTTCCGCGCCACACCGGTCACGGCGCCGGAATTCCTGATCGGCAAGCAGATCCCCTACTTCGCCGTCGCCCTGAGCAGCTTCGTCATGCTGCTGTTCGTCGCCCGCGTGGTCTTCGACGTGCCTGTGCTGGGCTCCGGCCCCGCGCTGGCCATGGGCGCCGCGCTCTATGTGCTGGCCTCCACCGGCTTCGGGTTGCTGGTGTCCGCCTTCGTCTCCAGCCAGGTGGCGGCAATCTTCGCCGCGGCCATCCTTTCCATCGTACCGGCGGTGAACTTCTCCGGCCTGCTGGTACCGGCTGCTTCCCTCACCGGTCCGGCACTCGGCATCGGCCTTGCCTTTCCGGCCAGTTGGTTCCAGCAGATCTCGGTCGGTGCGATGAGCAAGGGGCTGCACTTCGCAGAGCTATGGCACAACCACCTGGTGCTGGCGGGTTTCGCGGTGCTGTTCATCGGCGCGGCCACATTGCTGCTCCGCAAGCAGGAGCCCTGACGTCATGCGCCATCTGTCCAACATCCTCTGGCTGGGGCTGAAGGAACTGCGGGTGCTGGGTGCCGATCCAGTCCTCCTGGTCTTGCTCGCCTATACCTTCACCGTAGCGGTCTATACCGTGGCCACCGGCATGAAGACGGAGGTCCGCAACGCTGCCGTAGCAGTGCTGGACGAGGACCGCTCCGACCTTTCCCGCAGCCTCGCCGCGGCCCTGCTGCCACCACAGTTCCAGTCGGCGGTCCCGATCATGGCGCCTGAGGTAGGGCCTGGCCTGGATGCGGGCCGCTTCACCTTCATTCTGCAGGTCCCGCCACGCTTCGAATCGGATCTGCTGTCCGGCCACCCGGTGACGCTCGCCCTGGATGTGGATGCCACGGCGATGTCGCAGGCGGGCAACGGCGCCAGCTATGTCAGCCAGATCGTGCAGCAGGAGGTGGCGAAGCGACTGGG
>NZ_JHWD01000076.1 GCF_000622225.1 Roseomonas mucosa ATCC BAA-692 | reverse complement strand
CGCAAACCTGGAGCGCTGCGCAACGGGGCACCGTTCAAGGACTGGCTGCTCCCCAGTGCACTGGAACGGGTCCGCCGCAAGCTGGCCACAGCCACTGAACCGCCCCGGGTATGCCGGAGGCTGATTGGTTTGGGTTAGGCTGCCAGGGCGGGCTCCTCAAGCCTGGCGTAGTAGCGCGCCTCTGCTTCGGCCGGTGGCATGTTGCCGATCGGCTCGAGGAGGCGGCGGTGGTTGAACCAGTCGACCCACTCGAGGGTGGCATATTCGACGGCCTCGAGGGATCGCCACGGGCCACGGCGCCGGATGACCTCGGTCTTGAACAGGCCGATGACGGTCTCGGCGAGGGCGTTGTCGTAGCTGTCGCCGACGCTGCCGACCGAGGGCTCGATCCCGGCCTCGAGCAGGCGTTCCGTGTACCGAATGCTGAGGTACTGCCCACCCCTGTCGCTATGATGGGTCAGGCCGCCCTTCGCCGGGCGGCGGTCATGCAGGGCTTGTTCCAGGGCATCGAGGACAAAGCCCGCATGCGCCGTCCGCGAGACCCGCCAGCCGACGATGCGGCGGGCGAAGACGTCGATGACGAAGGCGGCATAGACGAAGCCCTGCCAGGTCGCGACGTAGGTGAAGTCCGACACCCACAGCATGTCCGGTCGCGGCGCCCGGAACTGGCGGTTCACCTTGTCCGCCGGGCAGGGCGTGGCCTTGTCGGCGATCGTGGTCCTGACCTCCTTGCCGCGGACGACGCCGCGCAGGCCCATGCTCCGCATCAGGCGTTCCACCGTGCAGCGGGCCACCGCGATGCCCTCCCGGCCGAGCTGCCGCCAGACCTTGCGGGCGCCGTAGACCCCGAAGTTGGCCGCATGCACCTGCCGGATCCCCTCCATGAGCACCAGGTCCTGCCGGGCGCGCGGCGAGGTCTTGGCCGGATCACCACGCCGGGCAACATGGGCGTGGTAGGTCGACGGCGCGATCGGCAGCACCCTGCAGATCGGCTCGACACCGTAGACCCCGCGGTGATCGTCGATGAAGGCGATCATGGCTTCGAGCGGCGGTCGAGCTCCGCCACCGCGAAATAGGCCGACGCCTTGCGCAGGATCTCATTGGCCTGGCGCAGCTCGCGAACCTCGCGTTCCAGAGCCTTGATCCGCTCCCCCTCCGCACTCGTCGGCCCAGGCCGCAGGCCCCGGTCGCGCTCAGCCTGCCTTACCCAGCCGCGCAGAGTCTCCGTCGTGCAGCCGATCTTGGCCGCGATCGAGCCGATCGCCGCCCACTGCGAGGCGTGGTCGCCTCCGTGCTCCAGCACCATCCGCACCGCCCGTTCCCGGACCTCAGGCGAATACCGGTTCGACGTCTTCTTCGTCATGGCTCCATCCTCTCAAGAATAGGAGCCTCCAGGGAAACCGGGGCGGTCAGCCACCGATGGCGACCGGCAGATGGTGGAGATCCTGACCAGGGTGTTGGACGACGGTCTGGCTGCGGTTGAGGCCGCTTGCAGCGAGGCGCTGCGT
>NZ_JHWD01000075.1 GCF_000622225.1 Roseomonas mucosa ATCC BAA-692 | reverse complement strand
CACGCAAACTCCGCCTCGCGGTCAAACTTGCTCGGTCCCCAAACAACGTGACAATGCCGACCAGGCGGCACGCTCGGCTAAAGGCAGCTGCCTAGGTCTGCCGACATACTTGGTCGCAAGCTGATCGACACCGCCGCTACACGTGCTCCACAGCGGCGGTGTCGATCGGCATCGATAAGCGTCCTGTTCCCGGTTGTTCCGCTAATCAGCCGTGCGGCCGCATGACAACCTTGATTACACCTTCCTGCTTGTCACGGAACTTGGCGTACATCTCGGGCGCGTCCTCAAGACTGGCCGGATGCGTGATCACAAAGCTGGGATCGATCTCGCCCGCGACGATCTTATCCAGTAGCGGCTTGGTGTAACGTTGCACGTGGGTCTGCCCAAGCTTGATCGTCAGCCCCTTGTTCATCGCTGCACCGATTGGAAGCTTGTCACCCATCCCGACGTAGACGCCGGGCACGGAGACCGTGCCGCCCTTGCGGCAGCTCATGATCGCCTGCCGCAGGACGTGGACGCGATCAGTGGCGAGCATCATGCTTGCCTTCACCTTGTCCATGACCGCGTCCGCCGCCCCGTGCGCGGCCGCCTCGCAGCCGACAGCATCGATGCAGCTGTCGGGGCCCCGGCCCTTGGTTCGCGCCTGCAGCTCGTCATAGACATCGGTTTCGGCGAAGTTAATCGTCTCAGCGCCACCGGCCTCCGCCATGGCGAGTCGCTCGGGCACCTCGTCGATCGCGATCACGCGGCCGGCGCCCATCATCAGCGCGGAGCGGATGGCGAACTGGCCGACCGGACCGCAGCCCCAGATCGCGACGGTGTCGCCATGCTCGATCTGCGCATTCTCGGCGGCCATGTAGCCGGTCGGGAAGATATCCGATAGGAAGAGGGCCTGCTCATCGGTAACGTTGTCGGGAATCTTGATCGGACCGACATCCGCCATCGGCACGCGGAGATACTCCGCCTGGCCGCCGCAGTAGCCGCCCAGCATGTGGCTGAAGCCGAACAGCCCGGCGGGCGAATGGCCCATCGCCTTGGCGGCCATCTCGGCGTTCGGATTGGTCCGATCGCAGGCCGCAAACAGACCCTTCTTGCAGAACCAGCAATCGCCGCAGCTGATCGTGAACGGCACCACCACCCGGTCCCCGATCTTGAGGTTGGTGACCTCGGACCCGAGCGCCACGACCTCGCCCATGTTCTCGTGGCCGAGGATGTCGCCGGCCTCCATGGTAGGCATGTAACCATCAAAAAGGTGGAGATCCGAACCGCAAATCGCGCAAGCAGTAACTTTTATGATGGCATCCCGGGGATGCATGATCTCCGGATCGGCGACAGTGTCGCAGCGAATATCACCCTTACCGTGCCAGCATAGTGCGCGCATGACCTATCTCCCTAATTTTAGCGGCGCTCAACCGATTATGCTTCTCGTCAACGTCGCACAAGTCAACAAGCGACGAGGAACCACGCGATTAGCCCGCCGACATCCTTCCGGCGCCGATATCTTGCGGGGGCATTGTCACGTTGTTTGGGGACCGAGCAAGTTTGACCGCGAGGCGGAGTTTGCGTG
>NZ_JHWD01000074.1 GCF_000622225.1 Roseomonas mucosa ATCC BAA-692 | reverse complement strand
AGGTGGTGGGCTCGGACGGCATGCCGCCAGCTTCGCCTGACGAGTTCGTTCCAGCCAGAGCTGGCCAACGTGACAATGCCCGGAAGCCTGCGGCCGATCTCGGCCTCGACCGCGGCGATGGCCTCCTCGCTGGCCGGCGGCGCAAGCTCGATGGCCACGGGACCATGCGCTGGCCCAGGGCCGACCAGGCCGAGCCGGGATGCCGCCACCCGGAAGGCCTCCACATCCTGACGGATGCGCACACCCGAAGCCGCTTGCCTCCCCTTGCCGTCGGCCATGCTACCCTCCCCACCCACTCTGACCGTACCGGCCTGCTCCGGCCGTTGCTGCCCACCGCCGCCGACTTCGCCCGCGCAGGCAGGTCCCACTCCAGTATTCTCCATGGCCTTCATGCGCATCAGCTCAGCCATCGGCTTGGCAGCGGTGCCAGATCAAGGGCACCGGGAAAAGGCACAGTTCGGACCCGGGGGCCGCTGCCTCATGCGGGTGCCGCCTCCCTGTCCGGCCCGGCAGGCTCGATGTGGAGGAGGTGGATCGTGCCGAATGGCTTGGTCTGCTCAATGCGGGCCTTGCCGTCGCGGACAACTTCCAGCCCGGCGACCAGGGTGCTGGCCAGCGCGGCACGGACGCGCAAGGCCCGGTCGGGCAGATCGGGCGCGAACGCTGGCAGGCAGCTCTCCAACGACAGGCTTCCGCCAGGGGCCTCGGCCAGCAGCGCCGGAATGCGTGCCAGGGCGTCCGGGACGCGCCACAGCTCGGCCAAGCTCGGCCGATAGGTCGTGGCGGACGTGCCCGCCTCACCCCCCTGCCCCGGCCGCCCCTCCAGCAGCACCAGCGTGGCTTCCATGAACGCCAGCATCAGCTCCGCCCGAGGCCGGGCCGGGCGTGGCTGCCTGCCCCGCCCGAAGACCTCGATCCCCAGCTGCGGCCGGGCCGAGAGCCACCCGGCCGCGGCGCGCATCGCCGCCAGTTCGTCGAGTTGCCGGAGCCGCCGATCCGCCTCTGCTTCGGCCGCCTGTGCCGTCTCCGGGTTCGCCGGCCAGAGCAGCTGCGCCTTCAGCCGCACCAGCTCGCCGGCCATCACCAGCCAGTCGGCCCGTCGCTCCAGCGGGACCCTGCCGGCATCCGCCTCGAAGGCCGCGACGAACTGGTCGGTCAAGGTGACGATGGACAGCCGGCCGAGGTCGAGCCGGTGCCGGACCACCATCTCCAGCAGGAAGTCGAGCGGCCCCTCGAACCCATCCACCGCAAGGTGCGGCGCGGCGTCCGGGAGGCGGTGCAGCGGAGGAGGCGCTTCCTCCTCCCAGCGCATGGTATCCGGCCTGGCGTCCAGATCAGCCATGGCGTGTCCTGGGCCGCTTCGTCGGCCTGGTCGCGGGCGGTCCGGGCTGGCGGGAGGGCGTCCGGAGAGGATGCGCAATGGCCGTGTCGCTCGCTGCCGCGGCGGCGTCACCGTAGTGCGGCCGCAGGTCCAGGGTCAGGTCCAGCCAGTCCCGGCGCAGCCGTCGCAGCGCCTGCCAGGGCGACCAGTCGGCCGACCAGAACTCGACCCGCAGCTCCGCCATCCGCCGGCGACGGCCATCCAGCTCGGCGGGCAGCGCACGGACGTGCCGCAGTGCCCAGGTGGTGCCCCAGTGAGCCCAGAGCCAGGCTCGGCTCGCCGGGTCTTCCGGCCCGAGCCGCAGGATGGCCGGCGGTACCGGCAGCAGGGGCATTGTCACGTTGGCCAGCTCTGGCTGGAACGAACTCGTCAGGCGAAGCTGGCGGCATGCCGTCCGAGCCCACCACCTACCCCGGCTAC
>NZ_JHWD01000073.1 GCF_000622225.1 Roseomonas mucosa ATCC BAA-692 | reverse complement strand
GCGGCTCAATCGCCGCCCAGAGATCATCAGAAACCAAAGGCTTCGCCATGCCCACAGAAACGCATCATACCGGGTTTAGTTAGGCGCTCTAAACAGCCCGCCTCTGGAATCCGGCAGTTGCCCGGTAACTGGCGGCGACCCGCTCAAGCTCTTCCGCGGCGATCAGATCCTCGATCCGGTCATCGGGGCCTTTGACGATGGCATCGGCGATGTCCAGAACCTGCTCGGGACCGCCCTTGCGGTTCATCAGCACGACATTCGTGGCCACTGGCCGGCGCTCGGCCTCATAGGCCTGGAGCCCGCCGGGACCTGGATCGGCCGCCAGGCTATCGGCCAGGACGCGGCCGTCGATGATCGCCTGACTGGCACCATTGGCGCCGATCGGATACATTGGATGAGCGGCATCACCCAGCAACGTAACCCGGCCATCGGTCCAGAATGGCAGCGGGTCACGGTCGATCATCGGGAATTCCGTCACCGAAGGCGCGCCCCGCATGATCGCCACCAGATCCATGTCGTTCATGCTGAAGTCCTTGAACGGCGTGATGTAATCCAGCGTGGCGCCCCGGGACCAGTCGGCATCCTGGATATGGCGCGGCCGGTCCACCCGGACCTCAGCAACCCAGTTGGTCAGCGCCTTGCCTTGCTTGCGGGCCTTTTCACTGATCGGATAGGTCACGAACTTCACATCGTGATTGCCGGCAATCACCATCGTGCGGCCGTCGCCGATCATGTCCATCTCGGTTGCGCCGCGGAACATCATCGTGCCCTCATAGCACACGGGCCCTTCGTTCGGATGCATCTGCGCCCGCACCTTCGAGCGCAGGCCTTCGGCATCGATCAGGAGATCGGCTTCCTGATCGGAACCATCCTCGAACAACACCGTCACCTTGTCGCTGTCCTGGCGATAGCCTTTGACGGGTTTACCCGCCTTGACCGCGTCGGAACCCAGACGTTCGCGCACCGCGTCAAACAGAAGAAACTGCAGTTCGCCGCGATGAATCGAATACTGGGGCGCTGAGAAACCTGCTTCCACGTTTCGCGGATCGGACTGGATCAGATGGCCGAAGCGGGTGCGGTACTCAACACAACGGGTGCGCACGGCGATTTCGTCGAGGGCCGGGCCAAGAGCCAGCTTATGGAGCACTTCGGACGAATGGGGCATGACGTTGATGCCGACGCCCAGCGGTTTCATCTGAGGCACAGCCTCGAAGATGCGAATGTCACCGAAGCCTTTCGCATGAAGGCAAAGCGCGGCCGTCAGTCCACCGATACCGGCGCCCGCAATCACGATTCCGGTCATGTGGTCTTCCTCCCCATGGCTTTTGAAGGAAACGGTCCATTCAGTCCGTTCCTGCTGCTTCTCCAAGTGCAATCTGACGGGAAGGCTGAGTAGGCGGCAATCGAACCTTCTGATAAAAACTAGCACATTTTCAACCTTGGAGATGTCAATGACGGAAAGTCTCCCAGATCGCGGAAAGTACGTTCTGGGCGATGTCTCTGCCCATGTCGGCTTCCTGAACTGTGAGCGTATTTCTGACCGTAGCCACATCCATGGCTGGCGGGTCGACGAACACTACCATGAGGGCCTGGCCCAGCTTTTCGTTTTTCAGGAAGGGCGGGTGGAGGGGCGGATCGACTACGCGCAGTGTTCCATAGATGGCCCCGCCGTGGCCTGGATGCCTGCGCTCTGCAATCATTCCTTCGTTTATCCTGTGGAACGGCATGGAATAGGAACCCTGTTGGAGGGGTGATCGGCGTCCAAACGGGACCCCACTGACGGCGGGGTTCACAGTGGTTCCCGGGAT
>NZ_JHWD01000072.1 GCF_000622225.1 Roseomonas mucosa ATCC BAA-692 | reverse complement strand
ACAGCGGCTCAATCGCCGCCCAGAGATCATCAGAAACCAAAGGCTTCGCCATGCCCACAGAAACGCATCATACCGGGTTTAGTTAGGCGCTCTTATGCATCCCCTTCCCGGAACCGCTCCAAGCGGCCGGAGACAAGAAAGCCCCGAGGATTCCGGAAAAGACATGCAGGCAGGCCGCGACACCGACGTCCAGGAATTCCTGGACGCGCATCCCTTCTCTCCCTTCCAGTGGGTCATCTTCGCCCTCTGCTTCACCATCGTGCTGCTGGACGGCTTCGATACCGCCGCCATCGGCTACATCGCCCCTTCGCTGATCGCCGAGTGGGGCGTCTCGCGCCCGGCCCTGGCACCGGTGCTGAGCGCCGCGCTCTTTGGCCTCGCCGCCGGGGCCCTGGCCGCTGGGCCGCTGGCCGACCGCTTCGGGCGCAAGGCGGTGCTGACCGGCTCCGTGCTGGTCTTCGGCATCGCCTGCCTGATGTCGGGCTATGCCGGCAGCCTGGACACGCTGGTGGTCTGGCGCTTCCTCACCGGCCTGGGCCTGGGCGCCGCGATGCCGAACGCGGTGACGCTGATGAGCGAGTTCTGCCCGCGCGGGCGGCGCGCCACCATCGTCAACGCCATGTTCTGCGGCTTTCCGCTGGGTGCTGCCTTCGGCGGCTTCCTGGCCGCCTGGATGATCCCGCTCTGGGGCTGGCGCAGCGTGCTGCACCTGGGCGGCGTGGTGCCGCTGCTGCTGGCGGTGCTGCTGCTCCTGCTGCTGCCGGAATCGGTACGCTACATGCTCGCCAAGGGCGCCCCGGCGGAGCGCGTGCGTGCCGTGCTGAGCCGCATCTCCGCATCCGCCAGCCAGACGGGCCGTTTCGTGAACCTGGAGGCGCAGCAGGTGGAGGCAGGCAAGGGCGGCATCGCCACCATCCTGTCGCCGCGCTTCCTGGTCGGCACGGTGATGCTCTGGATCGCCTATTTCATGGGGCTGGTGATCTTCTACGCCCTGGTGAACTGGATGCCGGTGCTGTTCGGTGATGCCGGCATGCGCCCGGCCACGGCGGCGATGATCTCGGCGCTCTTCCCGCTCGGCGGCATCGGGGCAGTCTTCTTCGGCTGGCTGATGGACCGCTTCAACGGCAATTCCATCATCGCCATCGGCTTCCTGCTCACCGCCCTCGCCATCGCCGCGATCGGGCAGGCGACGGGCAACCCGCCGCTCCTCATCCTGGCGGTGCTGGTGGCGGGCACGCTGATGAACACCGCGCAGTCCTCGCTGCCGGCCCTGGCCGCCGGCTTCTACCCGACCCAGGGGCGCGCCACGGGCGTCGCCTGGATGCTGGGCCTTGGGCGCTTCGGCGGCATCGCCGGCTCCTTCCTGGTGGCGGAACTGTCCCGCTACCAGCTCAGCCTGGGCAGCCTCTTCCTGGTGCTCGCCGTGCCCGGCCTGGTCGCCGCGGCCGCCCTGACCGTCAAGCGGCTGGCCCACCCCATGGCCCTTCCGGCCGCCGAGGCCGGCAAGGGCGTCGCGCTCGGTCATTGATCCGGGCGGCCGCTTCCGCGCGGCGCCCGGTGGCTGGCTGCCGGGGGAGAGGCGCTGCCTCTCCCCCGGCCCCCTCTCCGCCGGGGACCGAAGCCGGTCCCCGGACCCCGGGCCTGAGTTGGCTCCGCGTGGTGGCCGCCAGCCTGCGGCCCGATCCCGGGAAGCAGGTGGCAACGCGGGGCTCCCGGAAAGAAGATAAGGCACCCTGTCCGCGCTGGTGGCACTGGCAGTCCGCCGGAGAGCGATGCTCTCCGGCGCGATCCGGCCGGCAGCGAAGAGGCAACGAACGGGAGG
>NZ_JHWD01000070.1 GCF_000622225.1 Roseomonas mucosa ATCC BAA-692 | reverse complement strand
CCGGAAAGAACCGGCGCTTTCCGCTACCCTCTGCCATCCGTACCTCCAGGCCCTTCAGCCTATCAGAGGTGTCCGTCACAGCGGGACAGGGCCAGACGCCGTGGCAAGCGGATTGCGGCAATGGGCATCTACCGCGACCCGGTACGCTCCAGCCACGGCCACTTCGTAAAGGCTTCTGGCCTGCGTTGGATCAGCCTGATGCTCTTGGCACCCGTTCCCTGGGCCGGTCGGGTTTGGGCGCTGCCGTTCCTGTCCGCGCTGGCGCCCTCGGAACGGTTTTGTCGCGACCAGGGACAGCGGCACAAGAAGCTCACCGACTGGGCCCGCCAAATGATCCTGCAGACACGCCGCTGGCTTCCTGGGCGGGACATCGTGCTGGTCGGCGACAGCGGCTTTGCAGCCCTGGAACTGCTGGCTGCGCTGACCCGGCACAGGATCACCGGGGTCACGCGCCTGCGGCTCGATGCCGCGCTCTATGACCCGGCGCCACCCCGGCTGCCTGGTACCAATGGTCGGCCCCGTACCAAAGGGGCGCGGCGGCCCAACCTGGCGGAGGTGCTGGTCCGCACCGATACATGCTGGCAGCGCATGGTGGTCCCCGGCTGGTACGGTGGGGGCGAGCGTCACGTCGAGATCTGCTCGGCCACTGCTGTGTGGCGTCATGGCGGGATGCCCATCGTGCCGATCCGCTGGGTGCTGGTCCGCGATCCTCATCGCCGGTTCGAGCCGCAGGCCCTGCTGTGCACCGAGCCTGATCGAACGCCGGAGCAGATCCTGTTCTGGTTCATCCAGCGCTGGCAACTGGAGGTGACCTTCCAGGAGACCAGGGTGCATCTTGGGGTCGAGACTCAGCGACAGTGGTCGGACCTCGCCATCGCCCGCACCACGCCATGCCTGCTCGGGCTGTTCTCCCTCGTCACCCTCCTGGCCGCCCAGCTCAGAACCTCAGAACGCAGAGCCGCAATGAGCAGCGCCTGGTACCGCAAGGACCGTCCGACCTTCAGTGACACCCTCGCCGCCGTGCGGCGGCACATCTGGCGTGAGCAAGGTTTCCTCACATCCCGGCACAGCGGTCACAGCATAAAACCTCGGCGAGCGCTCCAGCACGCCTGGGCTTACGCCATCTGCCACGCCGCGTGATGGCCAAAGTCGAGCTAAGGTCAGCGAACATCACCCCTCACAGAAGGTGGCCCTCGGCGGATGGATACGATGATGATCGCATCGGATGGGGTGGAATGCATGTCGGTCCTCCAGGTAGCGGGAAGCCCGAGCCTGCGCTTTGACGGGACAGGACTGTGATGGGATGGCTGTCCCTCAGGCTCCTATGAAGTCACGCATCGAAGCGGCGCCGGGCGCAGCCTGGAGGACCGGCAGATCAACGCCATGACACGAGGTCAATCGTAAGCATGGGCCAAGCCCTCCAGGTTGCTCTGATAGTCTCACAGTCGTAGCAATTTCCTTTGCTCGACATCGAGGTCAGGATGCCGTGCTTTCGGAGTTCCGCCTGGTAGTCGGCGGAGCAGTATTGGCTGCTGCAATCGGCATGGTGGATCAGCCCTGGCGCTGGGCGAAGGATCTCGTTCTCCCGCCGCAGCCGCTTCAGTTCGGCCGCGACGTCCTTCTGCCCCGAGTGGTCGGCGCATCGATCTGCCGTTCCCGGCTCCGGCTGATCCCCTGACCAGTGTCGACAAACCAATTCCGAGGTCTTCAGCAATCTCGCGCTGACTCCGCCCGCTCGTCTGGACCAGCCGGACCGCCTCGTCCTCAAACTCCTTCGTGAACCGTCTCTGCTGCGTCATCGAGTTCCTCTTGCTTCATCAGGAACCCTCCACTTTTTCGAAGCAAGTCCAAACCGCGCCGGATTCGGAGGAGACCTCAACCTGTGAGAGGAAGAGGTTATGGGCAATCGGAAGACGGGGGCGAACTTCTCGCCCGAGATGCGGGAGCGTGCGGTCCGGCTGGTGCTGGAGGCCGGCGGCATGGCGGACTGGGACGATGAGGACGCAGGCGATCCCGACGACGGCCATGCGCCGCCCTGGGCCACACGCCGGCCCGGCCCGCACCCGCCGGCGGCCGCGCCCGATCCTGCCCGGCTGCTGCGGCCGCTGGCCCAGGCCGAGGACCTCGTCTCGCGCCTCGACGCCCGCGCCGGCGGCGGCGCCGCTTCGGAGGTGCTGCGCCAGGGTCTGCCCGCCCATCCGCACGATCTCGCCCTTCGCGCCACCAGCCTCACCGGCTCTTGGAGTGCCGCCTCCGACCTCCACCCCCTGGAGCGGGCCATGCCTACCACCTGAGGTGGAAGCGACGGCGAGACGGGCGCGGGCGCGGCCGAGCACCCAGTGGAGCAGGCGCCCGCCCTGGCCCGCCTGCTGACGTGGCTGCCGGTGTTCCGGACCGATCCACTGAATGAGGCGGAAAGGCTCGCCGCGGCGCTGCGGTTGCTGGGCGACACGGCTCGGCACGCCGCCCGC
>NZ_JHWD01000069.1 GCF_000622225.1 Roseomonas mucosa ATCC BAA-692 | reverse complement strand
GTAAGCGAGGCCAACAAGCCCTTGGCGGTTTGACCTGAGGGTCAGCCTGCGTCGGCGGTCCAGCACCAGGGCATGAGTTCGTCGAGGCGGCTATTGGGCCAGCCGCCGACGAGCCGGGTGAGCAGGTCGGCGAGGTAGCGCTGCGGGTCGACGCCGTTGAGCTTGCACGTCTCCACGAGGGAGGCGATGGCCGCCCAGCGGGCGCCCCCGTCGTCGCCGGAGGCGAACAGCGCGTTTTTTCGGGAGAGGCAGAGGGGTCGGATGGCGCGCTCGACGGTGTTGCTATCCATTTCGATCCGGCCGTCGTCGAGGAACCGCACGAGACCGTCCTGGTGGTTCAGCGCGTAGCGGATCGCCTCCGCGGTCGGGCTGCTGCCGGGCAGGCGCGCGAGGGCCTGCCGCAGCCAGGCGAACAGCTCCTCGACGAGAGGGCGGCTCCTGGCCTGGCGGGCGGCCTGCCGGACCTCCGGGAGGCTGCCCCTGACCTCCGCCTCGACGGCGTAGAGGGCGGCGATGCGTCGCAGCGCTTCGGCCGCGATCGGTGCCGTCCTGCCCTTCGCCAGCGGGATGAACCCGCGACGGACGTGGCTCCAGCAGAACGCGAGCGTCATGCCCCGCTCGGCGGCGATCGCCTTGTAGACGCCGTAGCCATCGCACTGGAGGATGCCGCCGTAGTTCCGGAGCAGCGCGCGGCCATGCTCGGCGCCGCGGCCCGGGGCATAGTGGAACACCACGGCAGGCGGGTCCGTGCCGCCCCAGGGCCGGTCGTCGCGCGCGAATGCCCAGGCGTAGCCCTTCTTCGTCTGGCCGCGCCCCGGGTCGAGCACCGGCATCGTGGTCTCGTCGGCGAACAGCTTGGGCGAGGTGAGCAGGATCTCGTGCATCCGGCGCACGACGGGCAGCACCTCGTGGGCCGCAGTGCCGGTCCAATCCGCCAGCACCTCCCGCCCGATCTCGATCCCCTGCCGCAGCAGGATCTGGGACTGGCGGTAGAGGGGCAGGTGGTCGGCGTAGCGCGACACCAGCACGTGGGCGACGGTGGCCTCCGTCGGCACCCCGCCCTCGACCAGGCGGGGTGGCGCCGAGGCCTGCAGCACGGTGCCGGGACAGGCCCGGCAGGCGAACTTCGGGCGGCGCGTGACGAGAACCTGGAACCTCGCCGGGATCACGTCCAGCCGCTCCGACGTGTCGGTCCCGATCTCGACGAGGGCGCCGTTGCAGCAGGGGCAGGTCATTGTCTCCGGCGCCAGCACCACCTCGACGCGGGGCAGGTGCGCGGGCAACCGCCCGCGCCCGGCACGGCGACGCCTGATCGTGCCCTCCCGCTGCTCGGGGGAGGTCTTGGCCACCTCGGCCGCGGCCTCGGCGATGGAGGCCTCAAGCTCCTCGAACGCGAAGTGGAGCTGATCCTCTGGCAGGCGCTCGGACCGCTTGCCGAACTGCATCCGCCGGAGCTTCTCCAGCAGGTGGCGCAGCCGTTCGTTCCGCTCCGCCAGCGCGTCACGCTCGGCCGCGATGCCGTCTCGCTCCGCCTCCAGCGCATCGCACCGGGACAACGCCGCAGCGAGCAGCGCCCGCAGGGCCGCGGGGTCGTCCGGGAAGTCCGCCGTCTCGGTGTCGGCCGCGCGCATCGCACGCCGAGCTTATGCAGCCGCGGTCGGCCTGGGAATCCGTTTCGGCGTCTGCATGCGCGACCAGTCGAAGCCATCGAACAGCGCCGCGAACTCGACTGGGCTGAGGCGCATCACCCCATTGACGATCGGTGGCCAGCGAAACACGTTGCCCTCGAGCTGCTTCCAGACCAGCACGAGGCCGGATGCGTCCCAGACCAGGATCTTGATCCGGTCCGCCCGGCGCGAGCGGAACACCAGGACCACGCCCGAGAACGGGTCCTGGTCCAGCATCTCGGCGGCCAGCGCCGCCAGGCCATGCGCCCCCTTGCGGAAGTCCACGGGCTGCGTGGCGAGGAGGATGCGTGCGCCCGCCGGGAGCGCGATCACGCCTCCAGCGCCGCAGCCAGCCGGGCGACCACCGCCGCGTCCGCCTCACCCCCGACCCGCAGCACGCGGCCGTTCCGCAGCACAACCTCGATCGCTGCCCCGACCGTCTCCCGCACCGGCGTGACCGCCTCTGCCACCGCGGCCGGGACGCCTGGCCCAACCACCAGCGGTACCAGCTGCGGCGGGCGCGGGGCCGTCTTGCGTTTCACCGGCCTGCCCTCGGCCTCGCGCCGCCAACGGTGGATCAGGCTCGGCGAGATGCCGTGCCTCTGCGCCACCTCCAGCACCCGCGCCCCGGGCTCGGCAGCCTCGGCCAGGAACGCGGCCTTCTCCTCGGCCGTGTAGTCCCGCCGCGCGCCGCGAGTGACGATCTCCACCCGCTCCACCGCCCCAGTGCTAGCACTCGTGCTCGCTACCCATCGCGCCATCGCCACACCTCCGCGACGACCTACCTCGCGGGCTCAGTGGACCAGATCAAGAAGGGTGGTCACGCCGCGCTTAC
>NZ_JHWD01000068.1 GCF_000622225.1 Roseomonas mucosa ATCC BAA-692 | reverse complement strand
AGGTGGTGGGCTCGGACGGCATGCCGCCAGCTTCGCCTGACGAGTTCGTTCCAGCCAGAGCTGGCCAACGTGACAATGCCCGCGCGGCATCTCCTTCCTGTTCAGCCGCGAGCGCCTGAACGTCGCCGTCTCCCGGGCGCATTGCCTGGCCGTGGTGCTGGCCAGCCCCAGGCTGCTGGAAGTGCCCTGTGCCACCGTGGAAGACCTCAGGCTGGTGAACACCCTCTGCCACGTTCACGCGGCAGGACAATAAGCATGATCTTGCGTTTTCTGAATGCACGCTGGAGGAAAAGTCCACCAGCAATTGGCCACCAGCGTCTGGTTACTGCATAGGTCAGGAGGATTGGAGCATGCTTTGCGTCATTCAGTGTGCCGGATCCAAGCAGGCAAATGCAGCCACCCTCCCTACAATGAGCGGTCGTCGGGTGATGTTCGTAGCTCGTCCGGATGCAGCACCTCCAGAGAAAGGCGTCCTGTACGTTCATCCGGACAACATATCGGACCTCACGGGCATCACATGGCGTCAGCGTGTCATGGCAGTGAATACCGGCCGCGAACCCGATCCAGGCCTCTGGATTGCTGGGAAGCTCTATCGTCCGAAAGCCTATGCACTCCTACTGGAAAAGCTGGGAATCGAAAGACTTTTCATCCTGTCTGCCGGCTGGGGACTCGTGCGTGCCGACTTTCTGCTTCCGGACTACGATATCACCTTCAGCACCTCGGCCGAACCCTGGAAGCGTCGGCGCGCCAGCGACAAGTTCTCGGACTTCAATGCCCTGGAGAGGACGCAGGAAGATATCGTCTTCCTGGGCGGCAAGGACTACCTGCCCCTGTTCCTGCGCCTGACCAGGAGTGCTGCGGGACGGCGCCTCGTAGTGTACAACTCGGCTAATCCCCCAGTTGCATGTGGTTGTGCTCTGACCCGCTACCCGACAACCCGCCGGACCAACTGGCACTATGACTGCGCCGAGGCTCTCGCGGCAGGGACCTGGCATCCTGATTTCGAGGCCGTCCCTTCCTGAAACGTCATTCAGACCCTGCTGCCTGCCCGATGCCGCCGTAGCGCGACCCGGCTTGGAGCCAAGCGAGCATCGGAAACCTCCCTCAGCTTGCGACCATGCATCTCGCGATAGGTCGGTTCCATGATGGAGGCAGAAACCAGCACCTGCAGGGTATCCGGGTCAATCGCGAGAAGGCCGCAATCGAACAAGGTATGGAGGTCCGCACGAAGCAGCAGTCCGTTGGTAGGATGGTTGGTGGCCTCGCCCCGGTAAGGCAGGATGTGAGCCGCTTCCAACACGTCCAGTGTGCTGCACCCACTGATCGAACAGCGCGCGCCATACGCCTCGAGCAGATGATCGCGAAAGGCCTTCTGGCCTCGCCGAGCCCTGATCTCGCGCAGGATCTTCTCGCGGGCATCCACCGTCCCTTCGGGGTCGAAGGCAGTCGTATCGGCGTCGCCGGAGGCCAGCACCGGGAGAACGGCAGCAACTGCCGCGTTGTCATCGACCTCGACCGTGAAACCCAGACGGGTCAGGGCCCGGCGCACCGTACTCTCGCCGCCGGCGAACTCCGACGCCTTGAGCGGACGTGCGCCTGGAGAGCGGTAGCCGAACGCCACGCCCAGGATCGCCTTGGAAGCGTAGCGCCGACCATCGTGCAACAACCAATAGGATCGTGCCGGCCCGTAGCCGTATTTCGCGAGAAACGCTTCTTCACCAAGACGATCATGTTCCTCGATCGCCCGTAGCACCGGTAGCGGATCGTTCAGCTCGCTGAGAGCGGCCACTAGAGCGGTTTTCGATCAGGCTGCATCGTATCCTGCGGCGGCGAAGTAGTTGGTGCATTCAGTGGGCGTGAAGGTGTCGATGATCCGGCCGATGGTGCTCCAGAGGCCTTCGACGCTGCGCTCGGCGGCCTTGCGGAGGCTGGCCTTCAGCTTGGCGAAGGCGTTCTCAATGGGGTTGAACTCGGGGCTGTAGGGCGGAAGGTAGAGCAAGCCTGCCCCGGCGGCTTCGATTGCAGCCCTGACGCCCGCGCCCTTGTGGCTGCCCAGGTTGTCCATGATAACGATGTCACCGGGCGCCAGTTCGGGTACCAGCACCTGGTCAACGTAGGCTTGGAAGGCGGCGCCGTTGATCGGCCCGTCGAGCACCATTGGCGCGACCATGCCGCTGTTGCGCAACCCGGCGATGAAGGTCGTGGTCTTCCAATGTCCGTGTGGGATTGAGGCCCGCAGGCGCTGACCGCGGCGAGCCCTGCCGTGGGTGCGTGCCATCTTCGTCGATGCCCAGGTTTCATCGATGAACACCAAGCGGTCCGGTTCGAGGTCAGGCTGGCTCTCGAACCAGTCCCAGCGCTGTTTCAGGATGTCCGGCCGATCCTGCTCCGCGGCGTGCGCGGTCTTTTTTTGCGCGTGATCTGGTGTCGGCGAAAGAACCGCCAGATCTGTCAATCGGCACTGAATTGGGACCCCAGATCGGCACGCAAAAGGGACCCTCTTGTGAGGTGTGTTGAGGGGGCGTTCAGGCGCGGTTCTT
>NZ_JHWD01000067.1 GCF_000622225.1 Roseomonas mucosa ATCC BAA-692 | reverse complement strand
CATGCGGCGCTGGGAGGGCGATGTATATTCGGGTGTGATGTGTGTGTGTGTGAGCGGGTGCGCTTTGGTGCTGCGCGCGGTGTCCCTTGTTGGGGGGACTGCGGCGGCGGGGAGTGATGGAGTTCGATCGGGCGATTAGGACCGCTCGGCTGCATGCATTGCTGCACTTCCACCTGCGGCCTATCGACGTGGTGGTCTTCCACGGCCCTTGGGGAGACCTGGTTTTGAGGCTGGTTTCCCGCTTAGATGCCTTCAGCGGTTATCCGTTCCGTACTTAGCTACCCGGCGATGCTCCTGGCGGAACAACCGGTGCACCAGAGGTACGTCCATCCCGGTCCTCTCGTACTAGGGACAGATCCTCGCAAGTCTCCAACACCCATGGCAGATAGGGACCGAACTGTCTCACGACGTTCTAAACCCAGCTCACGTACCGCTTTAATCGGCGAACAGCCGAACCCTTGGGACCTGCTCCAGCCCCGGGATGCGATGAGCCGACATCGAGGTGCCAAACCTCCCCGTCGATGTGGACTCTTGGGGGAGATCAGCCTGTTATCCCTAGAGTACCTTTTATCCGTTGAGCGATGGCCCTTCCACGCGGGACCACCGGATCACTAAGGCCGACTTTCGTCTCTGCTCGCGCTGTCGCGCTCGCAGTCAGGCGGGCTTATGCCTTTGCACTCAACAGCCGATGTCCGACCGGCCTGAGCCCACCATCGCGCGCCTCCGTTACACTTTGGGAGGCGACCGCCCCAGTCAAACTGCCCACCACGCAGGGTCCTGGCCCGGGCTGACCGGGCTCAGTGAGATGCCAGAAAGAAACAGGGTGGTATTTCAAGGTTGCCTCCACCTGAGCTAGCGCCCGGGTTTCGATGGCTCCCACCTATCCTACACAGTTCCTTCCTGGCACCACTGCGAAGCTGCAGTAAAGGTTCATAGGGTCTTTCCGTCTGACCACGGGTACCCCGCATCTTCACGGGGAATTCAATTTCGCTGAGTCTATGCTGGAGACAGTGGGGAAGTCGTTACACCATTCGTGCAGGTCGGAACTTACCCGACAAGGAATTTCGCTACCTTAGGACCGTTATAGTTACGGCCGCCGTTTACCGGGGCTTCGGTTCGATGCTTGCACATCTCCCCTTGACCTTCCGGCACCGGGCAGGTGTCAGACCCTATACGTCATCTCTCGATTTCGCAGAGCCCTGTGTTTTTACTAAACAGTCGCTACCCCCTGGTCTGTGCCACCCCACCTTGCTTGCGCAAGAAGGGGTCTCGCTTATCCCGAAGTTACGCGAGTAATTTGCCTAGTTCCTTCAGCATAGTTCTCTCAAGCGCCTCGGTATTCTCAACCAGTCCACCTGTGTCGGTTTCGGGTACGGTCTTTATCGACAGCGCTGTTTCCTGGGCTGCTCTGGCTGCCGCCCCAATCCGATAAGGGGCAACAACGCTTTGCAGCCGTCACGTCTGTCAGGCCCAGGAATATTCACCTGGTTCCCATCGACTACGGCTTTCGCCCTCGCCTTAGGGGCCGGCTCACCCTGCGCGGATTGACCTTGCGCAGGAACCCTTGGACTTTCGGCGACAGGGGTTCTCACCCTGTTTATCGCTACTCATGTCCGCATTCGCACTTCCGATACCTCCAGCAGCCCTCACGGGTCTGCCTTCGCAGGCCTACGGAACGCTCCGCTACCACGCATGCTTGCGCATGCATCCACAGCTTCGGCACGTGGCTTGAGCCCCGTTACATTTTCGCCGCAAGACAGCTATTAGACCAGTGAGCTATTACGCTTTCTTTAAAGGATGGCTGCTTCTAAGCCAACCTCCTGGTTGTTTTGGCCGTCTCACATGCTTTCCCACTTAGCCACGATTTGGGGGCCTTAGCTGGTGGTCTGGGCTGTTTCCCTCTCGACAATGGACCTTAGCACCCACTGTCTGTCTGCCGTCCTGTACTCTTCGGCATTCGGAGTTCGGTAGGGTTTGGTAGGGCTTTGGGCCCCCCTAGCCCTTCCGGTGCTCTACCTCCGAAGGTAATCGGACGACGATCTACCTCAATAGATTTCGCGGAGAACCAGCTATTTCCGAGTTTGATTGGCCTTTCACCCCTAGCCACAGCTCATCCCCGACTTTTTCAACAGGCGTGGGTTCGGCCCTCCAGTGGGTGTTACCCCACCTT
Source organism: Roseomonas mucosa ATCC BAA-692 (assembly GCF_000622225.1). Taxonomy (GTDB): domain Bacteria; phylum Pseudomonadota; class Alphaproteobacteria; order Acetobacterales; family Acetobacteraceae; genus Roseomonas; species Roseomonas mucosa. Next base: position 385 of record NZ_JHWD01000067.1, on the reverse strand, counting down.
CAGCCTGGCCATGGCTAGATCACTCGGTTTCGGGTCTTCTGCCGGCAACTCAAGCGCCCTTATCAGACTCGCTTTCGCTGCGCCTACACCTCTCGGCTTAAGCTTGCTGCCAACAGAAACTCGCGGACCCATTATACAAAAGGTACGCCGTCACACCTCCCATGATTGAACATTGGGGTGCTCCGACTGCTTGTAGGCGCTCGGTTTCAGGTCTCTTTCACTCCCCTCGTCGGGGTGCTTTTCACCTTTCCCTCACGGTACTTGTGCACTATCGGTCGCCAAGGAGTATTTAGGCTTGGAGGGTGGTCCCCCCACGTTCAGACAGGGTTTCACGTGCCCCGCCCTACTCGAGGATCCTGCAAGACACTACGCCTACGGGGCTATC
>NZ_JHWD01000066.1 GCF_000622225.1 Roseomonas mucosa ATCC BAA-692 | reverse complement strand
TCAAGAACCGCGCCTGAACGCCCCCTCAACACACCTCACAAGAGGGTCCCTTTTGCGTGCCGATCTGGGGTCCCAATTCAGTGCCGATTGACACCACCATTCCGGGGGATGCCGCCTCCAAGTGTTCCCCGCGAGCGCGGGGATCGACCCGCCGCGATCTGTGGGTGTCGTGTGACGCCTAGGCTTCTCACCGAGCGTCGCAATAGCGCCTACAAGAACAACAGCCTCGAGCAGGACCACCGCGGCCTCAAAGGTCGGATCCGATGTATGCGCGGCTTCAAAAGCTTCGCCTCGGCTGAGCGGTTCTGCCGAGGCTACAACGAACTACGCAATCATCTCCGCCTCCGCTCCCGACACAATCAGCATGTCTCCGCTGATCGCCGTCGGGCGGCCGCTGCGCTAGTCATCCTACAATCTGCATAGGCCGGTCACGTCACGCCGTACACCGTGTCCGCTACGGCGCGAGCGCTGACAGAACCGTTCTCGGTCATGCGAGCCCCCTGCCCTGCCCCCACTCCGCCAACGGAATGAGCATGGTCGCCAACGCCGGATCGGGGTGGCGACCCATATCCCGTGCGAACGGGCCATCGGCCGCCACGACACCCCGGGCACCCATGGCGACGGCGAAAGCCACGTAGAGGGTGTCATATGTCGAATGATTGACAGCCAAGCCGATGTCGAGGGCGACGTCGTGCAAGTCCAGATCACTCGTGGCGGTCGGTGGTACCAGGGCGCGGAGCAGCGCCAGCCCTTCCCGGGCCTCGTCCGCCGACCACTTACCCTTGCGGACCTGGAGCCAGCAGACGTTGGCTGCTTCGTTGAGCCAGAAGTCCGGCACCAGCACCTCTTCCTCACCCTCAGTAAGCGCCTGGGCTAGATGGCTGTCCGGCTCCTCCAGCACCCACTTCAGCGCGACGCTGGCATCGACGACCAGCGTCACGGGCAGCTCGACTCACGAAGCAGGTTCCCTGCCCTGCCCTGTCGGCTCTCCTCCAAGAGTTGGGCGGCGGTGGCGGAGCCGCGGCCCGAGGTCCGGCGTCGGAACTCCGCCAAGCGTTTGGCGGCGGCCACACGAGGCGACGGCTCACGGCTGGCAGTCAGGATCTGGCGCAGGATCTCCCGGTGCTCGGCCTCGGCTGACCGGCCGTGCTCAGCGGCCCGGATGCGCAGCGCGCGGACGACGTCATCCTCGAGGTTACGGACGGTCAAAGTGGCCATGACACCCTCCTATGCTGCGAATGCTGTCAATGCATGCATATAGAGGGGACTGGCGCCGGGTGGAAGACGGACAAGATGCGATCTTTGCCTACGGTCCGAGTCGGCTGCGAGATGTGACCCTTGCCTACGTCGGCAAACGTTGACGCTACTAGTGCCGAGATGTGTTCATTGCCTACGTCGGCTTCGATGGCGACAATGAAATACTAGTAAAATCAAAATCCTAGTGAGTTATCCCTGTGTTTTCTGCCCACGAACTTCAATCTAAATTAGGTACAATCCTATATATTGCTTTGCGAAGGCAGAAATCGCATCCAAGCAAACGGAGCCTGTAGGCAAGAGACACATCGACAGGGCTGCCATTTCCGATCCAGAACCGGGCAACGGTGATTGCTGATGAGCTAAGCGAAGAGAGCGACCCACTTGCCTCACCCAGACCTCTTTGCCGTCCATGCTCACCTATCTGCTCATGGAGTAGAGGGAACTCTTGAAGAAGCAAGAGCAGTAGTCTGGACATCTGAAGCCCCTACGCTGCCGCCTGTCCATCGAGCATTGAGTGGCCGCAACGGCCGTCGGATCGCCGATACTGCCTCGGGCGCCATTGTGCGGGAGGCAGAGTGGGCCCATGAGCTTGGCTACACCTACAGCGCTTGGTGCTTGGCTGGCCTCCCCCACCGGGAGCACCCGGCTGGTGAAGACTGGCTCATCGCCACGGACTACGCACAGCTTCTGGTCCGACCCGGGGTCCGGGTCCTCGACGACGGTAGCCGGGAGTCGTTGGCGGTGCCGTCCGGCACCATCGCCCGCCTCCTGCTGATAGACCTGCAATCTGAGGCTCTCGAGAAGGGCAGCCGGGATATTGAACTCGGGTCCAACCCCAATCTGCTTTTGAACCGGCTCGGCCTGTCTCGCGGCGGCCCTGTGTCTCGGAAGGTTGTCGACCAACTCGAGCGCATCTGTCGCCTGACGCTCGACTTCAAGATCGGCAACGACCGGCGTGCCATCATTGTAAACGAGCGCATCGTGGAAGCATTCGAGTACACAACCCATGAGGACCCACGAACCAAGCGGCGGACACCGATGGTCGAGCGCCTGCGACTGTCCGAGGCGTTCTTCAGCGAACTCCGGCGGCACCCCATCCCAGTCGACCGGGCGGCAATTTCAGACATCCAGAACAGCCCCCGGGCCATAGACATCTATCTATTCCTGGCGTTCCGTCTTCCAGCTCTCAAGGGCGAGACCCCAATCTCCTGGACGGCGCTTTGGCGGCAATTTGGCCGTGAAAAACTACTCCGCACCTTCAAAGCCGAATTCCGTGAGCCCTTAGCACTGGCTCTGGCGGCCTACCGAGACGCTCAGGTCCAGATTGGCGAGCGAGGGCTCGTACTCCTGCCATCCCCTCCCCCGATCCAGCGCTGACCGGCAACCCGTAGGCAAAAATCGCATCTCCCTAGAGGTTGTTATGGACCTGCGGCCAGTTGAGCGGCCTGCTTGAGCATGATGCAGGCGAAGGCGACAAGGTGCAGGTCGGCGAGAGTGCTGGCG
>NZ_JHWD01000065.1 GCF_000622225.1 Roseomonas mucosa ATCC BAA-692 | reverse complement strand
CCAGCCGCTCCCGGAGCTTCGAACAGCGCCGGCGCGTGGCCTGGTTGCGCATGGCGATTGCCAGGGCTCGCCGCTGCCCGGGCAGCACCACCAGCTTCCGGCCCCGCATCACGCCAATGTAGAGCAGGTTGCGCGCCAGCATCGCATAGTGCTGCGTGCTGAGCGGGATCACCACCGCCGGGTACTCCGACCCTTGCGCTTTGTGGATAGTGGTGGCGTAGGCCAGCACCAGCTCGTCCAGCTCCCCGAAGCCGTAGGCGACCTCCCGCCCGTCGAAGACCACCGTGAGCTCGCCCTCCTCCAGGTCCACGCCCGTGATCACCCCGAGGTCGCCGTTGAACACCTCCCGGTCGTAGCTGTTGGCCACCTGCATGACCTTGTCACCAGGACCAAAGGTCCAGCCGAAGCGCTCGACCTGCAACTCGCCGGGTGGGTTCAGCGCCCCCTGCAGCGCGGCGTTCAACGCCCGGGCCCTCAGCCCGCCCCGGTTCATCGGGCAGAGCACCTGCACGTCGCGGACCCGGATCATCGCCGTGGGCTCGATGCCGAGCCTGCCCACCACACGGTATCGGCGGTGCGGAAGCCGATGCCGGTGACCTCGCGCAGGCGATCCGGCTCGGCCTCGATCAGCTCGAACACCGCCTCGCCGAAGGCCGCCACCAGCCTGGCCGCGTAGACCGGGCCGATGCCGCGGATCATGCCCGAGCCCAGGTACTTCTCGATGCCCTCGCGCGTCGTGGGCTGGGTGGCCTTGAGGAAGCCCGCCCTGAACTGCGGGCCGTGGGCGCGGTCGTTGACCCAGGCGCCCGACATCTGCACCCACTCGCCAGCCGAGATCGAGGCGGCGTGGCCCACCACGGTGACCAGGTCGCGGTGGCCGCGCGCCTTGACCCGCAGCACGCAGAAGCCGTTCTCGGCGTTGTGGTAGGTGACGCGTTCCACCAGGCCGGTCAGCGCCTCGGTGGGCGGGCCGCGATCAGCGGCAGGCAGGGACGGGGCAGCGGTGCTGGGCACGTGCGAAAGATGGCTCCGTTTGGCGGCCGATGGGAGAGCCTGACGGCCAGCACTCCCCGTGCATGCATCGCCGCCCTGCCACCGCTGAACGGCGCGATCGAGACCAGCCGATCCGGGTCGGCCAGGGTCCAGCAGCAGACGCGTCAGCGCCCCTCGAAGCCATCGAGGATCTTGGCAGGCAGCGGCGCGTCGAAATCGGCCGGCACCCGCCGCAGACAGCCAGCCATGCTGCCGAGCACGCGGCGCGGCCTGGAAGCCTGGCAACCGGGCGGCGCCAGCTTGCCAGCGCGGATCGTGACGATCTCCTGGCCGGCGGCGGCATCCACCAGAGGTGGCAACTGCGCCGCCGCGCCCCTTGCGGTCGTACTAGGCCTGGCGCGTCTCACCGCCGAGTTCCCCTTCGACCGCGGCCAACAGGGCCGGCAGCTCGTCGACCACCGCCGGCCGCAGCCGGGGTAGCTCCAGGCTGAAATACTGGTGCGACACCAGGTCGCGCAGCCCGGCCCATCCGCGCCAGTCCACGCCGGGATGACGGCCGAGCAGCTCGGGTGGGAGCAGCTTCACCGCTTCGCCGATCTCGGCCAAGGCGTTCTTCAGAGCCCGGTAGGTGCGGCGGTCCGTTTCGGCCAGCACAGCGAAGGCGGCTTCGTCCAGCTCGCCCGCGAAGGCGAGCGCATCCTCTGCGGCGGCACGGATGTCCTCCAGCCGCTCGCGCGTGCCGCGCCGGCCCGGCCTCACCATGCCCGCACGGCCTCGCGTTCAGCCGCCTCGCGCACTCCCGGGCGCAACGCCCCGCGCTCCACCAGGTCAGCTGGGGCACCGAGCAGATCCGACAACTCGGCGCGCAGCGACGACAGGCCGACCAGCGACAGGTGCGCCGCCGGATCGAGGTCGGCGAGCAGATCGACGTCGCTGCCGGGACGGGCGTCGCCTCGGGCGACGGAGCCGAAGACGGACAGCGAGGCGATGCCACGGGCCCGCAGCTCACCGGCATGGGCACGAAGTCGGCCAAGCACGACCGCAAGGGTAGGGGTGGTTCCCGCCTCCTGAGCCAGGAAGCTCTCAACAAGGGAGCCGACGAGTCCTTGCACCGTCTCGCCACGGGAGGCAGCCGCCGCCTTCAGCCGATCGCGCGTGGCAGAAGGCAGGCGGACGGACAGGAAGGCTGCTGCGGTGGAAGATGTCGACATCGGCATGATAGCACCTCTGCGCACATGTGCACAAACGGTGACGGGATGCAAGCCTATAGAGCGCTGCTTTCCACTGTCAGGAGGCCAAGCTGATGCGGTGGACGGCCCCTGAGCGGCATCGGTGTCAAGCTCGCGGCTGTCGAAGTCAGCGAGCAGAGGGCTGTCCACCGCATCAGCTTTCTCATCAGCTCCTTCCGTAGCGGTCAGTCCACATTTGGTGGAACCACGCCATAGTAGACGGCCTCTCTCGGATCGCTCCCTATGTCCTCTTTTAGATGATTTCAGACGCCGTTTCATAACGGCTGAGGCGGGGTGAGCGGCGGGGGTTCTGCGCGTTCGGAGGGTGTCTGACGTCCTTCGAGGTGGCCCATGTGGACCCCTGCCGCCCGCGCGCAGCTTGCGCGCGGCTCCCAGCCTTATGCAACGTGCCTGACCGATGCCGAGTGGGCCCTGGTCGAGCCCTTCTTGCCAAGCCCTGCAAAGACCGGACGGCCCCGGTCCTGGCCGATGCGGCGGGTCGTCGATGCGATCC
>NZ_JHWD01000064.1 GCF_000622225.1 Roseomonas mucosa ATCC BAA-692 | reverse complement strand
TGTCGCGCAGCTTCTTCGGGTCGATCTCGATGAGCTTCATGGTCGGGCTTCCCGCTCCGCAGAGGTTCCTGTCTCCCCATTCCTGGGTTGACCCCTCCCCGGCAGCGACCGGACGGGCGCCGGCACCACGGCGGGCGAGCGGCCCTGCCCCGGCGTGGGACGCGGCCCGCGCAGCGGGGTGCGGCCTAGCGGGGCAGGGTTGCGCAGGCGGCCGTGGAGCGAAGCGGTGCCGGGGGTACGGCCGGGTGCGACTGCTTCTTTTCCCCTCCCCTTTCCTTCTTCCCCAAACTCTCATGCTGCACTGCACAAATTGCCTTGCCGCCTACCCCCTTCCCAGCCTAATCTTATGCAGCGCAGCATCAGACTTGCCGATGCTGCCTTTCTTGGACGTTTCCTCCCTAAACTCGGGCGACACCTTCGGGCGCCGCCCTTCTTTTTGCCCGCGCATCAGGCCGCGGCGGCGAGCGTCTCCTCCTTCCCGGTCAACGCCAGGGAAGCCTCCAATTCGGCCATTTCGGCGCGCTTGGCATCGAGGTCGGCCTGGAACTCGAAGCCCTCGCCGAGCCGCGCCTCGTAGGCCGGCAGCTGCCGCTGGGCTTCGGACAACCCCCGACGGTACTCGGCCAACTCGGCCTCGAAGCGCCCGAGGTCGTATTCCAGCCGCGACACCAGCCCCATGGCGGTGAGGTCGTTCTCGACCCGCACCTCGTGCTCGCCGCCGGCGCGGGTGAGCAGCAGGTGGATCTCGAGATCCGCACCCTGACGGTAGTGGCGGGCCTCCAGCTTCAGCGGAAAGCCGCCGATCCCCCCGACGTCCCAGTCGCCCTTACGGCCCTCGAACTGCACGGTGCGGAGGACCCGCAGCAGCGCGGCGCCGGCCGGCTTGCGCTCGGCGAAGGCCTGGCCCTGCACCTCCATGCGGAAGTCCTCGCCCCGGGTGGACACCCGACGTGCCAGGTCCGCCTCCGTGTCGGCTATGGCCTGGGTGGCACGGCCGATGGCCGAGCGTGCCTCGGCGACGCGGCGCCGGACGGCGTGCTGGTCGTCGACATGTGCCGCCCGCTGGCGCTCCAGCCGGGCGATCTCGGCCTCCAGCCCCGCCTTCTGCATCAGGCGGGGGTCGCCCGAGGCGATGGCCTTGGCCATGGCGAACTGGTTGGCCTGGGAGCCGATATCCTCCAGCCGGCGGATCGAGCGGTCACCGCCCAGCGCCGCCGCGATGAAGCGCGCCTTGCGCTCGTTGTTCTGCCACATCTGGGCATCCATCGAGCCCAGGGTCGCGTAGGCGTAGAGGCCGATCTCCCCGTTCTGGTTGCCCTGCCGCTCGATGCGGCCCTCACGCTGCTCGATCTCGGAGGGCAGCCACGGCACGTCCAGGTGATGCAGCGCCACCAGCCGGCGCTGGGCGTTCACCCCCGTCCCCATGGTGGCGGAGGAGCCGAGCAGGAAATCCACCTGGCCGTTGTTCAGCTTGTTGAACAGGCCCTGCTTGGCCTCGGCCTTCTTGTAGTCCTGCATGAAGGCGATGCGCTCGGCCGGCACGCCGAGGCCGATCAGGCGCTGGCGGATCCAGCGGTAGGCCGAGAAGCCCCGTGTCGCCGCCGCCGCCTCGGTGCCGAGATCGGAGAAGATCATCTGCGTGGCGCCAGGGGTCGGGTGCGGCGAGCCGTCCGGGTTACGGAAGACCTTGCCGCGCGTCTCCGACCAGATGCGGAAGGCGTTGTCGATCAGCGCGTTGAGCTTGTTCCCGGGATCATCTTCCGCCTCCGCCACCACGAAACGGAGGTCGATGGCGGCATGGCGGCCGTCGGTGATGACCGAGAGCAGGATGTCCTGTCCCTTCTCGGGCTTGCCCTTGCGCTCCTCGATGGCCTTGATCCGCGCCGCCAGGGTGCGCTGGTAGTCCTTGAAGGCCGGGCTCGCCGGGGCGGTGATGATCTGACGCTTGCCGCCCACGATGGCGGGCAGCTTCAGGTACTGGCGCAGGTCGTCCTTCAGCACCACGTCCGCGACGGTGCGGAACATGGCGATCAGGTCGGCGACGTTGACGAACTCCGAGAAACGCGTCACCGGTTTGTAGAGGCCGGAGGGCTGCAGCTCCAGCTCGGTGCGGGTGTCCCCGAAGTTGGCGGCCCAGGCGTCGAACTCCTGGATGCCGCGATCTTCCAGCATCTCCGGCTGCATGAGGCGCTGCAGCGTGAACATCTCGCCCAGCGTGTTGGTGATCGGCGTGCCCGACGCCAGGATCAGGGCGCGGCCAGGGTTGATGGTGCCGATGAAGCGCGACTTCACGAACAGATCCCAGGCGCGCTGCGAGCCGTCCGGGGCGATGCCCTTGAGGCCGCCCATGTTGGTGGCGAAGGAGAGCTTGCGGAACTCCTGCGCCTCGTCGGCGATCACTTGGTCGACGCCCATCTCGGCGATGGTCAGCATGTCGTCCTTGGCCGAGGCGAGCGCTTCGAGCTTCTCCTGCATCCCCTCCTTCATGCGCTCGATGCGCTTGCGCGCGATGCGGTCGTCGCCGTCGAGCTTCTCCAGCAGGGCCGCATAGGCGTCGAGCTGGGCCTGCATGAGGCCGCGCTCGAACGCGGCCGGGGCGGCGATGAACCTGAAGGCCGAGTGGGTGATGATGATGCAGTCCCAGTTGGCCGTCGCCGCCCGGGCCAGGAAGCGCGCCCGCTTGTCCTTGGAAAAGTTGGTTTCGTCGGCCACCAGGATGCGGGCGCCCGGATAGAGTTGCAGGAACTCGCGCGAGGCCTGGGCCAGGCAGTGGCCGGGCACGGTCAGCATGGCCTTGGAGATCAGGCCGAGGCGCTTCTGCTCCATGATCGCGGCGGCGATGGTGAAGGTCTTGCCGGCGCCGACCGCGTGGGCGACGTAGGTCTGCCCCGAGTGTCAATCGGCACTGAATTGGGACCCCAGATCGGCACGCAAAAGGGACCCTCTTGTGAGGTGTGTTGAGGGGGCGTTCAGGCGCGGTTCTTG
>NZ_JHWD01000063.1 GCF_000622225.1 Roseomonas mucosa ATCC BAA-692 | reverse complement strand
CCTGGACCTTCTCGCCGGTGCGTGGGTTCAGCGCCGTGCGCTTCGGGGTCTCGCGTACCGAGAAGGAGCCGAACTCCGGCAGCGAGAAACGGCCGGTCTCGATGATCTCGGCCTTGATGGCCTCGATCGCCGCGCCCGCCAGGCGCACCGAGGCCAGGCCGGTCAGATCGGAGGATTGCTGAATCACGTCAGCGATGAACTTCTTCGACATGGATGCCACGCATAGTCAGAAAGAGATCGAGCCGGAAGCCACAAACAAGCGGTAGGAAGGAGCGGTTGCCTCGATCCCGGCGTGTTCAGGCCGGGCAGAAAGTGGGCATCAGGCGGCTGAGATGGGCGACGAGAAGAGAGCAAGCCCGCAGGCGAGATTCAGTTCTTTACGGGCTGCTCCATCAGAAACCGATCAGGAGCAGGTCGAGGGCGCGGGTGATGCTGTCACGCTCGGCTTCGAGCGAAGCAACAGGACGCTTGAGTTCGCGGCAGGTGACGGCACTGAGGGCTTGCGTCACCAGGACATGACGTACTCCCATGATCTCGAAGACCGGGTTCAATTCGCTGATCGGCGGAGGTGCCTTTTCTTCGGGCAGCAGCGGCACCACGACGCGGGTGGCAAGATGCGAGAGCAGAGAGGCTTGGACGTCGACCACGTAGCCCACGCCTCGACCCGGCATCGGGTGTATGTCGAGACGCGGCATCAGAAGCTGCGGAAGGCTGCGAGAGGCAGGTCGTTCTCCGCGACATGCTCGTTCCAGGCGGCAATAGCTTGGCTGTTCCGTGCCAACCAGAGTTCTCGTCGCCTGGCGGCGACCTCGGCAGTCAGGCCACGCTCGCACGCCTGCGACAGGTTGATGCCCAGGTCGCGGGCCTCCCGCAGCAAGGCCTCGGGCAAGGTGACGTTGGTTGGCCGCCGCGAGGGCACGGCGGCAGGATCTGAGCGGGACATACGACTGCTCCAAACCTCCACCAAAAGCCCGACTATGTAAGCACATTCATCATGCGCATTCAAGATGCGCATTAAGACGGGTATCGTTGCAGTCTCAGATATCCCTTTCGCGAATAACCCTATGTTTCGTGGCCACTTCCTGCATTGTAAAAAACTGCTGCCCGGGCCTCCCGGCCCCGGATATCGGAGAGCAGCCCCCATGCCCGGCCCGATCGGCTACGCCCGCGTCAGCACCAGCGACCAGGACACCGGCCGCCAGTTCGACGAGTTGCGGGCCGCCGGCTGCACCATCCTGCACCAGGAGCACGCCTCCGGCGCCCGCCGCGCCCGCCCCGTGCTGGCGGCCCTGCTGCGCCAGATCGGCCAGGGCGACACCCTGGTCGTGGTCAAGCTCGACCGCCTCGCCCGCTCATTGGAGCATCTGCTCGAGGTGGTCCGCACCCTGGAGGGGCGAGGCGCCTTCCTGCGGGTGCTGGGCGATCCAATCGACACCGCGACCCCGCAGGGACGCTTCATGCTGCAGATGCTGGGGGCCGTGGCCGAGTTCGAGCGCTCGCTGATCCGCGAGCGCGTGGCCAGCGGCCTGGCCCGGGCCGCCCGGCAGGGGCGGCGCGGCGGCAACCCGGCGCTGCGGGCGCGCGACCCGGACGCGCTGCGCCGCCTGCGCCATGCCCGCGAGGATGCCTACCGGGCCAAGGTCACGGCAGGCGCCGGGCAGTGGCTGCCCACCGTGATCCTCCTGCGGACCGAGGAGGGGCGCACCTGGGTGCGTATCGGCATGGAAAGTTGACCCCTCTGGTGGGGTGACCGGCGCCCAAATCACTCACGCGCGGGCTTTGCTCGATGCCGACGAAGACGGCCGCTCGGTCGCCCGCAGCTTCGGTGTCGCCCGATCGACGCTCTATGCTGCCCTTAGTGCAGCGCTTCCTTGACCTTCAGCCCCGCAAGCAGAGTTGCGCCGCTCCGTTGAGCGTCGCGCAATGCGTGGGGTGAGGCTTTCCTTGCTTTAAGGCCCAGACAGTGAATCCGGCGCTGCCGCTCAATTTCCCATACACCCCGTTTTGCGCGACCTGCCATTCTCCTTTGGTCACAAGCCGGATCACCAGCTCAGGCCCATCCTCCACCTTCTCGATGTAGAACAGCTTGCGGCCCGCATCTTCTGTGATGAGATGGTCGCCTTTCGTGTCGATCGCCACCACGGTCTTGTCGGTCCAGGCGAGAAAATCCGGGTTGAAGGTGCGTGTGTTTCCGCGATCAAGCAGAGGAATTCCGAAGCCGCCTTGAGAAGGGTTCCTGCACCACACTCGCTTGGTCTTGTCGAGGGCCTTAGCGAAGGCGAGCTCATCCTTGTTCAGGCCGCTATAGCCTTCGTGCAGCGCGTTGTTGAACGAGACTATGTTCGATTCATCAACCGGAATAGCCGGGACGACATAGGGGTGATCAAGTGCGTTTTGCACGATGACTGAATGCTCGATGTAGGCATCGACAACCTTGCGCGCCTGCTCACGGATGTGGTCCGCAGCGAGACTGTTGTATTCAACACGCGCATCAAACTTCCGGTCTTCGATGTCACACAGATTGATCGGACTGCGTTGACGGTCGCCGTGGCTTGGAAAGAGCCGCTGCACTTCACGGCGTAGAATCCATCGTGCGGTCACCCGGTTGCTGTGATCGACTTCAGCCCACTCGACGGTCGCTGATTCACCGATACCGATCGTCTGCAACACCTGGATACGACCGCCCCCGCCGACCGTGTTGACCCCACCATCCGAGAAGTCTTGCGTCGCTTTGATGATTTTGTTGATTGCCGGAATGGCGTGGGTGCTGTCGATCGAGGCGGTTGGCACTGATCGCTCTTTCAAGGCCGGGCGATAGGGCTTGCTGCTGCCATGAGTGTCGCGCCGGACCGTCAGCGTGATTTCAGGGGTGTCGCTGGCAAGTTTGGCCCGTACGTCCTCAAGGATGGCCTCGAACACGCCCTTCTCGTCGGTTCGAATGTAAAAGTGCGCCGTGTTTAGATTCGGTGACGGGTAGTGTTGCCCGCCAGGCTGGCGCAGCACGGCATTGTCACGTTGGCCAGCTCTGGCTGGAACGAACTCGTCAGGCGAAGCTGGCGGCATGCCGTCCGAGCCCACCACCT
>NZ_JHWD01000062.1 GCF_000622225.1 Roseomonas mucosa ATCC BAA-692 | reverse complement strand
AATGCATTGGCGCCGATCTTGGCGAGCAGGATCTCCAGCGGTCCGACCGGCATGGCCAGGAGATGCTCCAAGGTTCCGTGCTCGCGCTCGCGCAGCAGGGCTGCGCCGGGCAGGATGATGGAGAGGATCAACGTGCTGTTCACGACCTGCATGACGGAGGTGAACCATTCCGGCTGGCTGTTCGGGTTGAAACGGGTGCGGATCACAAGATCCAGGGGCTCTGCCGCGCTGCCCAGTCGCTTCGCCACCTCCTGCTGCACGATCTGGCTGACATAGCTGGCGCCGTTGCCCGCCTGCGACATCGCCGTGGCATCCACATCCAGGGCAAGCGTCACCGGGTGGCCGGAAAGGAGATCCGACTCGAAGCGCGGCGGGATTTGCAGGATGAAGGTGAAACGGCCCGCATCCAGGTCCGGCCCCACCTCGGGCGCCGTGATCGGGACCGCCGGCTGGAACTGTGGAGGCAGCAGGGCCGCGGCGAGGCTGCGCGAGAGGTCCGAGCGGTCTTCGTCCAGAACCGCTATGGCGGCGTTGCGGACTTCCGTCTTCATGCCCGTGGCCACGGTATAGACCGCCACGGTAAAGGTATAGGCGACCAGGACCAGCAGGACAGGATCGGCGCGCAGCACTCGCAGTTCCTTGAGCCCCAGCCAGAGGATGTTGGTCAGGCGGCGCATGGCGTCAGGGCTCCTGCTTGCGCAGCAACAGGGTGGAGGCGGCGATGAACAACACGGCAAAGCCCGCCAGCATCAGGTGATTGTGCCATAGCTCCGAGAAGTGCAGCCCCTTGCTCATCGCCCCGACCGAGATCTGCTGGAACCAGCTGGCCGGAAAGGCCAGGCCGATACCGCGCGCCGGGCCGGTGAGGGAGGCGGTCGGCACCAGAAGGCCGGAGAAGTTCACCGCCGGCACGATGGAGAGGATGGCCGCGGCGAAGATCGCCGCCACCTGGCTGGAGACGAAAGTGGACACCAGCAGCCCGAAGCCGGTAGAGGCCAGCACATAGAGCGCGGCGCCCATGGCCAGCGCGGGGCCGGAACCCAGCACGGGCACGTCGAAGATCATCCGAGCAACGAACAGCAGCATGACGAAGCTGGTCAGGGCGACGCCGATGTAGGGGATCTGCTTGCCGATCAGGAACTCCGGCGCCGTGACCGGTGTGGCGCGGAAGTTGGCGATGGCGCCGCTCTCCTTCTCCCGCACCACCCCGACCGCGGCGAGCATGGCCGGGATCAGCATCAGCATCAGCATGATCACGCCGGGCACGATGGCGACCACGCTGCGGAAGGCCTGGTTGTAGTGGAAGCGGGGCTCCAGCGTCAGTAGCTCCGGGCTGCGCGACAGTGGCGAAAGCGCCTCCTGGTCGCGCAGCCAAGTCTGGGCCAAGCCCAGCACATAGCTGCGGGCCGTCTCCGCACGGAAGGGCATGGCACCGTCGATGGAGACCGCAACCTCGGGCCGGTCGCCGCGGCGAAGGTCGTGACCGAAGCCCGGCGGTATCTCCACCGCCAGCGCGATCCTCGCCGCCCGCAGACGCGCCTCGGCCGCCCCGGCATCCGCCAGGGGCGGCTGTTCGGAGAAATACCGGGAGCCGGCGAAGCTTTCCAGCAGGCCGCGGCTTTCCGGCGTTCGGTCCCCATCCAGCACGGCATAGGGCAGGTTCTCGACGTCGAAGGAGATGCCGAAGCCGAAGGCGATCGTCAGCAGCACCGGGCCGAGCAGGGCGAAGGCCAGCCGGATCGGGTCACGCAGCAGTTCCAGCGACTCACGCCAGGCGCAGGCCAGCAGGCGGCGGGGGTTGAAGAGCCAGGCGGCCCGACCTTGTGCGCCGGGCATGGGGGCCGGCAGATCCCCGCCCGCCTCGTCCGGTCCGGCGGCTTCCTCCAGCCAGCCGATGAAGGCCTCCTCCAGCGTGGCGGCATGGCGCTGCGCCACCAGTTCCGCCGGCGAACCCATGGCCAGGACGCGGCCGGCGTGTTGCAGCGAGATGCGATCGCAGCGCTCTGCCTCGTTCATGAAATGGGTTGAGATAAAGATCGTCACCTCCTGCTCGCGCGACAGGCGCAGCAGGTGGCGCCAGAACAGGTCGCGTGCCACCGGATCGACGCCCGAGGTCGGCTCGTCCAGGATCAACAGCTCCGGCTCGTGCACCACCGCGGCCGCGAGCTGAAGCCGCTGCCGCACGCCCAGCGGCAGGGATTCCGGCGCCGCATCGGCGACGTCCTCCAGGTCGAAGTCGTGCATCACCTGGGCCAGCCGCTTGGCGGCACGGTCGCGCGGCAGGTGGAAGAGATCGGCGTGCAGCTGGAGGTTCTGCCGCACCGTCAGCTCGCCGTAGAGGGAGAAGGACTGGGACATGTAGCCGACATGCCGTCGTGCGTCGCCGCCCGATCCGGGCCGCTGGCCGAGGATGCGCGCCTCGCCCTCGGTGGCGGGCAGCAGCCCGGTCAGCATGCGCATCGTCGTGCTCTTGCCCGAGCCGTTGGAACCTAGGAATCCGAAGATCTCGCCGCGCCGGACGCTGAGGTTCACATGGTCTACGGCCACGAAGTCACCGAACCGCCTGGTCAGCCCCTTCGCCTCGATCACCGGCGCCTCGCCAGGGTGCGGCGGGGGTGGCGGCGTGATGACCACGGGCTGATAGCCACGCCGCCGCTCCTCGGGCATCAGGGCGATGAAGGCTTCGTCCAGGTTCCGGCTACCGGTACGCTCCAGGATCGCTGCCGGGTTGCCGGTGGCGATCACCTTCCCCGCATCCATGGCCGCCAGCCAGTCGAAGCGCTGCGCTTCGTCCATGTAGGCGGTGGCGACCAGCACGCTCATCTGCGGGCGGCGTTCGCGCAGCCGGTCGATCAGCGTCCAGAACTGCCGGCGGGAGAGCGGGTCCACCCCTGTGGTCGGCTCGTCCAGGATCAGCAGGTCGGGGTCGCGCACCAGGGCGCAGCAGAGCGAGAGCTTCTGCTTCATCCCGCCCGAGAGCTTGCCGGCGGGCCGGTCCAGGAAGCGGGAAAGGCCGGTGGCGCGGGTCAGGCCCGCTATGCGCTGCCGCCGCTCCTGCGCGCCCTGGCCGAAGAGGCGGGCGAAGTAGTCGATGTTCTCGGCCACTGAAAGGGTCTGGTAGAGGTTCCGCCCCAGTCCCTGGGGCATATAGGCGATCCGCTGCCGCGCCCCGGTCAGCACCGACGGGTCGCGCAGGTCGCCGCCGAGGGCCACGATCTCCCCCTCCTGCGGCCGCCGCACGCCGGCGAGCAGGCCCAGCAGGGTGGATTTTCCTACCCCGTCCGGCCCGACCAGTCCGGCCATGACCCCGGCGGGGATATCGAGCGTCACCCGATCCAGCGCCGCGACGCTGCCGTAGTGGTGGCGGACGTCATGAAGTGACGCGACGGGCACCGCGGTCATGGCAGCCGGACCTGCAGCCGTTCCGGCCAGGGTTGCGTTGTGTCGAGCCGGACGAAGCCCAGGCCGCGCACGCCGGTCTTCACCTGCTCGATATGCGCCTGCAGCAGCGACGCCGGCAGGCGCAGCTTCACGCGGAACATGAGGTTCCCTCGTTCCTGCGCCGTCTCGACCTGGCGCGGCGTGAACTGCGCCTCGGGGGCCACGAAGCTGACGATCGCGGGCAGGACGTATTGCGGCACCGGGTCGAGGACGAGCCTGGCCTCCGCCCCGTAGGCCAGGCGCCCAGCCTGCTCGGCGGGAAGGAAGACGATCATGGAGACGTCGCTCGGGTCGATCAGGGTCGCGACACGCCCCCCGGCCGCCACGACCTCTCCGCTGCGGAGGAGGCGATAGAGGACCCGGCCGGCGCGCGGCGCGGTCAGCACGGTGTCATCCAGCAGGGTGCGGACCTGGGCGGCGTTGGCCTGGGCGGCGGCGAGGGTGGCATCGGCCCGGCGCCTGCCCGCCGCGGCGGCGGTG
>NZ_JHWD01000061.1 GCF_000622225.1 Roseomonas mucosa ATCC BAA-692 | reverse complement strand
CGGGTGCGCTCGCACTGCCCGAAGCGCAACAGGAGGTCGATGGCGAAGGGGCCGATACTGCGCTGCTGTGAGCGCTTGCGGGCGTGCCTGCTGAGCGGCAGGTCCATGGCCTCGCTCTCCCACACGGTGGCGCTCATCGCACCACCTCCACCAGCCGATGCTCGATCTCAGCGCGAGGATATGCTTTCCACTGTGGCTCACCGCGCACGATGCCCCAGTTTCCGGCTTGGTTGGGACGGCGCCAGCGCGGCGGATGCATCTCCTTGAGTGCATCCAGTGCCTCGAAGAAGTCGTGCTTCACGACTTCCCTGCCCTTCTCGCCGATACGCCAGCCGATGATGCCGTTGCGGGTCCTGCGCCCGTACTCCGGCTTGAAGGGCTCGCCATCGGCGTCCACGGGCAGGTACACCGTCGTTTCGCCAACGGGGGTATCTCCCGCCTCCCAGGTCAGCATATCGTCGTTCGGATCCAGCCACCGCGAGCGCCGGAACTTCCGGGGGCGCGCAGCCAGCAGCCACCGGTGAACGTCGGAAGCTGCGCACATCCCACCCTCCTGTCTCGGCAAGCTCCCGGTGCTCATGGCGTTCAGCACGCTGCGCTCGTCCACGCGGCCCAGTAACGCGATCTCACTACTACTGAGAGGCTCCTCGTTGTCGAGTTTCCAGCGTGCGAGAGCGGAGGCGTGCAGACGGGCCAGTGGCCAAGTCTCACCGTGGCGCGACGGATGCCAGTCGGAAGGAAGCCTCTTCAGCAGGCGGCTGGTGCGTTCGATTAGCGCCGCAATGTGTGTGTGACGCTGCTCGATGCTGTCCACCATATCGCGCGGGAGAAGGACGACGCCGTCGATGACGTAGGCGTAGAGGTCGTTGAAATCGTTGTAGGACGGAAGGTAGTCTTCCCGCAGCGTGGACTCATAGAACTCCGGGAAGCTCACGACACTGCGCCAGTCTCCCGCTTCGAGAGCGCGTGTTTCCTCGCCGAACCGCGTCCCGATGGCACCTTGTGTGCCCGCCCATACCTGATGCACGAGCGCCTGCATCGCTTTCGCGGCAGGCTTCGTGCCTGCGACAGCCTCCAATGTCTCGCCGAGCCAGAGGAACAGCTCGCAGAATTGGGCGTTGTTGGTGACTTCCGTGTTGAAGCGGTCTGGCCAAGGCATGCTCTCGATATTGTCCACAGGCACTTTGCTGCTCCGATCAGCAGGGGCTTACGATGATTGTTTTGATCATAGGAAGATCATCTAAGATTCCAGGCGAGTGCGCAAGGGCTAAAGATGATCATTGAGATCATCGATGGCCCTATTTCCTGTGAGCGTCGATTGGACGATCAAGAAGGGGGATAGATCCCGTACGCCCTGAAGCTCCCCCTGCCCGTCACCTCCTGGAGGATGCGGGCCTCCCGCAGCCTGGCCAGGATCAGTAGCGCGCCTTGGTGGGTCAGGCCGAGGTCCTTCGCCAGTTGCGGTGCGGTGACGATCGGCCGGCGCAGCACCAGTTCTGCGGCTGCCGGCAGCGAGGAGGAGCGCCGGCTGCCCTCGGTCAGGGCTGCGAGCTTTGCCTGCGCCGCCTCCAGCCGGTCAAGCACTTCCAGCCCGCGCCGGGCGGCGGCGGCCACGCGGGCGAGGAACAGTCCCGGCCAAGCGGCCGGATCCCCGGTGGGTCGCGGCAGCCGCTCCCCCGGCCTCGCCCCGCTCCAGAAGACCAGCGGCACCTGCGCCAGCCGCCGCCGGCGCTTCAGCAGCACGGTGGCCAGGAAGATCGCCTGCTGCGGCTCCGGCCGGGCGAGGTCGCCTTCCCCGGCCTCGCGCATCCAGCGGGCCGCGGCCCCTGCCGCGGCGAGCAGGGCCGGCACGCCCTCCCCCGTGCGCAGCCAGCCTCGCCGCCAGGCCGCGACGTCCGGGATCGCGGCGCCGGGCGATGCGGCGGCCGCCGGCCAGGCGCTGTCACCCAAGCTGCGCAGCGCTGCGGCAAGGCGATCGGCGTCATCGAGCGGATCGCCGCGAAAGACCGGCAGCCGCGTCAGCAGGCGGGCCAGGGCGAGCGCCTGCTCCACCGGGTGCTCGGCCGCGACCGTGCCCACCTCGCCGTCGCTTCCGCCCCAGGTGGCGGGCATGGCGCGCTCCAGGCGGTGGAGGTCGGAAGCCGCGCTCCAGGAGCCGGTGAGGCCGGCGGCACGCAGGCCAAGGTCGTGCGGATGGGTGGGCAGCCCCGCCTGGGTGAGCCAGGAGCTTGCCTCGGCGAGCGCCAGGCGGGCGACCAGGCCCTCGCGCAACGCCCCGGAAGCGGCCCCGGCGCGGGCGTCGAGACGCGAGAGCAGGTCCTCGGCCCGGGCCAGGGGCCGCAGCAGCCGGGCGGGCTCGGGCGTGACCACCGGCGGGGGCGGTCCGGACCGGCGCGCAGCCCAGAGCGGCGTGCTGCCGTCGTCCGGATCACCTTCATCCTCATCCCAGCCTGCCATGCACAAACCTCTGTCCGAAGACGCTGGAGGGGGCTTCTGAGCTTCAGGTCTTCGTTTCCAGGATACACGGTAAAACAGCAATTTATAAAGTATTCTGAAACTGATATCCGGGTATTGCTTGTGCTACTCAGCCACCCTGCCAAACACCCCCGGCGACCGCGTCCCACCCCCGCAACCAGCGCCCTGTATTTCGTCCGCTAATCGCTCTTTGCGGACGGAATTTCAGAATGTTCCTCGACAGCATATGTCACTACATGCCATATAAACCCGATGAACGCGGTCCGGCTGCATGCGGAGAAGCTGGTCTACGCGGACGGAGCCATCCGTGAGGAGGTCATCTGGCGCGTTCCGGCCCCGGTGCCACCGAGCCAGCACGGCTACAAATACCGGCTGGTCTACGTGGTCCAGGGAAGGCGCGTGATCGGCTTCGACAATGAACGGGGGAAGGGCGACCATTACCACCGGCATGGCACGGAACACCCCTACGGCTTCCGCGACCTTGTGACCCTGCTCACCGAGTTCCGGGCCATGGTCGATCAGGAAAGGGACGAAAAATGAGCGTGGTCCATATCCATTTCGAGCCGGACCGGGCGGAAGCCGACCGGCAAAGCCTGGCCCGCCTGCTGGCGGCCGATGCCACCTACGACCGCGGTGACGCTGCCGAAGCCGAGGAGCATATCACCTTCGAGAACATCGAGGGGTTGCTGGCCTTGATGACGCCGAAGCGGATGGCGCTGCTGCGGCATCTGCACCGGCATCCGGCCCGTAGCGTGAAGGCCCTGGCGGAGAGCCTCGGCCGCGATTACCGGCGGGTCCATGACGATGTGACGGCGCTCACCGCGATCGGGCTGATCGTGCGCCAGGGAACGACCCTGCGGGCGCCGCATTCGGAAATCCGTTTTGCCCTGAGGTTCGATCAGCCCGTCGCCGCGTGAGGCGGCGACTTCACAGGCGGGTGGGACAGGCAGACCGATCCTGGATAGCCTCAGCCTCCAAATGGACACTCCGACACCCCCTGCCCTGTCCACCCCGGCCGCGGACGGTAGCCTGACTTTGCACACTTCGCTGCTGGGCGACCTCGTGGTGCCGGGCGGCGCCGCGCGCGCGGCCGAACTCCGCGAACTCGCCGCCCAGGCCGCGGTCTACGCCACCCGCGCCCGCGGCCCCGGCACCCGCCGGGCCTACCGCTCCGCCTGGAGTGGCTACGAACGCTGGTGCCGCTCGCTCGGCCGCGAGCCGCTCTCGGGCGATGCCGGCACGCTCACCCTCTATGCCACCGCCTGCGCCGGCCGGGGCCTCAGCCCGGCCAGCCTGCGCGTCCACCTCGCCGCCATCCAGGCCGCCCACCGCCTGGCCGGCGTGGCGCTGGATCCGCGCGAGCCGCGGCTGGCCATGGTGCTCGAGGGCATCGCCCGCAGCCACGGCACCCGGCCCCGCAGGCGCGCCGCCGCGGCCGGCCCGGACGCGCTGCGGCTGATGCTGGCCGCGCGCCCGCCCGCCACCACCCCGCTCGGTGCCCGCGACCGGGCGCTGCTGCTGGTGGGCTTCGGGGCGGCGCTGCGGCGCAGCGAACTGGTCGGGCTGGCGCTGGGAGATGTGGAGATCGTCCCGGGCCGGGGCCTGCGCGTGCTGATCCGCCGCTCCAAGACCGACCAGCGCGGTGCCGGCCAGGAGGTCGCCGTCTGGGCCAACCCGGCCGAGCCGGGCTGCTGCCCGCTGGCGGCGCTGGAGGCTTGGCTCGCCTTCCGGAAGGGGGCTTCCGACATCACCGGCGGGGGCTCCGACCGGGAGCGGCCGCTGTTCGTGGGGATGAGCAAGGCGGGCCGGCTCTCCACCGCCGCGCTGTCGGACAAGGCGGTGTGGCGGCTGGTGAAGGGGGCAGCCGAGGCGGCCGGGCTGGAGGGGTGGGAGCGCTTCTCGGGGCACTCGCTGCGCGCGGGGCTCGCCACCGCCGCCGGCGAGCGGGGCGCCGACCTCGCCCAGGTCATGCGACAGACCCGCCACCGCTCCGCCGAGGTCGCTCTCGGCTATCTGCGACCGGCCGATCTGTGGCGCAACAACCCCACCCGCGGGATCTGGACGGCTGCCGGGGATGACGGGATGTCCTGACCGTCAGCCAACGCCGTCAATGGGTTTCCGAGGTAGCGGGGTTGGAGAATCTGCC
>NZ_JHWD01000060.1 GCF_000622225.1 Roseomonas mucosa ATCC BAA-692 | reverse complement strand
CAAGAACCGCGCCTGAACGCCCCCTCAACACACCTCACAAGAGGGTCCCTTTTGCGTGCCGATCTGGGGTCCCAATTCAGTGCCGATTGACACTCAGGTGTCAGGTGCAATGACGTGGCTTCCACGTGGATGGTGATTGAAGGCCATTGTGTTCTCTTCGTCGATGGTTCTTGCGGAGTGCACGGGTGGACCCGCTCCTGGAAGCCCACGGCGGCTGGTTATCGGGTGCGCACTCCGCCCTGTCCGAGGTGGGACGTCCGGCGGGCGATGTCACCCCTCTTTCGGGTGCACAGCAACGCTTCGGCCACCTGCCGGCATCCACTGCTATGGCACCGCCTGGACCCGAATGCCCCCGAATGCGCTGTCCTGCCGCAGGGTCACCACGCGTTGCCGGGCGAGTTCCAGCCCGGCCAGGAAGGTGTTCGCCACGGCGGATCGCTGCCGCAGCGGCGTTGCCGGGGCGGGCGTCCGCCCGGCTCCGACGCCGAGCAAGTCCACCTCGCCTGGCTGCTCCTCCAGCGCCTGGCGCAGCCATGCCAGGGCGTCCGGCAGGGTCCAGACATCCGGCGCCACGGGACGGTAGACCCGCGCGATGTCCCCAGGCGCCGAGCCCTGGCCCTGCCCCTCCAGCATGAGCAGCGTCGCCTCCAGGAAGGCCACCACCATCGCCGCCCGCGGCGGCAGATCCCTCTCCGCCTCCCCTGCCCCGCTGCCCCGGCCCAGCACGTCGATGCCCCGCTGTGGCCGCGCCGCGAGCCACGCCGCCGCCGCCCGGATCGCCGCCTGCTCCTCCCAGCGCCGCAGCTGCCGTGCCGCCGCCTCCCCGGCCTCTCCCGGGGCTTCGCCCGCGGCCTCCGGCACCGGCGGCAGCAGCGCCTGTGCCTTCAGCCGCACCAACTCGCTCGCCATCACCAGCCAGTCCGCCTGCCGCTCCAGCGGCACCTGGCCGCGGCTTGCCTCCAGTGCGGCCACGAACTGCTCGGCGAGGGGCACGATCGACAGCTGCCCCAGTCGCAGCTTCTGCTGGCGCACCATCTCCAGGAGGAAGTCGAGCGGTCCCTCGAAGCCCTCCAGGCTGAGCAGCGGCGGGCCACCGGGATGGGGCGCGGCCTCCCTGCCCTGCCCCGCCGGATACTCCCAGGCCACCGCTACCTCAGCCATCCTCCGGCCCCGCATAGTCCGGCCGCAGCTCCAGCGTCAGCTCCGGCCAGGCCCGGCGCAGCCGCCGCAGCGCCTGCCAGGGTGACCAGTCCGCCGACCAGAACTCCACCGCCAGTGCGTCCATCCGCCGCTGCCGCCCGTCGCGCCCGGCTGGCACCTCCCGCACGTGCCGCAGCGCCCGGGTCGTGCCCCAGTGCGCCCAGAGCCAGGCCCGGGCCTGCGGGTCGTCGGGGCCCAGCGCCAGCAGCCGCTCCGGCACCGGCAGCAGCCGCTGCAGGTCGAAGGGACAGCTGCGCTCGCCGGTCCTCCGCGCCACCACCCGCTGCTGCAGCACCGCCACCGCATCGTGCAGCCGCTGTGACAGGATCCGCGCCCCGGCCAGGCTGATCGCCCGCTCCCCGTCCGGTGGCCCCGCCAGCTGCAGGAACCAGTCCTCGCGCAGCCGCTCCAGGTCGTGCTGCCAGGGGATCACTCCGGGTCCCGCCGCCGCCGCCCGGAAATCCGCCATCCGCGCCGCCGGACCGCTGATCCGCAGCCTGTTGCGCAGCCAGTCGGTGTGCGCCGGCGCCAGCGGGGCCTCGTCCCCGGCCGGGGCAGCAATGGCATCCGGCACGCAGGCGGACGGCACGGCCAGACCCCTCGCCTACAGGTCGAGCAGCCGGGCCGGGCTGTCGCGGGTGATGCGGGCCCGGCGGCGATACCCCTGCGTGGTGGCGATGCTCTTCTGCCGGGCGTGGTGCATCACCTGCTCGTCCAGCGCCCCCTTCAGATAGGCCTCGGTGATGAAGCCCGCCCGCAGCCCGTGCGGGCTCAGACGCTCGGCCGTGTCCACCGTGATCCGGGCCAGCTCCGCCCGCCGGCGCAGGATGCGCCAGACGCCATGGTCGGTGAGCCGGCCCTCGATCTGGCCACCGGCCGAGAGGCGGCGGAACACCGGTCCATAGGCGATGCGCGCCCGGCGCAGCCATTCCTCCATCGCCCGCACCGGGCAGGACAGCACGTTCTGGCCGCGCGGGATGCCGATGCTGGCCCCCTCCCGCTCCTGGTCGCGCTTGGAATGGGGGATGAACAGTACCATCCCCTCCGTCGTGAAGCGCAGGTGCTCGTGGTCGATCGCCACCAGCTCGGAGCGCCGCAGCGCCCCGGCGAAGCCGATCAGGAACAGTGCCCGGTCGCGCAGGCCACGGAGGTCGCTGCCGCAGGCGGCCAGCAACGCCTTGACCTCGGTGGAGGTCAGCGCCGCGGCCGGGCGAGCGGCGGCGCCGTGCTGGCCGAGGATACCGCGCAGCGTGGCGTTGATCACCGGGTCCCGGCTCTGCCAGGGATGGCCCAGGCGGCGATGCTCATGGGCGATCGCCGCCAGGCGGCGGCGCAACCCGCTGCGACCGAGCTTGCGGGCCAGGCTCGCCAGATAGGCCGCGACGACCACCGGCTGGGCCGGCAGCGCGGCCACGCCGCCGGCGGCGCACCAGGCGGCGAAGTCGGCCCAGTCGGCGGCATAGGCGCGCCTCGTGTTGTCGGCCAGCGCCCGGCCGGCGTAGCGCGCCGCCTCCGCCACCGCCTCGCCAACCGGACCGGTGAGCACGGCCAGTGCCTCCGGCGGCAGCGGCTCCCGCACCAGGCGCTGCACCGACCGGGGAAGATCGGAGGGCCAGTCGGCAGGCTGATCCGTCATGCGGCCTCCCACGGGTTCACCAGCGTGGCACCCAGCCCTTCGAAATCGGTCGTGTTCCGGGTAGCGAGGGTCGCGCCATGGGCCAATGCCATCCCCCCGATCAGCGCATCGGCCAGAGCAATGGGCCGGCCCGCGGCCTCTCGCGCCGCGCGGGCCCGCGCATAACGGGCGACACAGCTCGCATCGAGAACCAGGATCCGGTCCGCGAACCCCTCGGCGAGGAAGCGTTCGAAGAGGCTCTCGAGATCGGCCCGGCGCTGCCCCTCCGGCAGTCGCGCAAGCCCATAGCGGATTTCGGCCACGACCAGGCTGGGCAGGAACAGGGTTTCCAGGCGCTGGGCGGCGAGGAAGCGCCGCACCGCCGCATCCGGGCTGGCCCGCATAAGTTCCGAGACGACGTCGGTGTCGAGCAGGATCACCCTTCGTCCTCACCGAAGAGCGGCGGGCGGTCCCGCTCCGTGCCGCGGGGCGGCAGAACAAGGTCAAAGCCCCGCTCGGCACCGAACAGGCGCTCGGCGATGGCGGGCAGGGTCTCGCTGCCCGCGGTGTCCCGGGCCATGGCGGCGCGGAGAAGCTCGCGGGCCTCTTCCTCGACAGAACGCCGGTGCCGGCGGGCGCGGGCCTTGAGCTGCTCCCGCAACGCCTCGTCGACGTTCCGGATCAACAGGCTTGCCATGTCGTGCTTCTGCCCAATCCAGCCACGGACACTATGCTATCAAATGCTATCAAGCTGCACCAAACCCTTATGAGATCCGGCCGCCCTTCAGCCTTGTGGTCCCGGGCAGCTGCCATGCCCCAAAACCTCGTCGCAGCCTGCCGGCGTTAGTATGCTCGCCAAGGCTTCATCGGGCGCAGGAAACGAAAGCGCTCTCAGCGCCCGGCTTATGAGCACGCCGAGGAAATAGCGCTCAGGCGTCGATAGGCTTCCAGCCATGGCGGGCCCAGCTGCGTCGCAGCACCGAAAGAGAAATGGTCGCCGCGTGCTGGGTCATGGAGCACCCTCTCTGGCGACCGTTGGCTGACCGAAGCCGAACACCCCGAAGAACAGCAGGGCCTGCTCCGCCAGCCAGTCCGCTGGTGCCTCGCCCAGCTTGCCGGCGATGACCGAGCGATCCAGCGTTGCCAGCTTATCGAAGCGCACCACGGACAGGATCTTTAAGCCGGTCCCCGGACTGGCCGCGAGCGCTGCCATATCGGGGCCGGTGCGGGGCACGGAGGTGATGAAGCAGACCACGAGGTCGGTCCGCCGGTCATTGTCGCGTGAGACCACCAGCGCCGGGCGCCGCTTGTCGCCGGACAGGTCGGTGAAAGGAAAGCGGGTGAGAACGATGCTGCCGAAAGCGAACACCTAGCGCCGCGTCTCCACCAGGTCGTCATCCGAATATAGGTCGGGCTCATCCCGCAGCCAGTCGAACGCCTTGCCGTCCTGAGCCATCCTACCCATGGGAAGGGTCTCGTTCTCGGTGAACTCGACCACGACATGCACACGGACACCCCCAGGGATGCCACGCCGGGCGAGTTCCGCCGAGACGTCCCCAGCCGTGGCATCGAGAATGATCTGCGGCATCGATTGGCTCTCCTGCAAGCCCCGGGATTCTAGCGGTTCCGGCTCGGGTCGTCTTGCCTGATGAGCGACGACGATCTCCGGAGAAGACCATGCTGGAGCTGTTTAGCCTTCCACTCGAAATAGGGCAACTGCCACTTCTCTCCATCTCAGGCCCGATAATGGATTATTATCGGGCGTGAATAGAGGCTAAGCCGTTGATCCGCCGCATGGATGTCCCCTGTCGCGCCTCCGGGATCGGCCGGATCTCGGACTGGCGGGGCGTGGAGGCCCGGAGCAGTACCCCGGGTCCCCATCAGCAGTGCCCGGGTTCGTGATAAAGGTGCCCCGCTTCGCAGGACGGCCGGGCGGGGCTGCGGGCGGTCCCGCCCGGCCCCGGCAGGCCTCTCCGCCCTGGCCACCTCTGCAAACGACCGAGGCCGTGGGAAAACGGGTTCGCGGTCGCATGCAGCCAGATGAACTTCACGGACGGCACCTGAGAGCTGGCCGTGGCGTTCCGGGTGTT
>NZ_JHWD01000059.1 GCF_000622225.1 Roseomonas mucosa ATCC BAA-692 | reverse complement strand
CAGCGGCTCAATCGCCGCCCAGAGATCATCAGAAACCAAAGGCTTCGCCATGCCCACAGAAACGCATCATACCGGGTTTAGTTAGGCGCTCTTAGGCTGCCTTGGCCGAGATGCAGGCCGCGCAGCTTCAGCCCTTCCGGCAGCGTGAGCGTGACGCGGCGCGGGACGTAGTCGTCGAGGAAGTTTGTCATCTTGCTTTCAGTAGACGAGGTGCGGAGGAGGCGGATGCGCGCGACGCCCTGGCAAGGGCGCCGCGCAGCAGCGCGTTAGGCCGCGGCCCGGCTTTCCTTCAGCAGCGCCGTCTCGAACTGGCTGACCGCGAAGCCGTAGGAGGCCTCGTTCTTGCCGAGCTTCTGTGGATCAAAGCGGGACATCTCCAGGACGAGCTTATAGTTCTGCGCGATGTCCTTCAGATTCCGGTCGAGGAAGCTGGTCGGATCAGTGCACCAGACGACCTTTCCGTCCTTCACCGTCATCAAAGCACGCAGGCCCCAGACCAGCGGCATGATCAGGCCGTCCGGGTAGCTGTAGTCCACCTCCTGCTCGGTGAAGTGCGTCTCCGGCTGAGTGCGCATGTACTTGCGGTTCTTATCGGCCTTCTTCATCGGGTCGTACATGCGCACGATACCAATGCGGCCGAAGTGGCCGCCGGCCGTGTTGTAGGCAGCCGGAAAGTCCGTGTAGATCTTGTCGTATAGCGCCGGCAGATCGCCGAGCACGGCGATCGCGCTGCGGACGGCCTCGTTGTTCAGCGCGTGTAGCGGCCCGTCGGCCGCGCGGGTCGAGACATTTGCGTTGCTCATCAGGTCGTCGAAGAGCTTCGCGCACTCACCCTTGTTGCGATAGATGTTCTGCGGCGCAGGCGCCTTGACCGGCAGGCTGGGCAGCAGCGACAGTGGGATCCATGCGAGAGCGACAATATCGCGCACCTTTACGTCACCGCCCGCCATGTTGGACTTCCATTCAATGCGGTCGCGGACGTTCGGCGGCAAGGCGGACTTGATCGCGTCGTAGAAGCCTTTCTGGTTGGCCTTCGTTTCCAGCGTCAACTCCGCATTGTTGTTGCGGGCAGCGCAGATCTCAAGCAGCTCGGAGCGAAAGTCCAAGATTATGGCGTCATCTTCGAGGTCGGCGGGCACCAGGACTTCCACGGGGACGAGGAAGTTGAGTTCGTCACGCACCGCCTCGATCGCATCACGGCTGGCCCGCCAAGCGTCCTTGAAGGTCTCCCAGTTCTTGATCTTCTTCGTGGCCTTCTCGTCGTTCAGCGCGGTGGTCAGGATATGCGTGCCGATCCCGAGCATGTTATGGCCGCCGTCCAGAATGCCTTCCGTCGTCGGGTCAGCGAAGCGAACCTCATATCGCTGACGCTGGAGCGCCTCATATTCCGACGATCCGATCAGCACACCTTTAGTCTTGAACGGAAAGATGTCGGGATCGCGCTTAATGCTCTCCACGATAGCCTCAGTAACTTGACCCCACTTGGCAGAGCGCGGGTTGGCGTCGAGGTCTACTGCGTCGAACAGCGTCAACAGGCTCTTTGCCTGGACGAAGCCGACGAGGCGCTTCACAGAGCCATGGGTTTGCTCCGCGACATGCTCGTACTTGATGATGATCTTGCTGGGCTTCATAGCCGGCCTCCTTTAGATGAGGAGAACCGGATCCGGCACGGGCTTCCCTTATAGGACAGCACGACCTCCGCAGCGCAAGCCGCTTGGACCGAACTAGCCACCATCCGGCGGCAACCAACACCAGAACCGCTTCTCAGGGTTCTTCGCAGCTCCTTCTCAGGAGCGTTTTGATCATCACGCGAGAGAATATGCAGAGTCAACAATCTTAAGCGCCATCAGGAGGCCTAACGACGTTTGGCCTCCTTACAGACGCTCGATGGACGCCAGCGTCGGGACTCCGGCGCGTAGCCAGTCGCAAGCCTGGTCAGGATGGGCGATGACGAGGGCAGCCCGACCGGGGCGCGGGTAAAGCCGGACCCGGGCCCCATCTCCTACCTTGCGGATGTCGTCCGCCTCGAAGTCCGCCATGTTGGCGGTAACCAGCAGGTCGGCCTCGCCGGCAACGGCCACCTCCAGCACGTGCCGGTCCTCCTCGTCGCGAAGGGGGTACACACCTCCGCCTATGAGCGCATGCGGGTGGTCTCCAGCCGGCCCCAACGAAGCCAGGCTGCCGATCGCACGCACCAACGTTTCCGCCGCGTCCGCCTCAACCTGGAACTCGCGCACCAGGACCAGTGCCAGACGATCCAGCATCCCCAGCGACACCACGAGTTGCAAGGGCCCGGCCGGACAGGCGCCGGACCGCACCGCGTCGGCAAGCCAGGGCGAGCTGCCACCCCGCCGCCCTCGCCGGGTGCCCAGGAAGTCCGCGACCCAGACATTGAGGTCGAGACAGACGCGAAGGAGATCCTTCACCGGACCTGCAACCGGTATCAGCGCGGCGTCGTGGTAGCCCGCACCGCCTCGGCCAGGATGTCCTCGTCGCTCTCCAGGGCATCCTCGTGCTGGATTCGCATCGTTTCCGCCACTCGCCGCCGGGCGACCTCGTATTGGGTGGAGACCACGGTCCGGGCGATGGCGCGCAACAGGTTGTGGCGGTCGTCCGGGGTGCCCAGTGCCTCGATGTCACGCAGGGCGGCGCGTACAGTACCCGGCAGGTCGAGGTAGAGCTTCAGCGAAGCGGCTGTGAGCTGGGACGGTGTCCGTCCCTCGCGGGCAGCGATGCCGCGCAGCTTGGATACCGTCTCGGCATCGGCGTGCGCGGAGATGGACTGGCCTGCCATGATCGACACCATAGAACCTACAGGTTCCATAGATGATCCCTTCGGTCGTCCTGGGCAAGCCTTCTCCAGGAGTTCCGGCAAAGGGGGTCGCGAGACGCCTGCCTGTCGCCAACGGTCCTTGACGCAATGCTGGCAGCCCCTGGCAGGATAGAGCCATTCTGCGGAGGGTCAGGCCCCCTGCCCTCTTCCCCACTCCCCAAGCGGAATGAGCATGCCCGCCTCATGCGGATTTCCTGGGGCGCCCTCCGCTGGTGCCATTGGCTCGCGCCGTCGCCGCTTTCGCGAGCGACGTGGCTCGTCAGCCTGCCCGGCCATGAAGGCCCTGGTGCCGACAGCCCCGCCATGAGCCCGATGCGCCCGCGCCGGGCTCGCCGCTGCAGAGGCGCGGGGACGGCGAGGTGGGCGTGAGCCCGTTGTCACCGCCGAGAAGCTTCGCCGTGCCCGCGACCTCGTCGCCAAGGGCCTGACCGTGCGCGACGCGGCGGTGTGCCTGAAGATCGGCAAGACCACCCTCTACGCTACACTCAAGCTGCCCATCTCCTGAGTTGCCCGTTTGTTCGCGAGAGCCGGACACTCAGCGCACTTTCGTGTCCTGACTCCTACAAGATCCTGCTGTCGGTCCTGGCACGCCCTGTCAGCTTTGTCTTCTCCCAAGCCTTTTCTTTATCCCCGCGCGATTACGTCGAAAACCAATCCCGAACAACGACTTGCGGATCGGCCGGGGTCCCAGCAGGCTTCAGGCGGTCATGGGCAGCCCGTTGTCCACAGCGGCTGTCCACAGGCAGCGTCTAAAACAGAGTCTAATAAGATAAAGTCTATGGCGATTTTCTCCTTCCGAATCAGGGCGTTGTCAGGCGTTCATCCCCGCGCGATTCCCGTTCATCCCCGCGCGATTCCCGTCTATACCCGCGCGATTCCCATTTTGGGCTGGCCGTCCACAGGCGGAACGGCTATTCGTCCACAAGGGCAGGAATGCCGGGGGTAGAATGGTCGGGGGTTTGACCGAGGCGGAGCAGGCGAGACTGGAGCGGCTGGCGCGCACGCGCCAGAACACCCGCGGACGCCGCCAGCCCGCCGTCATGCCCTCGAAGCTGGCCAGGACCAGCGCCTTCGCGCCGCGGCGCCACGGCCTCTCTGCCGACGCGGACTTCGTCAGGGTGTACGTCGTGCGACCCCACGCCGTCGTAGAGGTCCGAGGTCGGGAACTGGGCACCCGGCATCGCGACGCGCTCATGGCGCTGTTCAGACTGCGCGCGAAAAGGTTCGAGACCGTCGGCCTGAATGGCGGCACCGCCGCCGTCTACCGGACGACGACGACTTGGCGAGAGATCCTGCTCGCGTCCGGCGTTACCGCCCATGTGAACAATCTTCTTACCGCCTTGCGGGTGTTCGAGGAGTTGAGGAGCGTCACCGTGCGCGTGTTCACCGGTTCCTTCGACGCCTACGAGGCGGCCGTGGCCAAGGGACGTTTGACGTCCGCCGGATGGTCGGACGGGATCATCGGCGCCATCGAGTGGTCGGGCGTGAACTTGGATTCCGAGGTGTCCGTCGCATACGGCGAGTGGGTGAAGAGGACGTTCGAGGAAAAGCACCTCGTCTCGCTCTCTGCCGATATCTACTTCAAGCTCAAGGGCGACTTCGCCCGCGCATGGTGGCCCTACATTGACAGCCAGCCAGCCCACACGTGGCTGGCCCTAGAGACGCTCGCCGAGCTCGTCGGACGGGACTACGCCGCCGAGGACAGCAAGCGGCGCGCCCGCTTCCGTGAGGACGTGGTGTCGGCCTTCGGCGAGATGGAGAAGGCAGGCGGCCTGGGGAGCTGGCGCATGGAAGCGCGCGGGCCCGGCCGGACGAAGTCGTATAGGGTCCACTACACCCACGGCCTGCCGCGCGCCGTAGAGCAAGGTGCCCTGGAGCTGGAGCAGCCCACCACGGTGGAATAGGCCTTGGCGCACCGATGTGACGGTCGCGCGGCTGGAGCTGCTGGTTGGACGCGCATCGGAGGCCTTCTGGATCAACTGGGGCGGCGAGCCGTTGGGAGCGCGCGGCCTGGAGAAGCGGATCCGCTGGCATTGTCACGTTGTTTGGGGACCGAGCAAGTTTGACCGCGAGGCGGAGTTTGCGTG
>NZ_JHWD01000058.1 GCF_000622225.1 Roseomonas mucosa ATCC BAA-692 | reverse complement strand
GCATCGCCGATCATCTCTGCCGCCTGGATTTCGTTGTCCTCGACGAGCTTGGCTACCTGCCGTTCGCCCAGTCCGGCGGCCAGTTGCTGTTCCACCTGGTCAGCCGCCTCTACGAGCAGACCTCGGTCATCGTCACCACCAACCTCGCCTTTGGTGAATGGCCCAGCGTCTTTGGGGACGCCAAGATGACCACCGCCTTGCTCGACCGCCTCACTCACCACTGCGACATCGTCGAGACCGGCAACGACAGTTGGCGATTCAAGAACCGCGCCTGAACGCCTTACAAGAGGGGTCCCTTTTGCGCGCCGATCTGGGGTCCCCATTCAATGCCGATTGACAAACGGCCTCCGTGGCATTCGTCAGGCCCAACGTGAATCCTATGGCTGGTGGCGCCGTCTGCGCTGGTACCAGAAGCCCACCATTGCGATGGTAAACGGCTGGTGCTTTGGCGGCGGCTATGGCCCGCTGTTCGCTTGCGACCTGGCCTTCTGCGCCGATGAAGCCACTTTTGGTCTGTCGGAGATCAACTGGGGCATCCTGCCCGGCGGCGGCGCCACCAAGGTCGCGGTCGAGCTGCTGAGCTTTCGCCGTGCCATGTATCACGCCCTGCTGGGCGAACCGATCGACGGCAAGACCGCTGCGGAATGGGGGCTGGTCAATGAAAGCGTGCCGCTGGTTCAGTTGAAGGATCGCGTGACCGACGTGGCCAGCAAGCTGAACGAGCGTAATCCGGTCACGATCAAGGCGATCAAGGATGCCGTGCGCCGTGTTGGCGACATGACCTATGACGACGCCGAAGACTATCTACTGCGCGCGCAGGAGGCTGCGAACTCGTTCGACAACGACGGCCGCAAGGAAGGCATCCGTCAGTTCATCGACGAGAAGAGTTATAAGCCTGGCCTTGGCGCCTATGACCGGTCCCGTAGGAGCTGAAGGCAGCCAGCAAGGGAGGAGGACACCGTGCTCAACTTCCTATCCCCCGACCCGATCGCGCTTCATGCGCGGTTACGGCCGGACGCGATGGCCGCGATGGATCTATCGCTGGAACGGCGCTGGACCTATCGCGAGCTCGATACGGATATCCAGCGTGCGATCAGTGCGCTGACGGCCAGGGACGTGAAGGAGGGGGATCGCGTAGCGACGCTGGCCAGGAACAGCGTGCACCAAGTGATCCTGCAACAAGCTCTGATGCGGATCGGGGCGATCTTCGTGCCACTGAACTGGCGCCTGTCATCGGTCGAGCTTGGGCGGCTGGTGCTGGATTGCGCCCCTCGGCTCCTGATCGCGGATCAGGAACTTCCGCCATTGCCTCCGGATTGCACGGCAGAGACAATGGCCAGCTTCGCCGCAGCCGTTGATGGAGCACAGCCTGCGCCCGCTTGTCCACCCCATTCCGGGCTGGATTGCTGCATCATCCTCTACACCTCGGGGACTTCGGGGACGCCCAAGGGTGCCATGCTGACATCCCAGTTCCTGCTCGCTACAGGCGTGAACTTCAATGTGCTGGGCGAGGTCGACACCGGTGCGGTTTTCCTTTGCGACAGCCCCATGTTTCACGTTATCGGCATTGTGACGCAGATCTGGCCACCATTCCTGCGCGGCGGCACGATCATCGTTTCAGCCGGATTCAACCCCGAGAAGACCAATGACCGCCTGAGCAACCAGGACTTCAGCGTCACGCACTATTTCTGCGTGCCTCAGATGGCCGAAGCCTTGAGATATGCTCCGAACTTCGCGCCTCGACGCTGGACTCGGCTCAAGGCACTTTTCACCGGTGGTGCACCGAATCCTCCTGCACATATACGCTGGTGGCTGGACCAGGGTGTGTGCGTGGTCGATGGCTATGGCATGACAGAAACGAGCACCACACTCGGGATGCCTCTTTCTCCCAAGCTGATCCGCGAGAAAGCTGGCGCCGTAGGCTTGCCTGGCCCGCTGACCACGGTGCGGTTGATCGATTATGATGGTCGTGAGGTCGCCGACGGAACACCCGGGGAAATCCTGGTCTTCGGCCTGAACGTCATTTCGGGCTATTGGAACCGACCCGAAGAGCGCGATCGTGCCTTTACACCTGATGGATGGATCAGAACGGGTGACATCGGTGTTCGTGATGCCGACGGCTTCATCTCGATCGTAGACCGGCGCAAGGACATGTTCATCTCGGGTGGCGAGAACGTGTATCCCGTCGAGGTTGAGGCTGCGTTGATCGAGCATGAGGACGTGCGCGAGGTGGCGGTGATTGGTGTTCCGGATGAACGTTGGGGCGAGGTCGGGCGTGCCTTCATCGTACCGGCTCCGGGACGTTCGCCCAGTGAGGGCGAGCTTACAGCGCACTGCCTGTCCTTGATAGCTCGGTACAAGGTGCCGAAGAGCTTTCTTCTTGTGGAGGCTCTACCCCGTACGGGTTCAGGGAAGGTGATGAAGCACGTGCTGCGGCGATCCGTGGCCAGCGGTGAAGAAACAACTCTTTTGCGAGGGTAATCGCCCGGCAATCGGGGAGGTCCCGAAGGCAGGCGCTAAATCTCCTGAACCGCGATTTGCACCGCATGAAGGAGCATCACGGAGTCGGGAGAAACACAGAAGGTTCTTCCGTCGCTGAGCCTGCCTGACACGTGCACATTCGAATTACTCGTTGAGTCATTCAGGAAGACTCAGATGACCCAACGCACTCATATCCTTCTTTGTTGAATATGACGTCGATGAAGCAGAGGATCGTTTCGGCTAGCTGCAGCTCTGATCGGCTATGCCAGAGCGCATGAACGTTGCGGAGCGCTCATGTAAATCAACTACGGCAAACAGGGCTAACAGGCACCAGAACCGGATGGCCAAGCTGAGGCCAATCAGATGGGGAGAGAAAATGACAAAGTTCAAGTGGCTGAATGACGCTTGGTACGTCGCGATGTACTCCGACGCTCTGAAGGCTGGAGACATCGTCCCACGTGTGATGCTGAACCAGGGCATCGCACTGTACCGCAAGGCGGATGGCGTGGTCGTGGCACTTGAGGATCGCTGTCCACACCGCAACGCGCCGCTCTCGCTAGGCAAGGTGTGCGGGGACGACCGGATTGCCTGCGCCTATCATGGGCTGGAATTCGACGAGACCGGGAAGTGCGTGTTCAACCCGCATGGCGAAGGCCGGATTCCCGCCGCCGCCAGGGTGCGTGCTTATCCGGTCGAGGAGAAGTACGGCATGATCTGGGTCTGGATGGGAGATCTCGGCAACATTGCTCCGACGCCGGTGATCGACTTCTTGGAACCTGGTACGGGATACGTCCATTCCAAGCCAAATGTCATCAAGATGAATACTCCGTGGGAGCTGATCATCGACAATCTTGTCGACCTCAGTCACGTCAGCTTCCTGCATGACGGAGTGCTGGGAAGCCGCGACATGATTGGCGCGAAAAACGAGTTGGTCCAGACCGGCAACACCATCGTCGTCTCGCGCATCATGCCAAATGTAAGTCCTCCCGAATATGCGGACCTTCTGTATCACGGTGACCAGAAGCCCGTCGACAAATGGCATACCGTGACCTGGATGCCGCCGACGATCATCCTGCTGGACATCGGACTGACCGATAGGGGAGCGGAGCGTTCACAAGGAACGGGTGTCTATGCCGCGCATCTGATCACCCCGGAAACGGAAGAGTCGAGCTACTACCACTTCCTCGCCGTGCGCTGGAACCTGGTCCAGCGCAGTCCCGAAGAACATGAGCGTATCGAGAAGCGGCTGGCTGAAGCGCGGGTCCATGCCTTCGCCAACCAGGACGATCCGATGATGCGGGCACAGTACGAGGTGATGAAGCGATACGGGGGAGAGCTTAAGCCCGTCATGTTGGACATTGACGTCGGTGTGGCGCGTTGGCGTCGCATCATCGAGAAACTCGCCACCGCACAACAGAATGACGCTGCTGCCATGGCGTAGTAGCCGGTCTTGCTCGCCCAAGAGGCTGCGAGGGAGATCGCAGCCTCGATAGGCTGCTTGATCGAGGTCCCCGGTCTCCCTGTCACTTTGTGGGGTGGCCGGACAGGCTTCAAGCACGGGCTACATGATGCTGACACAAGAATGGGCGCGGACGCCATTCGGGTGTGGGAGGGAAATAAGAATGGTCCATCTTGTCAAAGTGCGTATTGCTCGGGCCTGGATGGAAACTCCCGATATCAGGGTGCTCGAGTTGGCACCGCAGGAAGCCGTGGCTCTGCCCATGGTTTCGGCCGGCAGCCATATCGATGTTCATATGCCGAATGGCTTGGTGCGCCAGTACTCCATCTGCAACGGGCCCGGCGAATCGGGTTTCTATCGGATTGCCGTCAAGCTCGAGGCCCGCTCTCGGGGTGGGTCGAGAAGCATGCATCAGGATCTGGAGCCGGGTGACGCCTTATCCATCAGCCAGCCGAGGAACCACTTCGCGTTGTCGGAAATCGCGGGTGAGCATCTGCTTGTCGCAGGTGGCATCGGCATAACGCCGATCCTCGCCATGGCTCGAGCGCTGGCCGAGCGGGGTAGCCCTTTCCGGCTCATCTACTTTGTGCGAGGGCCTGAACATGTCGTGTTCAATGACGCTCTGAGCGATGGCCGCCTCGCGAAGCACCTGGTGCTGCATACCGGGTTGAGCGCCGACCAGACAGCTATGGAACTGACGCGGGACATTGTGAGTTCCGGGGACAACAGCCACCTCTATGTCTGCGGTCCGGCAGCCTTCATGGAGGCGGCATTGACGATCGCGGTAGCGGCGGGCTGGGCCCCGGAACGGCTCCATCGCGAGTATTTCTCGGCCTTAGAGCGCCTAACTAAACCCGGTATGATGCGTTTCTGTGGGCATGGCGAAGCCTTTGGTTTCTGATGATCTCTGGGCGGCGATTGAGCCGCTGTTGCCGCCCGAGCGGCCCAAGCCCAAGGGCGGGCGGCCGCGGCTGGCGGACCGGGCGGCATTGACGGGGATCGTGTTCGTGCTGGTCAGCGGCATCCCATGGGAGAGGCTGCCCGCCGAGATGGGCTGCGGCTGCGGGATGAGTTGCTGGCGGCGGCTGCGCGACTGGCAGGCGGCCGGGGTCTGGGCCGCCTTGCACCGCCTGCTGCTGGAGCGGTTGCAGGCTGCGGGGCAGATCGACTGGC
>NZ_JHWD01000057.1 GCF_000622225.1 Roseomonas mucosa ATCC BAA-692 | reverse complement strand
GGATGCCGTGCCGCGGATCAGGATCGGCCATCGCGGCCGCCCACGGCAAAGGCCGGGCAAACTCCACGCCGATAAGGCCTACGACCACCGTCGCTGCCGCCGGGAGTGCCGCGCCCGTGGCATCACCCCGCGCATCGCACGCCGTGGCATCGAGAGCAGCGCCCGCCTCGGACGACACCGCTGGGTGGTGGAGCGTACCTTCGCCTGGCTCGCCCGCTACCGACGCCTGACCATCCGCTACGAGCGCCGCGCCGACATCCACCTCGCCTTCACCACACTCGCCTGCGCCCTCGTCTGCCTCGGCCAGATTAGGCGGTTCTGTTAGGCGCTCTTAATCGTGTCGATCTTCCGCAACGCGCGCTCGACATCAAGCGGGTAGAGGTCGGAGGGCGCGACGCCGTCGGCCATCAGCGCGGCTTCCAGATTGGCGGTCGGCTGGTCGAGCATGGTGCGCTTGCCCGGGAACTTGCGCGTGTCGAACAGGTCCGCCCAGGTGGTCGGGCGCCGGCCGGCGGGGAAGGTCTTGGTATTGTAGGCCAGGTTGTAGGACCAGGCGATGCAGCCGATCCCGTACTCGTGCACGAATTGCGGCGCGATGCGGTTGGTGTCCACGACGGAGGTGTCGATCTTCTCCAGCAGCCCGTCATGCGTGCCGGTGAAAAGGGTGTTGATGGTCACGTCCACCACGTCCCAGTCCGGCGCGCCGCTCTCGGCCATGGTGCGGAAGCGCGCGGCGTTCATCGGGCCATCCTGCACCACGCGCGCGCCCGTCTCCGCGGCGAAGGGCTCGCAGTAGCAGACCTTCTGCGCCTCCTGGTAGGCGCCGCCCCAGCTCGCGAAGACCAGGGTGGTGCCGCGCAGGCTCTGCGCCAGGGCGGGCCCTGCCGGCGCACCGGCGCCGAGGGCTGCCGCCGTGCCGAGAAGCCCACGGCGCGTCGGTCGGATGGGGAAACCCGTCATGTGTCGCTACTCCTTGCTGTGCTGGGCTGGCGGTGGAGGGATCAGCCGGTGCGCAGGTTCTCGCGCAGCGTGCTTCCGTCGTATCGTGTGCGGAACAGGCCACGGCGCTGCAATTCCGGGACCACGGCGCGGCAGAACCCTTCGAACATGCCGGGGAACATCGTGGGGGCCAGCACGAAGCCGTCGCAGGCGCCGCTGGTGAACATCGCCTCCAGCCGGTCCGCGACCATGTCAGGCGTGCCGACGATCTCACGCCCCCTGCCGCGCTTCAGTGCGGCTTCCTTCAGCGACAGCCCCTCGGCCTTCATCGTCTGGTTCAACATGTCCGCCGTGCCCTGCATGCCCTGGTTACCCTGGGTGAGGTCGGCGAGCGTCTTGCCCTCGGCCAGCTTCGTCAGGTCCGCCCCGAGGCCAGAGGAGGAGGCGGCGAGGCTCAGCTCCGGGTCGATGAGGCTGTTCAGGTACTCCGCGCGCTCCTGCGCGATGCTCTCCGTCTCGCCGAGCACCACGGAGATCCCGGGCAGGATGGCGCAGTCGTCCGGCGCGCGGCCGTGCGTGGCCATGCGGGCGTGGATATCCTCCCGGAAGGTGCGCATGTCCTCCACCCCGCGCTGGGTGGTGAAGATTGCCTCCGCCCAGCGCGCTGCGAACTCCCGCCCGCGGTCGGAGCTGCCGGCTTGCATGATCACGGGCCGCCCCTGGGGGCTGCGGGGAATGGAGAGCGGGCCGCGGGTCTTCACCCACTGCCCCTCGTAATTGGCGTAGCGGACCTTGGAAGGGTCGGCGAGCACGCCGGCCCGCTTGTCCAACACCATCGCGTCCGAATCCCAGCCCTCCCACAACGCGAAGCAGGCTTCCAGCACCTCGTCCGCGCGGTCGTAGCGAAGGTCCTTCGGCGGCAGCTCGTCCATGCCAGCGTTCTGCGCCTCCAGATCGGTGGCGGAGGTGACGACGTTCCAGGCCACGCGCCCCCCGCTCATCACGTCCAGCGAGCCGAGCCAGCGCGCCAAGTGGTAGGCGGTGTGGAAGGTGGTGGAGAGCGTGGCGCCGAGGCCGAGGTGCCGCGTGGCGGCCGCCATGACGGGCAGCACTACGGTGGGATCGAGGAAGCTGATCTGCCCGCCGCGCCGCAGGTAGGGATCGTAGCTGCCGCCATGCACGTCGTAGAGGCCAAACAAGTCCGCGAAGAAGCACGCGTCGAAGCAGGCCTCCTCCAGCACCCGCGCGATGTGCTCGTAACGCGAGGGGCGGAGGATGTCGTCCAGGGTGGATTCCGGGTGTCGCCAGCCGCCGACATGCATGGCGGTGGGGCCGGTCTTCAGATAGGCGACGAGGTGCATGCGGCGTGGCGGCATTGGGGGCGCTCCCTCAGGCCCGCCCGAACTCACGGGGGTGGGCGGAACCTGTTGCGTGGGGAAGCGTGGCATGCCGCGAAACGGCCCCGCATCCGTCGATTCGTAGGAAAGCTAGGCGGAGCTTTCCTAGCTTTCCTTGGAAGTAGGGCCGATGGCCGTCAGCCGCATGGCAAGGGAAAGCCGGAACCGCACCTCGGCATCCTCCAGGTCCAGGCCGAACAGCTCCTCCAGCCGGCGCAGCCGGTAGCGCAGGGTAGAGACGTGGATGCCCAACCGCCCGGCCGTGGCCTGGTACCGACAGGCCTCGTCGATGAAGGCAGTGGCGGTGCCCAGCAGGTCGCCGCCGTGCTCGGCCTCGTGCCGCCGGACCGGGCCGAGCGTGCTCTCGATGAAGGCGTGCACCAGCGCGCCGTCGAAGGCCGAGAGCAGAAGGGCCGAGGGGCCGAACCCCTCCTGCCGAACCGGCCCGTCGCGCCCGAAGATCCGGGCCAGGTCGAGCACGCGGCCGCACTCGGCCCAGGCTAGGCCGTAGTCACCGGGCGCAGCGCAGAGGGGGCCGCAGGCCACCACCGGGCGCAGGCCCCAGCGGGCCCGTATTGGGGCGACCAGCAGGCGCTCCAGCACGGCGTCGGTGATCGGGGCGAGGGCTGGAGTGCCGGGGCCGTCCGGCAGCAACACCGCCACGCAGTCACCCTGTTCGATCGCGACCGCGCCGGGCACAGCCCGCCCTAGGCTGGCGGCCAGCAGGCGCCGCAGCTCCGCCATGCCCGCTGTCAGCCGGGGCAGGGCCACGGCGAGCAGGCGGGTGCGCCGGCCGAGATCCAGTCCCAGCCGCGCGGCGCGCGCGCGCATCCAGGCCGGCTCCGCCGCGCCGCTGCGGAAGAGCTGCTCCATGAGATCGGCCAGATCCCGCGCTTCCCGCTTCGCCTCAGCGTGATGGCGCATGACCTGGGCGGCGAGGGCGAAGCGCACCTCCTGCACCGCCACCCGGTCCAGGCTGTCCATGCCCCGTTCCCCAGGAAAGACGAGGAGAAGGCCAGCCGTCTCCCCCTCCACCCGCAGCGGCTCCACTGCCACCGGCAGGGTTCCGGCCAGCCCGAAAGCCGAGAGATCCAGCGGCACCACCTCACCCGGCGCCGAGCGGCCCGCTAGACCGGCCAGCACCGGCCCCGCTGGCCCCTGCGCCAGCTCCCGCCAACCGCGCTCGTCCAGCCGCTCGGGCAAGGGCGAGCCGCTGGCGAGGATGCTACCCGTGATGAAGTCCAGGATCAGCATGGGGTGCGGGAGGATTGCACCGGCCATGCCCGCGACCAAGGAGAGCGCCGCCCCCTCCAGTACCAGCTCCATCAGCCCCGCCCCGGCTTCCAACACCCGCCGGAGGCGCTCCCGCTCGCGCTGTTCGCGTTGCAGGTGCTTCACCTTCTCCACCGCCAGGGCAACGAGGTGGGCGACGGTGGTGAGGAACTCCAATTCCTCGTCTGTCACCTGCGTGCGCTCGCGGGTGTGGAGGGAAAGGACCATTTCGTGCTCCTCGGCGTTGGTGCACCCGAGGGGGAGAAGAGCAACGGTACGATAGCCTCGCGCCCGCGCGTCCTCCTGGTAGCCTGGGTAACGCTCGGAGCGCTGGGCGTCCACGATGACGAGAGGGCGGCGCGTTTCGGCCACGAGGGGGACGGGGCTGGTCACCAGGGCCCAGCGGCGCGGCCGACCGGGTAGCGGGCCGTCGGGGTCGTACCCCGTGACCATCTCGGAGTAGCCACTCTGCCGGTTGACGGCCATGATCCCGCCCCGCGGCCAGGGCTCGCCGCGGCAGACGGCCAACAGAACGCGATCAAGGATGGTTTCGATGTCGCCGCCGGCGTTCACCGCGCTGGCGATGACCCGCAGTCGCTCAAGCCGTATCTTGGCCGCCGCCTGCTCCGCCTGGGCCTGATTCGAGATGCCGGAGTGCGAGGCAGGTGTTACACCGATGGTCATGGCATCAGCTTAGCTCCCCCAACATCCGATGCGAATTGTCCGAGAATCCGAGGTGCAGTCAGAGTCACATCGAGCCTCCAGAACCCTCGGCCATCCTTTCCCGCCTGACCTTCGCCTTGTGCTCGACGGCCGCCTGCCCGGCGCGAGACTATGGTGCAGGCCTATCAAGGCCGACGTAGCTCGGATCTAAGCTCGAGTTTGGCCATCTGAGACAGGCGTAGGCGGCGAGGCGGGTGACTGGCTAGGCTGGCGTGTCCCCGCCAAGAGACGCCGCCATGCTTCACCTGCCACCCCGCTTCGCCGCGGTGATCCTGAGGTGGTCCCCGGAATTCGGACAGGCGGATAAGCTCGGTTCGCCCTGAGAAGGACGGACCTGATGACGGGGAAGCGGACGCGGTATTCAGCGGAGTTCAAGGCGAAGGTGGCGCTGGAGGCGCTGCGGGGTGAGCTGACGACGGCACAGCTGGCGGCCAGGCACGGCATCCATCAGACGATGGTGGGCGAGTGGAAGCGCCAGGCCGTGGAGGGCATGACCGGGGTGTTCTCGGGCAAGTCGGCGGCCGAGGAGAGCGCGAGGACCTCCGAGGCGGAGGTTGAGAAGCTGCACGCGAAAATTGGGCAGTTGCTGGTGGAGCGGGATTTTTTGGCCAAGGCGTCCGGACGATGAGCCTGGAGCGACGACGGCAGATGATCGAGCCCGATCACTCACAGCTCTCGATCCTGCGCCAGTGCGAGTTGGTCTCGATCAGCCGCTGCGGGTTCTATCACCGCCCTCGGGGCGAGACGCCGCTGAACCTGGAATTGATGCGGCTGATCGATGCGCAGTTCCTGGAGACGCCCTGGTACGGATCTCGGCAGATGGCGCGCCATCTCCGGCGCGAGGGCTACGTGGTCGGCCGCAAGCGGGTGCGGCGGCTGATGGCGAAGATGGGCTTGGCGCCGATCTACCAGCGGCCGCGGACGACCGTGCCGAACCCTGAGCACCGGGTGTGCCCCTACCTGCTGCGGGATCTGGCGATCGGGCGCCCGAACCAGGTCTGGTGTGCCGATTTGACCTACATCCCGATGCGCCGGGGCTTCCTCTACCTGGTCGCGGTGATGGACTGGGCGACCCGCAAGGTGCTGGCCTGGCGGGTGTCGAACACCATGGATGTCGAGTTCTGCCTCGAAGCTGTGGAGGAAGCATTGGCCCGGCACGGGCGGCCCGAAATCTTCAATACCGACCAGGGTAGCCAGTTCACCTCGCCGCGGTTCACCGGCGTGCTGCAACGGGCTGGGGTGCGCATCTCCATGGATGGACGGGGACGCTGGATGGACAATGTTTTCATCGAGCGGCTCTGGCGCAGCCTGAAATACGAGTGCGTCTACCTGCACGCCTTCGAGACCGGCTCGGAGCTTCGGGCCGGGCTCGCCAGGTGGATTGGCTACTACAACGCCGGACGACCCCATTCCGCCCTGGCCGGGCGCACGCCTGACGAGGCATATGGGACAGCCGGAATGGAGAGACTGGCGGCCTGACGAAAATCAGAGCCGAGCTTATCACAGCCGCCAAACTGTCCGACGGTCGGGGACCACCTCA
>NZ_JHWD01000056.1 GCF_000622225.1 Roseomonas mucosa ATCC BAA-692 | reverse complement strand
CACGCAAACTCCGCCTCGCGGTCAAACTTGCTCGGTCCCCAAACAACGTGACAATGCCCCTGAGCCTCCTCCTTGGACATCCAGGGAGATCACTCATGTCGACGGATCCGGCCGAGGCGGCCCAGCTCACGGCAGAGCTTTCCGACGCCATCCGATCCGGGCAGGACCGCCTCGCCCTGGAGCAGCTGAGTGGCGTCACCGCCTCCCTTGTCGAGGCCATCGCCGGGGGCAGGACGGAGGTCCAGGAGGTCCTGCATGTGGGCCTCGCCGATGCTGCCATCCTCCTGGCCACCCGCACCGGCGCCACCCCGGGGGAGTTCCGCATTCAAGGCATGATCGAGGCCCTGGGTGGGGTCGCCGATACCGCCATCCGGACCCACGGGATGGCCGACCTCTCCTCGGCAGGCCCCCATGGCCTTGCCCTCCGGGTTCTGCGGGAGGTCGGGCGCTCGCGGGGCCTCCTCTCCGACAAGGCAATCGCCCATGCCCTGGGTGTCCGCACGGCGGCCCTGAGGCCGACCCTCGAACGGCTCCAGGCCTCCAGTCTGGTACAGGCCTCGCCGTCCCTTGGATGCACCCTGTTCGTCGTGACCCGCCGGGGCCTGGATGCCATCCGGGCTAGCCACGCCCCTGAGAGGGCGACATCCGCCAAGGATCAGGACACCGACGACGCCGGGGTATCTCCCGGCATGAGGCGGTGACGTGGTGACCATGATCCCGGATGCCCCGTCGTTGGATGGAGCGGCCCTGTCCGAGTGATCGGTGATCCTCGGCGGTGAGGAGACTGCGCTCCTGCCGTACCGCCGCGGTGAAAGAGCAGGATCGGACGAAGTTGGGTAGTCGGCTCTGAACAACCTGATCAGGCTGTTCGGCCCATTGCTGGATGGCGGCTGGTCTGTGTGAGGGCCTGAACGAGGCTGGCGAGAAAGGCGAGCAAGAGAGCCCGCAGGTGGGCGAGGATCTTGCGGATGTTGTGGCCGCAGCCGCAGAGGACGGCGTGGAGGGCGTCGCCGATGGTGCCCTTGAGGGCGCAGCGGGCGAGGCGGCCGTCGGCCTTCATGTGGCCGATTGTCAATGCTACTCGTGAGTTGGTTCTCCCGCAAATTCCGTGCTGTGGGCTCGTCGTTCCGGGGTAGGATGATCACATTGGAGGGGCGTCGTTCCTCTCTCTGAAAGCTGGGATTGTCCAAGCGTCTCCTGCCTCTGCTTCCAGCGGGGCTGCTGGTTCAGCAGGTCCTGCCCGCTTCCGATCACATCATCATCGCCGCCACGCTACCTCCCGAGGCCGCCGCCTGCCCAGCTTGCGGCACGTCGTCACGGCGCGTTCACAGCCACTACCAACGCCGCCTCGCTGATCTGCCATGGCAGGGCCGCCCTGTGACGCTGCGTCTCCAGGCACGGCGGTTCCGCTGCCTCGACCCGACCTGTACCCGGCAGACCTTCGCCGAGCGGCTCCCGGAGGTTGCGGCCGCCGGGGCACGGCGGACCCGGCGACTGGGCGATCTGCAGCGCTGTGTAGGCCTGGCGCTCGGGGGCGAGGCCGGCGCGCGCCTGATCGAGCGTCTAGCCATGGCGACCAGCCCGGACACGTTGCTGCGGATCACCCGCGCGGAGGGCCGGGACGCCATGCCGGCAGCGACGCCCCGGGTGCTCGGGGTGGACGACTGGGCTTGGCGCCGAGGCCATCACTACGGCACGGCGCTGGTCGACCTAGAGCGCAATCGCGCCGTCGACTTGCTGCCCGACCGCCAAGCGGAGACCCTGGCGGCGTGGCTGCGCCAGCACCCTGGCGTGGAGATCGTGGCCCGAGGCCGGGCGGGCGCCTACGCGGACGGGGTCCGGCAGGGCGCGCCCGGTGCAATCCAGGTAGCGGATCGCTGGCACCTGCTGCGCAACCTCGGAGATGCGGTCCGGGCCCTCGTGGAACGGCACGGCAACGCCACCGGTCGGGCGGCACAGCGGACCGCCGAGACGCAAGCCCAGGGCGAGCCCTTACCGGGCGTGCCGCCGCCTCTGTCCCATCCACCGAACGCGGCGCAGCGGGCGAGCCAAGCCTCATACGCTCGGCTGATATGGCCGACTCTCTTGGGATTTCCTGACCTGCACTGACGTGATTCGCTGTTCTCTGCAGCGATTCGCGGAGGTCAGTATGGCGGCACCGATCAAGATCACCCGGGATGAGCTGGATGCATCCGGGCTACGTCGAGCAGCGTGCCGCTGTGGCAGCGTTGCGGCCTCTCGTCGAATGCTGGCACTGGCCTTGGTGATGGAGGGCAGTTCACGGACAGAAGCGGCGCAAGCGGCTGGAATGGATCGGCAGACGCTGCGGGATTGGGTGCACCGCTACAACGAGGAAGGATTGGCCGGCCTTACCGACCGACAAGGCGATGTTGGCCCAAAGCGACTGCTCTCGCCCGAGCAGGAGCGTGAGGTCGCCGAATGGGTTCGCCGTGGCCCAGATCTGGCAGAGCACGGCGTTGTCCGCTGGCGCAGGGCTGACCTCGCGCGAGCGATCGAGACCAGGTTTGGCATCGTGCTGGCCGAACGCACGATCAGCACCGTGCTGCGTCGGCTGGGCTTCCGCCGCCTGGTGGCCCGCCCTCGCCACCCCGGCCACAACGCCGCGGCGCAGACGTCTTTCAAGGCAACTTCGCCGCCCTCGTAGATGCAGCCTTGCCCGAGCACGCCCGCGGCAAGCCGCTCGAGCTCTGGTGGCAGGACGAGGCCCGCATCGGCCAGCAAGGCACGCTGACCCGCGTGTGGGCCGAACGCGGCTCGCGGCCGGCGGCACCGCGCGATCTGCGATACGCTTGGGCCTACCTGTTCGGAGCCATTTGCCCGGCCCGTGGCACGGGGGCAGCCCTGGTGCTGCCGTTCGCCAACGCGGCCATGATGAACCTGCACCTGGCCGAAATCAGCGCCAACATCGCCCCAGGCGCGCATGCCGTGCTGACGATCGACGGCGCCGGTTGGCATCAGACCGGGGACAAGCTGCGCGTGCCCGAGAACATCACGCTCCTGCACCTGCCGCCCTATAGCCCGGAGCTAAACCCGGTAGAGAATGTCTGGGCCTACCTGCGCTCCAACAAGCTCAGCAACCGCGTGTTCAAAACCTACGACGCCATCGTCGACGCATGCTGTGACGCTTGGCTCTGGTTCACCAAACAACCCAAACGCATCACCTCTATCGGAACCCGTGAATGGGCACGTGTCACTCAATGAAGCCGGGCGTATTATTGGTCAAGCAAACCCGGCCATCGGCCAGGAACCCGGTGAACGCCTCCCAGCGCGTGAGGGCGTAGTCCAGCGCCTTGGCGACGTCGTTGTGGCGCGACATCCTGCCCCTGGTCTCCAGCATCCAGGCGTGGAGTTCAGCGACGAGCGGGGCCACGACGGCTTGGCGATGGGCCAGACGTTCCGCGACGGGGCACCCGTTCACCTCGCGCTCGGCCTCGAACACGCGGTCGATGCGCCGCACGGCCTCGGCCGCGAGTGGTGCGCGGGCAACCTCGGCCAGCTCGAACGCCTTTCGGCGGAGGTGCGCCCAGCAGGCGGCCTCGGTAATCGGCCCTGGCTTGCGGTCGGGGCGGTAGAGTTCGCCGAATCCGGCATAGGCGTCCGCCTGCAGGATCCCATCGTATGAGGCC
Organism: Roseomonas mucosa ATCC BAA-692; assembly: GCF_000622225.1. Taxonomy (GTDB): domain Bacteria; phylum Pseudomonadota; class Alphaproteobacteria; order Acetobacterales; family Acetobacteraceae; genus Roseomonas; species Roseomonas mucosa. The sequence continues at coordinate 2,231 of NZ_JHWD01000056.1, read as the reverse complement.
AGGTGGCGCCTGGGGTGCTCGGCCGTGCGATCGCGGGAGAACTGGAACAGCGCGGCCGGTGGGGCCGGTCCGGCAAAGGGCCGGGCGTCCCGCACGTAGGTCCAGAGCCGGGCCGTGACGGTCTTGCCGCGGGCGAGTAGCGGCACGGTGGTGTCGTCCCCGTGCAGCCGCTCGGCGGCCAGGACATGCGCCGCGACGAGGGCGTGGAGCGGCGAGAGCACGGCCGCGGCGGTGCCGACCCAGTCGGCCAGGGTGGAGACGCTCAGCTCCACCCCCTCGCGGCCGTAGGTCTCGCTCTGGCGGTTGAGCGGCAGGTGCTGGCCGAATTTGGCCTCCAGGATCATGGCCAGCAGGTTCGGCCCGGCGCGCCCGCGGGCGATGGGGTGGAACGGCGTGGGCGGCTGGGTGATGGTCTCGCAAGACCGGCAGGAGAACCGCTCGCGCACGGTCTGGATCACCTTCCAGCTACGGGGCACCACCTCGAGGGTCTCGGTGATGTCCTCGCCGAGCTTGGACAGCTTGCCGCCGCAGCAGGGGCAGGCGGCGGGCGACGGCACAACCACCCGCTCGCGCGGCAGGTGAGCGGGCAGAGGACCCCGGACGGGCTTGCGGTGCGGTGGTGCCCCGGGTCGCTCCCCACCCTGGCTCTCCGCCCGCGCCGCCTCCTCGGCGACGGTTGCGATGAGGTCGCCGAGCTCCAGCTCCAGCTGGTCGATGAGCTTGCGGCCGCGCTCGGAGGAGGCGCCGAACTTGTCGTGCCGGAGCTTGGCGATGACCAGCTTGAGGTGCGCGATCATCGCCTCGGCACCCGTGGCGCGTGCCTCCAAGCCTGTCGCACGAGCCTCGGCGGCGATGCGCGCCTCACGCTCCGCAGCCAGGGCAGCGCGGAGCGCCTCAACGTCTCCGGTCTGGTCCGGCGCGCGCGTCATGGGATGAGTGAATCAGACAGCGGAACCCACCGCCAGCACAATCACCGTCGCCCCCAGCAGGATCAGCCCGCGACTTGCGGTCGGTAGGTGTGCTGCGGGTTCCGCCAGTCGATACCATCCAGCATGTAGGCCAGCTGCGCCGACGAGATGGACACGGCGCCACCCGCAGGCGCGGGCCACAGAAAACGTCCCCGCTCCAGCCGCTTGGCGTAGAGCGACATGCCGAGCCCGTCATGCCAAAGGATCTTGACCAGGTCGCCGCGTTTGCCCCGAAAGACATAGAGGTCCCCGGCGTGCGGGTCGCGCCCGAGTGCCTCCTGCACCTGCAGCGCCAGCCCGTTCATGCCGCGGCGCATGTCCGTGTGGCCCACCGCCAGCCAGACCCGCACACCAGCGGGAACCGGGATCACCGCCGCAGCACCGACAGCACGCGCCGCAGCGCCGCCGTGTCCACGTCAGCCCCCACCCGCACGCAGGTGCCGTCCGGCAGCGCGATCTCGATCCGTGGGTCCGCAACCGCCACGGCGGGTGCCGCAGGCCCGGGAGGGACCGGGTCGCTCACCTGCACCGGCAGGAACACCGGCTCGGGTGCACCGGGAACCACCAGGCGGCCCTGCCGCAGCTGACGCCGCCAGTACCAGAGCAGGCCGCGGCTGATATCATGCCGCCGGGCTACCTCGGACGTCCGCGCCCCAGGCTGCGCCGCCTCGGCCAGCACGCGCAGCTTGTCCTCGGCGCGCCAGCGACGACGTCGCTCTACCCCGGTGATGATCTCCATCCCGCCCCCGTCCTTAGCGTCGCCCTTACGAGCGTCACTAAGCTCGACTTTGGCCATCTGAGGCAGGCGTAGGCGGCGAGGCGGGTGACTGGCTAGGCTGGCGTGTCCCCGCCAAGAGACGCCGCCATGCTTCACCTGCCATCCCGCTTCGCCGCGGTGATCCTGAGCTTTGCGCCGCTGTTTTTCCAGCGCAGCTGGCAACACGCGGAGGTGCTGCTGATCGGGGCTATCCTGGCACCCGGCAAACGTACGGTGACCAGCCTGTTGCAGATCAGCGGGCTCGCGCAGGAGCGGCGCTTCGTGAACTATCATCGGGTGCTCAACCGGGCGGTCTGGAGCCCCCGGGCAGCATCGCGTCTTCTGCTGGCGCACCTGATCACAGCCTTCGCGCCGGATGGGCCAGTCATTCTGGGCATTGACGACACGATTGAAGCTCTCCATCGGCGCGTTGTCCCAGCAGTTCCCCTTGCGGCTCATCGAGCAGAGCATGCCGTGCTCGGCGAGCCGGCGGCGATAGCCATGGG
>NZ_JHWD01000055.1 GCF_000622225.1 Roseomonas mucosa ATCC BAA-692 | reverse complement strand
CTTCAAGAAGAAGACCAGCAGGAGATTCCACCCGTGCCCCACATCACCCCCGTCTCACCTAACCCCTGTGTTCCCGTCACCCGGATCCGCGGCGCCCTGGGCGACAAGGTGCTGCGCAAGAGCCCGGAACTGTTCAACCAGGGTTTGCCTACCGTGCTGGCCGAGGTGCTTCAGAACGCCCGCCGCGCCGGCGCCACCCGCGTCGGGATCGAGCTCCTCGGCGAGGAGGGCCGCGCCACCCTGGCAGTGCGCGACGACGGCCATGGCATCACCGACATGGCCAGGCTGGTGACCTTCGGTGCTTCCGCCTGGGACGAGCGCACCGACCTCGTGGAGAACGCCGCCGGCATGGGGGTGTTCTCGCTGGCCTCGCGCGGCGTCACTGTGCGCTCGCGCGGGCAGCGGGTGACGCTGAGTCGGGCTGTGTTCTGCGGTGAGGCCGAGGCCGCCGTGCTACCCGACCCGGAGATGGTGGTGGGCACCGAGCTACTGTTCCCGGTGGTCGAGCGGGCGGTCGAGCGGGCGTGCCGCTTCTACCCCCTGCCGGTGACGCTGAACGGCCGGCCGCAGCCGCAGCCGGGTTTCCTGGAAGGCGCCGAGCACGTCGTGGAATGGCAGGGGCTGCGGCTGGGCGTCTTCCGGGAGGTCGGCCCCAAGGTGCTGGACCTGTTCGACAGGCACCGCGGCTGGGACAGGCGCCTCTACCTGAACTTCCATGGCCATGTCGTGGAGTGCGGAGCGGCTGTCGCGCTTGCCGAGGTTGGCGGACCGACCCGTAACGTCTTCGTGGACGTGGTCTCGGCGCCGGACCTGCGGCTGGTGCTCCCGGTGCGGAACGAACCGATCGACAACGACTTCTTCCGAGCCATGCGGGCCCGCGCCGAGCGAGCGCTGCTGGAAGCCGTCGCTCTTGGAACCACGCACTCGTTGCCCTTCGACGATGCCCGTCGGGCAAAGGCGATGGGTATCGAGCTTCCGTCTGTGCGGATCCCGCTCACACCCTGGCGTCTGAACACCGACGTCACACGCCACCGTATCGAGGAGCTTCCCGGACCTGTCGTGCTTGGCACGCCGGGTACGGAGGTGCTGTTGACCGACGCACTCGGCATCGAACAATGCAGTGCAATGAACCTCGATCTGATTCTGCGCGGATGGTCGGACAGGCCGCGGGTGGTCGTGGCGGATTCCAGATTCGAGGGCTATCGCGAGTATGACACCCTGCGCGTGGTGCGCGCGATCTCGGCGGTTGCGACCGATGCCGAAGGATCTGACGAGGAATTTCCGGGCTCGACGATACGGTCCGGAAGCGCGCCGCAGGACGCCGAGTACCAGGTGGTCGAGACGCTTTCCGCACGCCTCATGGTAGCGGCGGATGCCAGGAAATGGGCACAGCCCGCCGTAATGCACGAGGCGGCGGTTCCGTTCTTCTTCACCGATGAGCCGTCGTTCGATGGCATGCCGAGCTTCGTGGTTGTGCGCGGCACCGAGCCCGGGGACCTTTCGGACGCCTTGGTCGAGGGGTTCTTCGCGGAAAACGAGGACGTCGGCAACGACAGCAGCGATCGCCAGCTGGAAGCCTTCTCGGCCGAGGCCCGCGACCTCTCTCGCACCCTCCTCCTGGACGGCGACGCGGCCACGGCGGCCCGCATTGTCGAGCATCTGCGCAACATTCGCTGGGAGCTGCGTAGCCTTCAGAAGGGTAGCATCGAACTGCACATCGTGGAGGACCAGATCGGCAGCACGATCCGTATCGTCGGTCCAAGCGGCCGGGAAGTGACCGCGATCCTCTGAGGAGGACGGGGAAGGGCGAATGAGCAGGACGGGGGAGGGCGCTGCCACCCTCTCCCGGCGCGCGGCAAGGGTTCGTCGGCTCACGCCTCCCGCCGCTCCGCGGCGCCCTTGCCCCACCCCGGCAGGGGCGGCCGGCGGGCTGGGTCTTCGGGAAGAAGACTCAGCAGAAGGATGAGATCCATGGATCTCCACGAACGGCTCGCCAGGCGCCAGGGACGTCACGAGGACATGAAGGCCATCGCCGGCCTCGCCCTGATCGTCTGCATCCTCCTTGCAGGCGCCATGCTGCCTGGCTTCCTGGCAGATCACGCCTCCACTGTCCGTGTGCCTGCCCAGCAGGAGGCCCGCCGATGAGCAGGATCACGCCGCTCACCGACGGCCAGGACCTCTCCATCCTGGTGCTGGAGGATGTGGTGTCAGACGGTTACGGCCTTATCAGGACCGAAGCCAGCCCCGCGACACAGGTGGCCGTTGCCCATGACGGAACACTCCGCGGCACGGAGCAGGCCAAGGCCTATGTCGCGCTCCTCGCGCGTGCTCCGGCCATGCGCCGTCTCCTCGACCAGGCGCTGATCTTCGAGGCCGACGCCTTCGACGCCGACGAGCCGGTATCGGGCGCCGACCTCGTCGAATGGTTTGCCTTCTGGCGGCTGGAGGTTCGGACCGCGCTATCGCGGCCGGCGCTCGCCGCCTCGTAGGACGCCCTGCCTGCCTGAGGGAGCAACACGTCCATCCGGTTGCCCGATCCATCACGATCCACAGGATCCGAGACATGCCTCATCCGGCACATCTTCCGCGCTTCCTCGTAGTGCGGCCCTATCTGGGCCATGCCTCGCGAGAGGGCGCCTACGCACATCTCGAAGCTCTGGTCATGTACTCGCGTGGCGACGTGCAACCCACACGGTACGGCGACCTGCGGCCACTGCTTCGCTGGGACGATACGCCGCGTCCGATCCTGCACGAGGGGCTGCGTTGGTCGTGCCAGATCGACGACCGCACCCCCGAGGTCTACGGCATCCATTACGGCTACACGTCCGAGCACGCCGACATCTTCACCGCGGCGGACCTCGCCCGCTACGGCAGGTCGATCCCTGCCCTTCGCAGGGCCATGGATCGGCTGCAGGAACGCGACGGGCCGGCCGGACACGTTGCCGTGCTGCTGCTCCGGCTGGCCCGGGTCCTGAAGGTGCGCGGCATCGCACTGCTCGAACCCCGGCTCGGCGAAGCCTTCTTTGCCGACGACCATCGCTTCCGGCGGCTGGAGATAGTGCCCGACTACGGCCCCGTGTTCGCCGAGATTGGCAACGTGGCGGCGGAACTGCACCGTCACTGTGCCGCGCGATGCGGCCGTGCGGCGGCCTGAGCCGTGACCCCGATCCAGCCCGCCCTATGCCAGCACTGCGGGGAGCCGTCGGTACTGGAGATCGCGGAGGCGTGGTCCGACCACGCCTTCCTGCTCGATACCTGTTGCCTGGCCGCCCACGAGGAGGTCTGCGCCGGCATGGCTGACGATCCGGCCTGGGCACGCGACCTGCTGCGGCATCTAGGTGCCGAGGAAATGCTCGGCCACCGCCTCCGGCGCATCGCCGACACCGGCTGCGGCCAGTTGCTGCTCGACTGGAAGCTGGCGATCCGGCCGGTGAGCTTCGCGGCAGCGGCGGGGTTCGTGCGTCGCCACCACGCCCATAACGCGGCACCGACCGTCTGGCGCTATGGGGCCGCCATCGCGAATGGCCCGACGTGGCTGGGCGTGGTGATGGTGGGAAATCCCGTTGCGAGGGGGTTGATGGGACGGGGCATCGTCGAGGTGAACCGGCTGTGCCTGCGCCGCGATGTGCCACGCGCCCTGGCCTGGAACGCCTGCTCACAGCTTTACGGCTGGGCTGCCCGCGAAGCCGCCGCGCGGGGCTTCACGGGCATCGTCACCTACACCCGCGAAGACGAGGACGGTGGCAGCCTGACGGCCGCCGGCTGGTCTCTCGAGACCCGCATCCGTGGACGCTCGTGGAGCAGCGGAAGCCGCGTCCGCGTCGATCGGGGACCGCCGGTCGACAAAAACCGCTGGAGCCGCTCGCTCAGGCCACTCACCAAAGTCCAGAAGCGCTCGGCACCGCCGGCCATGATGCCGCTTACCCTGGGCACCGATTGAGGGGGCGGCCGCCGACGGTCCGATGAAGGGAAGAGTCGAGAAAGAGGTGTGAACCGGATACCGCGGAACGGGGCGGGAGGGGTGCCGCACCCCGTCCTCCGCCGCAAGGGCAAGGGCCTGGCGGCCCGCCGCGATGCGGCGCCCCTGCCCCGGAGGAACGGCGCCGCGGCGGCCTGGGAGTTGTTCGGAAAGGAACATCCCCATGGAAATCCGCCGCCTCGCTCCCCGGGCACCCGCCGCGCTCTCCCGATCGCTTCCACTGGCCGATGCCGGCGAGGCGCTCGCCTGCACCCGCTGCGGCAGTGCCTACCAGGGCGACCCCACCCTGCTGGTGGCCTGCCCGGTGTGCTTCGTCGCGCCGGGCGTTCCCTGCTGCAAGCCCGATCATGGCCGGGTCCGGCAGTCGCACCTCTCCCGAAGCCGCGATGCCCTGGCGGCAGGGCGCATGCCGGCCTGCGGCGCCCTGACCTGGGACGGGCTGCACGCCTTCGCGGTGCCGGTGCCGGCCGCGCCTCGACACGTCTCCAGCTCGATCTGAGGGCGATCCGATGACCCATGTTCGCCGCTTCCTCGACCTGTCCACCGCCCACCTCGCGCTGGAGGACCGCACCTGCCTGATCGGCGCGGCCCAGGCCGGGGTGCGCGGCGAGGTGTGCTGCGGCGCGATGCCCTATGGCTGGTTCGTCTACGCCCATGACGAGCGCCCGGACATCGCCGATACGCTCTGGGCCCTCATGGTCGAAGCCCGCCGACAGGGTTGCGAGTACCTGCTGTTCGACGCCGACGGCCCGGCCCTCCCGGATTTCCCTTGCTTCGACTGGGATGAGCCTTCGGCATCGCCCTTCGTCGCCGAGGTGGCGCGACGCCCGGACGGATCACCCTGAGAATCCGGACCGAACGTCCGAGCGCCGGACATCGAGTACATCTGGAGATCAGGAAAGCGGGCAACCACGAAATCGGGAAAGTAGGAGATCAGGAGAGCGGGAGAGGAGAGGCCGTTCCGCACCGGTCCGGCCGCCGCAAGGGTTCGTCGCTGCGCTCCCGCGCTCCGCGCGCCCTTGCCCCGGCCCGCCCGGATGCGGGGCTGGGGAGGTGTTCCGAGAAGATGAAAGGGAACACCGATGGCTCAGCCTCGCCGTCAGACCGCCGATCGCCCGGCTCCCCGCGACCATTACGCCGAGATCACCAGCCAGATCGTGGAGGCCCTGGAGGCCGGCACGGTGCCGTGGCGCCGGCCCTGGGACCAGGACAAGGCCGGTGCCGGTCCGCTGTCGCCCCGCAACGGGGTCACCGGGCGCCGCTACCACGGGATCAATGTGCTGCTGCTGGGCATGACCGGCCTGGCCTTCGCCGGCACGGATCCCCGCTGGCTCACCTACAGGCAGGCCGAGGAGAAGGGGTGGCAGGTCCGCCGCGGCGAGCGCGGCAGCCGCGTCTTCTTCTTCCGCAAGCTGACCCTGCGGGACGGCGACGCCGCACCCGAGGCGGGAGGCGAGGGCACCCGCACCGTGCCGGTGCTTCGTGCGTACACGGTGTTCCACGCGAGCCAGGTGGAGGGCATCCCGAGCTTCGAGGCCCCGTCCACCGAGAAGGCCTCCTGGCGCACGCCCGAGGCGGCCGAGACGATCATGCGCAACAGCGGCGTGGCGTTCCGGGAAGGAGGCGACCGCGCCTACTACTGGCCGGCGACGGACCACATCCAGATGCCGCCGCGCGCGGCCTTCGCCACGCCGGAGGGCTACTGCGCCACGGGCCTGCACGAGCTGGCTCACGCCTCCGGCGCGAAGCACCGCCTCGACCGTGACCTGACGGGTCGCTTCGGCAGCCACGCCTATGCCCAGGAGGAGCTCCGTGCCTTATCTGGACAGTCTGCACCGTGCCTGACGCACCATTGAACGGTATGTTCTTGGCACAACGCAGGGGGTCATCAGGCCGGATGAAGCGCTAT
>NZ_JHWD01000054.1 GCF_000622225.1 Roseomonas mucosa ATCC BAA-692 | reverse complement strand
CCTTCCGGAAGGGGGCTTCCGACATCACCGGCGGGGGCTCCGATCGGGAGCGGCCGCTCTTTGTGGGCATGAGCAAGGCGGGGAAGCTCTCCACCGCCGCGCTGTCGGACAAGGCGGTGTGGCGGCTGGTGAAGGGGGCAGCCGAGGCGGCCGGGCTGGAGGGGTGGGAGCGCTTCTCGGGGCACTCGCTGCGCGCGGGGCTCGCCACCGCCGCCGGCGAGCGGGGCGCCGACCTCGCCCAGGTCATGCGACAGACCCGCCACCGCTCCGCCGAGGTCGCTCTCGGCTATCTGCGACCGGCCGATCTGTGGCGCAACAACCCCACCCGCGGGATCTGGACGGCTGCCGGGGATGACGGGATGTCCTGACCGTCAGCCAACGCCGTCAATGGGTTTCCGAGGTAGCGGGGTTGGAGAATCTGCCGCGTCCTTGATGAATTATCGCTCCGGCTGCACTTCCAGGCTGCCCGGATTGGCCCGAGGCTGTTTCCCGTCTGGCAGCACATTGCTGCCCAGCTGTCGAACCGGTGAGCGATGAGTATTCCAGATTTCCAGAGCCTGATGCTGCCGGTCCTCCGGCGCCTCGTGACCGGACAGGTCTCCACGGGTGAGCTCATCGAAGTTATGGCCGTTGAACACGGCCTGACGGATGAGGAGCGGCACACGCTGCTCCCGAGCGGCCGGCAGACGACGATCGCCAACCGCACGCATTGGGCACTGGCCTATCTCAGCAGGGCAGGCGCCGTCCAGCGCATCGCACGGGGTCGCTACGAGATCACGGAGCGGGGGCGCGGCATCCTGGCCGCCCCACCAGAACGCATAACCATTGCCTATCTGCGGCGCTTTCCGGAATTTGCTGCCTCCAGGACCGAGACGGATGGTGCTGAAACTGCCCCTCAGCCGGCACTGCCCGATCCCGCCCTCGACCTGGGGAGAACGCCCGAGGAGCGCCTCGAGGCAGCCGACCGGGATCTGCGGGCCGAACTGGAAACGATGCTGCTGGCACGCCTCCGCAAGCTCGATCCGGCGGCCTTTGAACAGGTCATCATCGATCTGCTGGTCAGGATCGGGTACGGCGGCTCGCGCCGCGATGCCGCCGAAAGGCTTGGACGCTCCGGCGATGGCGGCATCGACGGCGTGATCCGCGAGGATGTGCTCGGCCTCGATGCCGTCTACATCCAGGCCAAACGGTATGCGGAAGACAATACCGTGGGAGCTCCGGTGATCCAGGGCTTCGCCGGCGCGCTCCTCGAGCATGGTGCCAGCAAGGGGGTCTTCGTCACCACCAGCCGCTTCACGCTGGCGGCCCGCAAGGCGAGGGCAGCGTTCAGGGTGCACCGCATCGTGCTGCTCGACGGCTCCGAACTTGCCCGCCTCATGATCGAGCACGACATCGGCGTGCGCACCGTTCAGACGATCAAGATTCAGAAGATCGACCTGGAAGCCTATGAGGAAGAGGCCGCATGAGAAAATGCGACGACGTGGCGCTTAGCGTGATCTGACAGCTCAGCCTCTTCCAGCGGATGCAGCGGGTTTTGCGTTTTAGGAGGCTCAGGCCCCTGTTGGATCGGCCTCGGTGATCTTCTGGAGGCCGTCGAGAAGATCAGGATGGGATGCCCTGAGGTATCTTCCGATCCTCGGAACGGCGAGGAGTTTCTTCAGATAGCCGACGGTGACAGCAAGGTGGAGGTTGTCCGCCCCATAGCTCTGCTCCGCCACCTTCACCTCCCTTTCAAGATGCGCCGACTCCCGTTCCATCAAGGCCACTTGGTCTGGCGTGAGCCCCCGGACCTGCTTCGGCCTACTGCTCGGGACCAATTGGCTTTCCGGAGTGGCTGTAAGGAGGGTCATCAGGTAGCTGCGGGAGTAGCAGTTGAAGCCGATCATCATCTCGGCGACCGCGATCTGCCGCAGTGGCTGCATCCGGCGCAGGAGGGAGAAAGCGCTCAGCGCTACCGGCTTGTCCTTCAACATCTCGACTGCCTCCGGACAAACCCCATCCAGGGCACGGCGCTTCTGGCGGAGTGTCACCACGTCGATGTTGAGGGCACGGGCCAACCGCTCCTCCGGCACTTTCTTCTCGATGGCCCGCAGAATCATGCGGTGCTCCTGCACCGCCGCCAGTCGGCTGATCCGCTTGTTGTACGTGAAGGCCTCGTCGTCCGTGGCGACAAGGCACAGGACCTCCTCGGCACCTGCCAGACGCAGGGCCTCGATCCGGAGGTGGCCATCGAGAAGGAGATAAGTGTTCGGGTTCTTCGGATGGCGAACCACCACCGGCGGCTCGATCACCCCTACCTCCGCGATCGAGGCCACAATCTGCGCGAACTTCTTCGATCGCCGCACCTTCACGGTCACGGGTCGCAGCATCTGAAGCTGGTCGATGCGCAGCTGTATCCCTGCCGGCTCGAACGCCCGCGCAACTGATCCTTTGAGCCCCCCGCCATCCATTCCTATCCTCCCTCCGCTCCGGCCCCGAGGCGATCCTTGAGTGGCTTAGGCATGGTGAGCAGCCCCTCCGCACGGAGCAGCGTTACGAACCCCTCATCCGCGAGGAGTGTCCGAAGCGCCTCGACGACGAAAGCCAGGCGGTTTCGGGTGGAGGTGGCATTGCGGATTATGACGCGCTTCTTGTCGACATCCGCCTGGTAGGTCCGCAGAAGGGCGTTCACCGTCAACGCCTTCGGCTTGTTGCCATCTGGCGTCCTGACGCGCCTTCCCTGTACACGCCGCTGCTGGACGAGGCGTCTCGCCGCCAGGAGGCTGTTGCCGCGCAGCAGGTTCCGCTCGTAGGCTTCCTGGAGGACCTGCTGGACATCGTCCTCCTCCGCATCGGCAATCGCAATGGCGACGCTCACCGGCATCTGGCCGGCCTCCATGGCCCGTAGCAGGCGGGTCTCACCGCTCCCGAGGAGGCGCAGAACTCCCTTGACGTACTCGCCGGAGAGGCCGGTCTTCCGGGCTATCTCGGCATCGCTGTGCCCACGTCTCTTCATGCCATCGATGTCGTGGAGAAGGTCAAGCGCGTTGTGCTGCCGGCGAGCGACGTTCTCGACCAGCCCCATGACGAGGCACTCCTCGGTCCCGGCCGAGATCACCAGAGCAGGAATGGCCGCCTGTCCGAGTTCCCGGAAGGCTTCGAGGCGCCCCTGCCCGCAGATCAGATCGTACCGTGCACCCGAAGGGCTGGATCGCGGCGTCACGGTGATCGGACGCTTGAGACCGACGGCCGCGATACTCTCCATCATTTCCAGGAAGACCTTCCGGTTCCTGACGCGAGGGTTCACGACGTCGATCAGGTCGACCGGTATGCTCTGGATCAGCGGTGCCGGCTGCGAGGACATCAGGTCACCCCCGGGATGGTAGTGCGGGCCGCCAGTTCGAACAGAGGATCGAGAGACTCGAAGCGGAAGGCATCGAGCGAGAACCCGTTCTCCTCCGCGAGGCGCAGGCGGGTGAGACCCGTCTCGGCACGTGGCAGGAAGTAGTAGTCGCGGATAGCCTCGTTTCCCTCGTCAAGGCGGGCCGCGATGGTGATGTCGGGACGAAGGGCAGCCTCCATCCTCACATGCCACCGATGGGCACCCCGCGATGTCTCCTGATGCCGGGCCAGGACCAGGGATGCCGTGAATTCGTCGTTGAGGGTCAGGAGATCCGTTGCCGGATCACGGGAGACGACGCCCCCTGCCCCTTCGATCCCCGCGATGATCCTCCCGACGAGGCCAGGATACATCGCCCGAAGGGCACGGTTCACCTCGACGTAGCGGTAGTCCCGGTCGGGCGTGAAGCCGACGAGCTGATAGGCCCGGAGCAGACTCCCGAACCGGGTCGCGTACGCACCGCTGGACGGCAGGCCGTCCGTCTCGTCGATCACGAGACCCGATAGGAAACCGCGCCTCGACAGGAGGCCGTGCAGCGCCTCGAGCATCTCCTCATCGGTCAGGCTTCGCGATCGCTCCCTGATGATGATGTTGGCCGTCTCGAAAAGGCGACGGTCGACGACCGGCGGGAAGACGTCGTCGCGCCGGACCCACATCGCCGGCTCATTCCTGATCCGTGATCCTCCGAGCTTACAGGAGGTCCGGTTCCAGACGTTGTGCCCGGCATACTTCTCGTTCGTGAGCACCGCGTGGACCGCTCCACGGCTCCACGGGCGGCCGAGATCGGTGAGTTGCCCGCTGCGGTTCAGAAGCTCCGCGATCTCGCGTTCGTTCCTTCCCTCCTCCACGAAGCTGCGGAAGATCCAGTTGACAGTCTCCACCTCCTCCGGCGGCCCGGGAATGAGGACGACCCGGTCGGTCTGGATGCTTTTGTGCTCGCCACGTGACAGTCGGGCTTTCGGGGTGCCTGCGCCGTCGATGAGCTGGCGTCTCAGGCCGAACCCGGGCGGGCCGCCCTGGCGGTAACCCAACTCGATGAGGCGGCATTGCCCGGCGAACACCTTTGCCGAGAGCTGGCGGCTGTATTCCCCAGCCATGGCACGCTTGACGCCCTTGACGATGGTGGCGACTGGGCTGCCATCGTTCTCGAAGCCATCTGTGCAGTACTCGATGGCGATGCCGGACCGCTTGCAAAGATATTCGTAGTAGGCGCTCTCATCCGCATTCTGGAAGCGTCCCCAGCGGCTCACGTCGTAGACGAGGATCAGGCTGAAGTCGGCCCGACCCTCACGGACGTCGTCGAGGAGCGTCTGCAGGCCGGCGCGTCCCGAGATGCTAAGGCCACTTCTGCCATGATCGGCATAGGTGCGCACAACCTCGATACCGTGGGCCGCGGCATAGTGGCGGATGGCGTCCGTTTGGTTCTCCGTCGAGTATCGCTGATAGTCCGTCGACATGCGGACGTACTCGGCGGCCCTGGTCGGCCAGGCTTTATCCGGTCGGGCTGCGTCCGCCATCTCTCGTTTCACGCGCCGGCTCCTTTCACGAGCCCACTGGAGCCGAACGATGCGATCATGTCGGTATGGGGCCGACCCGAAGCGGCCGCGGTCCGACAGTCCAATGGAAGGGTAGTGCGGGAAAGGATAGGGACTGGTGGGAATGAAGGGCGAAAAGCAGCCTTCGAAGGGCAGAAAACTGCCCGATGGAGATGATCCTCGTAGCCACAGGGCGAGGTGTGCTTCGGAGCTGGGGGCAGCGCTCCGCAGGGGCATGACGTTGCACCGGACCCGAGCGAAGACAGTCATGCGATGGACTGATGCCGGGGAGCGCGCGGTGAAGGCTTGGCGCAGTGGGGCGAGCATCCCCAGGGGCGATCACCTGATCGCGCTGATGCGGCACTCGGACGAGGTATTCCTGGCGGTGCTCAGGCTCAGCCATCGATCCGGCGGAAGCGTGGCGGAGGTAGTGGATTGGAGGAACCGTCTCGCGGCCATCGTGGTGGCGATGGACCATGCAAGGGAGAAGTGGAGGAGGGAGGGGGCTGCAGGTCGTCCAGGACTTCGCTGAGACCGTATCGCTCGGTCCTGACCTCGCCCAGGTGATGCGCCAGACCCGACACCGCTCCGCCGAAGTCGCGCTGGGCTATCTACGACCGGCGGACCTGTGGCGCAACAATGTCACCAGGAGGGTCTTCGCACAGGCAGCGAAGGAGACGGATTAATGGGAGACGCCGGTCCGGCGCCCTCCCCCGGGTTCAGCCCGCCCTGGCATCCTTGCGACGGGCCTTTTTCACGCCGGCGAACACCGCTTCGCGCAGGTTCGGCGACGGCTTGAACCTCACCGTCCCCCCGTGTCACACGAGTTGTCGCCTCAATAGGATTACGCAATGAGGGGGCGCGGGTGGATCCGACGTGGCACGATACGGACAAGCATTCAGGGATCGCATCGTCGCGCGGCTGTTGCCGCCGGAGAGTGCGGCTCTCGAGGTGGTCTCCCGCGAGGTCGGCGTCAGCATCGGCACGCTGGAGCGCTGGCGGGCGCAGGTGCTGGCTGCCCCTGGTGAACTGGCCAACAGCCAGCGGTGGACGCCGGCGGCGCGGCTGGAGGCGGTGATCACCACTGCGGCGATGGATGAGGCCGCCCGCAGCGCCTGGTGCCGCGAGCAGGGCCTGTACCCTGCCGATCTCGAGGCCTGGAAGCATGACGCCATTGCGGGCCTGGGCGAGCCGCGGGCGGCCAGCGCCGCCGAGGCCCGGCAGGACCGGAGGCGGGTGAAGGAGCTTGAGCGCGAGCTGCACCGCAAGGACAAGGCACTGGCCGAAACGGCTGCCTTGCTGGTGCTCAGAAAAAAACTGACTGCGGTCTTCCGCGACGGCGAGGACGAATGACCTGCCTGGAAGACCGCCAGACCCTGGTGGCCGAGATCGCAGCGGCCTGCGCTGCCGGTGCCCGGCTGGCCCCGGCCTGCAGTCTGGCGGGCATCGACCTGCGCACCTTTCAGCGTTGGCGCACCGGTGATGGACAGGTCCGGGCTGATCACCGGCCCGCGGCTATTCGGTCCCGGCCTCTGCATACCCTGAGCGACGCGGAGCGGGCGCGCATGGTCGACCT
>NZ_JHWD01000053.1 GCF_000622225.1 Roseomonas mucosa ATCC BAA-692 | reverse complement strand
CCGGAAAGAACCGGCGCTTTCCGCTACCCTCTGCCATCCGTACCTCCAGGCCCTTCAGCCTATCAGAGGTGTCCGTCACAGCGGGACAGGGCCAGGGTCCACATGGGCCACCTCGAAGGACGTCAGACACCCTCCGAACGCGCAGAACCCCCGCCGCTCAACTCATTTCAGCCGTTATGAAGCGGGCTCTGAGTTTGCGCTAACTGTGCCGATGCCTCCAGGGCGGCCTTCGGGTTGCCCTTTTTTGTTACCCAAGCCCTAGCCTGGCCATCTCTACCTTAGGTATCGCGGGCGGGGAGGGGTGCAGCACCAAGCCCTCCATCTCGATATCGACCCTGGCCTCTGGATAGACCGCCATCGCCAGGGTGAGCGCGTCGTTGAAGGTGGGCTTGAAGTGTTTCACCTGAGCAAAGCCTCCCCCGAACTGGTTGTGCAGGGAGAGCCAGGAGATCGGCGTTGGCTTGCTCAGCACATGCAGCCGGTAGGCGAGCCAGATATAGATGTCGATCGCCATTGACTTTGTGCCGATGATGCGCAGAGCCTCCTCCCGCACCGGCACGGGATGATCGCGCAGAGAGCGGAGGAAGTTGTCGTCCAGCTTCACTTTCTCCTGCCACAGAGACCCCTGCCCTGTGGTGTCGAGGGGGCCTAGCGACATGCCGCCGCTGACGAAGGCGCCGTTCTCGAACGCCCTTACCCCCGGCTTCTGCACGAAGAATGTCAGACGGCAGGCTGAGATGCGTCGGGCCTGTTCCGCCACCAGCTTGTAGTTCTTGCCGCCCGTGGCGATCCCCATGCGCCCCATCCAGGCGCTCATGGAGCGACCGAGCTCCACTTCTCCGCAGCCTGTCCGGATGGCCTCGGTCTGCAGGTAGAGGAGGATCATGCGGGCGATGGAGCCGTAGGGGACGCCGACCGGCGCGCCGCCCTTCCCCAGACCCGAAGAGACCTGCAGGGTGACGTGAGGGCCACCGCTTCGCTCCCAGAACGTCTCCTCGATGCGCTTGTGCGGCAGGGCGGTCATCGCGAACCCGGCATGCGTGATACCCAGCCTGCAGTCTTCCTCGGCCAGAATCTCGGCTGCGGCCTCCACCACTTGGCGCTCGGCCTTGGTAGTGACCATTGTCCTGGCGGTGTCCACGCCATACTGAGCGATCAGGCTGTGCATCTTGCCCATGAGCCCCTCTATGGCAGGAAGTATCCATAACGAAAGATCGGACTCTACCGACCGGGCTATTTGAAAGGTATTTGATTCTAACTATTAGATTCGTCGGCAGAGTCCGGTGGATAAGTCGAGTCTGGTCGGTAGAGTCCGACAAGCAGGTCGGTAGAGTCCGATACCCGATAGCCTCTTCCTGTGGGCGACTCGATCCGGTCGGTAGAGTCCGACCCTCCCCCCTGCAAATCCATAGCGAATCCATGGTCTGGACCGTCACAAGCTCCGAAAACATCGGACTCTACCGACCGAACCCTCCCAGTATCGGACTCTACCGACCGCTGCATGCATTATGCAGTGTTGTGCAGGCGTGTCAGTTCCTGCTCAATCTCCAACAGGCGCCCCTCCAGCTTGGCCTTTTCCTGAAGCAGAAGTGCCTTGAGGCTCGGCTGTGCCGCTGGCGCCTGACGGGATTTGCGCCAGGCTATCAGCTCGGCTCGCCGTAGATCCGGCCGCAGCAGCCCTTCCTCCTTGGCGGCACTGAGCGTTCCCGCGTCGAGCGTGCTCAGTAGGTAGATCGTGGAGTAGGACCCGGGAAGCTGGCTGATCTGCACCTCGCGGCTTTGCTCCATACCCAGGGCCCATTGGGCCGCCTCGCGAAGCTGGTAGGCCGTGCGCGTGGAGAACGGCAGCTTGCTCTGCACCATCGCTTCGTATTCGCCGTAGGGCAGCATCTCCTTGGCGTTGATGAGGAGACGGCCGATGGAGAGGAAGCTGTCGTGCGCCGACTTCCACAGGCGCTCGATCTCGTTCACGAACTGGTCGGTGTCTTGGGGAGCGATCCTGGCGAACTCCAGGGCCTGAACCCTTGAATCCCCCTCGATCAGAACAGGGACGGGTGCCTCGTCCAGAGTAAGACGGCGCTTGCTCATGCGACCTCCTTATGGCCCCAGACGCGGTTCTGGATGTAGCTCCAGATCGCCTTGATCTCGTCGGCGCCGACATGATTGGGCACATCTACCAGACCGAGGCCCTTGGCACCGGCCCTGGCATAGTCGGTGCGATCGGCAACCTCGACGGGGCACAGGTCGCCAGCCTTTATCAGGTAGTTCTTCACCGCGTTCACGTTGGCCCGCGGCTTGATGAAGTTCAAGACGATGACGTGGGGCCGCCCACGATCCCGCAGTAGGGACACAAAAGGCGCCACGCTCTCTGCATCGTCGAATGTGGCGCGCGAGGGCACGACCACCAAGTCCGCGGCCTGCAGCAGAGCGTGGAATGCCTTGGGCTGGGTCTCGATGCTGGGAGGCGTGTCCATGATCAGAACCTCGTAGCCGCTCAGTTCATCGTCATCCAGCAGCGCATCCGCGGTATCCCAGGCCACCTTGAAATGTGGGATCGCTGGGGAGTTCTTGGGCCGACGACGCGACCAGATGGTGAGGGTGGCCTGGGGGTCGAGATCCGCGGTTGCAACCTTCAGACCTTCGCAAGCAGCCGCGGCAGCGAGATTGCGGGCCATCATGGTCTTGCCACTGCCGCCTTTGGGCGAGGCGACCAAAATACGTTTCAAGACACCGCCCCCTAACTTGAGAAGCGACGGTTATCATAGGTCCGCGGAGATTGGCGAGAGTGTCGGGATCACTGGCCGGTCAGTGATCTCGGCCTATGACATGGATCAGGCGAAAATGAAGTCGCTCGCCTGCACCGTCGTGTCGTGAACCACGATGATCGCCCCGTCCCCCAGGTCGATCGAGGTTGCCTTGGCATCATAGTTGCCGATCAGCGAGCCCTTAGCTCGACTCGTATGAGGCGTGTTGGCAAGCGGCGTTGTCAGCTTCGTCGTCGTTCGGGCGGGGGGTGAGCCGGGCAAAGGCAGCGAGAAGCCCGCTGCGACACTCGTATCCGGCGGAACTGTCGTTCCCACCAAGATGCCTCATTCAGGGCAGGCCGGCTCGGGGTGGTGGGACCCATCTTTGGCGACGGCTTGTTGAACCCCGTTGAATTCCGGTCACGCACCACCCCCGCCCGACACGACGCGCCCGATGGCGGCGCCGGTCGAACTGCGTCGTTCAGGCTGCGGCTGGCTTCAGGCGCGCGTCTTCGGGGACCAGTCCGGTGGTGACGTAGCGCCACAGGGCGACCAGGAGCTTCCTGGCCAGGGCGACGGCAGAGATCTTGCGGATGCGGCCGCAGATCTCGCCGACGCGCTTGGTGAACCACTGCGCGAGGGCAGTGCCGGGCTGGTAGCGCAACCAGAGCCAGGCGAGCTCGACCATGCTCTTGCGCAGGAGGGGGTAACCCGCCTTCGAGATGCCCTGATCACGGTGCCGGTCGCCACTGGCGAACGGGCTGGGCGTGAGCCCGGCATAGGAGGCTACCTCCTTGCGGTTGGCAAAAGGCCGGTATAGCGCCTCGCGCACCAGCACGGTCGCCAGCTCGGTGCCGATGCCGCCCAGCTTGGCGAGCAGGGCCACCTTGGCCACGTCCGCATCATCCGTGGCCGGTGCCGCCACAGCGGTATCACGCTCGGCCTCTACGGCCACAATCTGCTCGCGCACGAGTTCCAGACGGAGAAACTCACGCTCGATCTCCCGACGCAGACAAGGCGGCAGTACCAGGCCGTCGCCGGTGCGCAACGCCCCCAAGCGTTCCCGCCGGTCACGCCGGAGGGGCTGGTGGTCGTGGATACACTGGGTAGCCAGCAGCCTCTTGATCCGGTTCACGTGCTGCACGCGTTCGGCAATCAGCCGCTGGCGCTCGCGATGGGTGCGGCGCGCGTCCTCGCGCTCCGCCGAGGGCACCTGCACCATGCGGCAGGCCGCCCGGTCACCGCGGCACCACGCCGTCAGAGCCCGTAGCAGCATCACCGCATCCAGCCGATCAGTCTTGGCGCGCCGGGCCCGGCGGTCGACCTGCAGGCTCCCGGGATCCATGACCCAGCAGGCTATCCCCTCCGCAGCGAGGCGGCGATGCAGCCAGAACCCATCATAGCCAGCCTCGTAGCCCAGGACGACTTGCTCCTTCTCACCGCTCGCCCCTTGCTCGCGAGCCGCCAAACGCCGCAGCAGGGCGAGCAGTCCATCAACGTCCCCGCCATCGAGACGATGGGACGATGCCCTGCCGCTCGGCGACCCCTGTACGGCTAGCAACCACGCCATCTTACTGAGTTCCATCGCCACGAACACCGTGGCGCCCGTCTGTGCGGTTTCGACTTGCTCCATGTGACGCATCGGCCAGCTCCCTGTCGGTCCGGAGAAAGCCTGAGCCTGGCCCGATCTCCGCCGGCCTGCATGGTATCTTTGGCCATCAGGCGCTGTGGCAGATGGCGTAGGACAAGGCACGCTGTAGGGCTGGGCGGGGTTTTGCACTGTGGGCGCTGCGCGGTGACGTGAGCAAACCTTGCTCTCGCCAGATATGACGTCGCACGGCGGCGAGGGTGTCGCTGAAGGTGGGGCGCGGTTTGCGGTACCAGGCACTGCTGGCCGCAGCCTCTCGATCCGAGGGCCTGAGCCGGGCAGCCAGGAGGGTGACGAGGGAGAATAGTGCGAGCAGGCATGGTGTGGTGCGGGCGATGACTATGGTGCAGGGATCCGGACGGGATTGTCACGTTGGTGGGCCATTGCCGAAACGATTGCGCTGGGCCAGGCTCGCTGGATGACGTGCGACCCCGCGACCTACCCCGGCTACCGCTTCCCAGCGGAGATCGTCAGCCACGCGGTGTGGCTGTATCACGTGTTCGGCCTCAGCCTGCGGGACGTTGAGCTGCTGCTGGCCGAGCGGGGCATCACCGTCACGCACGAGAGCATCCGGCGCTGGTGCCTCCGCTTCGGCACGGAGTTCGCGGCCAAGCTGCGCAAGCGGCGGCCAAGACCGGGCGACACCTGGCACATGGATGAAGTTTACCTGAAGATCAACGGCGAGCTCTTTTATCTCTGGCGCGCGGTGGATCAGCACGGAGTCGTGCTCGACATCCTGGTACAGAGCCGGCGCAATGCCAGTGCTGCCAAGCGCTTCTTCAAGCGGCTGCTGAAGGATCTCCAATACAAGCCGCGGCGCCTGGTCACCGACGGCCTGCGCAGCTACGGCGTGGCGCAACGCGAGGTCCTGCCCGACACCGAGCATCGGACCAGCCGGTACCTCAACAATCGCGCTGAGAACTCGCACAGGCCGACCCGGCGCCGGGAAGGGCAGATGCAACGCTTCAAGTCGGCCAGGCAG
This sequence comes from Roseomonas mucosa ATCC BAA-692, assembly GCF_000622225.1. Taxonomy (GTDB): domain Bacteria; phylum Pseudomonadota; class Alphaproteobacteria; order Acetobacterales; family Acetobacteraceae; genus Roseomonas; species Roseomonas mucosa. The sequence continues at coordinate 1,419 of NZ_JHWD01000053.1, read as the reverse complement.
GCGCAGTGCTTCCTCTCGGCCCATGCGATGATCCATGGCCATTTCCGGCCACGTCGGCACCTGATGTCAGCCGACCAGTTCCGCCGTGCTCGTGCCAAGGCCTTTCTGGTGTGGCAGCAGGAGACGTGTGTTCAAACGGCAGCATGAGCTGCCAATCCTGCTGCACGCCGGACAAACTCGGCCTCGACTTCAACAAGTTGACAATCCCCGGAAAGCGTATTCCTTGTTCACATCTTCCAAGGGTTGCTGGACCTGGGCAGCTAATGTCCGATCCTGACTGCCGGGAACATTGGGCCCGACCATGCTCGACACCATCATCGCCGCACTCCTGCCCATCGTCATCACGCTGATGCTGGGCTTCGCCGCAGGCTGGCATCATGACTTCGATGCGAAACAGGCCTCCGTCCTCAACCGCATGGTGATGCTCTACGCGCTGCCGCTGAGCCTTTTCGCGGGTATGGTTGGCACGCCGCGCGACCAGGTCCTCGCCCAGGGTTCGCTGGCACTCGCGATCCTCTTCGGCATGGCGGGCGGCTATCTTGTCGCCTTCGTCGTCGCGCGTTACCTGTTGCGAGAGGAGATCGGCACCTCGGCACTGCGTGCCCTCGCCATCGCCGGCCCGGCCGTGCCCTTCGTCGGCGTGCCGGTGCTGGGACAGCTCTTCGGCGCCGTCAGCGCCATTCCCATCGCCGTGGCGGGGCTGGTGATGAACCTCATCCAGGTGCCGGCGACCCTCATGCTGCTCTCCGCCAGCACGGCCTCGCGCAACACTGCTGGCGAGGGCAAGCCGGCCTCGATGATGAGCCATGTCATCCATGCGCTGTGCGAGCCCGTGGTCTGGGCGCCGCTGCTCGCCCTGGCGATCGTGCTGCTGGACCTGCCGTTCCCGGCCTCGGTGCGGGATTCCCTCCAGCTCCTAGGCCGCTCCACCGGCGGTGTCGCGCTGTTCGCCTCTGGCGTCGTGCTCTGGTCCCGCAGCGTCTCCTTCGGCGCGCCGGTCGGGTTGCTGGTCCTGCTGCGCAACCTCGTCGTGCCCGCCGCCGTGCTCGGCTACGCCACCCTGGTCGGGCTGCCGCCGGACATGCTGCGCGAAGCCGTGGTCACGATGGCGATCCCGGCCGCCTCGATCATCGTGATCCTGGCGGTGCAGTACCAGGTAGCCGAGCAGGAGATGGCCTCCACCCTCTTCTTCAGCACCCTGCTTTCGGTGCTGACCATGGGCGCGTTCATCTGGCTGACCCACTGAATGCGTCTCTGCCTTCCCTTCTCCCACAAGGAGCCATGGCGTGATGAGCACAGATGCACACACTGTTGCCGAACTGGTGATCTCCTGCCTCGAAGCCGAGGGAGTCGAGTACCTGTTCGGCATCCCAGGCGAGGAGAACATCCGTCTGGTCGATGCCACGGCCGGATCGAAGA
>NZ_JHWD01000052.1 GCF_000622225.1 Roseomonas mucosa ATCC BAA-692 | reverse complement strand
TCGTGCAGTAGCAAGGCGATCGAGGTCAACGCCTTTCCAACAAGCGGCGCATCGCATCCCCTGATGGCAATGCGCGGCCTGTCGTCCGCAACGTGAGGAGCAAGGATTGCCTGAAGCAATGCGACGAAGGTCGTGGCAGGCTCAGCGGCAGCGTTGTCATCGGGCATGGTCAATGCATGTGCCCGCGCCAGTGCCTGGAGTCGGGACCGGAAATCGGCTACGAACACTGCACTTTCTGCGGAAGCTTTGGCGCTGAGCGTGACGAGTCCGGCGGTCAGGGTGAAGAGATTCTTGATGCGGTGATGCATTTCCCGCAAGAGGAGGGCCTGCTGTGCCGAAGCGCGCTTCTGGTCGGTGATGTCGCGGGCGATCTTCGAGGCACCAAGAATCGATCCGTCTTCGGCTCTCACAGGGGAAATGGTGACGGAGATCTCGACCAACTCGCCATTCTTTCGAAGGCGCACCGTCTCGAAATGATCGACGCGCTCACCGTTGCGCAGTCGGCGAAGGATCTCATCCTCCTCGAAAAGCCGGTCATCGGGGATGATCATCCTGATGGGCTGGCCAATGGTTTCATGGGAGGTGTAGCCGAACAAGCGCTCCGCGCCGCGATTCCATGTCGTGATGATACCGTCGAGCGTTTTGCTGATGATGGCGTCGTCCGAATTTTCGACCACGGCAGCAAGCCAGGCGCTGGCTTCGAGGGCCTTTCGATGGCCCTGAACACCGCTCCCAGGGACGGTCTCGCGCTTGCCAAGTAGTTTCGATGTATCATCGATCATGTTGATCCTTTCGGGATCTTGCCATCGTCCTTCAGGTTCCAAGGCGCTCCACCGACCACACACGCAGCCTGTAATGAACTGAACCGCCCCGGGTTCGGCGGAGGCTGTTGTGGTTGGGTCACGCGGCCAAAGCTGGTGCCTTGCCCGCGGCATAGTAGCGCGCCTCGGCCTCGGCGGGAGGGATGTTCCCGATCGGCTCGGGGAGGCGGTGGTTGTTGAACCAGGCCACCCACTCGAGGGTGGCGTATTCGACGGCTTCAAGGCTCCGCCACGGGCCACGGCGGCGGATGACCTCCGTTTTGAACAGCCCGATCACCGTCTCGGCGAGCGCGTTGATGCTCCTATGTTGGTCAAGGGCCATTTGAGACTGCGGACTGAGCGGTTGGCGTGCGGAGACTATTGAAGATTTCCCGGGCGATGTACCGCTTCAGGCAGCGTCGGATCTCCCGAAGGGACTTGCCCTCGGCTGTTCGACGATGGACATAGGCTTTCGTTTCGGGATGGGAGCGCATCCGGACAACGGCCACGCGGTGCAGCGCAGCGTTGGCTCGTCGGTTGCCGCCCCTGTTGAGACGATGGCGGGTGGTCTTGCCGCTGGATGCCGGGATGGGACAAACGCCGCAGAGCTTGGCGAAGGCGGCCTCTGAGCGGATACGCTCGGGATTGTCGCCAAGGACGATAAGCATCTCCGCGATCGTGCCGACGGCGATGCCCGGCGCCGCCATTAAGGCCGATGCCTGGTGACGAACCAGCCTTTCGAGCGCATCGTCGAGTTCGCGGATCTCGGCGGCGAGGGTGAGCCAGCGCCGGGCCAGCATGCGCAGGCTGTCAATCAGCATCCAAAATTGACCCCTGATAAGCGTGCAAGATTGACCCCGGATCTGGGTTTCCGACGGGGGTTCTGGATGGGCTAGTTGCGGTTTCTGAACCGCCAGCTGGCGTTGCCGGTCTCGATGATGTCGCAGTGATGGGTGAGGCGGTCGAGCAGAGCCGTGGTCATCTTGGCGTCGTTGAACACGGTGGGCCATTCGGCGAACAGCAGGTTGGTGGTGACGAGGATGGAGGTCTGCTCGTAGAGGCGGCTGAACAGATGGAACAGCAGCTGGCCGCCGGACTGAGCGAAGGGCAGATAGCCGAGCTCGTCCAGTACCACGAGGTCCAGCCGTGTCAGCTGCTCGGCCAGGCGACCGGTCTTGCCGGCGCGCGCCTCGGCTTCGAGGCGGTTCACCAGGTCGATGACGGTGTAGAACCGGGCTCGGCGCCCCAGGCGGATGCAGCTGAGCGCGATGGCGACCGCCAGATGCGTCTTGCCCGTGCCGGTGCCGCCCACCAGCACGGCGTTTCGCTGGCTGTCGAGGAACGCGCCGGTGGCCATGTCGCGCACCAGTGCCTCGTTGATCGGGGTGTCCGTGAAGTCGAACTCGGCGATTTCCTTGATCAAGGGTAGCTTGGCGATGGTGACCTGGTAGCGGATCGAGCGCGCCTGTTTCTCAGCGATCTCGGCCTGCAGCAGGTTGCCGACGAGTTGCTGCACCGGATGCTGACGTTTGATGGCGGCGCTGAGCAACTCGTCATAGGCGGCTTTCATTCCGATGAGCTTGAGTTCGCTCATCAGCTCCAATACCTGATGTCGTTCCATGGCCTTGGCTCCTGAGTGTATCGTAGCGGCCGCAGTCGGCGATCGGCTCGTGCCGCAGCCGGAGTGCGTCAGGGGTGGGGATGCTCGGCGCCGCGACCTCGGGCCGCTGGCGCGACAGGGCGTTCAGCACCACGTCACTGCTGCACAGGCCTGCCCCCAGGGCCTCGCCGCAGGCCGCCTCCACGGCCGACAGCCCGTCCAACAGCACAGCCTGCAGGATCGCCACCATCTGCCGGTCGCCATCGGCGGTTCCGCGAAGCCGGCTCTGCACCCGGCCCAGGGCACCGGGCAGCACCCAGTCCTTGAACGGGGCGCCGTTGCGCAGCGCGCCGGGCTTGCGCGCCAGCACCGGTACGTAGTGCCAGGGGTCGTAGACGATCTGCTCGCGGCCAAAGCAGCGCGGGTGCTCGCCCACCACCTGCCCGTCCTGGCTGATGACGATCCTCTCGGCGTAGGCGTGCACCTCGACCGGCCGCCCCACGGCCTGGGACATGACCGAGTACTTGTTCTTGTCGTACATCACGAGACAGGTCTTGGAGACGGCGCAGGTGCGGGCATTGAACCCATCGAAGCTGCCGGCATAGGGGAGCAGGGCTGGCCGTTCCTGCTCGAACATCTCCCAGACCGGGAGGTCACGGCGCTCGGGATGCGGGTGATTGCGGGCGTGGTCCACGCACCTCTCGAGCAGCCATCCATTCATGTCATGAAAGCTCGGGAACTTCAGGCGTGGCTTGAAGAACCGCTACCGCACCAGCCCGACCTGGTTCTCGACCTGACCCTTCTCCCAGCCCGAGGCCGGTGTGCAGGCAGTCGGTTCTACCAGGTAGTGACTGCACATCTGCAAGAACCGGCGGTTGAACTGACGCTCCCGCCCAGCTCCCACGACATCCACCGCGGTACGCATGTTGTCGTAGATGCCGCGCTGGCAAGCACCCCGAAAAAACGCGAACGCCTTGTCGTGCGCGTCGAACACCATCTCCTGGCTCTCGCGCGGGTAGGCTCGCACGAACAGCATCCGGCTGTGACAAAGACGGACCTGTGCCACCCGCACCGCCATGGTGGCGCCGTGCACCACCACGACCTCCTGCGACCAGTCGAACTGGTAGGCCTCGCCAGGGGCAAAGCTCAGCGGAATATAGGCATCCGAGACAGCAGTCCCGCGCTGACGCTGCCGCGCCCGGGCGTAGCGGCGGACCGTGTCGTAGCCGCCGGTAAAGCCTCTCTCCTGCAGGTCCTCGAAGACCCGGATCAGGTCGAGCCGTTCGCGGCTGGGCAGGCGCTCATTGGCACTCAGCCGCCGCTCCAGCTCCTCCGTCCACGCCCCGAGCTTGGGCCGCGGCTGCACCTGCCGCTCGTAGGTGAACTTCGTCTCACCCGTGCGCAGCACACGCCGCACCGTGTTCCGCGCCAGGCCCATCTCGCGCGTGATCTGCTTGATCGATTTGCCATCAACAAAGTGAGCCCGCCGGATCCGGGCAATCATGTCCACGCTCAGCATCTCCCCCACCGCTCCTCTCCAGGAACGGCAGCATCTCAAATCCGGGGGGGTAGTTTTGGACGCCGATCACCCCTCCAACAGGGTTCCTATTCCATGCCGATCCACACGCCATGGTCACGCTGGCTCTGGCATGGGCTCATGCCTGCGCATCACGGAGCAAAGGCCGGACCAACATTGAAACGGCAGGTCATGGCTACCGGCGAAAGTCCTGGTTCCGCACTGGCTTCGACATACTCCGGCATTGGATCCTCACACAGCCAGGCGCCGCCCAAGACCTTTGGCAACATATCTGGGCTCAAGCCAAATACAGGTCGTTCAGAACCAGCGTCGTGTAGTGTGGCCGACTATACAGGTTCCGAGATCGTCGGAAATCCAGATCGGTCAGGATGAAGCCCAAGGAGGATGACACCTCCACGCTTTCCGTTGGTTCCATTGACACCGACCGTAGCCAAACTGGAAGAGCAATCCGAAAGCACAGGAAGTATCCCTGAGAATGCCCGGCTTCGCGAAAACCGATCGTGAGTTGACACAGATTGAGTGTCAAATCGTCCGGCTACGGCGTCAGAAATTTCGGACCAATCCAGAACGGCCGGAACACCGCGTTCTCACCGTACAGCCTGATTTCGATTTGAAGTCGGAAGCCCTTTGGGGATAGTTGCTCGAGCAAATTATTTAACCCGCTTTTTAGCATCCTCCAATCGATGGTCGATGTAATAAGCATGCACGGTAGCGTACATCAGGTTAACCCGTTTAACAAAATTTGGTTTGCGCCTAATAGAAAGTTTTAACTTGGCTACGTGCTGCGCAATCCGCCAATCCCGCTCTCGCCATATTGCCAAACTTTCGCGAGCTTCTTCCTCTGTCAAAGGGTCAAATTCATCATCCATCATGGCACTTCACTGATATTGATCGCGTCAGTTTATTTCTTTGGCTCCTGTTTGCAACAAAAAACAACTAATTTTAATGCTTTCAACCATGAATAGATTTAAAGAAAGATTTTCTACTGGATAGCAATCTACTAAGATCATTATTTGGGAATTTAGCAGATTTCAGATAAGTTGGCGTCATTGTGATAAAAATTGATCATATTAATCGTTTTAAAATTTCTTTGATGTTTACAGGGTCTAGCATGTGAAATAGACTACGGATGCAGTTTTTTTGATATGATGCAATGCGGCGCTACGTAACTCTTTAGCGCGGAACTAGAACATTCTAACCTATACTATAAATTATATGTGAGAGGAGAAATATAGTTTCAGCATGCGGTAAATCTACTACATACATTAAGCGAAAGGACACACAGATGATAAATGACCAAACTGTTGCGATCCCGGTGTTAGTCGCACACTTAATTCGATCGTTATTTTATATATTTCAAGGTTTGATGATTGCCCTGGTTATCGCAGTGCTAAATTTAGCTTTGCTATCCAGCATGATTGAAGGGTCGAGCAACTCGAACTCAGGATCTTTCCTGGTGGCCATTATTGCAACAGTTGCAGTTTCTGGCTGCTTCCTGTATTGGAATCAAGATTCGTCCGTACGGCGTGCGCAAACCCTAGGTTTAAGGCCTTCAATCTGGCGTCAGGTCGGTTTCTTTGTTGGGCTTCTCGGGCTTGCAGCTATCATGATCATTATTAAATGAGTATAAACTTGCTGATTTGAAATAAGAAAACGCTATATCTATAGGTGTTTTCAGTCGGATTGAAGCACTTATACGGAGTCGGCCTTGAATAACCTGTTCAGGCTGCTTGGGCTGTAACTGGATGACGGTCCGGTTGGGCGATTGCGTCGATGAGGCTAGCGAGGATGGCGGCCAAGAGAGCCCTGAGGTGGGCGAGGATCTTGCGGATGTTGTGACCGCAGCCGCAGAGCACAGCGAAGAGGGCGCCGCCGAGGGTGCCCTTTAGAGCGCCTAATGCTCTGTTGAAACCTTCTGATTGAGGGCAGCGCTGGGAGGGTCGAGTTCTGGATGCGAGGTTCTCGATGCGCAGCATGACGAAGTCGGCGGTACGGGTGGCACGCGAGGCCTTGGCCGCTGGGCGCCGAACCTTCCCGGCCTACGGCAGCCGGACCTCGCGGCACGACTTCACCCAGGCCCAGCTCTTCGCCTTGCTAACGCTGCGCCAGTTCCTGCGGACTGACTACCGGGGCCTCGTTACCCTGGTGGCCGAATGGGGGGAGCTCCGAAAGGCTCTCGGGCTGCGGAAGGTGCCGCACTATTCCACCCTGGCCTACGCAGCGCGCCGCCTTCTGCCGGAGGCAGAAAAAGGGGGGTCTTCCACCACGCCCAGGTGGTCATCCTCGGGCGGGCCCGGGCTGCCGGCCTGATCGACGCCTCTCCGTTGGCGGCGGTCGACGCCACGGGGCTGGAAACGCGCCATGTCAGCGAGCACTTCGGCAAGCGTCGCGGCGAGGGCAAAGGCTTGGGTCATCGACAGCGTGCCTGGCCCAAGCTGACCGCGGTGCTCCACATCCACTCGCACCTGATCGTTGGCGCCGTGACAGGCATCGGCCCGAGCCAGGACTCGCCGGACTTCGCCCCCGCCATGCGACAGGCCGCGAGCATCATGACCTTTGGCACGGTGCTGGCCGATGCCGGCTACGATGCCGAGCACAACCACCGCCTCTGCCGCGAGGAACTCGGCATCAGCCGGAGCGTCATCGCCCTGAACCGCCGCAACACCGGCCGGCGCTGGCCGAAGACGCCCCACAGGCGAGCCCTCCGGCAACGCTTTCCTCGCGTGCTCTACCACCAGCGCTGGCACATCGAGATGGCCTGATCGCAAATGACAAATTCTGCCTGAGCCGCTTTGGGCGGCTCAGGTTGAGCTGGTGGCGAATGCCGCTG
>NZ_JHWD01000051.1 GCF_000622225.1 Roseomonas mucosa ATCC BAA-692 | reverse complement strand
TGTTGCCGTTGATGGACCAGAAGTACCGCTCCATGTTGCCGGTCAGCCGGATCTCGATGACGCGGGTCGGCTCGCGCACGGGGTAGAGCGGCTTGGCGGCCCGCAGGTCGCGGTAGGACAGCACGCGGGCGCCCGGCGGGGCGCCGACGTCGTTCACCAGCGGGTCCGGCATCGCCATGCCGCCATGGTCCATTCCGGCCATTGCACCGGCGCCCGCCGCGCCATTGTTCATGTTGGGCATGCTGCCGTGGTCCATGCCAGCCATGGAGCCCTGCTGCATGCCCTGCGGGCCTCCGGCGGGCATCTGCATTGCCGAGTGATCCATGCCAGCCATGCTTCCATGGTTCATGCCGCCCACGGACCCTTGCTGGGTGCCCATGGAGCCTCCAGCGGGCATCTGCATGGCGGAGTGGTCCATGCCGCCCATGTCCATCGGCGCGACATGGCCGGGCGCGTCCACCTCCGGCATCGGGGTTCCGCGGTCCAGCCCCTTGGGCCCGTAGTTCATGCCCATGTCGGCCATGGTCAGGACCGGGCGCGGGCGGTGCTGCGGCAGGGGCAGGGCGGGCAGGCCCTCCCGGGTGGCCAGGCTGAACTGCGCGAAACCCTGGCGCCCCATGGATTCCGCCAGCACCTGGTACTGGCGGCCGTCGCCCGGGCGGACCAGCACGTCGAAGGTCTCGGCCGGGGCGATGCGGAATTCATCGATAGTGACGGGGCGGACGTTGTTGCCGTGCGCCTGGACCACGGTCATATCGAGTCCGGGAATGCGCACGTCGAAATGCGTCATGGCGCCGCTGTTGATGAAGCGTAGGCGCACCGTCTCGCCCGGCCGGAACACGCCGGTGAAGTTCTGCGCCGGGGTGTGGCCGTTGACCAGGTAGGTATAGCCGCCGACATCCTCGATGTCGGTCGGGTCCATCCGCATGTCGCCCCACATGACGCGGTCGGAGACGATGGCCGAGCGCGCGGCGGCGTCCGGCGCGCGGCGGAGCTCGCCGACCAGGCTGGCCAGGGTACGCTTGTTGTAGTTGTAGTAGCCGGGGTCGCGCTTGAGGTTGGCGATGACGTGGCTCGGCGTCTCGTCCGTCCAGTCCGACAACTGGACGATGTAGTCGCGGTCGTAGCCGAAAGGCTCCGGCGTCGCGGGGTCGATGACGATGGAGCCGTAGATGCCGGACTGCTCCTGCACGCCCGAATGGCTGTGGTACCAATAGGTGCCAGCCTGCACGAGCGGGAAGCGGTACTGGTGCGTCCCGCCCGCGTCGATGCCCTGGAAGCCGTCGCTGATGCCCGGCACGCCATCCTGGCTGCTCGGCAGGATCAGGCCGTGCCAGTGGATCGAGGTGTGCTCGCGGAGTTGGTTGGTCACGTTGACCACCACTTCCTCGCCCTCGCGGAAGCGCAGGACAGGGCCGGGGATCTGCCCGTTGATGGCCATGGCCGGACGGCGGCGCCCGGTGATGTTGGCCGTCACGTGGGACAGGGTCAGGTTGAACTCGCGCGGCATCGCCCGCCCGACGGCGGGCTGCGCCAGGGCGTCGGGCGCGGCGGCGGGAAAGGCCAGGGCGGCGACCCCGAGCCCGAGGGCCTGCCGCCTGCTGAGCTTTTCATTGGTCATCGTTCAATCCTTGGCCGCGACCGGCGCGGCATGGTCCTGCTCCTGAGCGCGTCCGCGGTCACCAAAGGCTTGGTGGGCCGAGGCCGCGGGCCGGGTCTGCGCCGCGACGGCGACAACGGCCATGGCGGCCGCCGCGATGGAGGTGACAAGGCGCATCCGTGAGCTTCCCCGGTGGACACAGCGTGGGCGGGTCAACGGCTCGCCCGCCGAAGTCGATGGGGCCAGGATGTCCACCAACTACGAGCCGGAGATTGCCCAAGTGTGACAAGATATTTCAGCCATCCGCCATCCGCTGTGCGCCGAGAGGCTGGCGGCACCCTAGCCGATTGACCATATCCCTACCAGGGGGATAGGACAAATGCATGCATCTCGCTCCTCCCCTCCGTTTCCCGCAGCGTTTCGTGCCTGGCCATCACCGGCGGAGCGGGGAGTTCCTGGATGCCGCGTCAGGAACGCGTCCGCCGCCTTGCCAAGCAGGTCTGGCCCATGCGTGACGGCAGAGACCGCTCCGCCGTCGGCTTCGCCGCCTTCGCCTCGGGCTGGAGCGTGATGTCGCTGGAGATGCTGGACGGACGCCTGATGGCGCCGGTCTTCGGCCAGACGATTCACCAGTGGGGCGCCATCATCGGCACCGCGCTGGCCTTCATGTCACTCGGCTACTGGGCCGGAGGACGCTTGGGCGGGCGGGCGAACGCCGCCAGGCTGCTGCCGCTGCTGCTGGCAATCGCCGCCTGCGCGGCGGCCCTGACGCCTTGGATCGGTCGCCCGCTGGCCAGTGCCCTCGAAAACCTGCTCGGCCCTTTGGCGGGAGCCGTCGCTACCTCGGCGGTGCTGATCGGCCCGCCCGCCTTCACCCTGGCCGCCGTCTCGCCACTCTGCGTGGCGCGGCTGGCGGCCTCCGGCTCTCCCGCCAAGGCCTCGGGCAGCATTTCAGCGCTGGCCGCGCTGGGGAGCATTGGCGGTACCTTCTTCGCCGCGTTCTATGCCATCCCCTATATGGGTCTGACGGCAGGCTACGCCTCCGCCTCCTTGCTGTCCGCCGCCGCCGCTTTGGCTACCGGCCTGGCCCCATTGCGCGCGGCACTGGTGATGGCACCGCTCGCTCTCGGCATCTGGGCCGAGCGGGCCCAGGCCAGTCGCTTCACCGAGTATTTCGAGACGATCTACAACACAGTGATGGTCTGGGACGCCCCGGAGGCGACCTACCTGCTGTTGAACTCGCCGCTCGCCGTGCAGTCGGCCCGGCGCAAAGACGGCCGCTTGACCGGCTCGTACTGGGAAATGATGGCGGCGGTGCCGTCCCTGACCCAGGGTCGGGACTCGCTGTTCCTGGGCGTAGCCGGAGGCTCGGCGGTGGATGCCATGACGAAGGCATGGGCGGACGTGCGGAGCACCGGCGTGGAGATCGACCCCGGCGTCACCGACGTCGCCCGGCGCCACTTCGGCCTGACCATTCCAGTGACGCATGACGACGCGCGCCGCTTCGTCGAAACGAGCCAGACGCAGTTCGACATCATCGTGGTCGACCTCTACGCCACCGGCCAGATCCCCTCCCACGTCGCCACGGTGGAGTTCTTCCAGGCAGTGTCGCGGCGGCTCCGCTCCGGCGGCGTGGTGGCAGTGAACGTCTTCGGGGCCGGAGACCCTCGCAGCATCGTGGCACCCATGGCGGCGACGATGATGGCGGCTTTCCCAAGCGTGCTGGCGACCCAGACGGGCAGCGGCAACACTATCCTGCTGGCTTGGCAAGAGCCTGTCGCGGTCGAGCAGGCGAGGGAGATGCTGGACGCCACGCCAGCCAGCGCGGCCTCGGCATCAACGAGAATGCAGGCCACGCTGCGGGAAGCCAGCCTGGTGGCCAATGGCGCGGTCCCGCTGACCGACGAGTTGTCGGACATGGACACTCGGGCTGCCCGCGCCGTGGCCGCCCAACGCCGTGCGCCGCGCTGACAAGACGGAATGGCCGCCGTTCCTAGGCCGACCGGCTTGACGGTATCCCTACCGGGGGGATAGCTCAGGAGAATGACAGCCCCCCATGTCCATGCATCGCATCCGGAGATCGTGAAGCGCCTGAAGCGCGCCGACGGCCATCTCCGCAGCGTGGTCGAGATGATCGAGCAGGGCCGCCCCTGCCTCGACATCGTGCAGCAACTCCATGCGGTCGAGGCGGCCATCGCCAACGCCAAGCGGACCCTGATCCACGACCACCTCGACCACTGCCTCGACGATGTCGTGGGCGCGGTGCCGCGCGCCGACCGCGGCCCGATCGACGAGTTCAAGGCCATCACGAAGTATCTCTGAAGGCGCCTCGATGACTCCTTTCTCCGAACTGCTGGCCCAAGGATCAGCCCACGCCTGGCTTTTCGTTCCCAGCGCCATCCTGCTGGGAGCCCTGCACGGCCTGGAGCCAGGCCATTCGAAGACCATGATGGCGGCCTTCATCGTCGCCGTTCGCGGCACCGTCACGCAGGCGGTTCTGCTCGGAGTAGCGGCGACCTTCTCGCACACGCTGGTGGTCTGGGGCATCGGACTCGGGGGCCTGTACCTTTGGAAGGGCTTCGACGCCGAGACCGCGGAGCCGTACTTCCAGCTTGCCTCCGCCGTGGCGATCATCGCCATGGCCATCTGGATGCTGTGGCGGACCTGGCGGGACCAGCAGGCCAGCAGTGCCCACGGACACTCGCATGACCATGGGCACCACCATGGCCATGAGCACAGCCATAGTGAGGGGCATGGCCACAGCCACAGCCACGGCGAGGAGGTGCGGCGCATCGACACCGGCCATGGCGTCGTCGCCCTGGAGGTGTTCGAGGACGGCGTTCCGCCGCGCTGGCGGCTGCGGTCGGAGCGTGGTCCGCACTGGGCGGCCGAGGATGTGACGGTGGAGACCCTTCGTCCGGACGGGCAGCGCCAGAGCTTCGGCTTCGTCGACCGCGGCGGCTACCTCGAGTCCACGACCGATATTCCAGAGCCTCACGAGTTCACCGCCCGCCTGAGCCTGTCCCACGGCAACCATGCCCACGACTACGAGGTGGTCTTCGCGGAGCAGGGCGACGGTCACGAGCAGGAGCCTCTGGCTCCCGGTGCCTTCGCGACCACGGACGGCTACCAGGATGCTCATGAGCGCGCCCATGCCAACGACATCCAGCGCCGGTTCGCCGGACGCGAGGTGACGACCTGGCAGATCGTGCTGTTCGGGCTGACGGGCGGGCTGGTGCCGTGCCCGGCCGCGATCACGGTGCTGCTGATCTGCCTCCAGCTTCAGGAGTTCACCCTCGGCGCGGCGCTGGTGCTGTGCTTCAGCATCGGCCTCGCCATCACCCTGGTGACCGTCGGCGTCATCGCCGCGACCGGCATGCGCCACGCGTCCCGCCGCTGGTCGGGCTTCGACACCTTCATGCGCCGGGCGCCTTATGCCTCGGGCGCGCTCATCATCCTGGTGGGCTTCTATGTCGGTGCCGTCGCGCTGACGCAGATCGCGGCGGCCTGATGCGGGCGTGTTCCGGCTGCGTGGGCGAAAGCTCAGGCCGGAACGCGCAGCCCCGGACCTTACCCCTGCTATGGCATGCGCAGCCCGGAAAACTCAGGGACGGCCATCGGGTCGGCCACTCTTGCTTGACAGACCAGCACGCCATTCACCATCCTGGGCGCAAGGGGACATCCGCGATCGCCCCGTGAGGCTTCGGCCGAAGCATCGCGTCCGACACTCCACAACCATGGAGGGGACGCCCATGCCTGCACCTGACACCATCACCACCACACAGCTCGCTCGGCTCGTCGGCCTGCCCGATGCACCGGTGCTGCTCGACGTACGGACCGAGGAGGACTACGCGGCCGACCCGCGCCTGCTCCCGGCTTCCTTCCGGCGCGAACATCGCGACGTGACCACCTGGATGGCGGGCCACGCCGGTCGGCACGTGGTGGTCGTCTGCCAGCGCGGCCTCAAGCTCAGCCACGGTGTCGCCGCCTGGCTGCGTCACGGCGGTGCCAGGGCCGAGGTGCTCGAGGGCGGCTTCGAGGCATGGGCTGCCGAAGGCCACCTGCTGGTGCATCCGAACCGCCTGCCGACACGCGATGCGCAGGGGCGCACGGTGTGGGTGACCCGTTCCCGGCCCAAGGTGGACCGGATTGCCTGCCCCTGGCTGATCCGGCGCTTCGTGGATCCGTCCGCCGTCTTCCTCTTCGTCGCGCCGTCCGAGGTCGGCGCGGTGGCCGAACGCTTCGGGGCCGCGCCCTTTGACGTCGAGGGGGTGTTCTGGAGCCATCGTAGCGAGACCTGCACCTTCGACACCATGGTCCAGGAGTTCGGATTGACCTCTGAGCCGCTGCTCCGGCTGGCGGAGATCGTCCGCGGCGCCGACACCGCCCGGCCCGACCTCGCGCCGCAGGCGGCGGGGCTGCTCGCGGCGTCCCTGGGCCTGTCCCGCATGCACCGGGATGACCTGGCGCAACTCGACGCCGCAATGGGTCTGTACGATGCCTTCTACCGCTGGAGCCGCGATGCCGTCGCCGAGACCCACAACTGGCCAGCGTCGCCGAGCGCAGCTGGGAGGTCTGGCCAGTGAACGACAAAACAGTGCTCGAGGTCCGGCGGCCCGCCCCTTCCATCCCTGAGAGCCAGCCTGCGCTGCCTTCATTCGCCGAAGCCGTGCGCGTCTGGATGAAGATCGGCCTGCTGTCCTTCGGCGGCCCGGCGGGGCAGATCGCGCTGCTGCACCGGGAGGTGGTGGACGAGCGGCGCTGGATCTCCGACGCCCGCTTCCTGCATGCGCTGAACTTCTGCACCCTGCTGCCCGGGCCCGAGGCCCAGCAGCTCGCCACCTATCTTGGCTGGCTGTTGCACGGGGTGCGCGGCGGGGTGGCGGCGGGCGTCCTGTTCGTGCTGCCGGGCATGGCGGTAATGCTAGGCCTGTCCGTCCTCTACGCCACGCTGGGGCAGGTGCCGGTGGTCTCGGCGCTGTTCTTCGGCCTGAAATGCGCCGTGCTGGTGCTGGTGGTCGAAGCGCTCCTGCGTGTGGCGCGGCGGGCGCTCAAGACCAACGCCGCATGGGCACTCGCCACGGCCGCCTTCTTCGCGCTTTACGTCTTCGGCGTGCCTTTCCCAGCCGTCGTGCTGGCGGCGGCGCTGATCGGCTACTTCGCCCCCATGGCGTTCAAGGGCGGCAGCCACGGATCGGCCAAGGATGGCCCGCCCGCGCTGCTGGACGCGGTGCTGGCGGCGGATCCCGGCCGTCCCGCCCGGCTCGCCGTGCGCGCTTGGCGCGCGGGCTGGGTCGCGGTCGTGCTTTGGCTCCTTCCGGTCGCCGTGCTCATGGCAACCGGGGCCGGGGTCTTCGCCGACGTTGCCTGGTTCTTCTCCAAGATGGCGGTGGTGACCGTGGGCGGCGCCTACGCCGTGCTGTCCTACGTGGCGCAGGAGGCGGTGCAGGGATACGGCTGGCTGTCGCCCGACCAGATGCTGGTGGGTCTTGGCCTTGCCGAGACCACGCCCGGCCCGCTGATCCTGGTCCTCCAGTTCGTGGGCTTCCTGGCGGGCTTCGGTCAGGGCGGGCTGGCCTGGGGCGTACTGGCGGCCGTGCTGACGGTGTGGGTCACCTTCGCGCCCTGCTTTGCCTTCATCTTCCTGGGCGCCCCCTATGTCGAAAGGCTGCACTCCAACCGGGAACTCACCAGCGCCCTGGCGGCGGTCACGGCCGCCGTGGTCGGCGTCATTGCCAACCTCGCGCTCTGGTTCGGCCTGCGGGTGCTGTTCGCCGAGGTGCGGCGGG
>NZ_JHWD01000050.1 GCF_000622225.1 Roseomonas mucosa ATCC BAA-692 | reverse complement strand
TTCAAGAACCGCGCCTGAACGCCCCCTCAACACACCTCACAAGAGGGTCCCTTTTGCGTGCCGATCTGGGGTCCCAATTCAGTGCCGATTGACACACCGCCGCTACTGGTGACGATGGCCACCGGCACCAGCCAGGGCAACTTACAAGGGCCGAGACCCCGCTTGGGGGCTCGGGGAGGCCGCGCTTGCGGCTGAGTAGAGCCCGGTCCCCGCAGGGGGCGCGCCCAGACCTCTACGCCCGCGGGAGATGCTCAGGTGTTGGGGAGGACAGCCCGCCCGCAGCCTTCCAGCGCTGTTCGCCCGCTTCCCTGTGCTCGCCGCAGTACCAGACGCCCGGGATGCCCTTGATGGAATCCCCGCCGAAGCCGAAGGCACCCCAGCGGCCGCAGTCCGGGCAGAAGTGCTCGAAGGGATGACCCGGCTCTATGCGAACGACGCCCCTGCGACGCTCGTCGGGCAGATCCACGGGTGTATCGGTCAGCGGCCGGTAAGGAGGTCGGTTCTCATCCAAGGCAGGTCGTCCTTTTTTCCAAGTCTAACTCTCCCTCTCGGGAAAATAATCTCGCCATATCAATGATTTATCTTGGAGGAGCCCCACCGGGTCAACTAGATTCCGTTCAGCAAGGCAGATGACATGGAGGCTATCGTGGCTGGATTGAACAACGTGGTGCAGTTCCCGCCGCGGCGAGTATTGCCGGAGCAGGTGGCGAAAGCGTTCGAGGGCGTGCCCGACGTGCGGGAGGTCGGCAACATCGCAGAGGCCTTCCAGCTCGAGATGCCTTCGCAGGACCTGCGAGACCGGGTGGAGGCCAGCGTGGCGGAGTTCGTGCTGAACAACGTGCCGCCGGAGAAGGGAGCCCGCCGCGAGGCGGCCCTGCGTGCTCTGCTGGCGACCTACGCGGAGCGGGCGGAAACGGCGGCCGAGGTGGCGCGCGACGCCTGGGTGACGGCGGAGGCGGCGCAGGAAGGGGTGGTACTGCGGCAGCAGGAGCAAGGCACGGACGCGGCACTGGAGATCCTGTCACAGCGGGCGAACGACCTGACGGAGCAGGCGGCGCAGCTGACGATCACGGCCTACGGCTTCTCGGTGGAGCGGTCCGCCGCGGCCCGGGTGGTGTCGCTGGCACAGCGCGGCGAGGAGTGGAGGCCGACCAGCCTGCGCGACGCCGAGTTGGCGGTGTTCGGCCTCGCGGTGGTAGGCGGCTGAACAGCCCTGACGAGTGGCCCGGGTCACGCGATCCGGGCCATCAGTGTTCCTGAACAGCGTTCAGGCGGGCGCTGGCCCGGCGATCGGCGGCGCGGGCCTCGCGCAGGAGGCGGGCACTCTGGGCCGCGTTCAGCGGCTCGGCGCCTGCCCCTTCCCGTAGCCGCTCGGCCTCGTATTGCCAGCGGCGGATCTCGGCCAGGCAACCGGCTTCGGCGGTGCGCGGGACGGTGGGAGGATGATGGAACACGTCATGCTCTCCAGTGACCGGACGTGCGGGGATGGCAGCACGCGCGCAAAAGCGCGCCTGCTCCGGTAGGCGAGCGGACCATGGCGAGCCTAGATGTGAATGGTGGGAGCGGTTGGTCGCGTGCCGCTAACAGTGGCTACTCGACGTGTGGTGTTGTCAGGCGGCGCGCCACTGCTTGGGCCGCAGGAGAGTGGGCAATGCTGGATAGCGGTTGTCCGGAAACCCGAGGCCCTCGTCCTCGTGCAGCTGGAGGACGCGGATCGCGACGGTGCGGCGACGGCCGTCGCGGAGGGACCGCACCAGGGCGAGGTCGGTACGGTTGGCGACGTAGACGCTGAGCCAATGGCCCGTGTCGGGATCGCGGCGGGCGGCGTGGTACTGGCCGTTGAGGAAGGCCTCGACGATCCAGGGCGCGCGGCAGATGGCGCCGCCGCGGAAGCGGGCGCGCCAGTGGCCGTCGTCCTGGAGGTAGAAGACGGCGCCGAGAGCGATGGTGCCGACGCCGAGCGGGTTGTCCCCGCCCTGGCGGCGCGGAGCGTGGTACTGGCGCAGCATCAGGTCCGCTCCTCGGCGGCACCGCCATCGGTGGGGTGCAGGGAAGCCACCGCGCAGGGGAAATCGGTCTTTCCGTTCCCCTCCGGACTGTCCGCTTCGGCGGCGGCAGCATCGAAGTCGCGGCCGAAGGTCATTCCCGAGGCCTCGGCGTAACGCTTAGCCGCTGTCTGGGAGCCGAAGGGACCGAAGAACTGCGGCGCGCTCAGCAGCGGTTCAGGGTCGAAGATCAGCACGAAACTCATGCCACGCTCCTCAGAACGGGATTTCGCAGTCGTCGAACATCGTCATCAGCGGCGGCACATAGCCGGGCGTGTGCAGGCGGTAGCCGTCGTAGCCGTGGCGATCGCACATGGCGGCGGCGAAGCGGCTGGCGGCCTCGCGCGAGGTGAAGCGATAGGGATGGCAGGAACTGGTGAGGTGGCAGCGGCCGTAGAGGCCCTGGAAGCCCTCCTCGTGGATGGTCTCCCAGACGATGGTGGTGAGCGCCGGCGGGAAGGCGGCTGCGGGCAGGCTTGCGGACATCGGGCGGAATCCTCGCAGGCCGGGCGCGCCGTCAGGCGGCCCGGCGAGGTGGAAGGGAGAGGTGTGGGAAGCGGCCCGGTGCCTCGCTTGAGGCACCAGAGCGCGGGCCGTCAGAACGGGACGTCGTCGTCCATGTCCTGGCCAGCCGTCGCCGGAGCGCGCTGGCGACCGCGCGCACGAGTGCCGCCTCCGGCCGGAGCGCCCGACTGGCCGCGCGGCTCCCGGTCGCCCGAAGCCGGAGGATCGGACAGGAAGGTGAAGGTGCCGACGAAGGGACGCAGGACGATCTCGGTGCTGTAGCGGTCCTGGCCATGCGTGTCCTGCCACTTGCGGGTTTCGAGCTTGCCCTCGACGTAGACGAGAGCCCCCTTGCGAGCGTACTGCTCCACCACGTCGCCGAGCCCCTCGGTGAAGATCGCGATGCGGTGCCACTCGGTGCGCTCCTGGCGCTCGCCCGAGCTGCGGTCCTTCCAGGTCTCGCTGGTGGCCAGGCTGAAGCTCACCACCTGCCCGCCATTGCTGAAGCTGCGCTTCTCGGGGTCACCACCCAGGCGACCGATGAGGGTGACCTTGTTGAGCGAACCAGCCATCGTCAGATCCTCTTCATTCTCTCTCTCCCCGAAGAGGCTTCCGGCCCGTGCCGGTCGCGTATCCTCGGGTGCGGTCGAAGAGAGGCGCGGTGGCGGGCGGTCCTACCCCCGAGGCATGTGAGGGAGGGGGTTGGGGTTGCGCCGCAGCGGGGCAACGCCCCGCGCACGGCGCGGCCCCGGCCCCTGACCGAGCGTGCCGAGCCGGAGGCGCTTTCCCCGGCTTCGGGGAAAGCGGGGGTAGGAGCGACCGGCGCCGTGGCTCAGACCGCAGCAACCCGAGGACATGCGGCCGGCACGGGCAGGTAGCCGACAGACTCCTCCCCACCCTCGTCCTGCGGACATCTCCCAGCTCGTTTTCAGCCCCCTTTGCTCCTCTCTCCTCCCTTCTCCCCCTCCCTGATCCGACGGCCGTGGACCGGGTGGGGAACCCGTCACTCCTGGCCAGGCAGCCCGAAGTGCGGCTCGCAGCCACGGATGCCCCGCTGGTCGGGCTTCCAGATCGAGAAGGCGTTGGCGCTGAGCAGCAGGGGCGCCCGCAGGCGGCGGGCGGCGGCGAGAAGCGGCTCGTCCGCGAGGTGCGGCAGGCCGACCAGGAATGCCGGCGCCGTCATAGCAGCGAGCCCTGGTCGGAGGCCCAGTTCCCGACAGTTCGGCGCGGTGTTTCGGCCACGGGCGCCTTCCCGGGCTGGTAGCGCGCCTGCAGGTGGTTCAGCAACGCGCGTTCGGCCGCCTCGGCCTCTTGCTCGGCAACTTTGTGCAGGCGTTCGACCAAACCCGCCGAGCGAAGCCGTGCGATCACGACACGCTCCACGTCGGAGAAAGTGAAGGCCGGGTTGCCCCAGGACGGATATGCCACAAGCTCCTTCAGGAAACGCAGCCTGTCGGCAGTAGTAGTGAAGTATTCCTCCCAGAAGCCGTGAATGTCGTAGTGCGCGATCATGCCGAAATGCAGGCTCAGGATGCGGTAGAAGCCGAGAGTGAAGCGCGTGTGCGGGAAGTCCGTCGCGATGAAGGCCAGGAGGCGGTTGCCGAAATCCGCCTTGGCGGCGCCGTCGTCAAACTGCGTCGGCGTGAAATCGGTCGCGCGTAGCAGCGGCTTCTGGAAGCTGGCGATAGTCACGACGGTTCTCCGTACTCGGGGCGTCCGGATGTGTAGGGCAGGGTTGCCCGGCTTGACCCGGTCGGGCGCGGGCGGCGTTGGCTACTTGATGAGTGCGTCGAACAGCTCGTCAGTGCGTCCCAGCCGCTCGGCAAGGGCGGCTGCCCGTGGAGGCCCGCCCCACTCAGCACCCCGTTGTCGCAGTCGCACAACAGCTGCGAGAGGCGGTCCATCGCCACGCGCGCGACATAGGCGACCTTGCGAAGCTCGATCTTCATGGTGGCTAATCCGCCCCAGAGGCCGCGAGGCGCCGGTTCGGCCAGGGGCCGGACGGTGGAAACCGGCACGGCGCATCCGGATCTTCGTTCGCCCGTTGAGGCGAGCGGGACGGGTGGGATGGATGCGCATGACCGGGACGAAGGTGGGGACGGCGATCGAGGTAAACCGGGCGCCGGTGCTGACGCTCTGGGCCGCGGTGGTGGCCGAGCGGCTCGGGTACGACCGGGATGCGGCGATCACGCTGGGCCGGGCCGTGGCCGGCTCCAGCGCCCGCGTGAAGGCCAAAGCCATCGGCATCGCCGAGGATCCGTACGAGAGCGGCGATCTTCGCGGCGAGGCCCGCAAGCAGGGTGAGAGCAAGCAGCGGCCGAAGGCCGTGCATTTGCTCGGCCGCGACGTGCCGGTGGTGGAGGAGAAGGGAAAGCTACGCGCGCTGGACCACGACAAGGCGGCCTCGCCGAAGGCAGCGGCCGGCTATGTCGAGCGGGCTTTCGGGGAGGACCTCGGCGCCGTCAGAAAGGCGATGGAGGACCTGGCGGGATCATTGGAGCCCGAGGAGCTGAACCGGGTCGGCTTCCGGCTGTACGAGCACTTCCGGCCGGAAGTGCCAGCAGGGACCAAGGGCTGGGGTGCCAAGGGAGTGCTCGACCTGGGCAAGATCCGGTCAGCAGCGGGCTGACCGGCCTGGTAGCGTCAGCTACGGCCGGGCGCGGCCCCTGACGCTACCTCTGCATTGCGGCACTGGCTCGTATTGGCCAACCGCCCCGGATCGTTGCGGCACTCTGCCAATATGCTGCTTAGACGGGCAGGAAGGTCCCGATAGCGACCTTAATCGTCAGCTGGGTTATCACGCTTCGCTCTCCTTTCTGAAAACACCTTCCCTGATGCTGGTGCGAACGGCCAACCGCGTCTGGCATTTCCTGGTTGTTGCAATCACGCCGCGTCCTGGGGCTGTCGCACGGAGAGCGCGACCGCGACCGGTCGAGGGGAGGCAGAGGGCGACGAGGACAGGAAACATGTAGCAGGACAGGCGCATGGGGGATCATCCTTGGTGGGTTGGCGCCGGGCTTCATTGGGCAAATCGGTACGAATGGGAAAACAGGTTCGCTGTGTCGCCGGGATGGGCACCGTTGTCGTAGGCGTCCCGCCAGAGGCGATCGGGCAGGTCCGGCAGGCCGACCATGACCCGCCCCGAAATGTGGGCGTTGGCCACGCGGAGGAAGCCATAGAAGCCGAGATGCCCCCCCCGGCGTAGTCGAACAGGCGGTCGTGGGTGTCCCGGGCACCGGGGGGGTAGTGGATCAGCTCCTTGCCGGCGAGTTGGAGAGATTCGGTGTCGGAGCCGCGCGCGGCGATGGCGATGAAGGCCATGGAGTAGCGTCCTCGGGTCGGGTGATCTGGAGAGGGGGAGCCCAGCCTTCAGGCCGGGCCACGTCGATCACACGGCGCGCGCTGCGGGCACCTCCGCCCCGCCGGGCGGCGGCATGACGCCGGCGCCGGGGCCCTCCTCCTCGTCACCGGCGAGAAGATGCTCGGGGTTGTCGATCCCCTCCTCATCCTCGGCACCGTCATCCGTGGCGTGGCCGCCGCGCCGCAGGGCGGCCATCTCGGCCGCGCGGGCGCGGTTCGCTTCCGCCTGGCGCCGCTCCTCGTCGGTGAAGTCGAAGCGCACCAGCGGGTGCAGGAAGGTCCGGCCCTTCAGGTGCTCCACGATAGCCGCGCGGGTGGCCTTGCCGGTGTTGCGCGGCAGCACGTTGGTGGTGATGGCGGTGCGCTCGATCGCCGCTTTGCTGAGATTGCCGAGGAACTCCTCGGTCGCCGTGGTCGGCAGCCAGGCGTCAGCGTCCACGGCGATGCCGGCGATGCGCGCTACGGTGCCGGAGGAGGAGAAGCCCACCCGGCAGGACAGCGCCTGGCGCAGCATGCCACGCGCGGCGGCGCGCAGCGCGGCCGGGTCGGCGGTCAGCACACCGCCCTCGGTGATTGCTGCGGCCAGCGAACAGCGCTCGCCACTACCGACGTCGTTGCCATGTGCCCCGGAGCGGACGCTGACGTTCAGCCCGGCCAGGGCCAGCACCAGCAAGCCGATCAGCGCGTGGTCCGAAATCTCGGCCTCGGCGAAGGCGGCGTGCAGCGCCTCGGTACGCAGGTCGCCGACCATGGCCTCGCCCTTCTGGGTGAGGTCCGGCCGTACGGCCTTGGGCGTCACGTAGTCCTCGTCGGTTCCGCCACCCGTGGAGGCTCGGCGCTGAGTCGGCTCGGGCATCCGGAAAAGAACGGTGTCCACCTCGAAGGTGCGGTGGTTGACGTAGTAGCCCACGGTGTCGCTCGGGCCGGGCCTGGAAGAGTAGACCTGCTGTGCCCGGGGCGGGAGCTGCGGGCGGTAGTACTCGTCCATCCCCAACATGACCCCGGCCTCGGGCAGGTTGGCCTCCAGCCAGGACCGCTGCGCCTGCAGGAAGGCGTCGACCTGGGTGGTAAAGCGTGGATCGGTGTCGCCCGGCGCGAAGAGATCGTCCTCCCAGACGATGCCGAAGGCTTCTGTCTCGGCCGCGCCGAATTTCGCCAGGGTGAAGGATACACGGCGCTTGTCGAGCCCGTGCGAGATCATGTGCCAGTTGGCGCGCTCGTTCCTCTTCGGCTTCTGCGATTTCCAAACCGAGGCCTGCTCCTCGGCCGAGGCGAGGCCAATGGTACGGAGCTGCTGCTCGGTCGGCATGTCGCCACGGGCCATCTGCGTCAGCATGGCCGGCAGGATGTGCGTCATGTGGCGCAGCACGTTCACCCGACGCACAGACATGTTCATCGCGGTGGAGATGGCTTCCGGCGTCCAGTCCTCGCTGACCAGAGCTTCGACCGCGCGCCACTGATCCACCGGGTTCATGTTGGTGCGGACTATGTTCTCGGCGAAGGCGCGCACCCCGTCGGCCCCGGCCACCACGTCGTCGCTGTCCTCGCGGATGAGGACATGGATGCTCTTCAACTTGGCCTTGATGGCCACGTCGCGGCGACGATGCCCGGCGATCAGCACCACTTCGCCGTCGCGCTCGCGCGCGGTGGGCGGCTGCAGGATGCCTACCGCCTGGACGTTGGCCAGCAGCAGGGCGTCAGCTTCCGGCCCGGCCATGGTGCGGCGGGGG
>NZ_JHWD01000049.1 GCF_000622225.1 Roseomonas mucosa ATCC BAA-692 | reverse complement strand
CCGTTGGTTTCCGGCCTGATCCCCGGGAGCAGGTGGAGACTCGGGGCTCCCGGAAAGAAGAAAAGACACCTTGTCCGCGCTGGTGGCACGGGCAGTCCGCCGGAGAGCCATGCTCTCCGGCGCGATCCGGTCGGCAGCCAGAGCCAACCCATCGGGTCCAGGGCCCGCAGGGTCCTGGCGGATAGGGGGTCCGGGGGAAAGGCAGCGCCTTTCACCCGGGACGCGGGGCGGCGGAAGAACCCCTCAGCAACCGGTGAGGCGCGGCGTCCGCTCGACTTCCAGGCCGAAAAGCGGCCGTAGCCGGGTGCCGAGGACGTTGCCGGCGAAGGCGGCGACGAGCCAGACCCAGCCATGCAGGCTGCCGGAGGCGATGCCGGAGAAGTAGGCGCCGATGTTGCAGCCATAGGCCAGGCGCGCGCCGTAGCCGAGCAGCAGCCCGCCCACCACCGCCGCCAGGGCGGAGCGCAGCGGCACGCGCCAGGTGGGGGCGAAGCGCCCGGCCAGGGCGGCCGCGAGCAGGGCGCCCAGGATGATGCCGAAATCCATCACCGAGGTGACGTCGGCCAGCACGCTGCCATGCAACTGCGCCTGGGCCGCGGGCGTGGACCAGAAGGGCCAGGCATCCACGCCGAAGCCCAGGGCGAGCGCCGCCTTGGAGCCCCAGAGCGCGAAGGCGGAGGTGATGCCCCAGGGACGCCCGGCCAGGGCCAGGGTCGCGAAGTTCAGCAGGGCCAGCGCCACCGCCCCGGCCAGCAGCGGCCAGGGACCACGGATGAAGCGGGCCAGCCCTTGGCGCGGCGCGGCCGGACGGGTGGCCAGGACGCCGTGGCGCCGCCGCTCCAGTACCACCGTCACGGCGGCGATGGCGGCGAAGGCTGCGAGCTGCACCGCCATGGCGGCCCAGGGGCCCCAGAGCTGGACGATGGAGAGGCGTGGCAGGCTGGGCAGCGCCGCCCACCAGTGGAGATGCGCCGCGCCGATGGCGGAGCCGGCGATGAAGGCGGCGAGGGTGATCACCATGCGCATGGAGCCGCCGCCCACGGTGTAGAGCGTGCCGGAGGCGCAGCCGCCGCCCATCTGCATGCCGATGCCGAAGAGGAAGGCGCCCACCACCACCGAGGTCCCGGCCGGGGAGACCAGGCCGGAGACGGGCTGTCCGAACAGGCTGCCGGAGGCCAGGACGGGGAAGAACAGGACCGTCGCCAGGGCCAGCATGACCATCTGGGCGCGCAGCCCTTCGCCACGCCGGTCGGCGATGAAGACCCTCCAGGCGGAGGTGAAGCCGAAGGCGGCATGGTAGAGCACCAGCCCCAGCGCGGCGCCGAGCAGGTAGAGCAGGGCCTGGTGCGGGCTGACGGCCTGTCCGATCAGCAGCGCGCCGAGGAGGAGCGCGGCACCGGCCAGCAGGGCTGCCGGGCGCTGGATGCCGAGGCCGGCGGAGGGTGCCAGGGTCGTGGCGGACATCGGGGGGTTCCGCGAAATGGAGGCGTCGAACCGCGCAAGAACGCGGCGTGACGGTATTTTCCACATATAAGCGAATGGAAAGCGTGGTTCCATGGCCCTCCCCTTGCTCGGGGGGCATGAGAGGCGCGCGGCGGACGGGCAGGCTGCCGGGGAGGGACCGCACCGGCCTCCCGGACCCGCGATCCGCCCACCCGGGAGACGGACCGCGAGGCGCTGCTACTCCCCTGCCGTCACAGATGGGGCACGGAGGCGGGTGGAACGCAACTCGCCCTGGCGCTCCAGCAGGGGATAGGCGATGCCGGCCAGGTGCGCGCCGATCCGCTTCAGGTCGCGCGTCACGTCCAGCACCAGGCTGGCCGCGGCGGAACCGGCGGGGCTGGCCTCCACCAGATGGTCGGTGGCCTCCCGTTCCGCCGAACGCCAGGCCTCCTTCTCGCGCACCAGCTGCCGGGCCGCCTCCGCATCCTCGTGCAGGAAGACGGCGACGGCGAGGCGGAGCTGCGCCAGCAGGCGGCCGGTCTGCGCCTCCAGCACCCGGAGATCCTCCGGCGAGAGCGGGATGCCCCGGCGGGCACGACGGGCGGCGTGCTTGGACAGGTTGCGGGAGACGGCATCGCCTGCATGTTCCAGCGCGATGGCGAAGGCGCGGATCTCGGCGAGGCGCCGGGCTTCCGCCTCCGGCAGGTCCTCCTGCGGCAGCCGGGCGAGATAGGCGTGGACGGCGCCGTGCAGCCGGTCCAGCACATCGTCCAGCCGCCCCACCGCCCGGGCCTCGTCCCGGTCGGCGCGGCGCAGCGCCTCCCCGGCATCGCGCAGCATGGTCTCCAGCGTATCGGCCATGCGCAGCACCTCCCGCGCCGCATTGGCGAGCGCGACCGGCGGCGTGGCGAGCGCCCCTTCGTCGAGGTAGCGCGGCGCGCCGGGATTGCGCTCCGGCGGCAGGTCCGGAAGCATCCGGCGCAGCAGCCTCGACAGCGGGTCCAGCAGCGGCAGGAACAGTGCCGCCATCACGAGGTTGAAGCCGAGATGCGCGTCCGCCACCAGCCGGCCCGGCGCGGCGGAAAGCAGGGCCGTGACCTGCGGCAGCAGCGCCAGCACCAGCACCGCCCCGGCGAGGCGGTTCAACAGGTTGCCCACCGGCAGGCGCAGGCCGGCCGGGTCCGTGCCGCCGCCGCGGGCGCCATGGCGGGCGGCGAGGAGCGGCGGCACGGACCCGCCCAGGTTGGCGCCGGCCACCATGGCCACCGCCGCTTCCGCGCCGATGACGCCAGTGGAGGCCAGCGAGCCCACCAGCAGCACGGCGGCCAGCGAGGAATGCGTCGCCCAGGCCAGAAGCGCGGCCAGCAGGGCGGCGGCGGGCGGCGAACCCTCCAGCAGGTGGAGGAGCTGGCGCAGCCCCTCGGAATGTTCCACTGGCTGCATGGAGGAAAGCAGCAGGAACAGGGCGCAGAGCATCAGGCCGAGCCCGATGGCGGCCCGGCCGAGATCGCGGGTGCGCGCCTTCTTCCCGCGCTTGAACGCCATCCACCCGAGCAGGATGACCAGCGGGAAGACGGGACGGAGGTCGAAGGACAGGACCTGCGCGATCAGCGCCGTACCGACATTGGCCCCCAGCATCGCGCCCAGCGCGGGCACCAGCCCCAGCGCCCCGGCGGCGTGCAGCCCGCCCACCATCAGCCCGGCGGCGGTGGAGGATTGCAGCGCGGTGGTGGCCAGCAGCCCGGCGGCGAAGGCCCGCCAGCGGTCCCTCAGGGCGCGGCCCAGTCCCTCGCGGAGCTGGGCGCCATAGGCGCGATCGACCCCCCGCTGCACGAGGCTCAGCCCGTAGAGAAGCAGGGCCGCCTCGCCGGCGAGCTGGATCAGCAGGCTCAGTCCATACAATCCCTGTCTTTCACCTCCATGTCCTCCGGGGCCGGGAGAGGTGGTGTCTCACGGCATAAGATGACAGAACGATGACAGGCGGGGCGGGGGTTTCCAACCCGGGCCGGCGAACCGGCTCCGGCTCAGCGCCCCAGGACGCCGTGCTGGCGCAGGAAGTCGAGCAGGGGGAGCAGAGGCAGGCCGAGGATGGCGCTGTGCTCGCCCTCCACCTTGCGGAAGAGCTGGATGCCCGGCCCTTCAAGCCGGTAGGCGCCGACCGAGGCCATGGCCTGGGCTCCTTCCTCCGCCACATAGGCATCGAGGAAGGCATCCGAGAAATCCCGCATGGTCAGGCGCGAGACCGCGAGGTGCTGCCAGACCCGCACCCCGTTGCGCCAGCACAGCACCGCCGTGTGCAGCCGGTGCTCGCGGTTCCGCAGCGCCTCCAGATGGGTGCGGACCTCGCCCGGGTCGCGCGGCTTGTCGAACCAGCGCTCCCCGTCCTGCATCCGGCAGGTGAGGAGCTGGTCGCCGCCGATCACCAGGACGTCCGGCGCGCCTTGCCGCGCCAGCCTCTCGGCGACGCGGCGGGCCTTGGCCTCGGCCAGCATCATCGCCGCCTCGCCGGGCGGAATGCCCTCGGCCTGGCAGCTGAGCTTGATGCTTTCCTCGTCCACGGCGGCGGCCACCGCCTCGAAGCGCAGCCCGGCCGCCCGGAGGAGGGCGGTGCGGGAGGCCGAGGCGCTGGCCAGGACGACGGCGGGGTTCTCGGACTGGATCAAAGGCGTGCCGTGGGGTTGACGCTGGGAGGGATAGGCGATGGCGAGGGCGGCGTCACCTCCGGCGGCGAAGACGGAGTGATCTCGGGCGCGCTGTCCGGCGTGATCTCCGGCACGCCCGGTCCCGGGGTGGAGGGCACCTGCGGCGTCGGGGCGGGCGGCGCCGAGGGCGGCGTGGCGGGGGGCTGCGGCACCTCCGGCGTGGCGGGCGGGGTGGCCGGGTCGTTCGGGATGGTCGGGGTCGGCTGCGTCGGCTGGCTCGGCGTGATCGGGTCGGACATCGGCCGCTTCCTTCTCCTGTCGGGTTCGCGCCCGCCTCGGCGTGGCGCGTTGCAGGGAGAACGGCGGGGGCGGGCAAAGGATCCAGGCGGGCCGGCTTTCCCCAGCCCCGGGGCATGGCTGGCCCAGGATGCGGCGCGGCATGTGACTTCGGCCCCGATCTGCCCTACATCCGGGCACGATCCGTCTTCCGCGATCTGGTTTCTGGGATGGAACGCCTTGCCCGACAACGTGCCGCCGGTCCGCTTCGTCGCCAAGAACATGCGGCTCGACCTGCGCCTGATCGCGGAGATGATCCCGGAGGACGCCAGGGTCCTCGACATCGGCTGCGGCGACGGCGCGCTGCTCGACCACCTGACGCGCGAGAAGGGGGCCGATGCCCGCGGCATCGAGATCGACATGGCCGAGGTGGCGCGCGCGGTGGGGCAAGGCCTCGCCGTGATCCATGGCGATGCCGACAACGACCTCGCCTTCTATCCGGACCGAGCCTTCGACTACGTGGTGCTGTCCCGCACCTTCCAGGCGGTGGAGAAGCCGCGCGAGGTGCTGGCGCAGATGCTGCGCATCGGCAGCCGCGCCGTGGTCTCCTTTCCCAATTTCGGGCACTGGCTGCTGCGCTGGAAGCTGCTGGTCAAGGGCCGGATGCCGGATACCGAGACCTGGAACCGCCCCTGGTACGAGACGCCGAACATCCATCCCTGCACCATGCTGGACTTCATCGCCCTCTGCGAGATGGAGGGCTACATCGTCGAACAGTGGCTGGCGGTGGACGAACACGGGCTGCGCGCGCCCTGGCGGCGCAGCCTGCGCCTGGCCAACCTGTTCGGGGAACAGGCGCTCTTCGTGCTGCGCCGGGCGGACACGCCGGCCCGCTGACAGCGGCCCGGGAAGCGGCGATCCGCTCCACCACCGGTTGATCTTTCCTCCGCGCTCCGTTCCCCTTCGGCGGGGATGAGGGAAGGGATGCCATGACGACCACCGGGATCGCGGCCCGGCTGCGGCGGGGCCTGCTGCTCGCCTGCTGCCTGGGCCCTCTCGCCACGGCGCCGGCGGCGCGGGCCGAAGGCCTCGATGGCCGCATGGTCGTCGGCTACCAGGGCTGGTTCGCCTGCCCGGGGGAGGCGCCGGGTGGCGGCTGGTTCCACTGGTTCGCCCCCCATCGCGGCGGCGGGCTGGAGCCGACCTTCGACCTCTGGCCCGACGTTTCCGCCATGCCGGCCGAGGCGCTCTGCGACACGCCGCTGCGCGATGCCTCGGGAAAGCCGATGCGGGTCTATTCGGCACAGCGCGCCGCGACGCTGGAGACGCATTTCCGCTGGATGCGGCAGCACGGGCTGCACAGCATGCTGCTCGCCCGCTTCGCCAGCGCGCTGGGCACGCCGCTCCAGGCCATGGCCGACCGCACCCTGGACCTGGCGCTGGCGGCGGCCGCCTCGCAGGAAGGGCAGGTCTTCATCGTCTATGACCTCACCGGCTTTCCGCAGGACCGCTACCGCGAGGTGGTGGAGGACCTGCGCCGGATGCGCGCCGCCGGGCTGCTCGACCGGCCCGCCTGGCAGCATCATCGCGGACGGCCCGTGGTGAGCCTCTTCGGCCTGGGCACGGTGGAGATCGGCTTCGACGCGGCGCATGCGAAGGCCCTGCTGGACGGGCTGCGCGCCATCGGGCCGCTGACGGTGATGGGCGGCGTGGCGGCGGACTGGCGGACGCTGACCGGCGCCTCCCGGCGGGAGCCGGAATGGGCGGCGATCTACCGCAGCCTCGACATCATCAGCCCCTGGCCGATCGGTGCCTATGCGGACGAGGCCGGGGCGGATGCCTTCCTGCGCAGCCACGTCCTGCCCGACCTCGCGGAGACGCGGCGCCTGGGCATCGGCTACCTGCCCGTGGCCTGGCCGGGCTTCTCCGCCACCAACCTGAAGCGGCATGACGGGCGTTCCGGCCCGCTGAACCAGATCCCGCGCCGCTGCGGCGCCTTCTACTGGCAGCAGGCACGGAACCTGATCGGCGCGGGCGTGCGGATGATGCAGACGGCCAATCTCGACGAATTCGACGAGGGGACGGCCATTCTGCCCTATCTGCGGGACGTGCCGCGCCCCTCGGCGGCGGATGCGGGCGGTGCCTTCCTGTCGCGCGCTGCCGATGGCTGCGACCTGCCGCCGGATGGATATCTGCGGCTGGCGGGGCAGGTGGCGCGGGGGCTGCAGGCGGGCTCGCTGCCGTCGGCGCCCTGAGCGCGACTCGAAGGGGAGCGGACCGAAGACTGTTCCCCGGGAAGCATGGAAACGGTAGCGGCGGCGCTTCTTGGCTGGCCGCCAGGGGAGAGGCTCTGCCTCTCCACCCGGACCCCCACTCCGCCGGGGACCGAAGCCGGTCCCCGGACCCCGGGGCTTTCGTGGGCTCCGCATGGTGGCCGTCAGCCCGGCGTCCGACCCCTGGGAGCAGGTGGAAAGGCGGGGCTCCCGAAAAGAGGAAAGACACCGTGTCCGCGCTGGTGGCACGGGCAGTCCGCCGGAGAGCCATGCTCTCCGGCGCGATCCGGCCACAGGGAGAGCCCACTCATCGGGTCCAGGGCCCGCAGGGTCCTGGCGGATAGGGGGTCCGGGGCGAAAGGCAGCGCCTTTCCCCCGGGTACAGGGCGACGCCGGACACGGACCGCGAAGGCTGCCGCCAGTATCAGGCGGCGAGGCGGCGCTCAGTGGTCTCGCGGCGCAGCGCTTCCATCGCCTCGGCGAGATGCCCGGCCGCTTCGTCGGCGCCCATTTCGAGGCAGCGGCGCTCCAGCACCTCCAGCATGCGCAGCACGGTGTCGGGCTCGCGCTTCGCGTGGTCCGGCCAGAGGAGGGCGACGACGGGCATGTTCATGATCGAAAGAGCTCCAGGGCAAAGGCGGTCTGCGGCGCGGCGCTTAGCATCCGGGCCCGGCACCCTGTCACGCTCTTCTCGCGTGGCTCGCCCCCGTTTCGCACACGCCCGTCCCGCGGGCCGGGAGCCGGGCTGCCGCAGCCGGGGCGGGGAGGGGCAAAGCCTTCCCCTCTGGCCGCCATCCTTGCTTTCCGGCCCGGGTATCAAAACGAATGGCGATCCTTGGCTTTGCGTAACTTCGTTTCTTGCCTACGCTTGTTAAGACCGGCCGGAGCGACAAAGATCGCAAGGGTCCGTTCTGCCAGGAGGAGCGCCAGAGCATGGCACGCGTCGCACTTGTCACCGGTGGTCAGCGCGGCATCGGGGCAACCATCAGCGAGAGACTGAAGGACCATGGCCGCACGGTGGTGGCCTCCTATGCGGGCAACGAGGAGGCCGCGAAGGCCTTCACGGAGCGCACGGGCATTCCCTGCATCCGCTTCGATGTCGGCGATTTCGAGCAGTGCAAGGCCGCGGTGGCCGGGATCCGGGAGAAGTACGGCCCGATCGAGATCCTGGTGAACAACGCCGGCATCACGCGCGACGGCACCATGAAGCGCATGGACCGCAGGATGTGGGACGAGGT
>NZ_JHWD01000048.1 GCF_000622225.1 Roseomonas mucosa ATCC BAA-692 | reverse complement strand
AGGTGGTGGGCTCGGACGGCATGCCGCCAGCTTCGCCTGACGAGTTCGTTCCAGCCAGAGCTGGCCAACGTGACAATGCCCACGGCTTCGCTTCAGACGCCCGCGCAGGACCGCATCCTCGATGGCGATGCGCGAGACGTGGAGGTGCGCTCCAGCCGATTTCCAAACCATCCGGGTCGTCTCCCGCTCCTGCAGGTCGGGGCCCCATTCCGGATCCCGGACGTAGGCCATCACCTTCGGCCAGACCTCGTCGGCGGTCGTCGCAACGGTGGCCGTCACGATGCCAGCAGCGGTCGGGACGTCGAACCTGTGACAATAGACCGCGAAGCCGTTTGCATCGTCGCCGGTGGGCCTCACGGAAACCGGGCTCCAGGCCCCAGGCGTGCCGACCGTTCGAGTGCCGACCTGCGACAGAAGTTCGTCCATCCACGCTGTGAATTCCGGGTCGACCTCTGCCTTCGCCTTCTCGGCCGCCTGCGCCCTCTCCTCGGGTGTCATCCGCGCGTTCCGTCGGATGGTGACCCGGATATTCTCCCTTGCCTTCGCGTAATCGGCGTCGGTCTTGCACGCACCTTCCGGCAAATAGCGTTGCAAGATGTACTCGGCGACCTGGACGTAATCGTCCTCAGTAAAGGCGTTCGGCGCGAGCGCCTCAAGGCGGCGCTTCACCCGCTCGCGCTCCTCAACGCTCCAGCGATGCCACGGACCATCAGCAGGTGAAGGAGCCCCGTGACCAGCTCCTGCTGGGAGCCCCAGGCTCCTCTTGAGCCAGCTTACGACACTCATCCGCCCCTCTGTGCGTGTGGTGCTCGGCGGCTGGGTGACTGGTACGGCATCTCGACGCTGGACCAAATTTGCTGCCAACTTTGCGCCTTGAATGGCGGGAGACCGTCGAGGCTCACCGATAGCTTGCCCGAGCCGGGCAGGTACGAGTCCTTCGAGCAATTTCATTACCGCATCGTGCCGACCCCAAGACGGCCAGGCGAAGCTCTGTTATGGACCATTCTGCTTCCAGGTTGGGTGGACCACAAGTTCAAATAAGGCAGCAAGAAGTTGGATGGGCCGACGGCAGCAGAGGTTGGAACATACGAGGAGGACCTGAAGCAGGTCCTCTCCTGTTCGGACGACGCAGATGCGATGGATGGCGGTTACGAGCTACCCGTCATCGTCGTGGATGACCCCTGGTCCAGCAAGGCGGTGCGCCGTGCTCTCCAGCAGACGTGCCGCCGCCAGTTTGGTTCTGCGCGTCTTGCTGACGACGAGCTTCAGCAGGCCTGCCCGGTCCTGATGGGTCTGGCGGAACAGGGCCCCAACCTGCTGGCCCTGCTGACCATGCCACAGGAGGCCCTGGACAACATCCGAGCAAACCGCCCTGATCTCAGGCCCTTCCTCGATGTGGCCGCGCGCTACCTGCTCGGTGCCATGCCCCTCCGTGAGGCATTCGCCGGTTGCACCTCTCTCGCATCGCTGTGCCGCACCCGGCTCGCCAGGAAAGGGGGCGACCACGAGCGGGCCCTGGAGCTTTGGCGGCTCCGTCTCCAGGGGCTCACAGGGCATGAGGTGGCGGACCGTTCAGGGGTGTCCCATCAGCGCGTCTACCAGATCAATGTCTACTCCAAGGTCGCCTTCCTCCGCCGCCTCGAAGCGGCCTGCAATGCCCCGCTGATCCGCTCCCTGTTCGTGCACCACCTGGATGCCGCCGGTCTGAGCGTGATGCGGGCGGCCTCCAGCGCGGATGGCGTCATCCGCCGACGCGATATTGAACGCCTGACCTGGGAAGTGCTTCCGGCCGAGGACGCCTTCGTGCTGGCGGCCGTGCAGGACGTCCGGGGAGATGCAGCGCCGGAGCTGGCGCAGCTCCTCGCCTGGGAGACCAGGTGCGCGAGCCCGCTCGCCGACGGCTGGACCCTCCTGCCGCTGGTCGAGGCCGACGTGGCTGCGGTGCGGGAGGCATACCAGGCCACCGCACTCGGCGGATGGCTCGCCCTCGCGCCGGATATCGCCACCCGGACCGGGCTGGGGGAGGCCCAGCTTGCAGCGGCCCTCCGCTTCGCCGGGATGGCCCGCCTCGGCGAGGCCGTCATCCCTTCTAAAGCGCGGCCCTCCGAGCGGCGCATTGCGGCGGCAGCCGGGATCCTCCATGCCGCACCCCGGCCGCTGCATGCAACAGAGATGCTGGACACCCTCCTCGGTACCGACAACCCGGCGCTGAAGGAGGTCTCCTACCGTACCCTCATCCTGGACCTGCAGGACGAGCCGGAGATCTTCCGCCAGCACGGGGGGTCGGTCTTCTCGATCATTGGCAGCGCGCATGTCCTGAACGGCGACGAAGATCCCCGCCCCGCGGTGCCGGAGGCGTCCTTCGACGAGATGGCGACTGCCTGGACCCCGCCGGGGCAGCTCACGGCTGTCCCGTGGGCCGCCGCGGACTACGCGGGGGACTTCGTGGCGGATGTAGCGGCGACGCTCCGGGAGCGCCGGGTCCTGAGCGAGAGGAGCGAGGTCTCCGTTAGCGAGCTGATCCTCCCTGAGGAGGAAGAAGCTCTCCTGCGCTGGGCGAGGGACGCTGCCGCGCCCCTGCACGAGACGACGGGGGCAGGGCGCGCGGAAATCGGCATGGTCCTCTTCGCGGCCCACAGCGCGGCGGCGCAACTCTCCGATGCGGGTGGCCGCGACACCTGGAGGATCCTGCCCGACGTGGCGGGGCCCGGCGTCCGCGGGTTCATGTTCGACGGGGAGGTGCCGCGGGGGCGCATGCTCGATGCGATGGTCCGGGCCACCGACTCGCTCGGCCTGAGGCGCCCCTGGTCCTTCAACTGCGACCATTGGATCACCGCGTTCCGGCTCCAGTGCGGCTTCCACCGCGGGGACACCGCGCTCCTGCGGGACTGGATCCTCGACCCGGTCAACCTTCCTGCCGCCGTCCGCCTGATCTCCCGGGATCCCGCCTCTGGAATGTCGCGCCTGCTGGCCGACATCCGCCTTGCGGTGGCGGGCCGCCTGGCCGCAGGGGAGGTGCATGCCCGGCATGCGGGATCCCCCTGGTGGCCAGGATGGAGCGCGGAGGAGTTCGCCAAGGCACTTGTGCCGGAGCAACGCGTCTACCAGCCCAGACCCTACGTCCCGGCGCCCAGGACCCCGGCAAGCGAGGAGCCGCCGGAGGACCTGCTGGGTTCCAGCGCGGTGGCACCATCTCCTGGCGGCGCCAAACCAACGGCAGCCGACGCGGCCGAAGGCATCCGCTGGCAGCTCTCCGTGGCGCCCGGCGCGGTGGGCTTCCGCCTGCAGCTTCCGTCCTCTCTCTGCTATGGCGAGGGTGCTGTCACCGTGCTCTGCGGCGGCGCCAGGGCTGGCGGCCATGTCGGCACGGACGGTGCAATCACCTGGTACGCCGAGGATAATGCTCTTCTTCTGCCGCTCGCCGGGCCGCGGGTGCGGAGCATCGAGGTCCAGCGCGATGGCAGGACCCTGGACTCCTTCGACCTCGAGCTCTGGGCCGCGGACGCCTATCTCCGCCTGATCGACCTCCGCACGTCCCGCCCGGTCCTCATCGACCCGTTCCGCTCGCGGCTGTCCCCCTCCGCCCCGGTAGCCCTGCTCTGCCACGAGGCTCTCGCCCTCTCGCATGCGCCTCCGGAGGAGCGCCGCCTCAACACCGAGCATCGTCTGATGGTGTTCCCCGGCGGCCTGCCGGACGGCTTCGCGGTCTCCTGCGAGGGAGAGGTCGTTTGGCAGCCCACGCCGCCGGATCCCGGCCGTGAGGTCGTCGACCTGCCCGGCGTGTCCCTGACCGGCGACGCCTCACCCGTCGCCTGGGGTGAGGGGATCCAGCTCCAGCCTGTCGGGCTCCCACAAGGATTCGAGCCGACCCGGGCCGTGATCGGCGGCCAGTCGCTGCGGCCGGTCACCCCCGAGCAGGGCGGCGGCTGGGCCCTCGGTGGCTACCGGGTTCTGCCTGGGGCGTCGCCACTGCTCCGCCAGGGACGCCTCGACGGTCTGCTCGACGGCCGCAAGGTGAGCATCCCGCTCGCCGTTGCCTTGCGCCGAACGCCCAGGGGCGCGGCGCTGCACGACGGCGAGCGCTGGCAAGGAATCCCTGAGGGGTTCTGGCTCGACCGCTCGCGTCATGCCGGGCAACGTCTCTGGGCGCCGCGCGCCGAGGGTGATGACGTGCCCTGGGTCATGTTCGAGGGGGCGCGGCCCGTCGCGGCCGTTGGCCAGAACGGCGTCCATGTCGGCCGCAGCCTCTTCGGCCTTGGGGAGATGGTGGGTCTCGGCCGGGGCGGCTTCGACCAGTCCAACGCCCCTCTCAGGGTGGCACCGTGCCGGGACACCGGCATGATCCGCAGCGTCTCGCTCACCCCGGAAGGCGCCGTCCTTCACCTGAGCGCGCAGCTTGGGAGCCATGTCGAGCCGCGTGCCACCGCTTGGTGGAATGCTGGCCCGCAGCCGCTTCCTGCCGTACTGGCGCCGGACGGGGCCTCGGTGCGGGTGGCCTTCACGGGCGGCAGGCCATTCGGGATCGTCCTGTCCGCCGACACCGAGTGGCTTGGCACCGCCTACCTTGTCCAGGCCGCGGGAGCCATTTCGCAGCTGCTGCTCGCGCCTGACACCGCGGCGGCGCTCGGCTTCGCCCTGGACGCACGCCTGCCCGTGCTCCTTGATCAGATCCGGAAGGGCCTCGGGATCCTGCTCGGCCGGAATCCGAGCCTCGTGGGTGTCCTTCTCTCGCGGCTCGGCAACCCGGTCTCCCAGCACGCCGCCGCTGTGCTCCTGGGCACCTGGCAGCCTCCGGCAGAGGTCGCGCGCTCCATGGTGCAGGCCCATCTCGCAGGGTCCGACGCCCCTGGGAGAGCCTCGACAGACCTCGAGCGCCTCGGCGCGATCGTGCCCACCGCGCTGCTCCGGGTGCTGCCCTATGGCTGGGATCTGCTGTCCCGGGGCGAGCGGCCTGCGGTGCTGGCAGGCCTCGCGGTCAGCCCACTGCCGCAGGTCAACCTTTCCCGCTTGGCGCAGGGCGTGGGTGTCTCCCTGCCGGAGGTGGAGGAAGGTCTGCTCGCGGAGGCGGTCTCAGCGACGCGCTGCGACCCGAACTTCCTCGCCTCACGGTCCGAGGCGAGCGTGCTGTCCCTCGCATGGCGCTTCCTCACCGACACCAAGGCGACCGACATGCCGCGGACGCTTCAGACCGCCCTGACCCTGCCCTCGCTGCGGCGCTGGCTGAATGCAGCCCTGCTCCGTCGGCTCATGAACGAAGCCCGGTGACCGTATGCAGCTCGAGACATCGCTCCAGATCGACGCCCTCCGCACCCGTGCCGCGGTCGAGGATCGTCTTGTCGAAATGGCGTCGGCCGGGAACTACCTGCGGTCGCCGGAGCTGACCCAGCGCGTCAGCGAGATCTGGCAGGCATCGGACGGGGAGGGGGGCTGCACCAGCGAGGTGTTCGTGGAGGGGATCTTCCCCGCGGCGGACGGCGGTGCTTCGCTGAATGACCTTGTGACCCGGGGAGTGGTCGCGCCCGCGCTCCGGGACCAGCTGGCAAGGACCAGGATGCTGCCGCCCGCGCGCAGGCTGTACGAGCATCAGCGCCTGGCCATCGAGATCGCCGCTACGGCGCCGCGGCCGCCTGTTGTGGTCATCCGGGCTGGCACGGGCCTCGGCAAGACCGAATCCTTCCTCCTGCCGCTGCTCAACCGGGCGCTCGGCCAGCCAAGGCGTGCCCCGGCACGCGGTGTCCGGGCGATAGTTCTCTACCCGATGAACGCGCTGGTGAACGACCAGGTCCAGCGCCTGCACGGCTGGCTGCACGGACAGTCGGACTGCCGCCTGTTCCACTTCACCGGCGAGACCCCTGAGGACGACAAGGACGCCGACCGGAAGGGCTACCCGCGCTGGGACGATGGCTCGCGCCTCCGGACGCGCGTGCAGGCCCGTGCGAACCCGCCGGACATCCTCGTCACCAACTATTCCATGCTGGAGTACATGCTGATCCGCCCGCAGGACGCCCCCTTCTTCGGGGCGGACCTCGAGGCCGTGGTGCTGGACGAGATGCATCTCTACTCCGGCACCCTCGCGGCGGAGATCGCGCTCCTGCTGCGCCGCGTCCTGCTCCGCGCAGGCAGGCGCCCGGATGAGGTCATGTTCCTGGGCGCCTCGGCGACGCTTGGGGGCGATCTCCGAGCCTTCAGCGCCGATCTCTTCACCCGCGACCAGACGGACGTCACCGTGATCGAGGGGCGGCGCTCGCGCCCGGTCTTCGCGGAGGCGGTGCCCCCCGCCGCCAGCCTGTCCCCACCCGGCGTTCCCGAACCAGCGCCGGACCGGCCCTTCCTCGTGGCTGACGGCCTCGTGGAGGATGCGGCCCTCGCGGCCGAGGTGGTCGCGGCCTGCCGCCCGCTGACCGAGGCCGCTGCCAAGGCCGCCCCCGAACCGCGGCCAGCCGCCGCCCTCGCCGCCGTCCTGGAGCGGGCGCCCGCTGTCCACCGCCTCCAGGAACTGCTGTGGCGCCGGACGGAGGCGCGCGACGTCGCCCCGCTGGGTGAGCTCGCCCGGGAACTCTGGGGCGACAACGGACCCGCGGCCCGCGCTGCCACGGAGCGCCTCCTCCGCCTCGGCGCGCGCGCCCGGATGGATGCGGACGCGCTGCCCGTCCTGCCGCACAAGCTGCACTTCCTCGCCCGGGCCCCGCTCGGGCCGACGGTCTGCCTGAACCCGTCCTGCGGGCACGACCACGGGTACCGCTACCCGGGTGCCGGTCCTGTACTTGGCGGCCATCACGAGCACTGCCCGGCCTGCAGGACCCAGACCCTGCCGCTCGCCCGCTGCACCTCCTGCGGTGAGACCGTGCTCGCGGCCACCTTCAGCCAGGCGGACAACCGGTTCCGCCCGCTGCGCGACTGGCGCGACCGGGACCCGGAGGACGAGGTAGAGGAAGGCGGCCAGCAGACCTTCTTCCTGGCGCCAACAGGCGCCGGGGCCGACACCGAGCCCTACCAGCTCACGGACGGACTGCGTGAGCCGTCAGGCAGCTTCGCCTGGCTACGCCCTCATACCGCCTGTCCGAATTGCGGCGAGGAGGAGCCGACTTTCGCGCTCATCCGGTCAGGCGACGACAACGCCCTCGGCATCGTGGCCGAGACGGCTCTCGCCTCGATGCCGCCGATGCCAAGCGACGACCGCAACTGGAAGCCTGCGGGCGGCCGCCGACTGATCGCCTTCAGCGACAGCCGCCAGTCGGCGGCCCGCCTCGGCCCGGCGCTCACCGCGACGCACGAGCGGCAGATGTGCCGCTCCATCATCGCTGCCACCCTCCACGAGGCACGCAACGCCGACCGCGTGGTCGCGCGCATCAGGCTGGAGATCAGTCGGGCGCAGGAGGACCTGGAGGCGGAGGATGACCCCGAGGAGCGCGGCATCCTGCAGGAGCGGCTGGACGAGCTCCAGGCCCGGCTCCGGGCAGCCGAGGCAGGCGGGCAGATGGACGACTGGCTCCGCCGCCTGCGCTCCAACCCCCGCGTGGCGGAGATATTTAGTCGGGAGACGGGGGTCACGCACAAACTGGACACCTGGAACCAAGAAGCCTGGGAGCGCAATGCGGCGGAGGTCCGGCGCCGCCTGGACGTGGTGCTGGCCCGGGAATTCGGCGTGCCATCGCCCGCCACCCTGAACCTGGAGACGATCGGCCTCGCCGAGGTGGTCTATCCTAGCATCGATAGCCTCCCCATGCCCGCTGCCCTCCGCGTGCGGCTGCCCGATGGCGAGACGGCGCATCGCCTGGAGGAAGCCTGGCCGCGCTTCCTCGCGGGCATGCTCGACATGGTCCGGCTGTCCCGCTGCGTCACCTTCGGCTCGGCGGAACTCGACATCTCGGCGTCGGTCTTCCCCGTCGGGAAGTGGATGTCCCTCAATGCGACGGGGCCCTTCCTGGTCTCCATGCTCCCGGGCTCGGCACGGGACACCCGGCGTGTCCGCTTCGCGCGTGGCGTCCTCCAGGCGGCGGGCTGCAGCCCTGAGGCCGCGGAGGAGCTGCACCTGCTGGCTCTCGAGGTTGCCTTCAATCAGCTCCTCGACGCCGCCGCCAGCCAGACGCTGCCCTGGCTCGAGCAGGAGGACCGCCAGTCCGGGCCCCAGGTGGCCGTCCCTGCGATCCGGGTGCGGTTCTTCGGCCTCAGCCTCCGGCCCCCGCGCGAGGTCTTCCGCTGCCGCGTCACGGGCGCGGTCTGGCCCCGCGCGGTGCTCGGCTGTGCCCCGATCCGCGGGGTGACGGGCACATTCGAGCCCGTCACCTGTCAATCGGCACTGAATTGGGACCCCAGATCGGCACGCAAAAGGGACCCTCTTGTGAGGTGTGTTGAGGGGGCGTTCAGGCGCGGTTCTTGA
>NZ_JHWD01000047.1 GCF_000622225.1 Roseomonas mucosa ATCC BAA-692 | reverse complement strand
CCCCGCCGTCAGTGGGGTCCCGTTTGGACGCCGATCACCCCTCCAACAGGGTTCCTATTCCATGCCGATCCACAGTCATCCCGCAAATCTGGCCCTCACGTCAGTCCACAACAGCCTCTAGGAATGCCATGTAGGCCAGCACGTCCTCCTCGGCCGCATCCATCAGCGAGGCGAGCTTGGGCACCTCGGGGCGGAGCTGGTCGGACACGGTGCGCCCTGTCGCCTGGCGCCCTGCGCATCGGGCTCCGCCTCGGAGGCCCCGACTGCCATGCCGAGCACCTCGCGGCGGCCATCGGCGTTCACGCCCACCGCGATGGTGACGGCGACCGAGACGATCCGGCCCGCCTCCCTGACCTTCACGTAGGTGGCGTCCAGCCACAGGTAGGGCCAGTCGCCCTCAATGGGGCGGCCCAGGAAGTCGTGCACCCGCTCATCGATCTCGGCACAGAGTCGGGAGACCTGGCTCTTGGCTCGACGCCCTCCAGCCCCATGGCCCGGACCAGGTCATCGACCGAGCGCGTGGAAATGCCGTGGACGTAGGCCTCCTGGATCACCGCCGTCAGCGCCTTCTCCGCCGTCCGCCGGGGTTCGAGGAAGGCCGGGAAGTAGCTCCCCCGCCGGAGCTTGGGGATCCGGAGCTCGACGGTGCCCGCCCGGGTCTGCCAGTCCCGCTCGCGATACCCGTTCCGCTGCACCAGGCGGTCCGGGGAGCGCTCCCCGTGGGCGGCTCCTGTTACCTCCCCACCTCCAGCTCCATCAGCCGCTGGGCAGCAAAGCCGATCATCTCTCGGAGGAAGGTCGCATCGGCGGACTTCTCCAGCAGGCCCCGAAGGGCCATCGTCTCGTCGGTCATCGTGGTCGGTCCAAGGTCTGGGGTTGTCGGTCTCAGCAACCCAACCTTGCCATGAACCACCGCGGTGACCGCCTCAGATCCGGCGGTCAGGTCCTACACCACGCCCAGGGACACGACCCTCTCGGGCCGCGGCATCCACTTCACCGGCCGTACTCCGGTCGGTACGTGCGAGAGGTGTAAGCACCCGGAGCCGGTGCTCGCCTGTGGCCCAGACTACATCGTTGGGTCCATGGATCTCGATCCTGGGCACAAACAACGATCCAATATCGATACAATTATCATCTTCAGGAAACGGATTATCATGGTCAAGGGAAATCAGAGGCACTAACCATCTGATTTATCCGAATTTCTGATTATCCTGGTTAAAGAACCCTGACAACCGTCGTGTCCACTGCGATCTCGGCCAGGCTGCGCTCCGACACGGCACCCGCGGCGCGGCCTGCCTCGATCGTCCCGGTCAGCAGCCACTCGACACCTTCCTCGCCGATGCGACCGCGCCAGCGGCTGAGCGAGGAGGGGTGGATGGGCGCGCGGTGCTGGAAGAAGGTCTCCCCAGTGAAGTGCTGGAAATACGGGTTCTCCACCCAGCGGGCGAGGACGGCCTCGTCGGAGAGCCTGTAGGCGTGCTGGAGGTACAGCAGCCCAGCGACAAGGTGCGGATGCGCGGCAGGCCGGCCCTCGTGGGCGGGGAAGAAGCCCGCCCATGCTCGCTCGAACCAGGCCCAATTGATCAGCCCCGCCAGCCGCACGAGCTCATGCCGCCTATCGATTATGTCGAGCAGGCGCGGACGCAGCAGGTCGGCCTGTTCCGGCGGGCGTAGGCGGTGCTTCATGCCCGCCAGAATCGCAGGAATACGGCCCGGTTCCAACCAAACCTTGCAATTCCATAGCACCAAATCCAGCAGACTTCCCCACCAGATCAGCACACTGGAGGTTGTTCAGAGCGGACTACGTGGCCAACACCCTGGTGCCGACACTGCGGCCCGGCGACACCGTGGTGCTGGATAACCTGTGCGTTCACAAGGTGAGCGGCGTACGCGAGGCTGTCGAGGCTGCGGGCGCACGCCTGCTGTTCCTGCCGCCCTACAGTCCCGAGTTCAACCCGATCGAGCAGGTGTTCGCAAAGCTCAAAGCCGTGCTGCGCGGTGCCGCGGCGCGCACCGTCACGGACCTGCACCAGACCATCCAGGACGCCTTCGCCCGCTTCACCCCGCAGGAGTGCCGCAACTTCGTCACCGCTGCTGGTTACGAAGACGATGCAGCCGTCACAACCTAATCGGGAACAACTCTATAGGTATGAGTGCCCACCGACATAGGCCTTGCGCCAGCGGGTGATGGCAACCCGCTCGAATAGACCGACCTTGTAGAAGGGATCATTTTCGATGAAGCGTTGCGCCTCCTCGCGGCTTTCCAGAGCGACGATGTAGAGACCCCCGCCCAGATCGGCCCCGTCGTCGTTCAACTTGGCTCCGCAGGACAACAGCAGGCTGGCGTTCTCTTTCAGGAACTCCAGATGCGCGGGGCGGTGCTGCATGCGAATCGGCATATAGTCCGGCTTGTCCCATGTTTCGATGATGTAGGGCATGATGTGCTTTCACCTCAGGCAAAGGTGCGGGCTGTGTCATCGCCAGCACCAGCGCACCTGAGCGCGATCTGGAACAGGCAGGCCATGGTCCGCACGCGTTGACGTTCGCTCCATGCTTAGTGGGTCAGAATGCCCCAGAACAGTAGGAGCGCAATGGTGATAACGCCGACGACGAACATCAGGATCACCGTGTAGCCCATGATGTCGCGTAGCCGCAGCTTGGAGAGTGCCAGTGCTGGCAGAATCCAGAACGGCTGCACAAGGTCATTCCAGGCATTCCCGAGCTGTACCGCCATGGCGTTCTGTGCAAGCGAACTGTTCAACGTCTTGGCTGCGTCGATCATGAAGGGACCCTGGATGACCCAGTGGCCGCCACCCGAAGGCGCGAAGAAGTTAATCACGAAAGAACTGACCAGACCCCAGAAGGGCAGGGTCTGCGCTGTCGAGATCTGAACGAAGAGATGCGAGATCGACTGCACCAGCCCCGAAGCGGTCATCACAGCCATGATCCCGGCATAGAACGGGAACTGCAGGATGATGCCTGAGATCGTCGAAACCCCACGCGTGAGCTGCTTGGCGTAGGCTGCGGGCGTCCCATGCAGAATGATGCCCAGGAACAGAATGATGAAATTGATGAGGTTCAGATCAAGAGATGCACCTGCGGCAAAGTGAAAGGCGACGTAGCAGAGGCCGATGACACCGATCACCAGACTGATGATGGAACTGTTGTTGATTCGGTCTGCGATGGTCGTGCTGCTACTTGTTTGCGGTGCAACGGTCGCAGCCTCCTCCTCGGCGCGCAACTCGTCAGAGATCTCGATGATCGCAGAAGGCTCACGTGGCTGAAGGCGCACGTTGACGATAGGCAGCACGATCAGGATGACCAGCGCAGTCAGCATCACGGGCCAGGCGAAAATCGTCTCCGAAAGTGGGATGACGCCCATGGTGGCTTCCATCGGATGCTTGGGCGTCGAGATGATCAGCGGCACGCTGGCCGAGAGACCATAGCCGTAGAGGGTGAACCCGCTATATGCAGCCGCGATGACCAGTGGATAGTGCAGCCCCCGGACCTTGATCGCCAGTTTCTTGGCAACGATCCCGCCCAGGACCAGGCCGAAACCCCAGTTCAAATAACTGCCGATGCCGCCCGCCAGCGTCGCCACGGCAATAGCGGCACTGGGCGTTTCAATATGAGAGACGATCTTGTTGATAAAGCGGTTGACCAATGGCGCCGTGGCAAGAACATAGCCCATCGCCAGAATGACAGCCATCTGCGTCGTAAAGGCGAGAAGACTCCAGAAGCCGTTCCCCCAAGCCGTGATCATCGCCTGAGGCGACTGGCCTTCCACCGTCACTGCCAAAAGCATGACTGCGAGGGTCAGCAAGATCACGATCGCGAACGAATCTGGCATGTATTTTCGCATCAGCGACGTGAAGAAATTGACAATCCTGTCCACCAATTGTCCTCCTTTGTAGCGAACAGCGCATCTCTATGAATGATGGTCTGCTCGGCTGCTGCCTGGCATAGAGCCGTGCCCCGCGATCGGTGGCACGGCTCTGATTCCCCTCCGGGTCATCGCCTGGTTTGCACTCCACGACGGCCCTGCTCACCCGTCGGTCGTCTCGTGATACCTTGGCCCGATGGCCGACAGGCGGCGGAATGGTTGGGCCGGGGCGCACTGCGGGCTGCAGCGCCCCTTTGCCGATGTCAGATCGTTGCCACCGGCGTGACGGGCGAGCCGATCGCGCCCGGCAGATGCAAAGGCGGTGCGGTCAGGAACACGGCGTTGCGGCCGCGCTCTGCCAGGGCCTTGGCCAGGTCGCGCAAATACCAGAGCTCAGCCAGGGGCAGGCCCAGCTTGAACAGGCAGTGGTGATGCAGCGGCAGCCGGAAGCAGCAATGCGCGCGCTCCACATGAGGGTTCTCGACCGCATAGTTGTCCGCGGCGATCGCAGCAAGCCGAGTGTCATCAATCCAGCTGAGTAGCGCCTCGTCCGTGCCGTCGAGCGTCGCGCCTGTCTGGTCGAGCCTGGCCGGATCGGGGTTTGCTTGCATGTCCCAGAGGGCTTCGGCGTACCCCGTGCGCAGGGTCAGGATGTCTCCTTCGCGCAGCGTGACCTTCTGCGCTGTCATCACATTCTGCAGCATCTCGAGTGTCACGACGCTGCGCCCCATGCCCAGTGCTCTCACCAGATCGAGCAGAACGCCGCGACCTTGAACGCAGGTCTGCGCCATCGGAGCCACGGAGAGCTTGCGCGCATAGGAGCCGTGGACCCCATCGGCCGTGTCGCCCTCGACGTCTTTGCCCGCGCGGAAGCCGTTGTAGTAAACGGGCTCGGCCACGCTATCTCCATCCGCGTCGAACAGCGCGCCTACATGCGCCAGGGAATCCCACTGAGTCGAGTATTGCGTCGACAGCAGCACCTGATCGTCGCTGAGCACATCCTGCAGCCCAGCATCAACATTATCCAGGG
Organism: Roseomonas mucosa ATCC BAA-692; assembly: GCF_000622225.1. Classification (GTDB taxonomy): domain Bacteria; phylum Pseudomonadota; class Alphaproteobacteria; order Acetobacterales; family Acetobacteraceae; genus Roseomonas; species Roseomonas mucosa. The sequence goes on along the minus strand of NZ_JHWD01000047.1, from coordinate 3,674 downwards.
GATAATTGATGTAGGGGGTGTCGCCCAGAAAGGTCGGCTGAAGGCGTGGTGGCTTGCGTCGGGGGTGGATGTTGACCGTGCCGGGAATGTCCAGCGGCAACGAGAGGCAGAAGCTCAGGCCCTCGCGGATCTCCTGCGCAGCCGCAAGGCGCTGCTCGGGACCGATGAAGTTCAGCGTTCCGAGTTGATCGTCATCGCCAAAGCGGCCCCAGTTGGATCCATCGGGACGATTTTTCCATCTTTGCATGAGATTGTCCTTAGTTTTCAGCCACGTCGGGCTGCGCCCTGCGCAGGCTCTATTCCTCGATGAGCCGCGTGAGTGCTTCTTCGGAGCGGGCCTGACGCGCTAGGCGGTCTTCATCCCAGCGGTAGAAGCCCTCGCCCGATTTGCGGCCGCATGCCCCCGCTGCCACCTTGTCCCTGAGCTGCTGAAAGGGCTCGGTTGCTGCGCTGAGGAAGGGATACAGATAGCTGGCGATGGACAGGTGGGTATCGAGTCCATTCAGGTCGCGCTGCTCGAAGGGACCGAAGAACGCCAGCCTCACTCCAATGGTCCAGCGGACGATCTGGTCGATCGTCTCGGGATCAGCCACGCCTTCCTCGACCAGATGAAATGCCTCGCGCATCATCGCATGCTGAATGCGGTTCGCGACAAAGCCGGGCACCTCGCGGTGCAAGATCGCCGGGATCTTGCCCGATGCGGCCAGAAGATCCGCCAGTTCCTGAAGCCGCGGTGCAGCCATGGTAGGGGAGGCTACGAGCTCCACCACGGGGATAACGTCCGCGGGGTTAAAGAAATGCGCGATCGCCAGACGTTCCGGGTGACGTATCTTCTCGCAGAGGCTGGATGTCGTGAGGCCCGAGGTATTGGAGGCAATCAGCGTCGTCGTCGGCAGCCACGCTTCCAGTGCGGCCAGGGCCGCCTGCTTGATCTCCAAGACTTCTGGAACCGCCTCGATCACCAGGTCACAGGCCTGCCAGCCTTCGGGCAGGTCGCTCACGGCACCGGCGAAGAAAAGCTGTGGACCAGGTCCGGTGACTTGCACCAAGGCTTCCTCCGACTTGGCGCGCGATGGTGCCGAAGGGTCGATCACCGCCACGGAGTAGCCCGCCCGTGCGAAGTGCCGAGCCAGACGGGTGCCCATGACGCCGGCGCCCAGTATGACGATCCTCATAGAGCCCTCCTTGGTCACGCCCATCCTCCTTCCAGAGTGTTATAAGTTGACTGGATAACCCATCCCCTGAGATAATCAATGCGTATAAGACCACAGGTGGGAGGGCAAAGCGCAGCCAGCGGACGGGTATCTCGCTGCGCCGGCTCGTCCGGAGGGTCCAGCTCCCTGTCACGCTTGGCTTTGCCAGCGCCGCGCCAGCGGCGGGCCGAAGAATTGTCCTTTGGGGGTGACATGCTTTTTCAGGTTGAAATGACAGTGCTTTTGCCGCCCGACATGCCCGAAGATCGAGCGGCCGATATCAAGGCGCGAGAAAAGGCTTATTCGCAGGATCTACAGCGGCAGGGTATCTGGCGGCATATCTGGCGTGTTACCGGGTCCTATAAGAATCTGTCGATCTTCGATGTTCGGGATAATGCACATCTGCATGAGATTCTGACGGGACTGCCGCTCTACCCGTGGATGGCGATCGAGGTCAGAGCGTTGAATCGGCACCCCTCCTCGGTTCGCGAGGACGACAAGTGAGCAAGAGAACTGCCGTCGTTACGGGGGGCGCCAACGGCATCGGCGTGGCGATCGTCGCCAGGTTGAAGCGGGACGGCTTTCATGTCATCGCGCTGGATATCTCCGTCCCAGGAACGGGCGCCGGAGCGCCGGACCGCTTTGTGCAGGTTGATCTGTCTGACGCGGGCGCGGCACAGGATGTGTCTGCGCGGATCGCCGGTGAGGAGCAGGTCAGTTGTCTCGTGAACAATGTGGGCATCGTCGCTCCGGCCTCTCTCGAGGACGTGGCGCTGAGCGATTTCGACCGACTCTTCGCAGTCAACCTGCGGCCCTCGTTGATCTGTGCGCAGGCTTTCGTGCCTGCGATGAAGGCGGCGGGTTACGGGCGGATCGTGATGAACACGAGCCGCGTGACGCTGGGCAAGGAGCTTCGCAGCCTCTACAGCGCTACGAAAGGGGCCGCCCAGTCCATGGCGCGAACATGGGCGCTGGAGCTCGCCCCCTTCGGGATCACTGTCAACTGCGTTGCTCCGGGACCGATCGGTACGGAGGCTTTCTGGCACAATAACCCACCGAATGCGCCTCTAACGCAGGCTATCATCGACAGGGTTCCGGTGAAGCGGATGGGGACTGGGGACGATGTCGCCAACGCCGTGTCCTTCTTCTGCAAGGAGGAAACCGGCTTCGTGACGGGCCAGAGTCTCTTTGTCTGCGGTGGCGTGACGGTGGGGCTCGCAGGGAACTGAACCCTTTCGGGAGGCAGGCTTCGCGGGCTGGGTCGGGCTGAGGCGCGCCGGAGACAACGAGCCCCGGCGCCCCAGGCGAGGAGATCGGTGTCCGATGTGTTGCATCTGCAGTGGGGGGCCAACCTACGGCAGTTCGCCGCGGTTCCTGAACTTCCCGTGGCTTGTTCGCGGCAACTCGGCACCCATGGTCAGGTGCGATAACAACGGGCCTGGGGCGCGCTGGCGACCTGCTGGCTCTCTCATAGGAGAGTTCGGCTTGCTCACCCTCAAGCATTACGAGCTTTTGACCGTCCTGGCCCAGGAGCTTCATTTTGGGCGGGCTGCGCAGAGACTGGGAATCTCCCAGCCGATGCTGACCCAGCAGCTCAAGCAGATGGAAGACATCGTCGGCACGCTGCTGTTCGATCGCAACCGCAGGCGCGTCTCAGTGACCGCGGCGGGCGAGCTCATCCTTCCCGAGGCGCGTGCGGTGGTGCGTCAGGCGCGCCGAGCCGAGGACGTGGCACTGCGTGCCGGGCGCGGTGGTCTTGGCGAGCTGCGGATCGGCTATATCGGTGCGATTGCTTATAATGGGGTGCTGACGCGGCTTCTGTCGCATTTCCGGCCTCTGGCGACACAGATCGATCTCCATCTGACGCTGATGGATCTCGATCGGCAGTTTCCCGAGGTCGCGGCGGGCAATCTCGATGCGGGGCTGGTCCGGCTGCCTTTCCCTGATATACCCGATGGGGTTGAGGCACGGATCCTTCATTACGAGGATCTGTGGATCACGCTTCCTGAAGACCATCCATTCGCTGCGGAAGCAGAGATTGATCTGGCAAAATTCGACCGGGCCGATTTTATCTCCACGCATTTACCCACCAATTCGGGCTTCTCTGCCGCTGCTCATTCCGCCTGGGCCCAGGTTGGTGTCACACCGCATATCGTTCATCGCGCGCCGCAATTTGCCTCCATTATCTCGCTGGTGGCTGCGGGCTTGGGCGTCGCCATCGTGCCGGAATGTATGCAGCGTGTACATTTGCCGGGCGTCGTTTATCGCCCGCTCAGAGACGTAACTGTTAAGGCTCCGATTGCACTCATTTATCGCCGCGACCGTGAAAGTCCACCCCTCGAACTATTGCTGAAAAGCCTTAATTTTGCGCCAATATGAGGTGGTTGTAGGCGCCGAGAGGACACTGTGTGGATCGGCATGGAATAGGAACCCTGTTGGAGGGGTGATCGGCGTCCAAACGGGACCCCACTGACGGCGGGG
>NZ_JHWD01000046.1 GCF_000622225.1 Roseomonas mucosa ATCC BAA-692 | reverse complement strand
CCCGCCGATTCCAGAGCCGTGAGGAGTTGAGCATGTCACCACGCGCCCGGGTATCCCGCTCGCGCCTCACCCCGCCACCGGTGGCCAATGAGGAGCCCGCACTGCCCGCCCCTGACCATCCCAAGCCGAAGAAGGCCGCGCCGCGTTCGCGTGCGCTCAGCGCCGAGGCGCTGGAGCAACTGGGCGCGCCACAGCTGGCCGAGCTGCTGATGGCGCAAGCCAAGGAGGATGCCGCGCTGGCCCGCACGCTGCGCCTGGCACTGGCCGGGACGGATGGGAGTGGCCGACTGGCCACCGAGGTGGAGAAGCGGCTGCGCACTATCGGGCGCGCGCGGGGGTTTATCGAGTGGGACAAGGTGCGCCCCCTCGCCCGCGAGCTCGACAGACTGCGCGAGACGATCGCCGGCCCCTTGGCCGCGACCGACCCGCGGGCGGCCGTGGCACAGATGCGGTTGCTGCTTGGTCTCGCCGACAACGTGTTCAAGCGCAGCGACGATGGCAGTGGCACGCTGGGCGAGGTGTTCCGACAGGTCGGTGCCGAACTCGGACGGCTCTGGGCGCGGCTGCCGCACCGCGACTCGTTGGTGCTTGCCGGCGAGGTCCTGGCGCTCTGGGATGCCGATGGCCAGGGCGAGACCGACCGACTGCTGGACGCGGCCGGCCCGGTGCTCGGTCCCGAGGGCCGGGCGGAACTGCGCCGTCTGCTGGAGGCGCGCCTCGCCGCGCTGCCGCGTTCCCGGAAGACCAACGCGTTCGAGAGTTGGCAAGGGCGCGACCAGATCGCTTTCCGCCTGCGCGACCTGGCCGACCTCGAGAGTGACGTTGATGCTTATATCGCGGCCACCGAAGCCGATGGCCGGGCGGAGAACTTCGCCGGCGACATCGCCGAGCGCCTGATCGCACATGGGCGCCCCGGCGAGGCGCTCGCTTGGCTGGATCGGGCGCCCGGTCGGCACGAGAGCGAGGTGGTCCGGCATACCGACCTGCGCATCGCTGCGCTGGACGCGCTCGGGCGGCGTGAGGAGGCGCAAGCACTCCGCTGGGCCGCATTCCAGCGTTGGCTCATGCCGCAGCATCTGCGCCCCTATCTTCGCCACCTGCCGGATTTCGACGACGTGGATGCGGAGGACCAAGCCATGGCGCATGCGCTGGCGCACCCCGATCGCATCCAAGCACTCAGCTTCCTGATCGGCTGGCCCAACCTCGAAGCGGCGAACCGACTGGTGCGGGCGCATCATGGCGAGATGGACGGGCGCGACTACAGCCGGCTCCGCCCGGCGTCCGAGGCGCTGGCCGAACGATACCCAGTTGCCGCCACGCTGCTACACCGGATCCTGGCCGAGGACGTGCTGCGGCGGGCATCCTCGCGGCAGTACGGGTACGCGGTGCGTGACGTCCGGGCCTGCACCAGCCTCGCATCGCGGCTGCCAGCAGAACCCGGCCTCGAGAGCCATGATGACTTCCTGGCTCGCCTCAGACGTGAGCACGGCCGTAAGGTGGGATTCTGGACTCTGCTGGAGGGCCGGATCTGACAGCAACCAGTCGCACCGATTTACCCAGCAGCCACACCGCCGGGTCGGCCTCATCCAGCTCTCCCTCGACCAGCCAGAGCATCCGGATGGCGGCTTCGACGCGGTATCGCTGGCGATACGGAATCCTGTCATGCGGAATGCATTACTTGCGGCCGCGGCGTGACGGAATGCATGGCTTAATGCCGCGAGCGGTCAGGGCTTGGCGGAAGCGTTTGTTGTCGATACGTCGGGGAACAGCCCCTTTTTGAGCGGACTGGCTGTGGTGCCGTGGGCCTTGAGATGAGCGGCGCCGATCATCAGCCGGTCTGGGTGCCCTTTGCGTCCGGTCATCCCCGCAAAAATGCGGTTGAAGACGCTCATGCGCTTCAAGCGGATAAAGCGGTCGTAGACCACCCAGCGCCTAGGCTGCACGGCGAAGCCCTTCTGGCCGGATGGTGCGCTGACGAGGGTGATTGCGACTGGAGATGCCTAGGCCACACGGACCTCGGCGTAGGCGTAGTCAGTGAAGCAGCGGGCCAGGAACGGCCAAGGATGGCGCGACATGGCCTGGAGGGCTGCCCCTCCTCGGCTGTCGTGCAAGCAGGCCGCCGAGAGAGCGTGACGCTTGCGCTCTGTCACCTTCTTCCCGGCATCGTAGCCATTGGCGCCCTTCACGCCGACGCCCCCGACCGGACGGATTGAGCGCCCAGCACCGCCGCTGGGGGTAACGCTTCCCGGCCGACACGCTCGCGGTCCATGGTCAGCGCGTGCGCCAGTCGCTCGAAGGTGCCGTAGCGCGAGAGGCGTAGGAACCAGCGGTGCACGGTCCCGGGCAGCGGAAAGTCGCGGGGCCAGTGGTCCTAAGTACATCCCGTGCGGAGCACGTAGAGGATGGCGTCCAGCAACAGTCGCATCGGCCAGGACCGGGGCCGCCCCGTGCGCGCTGGATCGAACGGGAAGGGCTCGACCAGTGCCACTTTGCATTGGTCAGGCACGTTGCGTAGATCTGTGCTCGTCGCGCAAGCTGCGCGCAGTCAGCAGGGGGCCACATGGCCAGATCGAAGGACGTCAGACACCCTCCGAACATGTAGAAGCCCCGCCGCTCACCATGCCTTGAACGCTCTGAAGCGGGCGCTGAAAAGTTCAACCGGTTGAACCATCTACAACAAAGTTGTCCTTAGCGTCTTGCCGGATAGGACTTTGTTCGGCCAATGTCCTGACATCGTTGAAGGAGAATCGCGATGCTGCCCGCGCATGCCCGCAGAACACGCTCCAAGTCACTTCCGAAGCGTGAGCGCAAGTGCCGGGTCCTGGTGCTGAGTTCACCGAAGGGTGGGACGGGCAAGACCACCTTCACTCAGAATTTGCTGCCGTTGATCGCGAGCGAGGGGCTCAATGTCGTGGGCGTCGACTTCGACCCACAGGGTACCTTGACCAAGTGGGCGAGACGACGGGAGCAGACAGCCGCCAAGCGTCGTGACGTGCAGACGTTCGATATCCTGCCAGCCAACATCAACGACTGGGGAAAAGTGCTCGAGGCGATCCGCGACTACGACTTGGCGCTTATCGATATGCTGCCATCGGTGGATCACTGCATTGCCGAGGTACATGGGATTTGTGGTGAAGCCGACCTGATCATGGTGACTACGGGTGCGACCATGAGCGACCTTGACAGCACCGGACCTTGGATCGAGCAGTTGCTCAATCTCGGCTTCAACGTGACCACGTGCATGAACAGGGCCAATCGTCGCGAGACGTTTTTCGAAGCTGCTCGGGCGCAACTGAACCGTCTTGGTCCACTCTGCCCGGTTGAGGTACGCCATCTGTCGGACGCGCATGCTTACTCGATAGATGGATTGGCTGCCGTAGATCGTTCGAAATCAAAAGCACGCAGCGACTTTGCGGCTGTGTGGGACTACTTGAGGCGCGAGATGAAGGTGGAGGTGCAGGGTGAGTAGCAAGCGCGAAACGCGTATCCTGACACTGGGTGATAAGCTAGGCGCTGCCATTGCAACACCTGATCGTCAGGCCAACGGCCTGCGTGATTTGGAGATCGCTGATGAAAGCTTCGTGCAAGCCTTTAACCAGCACTTTGCTGGCACAAGTGTACTAGAAGATAGGGAAAAGGTTCGCGCAGCGACGTTGCTACGAAACAGCATCAAGCGTGGTACGGACCGTCAGCTCGATGCTATCATCGACATGGGACGTGCGTTGCTACGGGCTGAGCAGATCTTTACCAAATGGGAATGGAACCATCTGTTGGAAGGTGGCCCACGCTTGCTTGGTCTGCCTAAGAACACCGCTTCGATGTATCGTGCCATTGCTCGCAATATCGACGACGGCCGCTTGCCCCGTGAAGTCTGCCCCGAGTCTTTCTCCACCGCCTATGTGCTAACGACCTTTGAGGACTGGCAGTTGGCTGCTGCTAGGGAGCAGGGGCTACTGCGTCCAACTGTCACCCGACGTGAAGTGGAGGAGTTCAAGCGGCTACCACCGCCCGAGCAAATGGGAGCTCAGCGCAAAGTAGAGCCAGCCGACGAAACCGCAGTGCTACGCGAAGAAGAGCGAGTGCTGCGTAAGCGGGAACGCCGTTTGCTGGACGACCTAGCCTCGGTGCAAGGACGTCTCGAACAGATCAAAACGCAGCTTTCTAAACGCTCTCAGCGCAGCAGTTAGATGCTGAAGAGGTTTGACTATGACAGCGATCATGACAAGCAGTGACTTGGTGACCGTTTGAGGAAGGATTGGCAGCGGCCGCACGGACCGATTCAGGCTTGAGACGTGGACCCGAGAGACGCGCCGCCGGATGGCCGGTGTTGCCCGCAAAATGAAGTGCTATCCGTCTGACCTAACGGACGAGGAGTGGGCACAGGGTCGAGCCGCTGATGCCCGAGCTTGCCAGGCGGGGTCGCAGGCCCTCGGTCGATCCACATGAGATCCTGGCCTCAAGCCGGGCTGTGGAGCGATAGACCCCGCGCCGGAGTTGGTGCCTGCAAACACTGCATCGTATAAGGCTGAGAATGGTACGGTAAACGCTTCAGCCTTCGATCAGTCTGAAGCCCTGGACGGATGTCTTAGGTACGGCTGGAGGCGAGGGATATAGGATCAAGTGGCCAGGCGTGCGGCCTTGCTGTGCCTCCACTTCGACCTTAGCGTTGGGATAGGCACGTAGAACGTTGGGAAGGGTTTCGCGGACCTTGCGCGCCAACTCCTTCGGTTCTGACTCACTTCCGATCTGGCCGCCGAGCTGCTCCCACGTGAGGCGTAGGCTCGTTTTCAGGCGGGGTAGGCGGTGAGCGAAGAGCGCATAGAGGTCTAATCCCAGCGAGTTGTTAGACAGCAGAGCGATGCCTCGCCGGTCCAGCGGCACTGCATGCTCACGCAGGTGGTCGTGAAAGCGCTGACTCAGTTGCACTTCCCCGGACCAATCCTCCGATCCCGGGTTCCAAAGATCCATACCCTCGACGATGTTACTATCGATAATGATGGTCCTTGCGCCATCTTGAGCGTCCCATTGCATCGTGAAGGTGCAACGGCCGATGCGGAGTGCCTGCTCCCGGATTGGCTTGATGGTGCCACGCGGTCCACCTCGAACTTCAAGCCCAAGACTGCGCAGAAAGGCACTAAGGTTCTTTCCCAAAGGCACGGTCCGACTTTTCAGTCCTTCAGTCTGAAGGTGAAACATAATCAGCCTTGCCTTTGGTCCAAAAGGCACGCCGACGTAATCCTCTTCACCTTTTTCCGGCACCTTGCCTCTAATGGTTACGGTGCTGGTCACGCCGCTCATAACACCTGGCCGGATCATCAGTGTGAAGCGACCGTTCTGGCGCTTCCACACTGCGGTATTCGATACTGGACGGCTGTGGGGTAAACTGGTCTGGCATAGGCCTGAGTGGTTGAAGGTAAGGTCTTCCGATGTTGGCAGTGCACTCAGCAGGCCATGGAGCGTATCTACCCGATTGCGGGCACGGGTTCGAACGCCAGCGTTTGGTGAGGAGTCAGCAAGACGATGTGCTTCAGCGATGCTCACCAGACTCAAACCAAGCTGTTCGGCTGGACCATTCGTCATGCCTATGGGCTCCCCTACTGCGTTGTTCATAGCGGAAACTGGGCGTGTGTTGCGCTGACCTCACCACCTGGAACCAAAAAATCGCTTTCTGGGTGGTCGATTCAGCGCAGTATCCCAGCATCTCGGTGCTTTGGATCTAGGTGCGGGTGGTTCAATCAGCGCAGTTTTTCCGTCTGGGTGGCCGATTCAGCGCTTTGGCGAATTCTCGGAGTCTCGGTTACGCTGATTTCGCCACCTTAGGCCTTCAAACTGCGCTGAATCGACCACCCAAATGAGTACAAGAGGCTGGAATGGCAAGATTTGTTGATCCTTCTGCGCTGATTCCGACACCCAGACGGTTAGCTGATCGTATACAAAGGCCACTATACGCTGACTTCGCCACCCCTGGCCGCGCGCATCACGTTCCATGAGCTGGAGAAGGCCTCGCTAAGGTCGAGAAGAGTTTCGGGATGCGCTGATTCTGCCACCCCAATCTGCTCCTATCGTTTTTAGTTGTATCTCTCTTATAGGAAGGGGTGTCGCAATCAGCGTGGACAACACGGATTCGCGTGTCGAAATCAGCGCAATTTGCGCTGGTTCCGGGTGGTGAGGTCAGCGCGATTGGGTTGTCGGAATCAGCGTGGAAACACAAGGATAACTCGGCCGGACTTTCCCCCTGAGGGGTGGAGGGGTGAGATCAGAGCGTCACGCGGCGAGTGGCATGGTGGTCTCCGCGCTCATGGCCTCGCGCGCCTCGATGGGTGTACTGTAGCTGGTGCCTGAGTTAAGGCGCTGCCGATTGTAGAAGACTTCGGTACAGTCGAACATCGCCGCCCTGGCTTCCTCGCGGGTGCGAAACCGGGCTTGGTGAATATGCTCTTTCTTGAGTGAGGCGAAGAAGCTCCTCATGCGCGCGTTGTCCAGGCAGTTTCCCCGGCGGCTCACAGACTGCTCGATGCCGCGCCACTCCAGCACGCGCCGGTAGTCGGCGGAAGCATATTGGGGGGATTCAGGTGGTCATCGTAACACCGGGGCAGAGAGTGTGGGCGATGGCGAAGTGGCGACGATCGGATCGGTGCTCCCGGGCCAAGCTGAGATTGACGGGATCGAGCCGTCCGCCGGGAGCGTTGGTGCTTCCTACGACAATGCACTCGCCGAGACGGTGGTCGGGCTGTTCAAGACCGAGGCCATCCGCCGCCGCGGCCCGTGGTGATCGCTGGAAGCCGCCGAGTACGCGACCATCGAGTGGGTGGACTGGTTCAACCACCGACGCGTCCCCGAGCCGATCGGCAACATGCCATCGGCCGAAGCCGAGGCGCGCTACTATGCTGCGCAGTGCACCAGCCCTGGCCGCGTAACCCAAACCAATCAGCTTCCGGAAAAACCGGGGTGGTTCAATCCGAAATCCGAGGACCACTTTACCTAGACTGCTATAGCCAGAGGCTCCAGCGCCTTCAGAGTGCCTCCTCCAGCTTATCGAGATCGACGCGCTGGATAGAGAACCAGACGGGGTCCGGACTGCGGGCGGCCTGCCGCAGCAGGGGCTTGGCGGCAGAGAGCAACTCCTCAAGCGAACGGAACGGGGTCATCGCTTCCTCGCCGTCTCCAGTTCGCATCATCAGGGCAAAGCCGGCGCGTGTGCCCTCGGGAGCGGGGGATGAGTTATGGCTGAGCAGGGGAGGGGGCGCGGCCTGCTTCTTTGCTGGCGTCCCTGCTGGAGGCTTGCCGACCGGCTGGGTGCTCCGGAGTGCCTCCATGGCTTGCGGCTCAGGGGGTACCAAGGGGAGTTCCGGCACCGGTCCGGCTTCGACGGGAGGCACTACAGGCTGTGTTCGGTCTGCGAGGGCCCGTCCGGGCGCCTCTGTGCCCGGTCCGGCCTGCCGCAGCCTGGCCAGGATGGCGTAGATATTGGCGGGCGTGCAGCCATAGCTGGCTGCCACGGCGGCCACCTTTTCGCCGGCCTCGACCCTTTCGCGGATCCTGTGGTGCTCCTCGCGAGCGATCCGGGGCATTCAGTACTCCCTGTTCGAACGAAACAGGAACTTCCTCTACCCCATCCACCTCCTGTGAAAGAAGATTCAAATTTGAATCGGGGCCGGTCTTCAAATCCGGACCGGGGCGTTGCCATCGGGCGCGGCTGAGCAAGCTCCTCGCAAGGGTTGCAAGGTTTGATCCCGGTATCCGTCGTCGTGTGCGGGCTTTGGAGAGTTGTTGCCCGGCAGTCCTTGTGGGAAGAGCCACGGCCAAATCCGCCTAGAGCCTTGTTTTTGCGAATCTTTGCCGTCAATTAGGCACGATAATGGATCATTACACCGCGAAGGCCCTGAAGCTCCCCCTGCCCGTCACCTCCTGGACGATCCGGGCCTCCTGCAGCCTGGCCAGGATCAGCAGCGCGCCCTGATGGGTCAAGCCGAGGTCCTTCGCCAGCTGAGGCGCGGTGACGAGCGGCCGGCGCAGCACCAGCGCCGCCGCGGCGGGCAGCGAGGAGGAGCGCCGCGCGCCTTCGGCCAGGGTTGCGAGCTTCGCCTGTGCTGCCTCCAGCCGGTCGAGCACCTCCAGCCCGCGTCGGGTGGCGGCCGCCACGTGGGCGAGGAACAGCCCCGGCCACGCGGCCGGATCCCCGCTGGGGTGCGGCAGCCGCTCCCCCGGCCCAGCCCCGCTCCAGAAGACCAGAGGCACCTGCGCCAGCCGCCGCCGGCGCTTGAGCAGCACGGCGGCCAGGAGGATCGCCTGCTGCGGCTCCGGCCGGGCGAGGTCGCCTTCTCCGGCCTCGCGCAGCCAGCGGGCCGCGGCCTGCGCGGCGGCGAGGATCGCCGGCGTCCCCTCCCCCGTCCGCAGCCAGCCTCGCCGCCAGGCCGCGACGTCCGGGGCTACGGCCCCGGGCGATGCGGCCGCCGCCGGCCAGGCGCTGTCACCCAAGCTGCGCAGCGCCGCGGCAAGGCGATCGGCGTCATCGAGCGGATCGCCGCGAAAGACCGGCAGCCGCGTCAACAGGCGGGCCAGGGCGAGCGCCTGCTCCACCGGGTGCTCGGCGGCGACCGCGCCCACCTCGCCACCGTGGCCACCCCA
>NZ_JHWD01000045.1 GCF_000622225.1 Roseomonas mucosa ATCC BAA-692 | reverse complement strand
GCGGTTCATCCCCGCGCTCGCGGGGAACACAAATCCCTGTCGTGCTTGCGTAGCTCGGCTGTCGGTTCATCCCCGCGCTCGCGGGGAACACTCCGTGGCCGAATTCGAGAGCACGGGGGAGCACGGTTCATCCCCGCGCTCGCGGGGAACACTGGCGCGCCGATTTCGAGGCCGAGCTGATGAGCGGTTCATCCCCGCGCTCGCGGGGAACACAGGTGGATCACCTCGGCGGCATCCACGCGGGTCGGTTCATCCCCGCGCTCGCGGGGAACACTCTTCCTGTAAGTGGCTGTTTCGGCGATCTTATTCTGCTGTGAAAGAGGCTACCGCCTGGAACGTCTGTTCTGGTCAGACATGGGTGGCAGGGCAGAGTATGCCGCTTCCGGGCCAAAGGCGACCAGCCGGAACCCGTCCATGTCGGTCGGCACACGCCGATTTCGTCCACAGGTCTCGAACAGGAAACCAGCATCGGTTGGGGCGGCCCAGGCCATGACGGCGTTGCCCTCCTCGATCCCCGCCTGCACCTGCTCCCAGATCATTTCCCGCACACGTCGGCCATAGGTGCCGACATAGACCCCGGCCCGGATCTCCAAGAGCCAGACCGCCAGCCTTCCCCGCAGGCGCGGCGGCGCGTTTTCAACCACGATGACCAGCATCACCCAATCCCGGCGGAGCTTCAAAAGCCACGGGCATCGCTTCCTCGGGTGCGGCCGGCAGTGGCAGGCCTCCGGCTGCAAGAACCTCTTCGATGAGAGGGATCAGCTTTCCCAGCACATCGCTCCGTCGGAAGGCATCGCGACAGCGGCGGCGCACCTCGGCCACGGGATCGCGCACCGGCTGGCCGTCCAGCGGCCGTCCTGCCTCGAAGGCCGCGCAGACCCGGAAGGCTTCCGGCACAACCGTTTCGAACTTCAGGATGTCGGCGATGTCGTAGACGAAGCTCTGTGGCTTGCCGGTGTGCAGAAAGCCGATGGCAGGAGCGTAGCCCGCCGCCAGCACTGCCGCCTCGGTCACACCATAGAGGGCGGCGGTCGCGGCGGAGAGGCAGCGGTTCACCGTGTTCGAGACATCCCAGGCCTGGGGATCATAGCGCCTTCCCTCCCAGGCGACGCCGTGCCGTTGCGCCAGCAGCTTGTAGGTCTCGCGCACCCGCACACCCTCGATGCCGCGGAGCTGGTCCACCGATCGACGCGCCGGCGCGTCCTCACCAAAACGCAGTGCGTACATCTTGCGTACCACCCGCAGCCGGGCCTCGTCGTCGAGTGCGAGACGGGCCTGCAGCAGCAACCGGTCGGCCCGCGCACCCCCGGGCTGGCCGGCGGCATAGAGGCGTACGCCGGCCTCGCCCACCCAGATGAGCAGCGTGCCGGCGCGGGCTGCGAGCACCACCGCGGCGTGGCTGACGCGGGTGCCCGGCTCCAGCATCAGGCAGACGAGACCGCCCACCGGAATGTGCAAACGCACACCCTTCTCGTCCACGAGCACGAAGGCGCCATCGAGCACGTCCAGACGTCCCTTCTCGACGAAGAGAATGGAGGCGCGCTCACGGATCGGAATGGGCCGCGGTGGCGGCAGGCCAGGGATCGGGCGGGCTGGGACGGCCATCAGGACCTGGCGCGGCGGATCAGCATCAGGCCGAAACCGAAGGCGCGGGCCTTGCCGAAGCCTGCGGTCAGGGCAGCGAGAAAGCGCGCCGGATCCTCCACCGTCAGCACGCCCTCGAACTCCAGCACGCCGAAGACTGCCATGCCGCCCCCTTCGCGCGGCACCTGCCGGCGCTCGTAGCCGTCCACCGCCACCTCTTCATCCGGACGGAAGCCATGCCGATCCCCCTGCCTCGCCAGCCAGGCACGCCCGGCCTCCATGACCTTCGCCGGCCGCTCTTCGGCTCGCCCCGGCCCTGGCGGCACCCGCCGCAGCGCGTCCATCACCACGTCGTGCCGCTGGCCTCGCCGGCCCGGTCCGGCCGAGCGGGACACCACGGGGTTGGCCCGCAGCGCGAAGCCCAGCCGGTCACCGGGTGCCAGGACCGGTGCGAAGGGGCGGCTTTCCAGCGTGAAAAGGCCGGTGGCGTCCTCGGGGGGGCGGGCGGAGAGGGCGAGGAAGCGGCCCGGTGCTTCCTCCCGCCACAGGAAGTCGCGGCGACGCTCCGGCCCGTCGGAGAAGACGGACCAGATCAGATGATGCCCTGCCGCGGCGCGCGGCCCCGTTCCCTCCGGCACCAGCAGCCGCGCCAGCGCCGCGATTGGCGCCTCCTGCCGCAGCCGAATGCGGGACAGCCAGAGCCCGCTCACGTCGCCGTCCCGCGCAGCACAGCCTCCCGCCGCAGGTCGAACTGCCAGCGGCGGCGGGAGCGCGGCTGGTCGCGCCGCATCTCGACCCGCAGCAGGCGCGGGCCATCCGCCGCATCGGCCGCGTCGAGCACGATCAGCGGATTGGCGGGCTGGTCGGCCAAGGCGTCGCGCATGGTGATCTCGCGCCAACCTGCCCGTGGGAGCAGCAGGCGGGCCTCCGGCCCCTCCGCGTGGCGGCGCTCCAGAGCCCGCACGGGATCCTCCGCCTCCGTCATCTCGGGGGCGAGCGGCAGGCCCAGCGGGCAAGATTTGCGGCCCAGATAGGGCACGAAGGCCGGCTGCTCCATGGCTTCCCGCAACTGCTCCAAGGACCAGCGCGGCGCCTCGCCCCGTGTCCAGAGCGCGCCGAGGTGCCAGGCGCCGCTGCGGTAGTCCCGCCGGGACAGCACCGTGTTCAGGTCCCGCGAGGCAAGTTCCTCCGCCCGGGTCACGAAGCGCCGGTTGCGCGCGGCGGGCGGCACCTGCGCCGTGTGGTAGTCCGGCAGCAGCCGGCCGGGCGCGTGGCACAACAGGGCCAGCCCGTAATCTGCGGCCAGTGCCGCCTGGGCTGCGTCGTCCTCCCGCTCCACGCCGAGGCAGGCGCCGAGGAGGCCGAGCACGGCCGAGCGCGCCGGGCGGTCCCAGCCACCGCGACGCTCTCCCACCGCGATACCACCGAAGGAGGCAAGAGGCGCGACGAGGGCGAAGGTGAGATAGGCGGGCACGGGCTCAGCCGCGTGCAAAGGCGACGATGTCGGCGAGCGTCCCCTCGCCACCCACCACCATCTCGGCCGAAGCCTCGGCGGCGCTGCCGTATGCCTTGTCGAGCGCGGCGTGGAAGGCACGTAGCCGGCCGATCGAGGCGGCCATGACGTCGTTCCCCGATCCGCCGGGGCCACGCCCCTCCTCCGGCTCCACCGGCGCGGCGAAGGCGCCGGCGAGCGTCCGCGGCTGGCGGTCGCCGCGCTCGGCCAGCACGTAGCCGGCGCGGCCATGCGCGGCAAAGGAGTTCTGCTTGCCGCGGGGCGCGACGGTTGCCGCCGCCTCGGCCAGCGCACCGAGGGCGGTGGCGGCCAGCGCCGCATCGCCGCCGAGGTTGCGCGCCAGCAGGGCGGTGTCCACGCAGAGATAGAGGTAGAACACGCCGGAACCGAAAGCGGCCTCGCCGAGGAAGCCGGCGCCCGCGTCCTCGCTGGGTCGCTTCAGATCGTCCACGGCGGTGTAGTAGTCGTCCTCCACCATGACGCGATGGGTGGTGATAGCATGCGCCACCTGTGCCGCGGCCTCGCGGTTGTAGTCGGGGCTGTCGGCAAGCATGCGGCCGAAGAGCGCGATGTCAGCCGCCGTGTCGGCACGACGTAGCAGCCCGGCCGCCTTGGCCGCTGCCTCGTCCACCTTCTCCCCGGCAAGGGCACGGTCGGCCAGCACCAGTGCCGCTGCCCGCTCCTCCGGCGCGACGAAGGCGAGCTGTTCAATGCGCGCGGGGTTCTTGTCCTTGGCATCCTTGACCTTGCCGAAGACGCCCGCGATGGCACGGGCTGCGGCCAGCGCCTTGTCCTCCGCCATGCCGCTCGCCTTGAGATGCGCCAGCACGTCCTCACCCAGACGCTGGGTCCGCTGGCCCATATGGTCCGCCAGCGCCGCCTCGAAGACCTCGGAAGTGCGCCAGGCGCGCTTGAGCGCCTGGGAGGAGAGACGCAGCCGCATGGCGCCACCCACCATGGCAGTCTTGGGCCGCCCGGTGTCGTCGCGGTTGAGATTGGCCGGCGGGAAGAAGGTGAGGAGGTGGAGCTGCAGGAAGCGGCTCATGCGGCGTCGTCCTTGTCGGGTGCGGTCGTGCCAGATGCGGTCGTGGTGGCTCGGGCGGCGGGCTGGCCGACGCCCCAGTAGTCGTAGGTCCAGCGGCGGCGGCGCTCCTCCGTCCAGTGGAGCAGCGCCGCGGACAGGTCGCGCAGGTTGAGCGCGCCGCCGGTCAGCGCGACGAGGCGCCGCATCGCGATCAGCCGCTCGTCCGGCGTGACGGCGGTCATCAGCCGCTGGAAGCGCAGCGGCTTCATCAGGGCGGTCTCCAGCGCCTCCGGCCCGCCCTGCGGGCCGATCTGGCGTGCCACCCGCAATTCCGGCCGGTCCTCCCGCAGATGAGCCAGCACGGCGGCCGTCAGGGCCACCTCCACCAGGGCGTCGGGGCGACGGACATCGCAGCGTCGTGCGAGGTCGATGGTGGCGGGCTCGTTCATCGCGTCCGCGACGCTGCCGCAGCGGCGCAGGCGGGCAAGGGCGCCGCGGTCGCCGGCGCGGCGCGGCGGGTCCGGCTGCAGGTCGCGCCACCAGGCGACGGCGGCGGAAACCTTGTCGTCGCGGATCACGCGGCATTCCTCTTCTTCTGGGCGGCCGACACCGGCAGGGGCAGGCCAAGGATCCCGAACAGCGCGACGCCATCCTTGCCGAAGCCTGTCAGGGCGAAGAGCAGACGCCGGCGTGCGGTGGCGATGCGTGGGGCGGCCGATGCCATGCTGGTCTCGGGACGAAGCGGCGCGGCCTCGTCGAACAGGCTCAGCGCCACCTCGCGCAGAAGGCGCAGCCATGCGGTCTTCGCACCCTCCTCCGGTTCCTTACCCTGGAGCGGCAGCGCGGCGAAAAAGACCGCCTCGGTGCGCTCCCACAGCCGCTCGCGCTGGCTGGCCAGGAGTTCGGCATCGAGTTTCACCGTGGCGCCGGCGGAGAACAGCGCCTGCCGCACGGCGTTGCGCAGCAGCCCGGCCACGAGGTCGGCCGAGCGCACCAGGGCCCGGGCGAATGCGTCCTGCGCCTCCGGGTCGGCGGTGCCGGGCAGCGGCATCTCGCTTTCCACGAAGCCGCGGGCCTTCATGTTGTCCATGTCGTAGCCGGCCGCGAGCAGGCGGGTGCGCGCGCCGAGATCGGCGGCGCGCCGGTCGGTGCGTCGCCAGGCGGCGACGGTGGCGGCCGGGGTCCGCAGCCCGCCCTCGCCTTCCGTCACCAGGCCGAGCCAGTGGCGATAGCCGACGCCGCCGGGCTGCGGGTGCAGGGGCAGCACCTCGCTGCCGGGCTTGAGGCGATAGTGCGGCGTCAGCGGGTGGCGGCCGCCCCAGGCGGCGTAGTTCGCCCCCCTTGGCCGCTGTCGCCAGCCGGTGACGCGCACCGTGTCGGGCGTGCCGGTCAGGTCGCAGGGCATCGGCGCAGCACTGGCAGCAAAGTCCAGGCGGATGCGGCGCGGCATCCCCCACCAGCATTGCAACGGATGGGCGTTCACCTCCGGCACCACCGCCGCCGCGCCTTCGGAGGTGATGGTCGGCGCCAACCAGGGGAAGACGCGCGGCAGGTCCTCCGGCGCCAGCGGCTCGCCCAGCAGGACATTGGCCCAGAGCAGGCGCCACAGCGTGTCCGCCGCGCCGGGTGCCACCAGCGTCACCATCGGGCCGCCGCCGCGTAGCCCGGTGCGGTTGCCGGCACCACCTGCCGGTGCCCAGGACTGGAAGGTATAGAGTGCCATCGCCGCCGCTGGGCGGCCGAAGGCTGTGTAGCGGTTGCGGCGCACCAGGAGGTCAGTGTTGTTGCGGGCCGTGCTGCCGCCAGGGCTCTCGATCAGCAGCCGCTCGACAGGTTCGGAATCGGAGACGAGGTCCTCGCGGTCTTGCATGAAGCGCGGGCCGGGCCCGTCGAGGTCGAAGACATGCGCCATCGGCGCAAAGGCCGCATCCAGTTCCTCCGGCGTCGGTGGCTCATCCCAGCGGTCCAGCCAGTCATTGTGCTCGGCGGGTGGAAGGGTCGTGGAGAGCAAGCCGATCAGGAATTCCAGCCCAGCCACGCGGAAGTCGGCGCGCGGCCAGTCGAGCGCGATCACGGGATCGTCGGCGACGCGGTCGGTGATCTGCGTAGGGCGGATGGTGTCGCACGCCCCGCTGCGGCGGAGAACGGGAAGCCAAGAAGCGGTAAGGAGGTTGAACGGTGCCGCAGGGATTGCCGCATTCTGCTCCACCGCCACTTCTCCATCAGATTCGCTATTTGCAGCAATGCTACGAGTGGATTACGAAGCGTCAATCCGGTGGGGAATCGTTCTGGCCGTTATCACTCCACATCAGACCCGACATCTTCTCGTACTGCAGTTTCACCATAGAACCTGCCTCCGAAACGGCGTCAATGCTTCCGCCATTTCCCATCGGTGCCAATAGATACCGGGGCGAATCCCGCTCCCACCGCCCCCAGCTCGCCTTCGCCGCCGTCACCGCCGCCTCCAGCTCCGCTGGTACCGGACAGGCAGCGACGCGGTGGCGCGCCACGCTCACCTCTGACAGTGCCCAGGCCCGCTGCAGGTCGGGGTCGTCGGCATAGGGCACCGCTACCCCGTCCCGGACCACCGCCAGGCGCAGCGTCACGGTCTCCCGCTCTTCCAGCCGCGTCGGCGTCCGGGTGTCGGGTTCCCAGGCGCCGTGCTCGCGCTTGTAGCCCTTCCACACGTCCAGCACGTTCTGCGTGGCCAAGCCGGCGGCGGAATGCGCCTTTCCCTCCGCCTCCTGCGCCGCGCGAGCCAGGGCGGGCGGCACGGCGCCAGGGGAGGCGCGGTCATAGGCTGCCTCGATCAGCGGCCGCATGTCGCCAGGCGTCGTGATGGCACCCTGCCCGAACACCGCCCGCGCCGTGCGCCACAGCAGGGCCGGGTCGCGGTACACCGCAGCCGTGCCTGGCAAGGCGTCGCGCAGCCAGCCGGCGCTCGGCTCCTCCACCGGCTCGGGCGAGACCACCAGCAGTTCCGGTCCCGGCACCAAGCGTGGGCCACGATCGTGCCGCCACAGCCGCCCGGCGCGCTGGATCAGTAAGTCCATCGGCGCGAGGTCGGTCACCAGCAGGTCGAAGTCGAGGTCGAGCGACTGCTCCACCACCTGGGTCGCCACCAGCACGCCGCGCCGCGCCGCCGGATCGCCAGCACGGCCAAAGCGACGCAGCACCTCCGCCTCCACCCGCAGACGGTCGATCATGGCGAAGCGGGCGTGGAACAGGATCGGGTCGAGGCCCTGCGCGCGCAGTACTGCCGCAGCCGCGATCGCCTCGTCCACCGTGTTGCGTACCCAGGCCACGATGGCACCAGCGGATGCCGCCTCGGTGATCCGCGCTATCGCTGCCACTTCGTTTGGCAGCCGGGTGACGGCGACGCGCCTCGGCAAGCCCTCGCGCGGGGCACAGGTCCTCTCGGTAACACCCGCGGCGCCCGCGAGCGTCGCCAGCGGGTAGGCCGTGGCGGAAAGCGCGGCGCGTGGCACCTCCAACCCATCGCGAAAGGCATCCACCAACCCCTGCCGCACCGCATGCGGCAGCGTGGCGGACAGCAGGATGGCCGAGCCGCCCAGCGCCGCGTGGAAGCAAAGCAATGCCCGCAACTCGCGGTTCATGTAGGGATCGAAGGCGTGCGCCTCATCCACGATCAGCACCTTGCCAGCCAGCCCGCGCTGCCGCAGCACCGCGTGGCGGACAGGCAGCACGGAGAGCAGCGCCTGATCGATCGTGCCCACTCCCACCTGTGCCAGCAGGGCGCGGCGGCGGTCATCGACCAGCCAGGCGGCGCAATGCGCCTCGGCTGTCTCATCTGCGGGATCGGAGGGTGCGCGGCCAAAGTCAGGTGCTGTGGCCGTGTCGTCCTCGCGGGTGATGGCGGCACGGAAGCGTGGGTCGAGATCGGCACGGCCATGCGCCAGGGTAAGGGAGGGACGCGCCGAGGCCACGAACAGCCGGTGGTAGGCCCCGGCCAGGCGACCAAACATGGCCCCAGCGGTCGCCATGGTGGGGAGGGCGAGGAAGAGTCCGTCGGCCTGTCCCCCGGCCATGAGCCGGTGGGCCAGGGTCAGGGCGGCCTCGGTCTTGCCGCTGCCCGTCAGGTCCTCGATCACCGCCAGAAGCGGGCCGGGTGGCAATGTCACGGTTTCCGCCCAGGACTGGACCGGGCTGGGCTGGCCGATGAGCGGAAACAGGGCCCGCACGCCACCGAAGGGCGCCACCCTGGCACTGCCCAGCCCTGCCGCCTCGATCGCCTGCACCGCACGCGGCAGCGCTTGGTTCCAGAGGTAGCCAGCTGGATCGTCCAGTGCCTCCGGTGCCACATAGGGGAACCACTCCTGCCGGGAACCGATCCAGTCCGCCAGGGTGACGAGGCCGGCCAGTTGCCAGCCCAGGCGTTCCACGGCGCGGTCACCGCCGGGCCAGGGAAGAGGGGGCGGTCGGAATGCGTCCAGCATGGCGGTGACAAAGGCCTTCGCCGCGGCGGTCGCCGGGGGTCCGAGTTCGGCTTCGCCGGGAGTACGGGTGAGATCGGCTGGACGGCCGTGGTGCCCCGCCAGGGCATGCAGCAGGGGATTGGGCCAACTCCGTCGTCCTCGCGCGTCTGGCAGGAAGGCTGGCGTCAGTTCCGCCTGCAAGGTGCCGGTCAGGAGGTGCAGACCCATGGCATCGTGTGGGAAGCCCGGAACGCCCTCGGGCAGAGGACCGAGGACCGCGCCCGGCCAATGATCAGGTGCTTGCGCCTGGAAGGCCCGTGAGACCTTTCCGATATCGTGCAGCGCCACAAGGAAACCGAGGCATCGTCTGTCGATACACAGCCGATCTGCGTCGGGCAGGAGCATCGCGACAGCGGCGACATCAAGGGAGTGAGCCAGAAGGGGGTGAGCCGCGATGCCTGTGTTGAGAGCAGGGCGAGCTTTTCCCCAGAGTGATGAAAGCCTCATGAGCTACAATAATCACAGTGGGGATAATCCTGTCCTTTGCGATCTGGGCAGAGACTGTCAGGCCCCGGCTAACCAGTCCTCGCAGCGCAGACCCTCCACCCGGCCGAACTCGCTCAGGTTGCCCGTCACCACCACCAGCCCGCGGCTGCGCGCCTGGCCGGCGATCATCAGGTCGTAGGGACCGATCACCGCGCCCCGCCGCTCCAGGCTCGCTCGGATCTCGGCCGTGTGCGCCGCCGCGTCACCGTCGAAGGGCAGCACGCTCAGCCTGGCCACGAAGCGCTCCACCTCGCGCCGCATCTCGGCGGGCCTGGCCGAGCGCTCCGCCCCGTAGAGCAGCTCGTAGAGCACCACGTCCGAGGTGCAGAGCGCCTCGGCCTCCGCGTTGAAACGCCCCCGCAGGCCGGCCGGGCGATCGCGCAGCACCCGGATGCACAGGTTGGTGTCGAGCAGGTAGCGCAGCGTCACAG
>NZ_JHWD01000044.1 GCF_000622225.1 Roseomonas mucosa ATCC BAA-692 | reverse complement strand
TCCGACACCTTCCAGAAGGAACTCGCCTTCCTCGGCATCGAGAGCTCACCGGCCTTCGTGCGTGCGCCCGAAGGCAATGGCTGCGCAGAGCGCTTCATCCGAACCCTGAAGGAGAACCTCCTCTGGGTGCGGACCTTCAGCACCGTTGAGGACCTGCGCCGGGCGCTGCTCGACTTCCGCCAAGCCTACAACACCACCTGGCTGATCGAGCGGCACGGCTTCAACTCACCCAGCACCATCCGCGCAGAACAGCTTTCATCCGCGGCACTCGCCGCGTAGGCTCAATCACGGTGTCTCACCAACCGCGGGCGGTACACACCTGCGCCAGCCGCTGCCGGCGCTTCAGCAGCACGGCGGCCAGGAAGATCGCCTGCTGCGGCTCCGGCCGGGCGATGTCGCCTTCCCCGGCCTCGCGCAGCCAGCGGGCCGCGGCCTGTGCCGCGGCGAGGAGTGCCGGCATCCCCTGCCCCATGCGCAGCCAGCCTCGCCGCCAGGTCGCGAAGTCCGGGATCGCGGCGCTAGGCGAGGCGGTGGCCGCCGGCCAGGCGCTGTCGCCCAAGCTGCGCAGCGCCGCGGCAAGGCGATCGGCGTCATCGAGCGGATCGCCGCGAAAGACCGGAAGCCGCGTCAGCAGGCGGGCCAGGGCGAGCGCCTGCTCCACCGGGTACTCGGCCGCGACCGTGCCCATCTCGCCGTCGTGGCCGCCCCAGGTGGCGGGCATGGCCCGCTCCAGGCGGTGGAGGTCGGAAGCCGCGCTCCAGGAGCCGGTGAGGCCGGCGGCGCGCAGGCCAAGGTCGTGCGGGTGGGACGGCAGGCCGGCCTGGGTGAGCCAGGAGCTTGCCTCGGCCAGCGCCAGGCGGGCGACCAGGCCCTCGCGCACCGCCCCGGAAGCGGCCCCAGCGCGGGCGTCGAGGCGCGAGACGAGGTCCTCGACCCGGGCCAGCGGCAGCAGCAGCCGGGCGGGATCGGGGGCGGCCGCCGGCGGATGCGGACCGGACCGGCGCGTGGCCCAAGGCGGCGTGCTGCCGTCGTCGGGATCGTCTGCGTCCTCCGTGTCCCAGCCTGCCATGTCGCCGACCTCTGTCCGGAGCCTCTGGAGGGGGCTCTGGGGCCTGTAACTTTCGTGATCAAGATAGGGCGCAAAACAGCGACTTGAAAATCAGTCTGAAATCCAAGAGCGGGTATCGCTTGTGCTACTCCGGAACTCTTCGAAATGCCCCCGCCCGCCGCGTCCCACCCCCGCAGCCAGCGCCCGTCATTCCGTCCGCTAATCCCCATTTGCGGACAGAACGGCTTGCTCGCGCCGCACGAAGGATATACCATTCATCAGGTATATCATCAGGAGATCGCCATGCAGGTCAGCCGCTGGGGCAATAGCCTCGCCGTCCGTCTCCCCGCCGCCGTGGTCGAGGCTTTGGGCCTGCGCGAAGGCGACGAGGTCGCCATCGAGGTGGCCGGCCCCCACACCTTCCGCGTGGCCCGCGACCGCCGCCGCGACGAGGCGATCGAGGCGCTGCGCGGTCTCGGCTGGCACCTGCCCGACGGCTTCCGCTTCTCGCGCGACGAGGCCAACGAGCGCGGCGGATGAACCGGCCCTTCCTCGATACCAACATCCTGCTCTACGCCGCCCTGCAGCCGGATCCGCGTTCCGAGACGGCGCGCGGCCTCCTGGCCCGGGGCGGCCTGGTCAGCGTCCAGGTGCTCAACGAGTTCACCGCCGTCGCCCGCCGCAAGCTACGCCGGCCCTGGCCCGAGGTCATGCAGGCGCTGGCCGCCATCCGGACCCTCTGTCCGGCGCCCCGGCCGCTCACCGTCGCGACGCACGAGGCGGCCATCGGGCTGGCGGAGAGGCTGGGCTACACGATCTACGATGCCTTGATCCTGGCCTCGGCCCTGGAGGCCGGCTGCGACACGCTCTTCTCCGAGGATCTGCAGGACGGGCAGGTGGTCGAAGGGCGGCTGACCATCCGCAACCCCTTCGCCGCGCCATGAGCGACGCCGGCTCCCCTATCCCGCCCGCCTCCCCCGCGACACCGGCCGAGGACGGCAGCCTGGTCCTGCACACCACCCTGCTGGGCGACCTGGTGGTGCCGGGCGGTGCTTCGCGCGCGGCCGAGCTCCGCGAGCTCGCCGCCCGGGCCGCCGTCTACGCCACCCGCGCCCGCGGCCCCGGCACCCGGCGCGCCTACCGCTCCGCCTGGAGCGGCTACGAGCGCTGGTGCCGCTCCCTCGGCCGCGAGCCGCTCGCCGGCAATCCCGATACCCTCGCCCTCTATGCCACCGCCTGCGCCGGCCGCGGCCTCAGCCCCGCCTCCCTTCGTGTCCACCTCGCCGCCATCCAGGCCGCCCACCGCCTGGCCGGGGTGGCGCTGGATCCGCGCGAGCCGCGGCTGGCCATGGTGCTCGAGGGCATCGCTCGCAGCCACGGCACCCGGCCCCGCCGGCGTGCCGCCGCGGCCGGCCCGGACGCGCTGCGGCTGATGCTGGCCGCGCGTCCGCCCGGCACCACCCCGCTCGGCGCCCGCGACCGGGCGCTGCTGCTGGTGGGCTTCGGGGCGGCGTTGCGGCGGAGCGAGCTGGTCGGGCTGGCGCTGGGGGATGTGGAGGTGGTGCCGGGCCGGGGCCTGCGCGTGCTGGTGCGCCGCTCCAAGACCGACCAGCGCGGCGCCGGGCAGGAGGTCGCCGTCTGGGCCAATCCGGCCGAGCCGGGCTGCTGCCCGCTGGCAGCCCTGGAGGCTTGGCTGGGCTTCCGGAAGCAGGTGCCCGACATTACCGGCGGCCGGTCGGATGCCGGGCGGCCGCTGTTCGTGGGGATGAGCAAGGCGGGCCG
Organism: Roseomonas mucosa ATCC BAA-692; assembly: GCF_000622225.1. Lineage (GTDB taxonomy): Bacteria > Pseudomonadota > Alphaproteobacteria > Acetobacterales > Acetobacteraceae > Roseomonas > Roseomonas mucosa. The sequence goes on along the minus strand of NZ_JHWD01000044.1, from coordinate 11,054 downwards.
GCTCTCCACCGCCGCGCTGTCGGACAAGGCGGTGTGGCGGCTGGTGAAGGGGGCAGCCGAGGCGGCCGGGCTGGAGGGGTGGGAGCGCTTCTCGGGGCACTCGCTGCGCGCAGGGCTGGCCACCGCCGCCGGCGAGCAGGGCGCCGACCTCGCCCAGGTCATGCGCCAGACCCGGCACCGCTCCGCCGAGGTCGCGCTGGGCTATCTGCGACCGGCCGACCTCTGGCGCAACAACCCCACGCGCGGGATCTGGAAGAACGTCGGGGAGGGCGAGAGCGGCTGACTGGCGCTCCCGGACGATGGAGCCGCGGGACAGGTAGGGGGTGCGCCCCAGGCGAAGCTTGCTCCCGGCGATCCGGAAAAGATATACTGCCGGGATATACACGGAGGAGAGCATGCCCGCCCGCACGACCCTGTTCCTGTCCAACCGCTCCCAGGCCGTGCGCCTGCCCAAGGGCGTGGCCTTCGGCGAGGGCGTGCGCGAGGTGGTGATCCTGCGCGACGGTCCCCGCCGCGTCATCGCGCCGGCCGATGCGCTGTGGGACGACTTCTTCGCAGGGCCCGGTGTAGACCTGGATGATCGCCAGCAGCCGGCGATGCGGGAACGCGAGGCGCTGTGACGCTGCGCTACCTGCTCGACACCAACCTGTGCATCCGGGTGCTGCGCGATCGCCCGGCCGGCCTGCGGGGGCGTTTCAACGCGGAGGCCGCGGCGCTCTGCACCTCGGACGTGGTGCTCTACGAGCTGCTCTACGGGGCGGAGCGCTCAGCCCGGCCCGCCGAGACGCGGCGCGAGGTGGAGCGCTTCGTGGCCAGGCTGAGCGTGCTGCCCTTCGACGGTGACGCGGCGGCGCACACGGCCGAGATCCGGGCGAGCCTGGAGCGGCGTGGCGGGGTGATCGGTCCCTACGACCTGATGATCGTGGGCCAGGCGCGCAGCCGCGGGCTGGTGGTGGTGACCGGCAACCTGAGCGAGTTCGGCCGGGTGGAGGGTCTGCGCTGCGAGGATTGGCTGGCCGGGGCCTGAAGGCCTCCTCGCAGGGCAGCGAGTCCAGATCTCACAATCTGAAACGACCGTTTGAAGGATTGTGAGAGCTAACCCTGATCTGCCCACCGCGGGTCGGCTAGCGCAGCATCCAACTCTCGGCCAGTCAGCCGAGATTTGACTTGGCTTGGTCCGAGGTTTTCTCGGAATTCCCGAAGGTCCGCAATGTGATGGCCCTCCCAATCCGGATAACCTCCAAGTCGCTCAAATACATTCTGAAGGCGATGGGCAGTCGGAGTCTGTTCGCTCGCTAAGCGGTAAAACTTTCCGTTTAGGTCGTCAGTATCTGGCTCAAAACAAATTAAAAGCCGGCCAAGCTCGTCAATCAATCGGAGGCGTACAGCTTCATTCTGGGCCACAGCTTTTGTTCTGTCGCCAGCTTCAAATTGCTGTACCATCTTCGCAACCTTACTCTGTGCAGCTATGCGCAGCTTCGCGCACGCGGTCTGCCAAGCTCCTGTCGGGACATTTTGCCCATCCCAAGACGTAACTAGAACCTTTAGGTCGGAGAACGAGCTGACCTCCTGTATGCTCGCACCTTCCAACCAAGCGCAGAGAGTAACCCGGAATGCGCCTGCCTCAGCCGAAACAAGCAGAAGCGGTAGCCGCTCACCAGGTTGCTGAAGCAGTCGGTGCATCGTGTGCTGGCGCTGATCGAGACCATCCACGCAAGCGGCTTCTGCGCTGGTTGTTATCGCAGATGGGTGGGTTACTAAGCAGAGTGGACCGTCGCCAATTCGATGCAGGGCATTGCTCTCGGACGTCACTCGCACACCCGTCCCGTCCAGAGCTGCGAGAAGCGCCTCGGTATCGCTCGCCAAGACTAGGCCTGCCTCGACGGCCATCGGTACAGGTTCGTCCTCGGGGAATGCCTGCATCAAGGTTGGATTGGCGCGGATCTCGTCTGCGGCTCGGCCCAGGGCTTCTTCGTCAACTTCCTCGCGGCCGATCAGCATGCGCAATGCCTGCGACAGCACGGGCTGCATCGGTCCCACGAAGGTTTCGAAAAGCCCGCAGCGCGACGCAAGTGCCTTGTACACCCTCTCATCGATGCTGTGCTTGAGGTAGAGGTTGACCACGGGTAGAATAGGCAGCTCCTGCCCGATGCGGTCGATACGCCCAATCCGCTGCTCGACCTTCGACGGGTTCCAAGGCAGGTCAAAGTTGACCAAGGCGCCGGCGGCCTGAAGGTTGAGCCCCTCGCTTGCGGCATCCGTGCAGACAAGAACCTTGATGGTGCCGTCACGGAGCGCCTTGGTGACCACTTCCTTCGAGGCGGGAACCCAACCGTTCCCTGACCGTAGCGCCCCGCCTTCACCGGAATAGGACGCCACTGACGCGCCGAAGGCACCGACGAGGGCATCGCGCAGATACACCATCGTGTCGGAGTAGCCGGTGAAGATCAGAACAGCTCTGCCGTCGCCGGTAAGCTGTTTGGTTCGTGCCACGAGCCGGTCACGCTTCGTATCTAGCGCGCCAAGCGCGGCGATGCGTTCCAGAAGCTCTTCGACCTCGACGAGCTCTGCGCGTGCTTCCTTGGGCGTCTCGGGTAGCGCCGACGTTAACTTCACATTCAGCAAGTCCTCCAGCTCCTGGGCGTCCTCGATGTCGAGAACACTTGGATCCGGAGCATGCTGGGCGATCACGGCCTTTAGACCAGTCGCGCGACGCTCCAGGCTCTTGCGCAGCGCCACCGGCGAGCTTGCCGCGCGCCGGCGGTAGATCGTCATTACAAAGCCCTTGCCGGGCTTCTGGTTCTCCAGTTCGTTGAAGCGGCGGTCGATATAGCTCGTGACCGCCTCATAGACTTCGCGCTCCTCCGCAGTTTCGAAGCCAAACGGATCGTCCTTCACATCCCTTGTTGGCGGCGGGCGATCGAGCAGGCCCATCTCGAAGTACTTGCGCAGAGTGCGCCTCGTGTTGCGGTGCATCCGCCTGACCAAAGGCGAGCAGACGCGCATCCATCGCACCGCATCCTGCCTTGATGCCGCGGGCAGGAAACGGAGCGCCTTCGCGAAGGCATCGGCATCATCTATGGGGGGCAAGCCCAGGCTGGCGGGCGCAGGTGGACAATGTGGCGTTGCGGCCAGGGTGCGCGCCAAGGCCATGCCTTCGCTGCGCGGCAGAGTGCCGCGGTCCAGGCTTGCCAGCGCCTCATGGAAGCGGCGGACGATGTGGAAGCCGGAAAGCCACAGGCCACCCTCACCGAGCACCTGCAGAAGATCCCACGGCTCCCATGGATGCGTCTGCATCGGCGTGGCCGACAGGATCATAAAACTGCGCGCCTGACCCTTCATCTGCATGTGACGCAGCAGGCCGAGCAGCAAGGTCGGCGCGTTGAACTCGCCCTCGATCTGGCTGGCGCGTCGAGCGGCATGACCCTCGTCCAGCAGCACGAGGTCCCAGGGTGTAGCGGCCATTAAGGTCGGAAGATTGCCCTCCGAGCGCGCGGTCTCGCGACTCAGCAGCAGCAGGGGCTCCTCCAGGGCCTCGGCCAGACTAGAGACCGCCTGCTTCGTGCCATCTGGCCAAACGAGCGTCTTCGGCCCCTCCATCCGCGGCACGCGCAGGCCGCCCTTCTCACGGAGTTCTCCCTGCCACTGCGGTAGCAGGTTCGCGGGGGGCAAGATCAGCGCGCGCTTCACCCCGCGGCCTGCGAGCAGCCGTCGTAGCGTAAGGATCGCCTCGACCGTCTTGCCCATGCCTACCTCGTCACAGAGCAGGCGTCCCTCGGGCCAAGCCGCGGCGGTCTCTGCCACCACATGCCGCTGGTGCGGCCAAAGCGTGACGGGGGCCATCGCATCGCAGGTCGCCGCTCCGCCGTCTGGCATGTACGGCGCTTCGAGGGCGTAGCCCCAGAGCATCGCAGCTCGCTGGCGGCGTCGGTTATCTTCGGGCTCCGATACCGGCGGCGCTTCCGGCGCTAGCTTGATCAGCTCGTCTCGCACCGCGTCGGGCAGCGATACGGTCACGACGGCAGGGTCGTCGCCCGACCACAACAGCTCGAACTCATCGCGGAAGTGAGCATGACGCTCGGGATCATCCCAGCTTCGACTGATCTCCAGCTTCTCGTAATTGCCGCGAATGCCCTTAGCACTTTCGTTGCCACTTCCGGCGAAGATCACCGCGTCTTCAGCCGCGTCGACAAACAGCCCAAACTTGGCGTGCAGGATGCCATCGCCCTGCCGCATGACGCCTACCTTCATCTCCAGCCAGCCTTCGCGTGCCAACCAAGCCAGCATCTCGAGCCGGCCCTTCTGCAAAGCGGTCTCCGGCGTGCCAAGACGCGCGAGAAGAGCATCGATCAGAGGTGTGTCATCGCCGGCATCTAGCAGCGCCCGAACGTCGAGCTCGGCCAGTTCCTCATTTACCAGAAGACGTAGCGCTGGCTTCTTGGTGATGGCGCCATCCACGATCCGCTGGATGAACGCGCCGAAGCCGGAAGCTGCGGCCGCGAGTACAGAAGATGAGAAATAGGCGCAGCAGCGGTCGTAGCGTACCGCACAGCGCAATCCGGGCTCGTAGAGTCGGGCGACCAACTGGCCATCTGGCGCACGCAAGAAGCGAGGCCAGGCAAACTCCCTGAGGGACGAAGGTGCGGTGGAGCTCAAGGGTAAGCACCCTCTCCGAAGTACGGTCCGGGTAGCGGCAAGGGCGCGAAGCTAGGCGCAGCCACAGGGCATCCCCACGATGGCTAAGGGGAACCAGGGATGACGTCCCGGACTAGCGACGCCGGCAACGTGCGCCGGGCGTCCGCTCCCCGGGCAAGCCGCGCATACCTTCAACGGCCAATCGAGTGCCTTGAACGTAGGTCCCGGCTGATCGCGATCGCCACCTGCTCGCAGCAGCACCAGCACGTCTGCCCAGTGCCGCATGTGATCGTAGGCAGCGCGATTCGTCTCTGCACCGTGGTGCGGGGCTGTCGCCACGATAGGAAGGTCCGGTGGCCTGCTGTGCCTTAGGAAGGATTGGGCGAACCGCCGGCCATCCCCGAGGGGCGAATCGCCGCAGAAGAGAACGCCCAGACGAGACAATTTGGGTGGCGCAAGAAATACTAGGCTTTGTCGGTTGATGACCGTCAACCTCATGAGGAAGCTCAGCTTGAACGGCGCTGGTGCCTGCTCCCTCGCATTGATCGGCTCAAGAAAGCCGCACACGCCGCCGGAGGGGCGTCTCATGCTGGCAAAGGCATGATAGTCAAACCATCGGATCCGGAGCCGTCGTGCGATCGCCGCGGCAGCGATCCGACGTATCGCCTCCACGGTGTCAACCATTCCAAGCCACGCTGTTGCCGCTGCCGTACTCAGGCGGCGCTTCCTCTTCCGATATAGGATGCGCGACCTTGCCGACTGGAATGCAGCATCCGCGACCTTCTCGATGGGCAAGTTCTTGGCCCCACGGAGCTCGGCGAACCACGGAGGGTCGTCCGTCGGCTCTGTCGTGCCGAGATCGATCTCGGGATCATCCCAATCCTCTCCGCCTGCAGGCACCTCATCGGAAGCATCTGCGCGATCAGCATCGCGAACGGGCGGCGCCTCCTGTCCTAGTCCGGAGATATCGGCAGGGACTGGGTCGGTAGATTCTTCGAAACGAGTGAAGGGTGCCTCAACGAGTGGGTCTGGCGCGTTCTCGCGGATGAGGGTGTCCAGCTCCCTGATCAATTGATCCACGAAGCCCTTCGGGTTCTTCATGAGTTCCGGTACGACGCCGACCCATCGCCCCGGCAACCACACCTGCCCTATCCCGCCGGGCCAATGTCTGAGCACATCCGGCAGGCCGCCCGCGTGATCGCCATCGCCATGGGTACAGACCACAATGTCCAGCGGCTTGATCGCTGGAAGATGCGTGGCAAGGACGCGGGTGACATTGTCCTTCTTCCAACCGCCGTCGACCAGGACAGCATGGCCACGCCGACGCAACAGGAAGGCCTCACCGCTGATCGGGAGTGCGAGCACCTGGTCGCACATGGCGGCGGGCACGGCGCTCATTCCTCCTCGTCCTCCTCTCCCTCATCGTCATCCTCATCTTCGATCTCCACCTCCTCGGCATCCTCCGCGCTGGGCATGGCCGATTTGGGGAGCAGGTCGAGCACCGCCTGGTCAGGCTTCTTCTCCGTCCAGTCAGGCGGGGTCAGGCCGAAGACGGGTTGCAGCATGGCGTGCCAAGCGCGGAACTCGGCGAACTTCTGTGCCACCGCGTTCTTCTCGCGGCGCAAGGCAGGTGGAGCGGCGCGCAGCAGTGCTTCGATCAGCCGGACAATCGGGTCGCCGAGCTTGATTCCGTGCCGGGTGGTGAAGGAGCGTGCGGCGCCGATGCCTGCTGCACCGCCGCCAGCATCAACATAGGTGAGGGCGAGGGCCTGCGCCTTGTCGAGATGCGTGCGGAAGACCGTGTCACGTGGATGGATCTTCAGCGCTTCGGTCTTCTTGATCCGCTTGCCCTTGCCGGGCTCCCAGCCGAACAGCAGTTGCTGGGCCTCGGCTTCGGTGAGCGGCTCGGCGCGCCTTCGGTTGGCAGCGGAGAGGATGTTCACTTTGTCCGCCTTCACGGCGATCAGGCCCGCCTGTTCAAGGCTGGAGACGTCCATGCCGACCGCGTGGCCGAGCAGCTTCGCTTCGTTGAAGCGGAACTCGGCAGCGCTTAGTGTTGCCCAGCAGAGCAAGGCGAACTGCGCCTCGGCCTCGACGCCCTGCAGACCGGCCTGTGCCAGTTGGCGGATGCGCCAGCCGGCGACCGCATCGGCCGCGATATCGATGGCTGCGCCAACGTTGACAGGCTCGCCGGTGTCCGTGCGGACTTGGTCGTAGGCCGAGAAGACCTCCATTGCCGGACCGAAGCTGCCAACGAGCTGGTCCACCGGGTTCAGGCCCTCTGCCGAGAGCCGCTCGGCGGCTGCCTCGGCGGCGGTGCGGATGCGGGCCTGCATCGCCGTATCGAAGTAGCCGGTACCGGCGTGATCGGGGCGGACCCGAGCGACGAGGATGACGGTGGACTGGGCCGCGTTCTTCTTCGCTTGGTGGAGGCTGTGCTCGCTCTCGGTCTTGACCGGCCAGGTCGCAGTGATGGTGAAGCCTGCCTCGATGAGAGACGCAAACAGCGCCTCCCAGGCTTCCTGCTTCTTGTGCGTGAACATCACGGTTAGCACGCCATCTTGCCGCAGCACGCGATGCGCTTCGGCGAAAACCTTTGTCATGAGCGACTGGTAGTGCGCCTGCGCGGCGGCCGCGGCCTCCTTTGCCGTCTTGAAGCTCGAGCGGAAACGCGCGTCGTTCTTCACCGCTTCATCAGCGTTCTCGCACAGCAAGGAAGAGAACCATTCGGGGCGGCGGCTGCCTTGACTACGCTTCAGCCAAACGTAGAAGAAGTCGGCCAACTCGCTGTACTGGACATTATCAGAGTACGGCGGGTCAACAACGACAGCGTCCAAGGATTTGTCGTCGAGATGAATTAGGGACGTCGCTGAGCCCTGCGAGCAGACAATCTCGGAGCGCGCAGTTGCCATCGGCAACTTTGCCACGCCTCCATACGCTTCAATGACGCTGTCGATTGCCCACGCCAAACCACCGGTTCCCTGTACCGGCATCATCTCTGTAAAGGTGAGCTTGAAAGAGAAATCGTGGCGATCGAAGACACCCCGGATAACCTGATGCGACGTATGCCACGAGGCCATCATGCAATTGTAGTTCGTGAGCTTGTCGATCACGAAGGCCAGCAGATGGACTATCGCTTCCCCAGCGTCCTCGCCTTCGTCAGCAAGGATTGCGGGACGGAGCGCCTGCAGTTCCTCCATCAGCACGCCGAAACCGAGTAGCTGCCGGGGGCTAAACATGTCCGCCCAGCGGGGCATTCCGTAGGTTCGCGGTCGAGCGTCCGTCGTGGTCAGAGGATATTCCTCGGCCGGAATCAGATTCCGCGTTTCCCAATCACCGCGCCACTGCTGCAACTGCGCCTCCGCTGCGTCGAGCGCCTCAAGGTCAGCGTTCTGTGGGGGACGGAACTTCAGACCCTGCGGTGTCTTCAACGCAACCGCATAGAGGGCGCTGCCCATCCGTCCGGCCTTAGCCTGCGCCTTGATCCAGTCGCCTGGGATGACTTCGCCGGTGAAGAGACTGATGCCCTTCCCCTTGGCGTAGGTCCGCGCCGGCGGTGTGGCGAGCGCGGCGGGGCCGACACCGATCGGCCTAATTTCCGTCGTCCAGGTGCCGGCTGCCTTGTCCACCACGGGCTTCGCGACTACCGGGATGCCGCCCTTAGGCTTCAGCAAATGCCAATCCGGCACAAGCGGCGTCATGTGCCCTGTCGTCGGGCAGGGAATGGTGCGCGCGAAGATGTAGCAGAGCGGCGGAATGCCACCGAAAGCCGGATCGACAACGGTCGGGAAGAAGCGTTCCATCTTTGCATTGAAGCGCTTCCGCCAGATCGCCCCCCAGTGGCGAGCACGATCCGCAAGCTTCGGCCCGTAGCGGAACGGGTAGTCGAGCGTCGCTTCCAGGACGCTGCACGCCACAGGATTGTATTCGTTAACAAGGGTTGGAAAGCCGAGGCGTGCGCTCTCTAATGGGATTGAGCCGCCGCCGGACATTGGGTCCATGACCGTTGGCAGATGGCCCCAGAGGGCCTTCGCTGCTTCGTGTGCTGCAGCGATGTCCTTGGACTTTAAGGGAGCGCGAAAGGCGCGCGTCCCATGCGGGTTATCGATCTTGGTCCCGCTCGCCCGCGCGGCGGCGAGCATCTCCTCGCCGGCAATGATGTAGGCGGACGGCCCCCAGAATCCCATCAGCCGCTCGAAGGTATCCTTCGGGAAATCCGCCGGCAGCACGCTCGCCAGGACCGCGGCGCGGCTGGCAGCCAGCGGTCGACGCGCCCACCAAATGTGAAAGCGCTTGTCGGGTGGCTGCTGGCCAGTGCTCCGCTCACGGATGCATTCAACACCGATGGCTGCGGCCGGTAGCCACTCCTCGATCAACAGCCGTGGCCGTTCTGCCTTGTTGCCGTCCGGCATGTCTGACATCCCCACTCCTACTTCACAGCTTCGGTGATGATGCGCAGCGCCCTCACCCAGCGCAGCCCGCGGCCATCCTGCATACGGCCAAACCAGGAGGCCGCCTCGGTCGCGTCCGCGCTGTGGAAATGCTCGGCCGACTTCGACAGGCGCCGGGCTTCGCGCAACCCTCTCGCCACGATCGCGAAGCCCGCGACGCGCGCGCCCCAATCCGCATCGAGCGGCTGATAAGGTCCTGGCTCCAGCTTCGCCTTGCCGCCATTCGCCTTCAGTGCCGAGCGCAGCAGGCCAGATGAGGCGGTCAGCGCCAAAGGCGACAGTGCCGCCACCCGGTCGAAGCGCTCCTCCATCCGGTCATTCACGCGGCGTCGATAGATGATGGCGGCGAGCCCTTCGCGCCGCTGCACCACGCGCAGGGCAAAAGGTGCTGTACGCGTTGCCTGCACCTGAAGTGATGCCATCGTGTCAGGCCGAGAGCGGCGCGAAACGCGCCTCGATGGTGGCCGTGTCTGGCAGCTGCATGAAGAGGCTCCGCAAGAGGGCGCCCAGGTCAGCCTTGCCGTCCTTGCCGAAGCCTAGCACCACAGTCACGCGGATCGAGCTGCCCGGCGCCAAGGCATTCCCCAGGGTCTGCGCCATAGTCAGAGGTTTAATGGCCGCAGCAACCTTTGTCTCCGCGACGCTGAAGGCCAGCTTGCCGCCATCCTTCATGTCACCTGTCAGTTCAGCTTCGACGGTGATGTTCGTGGCACCAAGCGGGCTAGCTGCGCCAAGCGCCTTCTGCGCATCGGCGGCCGTCAGGCAGGTGATGCGGAGCGAGAGCAGATTGCGCTTATCGGCGTAGCCCGACGCAACTTCAGTGTCCGTAGTCGAGGCCGGCCCAGCTCCCTTGGGCGGCGGTTGGGGGATTGGTAGTCCGCCAGGAGGCGACACAGGTTCGTGGGCGCCAGACTCCTTCAGCCAGCCCTGCGCCGCTGCGCTGCCGGACTCGGCGACACGGATCGCCTCGTCCATCGGAAGCGTGGTCAGCTTGCGCCCTTCATCGCGCCTGCGATGGCCGTTGGTCGTGTAGACTGCCCCCTTGGCGTCGAAGGCCGTCCCGTCCTCTTGCCTCACCGCCAGCTTGCCGTCGGCGACAGCACGCAGAATGGAAGCGCGCACGACCGTGGCGTTCGGCACCAGGCGCAGACCCTGCGCCGAGAGGAAGCGCCGGTGCAACGCCGATGCCGAGCGTGCCTCCGGTTCGTCCGCCAGAGGCACGGCGCCGCCGAACACCAGTTCCAGTAAGCGATCGGGGAAGAGGCTATCCGTGTCGCCGTAGATGAGTTTCCGGTCCTCGACGAAGGCTTTCACAGCGTCCTGGCCGGAGGGAAGCTGCATTGGCGGTGTGTCAGGGGGCGTGATGAAACGCTCGTCGATCGTGAGGACAGCACCATCGGCAAGCAGGAGGCGATTGAAGGCCCGTGCTGCTTCCAGACGCGTCGCCTTCCGCAGTTCCGGGATTTGCTTCTTGAGCTGCTCGCGCGCCAGCTTACCGCCTTCGCTGTTCGTCTGCTCGCTTTCGATCGCCTCGGCCGCCATTAGGCGCCGAATGCGCTCGATCGCCTTCTCCAGCCCGTTCGTGTCGGGCGCCACGGCGAGGATGGCGTTGCGGTAGGTGCGCATCGTCTCCGCACCTGGCGTGTCGGCATTGTCACGTTGTTTGGGGACCGAGCAAGTTTGACCGCGAGGCGGAGTTTGCGTGACCTTACGCCGCCATATGGGCACACGTCTCCTGCCGCCAGATCCGAAAGGCCTTGGAGCGCTCGCGCCGGTATTGATCGGCGGCCATCAGGTGCCGCCGCGGACGGAAGTGGCCATAGATCATCGCGTGCGCCGACAAAAACCGCTGGGCTTGCCCGGCTGACTTGAAGCGCTGCATCGCGCGTTCTCGACGTCGGGTCGGCCTATGGGAATTCTCGGCACGATTGTTCAGGTAGCGGCTGGTCCGATGCTGCACACCGGGTA
>NZ_JHWD01000043.1 GCF_000622225.1 Roseomonas mucosa ATCC BAA-692 | reverse complement strand
CGGACCGGCGGCCCTGGACATCCCGGTTCCGGACAGCCTGGACATCCTTGCCTTGGCGCTTGCCGCCGCCGCCGCGGCCTGCCTGTTTGGCTTCAAGCTCGGCCTGATGAGAACGCTCGGCATCACCGCGGCTCTCGGTTTAGTGGCGAAGCTCGCCCTGGGCTAAGGCCGCTGCACGTGAGGGCTGCTTCCGGCATGCCGTGCCTGAAAGCGGACCGGCCGCTTCCGGCTAAGTCCAGTCGTTTAGGACGGCGTGCCGGGAGTCTGCCTCTATGCAATCGGTTTGCCTTCGACCTCCGTAGCTGGCCTCTACGAAGCCGACCGGGCGTCGCGGATGGAAAGCAGGAATACCTCGTGCAGGAAACCGGGTTGACCCCCGCCTACCTGATGGAATGCGAGAGCGTGAAGGTAGCGGCGTCTCTGGTGCCCCTCGATCAACCAGTAACGGGTTTCGGGGTGCTCACCCGTGTCCGTCAGGAGGCCGTCCGGCGCTTCAAGGATGACGGGCGGGATGTTCCAGGTTCCGGTCGCGTCCATCGTCCGACCCGGCTCGAACTCCTTGCCGTGGAATACGCGAAAGTTGAACTCGGGATCCTCGTCACTGTCCGGCATTCCCCAAGCGACATCCCTCAAGATGCGTTCCACGGTCCATCGCTCGACGCGGCACGACAGGCACTCAAGCGGCAGATGGCAGAACGGAGAATGCCTCCAGCACTTGTACACCCACTGCTCCGCGACGAGCGGGTGCAGGTTCGTCAATCGGTGGTGATTCCTCGCCCACCACGCTTCAAACGGCTCCTTGCCGAGGCTGCCTTCCCCAATCGGCTTCAGTGAGGCGTCCCAAGCCAGCGCGTGACGCGCGCGAACATCGACAAGCATTGGTCCCGAGTAACAGTGCCTGAGATAGCGCTCAAGCCTCGGTGCATGGTGTCAGGGTCCCGCACCCGCCCTCCTGAGCACGGCTGGCAGCAGTGCAAGCACCAACAGGATGTTGAGCACGGCGGCACCGCAGAGCGCAGCCAGCGTCGCCTGCGTCCCGAAGCTGTCCAGCAGCCAAGCGCCCAGGAAGGGCGAGGCTGCCTGAGCGATTAGAGTCGGCATCGCGATGCGGCCCATCAGCACGGCGTAGCCCTCCCTGCCGAAAAGCGCCAAGGGCACCGTCCCGCGGGCGATGGAGCGGATGCCGCTGCCCATGCCGTACATTACAATGCCCGTTGCCACGATGCCGGGCGCGCCCACCAACATGCCCAGGCCGACGGCCACTAGAACGGCCGAGGCGATCAGGCTCCAGATCGGATGCGCCTTCCTGCCGAAGAGCATCTCCAGCACGCGGGCGCCAACCTGGGCCGGGCCGATGAGCGTGCCCAGAGCAACGGCGGCGGTGAGAGCCAGCCCCTGCGACTGGAGCAGGGTCAGCAGGTGGACCGAGATGACGGTCATGATGACCGCGGCCAGGGTAAAGCTCGCCGCCAGCATGACGAGGGCATAGCGCTGGCCCGCCCGCACAGGGCCCGGCACCGAAACAGCCTTGGCGGCCGTGGGTGCTGCGGCGGGCTTGGACGCCTCGCGCGGCACCCCGAAGAGGTAGAGCGGTAGCACCACCGTAAGATGGATGGCGGCGTAGGTCAGGCAGGCGCCGCGCCAGCCCAGGTGGTCGACCAGCAAGGCGCTGAGTGGCCAGCAGACGGTGCTGGCGAAGCCGCCGAACAGGGTGACGTGGGTGATGGCCGGGCGGGCATGGTCGCCATACAGCCGCCCCAGCGTCGAGAAGGCCGGGTCATAGAGCCCGGCGCCCATGGCCAGGCCGAGGACGATCCAGGCCAGCACAAACACCGGCAGGCTGGGTGCCAGCCCGAGCAGCAGCAGGCCAGCGGAGAAGAGGACGGCGCTGGCCGCCAGAACGGGCCTGCCGCCGCGCTGCTCGATCAGGAAGCCGATGCGCGGCGACACCAGGCCAGACACCAGCATGCCGATGGACAAGGCGCCCATGAGCCAGGTCAGCGGCCAGCCGGTGTCCGCCAGCACGGGCCCCGCCAGCACGGCCAGCAGGTAGTAGGAGGAACCCCAGGCGAGGATCTGGGCGACGCCGATGGTGGAGACGACCACCAGCCTGGAGCGGCTAGTGGCTGGACCTGTAGAGCCTGCGTCGGCCGGGAGGGCGGCCTGGCTCATTCGGCAGGTTCGGCCGAGAGGGGCACCTTCTGGTCAGCGGTCCCGCAGCACGGCGTGTCCTCAGCCAATTCAGGCTTGAGCGGGCAGCCCGCCCCCTGGATTGTCGTCGGCGTGCAGCATGCGGCTTCGGCATCGAGCGCTGCCACCACGCGGCTGCTGCTGCACACGCCGGTCTGCGGCAGGTCCAGCTCCACCCGACGTGCGGCCTCCATGTCACCCACGAGGAAGGCGGCAATGGAGCGCACCTGCTCGTAGCCGGTGGCCAGCAGGAAGGTGGGCGCACGGCCGTAGCTGGCCATCCCGGCAAGGAAAAGTCCCGTATCGGGCTGCTGGAGTTCGTGGGCACCGTGAGGCCGAACGGTGCCGCAGGAGTGCAGGTTGGGGTCGATGAGCGGGGCCAGCACGCGCGGGCATTCCAGCGCCGGGTCCAGGTCGAGGCGGACCTCACCGAGAATGCCGAGGTCGGGCCGCAAGCCGGTGGCGACCACCATCTCGTCGGCTTCCGCCGTCTCCCCCTCGAGGCTCATGACCTGCAGGGAACCGTCGGCAGCCTGGCCGACCTCGTCCACCGAAAAGGGCGCGAGCAGCTCTACGGTGCCGCTTTCGACGAGGTGGTGCAGCTGCTGACCCAGGGCGCCGCGCTCCGGCAGCTGGTCGGCCGCGCCGCCGCCGTAAGCCCGCGTCAGGTCCGCGCTGCGGACCGCCCACAGGACGGTGGTGCCCGGCGCCTGCTCAGCCAAGCTGGCGAGGTCGAGCAGGGTGCCGACGGCCGAGTGGCCCGAGCCGACGACAAGGACGCGTCGCCCGGCGTAGCGACCGCGGTCGGCGCCGAGGACGTCGGGCATGCCATAGCGGATGCGGTCGGCGGCCCGATGCTCGCCGATGGCGGGCAGGCCGGAGGCGCCCGCCGGGTTGGGATGTCCCCAAGTGCCGGTGGCTACGATGACGGACTGGACCAGGAGGCGGTCCTCCATGCCCTCAGCCTGGAACCTGACCTCGAAGGGCTGCCGCTCACGACCGGCGTCGCGAACCTTGCCAGCGCGCTGTCGGGCAACTCCGGTCACCCGGGTGTTCAGACGGAGGCGGCCAGCCATCTCCGGCAGGGCAGCGAGAGGTGCCAGGTAGTCCTCGACGAGGTCACGGCCGGTGGGGAACGCCTCGGCATCGGGCGCCGTCCATCCATGCCGCTCCAGGAGCGTGCGGCACGCCCGGTCCACGTTGTAACGCCACGGGGAAAACGTGTGAACGTGACCCCATCCCAGCGGCGCCGTGCCGACCGAGGGACCAACCTCGAACACCAGCGGCTCCAGGCCGCGCTCCAGCAGGTGCGCTGCGGCGGCCAAGCCAACCGGGCCGCCGCCGATGATGGCGATGGGCAGCGTTGCGGGGCTGGGGAAGCCCTCAGGGCCCCTGCTCTGAGGGGCAGGCTTGGCAGAGCAACAGGAGCTCATCTGACGGTTTCCTTCCTTATGCCTCGGTGGGCGATGTATAGAGGCAAGCTGATGGTCAGCATTGGCATGCACCCTTGGCCCTGCCGCGAGCCTTGGCGGCACGGCCGGTCTCGGTCAGGGCGGTGGTGGCGTCCATCCAGGCCCCTAAACCAACGCGGAATGCCTCCCGCCCCTTGTCGGTCAGGGTGTAGACCTTGCGCTCACGGCCGGAGACGACCTCGGCTTCCGATGTCAGGTAGCCGCCCTGCTCGAACTCCCGGAGCGTCGGATACAGGGCGCCCTCAGAGGGCGAGCAGCAGCCGTTCGTGGTCCGCTCCACCGCGCGCGCGATGTCGTAGCCATGAGCCGGGCCGTCGTGCAGCACCTGCAGGACGAAGAAGCGACTGAGCGCCATCTTGATGGTCCCGGCCCAGTAGCCTCGGTCCGTGAAGTCCGGCGGGGGACGAGGCACGGCACGAAGGATGGGCTGCTGTGACATGGAGGAAGGCTATGCATCGATGGGCGATGCGTCAACAACAATGAAGGAGCGGCTCGGGGCATGTCTCAACCCACGCCCACAAGGTCCCAGACGCTAAGCCCGGCCGCCCTGGAAATCTGGCAGATGCCGCTGGCCCGCGCCCTCGGCCCACTCCGGCTCTCCGGCGGCACCGGCGGCGTCGGCATCAGCCTGATGCAGCGCCGGGTCGTGGGGTGGCGCCCGTTGCCCGACTGGGTCGACGGCACCGCCTGCGCGGCCGTCATGCGGCACGCCCTGCGGGAGCACCTCGATGCCGCGGGGCGCCTCGGGCTCTGGCGGCGGGGCTCGCAGGCAAGGACTCGATCCCGGCAAGGATTCGGCGGCGGGGCAGGGCAGGGCAGGGGGCCGCGACGTCCCGGCTGACTCACCGAATTTCTCGGCGCGGGAAGGGCGGGCATCTGGTAATCCCGGGCGCACAGCAGCAGGCCGGTCGGGCCGGGCCGCGTCGGCGCCATCCCGGCCGCCGCGCGGCTTGCGCTGCGACGGTGAGCCGGAGGCGGGTGCAGTCAAGTGGTCAAGGTCGTCTCCTTCGCGTCAGCCATGAAGTCCATCGAGGGTGATCCTCCTTGGTTTCCGTGGACACCCAGAGGCAAGCTTTGAGCTGGAGGTGTTCAATGGATCAGCAGGCGACGAGGGCCAAGCCACGTTCCTATACGGAGGACTACAAGCGCCAGGTCGTGGATATGGTGGTCGGTGGCGGGCGCACGCCGACGGCGGTGGCGGGCGAGGTCGGCCTGCACCCGACGCTGCTGTGCCGGTGGGTGCGCCAGTATAGCGCCGGCGGTGGCAAGACCGAGGTGCCGCGGCCTGCAGCTGCCACCTCCCTCAAGCCCTTGCCGGTCCCGACGGCCGACCAGGCTGCCGAGATCGCGCGGCTGCGGCGCGAGTGCGACCGGCTCCGCATGGAGCGAGACATTTTAAAAAAGTCCATTTCGATCTTCGCGGGACCACTGAGATGAAGTTTCGTGTGGTCGAGGACTGCCGCGATGTCTGGGCGGTCCAGCCGTTGTGCCGTGTGCTGGGGATCTCGACCGCCGGCTACTACGCTTGGCGGTCGCGGCCGGATAGCAAGCGCGCCGTCGAGGATTGTGCCCTGCTGGCCGACATCCGCCAGGCCCATGCCAACAGCGGTGGCCGTTACGGCAGTCCCCGTGTGTATGCCACCTTGCGGGCGCAGGGGCGACAGGTTGGACGTGGACGGATCGAGCGCCTGATGCGGCGGCATGGCGTGCGCGGCCTTGTCGCCCCGCACCGCCGCGTGCAAACCACCGACAGCCGCCACGCCTTCCCGGTCGCTCCCAATCTGCTGGAACGCAAGTTCTCCACCACCAGCAGGCCGAACCAAGTCTGGCTGGCAGACCTTGAACCGCCCCGGGATTGCCGGAGGCCATTGGGCTTAAATTATGCGGCCATGGGAGTGCCGTCCAGCATGGCGTAGTAGCGTTCTTCGGCTTCGGCAGGTGGTATATTGCCGATGGGCGCGAGAAGCCGGCGGTTGTTGAACCAGTCCACCCATTCCAGCGTGGCGTATTCGACGGCCTCAAAGGATCGCCACGGACCACGCCGGTGGATCGCCTCGGCCTTGTAAAGGCCGTTGATCGTCTCTGCCAAAGCGTTGTCGTAGCTGTCGCCTACACTGCCCACCGATGGCTCGATCCCGGCTTCGGCAAGGCGCTCGGTATATTTGATCGAGACATACTGGCTGCCGCGGTCGCTGTGATGGATCAGGCCACCACGACGGACAGGACGCCGATCATGGATCGCCTGCTCCAGGGCATCCAGCACGAAGCTGGCATGCGCCGTCCTGCTTACCCGCCAGCCCACGATATAGCGGGCGTAGACGTCGATCACGAAGGCCACGTAGACGAACCCTGACCAAGTCGCGACATAGGTGAAGTCCGACACCCACAGCATGTTCGGCGCCGGGGCGTGGAACTGCCGGTTCACCTGGTCGAGCGGGCAAGGCGCGGCCTTGTCGCTCATCGTCGTGCGCACCGGCTTGCCGCGGATCACGCCCTGCAAGCCCAGCTCGCGCATCAGCCGCTCCACCGTACATCGGGCTATGTCGAAGCCTTCGCGCCGCATCTGTCGCCAAACCTTGCGCACGCCGTAGACGCCGAAGTTCTCGGTAAAAACCCGCATCACCTCTGGCTTCAGGGCCCGATCACGCTGGGCACGCGACGATAAGCGCGAGGGATCGCGCCGCTGCGCCAGGTGCTCATGGTAGGTGGATGGGGCGATCGGCAGAACCCGGCAGATCGGCTCGACCCCATAGTCACCGCGATACTCGTCGATGAACGCGATCATCGCTTGAACGGGCGGTCGAGCTCCGCCTGGGCAAAATACGCAGATGCCTTGCGCAGGATCTCGTTGGCCTGGCGCAGCTCGCGGTTCTCGCGCTCCAGCGCCTTGAGCTTGTCAGCCACATCGGTGGGCACACCAGCTCGTTTGCCGCTGTTCACCTCGGCCTTCTTCACCCACTCCAGCAGCGTGTGCCCCGAACAGCCGAACTTCTCAGCAATGGATGTGATTGCGGCCCAGCGGGACGGATGGTCGCCTTCGTGATCCAGCACCATGCGGACCGCCCGTTCACGAACCTCCGGTGCAAACTTGTTCGTCGTCTTGCTCATAGTAGACCCTTCCTCTCAGGAGTTGGGGCCTCCGACAATCCCGGGGCGGTTCACCTGACCTACATTCCGACAGCTGAAGGTTGGCTGTACATGGCCGCCATCATGGACCTGCACACCCGTAAGATCGTGGGCTGGTCCATGCGCGACCATCTTAGGGCCGAGCTGGCGACCTCGGCGCTGCTGATGGCCATCCAGCGCCAGCGTCCCAGTGCCGGCCTGATCCAACATTCCGACCGCGGCGTCCAATATGCCTGCGGTGACTACCAGGCGGCGCTGACCAAAGCAGCCATCATCCCGTCGATGAGCCGGCGGGCCAACCCGCTGGACAACGCGCCAATGGAGAGCTTCTTCCATACGCTGAAAACCGAGCTGGTGCATCACCGGGCCTATGCCACCAGGGATGAGGCCAAGCGCGACCTGTTCTCCTACGTCGAGGGCTTCTACAACCGACAGCGCCTTCATTCGGCCCTGGACTACCGCACGCCAGACCAGGCAGAACGGCAGGCAGCAAACGTAGCGTAACCCGTCCACAGAAGTCGTGGAGGATCACCCCGAAGCCCGAGCTTTCCTGTCTCAGTTCAACGAGTTGCTGGTTGTTCAAGGCCGACTACTTCACCGACCTGCTGACCCGCCTCGTCAATGGCTGGCCCAACAGCCGCATCGACGAACTCATGCCGTGGTGCTGGGCCGCCAAAAACGGCAGTTGATCTCAAATACAGCCAGCATGGGTCTGTAGGCCTCGCTTACGGTATAGGCGTCGTCAACGCCCTTTGAGCCTCAACAACCGGCAGCGCGGCAGGAGACCTCTCCGCCGCCGCTGGAGGCAGTCGCGGTGTAGCCGGTCCGGGTGCGATCCCCGCGAGGAGATCCCGGCGCCAGGTGTAGAGCAGGCCCGTCCCGATCCCCTCACGCTGCGCGACCTCCTTGGCAACCACGCCGGGCTGCATCGCCTCCGCGACGATCCGCAATTTCTGCTCCGCGCTCCAGCGCCGACGCCGCTCACCGCGCGTCACCACCTCTACGAACTCGCTCCGAGCACTCATACGATCACTCGTATGAGTGCTCGGAGCCGTGCTCTCCACCTTGTCTCCGTCCACCGAACGCCCCCTCACCAGGAGAGCAAACCTCGGAGGCTCAGCCAGGACCCTCAACCATGGGGTTCAGCCGACGGATACCGCCGAGGCGCTGCATGCCTATATCCAGACTGCCGGGATCGCTGACGACCGCAGGGGCTGGCTGTTCCGCACAGCGCCAGGCCACAAGGCAACCGAGCTCACCAATCAGCCGCTGGCCCAGGCTGACGCGTGGCGCATGTTGCGCCGCCGTGCTGTCGCCGCCGGCATCACAGCGCCGATCGGCAACCACACCTTCCGCGCGACCAGCATCACCGCCTATCTCGCGAACGGCGGTGCTCTTGAGCATGCGCAGGAAATGGCAGCGCATGAGAGC
This sequence comes from Roseomonas mucosa ATCC BAA-692, assembly GCF_000622225.1. Taxonomy (GTDB): domain Bacteria; phylum Pseudomonadota; class Alphaproteobacteria; order Acetobacterales; family Acetobacteraceae; genus Roseomonas; species Roseomonas mucosa. The sequence goes on along the minus strand of NZ_JHWD01000043.1, from coordinate 6,252 downwards.
CCGCGCACCACCAAGCTCTACAACCGCACCAAGGAGCGGCTGACGCAGGACGAGGTAGAGCGGATCAGACTGTGATGCGTCTCGATTCTCGTACTATTCACCATAAGGAGACCTCAAGCAGATTTCAGGTACTTTCGTCCACTTAGGGCGCTGTATATCTCACCTTGCATGAAAGCCATGATGGCTAAAGTCGTCGCGAGATAGTCAGATAACGCCTGATCGCTTGGGATCAACAATCTGTCGCCATGCGAAATCGCGTTCCTAATACCCAATAACTTGCTGATATTCGAACGGTGGACTTCGATAGAAAGGCAATCTAGTCCGAGTTGAAAAAGCAATTTTTTAAGAACATCCGGCGACAAGTTGGATTTTGTGTCAACTACCTGATCCGGAATATCCACTTTATGCGCCGTAATTCTCTCATAAGACTCAACAAACATCTGCTCGCGAGCTGATAGGTGCAATTGTGTGTCGTCCGGCATGCGATTGCGAAAAGTTTCGTGTTTGCTATTCGGGTCCCTTAACGCGGCAAAAACCTTATGCAGAGTGGCAGCTGCAACTGGATAGCTAGCCTCGGCACAGGTCAACCCTAAAGCATTGAGCGCCGATGTATAGGAGAGAAGAGAAAATTTACAAAATCCTTCAAGATGCGCGTACATTAGCAGAATGAGCGAGCGTTTAAGCATCGCCTGCTCATTTGCGGATGCTGCCGCCTGGATTAAGCGGTCTATCAGACGCATTTCAGCCTCGCGACTGGCTCGGTCAGCTTCCAGGTCCTCAAAAACAGACTCAGGGGAACGCATGGATGAGCCGTTGCCTTACAAAATTGATCCGATCATTCAGCGGGCCAGGCGAGTTTTTCCCACCGCCAGTTGTTTGTCTGACAAATTCGCTGTCAAGCTTAATGCTTTTAAGGCAGTCAGCAATGGCGGCCATTACGACGTGGTCTGTCGGGTCAAGTTTGTCGATGACGCTCTGAAGAGCAACTGTAATTGCCTCGAAATGGTACACACTGAAGCCCGACGCCAGATCGGTTCCACTCTTATTCCTGAATGCAAAGGACTTGTCGCCTAGAGAGGCCTTCAAAACCGCAAAGGTCTTGCGAAAGTTGGCTTCCTCTCCAGCAAAGTCAAAACTGTGTGCGCGGCTTGGATCGGCGACGTCCTCCATATACTCTGTCAGAAAATCAGATACTTCGTGTTTGAATTTATCCAGCCGATTCTTGAGCGCGAAAAATCTTAAGACCAGTTCCTGATCGATCCCTGAAAGAAGCCGCGCCTCCGTCAAGGCGCTTGTGCAGACCTGAAAATCATCAACCCCGCTCATATTGATGATGAAATCGGGAAACTCAGTACTGAGCATGCGAATTGTGCAATTACGAATCTGCTGCTCCGACAGGCCTTCTCCGCCTGTGTTAAGCCGCTTGAACATGTGATATTTGAAATGCGGATCAGCGCCCCTGCGAACAACCTCCACTCGAATGAATGCGCGCTTCAACCTGATCTGCATGGAGGTTGGCAGATCGTCAAAGGTGAGATCGTTCAGCGCGTGCACGATGTCACAATCTACAAGTTTCAGCTTGTCGCCCTTTTGAACAGGACGATCGAGATGAGGGGCGTCCAACGCGCCTCGTAAATGCAAGTAGGATGAAATCCGTTGCAGTCCGTCGATCAGCTGATAGCGGCCTTCCTCCTCCTCGATTACAAAGATCGGCGGCACAGGCATTTCTAGAATCAGCGACTCTATGAGACGCGAACGCTGTCCTTCGGTCCACCTAAAGAGCCTCTGATAGTCCGGGGTGATGTTGAGCTCGCCTGCCTCGGCCATGTCGAGAAGTTCATTGAAAGAAAGATCAAGTGCCTGAGTGCTGGCGCGTTTTAGCGTTCCCGCGACCTCCTCGATAAGGCGCGCGCTTGAGCCTGACATCGCTAACGATCTCCACGTTGAAAACAGAGGACGGACTCAACTGTTCCGAGCCTGTTTGTGCGACCTGTAGCATGCGGATGAATCGCCGCCATAGTTCGATGCACTGTAAAATCTTCTCGTCGCATTAACTGCAGGTTCCGACTGGCTGCCATCTCTACCAGAACGGCAGGAAGATTATTGTGAATGTCTTTGTAGTGCGAATCCTGTACTACAAAAATCGCTGCTGCACCGTCCTTAAGAACACTGGAAATCCTGGAGATAGACCGGCTCATTTTATCGAAGTAGTCGAGATGCGTCTTTAAGTAATATCCTGCAGATGACTTGGACGGGTGAAGTCTAACTTTTTCTAAGAAGTCGCGGCAGGTGGTGCCCCACTGGTTATCGTATTCGATAGGTTGCGATGGGACGCGAGTTGAACCAATCATCCGCCGGCCAAGGGCATGCACATCCGACCGAATAAGGCCATTCAATACAGCCAATTCAATCTGAGTGGCCACTGCGTAGTCTATCCGAGTGCAGTAAGGTGGTGAAGTGAGCACAAAATCTACTGTCGCCTCCCCCGCGAAAAACGAAGTGCTATCTGCTAGTCGAGCTTCTGCGAAGGTGCATTTCAGAGGATGATCGTCTGCACACTTTGAAAGCGCTTCTGCCATGCCTCTAATCTGGGATAAAAAGGTGCTCCGCAGCTCGTCATCGCGGACATGAACGAGCTCCTCGGCAGATTTCGCCCTACGCCACCATGTCGGATTGGAAGATCGGAAGGTGACGGACGCACTTCGTGCCACAGCAAATAGTGCGACGTAGAAGGCTGAAGCGATGCTTGATAGACGATCAAGATCAGCGCCCCGTTCCGATATTGTGAACCGACCCACGAGGCTGCTTGAAATCGCCTGCTCGATTGCACGGACATGGCGCGCCGTCTCGTGATCGAACCAACTCAGCAGAGGATCATCCGCCGGAAGAGTCACTGGAACATCGCAATGATCAATTAGCTTCTGACCAAGTGGCTCAAGGCTGTCTGCTTCGCTTGGAGGTAGAAGCCTTGCTCGCGCAACAGCAATCATAACCGGATTGAGATCGAGACCAATCCCAAGGTGACCGTGATTCCGAGCTGCATAAATTGTTGTCCCGCTTCCGTTCCACGGATCCAGGACAACAGCACGTGGCGCTAGGCGTGCAGAGCTGATTATGTCGGAAGCAAAAGCCTCCGGATAACCGGCGTAGTAGGGAAAAAACCCCTCCCATCCAACTTGTAGGCGCCGATTTCGCTTGGGAGACGGGATTGCGAGACTGTCGAACATCATGTCTGCGCAGTCTGTAGGAGGTACGCAGGGGTCAAGTCTGCCTTGCTCTCCATCATGCGACCGTTGTCAGCCCGTTCTTGGCGACGAGCGAGAGAAGCTTAAGGGACGGGCCTTGCGGGCGCTTCTCGCCGCGCTCCCACTGGCTGACGAGGCCCGTCGTGACGTTGAGATAGCGCGCGAACACGGCTTGGCTGGCCCCTTCCCGTTCACGGAGAGCACGGATTTCTTCAGGTGTGAGCGGGCGCACGGGCGTCAGGCAGGCGTCGTCGAACTGGCGCATGGTCTGCTTGTCCATGAGCCCGGCATTGTGGAGGCCCTCGGCGGTCTCGTGGATCGAGGCCATGGCCCTGCTGCGATACTGCTTACTCATCCTCCGTTACCTCCGTCAGCACGCCGGCGCCGATCGCTGTCGCGAGCGCCGCATCGTCATAAGCCAGCAACTGCGCCGCCAGCAGCTTGAAAGCGGCCAGCTCGTCATCGCGGATGTTGTCCTGCTCGTTCTTGGCGAAGCCATGCACGAAGAAGGACCGCTCCCCAACCCGGAAGAGGATGATCGTGCGGAACCCGCCCGACTTCCCTGCTCCCTCGCGGGCAATGCGCTGCTTGATGACCCCGCCGCCCAGATCGGCGTCGATCAGTCCCCGCCCTGCCCTGCCGACCGCCTCGCGCAACGCCGCGTCGCTCAACCGCGCCTTCCTGGCGAACCGCGCAAACGGCTTGTTCTTGAATATCCTCACCTGCCCTCACCAACAGCCGCCGCGAGGTCATCCAAAAATTACTATAGCACTTAGTGCTATAAAATGCAAGGCGGGCGTCCCCCCTACCCTTGGGCCGCCAGACGGGGCCAGGCTGTGCCATAATGGCGGCTGAACCCGGTGTCGGGCGGGCTCAAGGCCTGCCCGGCCGTCTGCCAGAGGGCCGATGTGCAACCGCTGCGCTGACCGCCTCCCGCTTGAACTCCTCCGTCCAGCCCCGCTGACGTGGATCTCCCATCGCGCCCTCCAAGTCATCATGACCTTACCTGAGCGCTCTCCACTTCTCCCGGGAAAGTCCAAGGAGGGGCTGTCCTGGACTCCTGCGGGGCAGTCCAGTGGCCCTGGACTCTTGCGGGACCCGAGTCGTCGGTCTCTCGGAGACATGGCGGAGCCTCGTCCACAGGGCAAACCTGGGCTTTTGCGGGTATCCCCAGGATTCATGCGGGATACCCTCGTGTAGAAATCAATGACTTATGAAGTTATCTACTGGGTTCCTGCGGGGCATAACTAATAGAGTTTCTAATAATCTTCAAATAGCTCGTCCCGCAGAAGTCCAGGTGGACACGCCACCCCAGATCGAGCACGTTCTTCAGCGAGATTTGGGATGGCATCTGTGGAGGACGAGGCGATGGGGACAGTCCATCGACTCATTGAGGAGCACGGGCGGCAAGGGGCATTGAAAATGGCTCCAACCGACGGAGACCGCCGCGCCATCGAGGCCGCCATCCAGTACATGGCCGACGAGGACGCCGGGATCGGCTTCCTCTACAGCGGTTGGTGCCAAGCCGCCCTACCCCACAAGAAGCTCGCTGACGATGCGGCCTGGAAGATCGAGACCGACCGGGTCGCGCTCATCGTCGAGCCAGGGCGTCGCAACATCCCCGGTGGAGGCATAGAATGGGTCGGCGCACCTTACGGCTCGCGAGCCCGCCTCATCTTGCTGTTTCTACAGAGCGAGGCGCTCCGGACCAATTCCCGCGACATCGAACTCGGGAGAAGCCTACACATGTGGCTCGGGCGCCTCGGGATCCCGATCGGCGGCAAGAGCTTCAAGGACGTCCGGGAACAGGCCGAGCGCCTCTCTAGGTGCCGGATGACCTTCCACATCATCGCAGGCGACCGGGCTGGGCTGGTCAACCAGAACATTGTAGACACTGCGATGTTCGTGCAGGAACCGTCGGCCGAGGGCCAGGGTTCCCTGTTTGTCGAAACAGCGCGCCTCTCGGAGACCTTTTTCGAGCAACTCAGGAAGCACCCGGTGCCCCTAGAAGAGTCGGCGATACGGGCGATCTCAAATAACTCGCAAGCTCTCGACATCTACTGCTGGCTCGCATACCGGCTCCACGTTCTTCCGCCCGGGAGGCCGGTCTCGGTGTCCTGGCGGGCACTGTTCGGGCAGTTCGGGGCCTCCTACAAGCGCATCGATCACTGGAAAGAGCGCTTCGTGGACAGCCTGAAGATCGCGACTGCGGTCTACCCACACGCAAGCATCGAAGTGGCACCCGAGGGCCTCGTGTTGCGCCAGTCCCGCCCGCCGGTGGCGCCTCGCCTCGTCTCTGGCGGATCTCCCGCAAGAGCCCAAGGATAAGCAGCACCGTTTTCCTGGACCCCGCAAAAGTCCAAGAAAAACCGGGCAGCTCGGGACCCCTCCTGACGCTGGGGCGGCCAATCCTACCGCAGCCCCTTCCCGCCGCCGATCCATGCACCACGGTCCAGGAACGGGACAAACAGGTCCAGCTGGGGCCGGACGACCGGGCGCTTTCCGCTCATGCCCCCCTGCCCTTCTTGACGCGCTCCCTCTCCAGGGCCGCCAGGGCCATCTCAACGATCTCACCGAGCGCCTGGCTGCTTAATGCCCGCTTTCCAAGATCAAGCCCCAGGATGTTCACCGTGCCTCCGGGTGCCGCCACCCAGTTCGATAGTATGATGCGTGTGGATCGGCATGGAATAGGAACCCTGTTGGAGGGGTGATCGGCGTCCAAACGGGACCCCACTGACGGCGGGGTTCACAGTGGTTTCCGGGATGATCGGGAGCCAGTGCTGGGATGCTGGTCGTGGAGACAGTGGCAAAGATCCGGCGCCTGCACCGGGTGCAGGGCAAGTCGATCAAGGCGATCTGTCGTGAGCTCGGGATTTCGCGAAAGGTGGTCCGGAAGGTTCTGCGGTCCGGGGAGACGGAATTCCGCTACAGCCGGGCGCGGCAGCCGCAGCCCAAGCTGGGGCCGTGGCAGGCCGAGCTGGAGCGCCTGCTGGAGGCGAACGAGGCG
>NZ_JHWD01000042.1 GCF_000622225.1 Roseomonas mucosa ATCC BAA-692 | reverse complement strand
CCGCCAGCAACTCATCCCGCAGCCGCAGCCCATCTCGGCGGGCAGCCTCTCCCATGGGATGCCGCTGACCAGCACGAACACGATCCCCGTCAATGCCGCCCGGTCCGCCAGCCGCGGCCGCCCGCCCTTGGGCTTGGGCCGCTCGGGCGGCAACAGCGGCTCAATCGCCGCCCAGAGATCATCAGAAACCAAAGGCTTCGCCATGCCCACAGAAACGCATCATACCGGGTTTAGTTAGGCGCTCTAAACACGGAAAGCGCCCGCATCCTGAAAGGGGAGAAGCTGCAACCCCGGCTGGAGGCGGAAGGCGCCGTGGCCTCGCCCGGCACGCCAGAGGAATTCGGCCGCTTCATCACGGCGGAGCGGGAACGCTGGGGCGACGTGATCCGCCGCACCGGCGTCCAGGCCAATTGAGCCAGGGAGGAAAGGCATGACCGATCATCCGGCGATCACGCGCCGAACCGTACTCCTCGGCGCGGGTACGTTCCTGGGGGTATCCACGCTGGCGGCGCCCCGTATCGTCCTGTCGCAGACCCGTTTCCCGGATCACCCGATCCGCGTCATCGTGCCTTTCGCGGCCGGTGGCGTGGCGGACCTCACCGTGCGGGCCGTCGCCAACCCCCTTGCCGACCGGCTGGGGCAGCCAGTGGTGGTGGACAACCGCCCCGGGGCCGGTGGTATCCCCGCCGCGCAGCAGCTGATGAACGCCCCGGCGGACGGCCACACGCTGATGGCGGCGACAAACGGGACGGCGATCAGTCGCACCCTCTTCCACTCGCTGCCCTTCGACCCGCTGCGCGACCTGGCGCCGATCGTGACGCTGGGCAGCTTTCCCATCGCGCTCATCGTGGCGCCCGGTTCCCCCATCAAGAGCTTCTCCGACCTCCTGGAAAAGATGCGGCGCGAGCCCGGGGGCCTGAACATCGGGACGATCAATGCCGGGAGCACGCAGAACCTTTCGGCTGAACTTTTCAAGATCAGGGCGGATGTGAAGGCGGAAACCGTGGCCTTCCCGGCCACGCCGCAGCTCGTCACGGCGCTGCTGCGCGGCGATGTGGACCTGGCATTCGAGATCACGGCGCCTCTGCTCGGCCAGATCCATGACGGGGCCATAAGACCCATCGCGGTCACCTCGACGAAGCGCGCGCCGAACCTGGGTGACGTGCCGACGCTGACCGAGCTCGGCGTGAAGGACTACGATGTGACCTCCTGGAACGCCCTGGTTGCCAGGTCGGGCACGCCCGCCCCGGCCATCGCCGCCATCAACGAGGCGGTGAATGCCGTGCTGGCGCGGCCCGCCGTGCGCGACATCCTCACCCAGTCGGGGGTGGAGCCGCAGGGCGGAACGGCCGAGGCCATGGGCAAGCTCCTGGCGGCCGATACGGTGCGCTGGGCCGAAGTGATCGAGAAGGCAGGAATCCCGCGCCAGTGACGAAGACATCGCCCCCCCGCGACATCCCGACCTGCAAGGGCCCGGACCCGGACACGCGCCCGCCCCGCTACCGGGCCCCGCCAGGCGCCTGCGACGCGCATTGCCACATCTTCGGCCCGGATGCCGTCTTCCCCTATGCGCCTGACCGCGCCTACACGCCGCCCGACGCACCCTTCGAGGGCCTGCGCCGCCTGCATGGCATCCTGGGCATCGAGCGCGCGGTGATCGTCCACGCCTCCTGCCACGGCAGCGACATGCGGGTGACGCTGGACGGCATCGCGCACTCCGGCGGCGCGTATCGCGGCGTCGCCGTGGTGGAGCCCGGCGTGAGCGACGCCGAGCTGGCGCGCCTGCACGAAGGCGGCATTCGCGGCGTGCGCTTCAACTTCGTGCGCCATCTCGGCGGCATGCCGGATATGGGCTTCTTCGAGCGGGTGCTGGAGCAGATCGAGCCTCTCGGCTGGCATGTGGTGCTGCATCTGGACGCGCAGGACGTGACGGAACTGGCGCCCCGCATCGCCCGCATCCGCGTTCCTTTCGTGATCGACCATATGGGGCGGGTGAAGGCGCGGGGCGGGCTGGAGCAGCCGGCCTTCCGGAGCCTGCTGGAGCTGATGCGCAACGACAGGGCCTGGGTGAAGATCTGCGGTGCCGAACGCGTCTCCTCCGAAGGGGCACCCTTCCACGACGCGCTTCCCTTTGCGCGCGCCCTGGTTTCCGTGGCGCCGGACCGCGTGCTCTGGGGCACGGACTGGCCGCATCCCAACATCGCCGGGGACATGCCCAATGACGGCGACCTTCTGGACCTTCTGGCGGAGGCGGTGACGGACGAGCCGGCACGCCGGAAGATCCTGGTGGACAACCCGGCCCGCCTCTACTGGAGCGAGGAGCAGACGGCATGAGCATGCGCATCGCGATCATCGGCTATGGCGAGGTCGGCAGCATCTTCGCGCGCGACCTGCGCGCCGCTGGCGTCACGGAGATCGCCGCCTTCGATCCCGCCTTCGCCGACCCGGACAGCAAGGCGTCGCGGAACGCCGGGCAGGCGGGACAGGCGGCGGCATCCTCTCCGCTGGAGGCGGTGCGGGGGGCGGAGCTGGTCATCGTCGCGGTGACGGCCGGTTCCGATCTGGACGCCATGCGTTCCATCGCGGCGGGCCTCGGCCATGCCCCCTTCGTGCTGGACGTGAATTCCGTGTCCCCCGGCACGAAGCGCGAGGCCACGGCGATCGTGGAGGCGGCCGGCGGCCGCTATGTGGAGGCCGCGGTCATGACCAGCGTGCCGCCCAAGGGTCTCCGTTCGCCCATGCTGCTGGGTGGGCCGCACGCCACGGCCTTCGCCGTGAGCATGTCGGCTTTCGACATGGCCCTGACGGTCTTCTCGGAAGAGGTCGGCCGCGCCTCCTCGGTCAAGATGTGCCGCAGCGTGATGATCAAGGGCCTGGAGGCCCTGGCCACGGAGTGCCTCCTGGCCGCGCGGCGCTACGGTGTGGAGAAGGAGGTCCTGGCCTCCCTTTCCGACACCCTGCCGCATCCCGATTGGCGTGGATTGGCGCGTTACGTGATCAGCCGTCCCCTGATCCATGGCCGGCGCCGCGCGGAGGAAATGCGCGAGGTTGCCCGCACTGTGTCGGAGGTCGGCGTGCCGCCGATCCTCAGTGGCCCGATCGCGGAGCGGCAGGACTGGTCCGCCGATCGCGGGGCAAGGCTTTCCTCGGAGGAGCTGGCGACCGAGGACCTCGACGCGTTACTGGACGCGGTCCTGGCGAAGCTCTGATCCGTCCTCCGGCACGGCAGCCGGCCCGGCTGGGATTGACGGCCCCGGTGAGGCATGATGCCTGGCCGGGGCCGTGCCTTCGGAGGGTGACATCCTGGCGCGTGCCGTCCCGACCGCGCGCACCAGGGCTCCGGGGGAGGAAGAAATGCCGAGGCATCTCGATCAGCAACTCAAGCTGCGGCTCCTGCGGGCTGTCGATGCCATCGGGGCGCATGGAAGCATCCTGGCCGCCTCCCGTGCGCTCTCCGTCACGCAACCGGCCCTGACCCGCAGCCTGCAGGAGGCCGAGGCGCTGCTGGGCCTGCAACTCTTCGAGCGCAGCGGGCGCGGCGTGCGCGTGACGCCGGCGGGGGAGGTGGTGCTGCAATCGGCCCGGCGCCTGCTGGGCGAACTGCGCCGCCTGGATGAGGAACTGGACCGGCTGGTCGGGCGGATGAAGGCCACGATCATGCTGGGCGCCCTGCCCGTGGCCGCCGCCGGCGTGCTTCCGGGCCTGCTGGGGCGGCTGCGCAGCCAGCACCCGGAACTCGTGGTCCAGCTTGTCCAGGGCAAGACGGAGGAGCTCCTCCCCAAGCTGGAGGGTGGGGAGCTGGATCTTGTCATCGGGCAACTCTATCCGCCCGAGAGGCCGGACGGGCTGCTGCGGGAGGCGTTGTACGAGGAACCGATCTCGGTCCTTGCCCGCATCGACCATCCTGTCTTCGAATCCCCCATCACGGCGGAGGCGCTGCGCCGCTGGGAACTGGTGCTGCCGACGATCGGCCAGCGCGTGGGGCAGGAGATCGACCAGCTCCTGGCAACGCTGGGCCTCGCCCCGACCACCTCGATGCGTTCGACCTCCTACGGCTTCATCCGCGAGATGCTGCATTCGACCGACTTCATCTCGGTCATGCCCAATACCATGATGGCGGGTGACCTGCTGCGGGGGACGATCCGCGCGGCACCGCTGCCTGCCGTCTCCCGGCCGCGCCCGGCGGGCTTCATCCGGCGTGCCGATACGCCGCTCTCCGCAGCCGCCGAGGTCCTGGTGGACGGGTTGCGGCGCTATGTCGAGGAGATCGCGGCGCAGGGCCAGCATCCAGGATTGGCCGGAGAGCGGGCTGGAGCTGGTGGGTCCTATGTCGGCCCGGCATAACGCGCGCCGAAGAAGCGATAACACCTTTCCCACTTCGCCGGTCTAGCTTCCACTCTCAAGAGCCCGCACCCATCGCCTCGGCGAAGGGCCGGAAAGCGGGTGGAGGATACGGGGAGAAAAGTCCTGGTGATGCGCAGCCGACAGCTCGATCCCGGGCGCCTGCCCGCCGGCACCTACCTGAACACGGGGGTGACGGCCACCAATGCGCTCCGGCTGAACCGCTTCTGCTACGACCTGCGTCATGCGTCGAAGCGGGATGCCTTCATGGCCAATCCGGAAGCGGCGATGGCGCCCTACGATCTCGCTCCCGAGGACCGGGCGCTTGTCCTGGCGCATGACTGGATCGGCTTGGTGCGGCGTGGCGCGAACGTCTTCCCGTTGCTGCGGCTGTCGCAGCTCTGCGGCGATGGCTTGGCCGCCACGGGCGCGCAGATGCGCGGCGAGACGCTGGAGGAATACCTCGCCAGCCGCAACAGCCGGAAGGAAGCCCCCTGATGGCCCGGATCATCGCCGGCCTCGGTTCGCCCCATGCCCCTTCCATCGGGGCGCTGATCGACAAGGGTGCTTGGCAGGAGCCCGGATGGGAGAAGCTGCTCGACGGCTACCGGCCCATGCAGGACTGGCTGCGCGAGCGCAGGCCGGACGCCGCGATCCTCATCTACAACGACCATGTCACCTCTTTCTTCTTCGACCGCTATCCGACCTTCGCGCTTTCCGTCGCCGGGGAGCATCCGATCGCCGACGAGGGCTTCGGGCCGCGACCCCTGCCGCCCGTCCGGGGCGACGCGGAATTCGCCTGGCATGTCGCGCACAGCCTGGTGGATGACGAATTCGACCTGACCGTCTGCCAGGACATGCCGCTTGACCACGGGGCGCTGACGCCGGTCTCGGCGCTCTGGCCGGATCACGCGGAGGGTTGGCCCTGCGCCATCCTCCCGCTCGCCGTGAACGTGCTCCAGTTCCCGGTGCCGGGGCCGGGACGGCTCTTCCGGCTGGGAAAGGCGCTGCGGCGGGCTGTCGAGAGCTTCCCCAGGGACATGGACGTGGTCGTGCTGGGCACGGGAGGCCTGTCGCACCAGCTGCATGGCGAGCGCTTCGGCTATCAGAACCAGGACTGGGACATGGAGTTCCTCGACCGGCTCCAGGACGACCCGGAGCATTTAGCCGGGCTGCGGCTGCAGGACTTCATCGAGCGCGGCGGCGCGGAAGGGGCGGAGGTGATCATGTGGCTCGCCATGCGCGGCGCCCTTTCCACGCGTGTGCGCTGCCTGCACCGGAACTACCATGCACCGCTGCATACCGGCTTCGCCCAGGTGATCTACGAGGACATGCCGCATGTCGCATAGGGATGAACGGCGCACGGTCGTGCTGGTGCCCGGCCTGCTCTGCGATGCCTCCGTCTGGGTGCCGCAGCGGCACAGCCTGGAACGGGACTACGATGTCCTGGTGCCGGATCTCTGGGGCCTCGATTCCATCGAAGCAATGGCAGGCGCCATTCTTGACATGGCGCCTGAGCGTTTCGCGCTGGCAGGCCATTCCATGGGCGCACGCGTCGCCCTGGCAATCCTGGATCGGGCCCCGGAACGGGTCGAGCGGCTGGCCCTGCTGGACACCGGCGTGCATCCCCGCCGCCCGGGCGAGGCCGCGAAGCGCCAGGAGCTCGTCGATCTCGCCCATGCACAGGGCATGGCGGCCCTGGCCGAGCGCTGGCTGCCGCCCATGGTGCATCCGCAGCGCGCCGGTGACCCCGCGCTGATGCGGCAGTTGGCAGAGATGGTGTGCCGGGCCACGCCGGAGATCTTCGGGAAGCAGGTCAGGGCGCTGCTGAACCGGCCCGACGCGGCGGCGGTCCTGCCACGCATCGACTGTCCGACCCTGGTGGCCTGCGGACGGCAGGATGGGTGGAGCCCGCTGTCGCAGCATGAGGAAATGGCGGCGGCCATCCGCGATGCCGAACTCGCGGTGATCGAGGACAGCGGCCATATGAGTACGGTCGAGGCACCGGCCGCCGTGACCGGCGTGCTGAGTGCCTGGCTGCGCCTGGGAGTGATGGCATGACATCCCTTCAATCCGCGGAACCCGTGATGGACTTGGCCCATCTCGGGCATCTGGAACTGCTGACGCCCAGGCCGAAGGAGAGCCTGCGCTTTTTCGTCGATGTCCTAGGCATGACGGAGAGCGGCCACCAGGGAGATTCGGTCTATCTGCGGGGTTGGGACGACTATGAGCGTTACTGCCTGAAGCTGACGGCGGCGCGCCATTCCGGCATGGGCCACATGGCCTTCCGCGTCAGGAGCCCACAAGCCTTGGAGCGCCGCGCCGCGGCGCTGCGTGCCGGCGGACACGACGTGTCATGGCATGATGGCGATCTGGGCCACGGCCGCACCCTCTGCTTCCGGGACCCGGATGGGCACCTGATGGAGCTCTACTACGAAACGGAATGGTACGAGGCGCCACCCGAGTTGCGGCCGGCGCTGAAGAACCAGGCTCAGCGCTTCCCCGGGCGCGGCGTGAACGTACGGCGCCTCGATCACGTCAATTGCCTCGCCGCCGACATCAAGGCGAACCGCGAGTTCTTCGAGCAGTGCCTCGGGATGCAGTTGACGGAGCAGATCGTGCTGGACACCGGCGTCGAGGCCGGCATGTGGTTCACCTGCACGAACAAGAGCTACGACATCGCCTATTCCCGTGAGAGCAACGGACGGCGCGGGCGCTTCCACCATCTGACCTTCGCCCTGGACAGCCGCGAGGAGATCCTGCGCGCCGCCGACATCTTCCTGGAGAACGGCGTCCATATCGAGACCGGTCCGCACAAGCACGCGATCCAGCAGACCTTTTTCCTCTATGTCTATGAGCCGGGCGGCAACCGCGTGGAACTGGCCAATGCCGGCGCACGGCTGATCCTGGCGCCGGACTGGAAGCCGATCCGCTGGAGCGAGGCGGAGCGGCGGAAGGGCCAGGCCTGGGGCCTGAAGACCATCGAGAGCTTCCACACCCATGGCACGCCGACCCTGGAGGAGATGGACACGGAGGGGATCGTGTACTGATCGAAGGTTCAGGAAGCTGGGGCCGGTCCGGTCCCGCGTCTTTGTTCGGGAGGAAAGAACCATGAGAAGAAGAGAATTCCTGGCGGCTGGTGCCGCGATGACCCTGCCCCTCGCGGCACCGCGCCTGTCGCGGGCCGCGGAGCCGCTCAAGATCGGCCTGATCCTGCCGATGACGGGGCCCTTCGCCTCGACCGGACGGCAGATCGAGGCCGCCGTGCGCCTCTACATGCAGCAGAACGGCAGCGAGGTGGCCGGGCGTCCGGTCGAGGTGATCGTTCGGGACGACGCCAATGTCGCGGATGCGACGCGGCGCCATGCGCAGGAGCTGGTGGTGAACGACAAGGCCGCCGTCCTGGCGGGCTTCGGTCTGACTCCGCTGGCCCTCGCCGCCGCGCCGATCGCGACGCGCGCCAAGGTGCCGCAGGTCGTGATGGCGGCCGCCACCTCCAGCATCACCGAGGCGTCGCCCTTCATCGTCCGCACGTCCCAGACCATCCCGCAGGTGGCCCTGCCCCTGGGACGCTGGGCGCCGGAGAACGGCATCCGCAAGGTCGTCACGGTGGTGTCCGACTACGGCCCGGGCATCGATGCGGAGAAGTGGTTCAAGGAACCCTTCGTGCAGGCCGGCGGGCAGGTGCCGGAATCCCTGCGCGTCCCCCTGGCCAGCCCGGATTTCGCGCCCTTCCTGCAGCGGGCGCGCGATGCCTCGCCGGATGCGGTCTTCATCTTCGTGCCGTCCGGCGCCGGATCGGTCTTCATGAAGCAGTTCGCCGAGCGCGGCCTGAAGGAGGCCGGCATCCGGCTGATCGGGCTGGGCGACGTGCTGGACGACGACATTCTCAACAACATGGGCGACCAGGCGCTCGGCGTGGTCACGTCGCAGCACTATTCCGTGGCGCATGACAGTCCGCTGAACAAGAGCTTCGTGAAGGCCTTCAAGGCGGCCAACAAGGACATGCGGCCGAACTACATGGCGGTCGGCGGCTATGACGGCATGGCGCTGATCTACAAGGCGCTGGAGAAGACCAAGGGCGCTTCCGGCGGGCCAATCCTGCTGGAGGCGATGAAGGGCCTGTCTTGGGAAAGCCCGCGGGGGCCGATCTCCATCGACGCGCAAACCCGCGACATCGTCCAGAACATCTACATGCGCCGCTGCGAGCGTCTGGATGGCGAGCTGTACAATGTCGAGTTCGCCACGGTCACGGCTGTCCGGGATCCGGCCAAGCCGGCCTCGGGCTGAGAGGAGAGGGCGGCGATGCTGACCGTTCTGTTCGACGGCGTGGCCTATGGGATGGTCCTTTTCATCCTCGCCTGCGGTCTCGCGGTGACACTGGGCCTGATGAACCTGGTGAACCTGGCGCATGGCGCCTTCGCCATGGCCGGGGGCTATGCTGCCCTCGTTCTGGTGAATCACTGGGGCGTGCCTTTCCTGGCCGCCCTGCCGCTGGTCTTTCTCTTCTCCGCCCTGCTGGGAGCACTGCTGGAGCGAACGCTCTACATCCATGTCTATGCGCGCAGCCATTTCGACCAGGTCCTGTTCTCGATCGGCCTGGTCTTCATGTCCGTGGCCATCGTGGACTACTTGGCGGGGTCCTCGCAGCAGTTCATCGCGATCCCCGACATGCTCCGCGCGCGGTTCGAGTTCCTGGGCATCAGCATGGGGGCCTATCGGCTGCTGATCATCGTCACCTGCGGCGTGATCGCGCTGGCCCTGCATCTCGCCTTGTCGCGCACGCGCTTCGGCAGCCGGCTCCGCGCCGCAGTGGATGACCCGCGCGTGGCACGGGGGCTGGGCATCAATGTGGGGGTGATCTTCGCAGTGACCTTCGCCATCGGCTCCGGCCTCGCCGGGCTGGGCGGTGCGCTGGGGGCCGAGATCCTGGGGCTGGACCCCAGCTTCCCGCTGAAGTTCATGATCTACTTCCTGATCGTGGTGACGGTGGGCGGCACCAGCTCGATCTCCGGGGCTTTCCTGGCCTCGCTCCTGTTGGGGATCGCCGATGTCGCCGGCAAGTACTACGTGCCGGAGTTCGGCGCCTTCGTCATCTACACGGTGATGATCGCCGTCCTGATCTGGCGGCCCCAGGGTCTCTTCGGCCGGGTGGCAACCCGATGAGCAGCCCCGGCATGAGCTTTCCGCAGCAAGCATCGGCCCAGCTCGCGCGCCTGTCCCGGTGGCATCCCGCGGAATACCTGGCCTGGGCGGCGATCGTGGCGGCTTTCCTGCTGTTCCCCGACCGCTACCTGCTGATCGCGGAGATCGCCGTCACGGCCCTTTTCGCGCTCTCGCTGGACCTCATCCTCGGCTATGCGGGCATTCTCTCGCTGGGCCACGCGGCCTTCTTCGGCCTCGGTGCCTATGTCGCCGGCATCGCGGCGGTGCGAGGCGTTTCCGACCCGCTGCTGGGCCTCGGGCTGGCCTGGGTGGCCGCGACCCTGCTGGGCGGCGCGACCAGCCTGCTGGTTCTCCGTGGCAGCGACCTGACGCGCCTGATGGTCACCCTCGGCGTGGCCTCGGTCCTCTACGAGCTGGCCAACCGGCTGAGCTGGCTCACGGGTGGGGCCGATGGCCTGCAGGGGATGGAGGTCGGCCCGCTCCTCGGTCTCTTCGAATTCGATCTAAGTGGGCAGGTGGCGGCTGTATACAGCCTCGTCGTCCTGTTCCTGGCTTTCGTGGTGGTCAGGCGGATCGTGCATTCCCCCTTCGGCTGGTCCCTGCGGGCGGTCCGGGGGAATGCGCTGCGCGCCGGGGCGATCGGCATTCCCGTCCGGGCCCGGCTGGTGGCGGCCTATACGCTGGGAGCTGGCTTGGCCGGGATCGCCGGAGCACTGCTTGCGCAGTCCACGCAGTTCGTCTCCCTCGACGTGCTCGCCTTCCATCGTTCGGCCGATATCCTTCTCGTGCTGGTGATCGGTGGTGTCGGCTGGCTCTATGGCGGGCTGCTTGGTGCGGTCCTGTTCAAGCTGATGCAGGACGTGCTTTCCAGCCTCACGCCGCAGTACTGGCAGTTCTGGATCGGCCTCGTGCTGGTGGCGCTGGTGCTGATCGGCCGGGACCGGATCGCCGACTGGCTCGCCCTGTTCCGCCGGCGCAAGCCCGCCACTGCCAGCCATGTCCCGGAGCCGGCCGAATGAGCGCAATGCTGCAGGACCTTTCCTCGTCCAGCCCCGAGCCTGGGCCTGCCCCGGCGCTGCAGACGCTGGGCCTGAACCGGCATTTCGGCGGGCTGCATGCGACACGCGACGTCAACCTCTCGCTGGCCCGGGGCAGCCGCCACGCCCTGATCGGTCCGAACGGCGCCGGCAAGACGACGCTCATCAACCTGCTGACCGGCGTGCTCCGCCCGAGTTCGGGCAGGATCCTGCTGGAAGGCGAGGACATCACGGCGCTGCGCCCCGATCAGCGCGTGCGCCGCGGCCTGGCCCGGACCTTCCAGATCAACCAGCTCTTCCCCGCCATGACCGTGCTGGAAACGGCAGGCCTGGCCATTTCCCAGAGGCTCTATGGTGGCCGCTCCTGGTGGCGGTCCGTAGGCAGCCGCCCGGCCGTAGTGGAGGAGGCGGTGGCCATCCTCGAACGATTCCGCCTGTCGGGGGTGATGGGGGAGCGTGTGGTCAACCTGCCCTATGGCCAGCAGCGGCTGCTGGAGATCGCCTTGGCCATCGCCTGCCGCCCCCGTGTGCTGCTGCTGGACGAGCCAGCCGCCGGAGTGCCCGAGGCGGAGCGCGAGGAGATCCTCGACCGCATCGCGGAACTTCCCGGCGACGTCACGGTGCTGCTGATCGAGCATGACATGGATCTGGTCTTCCGCTTCGCCGACCGAATCTCGGTCCTGGTGCTGGGCGGCGTGCTGATGGAGGGCAGCGTGGCGGAGGTCGCCTCGGACCCGCGGGTGAGGGAGGTTTATCTGGGGGAGGGCGAGCATGGCTGACATCCTGGCGGTGGAGCATCTCGCGGCGGGCTATGGGCAGGCCGCGGTGCTGCACGATGTCTCGCTGCGCCTCGCCGAAGGCCGCTCCATGGCGGTGCTGGGGCGCAACGGCATGGGCAAGACCACGCTGCTGAACAGCATCATCGGCGTCACGCGCCGCTTCGGCGGAACGGTCCATCTCGGCGGAAAGGACATCACCAGCCTGTCCCCGGACAGGCGGGCCCTGGCAGGCATCGGCTGGGTGCCGCAGGAGCGCAACATCTTCCGTTCCCTGACCGTCGAGGAGAACCTGACGGCCGTGGCGCGGCCAGGGCCATGGGACCTGCGCAAGGTCTTCGCCATGTTCCCCCGGCTGGAGGAACGGCGCCGCAACATGGGGGACCAGCTTTCCGGCGGCGAGCAGCAGATGCTGGCGGTGGGACGGGCGCTCGTGCTGAACCCGCGACTGCTGTTGCTGGACGAGCCGACCGAGGGCCTGGCACCGATCATCGTGGAGGAGCTCCTGTCGGCGCTCCGCCGGATCATGCGGGACGAGGGTCTTTCGGCGCTGCTGGTGGAACAGCACGCACAGAAGATCCTGGGCGTCACGGACGAAGCGGTGATCCTGGAACGCGGCCGGATCGTGCATGCGGCCCCGAGTTCCGTGCTTCGCTCGGAAACGGAGGTCTTGGAACGATACCTGGGCGTATCTCGAAAGGGGGTGGTGCTTCCCGTCATGTGAGAAGGGCAGGGGCGCCCTCCCACGGGCCGGTTCCTGCGTGCCAGGAGATATAGAAGACAAAAGACTTGGCACGTCGGTATCCAGCTTGTATACAGGTTGGCAGGAAACGATCCGTGTGGAGGCCCCCATGGGCAGTAGGACCCCGACCTTTCCCCTGAATGCATGGTATGCCGCCGCCTGGGATGCGGAAGTGAAGCGGGAACTCCTGGCCCGCACGATCTGCAACAAGAAGGTCGTGCTCTACCGCACCCAGGATGATCGCGCCGTGGCGCTGGAGGATGCCTGCTGGCACCGCCTCGTCCCGCTCTCCATGGGCAGGCTCAAGGGTGACGAGGTGCAGTGTGCCTATCACGGCCTGCGCTTCAACGCGCGCGGGCGCTGCACCTTCATGCCGTCCCAGGACACGATCAACCCGTCGGCGAGCGTGCGCTCCTTCCCTGTGGTGGAGAAGCACCGCTTCGTCTGGATCTGGCCGGGCGACCCCGCCCTGGCCGATCCGGCGCTGGTGCCGGACCTGCACTGGAACCACGACCCGGCCTGGGCCGGCGACGGCAAGGTGATCCACGCCGCCTGCGACTACCGCCTGATCGTGGACAATCTCATGGACCTGACCCATGAGACCTATATCCATGGCAGCAGCATCGGCAACGATGCGGTGGCGGAAGCGCCTTTCGACGTCACGCATGGCGAGAGGACGGCGACGGTGACGCGCTGGATGGTCGATATCGATCCGCCGCCCTTCTGGCGCGCCCAGCTCGGCAAGCCCGGCAATGTGGACCGCTGGCAGATCATCCGCTTCGAGGCGCCCTGCACGGTGGCCATCGACGTGGGCGTGGCCCCCACCGGGACCGGCGCGCCGCAGGGCGACCGCAAGGAAGGCGTCAGCATGGTGGTGATCAACACGATCACGCCGGCAACCGACAAGACCTGCCATTATTTCTGGGCCAATGTACGGGACTACCGCATCCACGAGCAGCGCGTGACGACCGATATCCGCGATTCCATCACCAAGGTCTTCCGGGAGGACGAGATCATCGTCGAAGCGCAACAGCGCGCGATCGACGAGCATCCGGATCACGTCTTCTACAACCTGAACATCGATGCCGGGGCGCTCTGGGCACGGCGGCTGATCGACCGCCTGATCGAGGCCGAGACCGGCGGCGCCCCCGCCCTGCCGGTCGCGGCCGAGTAGCCACGATGTCCCAGAGCGTCGCGGCCCTGCTGAAGCTGCGGGAGGTGATCCTGAGCGGCAGCCTGCCGCCGGGGGAACGGCTCTCGGAGAACGGTGTCGCCGAGCGCCTCGGCGCGTCGCGCACGCCGGTGCGGGCGGCCCTGGCGCGGCTGGCGGAGGAAGGGCTGCTGGAGCCCATTCCGTCCGGCGGCTTCATGGTGAAGGCCTTCACTGAGCGGGAGATCCGCGATGCGATCGAGGTCCGCGGCACGTTGGAAGGGCTGGCGGCGCGCTTTGCGGCTGAGCGCGGCGCTTCGCCGGAAGGCTTAGCCCATCTGCGCGACATCCTGGAAGGCATCGACGCCGTCCTGGTGCGCGACCCCGCTGCCGGAATCGACTTCACCGAGTACGTGACGCTGAACGAGCATTTCCATCAGCTCCTGCTGGAACTGGCGGAGAGCCCGGTGTTGGCGCGCAAGGTCGGGCAGGCCGTGGCGCTGCCTTTCGCATCTCCCAGCGGCTTCGTCATGGCCCAGGGCGCGCTGCCCGAGGCGCGGGTGATCCTGACCGTGGCACAGGAACAGCATCGCAGCGTGGTGGAGGCGATCTCGCTGCGGGAAGGCGCCCGGGCGGAGGCGATCATGCGGGAACACGCCCGCCTCGCCCATCGCAACCTCGCCTTGGCCCTGCGCCAGGGCAAGCTTCATCTGGTCCAGGGCGGCGCCCTGATCCAGCGCCGCCTGCCGGCCTGAACGCGGCGGCGCGTGGGAGGAAAGAGAGAAAGATGCGGTTCGACGGACAGTGGATCACGGCGGTGGTTCGCGGCACGCGTGACCTGACGCCTGGCATTCGCGAATTCATCCTGGCACCCGAGGGCGGTGCGACGCCCTATGCCACCGGCAGCCATCTCTGCGTGCGCGTGATGGTCGATGGCAGGATCGACCTGCGCCGTTATTCGCTGGTCGGCGATCAGCCGCAGGATGGCTGCTGGCGCATCGCCGTGAAGCGCGAGGAGCCGGGCAGGGGAGGCTCTCGCTACATGTGGTCGCTGCCCACCGGAGCGCGCCTCGAGGTCACGGCGCCGGATAGCTTCTTTCAGCTTTCCGGCGATGCGCCCGAGTACCTGCTGGTCGCCGGCGGGATCGGGATCACGCCGATCCGTGGCATGGCATCGGCCCTGCGGCGGCGTGGTGCGCGTTTCCGCATGCTGTATGCCGGGCGATCCCGCGCAGAGATGGCCTATCTCGCCGAACTGGAAGCGGAGCTTGGCGGGCAGCTGGAGGTCTTCAGCGACGCCGACGGACAAAGGATTGACCTGAAGCACGCCTTCTCGTCGCTCGAACCGGAAGCGGAAACCTATATCTGTGGTCCCATCGGCCTGCTGGAAGCGGCGAAGCGCGAATGGGCTGCCGCAGGTCGGCCGCGCGCCCGGCTGGTCTTCGAAACCTTCGGTTCCTCCGGCCGCCATCCCACCGAGGCCTTCACCGTCCGGCTTCCTCGCTTGGGCATCGAGGTGCAGGTGCCGGCCAACAGCAGCATGCTGGAAGCGCTGGAGGCCAGCGGCGTCGGTGTGCTGTCCGACTGCAGGCGCGGAGAGTGCGGCCTCTGCGCGATGGACGTGCTGGATGCCGACGGCATCCTGGATCATCGTGACGTGTTCTTCAGCGACCATCAGCACGAGGAAGGTCGCAGGATCTGCGCCTGCGTCTCCCGCGTGGTCGGTGGCACGATCACCTTGGACACGGCGGATCGTGGCGACGAACAGCTCCGGTCCGGCCCGGAGGTGATGCTGCATTCCTGAGTCACCCTGAGCGCGGCCCGCGACCGGGGGGGGGAACGCAGGGCACTTCCTGCCGGAGGCAAGCTGACGCCCAGCATTCAAGGAATCTTCACGCCCGTCCCGGTTCCCGCATCCTATACCGGTCGCGAAACAGGTTGCCGGGCACTGGATGCAACAGACATTCGTGAGGCGCCACTACCGCACGGTGTTCCTTTCCGACCTGCATCTCGGCCTTCGCGCCAGCCGGGCCGACCTGCTGCTGGATTTCCTGGGCGACATGGATTGCGGGCGGATCGTGCTGGTGGGCGACATCGTGGATGGCTGGCGCCTGCGGAAGTCCTGGTACTGGGACGCCCACCATGACGAGGTGATCCGCCTGCTGCTGCGCAAGGCGCGCGAGGGTGTCGAGATCCTCTACATCCCCGGCAACCACGACGAGATGTTCCGCGACTGGGTGGGGCTGGAGGTCGCCGGCATCCACCTCGTGCAGCAGGCCGAGCACGTCACCGCCGACGGCCGCCGGCTGCTGGTGATGCATGG
>NZ_JHWD01000041.1 GCF_000622225.1 Roseomonas mucosa ATCC BAA-692 | reverse complement strand
CCCCTCCCCGCAGCCGCCCCGATCCGGGGCGAGACAAGGGCGCCGCGCAGCGGCGGGAGGCACCAGCCGACGAACCCTTGCTGCGCACCGGGCGAGGGTGGCAGGGCCTCCTGCCACTCCACCTCCCTTTCCTTCGACGCTCCTCAGCGCCCTTGCACGGGACGCCTCAGCAGTGCCTCGACACGGGCGAAAAAGCTCGGCGGCGGAACTGGCCGCCACGGCCGCTCTCCCGGCTCGGCGGCAGGAACGTCTGCGAAGGCCCGCAGGAACTCGTCACGGCATGGCACGGCATGCGGGGGCACCGCCTTGAGACGCCCGAGGATCTCGCGGATGGTCCAGGGGCGTTCACGGCCCTCGGGTAGCAGGGCCGTGACCATGTCCCTCCCCAAGTTCAGGTACACCCACCGCGGATCGTCCATCGCCGGCCCGATGACACCCAGGATGTTGAGTTGCTTGCCGAGCCAGCGGATCAGCTGGCCGCCCATCTCCGCATGCTCCGGCAGGGGACAGGGCCGCTGGAAGTCCGGATCGAGGCCGAGGTCGGCACACAGGGTCCGGTACTCCGGGGTGTCCCAACTGTACTCTCTCATGCCCAGGAAGCGTGCCAGGAGCGGATGGGCGTGCGCCACGTCCTGGATCTTGTTCTCCACCCTGTCCGTCCAGCCCATAAGGATGGGAGAATGATGTCCCACGGCCTGACGAAGGTAGGCGACCGCGACGTCCCCCTCCCGGCGGCAGAAGAACCATGCCACGCGACCGCCCCAGGCGGAGAAGAACCTGTCCGCGGCCTGACGGTCCATCTCCCGGTCCAGGCTCTGCACGAATTCGGCCGCCGCGAGGGCCGGCTCGACGTTGCTGCGGGGCAGGAGCACGGGATCGCTCCATCGATCGGTCTCGGCTTGCCAGTCCGCGACCCAAACCGCATGGGGCACGGTGTTCGAGGAACGGTAGCGCTCGAGGCGCTGGATGAAGGAGGCTTCGGTGTGCATCGCTGGTTTCCTGTGGGGATGTGATCGAGCAGCGGCCTGCTATGCCGTCGGCCGGGACCGAAGGCCGGCGACCATCTCGTTGAGGGCGTCCATACCGGCCTGACGGGGCGAGATCCGCGCTGGCCGCCGCGCCACGGGCCGCAGCCAGCCCTCGTGGCGGTTGTCGGCCGGGATGTCGTCGAGGAACGGCGAGGGATCGACGTAGCCGCGCCGGAACTCGGCGTAGCTGACGGCCACCCGCTCCTTGCCCCGGGTCAGGGCCACATAGGCCAGGCGCCGTTCCTCGGCAGCATCACCGTACTGGCTCGGAAAGATCGTGTCGTTCCAGGCAGGCAGGAAGACGTGCCCGAACTCCAGGCCCTTGGCCCGGTGGAGGGTGAGGAGTTGCACCCGCCCTTCGGTCTCCTCGCCGGGAGCTGCGCTGGCCAGGGCGGCATGCTCCAGCAGATCGGTCGCGGAATGGAAACCACTGGCCAGCTGCACCAGCTCCGCGAGGTTCTCCAGCCTCCCTTCGACCGTCTCGGCCCTGCTGTCGCGGAGCCACTGGCGATAGCCGGTGCGGTCGAGCAGCTGGGAGAGCCGGTCGGCGACCGAGGCCGTGGAATCGGCCGCGACGCCTCGAATGGCATCGGCGAAGGTTCCCGCCGTGCCCCGGACCCGGGGCGGCAAGTCGGCGGTGTGGCACGCCGCCAGCAGGGACGATCCACGCCACTCCGCGTCGCGCTCCAGCAGGTCGAGGGCTTTCGGACCGATGCCACGGGGCGGGTTGTTGCAGGCACGGCGGAAGGCCTCGTCGGACTGGCAGTCGTCTGGCGAGTTGGCGAGGCGCAGCAGCGCGAGGGCATCCTTGATCTCGGCACGCTGGTAGAAGGCGACGTCGCCGACGAGGACGTAGGGCACCTTGGCCCGCAGCAACTCGTCTTCGATTCCGCGCGAGAGGTGGTTGGCGCGGTAGAGGATGGCCATGTCCTGCCATTGTACGCCTTCTGCGTGGCGGCTGCGGATCTCCGAGGCGAGGCCGGTGGCCTCGGCCTCGTCGTTGCGGAACCTCACCACCTCGATCGGCTGGCCCTGCTCGCGCGTGGGTCGGAGCGTCTTGCCGAGCCGAGTGTCGTCGCGCGCGATCACCGCATTGGCCGCGGCGAGGATATGCCCGGTGGAGCGGAAGTTCTCCTCCAGCTTGACCACGGCAGAGCCGTGGAAGTCCCGCGTGAAGCGCCGGATGTACTCGATATCGGCGCCTCGCCAGCCGAACACCGCCTGATCGTCGTCGCCCACCGCGAAGATCTCACCGTGGTCCTGCGCCATCAGCCGAAGCCAGCGGTACTGCACGGCATTCACGTCCTGGTACTCGTCGGCGAGCAGGCAGGAGAAGCGGCCGGCAAGGCGGCGGCGGCGCTCCTCGTCGGCTGCCATCGCCACGGCGGGCCAGAGCAGGAGGTCCCCGAAGTCGGCGGCATTGGCGTCTCGCAGCCGGCGCTGATACTCCGGGTAGAGGCGCGCTGCGGCGCGCAGCCCAGAGGCATCGGCCAGCGGACTGGCGGCCAGCATGGCCTCGACCCGGACCGCCGCCTGGGCGGGCGTGACCATGTTCTCCTTGAAGCGCCCGATATGGCCGGCGATCGCCTTGACGGGGTCCTTGCCGATGATCTCGTCCTCGCCCGCCTCCGTCCCGGACGCCTTCATGACGCGCCTGAGCAGTCGCCTGGCATCGTCGGCATCGAGCACATCGAAATCCGCCCGCAGACCGGCCATCTCCGGCTCCAGCCGGAGCTGCCGGGCACCGAGCCCGTGGAAGGTGCCGATCCAGGACGGCGCGGACTGTCCCCCGAGCAGCGCGACGATGCGCGCCCGCATCTCGCCGGCAGCCTTGTTGGTGAAGGTCACGGCCAGGATCCGGGCGGCCGGGATGCCACGCTCGGCGATGCGCAGCGCGACGCCGGCGGTGAGGGTGCTGGTCTTGCCGGTCCCGGCACCGGCCAGCACCAGCACCGCTCCGGTCAGCGAAGCCGCCTCGGCCTGGGTGCGCGTCAGACCGGCGATCGGCCGGCCCTGCACGGCGAGATCAGAGGCGCTCGACATGGCAGTTCCATCCGTTGCACGCCACCAGCGCGGCGTCGGCGCCGTCACCGTGGTCGAGGGTGAGCAGAGTGAAGGCCTCGTCCAGAAGCCAGGCGCCGGCGTCGTCACGCTCTCCCCTGACGATCACCCCCGCGTAGTGGTCCGAGCCGTCGAAGGCCTCGACCAGCACGGGGCGGTCGATGCCGGCGTCGCCGGTGGGCGGGACCGTGCAGCGTTGTCGCCGGCGCTCGGGCATGCGCTGGAAGGCAGCGCGCAGTGCTCGCGCAAGATCCACCGCGTCCTGGCTGAGAGGTGTCGTCGGGGTTTCCGTGAAGGCGGTCATGCCCCCCTCCCCTGTGTCAGCGCGTCGTTCCAGTCGTTCAGTGGCGCGGGCGGCGCCAGCCGTTCGCAGCGCACGCCGACCGCCGCGGCCTGCTCGGCCAGCATGGCGGCATAGCGATCGCCAGCCGGATCGTTGTCGGTCGCGCTGGCCAGCAGGGCATCCGGGAAGGTGGCCAGGTCCGCCAGCAGGAGGGCGAGACCGCGTACCGTTCCGGGGCCCATGCCTCCGGACGTCGCCACGTAGAGGGTGTCGCCCCGCAACCGTTCGATGGCCGCGAGGCTGAGGGCGTCGATCGGCGCCTCGGCCACGGCCAGCCGGCTCGGGCGCCGTGGCTGCGACGGGATCCAACCGGGCAGCCGGAACAGGGTCTTGTCCGCCCCCTTGGCGAAGCCACGGAAATCCGCGCCCCGCATCTCGAAGCCGGTCAGGGCGCCCAACTCGTCGCGGTGAGCGAACCAGGCCGTGCCATAGGCGCCCTCCCGGATCGCATCGGACGCTACGGCGGCCCGCAGGATCGGGCCCGGCAGCCGGCGGGCTTCCGTCAGGTAGCGCCAGGCCCTGCCGCCCGGGCGGAGAGGACGGGCCGCGGTCCAGCGATCCGCTGCTGGGATGCCGTCGCCGGCGGCCCTGACCGTCCGAGGGTGCTCGGGAAAGCTGGGCTGGAGCCCGATCATCTCCCGCAGCAGCTTGCGGACATGGCCGAAGCTCAGTCCGGGGTTCAGGTGCTGCACCAGCCCGAACACGTCGCCCTTGGCGGTGCCCCCGGCGTCCCACCAGCCGTGGCCGCCATGGTTGACGATGATGATCTCGCCCTTGCCCCGGCGGTACTTGAGGCAGTCCCGTGTGCTGGCGGCCTTGTCCAGCCGCCATGGGGGCGTCAACCGTTCAAGCAGGGCTGCACAGTTCACCCCCTCGCGCAGCCGCTGCAGTTCCTCGTCATGCCCACTCATCGCCCGGAATCCTTCGCCTGGATTCCACCCGGCGACCGCGAGGCGGAGGCGGGACAAGGGCGCGGCCGGGGCCTGCCCCGGCGCGGGAGCGCAGCGACGAACCCTTGTCGCGCGTCCGACGCTAGCGGTAGCGGATCTTCCCTGCCCCCCAGATGTCCTCTCATACCCGTTGCCCTCCAATCCGGCCCGGTTCGAGGATTGTCAGCTGCGGTGCGAACGGAAACGGCAATCGCTGTGAGGGACTTCATGTCCTTGCCGCCTACCCAGCAGTCCGGAACCACGAATGCGCCGAGCCGCTGTAGCGGCCGGCTCGGTTATCGTTCGGACGTAATGGCTAGACGGAGACTGCGGACCACCGCAGACAAGGCAGTTAATATTCCTCATGAGACCATGAGGACATGAAGTTACCTCATGAGGTAATGAGGTCTAGCTTCATCGGATGCGAAGGGTATGCCCGTGGGTTTCGAGCCAAAGGTTCATGGCTTCGCGGGCAAGCTGGCTCAGCGTCATCCTTCGACGCTTGGCGATGATGCTCAGTTCGGTGTGCATCTCCTCATCGAGAGCCACCTGGACCATGGCCTTCCCGTTGCGCCAGTCATTTCGGCCTCGGCCTCCACTGCGTCCAGGCGGCATGTTGACAGCAGAAGCCGGATCGGCAGGCTGTGCGGCTCCTTTCGTCGGAGAGGTGATCGCAGATACCGTTGTGGTTCGGGTCTCGCGGTTCCGCTGAAGACGTTCCGCCAGGCCATCCGGCTGTGCCAAACCTTCCGCCTCGATATCCAGGTTGGCAATCGCGCTGCTGCGTCGTGCCATCTTCTTAAGCCGCCCTCTCCTGCCTTTGCCGAGCGATACCAAGTTCGGTCTTCAACCACTTCCACAC
The DNA here is from genome assembly GCF_000622225.1 of Roseomonas mucosa ATCC BAA-692. Classification (GTDB taxonomy): domain Bacteria; phylum Pseudomonadota; class Alphaproteobacteria; order Acetobacterales; family Acetobacteraceae; genus Roseomonas; species Roseomonas mucosa. The sequence goes on along the minus strand of NZ_JHWD01000041.1, from coordinate 10,680 downwards.
GCCCCTGATCTCATTGGCCGCGCTGTGATTGGGCTCGAATTCGGTGACGCCCTGGCCATTCTCCAGTGCGACCCGGTAACTGGCGCGGTGCGTGTAAGGAACGGGAGCAACCTTGCCTCCAGCACGGCCGATGGCCACCGATGCGTCGCCACGGCGACGGGTCGCGCCTGCACTCCAGTCGATCAGCAGGACATAGTTCGGCTTCTGCTCCGCTCGAAGACGGCTGAGCGTTGGTCCCAATGTCGACAATTCGAGATCGGTAGGATGGCATGGGATCAGGATGAGGTCTGCCTTGGCGATAGCAGCCGTGATGGCATTGTTGTCGCGGCCGGCAGTGTCCAGGAAGACAAGATCGGCGCCAGCCTCTTCCAGCTCCGCGAGGCGGTCTTCCACGTCGATGGGAACGCATGTCTCAGCAAGCGGCTTTGGCGGGAGCTTGGCCTTCTTACGGACCCTCGCCCACCGGCCGACCGATGCCTGCGGATCCAAATCCAGGATGCCGACCTCAAAGCCCTCCTCAACCGCGGCACAGGCTAGATTGAGAGCGGCGGTTGATTTGCCCATTCCGCCTTTGTCGGACGTTACTGCGACCACTTTCATGCGCTCATGCCCTCATACCCTCGCAAGATCATGAGGGATATACCTCATGAGGACGTAACACAACATCCTCATGATCGCATGATCTCCAAAGGTCATGACCTCATGAGGAATGCACCGAGTTCATTCTCAGAATATCGCTTAAACCAATGATTATTATGTACTAATACGATAGGGAATGCCCACCGCTGCCACGCCAATGAGTTCCTATCCTCATGAGGGCATGAGATAACGGGGAGAGGAAATGCGGCGCCCTTTCCTCATGAGGAAATGAGGTCATGACTTTCGGTTAGCGGAAATCACGACTACCTGGCATCCTCTGACTGGATCGCCCCGATCCGGGATCGGCGCGGCGCACCTCGTCAGCGCGGGCCATGGACCGATCGCCCCAGCTTTCAGGTCCGGGCTCCGCCATCAGCCCACGCAGGAGATCGGAGCGGTCCTCCAGGCGGCGGCAGATGAGGTGGACGATCGGCACCTCGGCGCGCCGTTCCTCGCGCTCCACCCGGGCGTCGACCACCATCAGCCGGGCGCCGATCAGCGCGGCCCGGTCGCGGGCTGCGACGTCGGCATACACCACCAGGTTCGCGGTGCCGTGCTCGTCCTCCACGGTGACGAAAACGATGCCCTTGGCGGTGCCCGGGCGCTGCCGCATCAGCACCATCCCCGCCAGGCGGACCCGCTGCCCGGCGCGCAGGCCGCCGAGCTCGCGGCTATCGCGGCAGCCGAGCGTGCGCAGCCGTGGGCGCAGCAGGGCCAGCGGATGCTGGCGCAGGCTCAGCCCCGTCGCGGTGTAGTCCAGCACCACCGACTGTCCGGCGGCCTCGGCGGGCAGGGTGGGGGCGGGCTCGCGGAGCAGTGGCGGTTCGCCCGCGGCGGCAGCCCGGGCCGCCAGCCGCAGCAGGGGAGGGGTGTCGTTCTCGACCCCCCTGGCATCCCAGATGGCCGCCCGGCGATCGAGGCCCATGCCCGCGAAGCCGTCCGCCGCGGCCAGCGCCTCGATGGCCTTGCGGCCGATGCCGGCGCGGCGCACCACCTCGTCCACCGAGGCGTAGGGGCTGCCGTTGCCGGCACGCCGGGCCTCGGCCACCCGCTGGCCGTCCTCGGCGGCCAGGCCCGCGGCGAGGCGAAGCCCCAGCCGGAGCGCCAGGCCCTCGGCGCTGCCCGCCTCCGGCTCCAGGGTGCAGTCCCACTGGCTCGCGTTGACGTCGAGCGGCCGCACCGCCACGCGGTGCGCCTGGGCATCGCGCACGATCTGTGCCGGCGCGTAGAAGCCCATCGGCTGGGAGTTCAGCAGGGCGGCCGCGAACACGGACGGATGGTGGCACTTCAGCCAGGCCGAGGCGTAGGCGAGGTGGGCGAAACTGGCGGCGTGGCTTTCCGGGAAGCCGTAGGAGCCGAAGCCCTCGATCTGCCGGAACACCCGCTCGGCCAGTTCGGGATCGTAGCCTCTGCGGACCATGCCGCCGACCAGCTTGTCCCGGTACACCGCCACGCCCTGCGTGTACTTGAAGGTCGCCATGGCGCGGCGCAGCTGGTCGGCCTCACCGGGCGAGAAACCGGCGGCGACGATGGCCACCCGCATGGCCTGCTCCTGGAACAGCGGCACGCCCAGCGTGCGGCCGAGGACCTGCTCCAGCTCGTCCGCTGGCCCGTGCTCCGGGGCAGGGGAGGGGTAGACGGGCTCCTCGTCGCCCCAGCGGCGCCGCAGGTAGGGATGCACCATGTCGCCCTGGATCGGGCCGGGCCGGACCAGGGCGACCTGCACCACCAGGTCGTAGAACCGCGCCGGCCGCAGCCGGGGCAGCATGTTCATCTGCGCCCGGCTCTCGACCTGGAAGACGCCCAGGGAGTCGGCTCGCCTCAGCATGGCGTAGGTCCGCTCGCAGTCTCGTGGCACACCGGCAAGATCAAGATCGGCGAGGCGGTGCCGGCGCAGCAGGTCGAAGCCGCGCCGCAGGCAGCTCAGCATGCCCAGCGCCAGGATATCGACCTTGAGCAGACCGAGCGCCTCGACGTCGTTCTTGTCCCACTCCAGCACCGTCCGCCCCTCCATGGCGGCGTTGCCGACCACGGCCATCTCGATCAGCGGACCGCGTGACATGACGAAGCCGCCGACATGGGTGGCGAGGTGGCGGGGGAAGTCCTGGATCTCCTCGGCGAGTTCCAGGGCCAGGCGGAGGCGACGATCCGCGAGGTCGAGGCCCTCGGTCGCGGCGATCTCGGCCAGGCTGCTGTCCCGACCCGGGCCCCAGCTCGCCTTGGCCAGCCGCCCGGTGACGTCCTCGGACAGCCCGAGCGCCTTGCCGACCTCACGCACCGCCGAGCGGCCGCGAAAGCGGATCACGGTGCCGACGATCGCCGCGCGGTCGCGGCCGTAGCGGCGATAGATGAACTGGATCACCTCCTCGCGCCGCTCGTGCTCGAAATCCACGTCGATGTCGGGCGGCTCGGCGCGCTCGGCCGAGAGGAACCGCTCGAACAGCAGGTCGTGCTTGGAGGGGTTGACCGCGGTGATGCCCAGCACGTAGCAGACGGTGGAGTTGGCGGCCGAGCCGCGTCCCTGGCAGAGGATGTCGTGCTCGCGTGCGAAGCGCACCACCTCGTCCACGGTCAGGAAGTAGGGCGCGTAGTCCAGCTGCTCGATCAGCCGCAGCTCGTGGTCGATGCGCGCCTGGATGCCGGGCGGCACGCCGCGCGGGAAACGCGCCGCCGCGGCCGCCGCCGCGCGGGCCTCCAGCGTCTGCTGCGGCGTGCGGCCGGGCTCCAGGATCTCGTCGGGGTATTCGTGGCGCAGATCGGCCAGCGAGAATCCCCGGCAGGCGCCGAGCACGCGCAGGGTGTGGCGCAGGGCTTCCGGATAGTGGCGGAACAGCCGTGCCATCTCGGCCGGTGGCTTGAGGTGCCGCTCGGCATGGGGCTCTGCCAGGGGCCCGAGCCGGTCCACGGTCCGGCCGAGGCGGATCGCCGTCAGTACGTCGGCCAGCGGGCGGCGCGAGGGAACGTGGTAGCGCACGTCGTTGGTGGCCAGCAGGCCAGCGCCGGTGACGGCCGTCATCTCCGCCAGCGCCTCCAGGCGGTCCGCGTCGATATCGTCGAAGCGGATCGTTGCCGTGCAGAGCAGCGGCATCGCCAGGATGTTACGCAAGGCTGCAGCATCGGCCTGCAGCCGGTCGGCGAAGGCCAGGTCCGGGCGGACGGGAGACACAGCGGCCAGGCACCAGCCCTCCGCATGCCCCACCATCTCCTGCCGGGTGAGGGCGCACTCGCCCTTGGGCGAGCGCATGCGGCCGAGCGAGAGCAGCCGTGTCAGGCGGCCATAGGACGCCCGGTCGGTCGGCCAGGCCAGATACTCGGCGCCGTCGTCCAGCCGCAGGCGGCACCCCACGGCATAGGCGATACCCGCCTCCCGGGCGGCGACGTGGCCGCGCACGGAACCCGACAGCGTATTGGTGTCGCAGATCCCGAAGCCCGCATGGCCGAGCGTCGCGGCGGCCACCGCCAGCTCGCCAGGATGCGAGGCGCCGTCGAGCAGGCTGAAGTTCGAGCGGCAAGCGAGTTCCGCGTAGTCCTGCACCATGGCGGTGTCACGCCAGCTCGCCGTGCAGGAACCAGCGTGCCGGCGCCGCCGGCCTGTCCTGGCCGAGACGGCAGATCCACAGCCGGCGACCGGATTCCGTCTGCACCCGGTAGTAGTCTCGGCGCGGACGGTCGTGGCGTTCGGTCCACCACTCCGGCTCCAGCCGCTCCGGGCCGGCGGCGTGCCGGACCCGATGCATCCGGCCATCCAGGCGCAGCTGGGCTGGCGGGCCATCCGGCGCCTCGGCGAGCACGGTCATCTCCCGGGGCCGGTCGAGCAGGCGCACCGGCCGCAGCCGCTCACCCCAGCCGGCGGGCACGGCGACGGGAGCATAGGCGTCGACCGGCACCGCGGCGTGCTCGGGCCAGTGGCTGCCGGTGGGCTCCATGCGCCAGAGCGACAGCCGCTGCCCCAGCCGGTCGAGCAGCTCCGACAGCGCCCGGCCCTCGTCGCCGGCCTCGTGCCCGCCCAGGCGACCGGCCAGCTGGTGGTCGCCGAGCGGGTTCGTCTCGGTCACCTGCAGCACCATGCGCTCGAAGCCGAGATCCGGCTCCAGCCGCTCCAGTAGTCCGGCGAACAGCCGCAACAGATGGGCCGGGTCACGACTGGCGAGGCCGGTGCCGACGGCCACCTCCTGCACCGCGCCATCCACGCGGAAGGCCAGCAGGCTCAGCCGTCGCGCTCCGCGGCCGGCCTCGGCCAGGGAGTCGCACAGGTCGTCCAGCAGCGCGGTCACCGCCCGGTCGATGGCCGGGCGGGTAAGAATGGGCTCCAGGAAGGAACGGGCGGCGGAGAAGTCCGGCGGCGGTCGGATCGGGTCGAGCGGTCGGGCACGGGCGCCGAGAGCGAAATCCAGCCGGTCGAGCAGTTCCCGGCCGAAGCGCCGGGCCAGCGAGGCGCGCGGCTGGCGCAGCACGTCGCCCAGCGTCGCTAGTCCGAGCCGGCACAGGTCGCCCGCCATGCCCCCGGGCAGACGCAACGCAGCCACCGGCACGGTCCGCAGCGCGGCGGCATCCTCGCCCGGCGGCACGATGCAACCATGCAAGCCTGCCCGCAGCATGGCTGCGGCGGCATCGGCATTGCCGGCCATGGCAAGCTGCGTCGTGTATCCGGCGGCGGTGAAGCGCGCGGCGACGTCGGCCATCATGTGTGACTCGCCGCCGAACAGTCCGGTGCTGCCCGTGACGTCGAGCACCAGCGCATCGGGTGCATCGAGCGCCACCAGCGGCGTGAAGCGCAGCGCCCAGCACGCCAGCCGATCCAGCAGCGCCGCCTCCGCCGCCGGGTCGGCCGGCTGCAGCACGAGGTCCGGCCGCATCGCCTGGGCGTCGGCCAGGGCCTGACCCGCCTGCAGCGGCGGCGCATCGACGCAGGCGATCAGCCTCCGGTTGCCCTGCTGCTGCCAGGTCGCGAGCGGGCGGTCACGGAGCGACGGCTCTCTCCGTCGCAGGCGTTCGATGGCGAGCAGCGGCAGGCGCACGACGAGGACACGTCGCTTATCCGGCACGATGCGGCCGTCCGGGCCTGCGCTTCATCAGGACGAAGCCGGTGCGCTGGAGGTGCTGGGTGAGGTGACGGGCCGCGAGGCCCGCGATCATTTCGCCGCCATGCGGCCGGGGTCGGCCGCGCTCGTCGTAGCGCAGGGCATAGGCCAAGGCTTCGGTGACCTCCTCCGGCTGGGCAGGAGATAGGGCATGGGAGTCATCAGGAGGGTTGCTGGGGGGCACTTCGGACATGCCGGCAACCTAATCCGCGAATCCGGAACATAACAAGAACATAGAATAGGGCCGCCGTAGCGCCGCCTTGCCACCCATGCTGAAAAGTGGTGACCCACAAGGCCTTGGCGCACCTTGTGAATCTGAAAATGCAGCGACTCGCGCCGATCACACTCTCATGACCGGCGGGGTTCGCTTCGAGGCGGTGAGTCGCGCTTCCGGACTCGCCGCGTCCGCCAGGCCATGCAGCGTGCGATCCAGGTGCAGGTCGCCCTCCTGATGCCTCTCCAGCATGCGGCGCAGGTAGCCGCCGGGATTTCGGACCAGCCCGGCCTCGTGCTTGGCGAGTACGGTGCCCAGCGCCACGGCGCCGCCCTGCGGACCGAGCAGGTTCAGTGCATGCAGGCGGGCGTGCTGCGAGATGCCGATCTCGGCGCCGGCGTCGCTGGCCAGCACCCAGGTGTCGCGCCACGAGGTCGGCACGCGGCGGCTGCGCTGCCGCAGGGCGGGGACGAGATGCATCAGCACCTCGGGCGTGACCGGGAAGCCGCGCAGCGCGGGCATCGCCGGCGCATGGCCGGATCCTGACTCGCCCCCTGCCGGCCTATCCGCGCGGACTGCGACCAACCGGCGGGGCGATCCGGTTCCGCCTGCTTCTACCTCCTGAGCATGGCCGCAGGCCTCCGGTGCAATCGCGTTAGCGATAGAGACTTGGTTTGTAGGTGTAATGGGGTGCAGGGCGGCTGCACCGTACGGTGAATCATCCTCGCAATCCGCAGGGAATGCCTGACGCAGGGCCTGGGTCGCCTGGTCCAGCAGCAGGCGTAGGCGCCCGGCGAGGGGGGCCAGGGGCCTTGGGTCATCGACGCCCTGGACCTGCGCGATCAGCGCCTCAGCCTGCGCCTCCAGCTCCTCCCAGAGGGTGCCGGCCACCGCCTGGGCGGCGCCGACGGCCGTCAGTTCCAGCAGCTGACGTCGCAGGAAGCCGCACTCCCGCCGCAGCCGCGCTGCCTCGGCCGCTTCCTGCCGCTGCACCTCCAGCAGCCGCTCCCACTGCGGTAGCCGCTCGGCCAGCGGCGCCAGGCTGAAGCCCGAAGCCTTGGTGATGTGTCCCTCCGCATCCCGAAAGCCCCAGTGCTGCCCACCGCCCTGCTCGTGCGAGACGATCAGGCCCGCCTCCAGAGCCAGGGCGATATGCACCTGGACCGACCGCAGCCCGAGGCCGAGGTCGCGCATCAGCTGCCAGCGGCTGGGCCAGACGATCGGTAGCCCCGTGCCATCCCAGTCCTGCGCCTGGGTATAGCGGAACAGCACGTCGATCAGCGTGCGCAGGCGCTCGTCCAGCCCCAGCAGCGGGAAGGCCTGCTTGAACACCGCCAGCACGCGCCAGTGGCTGACCGTCTCGAAGCGACCGGACAGGTCGGCGGTGTTGCGGATCTGCGTCGGGGTGACGCGACGCCGGCCGGTCGGGCGCGGCGGCAGTGCCAACCTTCCGGCAGCCCGGGGTGGTGGTCGCGATTGGTCGGTCGTAGCCATGGGCTCGCTCCTGGCGAGCGCGCAGCCGCACCGGTCGACAAGGCTTCCCCGTTGTCAGGCACAGCGGTGCTTGACGGAGGGTCGTCCCGGGCCTAGCTTGGGGGTCGAAGAGTTTTGCCCCAAGTTAGGTGTCTAGAGTGCGGAACGGCTGGTGCTTGCAGGCACCGGCCGTTTTTGCGTTCAGCGCGCCATGTGTGTCCTCAGAGGACGGTTGAAGAAATATCCATACTCGCTTGAGGCGAGTCCGGACAGGGTGAGACTGCGCGCGTACCCGGCTGCCTGTCCAGCCGATCGAAGTATCAAAAACCCCCTACGCGGCAGCATGGGTGTCAGCGACGGGCTGGCGGCGGCTGCCATGGCCACGTCGATCGAGGTAGTGCGAAAAGGCGGTGACGATGACCGCGGCCCGGGTGATGCCCACGGTGGTGGCCAAGCGCTCCAGCTCCTCGCGCACCGGCGGCTCCATCCAGATCGGCTTGCGCGGTTGGCTGGTTGGCACGGCGAGATAGGTCACGCGCTTGCCCCGCGCCTCCTGGCGGCCAAGGGCCAGGATGGCCTCGCCCTGGATATCGCGCAGATACAGCTTGCGTTGGCCAGGCTTGCGATCCCGATTGCGCCGCTCCACCAGGGCGACCATGGCCTCGTGGCAGCCGGCCGGCAGGGGGACGTCCATCTTTGCCAGGCTCGTTGTTTCCGCGGTGGGGGCTTGCGCCATCCGTGAGCTTCCCGGGATTGCTGGTACGACCGGCCGCAGGCGGCCAAGGTCCAGCCTCCACGATGCCCCAAGGCCTGGCGGAGTGCCAGCTTTGGGGCTCGCGGCGGTCCCGGGAGCACTGCACAGGATAGCCATGATCCGCTCATCTCCCCCGTCGCGCATGGTGGCGTCGAGAGCTAGCGGGGCGCCATGCGAACGGCAAACGCGACAGGCCTCTGCCGCTGCACGTCACAGCCCCAGCTTTTTGGCCGGGCTTTCCGAGACCAGGACGGCCCGTCGGACATAGCCGCGCATGGTGCGGAGATCCTTGTGCCGGGTGTGGGCCATGATGGCCTCGTCCGGCACGCCGGCCTTGTAGGCCGTGGTGACGAAGCCCGCCCGCAGCCCATGCGGCGACAGCCGGTCACCGGCCGGCAAGGTGAGCATCGCCGCGGCAGCCCGCTTGCGCAGGATCTGGCGCACCGCGTCCGGGTGCAGCGCCGAGGTGGCAAATCCACCCCAGGGATCCACCCGGCGAAAGACCGGCCCGTACTCGCAGTGGCTGACGCGCAGCCAGGCATCCATGGCCCGCACCGGGCAGGTGTCGGGCTTCTCGCCCCGGGGGATGCCGAGTCGGTGCCCGGCCCCGACCGTATCGGTCTTGCTCCGACGGATCAGCAGCTCCAGCCCCTCGGTGGTGAAGACGAGGTCCTCGCGCACGATCGCCACCAGCTCGGCGCGCCGCAGGGCCGCGGCGAAGCCCAGCAGCAGGAGGGCCCGGTCGCGCAGCCCGGCCGGGTCGGTGCCGCAGACCGCCACCAGCCGCTTCACCTCGGCCGTGGTCAAGGCAGCGGCCTGGCGGGCGGGGCGGCCGTGCCGGCGCAGGATGCCATGCAGGGTGTTGCGGATGGCAGGATCGCCCGGCGTCCAGGGCTGCCGGGCGAGGCGGTGGGCCTGGCCGATGGCGGCGAGGCGGCGTCGCAGCGTGCTGCGGCTGTGGGTGGGGCCCAAGCTGGCGAGGTAGGCTCCGACCGTCTCGGCGGCGGCCGGCAGGGACGGCAGCCCCCGCTGGCGGCACCAGAAGCCGAAGTCTTCCCAATCAGCTCGGTAGGCCCGCAGGGTGGCTGGCGCCAGGCTGGCGCGGGCGTATTCGGCGGCCTCGGCCGCTTCCCGAGCGGGCAGTTGCGGCGTCTCGGTCTGGATCTCACCCAAGAATGCTGGCCTCCGGTGGACGTGATAACCGCACTTCTCGCGTCTACTGTAGGAGAAAGTCGCAGTTGCCACAATTGCGCACCGCCCGCCCCCTCCCATATGCTCTCCCGCCGCGGCCCCGAACGCGGCGCCAGGATCGGGTGAGAGAGGATTTTCCGCATGCCGATGAGCCGGAAGACGGCGAAGCCGCCCGCGAAGCGCAGCACCAGCCTGCTGGTGGTGAAGCGGCCGGTTGCCAAGGCGGCACCGCCCGCTCCCGCCCGCGGCAAGGAAGACCCGACCGGCAAGGTGATGACGCGGCTGCGTGGCTCCCTGGGGAAGGACTATCGGCTCGACATCTGATCGGCCGTGCCTGCCTCTTCTGACCTTCAGGCCCTGCTCCGCAAGGTCAAGCCGGACAGGGCCACGGCGTCCATTCCGCTGCGTCCCAAGACGGAGTTGTTGCACGTCTCCCAGGTCGCGGCGACGCGCCGCACCAAGGTCCTGCTCGATACGAACATCTACATCGAGGATCTCGCCGGTCGATTGCCGATGGCCGCGACCGAGCTCCTGGACAACGCCACCCTCCATCATTGCTCAGTCTGCCTCGGCGAGATCGCGACCGGCCTTGCGGCGCGTGACGTGACCGCGCCGGGCTGGCGCGCGGAGATTCGGGCATGGTCGCAGCAGATGGCCTCGATGCTGCCCAGCCGCATCCATTCGCCCGACCGCGACACCTGGATCGAAGCCGGGCTCGTTTGCGGGACGCTTGCCCGGGTGCAAGGCTATAGCAAGCTCGATCAGCGCAAGGCGCTCAACGATGCCCTCGTCTATCTGACGGCGCGCAAGGCCGGCATTCCCGTCATGACGACCAACCGGCATGACTTCGATCGCCTGGAGCAGCTCGCCCCGGGTGGGTCGGTGATCCACGTCTTCTGAGCGACCATGCCGTCGGTCAGTGGCATGGTAGCCGCTGCTCCCACTCCGCCGGAGGCGGCGCTGGCGCCGGCGCATACGGACTGGCTGCGCCACACGCTGGCGGTGACCGGGCCGACGGCAGTGGTGGAACGCTTCCAGGCGGCAGCGGCAGGCGCGGGGGTGGTCCCGTGGCTGCTGGACCTCGACCGGATGGAGGAGGACTGGTTCCTCGCTCTGGCGGCGCCCTCCGAGGGCGAGCGGGCAATCAGCCTCGCCGGTGCGCGCATCCTGGCCCGGCGGCTGCGCGACGCGGCGCACGCCAACCACCAGCGGGCGCTGGCGCGGCTGGACACCGACCGGCGCTGTCCCTTCGATCTGCAGCGCCTGCTGCGGCATTGTCACGTTGTTTGGGGACCGAGCAAGTTTGACCGCGAGGCGGAGTTTGCGTG
>NZ_JHWD01000040.1 GCF_000622225.1 Roseomonas mucosa ATCC BAA-692 | reverse complement strand
AGGGTGCTCATCAGCGGCACCAGCCGCGGCCTCACGCCCCGCCTGCGCCGGCTGCTCCGCCGCCGCAGCGCCATCGAGCCCGAGATCGGCCACATGAAGGCCGACGGCCGCCTCGCCCGCTGCGCCCTCAAGGGCACCATCGGTGATGCCCTCCACGCCGTCCTCTGCGGCTGCGGCCACAACATCCGCAAGATCCTCGCCCACCTCAGGGCCCTTTTGACGGCTCTCCTCGCCGCTCTTCGCGGAGCCATCCAGCCGGCAGACCGTCGCCCGCTCGCCGCCTCGGCAGCCTGAAGCAGTTATTCAAACCCGACTAGTTAAGCCCCTTTTTTATCACTAAGCTATCAGCCGCACTTCATCCCATAGGTGCAGCTTGGGAGGGGAAAAAGAATCGAGCTGAGACCCTCCCATTTTTTCGTACCATTCGACAAATTTCTCTGGACCAGCTTTAGGTGCTTCCGACAGTTGGCTTGGTGAATGACGCCACCAGCGGGTCGCCATAAGCCTATCTGAAAGCTCCGTGCTGAAGCGTTGCCTTATCAACTTTGCCGGATTCCCACCCACGATTGAATAGGGTGGGATGCTTTTTACCACTGATGAAGCGCGAGCAATAACGGACCCATCACCAATCTTGATGCCAGGGTTTATAAAGCAGTTGGCGCCTATCCAGACATCGTTTCCAATCTCGGGTGGAATTTTGTAAGTATTGGGGATCTTATCTTTCGTGAAATCAAATCCTAGATCGCGTGCAGCAGCAGCGGAGAAGCTAACCTTTCTGTCGTAAAAAGCTGAACTGGTGCTCAGGGCTTCTATTGGATGGCGTGCTGCTGTCGTTTGTAATCCGCCAGCAATTGAACAGTATCTCCCTATTGGGGTTTTTAAAGTTAATGGAGAGTGGCTGTAACTGAAGGAGCCAATACTGCTCAGTACCTCACCTCTGAATATTCCTACGTAAGGCTCTATCAGGCAATTTTTTTCGAATTTGATGGCCGTCCCAACCGTCCATCGACATTCCTCGCTAACAGCGTGCGTATAAACTTTATAATCTCGCATGAGTTCCTGAAACTTGAGATTAACTCGGATAGTGATGATGTCAGCTGTTTCGCTAAGAATTATTTTTTATCCCACATTAGGCCGTTGACTTTGAAATTTCCTGCTGAAGTAACGTCCGGACTTGATGTAGTTCCCATATTTTTGGTTCAAACGATGTGGCGCGTTGGAAGAGTGCCTTAAGGCGTTCTATATCTATAAGAATTTCGAGATTTGGTAACGCTAGTAATTTAGGCAAGGCTGGCGGATGGCGCTTGTAGGTCAACATGGCGAGCACTTCAGCGGCAGCACGCAGCTTCATTGTATCACCAGTAGCTAGCCCTTCATCGGCAATGCGTACCGCCTCTGCGAGTAGCGCATTATCCGGATCGCGCCCCTGCGCCAGCTCGTTCAGTTTCGCCGGATCGGGAAAAACTTGACCCACCGCCTCTGCCCCTGCGCCGAACACGGCCCGCAGCATCACGGTGTGCGGGGTCAGCCCCGCGCTATCTATGGGCTCGTGGCTTGTGGAGAGATGGCCGATCATGGCCTTGGCGGCGGAGGCACCGAGCAGCAGGCGCAACGCCTCGGCCACCTTGGCCGGGTCCGGCTCTTGCGCAGCCCCTTCCAGAATCGCGGGATGCGCGGAAAGGGCCTGGGCCATCGCCGCGTTGCCCACCTTCACCTTGGGGCCGATCAGGGCGAGGCCGTCACGCGGCGCCATGTCCACCTGTCCGTTGAGCAGGGCAAGCGGCAGGTCGCGGGGCAGCTTCGCCTCATCGAAGGGCGCGCTGTAGAGAATGCGGTAATGGGTGTTGGTCAGCACCCAGGCCCGGGCGAAGATCGGCCAGAGGGCGGCAAGGGCCTCCCGGTCGATCGTCTTTGGGTCCATCTTCGTCAGGCTGCGGGCCAGCAACCCGGCGTCGAGGTGCCGCATCCATTGGTCGGTCACCGGGTCCACGCCGCGTAGGGCACTGTGATACCACTCCACCTCGGCGACCGGACCGCTGCCCACCCAGGCAGCGTCGGTGTTGTCGCACACCGTCATGCGCGACAGATCCTCCCGCAAGCCGACGAAGGTGAAGTCGGAATGGGAGAGGACCCAGTTGGTGACGATGTTGGTGGCCGAGACCTGGCGGCGATAGGCACCGGCCTCAGGCTCATCCGCGATGGTCTCCCGCCGCTGATTGGCGTGCAGCACCACACGCTCAATCAGATGCGCGCACTTATCGGTGCGAACCTTGGCGACGATGGAGCCCGGCTCGACCAGTTGCAGTCCAGCGGCCAACTGCCGCTTCTGGAACCAGCACACACCTGGGCCTGGGATGACCGGCAGATCGCTCAGAACCACCTGGAACCCGGCGCGCCGCAGGGCCGTCAGCACCTCGGGCGAGGCGATCAGATCATCCTTCCAGGAGGATAGGATCAACTGATCGATTCGGCCCTGTTCCCGAAGGTTCAGGAGCCGCGTCATGATGATGCCGAACTCGAAGGGGTCGCGAAGCTGCCCGGTGCAGATGACGCTGACTTTCACGCCCATCCGGGGTTCCTTTTCTGGTGTCTTTTCATGCGGTGGGACGGCCCGGATGGCGCGGTGGTGCGATCACAGGCCCGGAAAAGTCAGGCGCAACGCCGTCGTGTCCGCGAGCAGCGCCTCGTATTCCGCCGGTGTCCCGCTGAAGAAAATCTCCTCCATCGGGATGGTCCCATAACGTACCTCGTGTCCGGCCCCGATCAGGTGCCGGTACATCGGCGCCACATAGAGTTCGTTGGTCGAGGGCGCCGCCAGTTCCCGCGCATAGGCGTCGCGGAACAGGGTGGCCGACCCGAAATGATACAGGCCCGAGCAGCAGAAGGGCGCGATTCGGCGCTTCTCCACCACCTCGGCGGCCACGCCTTCCGGCGGGTTGGCCGGGTCGGTGGGGCGGACGAAGGACCAGTGGTCGCCTTCCCCCAGGAAGCATTCCAGCCAGCCCGCCGTGCCGTCGAAGCTCGCCTTGCGCACGCCGGGCCGGATGGTATCGATGTTGAAGATGGTGACCGGTTCCCCGTTCTGCACTTCCGCGCCGTCGAGGCCGAGTTGCACGGTCTCCGCCTGCCCCCGCGTGGGTTCCGGCAGGGCGACCATCCGCAGGTTCCGGATGCCGATCGCCTCGGCCCGGGCGCGCACGAATTCCGCGACGCCCGGCCGGTCGAGATGGATCAGCAGGAAGGTCTCGCTCTCGAACATTTCGCTGAAGCCGAGCAGGGACCAGTCCAGCAGCGGCCGCCCGGCCAGCGGCAGCATCCATTTCGGCCGGTCGTAGCCGGCCTTGGTGAATCGGCTGCTGAGGCCGGCCATGGGGAAGACGATCATGCGGGCGTCTCCAACCCGGCATAGAGGCGCAGCGCATTGGCCAGGAAGGCGCGCTGGCGGTCGGGCCGGTCGGCATGCAGGGGGAGCATCGAGAGGAAGAGATGCACGGTCAGCGCCCGCGTGCCCGCATCGCTGGTGCGGCGGCCAAGCAGGTCCATCTCCGCCGCGATGTCGGGCAGGAAGCCGGCGGCCCCTTCGCGCGACAGGTGCAGGGTCAGGTCATAGGGCTCCGGCTGCTCCACCTGGTAGCGGCCGGTGAGGATCAGGTCATAGCCCTCGACCGAATGGTTCAGCTTGGCGAGGTCGTAGCGCAGGTCGCCGAAGACCGTGTGCTCCCCGTCGCGGACGGAACCGCGCGGATCGATCACCTTGATCTGCTGCTGCCGGAAATCGAAGAAGGTGTTGGGGAAGCACAGGTCCCCGTGCATGACGCCGGGCAGGGGGTCGGTGGCGGCGGCGATGGCGGCGGTCTCGTCCGCGATGCGGCGGAGCGAGGGGAGGCGCCGCCCGCCCGAGCGCCATTCGGTGTCGAGGTCGATGCGGCTGGCGCGGGCCCATTGCTCCAGCCGCGCGGCGGTCTTGTCGAGGGCCAGGACGCGCAGCGCGTCGGGCGGCAGGTGCGCGGGGGCGGCCTCGGCGCCGAGCTGCCGGGCGGTGCGCAGGAAGTCGAAGCAGCCTTCCATGATGCGCGCCCAGCTCGCCTGTTCCAGCCGCCCGAAGACGAAGAGCTCGTGCAGCGTCGGGCTGAACTCATAGCCGATGCGGTAGCCATTGCCCTCGCGCCCCAGGAAGGGCGGGGCATGCAGGCGCAGCGGCGGGGGGATGTTCTCGAACCAGTCGGCCTCGGCGGAAAGCTTGTCGCTCTTCTCGCCGGTCTTGAGTACGGAGCGGCCGGCGACGGCGATGGCGTTGAAGGCGCGGGCCGTGCTGACCTTGGCGCGGGAGCGGTAGAAGGTCTGCAGGTGGCCGAAGTCCAGCCAGCCGTCCAGCAGGCGGAAGGTCAGCGGGTGGCGGGCGTTGTAGAGAGCCAGGGCGCGCAGGAAGTCGCCCCGCGCCTCGGCCAGGGCACGGCCCAGGGCCGGGGCGGAGGAGAGGGCGAACCAGCCGCTGAGGACCTGGTCCTGCCGGGCGGCGGTGCCGGGGCGGCGGCTGACGAAGCTGCCGTGCAGCCCGCCGCTGAGGACGCCCCAGCTGTAGGAATCGGCGCTGGTGGCCACGCCGACCTCGTCCAGCGTGTCCGGCAGGGCTTCGAGGAAGAGCGTGTCGCCGTGCAGGATGCGCACCGGGCCGCGGGCGTCCGAGAGGGTCAGGGCATAGGCGATGCTTTCGCCAAGGCTGAGCCCGTCCGGGATGAAGAGGAGTTCCACGCCGGCGGCCAGGAGCTGGGCCTGGTCCCAGTCCTCCGGCTCGAAGCTCTGCGGCAGGGTCAGCACCACGCGCTCGCCCAGGCGGCGCAGGCTGGCGATCTGCGGGGTGAAGAGGCGGTTGTGCCCGAAGGGCAGGAAGCAGGGCGGCAACTGGCCGAATTCGGCGCCGATCTCGGCGTTCACATAGGCGGCCGAGGTGATCAGGGCGAGCGGGGCGTCGTGGCTCATGCCGCGTTCCGGCCGAGATGGAGGAGGGCCGCAATCTCCTCGTGGCTCATGCGGACGAACTCGTCGGGGCGCAGGGCCTTGTCGTCCACATGGAAGCCGTCATGCCCGCACCACGGCTTGCCGACATGGATCTCGTCATAGGGGATGTCGTGGCGGCGCAGCCAGTCGGTGATGACGGGCAGGGTGTGGACGTTGATCAGCCCGACATTGCCCTGGTGGGTGCGCATGTTGCGCGCGGTGCAGACGACGATCTCGAAGCCCTGCGCCTTGTATTCCCGCAGCTTCTCCACCACCGCGAGGTTGGGGCGCTTGCTGGGATAGTCGAGTTGGGGGTCGTCGATGGTCAGCGTGCCGTCGAGATCGATCACCAAGCGCTTCATCCGGTTCCCGCCAATCTCCGTGCCGCCCGTTGGAGACAGCCAGGGCTGTGATCTCCGCACGGGATTAACGGCATCTTAAAGGGTGCCTAGGGATCACTCAACCCATTCGTGATGCGTCACAAGTTTCAGCAACCCTGAATGTTTATATCTCTTTTTGGATCAACTCCGGTTGCTGGCACGAAATCCCGCCTGCAAACACCCGGATCAAGGTCTGCGCCGCCCTCACCGCGAGAAGGGGCGCGTGCGCAACCGCGCCGTCTGTGGAGTGGCAAGCGGCCTGCCCCGGCGCTAAGCCAGGGACATGGACCCCATCGCACCTTTCGGCATCGGAATCTGTGGCATCGAGGAGCTGGACGGCCATTGCGAGGCCGGGGTGAGCCACGTGCTCTCCATCCTCGACCCGGAATGGCCTGTCCCGGAGAGCTTCGGCCGCTTCGGCGAGCACCGGAAGCTGGAGCTGCGCTTCCACGACGTGATCGAGGAGATGCCGGGCATGGTCCGGCCGGAGCGGGAGCATGTGGAGCAGATCCTGGCCTTCGGCGCCGGCCTGCTGGCGGAGCCGGGCGGGCGGCTGCTGGTGCATTGCCATGCCGGCATCTCGCGTTCGACCGCGGCCATGGCGCTGATCCTGGCGCAGGCCCGGCCGGACCTGCCGGCGGAGGCGATCTACGAGGAGATCCTGCGCATCCGGCCCAAGGCCTGGCCCAATCTGCGCATCGTGGAATGGGGCGATGCCCTGTTGCGCCGGGGCGGCACGATGATCGGTGCCGCCGCCGGCCTGTACCGCCGCCAGCTCGTGGCCTTCCCGCGGGTCAGGACCCTGATGGCCGAGGGCGGGCGGGCGCGGGAGGTCGCGGCGGCGGACGCCGCGGCCTGAGGACATCCCGGGCCGGATGCCATGCGGCGGGCCTCACGAACCCGGCCTCATGAACCGGGGCGCTCGTGCAGCTCCGGCATGAACAGGTCCTGCCACTTCGCCGGCTTGTTGCGGATGGTGCCCACGGCGCCCATGAAGTTCGCGTATTCCATCAGCCCGTGCGGCGTCGTGTCGAACTTGGTGTCGGGCTCCTTCAGCATGGCCACCACCGCCTCGTCCGTGCTGCCGGTCGGGGAGACGCGGTTGAAGATGCCTGCCGCCTTCACCGGATCGGAGACGATCATCTTGTTGGCCTCATCCTGGGCCGCGAGGAAGGCCGCCATGATCTTCGGGTTGTTGTTGACGAACTGGCGCGGGGCGAAGGTCACGTCCAGCGTGGCATTGCCCAGAACCTCGCTGGCCGCGATCACCCGGTGGATGCGGGGGTCCTCCAGCTCGCGGCTCGAATAGGGCGGCGAGGCGAAATGCGCCGCGATCTCGGTCTTGCCGCTCATCAGCGCGGTGAAGGCCTCGGGATGCGGCAGGCCGACCGTCATCGGGTCGAGCTTCGCGTAGTTCGCCTGGCCGAACTGCTTGGCCACCAGCATCTGCAGCACCACGGCCGCGAGCGAGGTCTTGATGCCGGGCAGGGCAATCTTGTCGCCCGGCGTGAAGTCCGCGAGCGAGCGGATGTTCGGCCGGTTGGTGTTGAGCGACAGGGTGCAGGTGCTCATGCCGCTGACGCCGATGATCTCGGAGCGGGGGATGCCCCGGGCCCGCGACCAGAGGGTGATGAAGCCCGGCGCGCCGGTGCCTGCGATGTCGAGGGAGCCCGCCAGCATCGCGTCGTTGATGACGTTGCCGCCATCGAGCATCTGCCAGGAGACGTCGATGGGGCCGAGGCCCGCCGCATCGGCGTGCTTCTCCAGCAGCTTCTGGTCGCGCATCACGATGAGCGGCAGGTACAGGATGCCGTAGCCGTGGGAAAGGCGGAGCTTGCCGGCCTCCGCATGGGCGCGGCGGATCAGCAGGGCGGGGGTGGCCAGCGCCGCGGAAAGGGCGGCACCGGCGGTGAGGATCTGGCGACGTTGCATGGGACGCTCCCGTTCTGTCTTATCGTTGGACGAGGTTCGTACGACGGCCGGTCAGTGCTGCATGCCCCAGCGGCGGATCGTGCGCTTCTCGATGTTGGCGAAGATGAAGCTCTCCACGAAGAGGCCGATCAGGATCACGAAGAACAGCCCGGCGAAGACATTGGCCGTCTCCAGCTGGTTGCGGTTCTCGAAGATGAACCAGCCGAGGCCGCCGGAGCCGGAGGAGACACCGAAGACCAGCTCCGCCGCGATCAGCGTGCGCCAGGCAAAGGCCCAGCCGACCTTGAGGCCGGTGAGGATCGAGGGGAAGGCGGCGGGGATCAGGATGTCCTTCACCAGCCGCAGCCCGGTCAGCCCGTAGTTCTGCCCCACCATGCGCAGCGTCTTGGACACCGAGCGGAAGCCGGCATGGGTGTTCAGCGCGATGGCCCAGAGCACGGAATGCACCAGCACGAAGATCACGCTGCCCGATCCCAGGCCGAACCAGATCAGCGCCAGCGGCAGCAGCGCGATGGCCGGCAGCGGGTTGAACATGGCCGTCAGGGTTTCCAGCAGGTCCGTGCCGATGCGCGAGCCGATGGCGATGGTGGTCAGCACGGCTGCCAGGGCGATGCCGATGGCGTAGCCGACGACCAGCGTGCGCAGCGAGATCAGCGTGCGGGCGGGGATGATGCCGTTGGCGAGGTTCTCGAACAGCGCCTGCACCGTGGCGGTGAAGGGCGGGAAGAGCAGCGGGTTGTCGAGCCAGCGCCCATAGGCCTCCCAGACCAGGGCCAGGACGAGGAGGATCAGCGCCTTGCGCAGCGCGCCGATGCGGTAGACGGATTCCCAGGCGGAGATCGGCTTGTTGATCTCGCCGATCCCGCTGCGGGACGGCTCGCGGACGATCTCGGGGCGCGCGACCAGGGGGCCGCCATTCACGGTGATGCTCATGAGTCGTTCCTCAGTGCACGAAGAGCATGTCGTTGATGCGCGTCTCCAGCTCCGCCGCGGCGGCGGTGCCCAGCAGCTCGGGCGGGACGCTGTTCAGCTCCGCCTTCACCTGCCCGGGATGCGGCGAGAGCAGCAGGATGCGCGTGCCGACGCGGATGGCTTCCTCGATGGAATGGGTGACGAAGAGCACGGTGAAGCGCGTGTCGTCCCACAGGCGCAGCAGCTCCTCCTGCATCCGGCGCCGGGTCAGGGCGTCGAGCGCGGCGAAGGGCTCGTCCATCAGCAGCACGTCCGGCTCCATCGCCATGCCGCGGGCGATCGCCACGCGCTGCTTCATGCCGCCGGACAGCATGTGCGGGAAGCTGTCGGCGAACTTCGCCAGGCCGACCTTCTCGATATAGCTGTCGGCGCGGTCGCGCGCCTCGGCGCCCCTGGCGCGGCCGCTGGCGGTGAGGGCGAACATCACGTTCTCCCGCACAGTCTTCCAGGGCAGCAGCTGGTCGAACTCCTGGAAGACCATCATGCGGTCCGGGCCGGGATGGCGCACCTCGCGCCCCTTGAGCCGGATCTCGCCTTCGGAGGGGGTGAGATAGCCGCCGATCGCCTTCAGCAGCGTGGACTTGCCGCAGCCTGAAGGGCCGAGCAGGATGTAGCGGTCGGAGGGATAGACATCGAAGCCGACGCGGTGCGTGGCGGTGACGACGGAATCCTCCGTCTTGTACTGCAACGTGACATCCTGCACCGACAGCAGCGGCACGGACGCATCCGGGGCGGCAGCATCCATTTGCGGACCCTCTCTTCCCTGTTTCCCCGGTCCTCTCACGGGCCGGGCTTGCGCCCTGGATATCTCCGCAATCTGTTGCCAAACTGACGGGCGCGCAAAAATCGTTGCTGCGTTGCGATATGACAGTGCGGTGCGATGCGGATCCTGTTGGTCGAGGACACGGCGGATGTGGGCGAGGGCATCCAGGCCCGTCTGCAGCGGATGGGGCACGAGGTGGACTGGGAGCGCGACGGCGAGGGGGCCGCGGCGCGCATGGACGTGCAGCCCTACGATCTCTTCATCCTCGATGTGATGCTGCCGCCGCCGGACGGGCTGGCGCTGCTGCGCCATGCGCGCGAGCGGCGGCTGGCGACACCGGTGCTGATGCTGACGGCGCGTTCCGGCGTGGCGGACCGGGTCGGGGCGCTGGACCTCGGTGCCGACGACTACCTGGTGAAGCCCTTCGACTTCCTGGAGCTAGAGGCGCGCGTCCGCGCCCTGCTGCGGCGGGGCAGCGGCAGCGCCACCAACGCGCTGCGCTTCGGCGACATCGCCATCGACCTGTCCGGCCGCATCGCGAGCGTGGAGGGCGAGCCGCTGGACCTCACGCGGCGGGAGCTGGCGCTGCTGGAGATCCTCGTGGCGCGGGGCGGCCGCATCGTCGGCAAGGAGCAGATCGTGGAACGGCTCTTCGGGCTGGACGGCGCCGCCGGGGCCAATGCGGTGGAGCAGTATGTCGCCCGGCTGCGCCGCAAGATCGCCGCCTCCCGCGCCGAGATCCGCACGCTGCGCGGCCTCGGCTACCAGCTCGTGCCGCGATGAGCGCGGTGCGTTCCCTGCATGCGCGGGTGGCGGTGCTGCTGATGCTCGTGCTAGGCTCGGTCGGCGCCTGCTTCGCGGTGGCGGGCTGGTACTATGCCTGGGTGACGGCCGGCAGCGCCCATGACACGCTGCTGCGCTATGGCGCCTCGCAGATCGCCGAGAACACCTACCAGCAGGGCGTCATGGTGGCGGTGGAGCCGCCGATCTCCGTCCTGGCCTCGCTCTCCGCCATGGACCGCGTCGCCTACAAGGTGGTGGACCCGCGCGGCGTCGTGGTGGCGGGGTCGCCGGACCTCGCGCTCGGCCCGATGACGCCGCGGGAACAGGCGCTGCTGCGCCAGGGCCGCGTGCTGGTGGAGGACGGGGCCTGGCGCGGGGAGCCCGTGCGCATCGCGGTCACCACGCGGCGGCTGGGCGAGGGCTGGGCCCTGGTGGCGGTGGCGCAGACGCTGCACGCGCGCACGGCGCTGGCGCGCGACATCGCGGGCAAGGCCATCCTGGGCGTGCTGCTGCTGACCGGCCTGGCGCTGCTGGCGACGCTGCTGGCCATCAAGCACGTGCTGGCGCCGCTGGAACGGGTGCAGGATGCGCTGCGCGAGCGCGACCCGCGCGACCTGAGCCCGCTGGCGGTGGCGGCGCCGCCAGAGATCGCCGCGCTGGTCGGCGCCATCGACGGCTTCATGGTGCGGCTGGACCGGCGGATCGGCATGATGCAGCGCATGATCGGCGATGCCGCGCACCAGCTCCGCACGCCGCTCGCGGGGTTGGCGTCGCAGGTCGATCTCCTGTCGGTGGAAGGCGATCCCGCGCGCCGGGCCACCCAGCTCCGGCGCATCGCCGCCCGCACGGAACAGCTCGGCCGGCTGGTGGGGCAATTGTTCAATCATGCCATGGTGACGCACCGGCCCGATGTGGTGCCGCCGGAGCCGGTGGACCTCGTGGCGCTGGCGCGGAGAATCCTGCTGGACCTGCCGGTGGACGGCGGTGGCGCCGCGGCGCCGGTGCTGTCGCTGGATGCGCCCGGGGAGCCGGTGGTCGTCCCGGGCGATTCGATCAGCCTGCGGGAGGCCGTGGCGAACCTGGTGAACAACGCCCTCCAGCATGGCGCGGCCTCGCGGCTGGAGGTGCGGATCTTCCGCCAGGACGGGGATGCCGTGCTGGAGGTGGTGGATGACGGGCCGGGCATTCCGCCCGCCCTCTGGGCCCGGGTGCGGGAGCCCTTCCATCCGCGCGGCGAGGGGCGCGGTGGCGCCGGGCTCGGCCTTGCCATCGCCGACGAGGTGGTGCGCGCCCATGGCGGCAGCCTGCGTTTCCGCAGCGACTCGGTCGACGGTTTCGCGGTGATCCTGACCCTGCCCGGGATCGGTGCCCACCCCGCGCCCGGACAGAGGCCCGCGACGGGAAGCGAGCCGGGGAGCCTCGCCGAGACGGCCTGGGAGGAGAGCGCGGCGGCCCTGCCCGGACGGCGCTGAGGCCCGGTGGGCGGCCGGTCTGGACAGGCGGGGTCCGCCGTTCTTCCCTGGCCGGGCCATGATCCCGACCCCGCCCCTGTCCAGCCAGCGCGCCCTCTTCGAGATCCCCGAAGGGATCGCCTATCTCGACGCCGCCGCCTATTCGCCGCTGCCGCGTTCGGTGCGGGCGGCGGGCGAGGCCGGGGTGGCCGGCAAGAGCCATCCCTGGACGGTGCCGCGCAGCGAGGCCGCGCGCTGGGGCCTGCGTGCCCGTGCCGCGGCGGCGCGGCTGGTTGGCGCGGCGCCCGGCGACATCGCCATCACCGGCTCCGTCAGCCACGGGATCGCCACGGCGGCGCTGAACCTGGAACCGCCCCCGGGCTCGCGCGTGCTGCGCGTGCAGGACGAGTTCCCCTCCCTCTGCCTGCCCTGGGACCGGCTGGCGCGGCAGCGCGGGCTGGTGGTGGACACCGTGCCACGCCCGGCGGATGGCGACTGGACCACCGCGCTGCTGGAGGCGATCGACCGCCCCGGCGCGGCACCCCTGGGCGTCGCCACGCTGACGCCGTTGCACTGGTGCGACGGCACGCCGATCGACCTGGACCGGGTGATCCCGGCGGTCCGGCGGCAGGGCGGGGCGGTGGTGGTGGACGCCACCCAGGCGGTGGGCGTGCTGCCGGTGGATGCCGGGCGTTGGCGGCCGGATTTCCTGGCCTTCCCCACCTATAAATGGGTGTTGGGCCCCTACAGCCTGGCCTTTCTCTATGCCGCGCCGGAGCGCCAGTCCGGCCTGCCGCTGGAGGAGAACGGCTTCAACATGCCGGGGGGCCATCCCGCGCCGGGTGCCGCGCGCTACGACCGGGGCGAGCGCGACGACCCGGTGGCGCTGCCCATGGCGGCGACCGGGATGGAACTGGTGGAATCCTGGGGCGTGGCGGCGGTGGAGGCACGGCTGCGTGGGCTGACCGACCGGCTGGCGGAGCGGCTGGAGGCGATGGGCCTCGCCTGTCCGCCGCGCCACCGCCGCTCGCCGCATATCCTGGGCCTGCGCTTGCCGGGCGGGCTGCCGGCCCATCTGGTCCCGGCCCTGGCGGAACGGGGCGCCTTCGCCAGCGACCGGCTCGGCGTGCTGCGGATCAGCGCGCATGTCTGGGTGGAGGAAGCGGATATCGACCGCTTCGCTGCCGTTCTGGGCGAGGTTCTGGGCCGGTAGCCGTCGGCTCTCGCCGGGAGTGGCGCGCGGCGGCCCGGTCCCTGGCGCCCGGATTGGGGGCAAGGCTCCGCCTTCCCCCCAAACCCCCCATCCGCCAGGACACTGCGTGCCCTGGACCCATTTTCGTTGGTGCCCGCTGATGCCGGATCACGCCGGGAAGCGATGCTTCCCGGCGGCTGCGGGCGTTGCCAGCGCGGACAAGGTGTCTTTCTTCTTCCGGGCGCCCTGCTGATCCCACTCGCTCCCCGGGATCGGACCGCAGGCTGGCGGCAACCACGAAGAGCCAGCGAAAGGCGGGGTCCGGGGATATACCATATCCCCGGCGGTGGAGGGATCCGGGGGCAGGCGGAGCCTCCCCCAGGGGATCGCCATAAGCGCGGCGCCAGAGGTCAGGCGTCGCTCTCCGTATCAATGCGACATCCCGGCCAGCCTTGCTTCCGGGTTGGGGCGCAGGATGCGGCTTTCCCAGAAGCCCACGGCCAGCATCACCAGGGTGGTCAGGGCGCCGATCATCAGCAGGTCCGTGGTGAAGGCGAAGGGCACCATCAGGGCGAGCACGGCGAGGCCACCGAGATGCGACGACGGCCAGATGCCATAGACCACGCGCTTGTAGAAGCCGGAGCCGAAGAGGTAGAGCGCCGGCCCGCCGATCAGCGTGGCCGCCGCTGCCACGGTCATGCGCCCATCGGGATGGGCGATGACGAGGTCGTTGCCGACGGCCGTGACGATGATCCCGGCGAGCAGGATGGCGTGGATGTAGTGGAACAGGGCGCCGATCCGGCCGGGATCGGGGGAATGGGTGATCACCGTGCTGCCGTCGCGGCTGCTGGTGCCGAAATAGACCCACCACATGGCGAGGCTGCCGAAGAAGGCGGACAGGAAGGCGATCAGGGTGGGTGGGTCCCAGGCTCCCTCGTCGGCCAGGGTGGCACCGGTGACCAGCACCGTCTCGCCCAGGGCGACGATGACGAAGAGCTGGCAGCGCTCGGCGAGATGGCCGCCCTCGATGGTCCAGTCCCGCGTCCGGGAGCGCCCCAGCCCCGGCAGGGCGAAGCCGAACATGGGCGAGACATATTCGCAGAGGACGGCCAGGACCCAGAGCAGGTGCCGCCAGGGCGCCGGGGCCAGCCCGCCGAGGATCCAGAACACCGCCGCGATGCAGACCCAGCCCAGCATCCGCCGGTAGTTGGCGGCCAGGGGATGCCCGGCGGGAAGCTGGCAGGCGATGAAGCCCGTGCGTCCCACCTGCATGGCGGCATAGGCCAGGGCGAAGACGAGGCCACGGTCGCCGAAGGCCTGGGGCAGGGCGGCCGCCATCACCAGCCCGGCCAGCATGGTGCCGAAGAGCAGCCCACGGATCGGCGGCGTCTCCGGGTTGAACCAGTTCGTGACCCAGCAGGTGTACTGCCAGCCCAGCCAGACCGCGAACCAGAGGATCAGCGCCTCCACCGCCCCGGCCATGCCGAGATGGTGCAGCAACCCGTGCGAGACCTGGGTGACGGCGAAGACATAGACGAGGTCGAAGAAGAGTTCCTCGAAGGTGACGCGGGCATGGTGGCCGTCGCGCCGCCGCAGCAGGGGATGGTGGGCCTGGCCGCCCGTCCCCGCCTTGCCGGTTTCCGTCATGGAGTATGTCCCGTGATGTCCGGTGCCGATTCTGCCCCGAGGCGCCGGCACCGCCTACCGGTGGAATCGCGATGGGCGTGGCCTGGGGCGCCGCCCCGTGCGCCGGGCGGGGATCAGCCGGCGGGCTGCAGGTGGGTGGCGTTCAGGAGGATGACATCGGCCAGGGCCGCGGCGGCGCCGTGCAGCCTTTCGCCACGGCCTGTCACGACGAACTCCACCTCATCCAGTTCCGGCCCCGGGATCTCCACCAGCGCGCCACCCAGCAGCAGCCGCGACTGCGCGGTGACGCCGAGTCCGGCTAGGACGGCGGCGGTCAGCCCGCTCAGGCTGCCGGAGGAGCAGGACATGCGCCAGCGCCGCCCGGCGCGTTCCAGCGCCTCGAGCGCCAGGGCGCGGGTGATGGAGCGGTTGGGATAGGCGACCAGGGGCAGGGGCGCCGAAGGGTCCAGGACGGTGCCGGCGGTGCCGATCCAGGCCAGCCGCTCCCGCCAGACCGGCCGGCCGCGCCGCTCGCCGGGGCGGCGCTTGGCGCAGATCAGGTCGAGTTCCCCGGCATCCAGCCGGTCGTAGAGCAGGGCGCTGAGCCCCACGGTCAGGTCGAGGTCCACCGCCGGGTTGGAGCGCACGAACTCGCGCAGGATCTCCGGCAGGCGGGAGGAGACGAGGTCCTCCGAGGTGCCGAAGCGCAGGCGCCCGCGCAGCTCCGTGCCGGCGAAGAAGGCGGCGGCGCGGGCATGGGCCTCCAGGATGGTGGTGGCGAAGCCCCGCATCGCTTCGCCATCGGTGGTGAGGGTGACGGAATGCGTGTCGCGCAGCAGCAGGGGCCGCCCGGCCTGTTCCTCCAGCCGGCGGATATGCTGGCTGACGGTGGACTGGCTCAGCCCCAGGCGCTGCCCGGCGGCGGTGAAGTGCCGGGTTTCCGCGACGGCCAGGAAGGTGCGCAGCAGCAGCGGGTCGAAGGATGACTGGATCATTGGATTCGGCAATGACTGTTAATTCTGTCATTTTTGGCGCGAATGGGCAAAGGAAGCCCCGATACTCGAAGTCATTCCTGTGACAGGGGCGTTTCCCGTGGCCGCAAACCCATCCAGCGCCGCTCCGCCGGCCAGGCGTTCGATCCTGGCCCGCCTGCGGATCGATCCCTATATCCTCCTGATCATCGGCATGGTGGTGCTGGCCAGCATCCTGCCTGCCCGGGGGGAGGCGGCGGAGGTGGTGGACTATGCCACCAACTTCGCCATCGCCCTGCTGTTCTTCCTCTACGGCGCCCGCCTGTCGCGGGAGGCCGTGATGGCCGGCGTGACGAACTGGAAGCTGCAGCTGGTGGTCTTCCTCTCGACCTACCTGCTCTTCCCGATCCTGGCCATCGGCCTGAGCTATGCCATGCGCCCGGCGCTGGGCGAGATGCTGGCGCTGGGCATCGTCTTCGTCGGCGTGCTGCCTTCCACCGTGCAGTCCTCCATCGCCTTCACCTCGATCGCGCGCGGCAACGTGCCTGCGGCGCTCTGCGCGGCCTCGGTCTCGAACCTCGTCGGCATCGTGCTGACGCCGCTGCTGGTCGGCGTGCTGATGACCACGAACGGCGAGAGCGGCATCTCCTTCGGGGCGATCCGCGGCATCATGCTGCAACTGCTGCTACCCTTCGTGCTGGGCCAGCTGGTGCGCCGCTGGCTGATGCCGGTGCTGAACCGGCACAAGCAGCTGGTGGGCTATGTGGACCGCTCCTCGATCCTCTTTGTCGTCTATGGCGCCTTCAGCGAGGGCGTGGTGAACGGGTTGTGGCACCAGGTGGACGTGATGAGCATCGTGGTCCTGCTGCTGGCCAATGCCGCGCTGCTGGCGGTGGTGATGCTGCTGCTGCACTGGTACACCCGCGCCGCCGGCTTTTCGCGCGAGGACCGGATCACGATCCTCTTCTGCGGCTCCAAGAAGAGCCTCGCCAGCGGCATCCCGATGGCGAGCCTGCTGTTCAGCGGGCAGGCGGTGAGCATGATCGTGCTGCCGATCATGCTGTTCCACCAGATCCAGCTCATGGTCTGCGCCACGCTCGCCACCCGCTGGGGGCGAGAGGCGGCCGAGGCCGAACGTGCCGCCGCCGCCCCGGCGCCGGCCGTGGCATCGCAGCGCGCCTGATCGCGCAGGGCCGCCCGGAGGAACCCGGGCGGCTCCCTGGCGGCGCCGCGCGGCAAGGGCTGCGCGCCGTTCAGGCCGGCGGAGCCGGGTAGCGCAGGCCGGCCAGCCCTGTCTCCAACTGCCGCGACAGCATGGGCGTGTACCGCCCGCGGTTGGTGAGACACCGTGATTGAGCCTACGCGGCGAGTGCCGCGGATGAAAGCTGTTCTGCGCGGATGGTGCTGGGTGAGTTGAAGCCGTGCCGCTCGATCAGCCAGGTGGTGTTGTAGGCTTGGCGGAAGTCGAGCAGCGCCCGGCGCAGGTCCTCAACGGTGCTGAAGGTCCGCACCCAGAGGAGGTTCTCCTTCAGGGTTCGGATGAAGCGCTCTGCGCAGCCATTGCCTTCGGGCGCACGCACGAAGGCCGGTGAGCTCTCGATGCCGAGGAAGGCGAGTTCCT
>NZ_JHWD01000039.1 GCF_000622225.1 Roseomonas mucosa ATCC BAA-692 | reverse complement strand
GCCTCGTTCGCCTCCAGCAGGCGCTCCAGCTCGGCCTGCCACGGCCCCAGCTTGGGCTGCGGCTGCCGCGCCCGGCTGTAGCGGAATTCCGTCTCCCCGGACCGCAGAACCTTCCGGACCACCTTTCGCGAAATCCCGAGCTCACGACAGATCGCCTTGATCGACTTGCCCTGCACCCGGTGCAGGCGCCGGATCTTTGCCACTGTCTCCACGACCAGCATCCCAGCACTGGCTCCCGATCATCCCGGAAACCACTGTGAACCCCGCCGTCAGTGGGGTCCCGTTTGGACGCCGATCACCCCTCCAACAGGGTTCCTATTCCATGCCGATCCACATTCGTGCCGCTCTGGAAGCGGCAGGAGTGGAATTCATCCCGGAGAACGGAGGAGGCGCCGGGGTGCGCCTGCGGAAGCAATCCTCGTGAAGGCCTGGATCGTTGCCTTCAGCCTGCTCCTGACCCAGGCGGGCACTGCCATGGCGCAGACCATCGCCGTCCCATCCGATCCCCGGGCTCACTACGAACTGGTCGGCAAGGTCAGGCGCGACGATGGCCTGGTCGAGATCACCACGCGCCGCCAGGGCCCCTCCGGTACGTCCTTCGCCCGGCGTGAGGTCGATTGCCGCCGGCGTATGGCGCGACAATCTGGATGCGAGCAGCGCGACAATCAGGATGAGAGTCTGTGGTCGCGGCGGCTGGATGATTGCCGCGGAGCGACACGGGCGCAAGAGATTTCCGGGACGGCGCGACAATCAGGATGAGGTGTTGATTGTCGCGCGTGTTGGTGGGCGGCCTGGTCCTCGTTTGCGCTCGACGGCGGCGCGTCTGCGGTAGCTTTCAACATTCATCTCGAAAATCGTGGCGTGGTGGACGAGGCGGTCCACCGCTGCGAGCGCCATGACCTGATCCGGGAAGATCCTGTTCCATTCCCCGAAGGGCTGGTTTGAGGTGATGAACAGCGATCGGCGCTCGTAGCGGGCGGCGATGAGCTCGAAGATGACACTGGTTTCTGCCTGATCCTTGGTGACGTAGGCGATGTCATCAAGGATCAGGAGGTGGTATTTATCGAGCTTGGTAATGGCGGCCTCGAGTTGAAGGTCGCGCCGGGCGGCCTGCAGCTTCTGGACGAGGTCGGTGGTGCGGGTGAACAGCACCCGCCATCCATTTTCGACCAGGGCAAGGCCGAGGGCAGCCGCGAGATGCGACTTCCCGGTGCCTGGCGGGCCGAAAGCCAGCAAGTTGGCGCCCTTCTCCAGCCAGCTGTCGCCTGCTGCGAGGGCCATGACCTGTGCCTTGCTGAGCATGGGGATGGCCTCGAAGTCGAAGTTGTCGAGCGTCTTGCCTGGCGGCAGACGGGCCTCCTCAAGATGGCGCTGAATACGGCGGTTGGCGCGCTCGGCCAGTTCGTGCTCGACCAGGGTGGCGAGTAAGCGGGCGGCTGGCCACCCCTCCTTGTCGGCCCGTGCGGCGAAGTCGGGCCAGATCAGCTTGATGGCCGGCAGGCGGAGATCGTTGAGGGCCAGCGACAGGCGGCCGGCGTCGATCGGGTCGGCGGCGCTCATGCGGCGTCTCCCTGGCGCACGGTACCAATCTCCTCATAGGCGCCGAGCGCGGGATGGGCGACGACGACCCCGGGTAAGGCTGCGGCATCGGGCCTGAACCGGGCCCGCAGCTCCGCCATGTCGGGCAGGTTGCCTGCCTCGAGCAGGGCATTAAGCACGTCGGCCAGCTCGGCCTCGCAGGCCCGCTCATGGGCAAGGGCGAGGATCTCCACCATCGTGCGACAGGCCTGCCGAGCGGACTGGCGGGCCAGCATGGCCTCGAATGCCCGCGCATAGGACGGCCGCGGAAACAGGCTGTCGCGGTAGACCAGGCCGAGGAGCGCCATCGGCTTGCGCCGCAGCGAGTGGATGACGTGGCGGTAGTCGACCACGTGACCGTGCCGCCCGTCGGGCTGCCGCCGCCCCCGAGGCAGCGTGAGCTGATGGGAGCTGCCGAGATAGACCTCGAGCCGGTCGTCATGGAGCCGGACCCGCAGCCGGTGGCCGATCAGACGCGAGGGCACGCTGTAGAACACCTTGCGTAGCACGAAGCCGCTGGAGGAGGTCACAGCGACGATTGCCTCCTCGTGGTCGGCGGTTCGGCGCGGTGGCAGGTCCTGGAGCGCGGCGCGCTCGAGCTCGATGCGCGGCGCCAGCCGGGCGTTGCGGCGGCCGACCACCTCGTCGACGAAGCGTCGGTAGGCGGTGAGGTCGGCGAAGTCACGCGAGCCGCGCAGCAGCAGGGCATCCGCGATGGCCGCCTTGAGATGGCCGTGCGCGCCCTCAATGCTGCCGTTCTCATGCGCCAGGCCGGGGTTGTTGCGGCTCGGCTCCATGCCGCAGTGGGCACAGAGCGCCTCGTAGCGGCGGGTCAGGTCCTCCCTGGCATCACGGTCGAGGTTGCGGAACGCGGCCGAGAGGCTGTCACTGCGATGCTCGTGCGGCACGCCGCCGAGCGCCCAGAGGGCATCCTGCAGCCCCTCGGCCAGGGCGACGTAGCTCTCCCCGCCCAGCACCACATGGGCATGCTCAAAGCCCGAATAGGCCAGCCGGAAATGGTAGAGCCGGTGCTCAAGGGGCTCGCCGGCAGTGCTGACGGCGAGCTCACCCATGTCGGTGAAGTCGGACAGGCCGAGCCGCCCGGGTTCGTGGACTTGGCGAAAGATGACCTCCTGCTCGGGGCCGTGCAGCGCTCGCCAGCTCCGGATCCGCCGCTCCAGAGTGCGGCGGACCCCGGCGCCGAGCTCAGGATGGCGCCGCAGCACCTCCTCGAAGATGGCGATCGGGCGCAGGCCGGGAGCGGACCTCAGCAGGGGGACGATCTCGCTGTCCCAGACCGCCGCCAACGGGTCAGGTCGGCGGCGTTCTCGTGGCGGGGCCTTTAGCGATGGCGGACGCGGATCTTGCTCGATGCGGTAGGCGGTCGCGGTGCTGAACCCGGCCTTGGCGGCGGCGATCGGCACCGGCTCTGTCCGGCGGAACTTCATGTACAGCCTCATCTGGCGGTCGGTGACGTGGCGGCCGGGCACCAGGCGGATCCCTCCGGAGAAGGAAGCCATTCCGGTGCCGACCGGCCGTAACCGCCAGACGGCGAGACCCTTGTCAGGATCGCGCCTCACCGCCGTGGTCCCCCCGGCCGGGCTACGCCCGACCTACGGGACCACGGCGGCGATTCTCATCCTGATCGCCGGGCCGTTCTCATCCTGATTGCCGCGCAGCACCGGCGGTTGTTCCGCTACCTCGGCGAGGGCGACACGCTGGAAGAGGCCAGGCGCCCGGCCCCCAATCCCGGCAGGATGTCTCCCCTCGTCGACGGTTCCATCTCCGACCGTATCGTGCGCTTCGCATGCCGGTAGCCGGTGAAGCGGCCGTCCCGGCCGGCGACGTCTACGACGGCGATGGCAGGCTGGTCCCGGGCAGCGGTCCCACCTTCTCGCTCGGCCTGGTCACGGACTGCGCCTTCCAGGCGGTGCTGCACAACCTGGATGAACCAGGAAACACGATCGAGCCGGGGGACCGCCTCTGGCTCCTGCCCGAAGGCCTGGTCCCGGGCGCTGCCCTTCCAGAGCACGTCCTGGCCAGCCTCGCCGCGGTCGTGCGGGCCGGCCGCAAGGTCGTCGTGATGGCGGATAGTGCCGAGGCCGGCAACCGGGCCTGCGAGGCCATCGGGCAGGCCCTCGATGCGAGGCAGGGCAGCGCCTGAGCGCGTCACACACCGTTCTGTCCGGATGGCCAGATCACACCGTCCGGCCGACCCTCCCCGGCATCAGCCGCGCCGGCTGGCCCGTAGCCACGCCGCGAAGGCCGCTTCGTCCAGCCCGCCTTCGACCAGCCGCAGCATCCGCTCCACGGCCCGTGGCGCGGCGACGTCGATCTCGACACCGTTGGCCTTGAGGAAGAGCACGCAACAGCCCCAGGCGGTCCGCTTGTTGCCATCGTTGAAAGGATGGTTGGCCGCGAGACCGTAAGCATAAGCCGCGGCCAGATCGAACAGGTCAGGGACGCCGGCATCGGCATAGGCGAGCTTGTTGCCGGGACGGCCCAGCGCGCTGTGCAGCATGCCCTCGTCCTTGACGCCCTGGACCCCGCCATACTCCCGCAAGGCCTGGTCGTGCAGGAACAGCACGACATCGGCCTCCAGGAACTCCGGGCCGCTCAACGCCTGGCGAGTTCCTGCAGCGCGTCGGCCTGCTCGCGCAGGACCTCGCGGGCCAGCTGCATCTGCCGCTCGAGCTTCAGGTTGCGCTTCACCAGCTTCACCCCGTCGGCCAGTTCCACCAGGGTCAGGTCCTGGCCGACCTCCAGCCCCATGCGGATCCTCGTCTCGGCCGGGAACGTCACCCCGACCGAGTTGCCCTGCCGGCGTAGTGTCACCGTGGTCATGATGCGCCTCCGTCTTACGTTCAGTAAGACTAGGGCTTGTACCCCGCCCCCTCAAGGGTCATCGACGCCTGCGGATCGCGCGGGCCGCCATCATGGCCCTGCCCGGGGCGCCCGATGTCCACGCCTTCACCCCTCGCGTTCCGCCGCGAGCGGGCAGCAGGCCTCGGCGGTGACATGGGCCAGCCGGCTCAGCCGCAGCGCCGTGACGCTGCTGCCCGGCACGGCTGCGGCGATGTGCTGCAGCACCGGGATCCGGCCCAGCACCTGCTCGCTCACCGCCTGCGCCACCAGGTCGGCCCCGGATACGCCGGCCGCCGTCCACACCGCCCGGCGCAGCAGCGCCACCGTCACCGCCAGGTTCGGCCGCAGCCCGTGGATCTGCGCCACCTGCCGCACCAGCGACAGCCCGCGCAGTCCCGCCAGCACCCCGTCCAGCGCCGCCCGCTGGCCCGCCACCCGCGAGGCCTGCCGCAGCGGCTCGCTCACCTCTCGCGTCATCACTAACATCGACCATAATGTTGGCTCGAAGGTATCCAGCCGGTCAGGGCCGTAGGTCAGATTGCCGGTTTACGCTTGACGGCTGGTTTGCGTGACCATGCCTTGGCGAGGTCCGCGACGGCCTTCGCATGCTCGTCGATGTCGATCTTGGCTGGGTCGAATGGCTCGCCGGCCCACTCGCTCATCTCGGCATGGTTCTCGTGCTTTGGATCGGCGATGGCCTGGAGGAATTCGGCGTAGCCCCAGGGGCCGCCAACGTCCTCGGGCGGGCAGCGTCCGGTCGCGTCGATCAGGAGCGGGTATGTGAGGCCGGGCACGGCCTCTGTGATGCGCTCGATCTTGACCGTGTGCTCCCAGCCATCACCGAAGTCGTAGAGGTACTTCAGCGTCTTCGCACCGGTGTCCTCGACGACGTCGACGAGGCGTGCCTTGCGCGCATCGAGAGGGCCTCCGCCCCAGTCCGGGTCGGGCATGCCCCAGCCCACATCGCGGGCCCGGATTTCGTAGAGATGGCTGTTGGTCCAGCCCATGGCGGCCTGGAGGACGAGGTGCAGGCGATCGAGACGGATCGTCAGCGGCACCTCGACCCGGCGCAGGACCACAGGCTTGACCTCATCGAGGGTGATCTTGAGACGGGCAATGCTGTTGCTGGTCATGCCGCCACCTTCCGTCGCTGCATCTCCCGCGCCCAGTTCCAGGGCATCAGCTCATCCAGTTTCGAGAGGGGATGGTCGGCGATCCTGGCCAGCACATCGGCAAGCCAGGCACGCGGGTCGACGTCGTTCAGCTTGGCCGTGGTGACGAGGGAGTACATGGCGGCAGCCCGCTCGCCACCGCGGTCACTTCCCGCAAAAAGCCATGCCTTTCGGCCCAGAGCCACACCGCGCAGCTCGCGTTCGGCTGCATTATTCGTCAAGCAGATCCGGCCATCGGTCAGGAACCGGGTGAACGCGTCCCAGCGCTTGAGCATGTAATCCATGGCCTTGGCGAGGTCGGCATGCCGCGACAGCTTGCCGCGTTGCTCACGCATCCAGACCTCGAGCTCGGCCGCCAGAGGCGCGATGTGCTCGCGACGCACGGCAAGGCGCTGTTCGGCCGGCAGCCCGTTGATGGCGCGCTCGGCATCAAAGATCGCGTCGATCCGCCGCACCGCCTCGGCCGCGAGTGGTGCGCGAGCGACCTCGGCGAGCTTGAACAGTTTGCGCCGGCCATGGGCCCAGCACGCTGCCTCGGTGATCGGGCCGGGCTTGCGTCCTGCTTCGTAGAGATTGTTGAACCCGGCATAAGCGTCCGCCTGCAGGATCCCCGTGTATCCGGCCAGGTGCCGGTTCGAGTGCTCGGCTGTGCGGTCCCGCGAATACCGGAACATCGCCGCCGGTGGTGCCGGCCCGGCAAAGGGCCGGTCGTCGCGCACATAGGTCCAGAGGCGGGCCGTGACGGTCTTGCCGCGGGCCATGAGTGGGACGGTGGTGTCGTCGCCATGCAGGCGTTCCGCCGCCAGGACATGGGCATCGATCCGCGCCACCAGAGGCGCCAGCGTGGCCGTGCAGGTGCCGACCCAGTCGGCCACGGTGGAGACGCTCAGTTCAACCCCTTCGCGGGCAAAGGTCTCGCTCTGGCGGTTCAGCGGCAGGTGTTGGCCGAACTTGGCCTCCAGGATCATCGCCAGCAGGTTCGGCCCGGCCCGCCCGCGGGCGATGGGGTGGAATGGTGCCGGTGGCTGTGTGATGGTCTCGCAGGCGCGGCAACTGAGCCGCTCCCGCACGGTCTGGATCACCTTCCAGCTCCGGGGCACCACCTCGAGCGTCTCCGTGACATCCTCACCCAGCTTGGACAGCTTGCCGCAGCAGCAGGGGCAGGCCGTAGGTGACGGGAGCACCACCCGCTCGCGCGGCAGGTGGGCAGGCAGGGGCGCGCGAACGGGCTGGCGGCGCGGCGGGAGGCCGGCGCGATCGCCGCTCCCCTGCTTGCCGGTCTCGTTCCCGGCCTTGGCCGCGTCCTCGCTGGCGGCCGTGACCAGCTCGTCGAGCTCGAGTTCCAGCTGGTCGAGCAGCTTGCGGCCGCGCTCGGAGGAGGCGCCGAACCGGTCATGCTTGAGCTTGGCGATCAGCAGCTTGAGATGCGCCACCATCGCCTCGGCGCCCGAGACACGCGCCTCGGCCTCGCGGCGCGCCAGTTGTTCGGCCGCAAGGGCGGCGCGCAGGGCGGCGACATCATCGGGCAAGGCGTCCGGCGTGGGTGTCACGCCGTGGATGGAATCACAGATCCGCGCCTGGCTGGTAGTCGAAATGCGTGCCGATCTGCCTTATCCCGCGACCTCCGGGCGCCATGTCCGTTGTGGGTTCCGCCAGTCGATCCCGTCGAGCATGTAGGCCAGCTGCGCACCCGAGATCGCCACCGCGCCATCCGCGGGCGAGGGCCAGATGAATCGGCCTCGTTCCAGTCGCTTGGCGTAGAGCGACATGCCGAGCCCATCATGCCAGACGATTTTAACCAGGTCGCCGCGACGGCCCCGAAAAACGTAGAGATCACCGGCATGCGGATCGCGCCCGAGCGCCTGCTGTGCCTGCAGCGCCAGGCCATTCATGCCGCGCCGCATGTCGGTATGGCCCACCGCCAGCCAGACCCGGACACCGGAGGGAACCGGGATCATCCGCGCAGCGCCGCCATGATACGCCGCAACGCGGCGGTGCTGATCGCCTCGTCGACGCGGATCACCGTGCCGTCCGGCAAGGCTACCTCGATCCGGGGCGAGGCCGCCGGCGCAGCCTCGGCCCGGGACGTGGGTGTCGGCAGATCTGTCGCCACCTGCAGCGGCATGAACATCGGCGCAGGCTCGGCCACCAGCACGCCTTGCCGTGCCTGCTTGCGCCAAGCCCATAGTACGCTCCGGCTCACCTCATGCCGGCGGGCTACCTCGACGAAACACGCGCCAGGACGCTCAGCCTCCGCCACGATCCGCAACTTGTCCGCCGCTCGCCATTGCCGCCGGCGCTCAACGCCGCTGATGATCTCCATGTCCCAAGCCGCCCCCGTCCTTAACAACGCTCCTACGAGCGTCGATAAGATCAGAAGACAGGTTCAACCCCAGGCCGGAAGGCGGCCCTCAGCGGAGGGGTACGCTCGAAGCTCCCCGTCCGACGGCAAGGCGGCACGACATCGGTATGCCTGGGAAGAAGAGCTCTCAGACAGCGCTTACCATCAGCCTGCGCAGCGCGGCGAAGCTGCAGAATCAGGGAGAACCGCTGACCGAGGCGGATCTGTACGACGAGGACGGCCTGCCCGTGTGATTGCCGTGGACAGCTCGGTGCTGATCGCCATCCTGCGGCGGGAACCGGAGGCGCGGATGCCTTCCTGCACATCATCGCCGGGGCCGGCATGCATGTGGTGGCACAGGACCGGGAGCAGGCGGAGACAGCCCGGGAAGCGTTCCGGCGTATGGCAAGGGGCGTCACCCGGCCGCGCTCAACCTTGGCGACTGCGCTTCCTATGCCCTGGCCAAGTGCTGGAACCTGCCCCTGCTCTTCGAGGGCAATGACTTCCCGAGGACCGATATCGTCCCGGCCATTCCGGCGCGAGCAATGGGTTAGACTGGATGTCTATCTAAGGTGGTACATCCCACCTCAGACAGACGAATGTTTCATAATAGCAACAAATATCGCTCATACCAATTGACGAGGCCCAGCAGCCTCACTTGCCTCTCTGGCCGTTCAAGTGCTTTTGAATGGGTTGTACCGGTTACGCTTTAATCAGACGAGGCATGACCGGTGATTTCGACGGTTTCAGTGTCAATCCGCGTTCATCCACTTCTAATTCTGCCCTTGGATAGACTGCACATGCAAGACCAAGGTTTTCTAGAAACCGCGGCTTGAAGTGGTGGAGACCTTTATAACCAACTCCAAACTGTCCTTGTAGCGCTTTCCAGGAAATCGGCTTTGGACTCTGCAGGACATGTAGGCGGTAAGTTAGCCAGCAGTAGATATCCAATGCCATGCTATTGTTGGAGAGAGCCTTGATTGCTGCTTCCTCGATCGGAACAGGATGCTTCTGGAGTTGCTCAAAAAAGCTCTCTGAGAGGCGAACGGTATCGGTGAAAAGTGATCCCTGAGACGTGTCGTCGCTTCCAACGAACATCGCTGTATCCACGATGTTTTGGTTGACCAAACCAGCCCGACCAGCGGTCCGAATGTGGAACGTTAGTCTGCAGCGTGAGATCCGTTCCGCCTGTTCCCGAACGTCCTTAAAAGACTTACCACCGATTGGAATGCCGAGACGCGATAACCACGCGCGGAGGCTGCGTCCAAGCTCGATTTCCCGCCCTCCAGTCCGAAGTGCTTCGGATTGAAGAAAGAGTAAAATTAGACGGGCGCGACTCCCGTAAGGCACCCCTACCCACTCTGCTTCCTCGCAAGAGTCCACAGTTCGCCGACCTGGTTCGACCAGAAGGGTTACGTGCTCGGAACTGATCTTCCAAATGGCATCGTCGGGGAGACGTTTGTGCGGGAGCGCTGCTTGGGTCCAGCCAGAGTAGATGAAGCCAACGTTGGAATCCTCGTCGGCCATGTATGACGAAGCGGCTTCCACAACGCGCCGGTCGATGTCGGTTGCCAGGGCTGCCATCTTGCCCTGGGTCTCGATCAGACGATGCACCGTCCCCACCGGCTATCTCCCCAGACTTCAGCCCCTTATGCCACGGCAACTGGATCTGTCGCCTGTGGACTCCTGCGAGCGAAGCTATTTGAGGTTATTAGAGATTCTAACTATTAGCTTGTTCGCAAGAGTCCACGGGATAACCGGCAGAAGTCATTGATTCAACGTTTAGGCGTATCGCAAGAGTCCACAGACCACTCGCAAGAGTCCTCGGCTGCCTTGTGAGCTGAAGGACGGCTGGCAATGTTTCCACTTCAGCCAGACGAGCCCGATTCGGTTACTCTTTTGCTCGCAAGAGTCCACAGTGGACATTGCTCGCAAGAGTCCACACCCATGTGTCATGCTGGTCACCCGCCACGAACCTTACGTCGGGGGGTTCGATCTTCGAGATCGGCTGCGGCCACCTTTATCCCGGCATCCCGCAAGGCGTGTGTCAGAACCTGCTTGAGCGTAACTCCCCGTTTTTCGGAGGATGCCAGCACTGCATCGAGAGTACTCTGACGCAACCGTACAGTCAGAGCGGTCAGAACATCTGATCGTTCAGACGTATTGCCGTCAGGACGTCTTTTCGTATTGTCGACATGCTGATTTACTGATGGAGCGTCTCGCTTTGGTGCAAGAGTGCCCGAGATTGACGTGGATGGCTGGACGTCTGATTGACCTATTGTCTGCCCGCCATGTCGATCATACGTATGGCTGAAATGACGTATTGCCGTCTGAGTGTCGTGCTCTACTTCTACACGCGCTGGAGGAACGCTCGGGTCTTCTGCTCGTACTGCAGCCACTAACTCTGTCGGAGGCATCCTTTGCTCTGCCTCGGGCAGCTTCTTAAATGTGGGCTTGGCCATCAGGCGGTCACCCGGACAGCGGGCATGGCATCTTTGGCTCGAAGTTCTGCGATGAGATCCGTGACCTCACGGAAGGCGGCACCGCTAGTCGGCATTTTCCCCGTGTGGCTTACCGCCTCATAATCTGCTCGGTGGCCAAGGGAAGCACTGAGCCGTTCTAGCCCTGCCTCCTTAATCTGTTCAGCGGCATGAGCAGCTACAGCCGTAGTTCGGACGGAATTGAGAATTACCCAAGCCGGGATTGTCCGCCGAGTAGTAACAGAAAGTGACTTGACCTTTGTGGCAGTGGTCCTGGCTTCGTAGAGGTCTGCTTCCGAAGCCTTGCAGGGGATGAGCACCGCATCAGCCGAGGCAATTGCTACCGACGATCCAAGGTTCTCAAACCCGGCGGTGTCCACGAGCACTAAATCGTGCTGGTCGCGCAACTCAGCAATTAAGTGTGCCAATCGGTCCTCGTTTGCCTCGGCGCAGTGAGTAATCTCCGGTCCCTCGTAAATGGCAGTCAGCCATCGAGAAAGCGCCTTGTTGGGGTCCGCATCCACCACCGCGAAAGATGCTCCTTCACGCGCTAGGAGAGCAGACATAGCCCGACCCAATGTGCTCTTGCCGCAGCCTCCTTTTGACCCAGCCAATGTTAAGACCGTCATTCGCATACGTCTCCGTGTCCGAGCGATCATACGTTCGTACATCATGTCTACCATACGCAATGTCGCTCGCACAAACGTACTATCCTACAAACGTACGTATTGCCGATCATACGTACGTTTATGCGGTGGATGTCTGAATAGGTTCGGCTATCTATGAAGCAGCCTCAGAAATTGTGCTGGAGACGCAGAGGCGCTGGCGGATGCCAGCTACAGAGCCAGCCACTCCCGAAGCTTCGACCAGCGCCGACGTGCGCCCTGGTTGCGCACGGCGATCGCCAGGGCCCGGCGCTGCCCGAGCAGCACCACCAGCTTCCGGCCCCGCGTCACGCCGGTGTAGAGCAGGTTGCGCGCCAGCATGGCGTAGTGCTGCGTGCTGAGCGGGATCACCACCGCCGGGTACTCCGAGCCCTGCGCCTTGTGGATGGTGGTGGCGTAGGCCAGCACCAGCTCGTCCAGCTCCCCGAAGCCGTAGGCGACCTCCCGCCCGTCGAAGACCACCGTGAGTTCGCCCTCCTCCAGGTCCACCCCCGTGATCACCCCGAGGTCGCCGTTGAACACCTCCCGGTCGTAGCTGTTGGCCACCTGCATGACCTTGTCGCCGGGTCCGAAGGTCCAGCCGAAGCGCTCGACCCGCAACTCGCCCGGTGGGTTCAGCGCCGCCTGCAGCGCGGCGTTCAGCGCCCGGGCCCCCAGCCCGCCCCGGTTCATCGGGCAGAGCACCTGCACGTCGCGGATCGGATCCAGCCCGAAGCGCGCCGGGATGCGCTCGCCCACCAGGGTGAGCAGCTTGCGCACACCCTCCTCCGGCTCCTCCGCCCCGACGAAGAAGAAATCGCTGCCCGCCGTCGCCTCGAGCTCCGGCAGCCGACCGCGGTTGATGCGGTGGGCACTGGTCACGATCCGGCTCTCGGCCGCCTGCCGGAACACCTCGCTCAGCCGCACCACCGGCAGGGCGCCCGAGCCGATGACGTCGGCCAGCACCTGCCCGGGGCCCACCGAGGGGAGCTGGTCCACGTCGCCCACCAGCAGCAGCGCCGCCTCGTCGGGCAGCGCCCGCAGCAGGGCGCGCATCAGCGGCACGTCCACCATCGAGGTCTCGTCGGCCACCAGCAGCTGGCAGGCCAGCGGGTTCGTCTCGTCGCGCTTGAACCCACCGGTCTTCGGGTCGCTCTCCAGCAGCCGGTGGATGGTCCGCGCCTCCAGCCCCGTGCTCTCGCTCAGGCGCCTGGCCGCGCGTCCCGTCGGGGCGCAGAGCGCCACCTCCACCCCCCTGGCCCGGATCACCCGCAGGATGGCGTTCACCAGCGTGGTCTTGCCCACACCCGGGCCGCCGGTGATCACCAGCACCTTCGACGAGAGCGCCAGCCGCAGCGCCTCGCGCTGGCTCGCCGCAAGCGCCAGGCCGGTGCGCTCCTCCACCCAGGGGATCGCCCGGTCGGCATCGATGGCGGGCCAGGGCTGCCGCCCCGTGGCCAGCCGCCGCAGCCGCCCGGCGATCGCCTGCTCGGCGCGGTACAGCCCGGCCAGGAACACGCAAGGCTCGCCCTCCAGCGTGTCGGCCACCACCTCGCCGGCCTCGAGTTCGAGAGCCAGGGCCGCCTCGATCAGTTCGGCCGGCACTTCCAGCAGCTTGCCCGCGAGCGCGGTCAGCTCGCCCACCGGCAGGCCGCAGTGCCCCTCACCGGTGGCCTCGGCCAGGGCGAAGGAGATCCCGGCGCGGACCCGGATCATCGCCGTGGGCTCGATGCCGAGCCTGCCCGCCACGGTATCGGCGGTGCGGAAGCCGATGCCGCGGATGTCGCGCGCCAGGCGGTAGGGGTTCTCCGTGATCACCTCCACGGCCCGCGCCCCGTAGGTCTTGTAGATCCGCACCGCCCGCGAGGTGCCCACCCCGTTGGCATGGAGGAACAGCATGATCTCGCGGATCACCTTCTGCCCGGCCCAGCCGGCGACGATGCGCGCCGCCCGCCTGGGGCCGATGCCGGTGACCTCGCGCAGCCGGGCGGGCTCGGCCTCGATCAGCTCGAACACCGCCTCGCCGAAGGCCGCCACCAGCCTGGCCGCGTAGACCGGACCGATGCCGCGGATCATGCCCGAGCCCAGGTACTTCTCGATGCCCTCGCGCGTCGTGGGCTGGGTGGCCTTGAGGAAGCCCGCCTTGAACTGCAGGCCGTGGGCGCGGTCGTTGACCCAGGCGCCCGACATCTGCACCCACTCGCCGGCCGAGATCGAGGCGGCGTGGCCCACCACGGTGACCAGGTCGCGGTGGCCGCGCGCCTTGACCCGCAGCACGCAGAAGCCGTTCTCGGCGCTGTGGTAGGTGACGCGTTCCACCAGCCCGGCCAGCGCCTCGGTGGGCAGGCCGCGATCCGCCGGGGCAGGGGAGGGGGCCGGGATGCCGGGCATGGCCCTCAGATAGGCGAACGGCAGCGCGGGCGCATCGGGCTCATGTCTCCACCAGGATTGTCTGATCACCGAGGGCGTAAAGGCAGAGGTGCGCCAGACGATCCACGGGCGGTGGACTGGCTCAACAAGCTTGAGTAACCCATCAGGATGGGTTATGCCGTACTCATGGTGACTGTGCTACGTATCCACGGCCTGCGCGTGGTCATCTATGCCAACGATCACGATCCTGCTCATGTCCATGTCTTCAGGGACGGTGAGGCCAAGATCAACCTGATCGGCAGGGGTGGTCTTCCGGAGCTGGTCTGGGCTGAGGGCATGAGCCGCGGCGAAGTTCGCCGCACCATGCAGGCCATTACCGGGCAACAGGCCGTCCTGCTGGCGCGCTGGAGGGAAATCCATGGCTGAGCTGACCGATACGCAGATCGACGAGGCGCTGGCCCGGGGTGCGGCCGCGCGCCGGACGGAGCCCAGGGCCACTGCGGCACGCTATGACCGCCGGGCCGGGCGCGTGATCGTGGAACTGAGCAACGGCTGCACCTTTGCCTTCCCGGCACGCCTGGCGCAGGGGCTGGAGAGGGCAACCGACGAGCAGCTGGCCGAGGTCGAGGTGCTGGGAACCGGCACGGGCCTGCACTGGGAGGCGCTCGATGCCGACCTCTCGGTCCCCGGTCTCCTGGCGGGACTGTTCGGCACCAGGGCCTTCATGGCCCGTCAGGCCGGGCGGGCTACGTCGCCCGCGAAAGCAGCGGCGGCACGAGCCAACGGCGCCAGGGGAGGGCGGCCACGGAAGTCCGCATGAGGCTCTTCAGACGAGGACCATCGGCTTGATAGCGTCAGAAGGCCAAACGGTCGTTTGGCCTCTTGCTACAAAGCTCCGAATGCCCACAAATGAACGGGTATGCAGCCCGTCGTCGCCTACTATCGCGTGTCCACCGAACGCCAGGGTCGATCCGGGCTAGGACTGAATGCCCAGCGAGAGCGGTGCACAACTTTCGCCGTCCAGAACGGCCTTGAGATCGTCGAGGCGTTCACCGAGGTGGAAACGGGAAAGGGGAGCGACGCGCTTGATCGCCGGCCACAGCTCGTTCTGGCGCTGGCAGCCGCAAAGCGGCAACGCAGCGTTATGCTGGCTGCCAAGCTCGATCGGCTGTCACGCGACGTTCATTTTATTGCAGGGCTGATGGTGCAGCGGGTACCGTTCCTCGTCGCCGAACTCGGCGCTGACGTGGACCCATTCATGCTGCACGGTATCGTCAAGTTGGCCGGCTGCAAGCTTGCCCGAGCTGCCTACCACCGGTAGTGGGGTAGGATGACCGCCTCCGCCGCCTGCCCCAGCTTCGTCGGGTATCGCTTTCCGGGCGAGATCATCAGCCAGGCGGTGTGGCTTTACTTCCGCTTCCCACTCAGCTTGCGGATGGTGGAAGAGATGCTGGCCTTCCGCGGCATCGTGGTTAGCCACGAAACACTGCGGCAATGGGGCCGCAAGTTCGGTCAGGCTTTCGCCAATCAGATCCGCTGCCGGCTGCCCCGCACCGGTGACAAGTGGCACCTGGATGAGGTCGTCCTCAAGATCAACGGTGTGACGCACTGGCTCTGGCGCGCCGTCGATCAGGCCGGGATGGTACTCGACGTGCTGGTGCAGAGCCGACGAGATAAGCAAGCTGCCAAGCGGCTACTCAGGAAGCTGCTGAAGCGGCAGATGCGGCCACCACGGGTCATGATCACCGACAAGCTGGCAAGCTACGGCGCCGCGAAGAAGGAGGTGATGCCTTCCGTCGAGCACCGCCAGCACAAGGGGCTGAACAACCGTGCTGAGAACTCGCATCAGCCGACACGACGACGAGAACGAGGGATGAAGCGGTTCAAGTCTGCTGGCCAAGCGCAGCGCTTCCTTTCCGCCCACGACGGGATCAACAACCTCTTTCATCTTCGCCGGGACCACGTCACCGCCTGCGACTATCGTGCCGCAAGGGCGCGCGCGTTCGAGGTGTGGTCCGAGGTCAGCGGGGTCGCCGCACGGGCTTGATCGCCCTGGAGTCCGTTGTCGATCAATCAGCCTCGTCGCCTCGAGGCCGGCAAGTTGACGGTGCCCGCCGGTGCGCTCGTGCCGCCCGGCACCGATCTGGCCTTCCACGTCGGCCTCCATCAGCATCTGCAGCACCGCCTCCGCGACACTGCGCAGGAAGTTACCATCTCCTGCTTTCGCCAGCAGGTCCGCCAGTGGCAATCTCTCCTCGGTCATCGGGTCCTCGGCCGGTCAGGGGTGGGAGCGTCGCAACTCCACGCTAGCCGCCAGGTCCGATGGCCACCCAAGCCCTACATCCCGGCCAACGCCGGATTTTCTACCACCTCCGCGGCGTTACCGACGGCAGAGATCACACCATCTCGCGCTACCAAGACCTGCCGCGGCCCGAAAGATGGCAGAACTGAGCTCTCCGAGCCCTTCCGCGCACACGTCTCGTAAGCAACAGGATGCGCCCTTGCGGATCAACTTGTATGCACTACAATTATGTAGTGCGTGAAGAGCTACGGAGGTTCATCATGGGTGTACCGATCTCCATCCGCCTGGATGACGAGGTGCGGGCCGAGCTGGAGGCCCAGGCCCAATCGCGGGGCATCGGCTTGGCTACCCTGCTGCGCGATCTCGCGACCGAGGCGGCCCGCGCGACGCGGCGTGCCCGCATCCGGCAGGCCAGCGCGGTGGTCGGCACCCGCGTCGCCGCGTCCGACGAGGCGCGGGCCTTCTACGAGGACTGGGGCACGCCGCGCGCCGATGCCGGCTGACCCGCCCCTCGCCCTCAGGGCGGGACAGATCGTGCTGGCTGACTGGCGCGGCGACGCCCTGCCCAAG
The DNA here is from genome assembly GCF_000622225.1 of Roseomonas mucosa ATCC BAA-692. GTDB lineage: Bacteria > Pseudomonadota > Alphaproteobacteria > Acetobacterales > Acetobacteraceae > Roseomonas > Roseomonas mucosa. Next base: position 633 of record NZ_JHWD01000039.1, on the reverse strand, counting down.
GAGCCGAACAAGCGGCGCCCGGCCGTGGTGGTGGAGGATGACGGCCTGTTCGCACCGTCCTACCCGAACGCCATCCTGGTGCCGCTGACCGAGGACGACGGGTTGGTCATTCCCGACTTGGCGGTAGCCATCGCGCCGACAGCGGAGAACGGCTGCAGCAAGCCATGCTGGGCGGTATCGCACCTGGTCGCCACCACCTCCAAGCTGCGACTGAGGGCGACCGCGTCGCACATCACGCCCGAGCAGCTGGCCGCCATCCGCCGGCAGGTCGCGCTCGCGGTCGGCGTGGAAGGATAGCCCGTTCATCCCCTCAGGCGGCATTGTCACGTTGGCCAGCTCTGGCTGGAACGAACTCGTCAGGCGAAGCTGGCGGCATGCCGTCCGAGCCCACCACCTACCCCGGCTACCGTTTCCCGGCCGAGGTCATCCAGCATGCTGTCTGGCTCTACCACCTGTTCAGCCTGAGCCTACGCGACATCGAGCTGATCCTGGCCGAGCGGGGCGTGGTGGTCAGCTACGAGAGTATCCGTCGCTGGTGCCTCCGCTTCGGCACGGAGTTCGCGGCCAAGCTGCGCAAGCGGCGGCCAAGACCGGGCGACACCTGGCACATGGATGAAGTTTACCTGAAGATCA
>NZ_JHWD01000038.1 GCF_000622225.1 Roseomonas mucosa ATCC BAA-692 | reverse complement strand
CCTGGATGCCGTGCCGCGGATCAGGATCGGCCATCGCGGCCGCCCACGGCAAAGGCCGGGCAAACTCCACGCCGATAAGGCCTACGACCACCGTCGCTGCCGCCGGGAGTGCCGCGCCCGTGGCATCACCCCGCGCATCGCACGCCGTGGCATCGAGAGCAGCGCCCGCCTCGGACGACACCGCTGGGTGGTGGAGCGTACCTTCGCCTGGCTCGCCCGCTACCGACGCCTGACCATCCGCTACGAGCGCCGCGCCGACATCCACCTCGCCTTCACCACACTCGCCTGCGCCCTCGTCTGCCTCGGCCAGATTAGGCGGTTCTGTTAGGCGCTCTTAGGTCATGCCGGTCTTTCATGCGGGTTTCGCGCAGGGAGGCGCCCCGGTGCGCGTCCATTTTGGCCGCGGTGCGCGCCGGTCCCTGGATCGGGAACTGGATGCTCTATCCTTGTCACGTGCATTCGTGCTGACCACCCCTCAGCAGGTCCGCGAAGGAGAGGACATTGTCCAGACACTGGGCCCGCGCGCCGTGGGCCTGTTCACCGACGCGACGATGCACACGCCAGTCGATGTCACGGAGGCCGCCCTCAAACAGGTCGCGGCAAGTGAGGCGGATTGCGTCGTCGCTGTTGGCGGCGGCTCGACCATCGGGCTGGGCAAGGCCATCGCGCTGCGGACAGACCTGCCACAAATCGTATTGCCCAGCACCTATGCCGGATCCGAGGCGACACCGGTGCTGGGTCAGACCGAGAACGGTGTGAAAACCACGTTGAGGTCGGAGAAAGTCCAGCCCGAGGTCATCATCTATGACCCGGAACTGGTCGCCACGTTGCCTGTGTCTATGACTGTTACCAGCGGGCTGAATGCAATGGCCCACGCCGTCGAAGGGCTCTATGCCCATGACGCCAACCGGCTCTCCAGTGCCTTGGCGGTCGAAGGCATCCGTGCCTTTGTCTCGGGTCTGCCTGGGGTGGTCACGGCGCCGGACAATCTGGCCGCCCGCGAAGACACGCTGTTCGGCGCCTGGCTATGTGGAACGGTGCTGGCCCAGGTCGGCATGGCCCTGCATCATAAGCTGTGTCACACACTGGGCGGCACGCTGAACCTGCCTCATGCCGAGACCCATGCCATAGTCCTGCCTCATGCCATAGCGTACAACGAGGTGGCCGCCGCTGAGGTGCTGCAACCGGCCGCCCGGCTTCTGGACAGCGGCAGTGCAGCCGGTGGCCTTTATGACTTCGCTCAGCGCATGGGCGCTCCGCTGGCGCTGAGGTCGCTCGGCGTGACCGAGGCCGATCTGGACAATGTGGCGGATCTGGCCGTGCTTACGCCCTATCCGAACCCGCGCCGGATCGAACGCAATGGTGTTCGCCAGCTTCTGCAAGATGCCTGGCTGGGCCGCCGTCCCTTCAGCTCCTGAGGTTTTCCGATGATTCCTTATTTCAACGAGGAAGGATCAGCCGATGCGGTCAATGGCCGCATGGGTCCTGACGTTGACCCGCGCCTGGCCGAGATCTTCACCGCGCTGGTCAGGCATCTGCACGCCTTTGCAAAGGAAGTGCACCTCACGCAGGAAGAATGGGAGGCCGGCATCGCATTCCTGACCCGAACCGGTCAGATCTGCTCTGAGGAGAGGCAGGAATTCATCCTGTTGTCGGATACATTAGGCCTGTCGATGCTGGTCGATGCGATCAACAACCGCCGCCCGCTTGGCGCGACTGAGAACACCGTGTTTGGCCCATTTCATGTCGATGGTGCGCCGGTTCGCCAGATGGGCGATTCGATCTCACTGGACGGCAAAGGCGAAAGCTGCCTCTACGAAGGCCGTGTCATTGATCTGAATGGCGAACCTATCGACGGCGCGACCGTGGATGTCTGGTCGGACAACGCGGAAGGCTTCTATGATGTGCAACAACCCGGCATTCAACCGAAATGGAACAATCGTGGCAGGTTCGTCACCGGTTCCGACGGGAAATACAGCTTTGTTGGCATAAAGCCAGTCAGCTATCCAATCCCCGATGATGGGCCTGTCGGCAAGATGCTCAGTCATCTAGGACGCCATCCCTATCGTCCTGCCCATATGCACTACATGGTGACAGCGCCAGGGTTCCGAAAGATTGTGACCCATATCTTTGTTGACGGCGATCCTTACCTGGAATCCGACGCTGTGTTTGGGGTTAAGAAAACGCTGATAGCGTCGTTTGAACCCATCCAGGGTGATATCGCCTGGCGGTCTCCATTCGACTTCGTGATGGTGCCGGAAGAACATCGTTCTTAAGTATTCGTTCTCGGAGAAAAATATGTAGCTGGGATTGAACAGTTCCCGATGCGTTGATCCGTTCGTGAGGTTCGTCGGACCCGTGTTCTGGTATTCCAGGGCCTGTTGGAATGGAGCGTTGTTCCTGCACTTCTGATGGGTGTGAAGCACAGCCCGTGCCCATCAGCTGCGCTATGCCGTTTCGGCATATTCACGGCCGGTATGAAGGCATATTGCAAGATCCGCCCTGGCAAGTTTTTCTCGCCGCTGCGGCCTCGACACCGCCGGTCGGCTCAGTCACGGCGCTGCGCAAGACATCCCACCTTGTCTGCGCCTTCATCTGCTTCTGCCAGGCCCCTATCGGTTCACGCTGACCTGATACTGGAATGCGTCGGCCCTATAATAGAGCTGCTCAGCATCAATCGGCGTGCCGTTCGCATCGTGCGTCAGCCGCTCGATCCGTAGGAGTGGAGCCCCTTCCACCACTTCCAGCAGCGTGGTGTGAGGGAGGGTTGCGGCGATGGCACCGATGACAAGATCCGCTCGCCCCAGCCGCACGCCGAGATCCCCTTCCAGCATCGCGAAGACGTCGCGCCCTTCCAGATCCATTCCAGCCAGCCGTCGGCCGAGCTCTACAGGTAGCCAGGTGTCTTCCACCGAAAGCGGCTCGCCATCGAGCAGCCGGAGACGCCGGATGGATGTCACTGGAGCGCCCTCCGGCAAGCGCAGCCACTCGGCACTATCGGCCTTCGCGGGTTCCTCGCGCACGTGGAGAACACGGTTACGGATGCTCCTCCCCTTCGCGGCCATGGCCTCGGACAAACCTTGCAAACTATGGAGAGGCTGCACCGCACGAGGGCGTGCGACGAACCAGCCTTTGCCGGGCACCACGAAAGCCAAGCCTTCCCGTGCCAACTCCCCCACGGCCCGTCGCACGGTGATGCGGGACACGGAGAAGCGCGACTGCAGAGCCGCCTCGGAGGGCAGGCGGTCGAAGGTCCTCAGCCGTCCGGCGGCAATATCCGCTCGCAGGGCGTCCCGGATCACGTCGTAGAGCGGCCTTGGGTAATCCGAACCATCGTCCGCTTCTTTTCTCATCACATCGCCTTTTTCCTATGCGGAGATCTTACCGCGAAGGGATATTTTTGCCCCATTGATCACATATCCTCCTACTATGACGAGATATGACTAGTTATAACAAGGTGCTTATCCAGCGAAAACGGAGCTTCACTTGATCAGGATGCTAGGCCGCGCCGGCCGCGTGCCCGCCGCCCTCGCAGGCATCGTACTCCTCTGGTGGGTCCTCAGTGCTCTGCCGGGCGTGAACCCCGTTTTCCTGCCGAGCCCGCCCGTCGTCACCGCGGCTTTTGTCGAGTTGTGGACGGATGGAACGCTTCTCGGCGATCTGCGCGTCTCGCTCGGCCGGGCGGCCATCGGCTTTGCCATCGGCGCCACGCTGGGCGTGTTGGTGGGGCTGCTGACATCACGCACTCGCCTGATCGGCCATGCCGTGACGCCCATGCTGATGCTGCTGCGCCCCATCCCCGCCATCGCCCTCGTGCCGCTGGCCATCGTCTGGTTCGGCATCGGGGAGGGATCGAAGCACTTCGTGATCGCCTATACCGTTTTCCTCGCCGTCTGGCTCAGCACGCATCACGGCGCCTCTTCCGTCGCGGGGACCTATATCCGCGCATCCCGTTCGCTGGGGGCGGGCCGTCTGCGGGAGTTCTTCGAGGTCGTGGTGCCTGCCGCCGCGCCGCATATCGTCGCGGGGCTGCGCATGGGGGCCGCGCTGGCTTTTCTCTCCCTGGTTGCGGCGGAGCTGACCGGCGCCTCCTCCGGCATTGGCTTCCGCATTCAGGAGGCCCGCCAGTTCATGCAGACCGACGTGATGTTCGTGAACCTCATCCTCCTCGGCGTGCTCGGCGCGGCGCTGGATGCGGCCTTCGTCGCCGCCAGCCGCCGCCTCGTGCACTGGGAGGTCATGTGAGCACCACCCTTTCCACCGGAGCGGTCCGCGCGACCGCGGCCGAGATCCGCTTCATGGGCCGGCGTGGGCCTGTACAGGCCCACGCCCCCACGGAACTGGTCCTTGAGCCCGGCTCCTTCACCGCGCTCATCGGGCCGTCCGGCTGCGGCAAGTCCACCCTGCTCAACGCCATCGCCGGCTTTGTGCCGCTGTCCGGTGGCGCGGTGACGGTGGATGGCCGCCCCATCCGCGGCCCGAGCCCCGAGGTCGGCGTCGTCTTCCAGCAATACGCGCTGTTCCCCTGGTTCACCGCGCGCGGGAACGTGGAATTCGCCCTCAGGCGGCTTGGCCATTCCGCCGTCAGGCGCCGTCAGGCGGCGGAGGCCGCGCTGGCGGAGGTCGGCCTCGCCGGACGAGGGGATTCCTACCCAGGGCAGCTTTCGGGCGGCATGAAGCAGCGCGTGGCGCTGGCCCGCACCCTGGCGGCGCGGCCCCGGGTTCTGCTGATGGACGAGCCCTTCGGCGCCCTGGATGCCCAGACCCGGGCCTCGATGCACGAACTGCTGCTCGGCGTCTGGCGGGCGCACCGTACCACCGTGCTCTTCGTCACGCACGACGTGGACGAGGCGCTGGTGCTGGCGGATCGCGTCCATGTCATGGCCGCCGGCCCCGGCCGGATCGTCGAGACGATAGAGCTGGGCGATCGCGCCGCCCGCGCCGGCGCCGAGGTGGGCCCCGAGTACCTCGCCCAGCGCAATCGCATCATGGGCCTCCTGCGCCACGCACCGGCGGCCGAGGCCGCCTGACCCCTGTCTTTCTATGGACCGACCGATGACCCGCGTCACCCGCCGCGCCTTTGCCGGCGCCCTCCTCCTCGCTCCCGCAATCATGCCCAGCCTGGCGCGTGCCCAATCGCCACGCCCTGTCCGGATCGGCGGCGGCCTCTCCGTGGAGGCACCGCAATTTGCCCTGGCACAGGAGCGCGACCTGTTCGGGGCGGCGGGTCTTGCTCCGGCTGTCACCAACTTCCCCACTGGGCGCGAGGCCTTCGAGGCGCTGATCGGCGGCCAAGTCGACCTTGCGATGATGGCGGAGCTTCCCGTCGTGGTCGGAGCACTGCGCGCGCAGAAGTTCGGCGTGGTCGGCACGCTGTCCCGCTACAGGGGCATGCGCATCGTCACGAAGAAGCAGGGCGGCACGGCACCCATGCTCGCCACGCCGGCGGGCCGGAAATTCGGTGTCACGCTCGGCACCAACACGCATTTCATGCTGATGTCGGAACTGGCCACGGCCGGCATCCAGGCCGAGATCGTCAATATCGGGCCGGCCGACCTCATTGCGGCGCTCGCGCGCGGCGATGTGGATGCGGCAGCCCCCTTCCCGAACGCCTATGCCGGCACGCGCCGTGCACTGGGTGCCGACTATGCTGAGATCCCTGTCAGGTCCTATCAGCCGACCTACCTTCTCGTCGCCTCCGAGGCCTTCGTCCGGGACGTCGACGTGACGGGCCGCTTTCTGTCAGCGCTGCTCAAGGCCGAGGCGGCCATGGCCACCGAAACCGAGGCGGCCCAGGCCGCGGCCGCGCGGCTGGCGGGCCGGGCACAGAACCTTGAAGCTGTGCGCGCGGCTTGGCCCGATTACGACGCCCGAATCAGCCTCGACCGGCCGTTGCTCGATCTGATGGAACGCGAGGGCCGCTGGCTGGCCGAGACCGGGGCCGCGCGCGGCGCCTCCACCGAGCCCGCCGTCTTCCGCGCGGCGATCGCGGAGGCGCCACTGCGCGCCGTCATGCCTGACCGTGTGACCCTGGACTGATCGATGCGCACCCTTTCCCCCGAGATCCTGGCCGCCTCCCGCCTGCTGCTGCGGCCAGGCCAGGCCCTGCTGCCCGAAGGTTTCGTGCGCGACGTCGCCGTCCTGGTGGAGCACGGCCGCTTCGCCGCGGTCGGCCCGGCTCCGGCGATCCTCGCCGCGAACGCGGATCTCGCTCCGATCGACCTGCCGGATCACGCGCTGATGCCGGGCTTCATCGATGCGCATCATCACCTGACCCAGGCCATTGGCAAGTCGCTCGCCTTCGGTGAACCCTCCGAGATCTTCCGCCGCATCTGGGTGCCGATGGAATCGCACCTCGGCGGGGAAATGGCGGGGCTCTCCGCGAAGCTCGCGGCCCTGGAGGCGCTGCGAGGCGGTTTCACGACCGTGGTGGATGCCGGGACCCGGCATGAGGGCGACCTAGACCCCATCGCCGACGCGGTGCGGGGGGCCGGGCTACGCACCGTGCTCGGCCTGATCTGCAACGACGCAACCGGGCCAGAACCTGCCGATCCGGCCCCGATCCTCGCACGTGCGGAACGCCACCTCGCCCGCTGGGCCTCGGACGGGCTGGTTCATCCGTCCCTCGCCATCTCGATCCCGGAGGTGGCGACGGATGCCATGCTGCACAGGGTCGCCTCCCTCTGCGCCGAAGCCGGCGTGCCGTTCCAGACCCATGCCAACGAGCACCTCGTCGCCGTGGAGCGCTCCCTCGTCGCACGCGGGCTGCGGCCGGTGGAGCACCTGCAGGCGACCGGCGCGCTGAACGCGGCCGCACTCCTGGCGCACGTGACTCTGGTCACGCCGCGCGAGCTGGGGCTGCTGCGCGACAGCGGTGCCACGGTGGCCTACTGCCCTGTCGCCTCGCAATGGAAGGGGAATGCCGTCGCGCCCGCCACGGCCATGCTGGAGATGGGCATAGGTTTGGCGCTGGGCACCGACGCCACCCGCAGCGATGCGTTCCGCCTGCTCGATGCGGCAGAGGCCTCGCAGCGTCTCGCCTATGGCATCCCGCAGGGCGATTTCTCCTGCGGCGGCGGCTGGCCGTGGATGGTCCATGCCACGGCGGCCTCCGCGGACGCGCTCGGCCTCGGCGCCGTTACCGGCCGCATCGCGCCGGGCCTCGCGGCCGACTTCCTGCTGGTGGACCTCGCCGTGCCGGAGCTCGTGCCGTCACGGGACCTGATGTGGGAGCTGACCCGCTTCGGCAACCGCGACCAGATCGAGGCCGTCTTCGTGGCGGGCCGCCTCCGGCTCTGGCGCGGGTGGCCATTGGACTGGGATGCACGTGCCACCATGCGCGAGGTGGCGGCCCGGGCGGAAGCCGCGATCGCCGGTTCGCCGATCGTCAAGATCCATCCGGATTCGGCGAGCCACCGCATCGCGTTGGCCGGCTGACCGGCGCCACCAACCAGGGATCGTCATGTTTCTCATCATGGTCTGTATGGCGCTGGTCGCGGCCGGCGCCGCGATCCAGGTCGCGGTCGGTGCCGGCCTCAGCATCGTTTGCGGGGCCGCGCTCTTCCTGTGGCTTGGCACCGCCGTCGGCATACCGGTCCTCTTGCTGCTCAACCTCCTCGTGTCCCTGGTGGCCACGGCTCTGGGTGGGGTGCGGTTGCGCTGGGGGGATGTGGCCCTGTCATCGGGCTCCATCCTGCTGGGCTGTGCGGCAGCGGCCGTCCTGCCGTCCATCCCGGAGGCTGCGCTGAAGGGAATAACGGCCGCTGTCCTGCTTCTCGCTGCGTTGCCGCGCCCGACCGCACCCGTCACCGGATTCGATAAGGGTTGGGCGGGGATCGCCGGGGCCGGCATCGTGACAGGGATGCTCACCCTGTGGACCGCCAGTCCCGGTCCGGTAACTCCCGTCGCGCTGGCCCGCGCGGGACGCTCCGGCGACGAGGTACGGCGTGTCATGCAGCCGGTTTCCTGCGTGGGGTATGGCGTGGCCCTCGCAGTCGCCGGCCTGCCCACCACCAGCGCCACGGGAGCTGGCATTCTGTGGAGCCTGATCACCGCCTGTCTGGCCGGGGCAGGCTGCGGCTTCATGCTGCGGCCCAGGATCGAGCCGGGTCGCGTCGTCAAGCTGATCCGCCTGATCGCGGTGGCCGCCGCCGCACTGCTTCTGCTTTCCCTGCGAAGCTGACAGCAGCTTTTCAGCACAAGCAACAGGTACGTTCCCCAGCGGCCCGGCCCCGATAGGCAGAACGCACCCTCAAGGCGGCGTTGCTGGACGGAGGCTCCTCCTGCATGAACCAGCCGGGGCTGACCACGACCGACTGCCCGGTCAGCGCATTGGCCGGGAAGCCGGACAGGAACACCACGGTCTGGGCCACGTTGTCCACTGTGGTGAACCGCCGCCCACCGTGTCCTTCAGCATCACCTTGTGCATGACGTCATCGTCGCTGATGTACCTGCTTCGGGATCTGCTTCTCCGCCAGTGGCGCACGCACGAAGCCTGGGCAGATGACGTTGAAGCGCACGTCATGCGTCGCCCTCCGGTGCTTCATGCCGTCTCACCCGGCAGCCCTGCTTGCAGCGGATGAGAACATTCAAGCACAACGCCATGGATTTCCCGGTACGATTCGATTACGAATCAAACTGCCGCCCCGAGGAGAAGCGGGCGACGGAGGAAACAACCGTGCCCACCTATTATGGCGACACCACCGGCACCCTGTCCGGCTCTCAGTCCGGGGGAGCCCAGATCCTGCGCGGCGGCCTCGAACCGATAGATCCTTACACCGGTCGCTACAACGACCAGTTGTATGGCGACGCCCAGGCCTTGGCTGGCCATGCCCGCGGCGGCAATGACATCATCTACGGCGTCAGCGCGAGCTACTCGACCGAACTCATCGCTGGCGACGCCGCCACGATGGATGGCTCCAGCCGCGGCGGCAACGACACCATTTTCGGTGGCTTCGGCTCCCACCTCAGCATCACGATCGTGGGCGACGCGCTGGAGCTGCACGGCGCATCCCGTGGGGGTAACGACCTGATCTACCCTGGCTCGAACGGTGCGTCAGGCGGTGGCTTCGTCGCCGGCGATGCGCGGACCATGGATGGCACCACGCGCGGCGGCGACGATACCATCATCGGCGGCGGCATCGGGATGGCACTTTACGGCGACGCCTCGATCCTCAGCGGCCACGCCCGTGGCGGAAATGACCATTTCCGGCTCTCGGATGGCGCTCAGAGCCTTTATGCTTATGGCGACGGCCGGCTGACCGAACACGCGCGCGGCGGCGACGACGTGATCGTGGGGGGGAGCAACGCCCCTTACGTCATGATGTATGGCGACGGAGCCCTGTCCGACCAGGCGAGGGGCGGCAATGATATCCTGATCGCCGGCAGCAACTCCTTCGAGATCATGTGGGGCGACGGGCCGAAGACTGGCACCGCCAGAGGTGGCAGCGATACGTTCGTCTTCGCCACCGGTAGCGGTCGCGACCAGATCATGGATTTCGAGCAAGGCAAGGACCACATCGACCTGACCGGCTATGCCAGCCAAGGCATCCACGGTTTTGCCGACCTCACGCTCGTGGCAGGCGCCGTCATCGGGGATTCGGATCCTAACGCCACCTCCATTCAGTTCTCCACCAGCAGCGTGGTGGTCGTGCACGGTGTACCTCACCTCACGGCAACGGATTTTCTTTTCGCCTGACTGATCGTCGCCATTGCGGTAGCCGTTTCCCGACCATCCGCATGGTGAAATGGCGCTCGCCCGCGTCCTGGGGACGCGGACGAGCAGGTGACATGAACGCCTGATCAACCGATCCGGGTGAAGGGGAAGCTGTCGCGATCCTGCGCCATCCGTCCGTTGCTCTCGTCAACGGCATCCTGAAGGTGAACCGCGTCTCGCCGGGGCCTGAAGCGAAGCTGTTGGCCAGACCCGGATCTGGCCCTGGGTTAAAGCTGGCGCAGGAACTTGGAGAACGCCTCAAGCGTCTCATCACTGACGTGATGCTCCAATCCCTCAGCATCGCTTTCCGCGATTTCCGGGGGTACGCCGACCGCCTTGAGGAAATCGACCACAACGCGATGGCGTGCCCGCACCTTCCGCGCCAGGGCATGACCCTCCGGGGTCAGGAAAATGCCCCTGTATGGCTTTGACTGAGCGAGCCCCAGACCCTTGAGCCGCCCGATGCTCTTGATGGCCGTGGCGTGCGAAACCCCCAGGCGGCGCGCCAGATCGGTTGCACGGGCCTCCCCTTCCCGCTCCAGCAGGTCGTCGATCAGTTCGACGTAGTCCTCAAGCACGGCCGAGGCACGGCCGGCACGCGCAGAGGCATGGCGCGCGGCCTGCATGTCTTCTTCGGGCAGCGTCACGTCCGGATCTCCCGGCCTGCCTTGCTCAGCGTCGTCCTGCATCATCAGGCCGAAGAATACCTCATGCCGATGAAAATGCCACGGCCGGGCCAAGTTCGCAGGTTCCGCTCTTGATTGTAGCCTATGCTACATGCTTTGTATCGGACTTGACATACGAGCAATAGCTACAGGAAAGTTCATGCTGGACAACCGATCGCCCAGGCGCTTTCTCGCGATGGCAGCGCTTGCCGCCGTCTTCCTGTTCGGCAGCCAGGCCACAGGCGCCGCCCAGACCCCGCGCGACCGGCCACTGCGTGTGGTCACCACCTTCACCATCCTGCAGGACATGGCCCAGACCGTGGCCGGCGAGGCCGCGATCGTGGAATCGATCACCCGGCCGGGCGCCGAGATCCATGACTATGAGCCGACGCCACTGGATATCGTGAAGGTCCAGGCGGCGGACCTCGTCCTCTGGAACGGCATGGGCCTGGAACGTTGGTTCGAGCGCTTCTTCCAGCGGGTAAAGGATGTTCCCTCGGTGGTGTTGACCGAGGGCATCGAGCCCATCGGCATCACGGAGGGTCCCTATGCTGGCCGCCCCAACCCGCACAGCTGGATGTCACCCGCCAATGCGGTGATCTATGTCGAAAACATTCGCCGGGCACTCACAGCGGCCGACCCCCGCAATGCCGAGACCTACAACACCAATGCGGCTCGCTACACCCAGCAGATCGGCGCGCTCGACGCGCCGATCCGTGCGCAGCTTGCCGGCATTCCCGAGGAGCGCCGCTGGCTGGTGAGTTGCGAGGGCGCCTTCTCCTACCTGACCCGGAACTACGGCATGAAGGAACTCTACCTCTGGCCGATCAATGCCGAGGAGGAAGGTACACCCCGCCAGATCCGGCGTGTCGTCGACACGGTACGGAAGAACCGGATCCCGGTGGTGTTCTGCGAAAGCACGGTCAGCGACCGGGCCATGAAACAGGTCGGACGCGAGGCCGGCGCCAGGTTCGGTGGCGTGCTGTACGTGGACAGCCTGACGGCGGAAGATGGCGTGGCGCCGACCTTCGTCAAGTTGCTGGAATACAACGCCAGCACCATCGTCCGCGCCTTCCAGCCGCCGCCTGGACGGTAGACACGTCATGCTCATGTCCCCGTCGCGTGGCGTGGCACTGCCGAGGCAGGACAGACACGGCGCCTCGTCCCTGCGCCGCATCGGCCGACGGCTGCTGTCCAGGGCGGCACCGGATCCGGGGCCGCCACAAGGCAAGACGCTCGACCTCAGGGTGGAGGGGGTAACGGTCGCCTATGCCAACGGCCATGTCGCGCTGAGGGATGCCTCGCTGCGGCTGGACGGGCCTACGATCTGCGGGCTGCTCGGCGTCAACGGCGCCGGCAAGTCCACGCTCTTCAAGGCCATCATGGGCATGGTACGGCCGGCCTCCGGCACAGTCCGGATTGGCGGCCGCACGGTGAGCGAGGCGCAGAAACTCAGTTGGATGGCCTATGTCCCCCAGAACGAGGAGGTGGACTGGGCCTTTCCGGTCAGTGTGCGCGATGTCGTCATGATGGGCCGCTACGGCTACATGAACATGCTGCGCATCCCTTCCGCTGCGGATCGTGCCGCCGTGGAGGAAGGACTCCGCCGGGTCGGCATGGAGGAATTCGCCGGGCGGCAGATCGGGCAGCTCTCGGGTGGGCAGAAGAAGCGTGTCTTCCTCGCCCGTGCGCTGGCCCAGGACGGCCGGATCATCCTCCTGGACGAACCCTTTGGAGGCGTGGACGTCACCACACAAGGCCAGATTATGGAACTGCTGCGGGAACTGCGGGCGGAAGGGCGGATCATCCTCGTCTCCACCCACGACCTCGCCAGCGTGCCGGAATTCTGCGATCAGGTGGCGCTGGTCAAGGGTACCGTGCTTGCCGCCGGCCCCTGCGGTAACGTCTTCACCCCCGCCCAGATCGCGCGCGCCTTCGGCGACGCCGCCAAGCCGTCCAGCCCGGGGACAGCGCAGGCCGATGAACGCCTGACGCTGCGGGACGGCGGGAATGGCGAGCGGTTCGTGGTCACCACCGATGGGCGGGTGCTCGGCCGCCTGGGCCCGGAGGTATGAGGGAGCCTTCGATGGAGATCCGGCCGTGACGGAGGAGTTGCTGATCCCCTTCGCCTACGAATACATGCGCAATGCGATATATGTCAGCACCGTGATCGGCGCTGTCTGTGGCCTGCTGTCCTGTTTCGTGGCGCTCAAGGGTTGGTCGCTGCTGGGCGATGCGCTGTCGCACGCCGTGGTGCCGGGCGTGGCGCTGGCCTGGATCCTGGGCCTGCCCTTCGCACTCGGTGCCTTCGCCTCGGGCATGCTGGCCGCCTGGTGCATGGGCTTCATTCGCCGCAACAGCCGCATCCGCGAGGACTCCGCGATCGGCGTGGTCTTTACCGCCTTCTTCGGCCTCGGCTTGGTCCTGCTGACGCTCTACCCGAGCAATATGCGGCTGCAGACGGTGGTGTTCGGCAACGTGCTTGGCATCGCGCCGGCCGACACGATGCAGATGCTGCTTGTCTCGGCCGGCGTGCTGCTGGTCATGGCACTGCGTGGGCGCGACCTGACACTCTGGGCCTTCGATGCCGCCCATGCACAGGCGATCGGGCTTGACACACGCCTGCTGCAGATGCTGCTGCTGGGCTGTGTCGCCGCTGTCGCCGTCACAGCCATGGTGGCAGTGGGCGCGGTGCTGGTCATTGCCATGCTGGTGGCCCCGGGCGCCACGGCCTATCTGCTGACAGATCGTTTCGGACGGATGATGGCGGGTGCCACGGCCCTCGGCGCCAGTACCGCGTTTACCGGCGCCTATCTCAGCTACTTCCTGGACGGCTCCACCGGCGGCGTCATCGTCACACTACAGGCACTGATTTTCACGGCGGTTCTGATCCTCGCGCCACGGCATGGCATCCTGGCCAGCCGCCGTGCCAAGCGACAGGCGGGCAGGCTGGAACAAGCGGCATGATCGACACTTTCCTCGCTCCGTTCAGCCATGGCTTCATGCTGGAGGCGATGGGGGCCGGCGCCCTGGTTGCGACGGCCTGCGCACTGCTCTCCTGCTACATCGTGCTGAAGGGCTGGTCACTGCTGGGTGATGCGATCTCCCATGCGATCCTGCCGGGTGTCGTGCTGGCTTCCGCGGCCGGGTTGCCACTGGCGCCGGGCGCCTTTGCTGCCGGCATGTTCTGCGCGCTGGGAGCAGGTTTCGTCCAAAGCCATAGCCGGGTGAAGGAGGATGCGGCACTCGGGGTCGTGTTCACCGGCATGTTCGCGGCCGGCATCGTCATGCTGGCCTTCCTGACCACCGAGGCCCACATCACCCACATCCTTTTCGGCAACATTCTGGGGATTGAGCGGGAGGACCTGTGGCAGACCCTGATCGTCGGCGGCATCACGCTGGCTGTCCTGCTGGTAAAGGGCCGCGATCTGACGCTTTTCTGCTTCGACGCGACACATGCGCGGGGGATCGGACTCAACACCGGAATGCTGCGCTACCTTTTCCTCGCCCTGCTCTCGGCAGCGGTGGTGGCCGGCGTGCAGGCGGTCGGTGTCATCCTGGTGGTAGCGCTGCTGATCACGCCAGGGTGCATCGGCTATCTGCTGTCCGATCGCTTCGGCCGCATGTCGGCCATCGCCGTGACCGCCGCCGTGGCCGCCACCCTCATCGGTATCCTCGCCAGCTACCACGCCAACATCTCTCCCGCAGGTAGCATCGTCGTCGTGCTGTCGCTGCTGTTCGCCTTGGCCCTCACCCTGGCGCCGAAGCATGGCCTGCTCGCGGGCCGACATGCGCGCCGCGAAGCCGGCAGGACAAGTGTTCCGCATGACACCGGAACTTCCGTCAGCCGACCTCACGAAGCGAGCGCTGGAGACAGAATATCGGCCGCTGAGGCCGGATTGTAGGCGGGCCTCAGACCAGAAGCGTGTCCTCGACCGCCCAGGTCAGGGCCACGCGCTCCTGGGGTCGCACGACAATCGCATCCGCCCGATGCTGCTGCTTTGCGACCACGGGATCGCCACCGGCATCGAGTTGCAGCACGCAGCGCGTCAACTCACCCATGAAGGTCACTTCGCGTACCGTGGCCATCAGATGATTCCGACCCGGCGGGACCGGACTGCCGGCTGGAAGGATTCCGATTTTCTCCGGCCGGATCATGCAGGCCTGCCCCGGGGCTGCCGAGGAAGCGACGGTACCTCGCAGGAGGGTGCCGCCCAGCGATACGCAGCGCACCCCTGGGCGATCCACCCCCATATCCTCCACGGGCAGGAAATTCGCCTCGCCGACAAAGGAAGCGACGAAGCGATTGGAGGGGCGATCATAGAGTGTGGCCGGATCGTCGAGTTGCTCTATCCGCCCCTGGTTCATCACAGCCACCCGGTCAGACATGACCAGCGCCTCCTTCTGGTAGTGCGTGACGTAGATGAAGGTGATGCCAAGGCGTTCATGCAGTGCCTTGATCTCCAGTTGCATCTCCTCGCGCAGTTGCTTGTCGAGGGCCGAGAGCGGCTCGTCCATCAGCAGCACCGGCGGGTTGAAGATCACCGCCCTGGCAATGGCCACGCGCTGCTGCTGACCGCCGGAGAGCTGCTGCGGATAACGGCCACCGAAAGCGGATAGCCGGACAAGGTCCAGTGCCTGGCGCACACGCTCCACGATCTCCGCCTTGCCGACCCCGCGCTGCTTCAGGGCAAAGCCGACATTCTCCGCCACCGTCATGTGGGGAAAGAGCGCATAGCTCTGGAAGACCATCCCGATTCCGCGCCGATGCGGGGGCAAATGGGTCACATCCCGCCCGTCCAGGGCAATCTGGCCGGATTCGGGTGTTTCGAAGCCGGCGATCATCATCAGCGTGGTGGACTTGCCGGACCCGGAAGGACCCAGGAAGCTGATGAATTCGCTGCGCCGGATCGACAGTGAAAGCCGGTCGATGGCAAGGTGGCTGCCGTAACGCTTGGTGATCTCACGGAGGGTGATCTCGGCACCGGAGTTCTCAGGATGGGGAGTTGCTGCGTCCTCTGGCATCCGGTTTGCTTGACCTCTTCTCAGCATCGGGAATTCAGCATGGACGAGACGAAATGCGCCTGTCCAGCTCCGGGATTCGGTCTCTCCCTGCGGCAGGGAAAGCAGCCATGAACGCACCTTTGCCATTGGGAAGCGGCCCCGGGACTGTCGCGCTGCCCATGGCGGGCACGGACCTAACCAAGAACCGGCGAGCCTTCGGTTCACGGCATGCAATGATACTGCTGGTTCTGCCGCTGCTATTCTATATGCTCGTCTTCTATGCCTACCCCGTAGCTGCCATGCTGTCCCGCAGCCTGCTCACCGAGGAAGGCTGGACGATCTCGGTTTTCATCTCGCTGCTCGGTGATGCGATCTTCTGGCGCGTGCTCGGCATCACCATGCAGATAAGCCTTGCGGTCACGCTGCTCTGCCTGCTGCTCGCCTATCCGGTGGCCTATGCTTTCGCGCGCATGCGGCAGTCCCATGCGAACCTGCTGATGATCCTGGTGCTGATCCCTTTCTGGACCAGCATCCTGGTGCGCACCTATGCCTGGATGGCACTGCTCGGGCGGCGCGGCATCGTCAACAATGCCCTGGTCGCGAGCGGACTGATCGATACGCCGTTGCAGCTGATGAACACGCGCCTGGCAGTCTATCTTGCCATGGTCCATGTGCTGCTGCCCTTCATGATCCTGCCCCTGACGGCGACGTTGCGCAGTCTGGACTGGCGCCTGGTGCGGGCGGCGAACGGGTTGGGTGCCGGACCCTTTGCAGCCTTCAGGCAGGTGGTCCTGCCGCTTTCCCTGCCCGGCGTCGCGGCCGGCTGCGTTCTGGTCTTTGCCCTTTCAGTCGGCTTCTATATCACCCCGGTCCTTGTGGGGGCTGGATCGGATGTGATGATAGCGATGTTGATCAGCGATCTGGTGAACCAGCTCAACTGGGCGCGCGCCTCGGCAATGGCGGTGGTTCTGCTGCTGATCGTCGCTCTCGCCTTCGCTCTGCTGGCCCGGATCGTCCCGCTGGGACGGGTGTTGCAGGGAGGGCATTGAGTTGCCCCTGCTGCGCCGTGTCCTGCTGATCGCCGCGCTGGTCCTGGTGCTGGGCTTCCTGGTCCTGCCGGTGGTGGTGGTGGTGCCACTCTCCTTTTCGACCGCGCGCTACCTTTCCTTTCCGCCTCCGGGCTTTGGCCTCGGCTGGTACCGGATCTTCTTCGGTAACGAGGCCTGGACCAACGCCGCCGTGATGAGCCTCTGGACCTCGCTGGTATCCACCCTGCTCTCGGTCGGACTCGGTGTGCCAGCCGCAATCGGACTCGCGCGAGGACGCTTTCCCGGCAAGGGGCTGATCCAGGCACTGATCCTGTCACCAATCGTGGCGCCGGGCATCGTCGTGGCGATCGGCCTCTATTATGTCTATGCGCGCTTCGGCCTGATCGGAAGACCGATCGCCCTGATCCTGGGACAGACTGCACTGGCCGTGCCCTTCATGGTGGTGAACGTTGTCTCCGCTTTGAGTGGCCTCGACCGGCGGCTGGAACGCGCGGCTCTCAGCCTGGGCGCCACGCCCTGGGGGGCCTTTCGCCAAGTCACGCTGCCGCTCATCCGACCGGGCATCACCGCCGGCGCGGTCTTTGCCTTCGTGGTCTGCTTCGATGAACTGCTGATCGCCCTTTTCTTGGCTGGTACCGGCGCCGTCACCCTACCCCGCCGCATGTGGGAGCAGTTGAACTACAATCTCGACCCTACGATCGCGGCCGCTTCGACTCTGTTGATCGTGTTGACCACGCTGCTGATGCTTGGCGCCGAGTTTCTTCGGCGGCGCTCGGCCCGGCTGCGCTCCGGTGTTTCCAACGGATCCTAACGGGAGAAGATTGCCATGGACGACCGTATCTCACGCCTGCTTGCGCGCCTCGCGGCGGAGCCACCTCATGCGGCGGATCTTACGCGGCGGCGCTTCATCCACCGGGCCGCCTCCTTCGGGCTAACGGCTGCTGCGGCTTCGGCGCTCACGCAGGGCTTTGGCATGCCGGCTCTGGCGCAAGGGGTAGCTCTTCCGGAGATCCGCTCCATCCCCGAGAAGCTCAAGGGCAATGGAGTGGTGCGCGTCTGCTCCTATGGGGGCAGCCTTCAGGAGGCGCAACGGCGAGCCTACTTCAAGCCTTTCGAGGAACTCTCCGGCATCAAGGTCGTGGAGACAGAGGGACCCGATATCGCCAAGGTCAAGGCGATGGTCGATACAGGCAACATCGAATACGACGTGACTGAACAGGAAGGCTCCTCGGTCGTGGCTCTGGCCGCCAGAGGCGACTATTGGGAAAGAATCGACTACGCGCTTTTCGATACGGACAACATCGACCCAGTATTCCGCAAGGAACTCTTTGTCGACATGCTGCCTTATGCGCAGATCTATGCCTATCGAACGGACGCATTCAAGAGTGGCAGGCCGTCAACAGTGGCCGATCTGTGGAACGTGAAGAAGTTTCCCGGCCCACGTGCCATGATGGGTGGAGGCGCGCTGAATCCGGATCTGGAACTCGGGGTGCTGGCGGCCGGAACGCCGCGCGACAAGGTTTATCCTATCGATGTCGATAAGGCGATCGGCAAGCTCAGCGAGTTGAAGCCAAATGTGGTGAAGTGGTGGGGCGCGGGCGCGCAGCCAGCACAGCTCCTGAACGACGACGAGGTGGTGATGGCCACGGCCTGGAACGGCCGGATCGCGGCCATTCAGGCAAGCGGAGCTCCGGTTGAGATTGTCTGGCAAGACCAGCTGCTGCGCAACGACTGCTGGGCCATTCTCAAGGGTGCACCGAACCGCGTGAACGCCCAGAAGTTCGCCGCGTTCATCACGCTTGCCGCCCCGCAAGCGCGGCTCTCCTCATTGATCACCTATGGCTTCGTGAACAACAAGGCGGCTGAGCTTCTGTCTGCGGATCGGCTGAAGCTGTTGCCCACCGCCCCGGACATCAAGGACAAGCTGATCAATTACGACCCCGCATGGTGGGCGGCCAATCTGGATACGGTGAAGACCAAGTGGAACCGCTTCCTGCTCGGATGATCGCGGAATGAACGCCGTCTCGCCACGCTCCCTGCCCCGCAGCCTCTATGCCGACACGGCAAGGCAGCCCGTCGTAGCACCGCCGCTCCAGGGAGAACGGCAGGTCTCGGTCGTGGTGGTGGGCGGCGGCTTCACAGGTCTTTCGACCGCGCTCCACCTCGCGGAGAGAGGGGTGGACGTGGCGGTTCTGGAGGCACACGAACCCGGCTGGGGCGCTTCCGGCCGCAATGGCGGGCAGGTCAACCCAGGCCTTAAGCATGACCCTGCTAAGGTGGAGCGGGATTTCGGTCCTGAGCTCGGACGGCGCATGATCACCATGTCAGGCGCAGCGCCGGACAAGGTCTTCTCACTAATCCGGCAACATCAGATTCTGTGCGAAGCGCATCAAGGTGGCACCATCCGAGGCGCATTCCATGCGAACGGATTTTCCACTATCCGCGCTACGGCTGAGGACAATGCCCGGCGTGGCGGCCCGGTGGAGATCCTCGACGCGAGGGGCATGCAGTGCCTGACCGGCAGCGACCGCTACATAGGAGGCTCGATCGATCGGCGCGGCGGCAGCGTGAACCCGTTGGGTTACGCACGCGGGCTGGCTGATGCGGCGCAGCGAGCCGGGGCCAACGTGCATGCCGCATCGCCTGCGCTTCGCATCGAGCGCCAAGGCACGCGATGGCGTGTCGTCACACCCGCCGGAACCATGACGGCGGAGAAGCTCGTGCTGGCCACTAACGCGTATAGTGACGACATCTGGAAGGGGCTGCGGCGCTCCATCGTGCCGGTCTTCAGCGCCATAGCCGCCACCGAGCCATTGCCCGATCATCTCGCCGCCACGATCATGCCGGAACGGCCTGTGCTGTTCGAGATCGCTTCGCTGACTGTCTATTACCGGGTGGACGCAAGGAAGCGCTTGCTGATGGGCGGCCGCAGCGTTGACCGCGATACCTCCGATCCGATGGATTTCCAGCGTCTCACACGCTATGCACGGCGCCTCTGGCCGCAGGTCAAGGAAGTCGGCTGGGAGTACTTCTGGAATGGCCGACTGGCCGTCACGCCGGACCACTACCCACATCTGCACGAGCCTGCACCAGGGGTCATCGCCTGCCTCGCCTATAATGGTCGTGGTGTGGCCATGGCAACGGCGATGGGAGAGCAGGTGGCTCGGCGGGTCATGGGGGCATCGCAGGAGGAGATCGACTTTCCGATCACCGATCTGAGACCGATCCCCTTCCATGGGCTCCGGCGCCTTGGCGTGGCCGCACGCTTGACCTATGGGGAAATCCGCGACCGGCTCGGCCTGTGACCCTTTGGCCGAGAGATGCCGGCTTGCTGGTCATGAACACGGCGATCTTGCTGCTGTTCGCCTTCGCGATCCGTGCCCCGGTCTTCGGAAACCCTGTTGTGGGCGTGGACGAGACCTTCTACCTCCTGGTCGGCGACCGGATGCTTCAGGGCGCGTTGCCCTTCGTCGATCTGTGGGATCGCAAGCCGGTCGGCCTCTTCCTGATCTACGCGGCCATCCGCCTTCTCGGGGGCGAGGGCGTCTATCAGTACCAGGTGGTCGCGACGCTCTTCGCCGCGGCGACGGCCGGGATGATCTCCGTGGTGGCCGCGAGCTTCGCGACGCGCGCCGGCGCGGTCAGCGCCGGGCTGGTCTACCTGGCCTTCCTGGGCGCCTTCGAGGGCGTGGGTGGCCAAGCTCCGGTCTTCTACAACCTGTTCGTTGTCCTGGCGGCCTGGCTGACGCTCCGCGCCGGACGTTGTTCTCCGGCTAGGCGGCTTGCCCTGGGCTGTGGTGCCATGCTGCTCGCCGGCATAGCCATCCAGATGAAGTATACGGCCGTGTTCGAGGGGATATTCTTCGGCTGTGCGCTACTCTGGCAGGGTTGGCGCGCCGGAACCCGCCCCGTCACACTCATGGCTCAAGGGGTCTCCTGGATCGCCTGCGGCCTGCTGCCCACCGCTGCGGCCCTGGCCTTCTACGTGCTGCGGGGCCAGGGCGAGGCCTTCCTCTATGCGAACTTCCTGTCGGTCTTTGAGCGCAGCACCTTCGGCGAAGGCTCGGCCCTGGGCCGACTGGGGCCGATCATCCTTCTGCTCCTGCCACTGCTGCTGGCCGCGGCCCTGAGCCGCTGGCCTAGGCGGCTGGTGTGGCCGGGGAATGATCGGAACGCCGCGGCGGCGCAGGATTTCGTGACGGCGTGGTCGCTCGCGGCCCTTGCCGGCTTCCTGGCCTTCGGAACCTATTACACGCACTACGCCCTGCCGCTCCTCGTGCCGCTTTCGGCCATGGCGGCACCCGTGTTTGGCGCGTGGCGAAGCATCGGCCTGAAGCTGGGTCGCGCAGGCAGGGCGCCGCGCGTGCCCGTGGCCCTGCTGGTGGGCCTGTTCGGACTGTTGGCGAGCTTCGTCCTCGTCACGAAGCACGTTCGGCAGCGCGGCGACGGCACCGAGATCCGCAGGATCGTCTCCTTCATCCAACCTCGGCTGGTGGGATGCCTCTACGTCTTCGACGGAGAGCCGATGCTGTACCACCTTACGGGAAGCTGCATCCCAACCCGCTACGCCTTCCCGAGCCATCTCAGCGACCGGAAGGAGGCAGGCGCCATCGGGGCCGACCAGGTCACCGAGATACGCCGGATCTTCGCAACACGTCCGGGAATTGTGGTGACCTGGGAGGGAATGCAGCCGCGCAATAATGCGGACAGCGTTGCGGCGCTGGAAGACGAGTTGGGCCAGCACTACCGAAAGGTACTGGAGGTTCCCGTAGGCCGGCACACCCGGCAGATCTACCAGCGCCTGCCCGATGGCGGAGCTGGCCCTTCAGGTACGGGGCCCTGACCGGACCAGCAATGATCCGCGACCAAACAGCGCCCGCCGACGCGCCACCTTGCCGTCCGGCCTGGCTCCGGCAGGAGCGTCACGGCGCGATGCCGTCCCTGCCAAGTCCCATTCGAGCAATCGCCAGCCAGCCCGGGCAGTGGGTTGTCCCCGACTGTTGCCGAGAGCGCGTGACTTGTGCCAGGACCATGAACCCGGTTGACGCCACGACTTCCCGGAACTGGCATGCTTCGCACCGCATCACTTTGAAGTTGACCCGGTTTCGTGGAGGGTTGCGGGGCTTGGTTGATCAGGGGAGGGCTGTGGCGGGCTGGAGCTGGACTTGCTTTGGAGAAGTGGAGGGTTCCTGATGAGGCGAGAGGAACTCGATGACGCGGCAGAGACAGTTCACGAAGGAATTTGAGGACGAGGCGGTCCGGCTGGTCCAGACGACCGGGCGGAGCCAGCGCGAGATTGCTGAAGACCTCGGTATAGGTTTGTCGACGCTGGTCAGGTGGATCAGCCGGAGCCGGGACCGGCAGATCGATGCGCCGGACCGCTCGGGGCAGGAGGACGTCGCGGCCGAGCTGAAGCGGCTGTGGCGGGAGAACGGGATCCTTCGCCAGGAGCGGGACATCCTCAAGCGTGCCACGGCTTTTTTCGCCCGGGAAGGAAGTCGGTGAGGTTCGCGCTCATCGATGCGGCGAAAGAGAAGTTCCCGGTGCACCGTCTCTGCCGGGTTCTTGGCGTCAGCCAGAGAGGCTACTTTGCCTGGAAGGGTCGCCCGGCCTGCCGCCGCCAGCACGAGGACATGATGCTGCTGGCCCATGTCCGGTCGGCCTTCGCGCTGTCCAACGGCACCTACGGCAGCCCGCGCATGACGCGGGAGCTGCAGGACAGCGGCCTGGCTGTCGGGCGCCGCCGGACGGCCCGCCTGATGCGGGAGAATGGCCTCCGCGCCCGGCAGAAGCGGCGGTTCAAGCGGACCACTGACAGCCACCATGCCTGGCCGATCGCGCCTGACCTGCTGGACCAGGACTTCTCCGCGCAGGGTCCTAACCAGAAGTGGGGTAGTGACATCTCCTACATCTGGACCCGCGAAGGATGGCTGTATCTGGCAGTGGTCATCGACCTGTTCGCGCGCCGCGTCGTTGGCTGGGCCGTAGCGGATCGGCTGCATCGGGAACTGGCGCTGGCGGCTCTGCGTAAGAGCGCCTAACAGAACCGCCTAATCTGGCCGAGGCAGACGAGGGCGCAGGCGAGTGTGGTGAAGGCGAGGTGGATGTCGGCGCGGCGCTCGT
>NZ_JHWD01000037.1 GCF_000622225.1 Roseomonas mucosa ATCC BAA-692 | reverse complement strand
CTCCAGCAGCAGGCGGTGCAAGGCGGCCCAGACCCCGGCCGCCTGCCAGTCGCGCAGCCGCCGCCAGCAACTCATCCCGCAGCCGCAGCCCATCTCGGCGGGCAGCCTCTCCCATGGGATGCCGCTGACCAGCACGAACACGATCCCCGTCAATGCCGCCCGGTCCGCCAGCCGCGGCCGCCCGCCCTTGGGCTTGGGCCGCTCGGGCGGCAACAGCGGCTCAATCGCCGCCCAGAGATCATCAGAAACCAAAGGCTTCGCCATGCCCACAGAAACGCATCATACCGGGTTTAGTTAGGCGCTCTTACATAGTGCCGCGTCAGCCCCTCGACGCGCAGCAGCGGCTCGCGCACGGTCCGGCCGGTCATGGCCCCGTCGGTCATGGTCCCGGCGCTCATGCCGCCATCCCCGCCGCACGCGCGGCGCGCAGGTCGTACCAGGCGGCGACAAGATGCCCGGGCTCGCCTTCCCGTGCCTGCACCAGCGGCGGCACCTCGGCGAGGCAGCGCTCGGTGGCCAGCGGGTTGCGCGGGGCGAAAGGATCGCCCGCCGGCGGGTGGTACATGTCGGGTGGCGATCCCGGGATCTGGTAGAGGCGCTTGCGCTTCCTGTCCGCCTGGACGGCGGGCAGGATCTCCTCCTCGTCCGGGAGAGAGCGCAGCAGGCCCCAGGTATAGGCGCTGCGCGTGTCGTGGAAGACGGCGCGGGCCGGGCCGCGTTCCATGATGCGGCCGCCATACATGACCTGCACATTGTCGGCGAGGCCGGCGACCACGCCCATGTCATGGGTGATCCAGATCATCGCCATGCCCAGCTTGCGCTTGAGGTCGCGCATCAGGTCCAGCACCTGCGCCTGCACCGTCACGTCCAGCGCGGTGGTGGCCTCGTCGGCGATCAGCAGCTTGGGCTCGCAGGCGATGCCGATGGCGATCATCGCGCGCTGCCGCATGCCGCCGGAGAACTGGTGTGGATACTGCTCCACGCGCTTGTGCGGGTCGGGAATGCCGACCAGGTCCAGCAGCTCCACCGCGCGCCGCAGCGCCGCGCCGCGCGACAGCTTCATGTGCCGGCGCAGGGATTCGCAGATCTGGTAGCCGACGGTGAGAACCGGGTTCAGCGAGGTCATCGGGTCCTGGAAGATCATGCCGATCTTGCCACCCCGCAGCTCCTGGAGTTCCGCCTCGCTCATGGCGAGCAGGTCGCGCCCCTCGAAGAGCGCGCTGCCGGCGGCGATGCGCCCCGGCGGCTTGGGGATCAGCCCCAGCATGGAAAGGACGTGCACGCTCTTGCCCGAGCCGCTCTCGCCCACGATGCCCAGCGTCTCGCCGGGTTGCAGCGCGTAGGTCACGCCGGTCACGGCATGAACCGTGCCCTCCCAGGTATCGAAGCGGACCGTCAGGTCCCGGACATCGAGCAGCGGCGCCGTCATCGGGCAGTCTCCGGCCAGGGCATGGCGGACCTCATCAGGGGTTCGGGATGGGGGGCGGCAGGGGCGGCGGAGACGGAGGCCACGAGGCGCAGGCGAACCCTTCCCCCTGGCTCCGGCACGGGGGCGGGTGCCTGCGAGGCCGGGAGGGGCAGGTGGTGATCCTGCTCCAGCAGCGCATGGGCCAGGGCACGGGCCGCGGCAGTGACAGGGCGGGTCGCCGTCCCCCGCACCAGCCAGGAGAGATGCGCGGCCAGGGCCGTCCGGGGCGCGTCCGGCCTCTCCTCCGCCGGGGCCTCGGCCCCACCTTGGGCCAAC
The DNA here is from genome assembly GCF_000622225.1 of Roseomonas mucosa ATCC BAA-692. Lineage (GTDB taxonomy): Bacteria > Pseudomonadota > Alphaproteobacteria > Acetobacterales > Acetobacteraceae > Roseomonas > Roseomonas mucosa. Next base: position 22,004 of record NZ_JHWD01000037.1, on the reverse strand, counting down.
CCGCTTTGGGCCAACCCGCTTTGGGCCAGGGCGAGGGTGGCCAGCAGCCGACGCTCATCGCTGGTCACCCGGAGGCAGCCGGGCGCCTCCATCAGGATCGGGCGGCGGGCGCCGAGGCCCAGCAGGAAGAGGAAACGGTACAGGGCGCGCGCCGTCCCCTCCCCCTCCCCTTCGAAGGCGCCGACGATGCCTTGGTGGATCTCGGCATCCTCGCCCCTTTGGACGACGGTCCGTAGGCACCAGAGCAGCAGGTGCTCGCTGGAGGTCAGGCGCAGCAGGTCGCAGGGTAAGGTCATGGCCCGGGCAGGATAGCCACGCGCCCTGATAATGCAAACGAATTGCAATTGCATTTGCGAAGCGGGTAAGCTGATCCTTGGGGCGACGCCGCCCGGAACCGGAGATGTCCCATGCACGATGCCCGCCAGAGGACCTGCCAGAGGCGACGGGTCTGGTCCCTGTCCCCGGTCGAGAACCTGATGCTCTGGTCGATGCGCGCCTGGGTGCTGGACCGCTTCCACGGGATCGCCCTGGCGGAAGAGATCGAGGAGGCGATGGACGCTATCGGCGCCCCCGGGGCGATGCGGCCGCTCGACGCCATGATGGGCGCGCTCAACGGCGGTGCGGTGCGCCTGATCGAGGTGAACTGCGTCTGCTGCGAGGAGGTGAGCCCGGACGAGCTGGCCCTGCTGGAATGCCTCGCCCTGGCGCAACGGGACCGGCCGGCCGAGGCGGCCCGGCGGCTGGCCGGGCTGGCCATGCCCCATACGCTGGAGGAATGCGTCCGGGCCATCCGGCCCCTGGCCCGGCAGCTGCTCCGGGCCGGGCACGGCCTGCCGCTGCGGGCCGGGGGCGGAGGCGGCGTGGTGGTGCCGTTCGAGGCCCGGCCGGCGGCCTCCCCCACCCTGCACTGAGCGGCCCTCCCGGCGGGAAGACCGGACAAGGCTTCAGCCGAAGACCTCGGTCCAGGCGCCGCGCAGGGCCGAATCGGCCTCCTCCATGGTCGCGGGAATGCCCAGCGCGTGCAGGCTGGTGACGCCGTGCTCGCTGATGCCGCAGGGGACGATGCCGCCGAAATGCGACAGGTCCGGCTCGACGTTCAGCGCGATCCCGTGCCAGCTCACCCAGCGCGTCACCCGCACGCCGATGGCGGCGATCTTGCTCTCCCGCTTCGTCACCGGATCGGCGACCCAGATGCCGACCCGCCCCTCGCGCCGCTCGCCCTTCACGTTGAAGCGGTCCAGGGCGCGGATGATCCAGTCCTCCAACCCATGGACATAGGCCCGCACGTCCCGCGCCACGACGCGGCCATGCGGCCTGGTCAGATCGAGCATGACATAGGCGGTGCGCTGGCCGGGGCCGTGATAGGTCCATTGCCCGCCCCGCCCGGCCTTGAAGACAGGGAATCGCGCATCCACCAGCCCTTCCGCGGTGGCGGAGGTCCCGGCGGTATAGGTGGGCGGGTGCTCCACCAGCCAGACGGCCTCCCCGGCCTTGCCGGCGCGAATGGCGGCGGCGCGCGCCTCCATGGCCGCCAGGGCCTCGGGATAGGGCATGCGCCCTTCCACCACCGTCCAGAGGGGGCCCTTCCCGGCCTCCAATCCAGGCGCGGATCCGTTTTCCGGGAGGGTGGAGAGGCCTTCGGGCGAAATCACTGTCATGGGGGCCGTTGCTAGGTCCGTGTTCATCGGTTATAGGCGCCTCGTCTGCACGCGGTCGTGGCGGAATGGTAGACGCGCCAGCTTGAGGTGCTGGTGGGGGAAACCCCGTGGAAGTTCGAATCTTCTCGACCGCACCAGATTTTCTTCATCCAGGCACCTCTCCCCGAACGCCCTCCGCTGGTAAGGGTGAACAGTCGGTTTTGACTGTTGACGTTGGGGCGCAGCCCGATCTGGCTGCCGCGAAGAGGGCATCATGGACGAGGATTTCCGCAAAGCCGCGCTCGATTACCATCGGCTCCCGCGTCCAGGGAAGCTGAGCATCGATCCGACCAAGCGCATGGCCACCCAGCGCGACCTCGGGCTCGCCTACTCGCCCGGCGTCGCCGCCGCCTGCGAGGAGATCGCGGCGAATCCCGAGACCGCCTACGACTACACCACCCGCGGCAACATGGTGGCGGTGATCACCAACGGCACGGCCGTGCTCGGCCTGGGCGCCATCGGGGCGCTGGCCTCCAAGCCGGTGATGGAGGGCAAGGCAGCCCTCTTCAAGAAGTTCGCCGGTATCGACAGCATCGATATCGAGGTCGAGGAACGCGACCCGCAGAAGTTCATCGACGCGGTGGCGGTGCTGGAGCCTTCCTTCGGCGCCATCAACCTCGAGGACATCAAGGCCCCCGAGTGCTTCGAGATCGAGCGCGAGCTGCGGGTGCGCATGAAGATCCCGGTCTTCCACGACGACCAGCATGGCACCGCCATCATCGTCGCCGCCGCCGTGCGCAACGGGCTGCTGCTGCAGGGCAAGGAGATCGGCCAGGCGAAGATCGTCGCCTCCGGCGCGGGCGCGGCGGCGCTGGCCTGCCTCGACCTGCTGGTGGCGATGGGCGCGAAGCACGAGAACATCACCGTCTGCGACATCGAGGGCGTGGTCTACGAGGGCCGCACCACCCTGATGGACCCCTACAAGTCGCGCTATGCCCGCCAGACCAATGCGCGCAAGTTGCCGGACGTGCTGGGCGGCGCCGATGTCTTCCTGGGCCTCTCCGCCCCGCGCGTGCTCAAGGCCGAGTGGCTGCCGACGATGGGTGAGAAGCCGCTGATCCTGGCGCTCGCCAATCCCGAGCCGGAGATCCTGCCCGAGGCCGCCCGCGCGGTGCGGCCGGATGCGATCGTGGCCACCGGACGGTCGGACTATCCGAACCAGGTCAACAACGTCCTCTGCTTCCCCTTCATCTTCCGCGGCGCGCTGGATGCCGGCGCCACCACGATCAACGAGGAGATGAAGGTCGCGGCGGTGGAGGCCATTGCCCGCCTCGCCCGCATTGAGGCCAGCGAGGTGGTGGCCGCCGCCTATGGCGGGCAGGCGCCGGTCTTCGGGCCGGACTACATCATCCCCAAGCCCTTCGACCCGCGCCTGATCCTGGAGATCGCCCCGGCCGTGGCCAGGGCCGCCGCCGAGAGCGGCGTCGCCACCCGCCCGATCGCCGACCTCGCCGACTACCGCCGCAAGCTGGAGCGGCACGTCTTCCGCTCCGGCGACCTGATGCGCCCGGTCTTCGAGGCCGCGCGCAAGTCGCCGCAGCGCGTCGCCTATGCCGAGGGCGAGGACGAGCGCACCCTGCGCGCGGTGCAGACCGTGCTGGACGAAGGAATCGCCGAACCGGTGCTGGTCGGCCGGCGCGAGGTGATCGCCGCCAAGGTCAGGGCCATGGGCCTGCGCATGGACCTGGAGAGGAGCGTCACCATCCTCGACCCGGTGGCGGATGCGGAGGTCTTCGGGCCGCTCACCGATATCTATACCCGCCGGGCCGGGCGGCGGGGCGTGCCCCCGGACGCCGCCGCGCTGAACGTCCGCACCCGCCCCACCGTGGCGGCGGCGCTGCTGCTGGAGGCGGGCAAGGTGGACGCGGCCATCGTCGGCGGCACCGGCGAGTGGATGCGCCACTGGCATCAGGTGAACGACATCATCGGCAAGGACCCGCAGGTGGGCCGGGCCTATGCGCTGACTGGCGTCATCACCCCGGCGGGCAACCTGTTCTTCGTGGACACGCATCTGCTGGTGGAGCCCACGGCGGAGCAGGTGGCGGAAATGACGCTGCTCGCCGCGCAGCAGGTGCACGCCTTCGGCCGCCGACCGCGCGCGGCGCTGCTGTCGCATTCCTCCTTCGGCGCCTCGCAGGCCCCCTCGGCCAAGAAGATGCGGGACGCGCTGAAGCTGATCCGCGCCAAGGCGCCGGACCTGATGGTGGATGGCGAAATGCATGCCGACGCCGCGCTGATCCCCGCGATCCGCGACCGCGCGGTCTGCGACAGCCGGCTGGAGGGGGCGGCGAACCTGCTGGTCTTCCCGAACCTCGATTCCGCCAACATCGCCTATAACCTGGTGAAGGCGGCGACCGACGGGCTGCAGATCGGGCCCATGCTGCTGGGCATGCGCAAGCCGGTGCATGTGCTGGTGCCCTCCGTCACCGCCCGCGGCATCGTCAACCTGACGGCGCTGGTGGTGGCCAAGGAGGTCCAGGCGCAGGAGCACGCCTGACACCCGCGCCCCTCCCCCGCCCCTCCCGGAAGGGGGGCGGCCGGGGGCGATGGACCCTGGACCCTGGCGCCGGGCGGCCCGCGCCCCCATTCTTCCGGCATGGCGAAGCCGCCCGTCCTTCCCCCTTCCGGTCCCGCCACCCCGAGCCGGGCAGTGGCCGGTTTCCTGCGGCGGGCCGAGGCCCTGCCCGGCCTCCGCCTCGCGCCGCGTCCGCGCCCGGCGCGCCTGCTCTTCGGCATCGACGCCACCGCCAGCCGCCAGCCGGCCTGGGACCGTGCCTGCGCCGTGCAGGGGGAGATGTTCCTGGCGGTGCGCGACCTGGGCGGCATCGCGGTCTCGCTGGCCTATTACCGGGGCTTCGGGGAATTCGCCGCCACGCCCTACCTGACCGATGGCGCGGAGCTGGCGCGCCGCATGTCCGGCCTGTCCTGCCTCGGCGGCCGCACCCAGTTGCTGCGGCTGCTGGATCATGCCCTGGCGGAAACCGGGCGGGACCGCCTCGCCGCGCTGGTCTTCGTCGGCGATGCGCTGGAGGAGCCGGCCGACCCGGTCTGCCATGCCGCCGGGCTGCTCGGAAGCAGGCGGACGCCGGTCTTCCTGTTCCAGGAAGGCCACGACCCGGCCGTGGAGAACGTGTTCCGGCAGGTCGCCCGGCTGTCCGGTGGCGCCTGGGCTCCCTTCGATTCGGCCTCCCCGCGCGCCCTGGCGGATCTGCTGCGGGCTGTGGCGGTCTATGCGGCGGGTGGCCGCGCCGCCCTGTCGCGCCTGCCTGGCACGGCGGCGCAGACCCTTGCCCGGCAGCTCCCCGCCCCGCCCGGCACTGGCGCATGATCCCGGTGCTTCCTTTCGCCACGCATGGTTCGGCCCTCCGTTCCATGCCGCTGGCAACGGCGTGCCGGGAGGGACGCTGAAGCCCCATGGTCTGGATCGCGCTCGGCAGCGCCGCGCTGCTTCTGGTGCTGCTGGCGCTTCGCGGCTTCGCCAGCGCCTCGGTGACGCAGATCCGGGCGGCGCTTCTCTGGTTCGCCGTCTTCCTGGCCCTGGCCATCGGTGGCCTGCTGGTCCTGAGCGGCCGGGGGCCGATGGCGCTCTTCCTGCTCTTCGCCCTGGGCCCCCTGGCCTGGCGGCGGTGGCAGGCCCGGCGCCTGGCGCAGGGCTTCGGCGCCGCTCCGCCCCCGCAGGGACCGGCGGAGGACACCGTGGAGACGGCCACCCTCTCGCTGCGGATCGATCCGACCACGGGCACCATGTCGGGGACGGTGCTTCGCGGCCGTCATGCCGGGCGCGACCTCGCCATGCTCCAACGATCACAAATCGAAGAAATTTTCGCGGATTGCCTGGAGAATGATCCAGAAAGCCTGCCTCTGCTGGAAACGTGGATTGCCCGGATGCAACCGGAGGAAGAGGGGAGCGCGCCCCGCCCCGGCGCGACCCCGATGGGGCGGGAGGAGGCCCTGGCGGTGCTCGGCCTCCAGGCGGATGCCAGCCCGGATCAGGTCAGGACCGCCTATCTGCGCCTGATGCGGGTGGCGCATCCCGACCGGGGAGGCTCCGACTGGCTGGCCGCCCGGCTCAACGAGGCACGCGATACGTTGCTTCGTTGAAATATTAACCTACAACCATAAGTGGCTTTACCCGTGGGCTGACAGCGGCCAAGCCTCATGGCAATCCTAGCCTGCGTTTCGAAAGGACCCGATGTTGTGAACAAGCCTCTTCGCAAGGCTGTCCTGCCCGTCGCGGGCCTGGGCACGCGCTTCCTGCCCGCCACCAAGGCGCTGGCCAAGGAAATGCTGCCCGTCGTCGACAAGCCCCTGATCCAGTATGCGGTGGAGGAAGCCCGGGAAGCGGGTATCGAGCAGTTCTGCTTCGTCACGGGCCGCGGCAAGACGGCCATCGTCGAGCATTTCGATGTCGCCTACGAGCTGGAGCGCACCCTGGAGGAGCGTTCCAAGACCGAGCTGCTGGAGATGCTGCGGCATCAGTCCCTGCCGCCGGGCAGCATCACCACGGTGCGCCAGCAGATCCCGATGGGCCTGGGCCATGCCATCTGGTGCGCCCGCGCCTTCATCGGTGACGAGCCCTTCGCCATCCTGCTGCCCGACGACCTGATGCTCTGCGAGACCTCCTGCACCAAGCAGCTCGCCGATGCCTACCAGGAGACTGGCGGCAACGTGGTGGCGATCGAGGAGGTCCCCATGTCGCGCGTCAAGAACTACGGCGTGCTCGACGTGGCGGAGGACAAGGGCAAGCTGGTCTCGGTGAAGGGGCTGGTGGAGAAACCCTCGCCGGAAGAGGCGCCCTCGAACCTGACCATCATCGGCCGCTACGTGCTGATGCCGGAGGTGGTGCAGTACCTCTCCCGCATGGAGCGCGGCGCGGGCGGCGAGGTGCAGCTCACCGATGCCATGGCCAAGCTGATCCCCGACCAGCCCTTCCACGGGCTGCGCTACGAGGGCCGCCGCTTCGACTGCGGCGACAAGGGCGGCTTCCTGGAGGCGCAGATCGCCTTCGCCCTGAAGCGGCCGGACCTGGCGGACAAGGTGCGCGAGTTCCTGCCCAAGTACTGCGACTGAGAAGGGCCACCACTTGCGTATCGCCATGATCGGGGCCGGCTATGTCGGCCTCGTTTCCGGAGCCTGCTTCGCGGAGTTCGGCGTGGACGTCCACGTCGTGGACAGCGACGCCGACAAGATCCGGGCCCTGCGGGAGGGCCGCATCCCGATCTACGAGCCGGGCCTGGACCGGCTCGTGGAGGACAATGTCCGCGACGAGCGGCTGCACTTCACCACCGATCTCACCGAGGCGGTGCGGCGGGCCGATGCGGTCTTCCTGGCCGTCGGCACGCCCACCCGGCGCGGCGACGGCCATGCCGACCTGTCCTACGTCTATGCCGCCGCCGAGCAGGTGGCGCGGGCGGCGGAAGGGCCGCTGGTGCTGGTCACCAAGTCCACCGTGCCGGTCGGCACGGGGCGGGAAGTGCAGAAGATCGTCCGCCAGACCCGCCCCGACCTCGACATCCAGGTCGCCTCCAACCCGGAATTCCTGCGCGAAGGCAGCGCCATCGGCGACTTCATGCGCCCGGACCGGGTGGTGATCGGGGTGGAGGACGAACGCGCCGAGGCGGTGCTGCGGCGGCTTTACCGCCCGCTGAACCTGATTGAGACGCCGATCCTGGCCACCGGGCTGGAGACGGCGGAGCTGATCAAGTACGCCTCCAACGCCTTCCTGGCGGTGAAGATCTCCTTCATCAACCAGATGGCCGACCTCTGTGAGAAGGTCGGCGGCGATGTCCATGCCGTGGCCAAGGGCATGGGGCTGGACGGCCGCATCGGCCGCAAGTTCCTCCACCCCGGCCCGGGCTTCGGCGGTTCCTGCTTCCCCAAGGACACGCTTGCCCTGTCCCGCACCGCGCAGGACCATGGCGCGCCCATGTCCATCGTGGATGCGACCGTCGCCTACAACGACGCGCGCAAGCTGGAGATGGCCGAGCGCGTGGTCGCGGCGCTGGGCGGCGACGCGCGGGGCAGGACCGTCGCCATCCTGGGCCTGACCTTCAAGCCCGAGACCGACGACATGCGCGAGGCCGCTTCGCTGGCGGTGATACCCCGCCTTGTCGAGGCCGGGGCGGAGATCCGCGCCTATGACCCGCAGGGCTCCGGCCATGCCCGCCAGCTCCTGCCCGGGAGCGTGGTCTTCGCCGAGAGCGCCCTGGATGCGGCACGCGGCGCGGACGCCACCGTGCTATTGACGGAGTGGAACGAGTTCCGCGCCCTGTCGCCGGAGAAGCTGCGCCAGGCCATGCGCGGCGACCTCGTTCTGGACCTGCGCAATGCCTGGGAGCCGGAGGCGATGCGCCAGGCCGGCTTCCGCTACCATTCCATCGGACGATCCTGAGGAACCCGCATGACGTTCCAGCACAAATTCGACCCGACCAGCCTGCGCGAGTACGACATCCGCGGCATCGTCGGTAAGACGCTGTCCGGTGACGACGCTTTCGCGATCGGCCGCTGCTTCGGCACCATCGTGAAGCGCGAGGGCGGCTCGGTGGTCGCGGTCGGCTATGACGGCCGCCTGTCCTCCACCATGCTGGAGGAGGCGCTGGTGAAGGGCCTCATGGCCTGTGGCCTGAAGGTCCTGCGCGTCGGCTGCTGCCCGACCCCGATGCTCTACTACGGCGCCTATGAGCTGAAGGCCGATGGCGGCGTGATGGTGACGGGCAGCCACAACCCGCCCGACTACAACGGCTTCAAGATGGTGCTGAAGAACAAGCCCTTCTTCGGCGCCCAGATCCAGCAGATCGGCACGATGGCGGCGGCCGGCGACGTGGTGGAGGAGGCCCAGGGCTCCTCCGAGACGGTGGACATCGCCGACAAGTACGTCGCCCGCATGATGCAGGACTACGATGGCGGCGATCGCGAGCTGACGGTGGTCTGGGACCCGGGCAACGGCTCCGGCGGCATCATCACCGAGAAGCTCGCCAAGGTGCTGCCGGGCAAGCATATCGTGATCAATGCCGAGATCGATGGCCGCTTCCCGAACCACCACCCCGACCCGACCGTGCCGAAGAACCTGGAGCAGATCATCGCCGAGGTGAAGAAGCAGAAGGCCGACCTGGGCATCGCCTTCGACGGCGACGCCGACCGCCTCGGCGTGGTGGACGACGAGGGCCACATGCTCTTCGGCGACCAGCTCCTGGTGGTGCTGGCGCGCGACGTGCTGAAGTCTATGCCGGGCGCCACCATCATCGCCGACGTGAAGGCCTCCCAGGTCCTGTTCGACGAGGTCGAGAAGGCCGGCGGCAAGCCGCTGATGTGGAAGACCGGCCATTCGCTGATCAAGCAGAAGATGGCCGAGACCAAGGCGCCGCTCGCCGGCGAGATGTCGGGCCACACCTTCTATGCGGACAAGTGGTACGGCTTCGACGACGCCCCCTACTCCGCCGTGCGCCTGCTGGGCGTCGTGGCGCGGATGTCGGAGAAGCTCTCCGATGTCCGCAAGGCGCTGCCGCAGGTGATCAATACCCCGGAGCTGCGCTTCGACTGCCCCGAGGAGAAGAAGTTCGTTGTCGTCTCCGAGGTGAAGGACCGCCTCGCCAAGGCCGGCGCCAATGTCCAGGATGTGGACGGCGTGCGGGTGCTGACCGAGGATGGCTGGTGGCTGCTGCGCGCTTCCAACACCCAGGCGGTGCTGGTCGCGCGCTGCGAGGCCAAGAGCGAGGAAGGGCTGGAGCGGCTGAAGGCCAGCCTGTCCGAGCAGCTCCAGGCCTCCGGCCTCGCCGCGCCGGATTTCTCGGGCGAGAACGCGGGGCACTGACGCTTCCGCTCTTCCTCTACGGCACGCTGCTCGACCGCCGCGTGCTGGCCCGGCAGTCGGGAGACCCCCGGCTGCCATGGCGGGCCCGGCCCGCCAGCCTGGAAGGCCACCGCCGGGTGGTCTTCCGCGGCACCCCCTACCCCACCCTTCGCTCCGCGCCAGGCGGAACCGTGGCGGGGCTGCTGGTCGTCCGCCCCGCCGCCGGGGCGATGCGCCGCCTCCGCGCCTATGAGGGCGCCTGCTACCGCCTCCATCCCTTCCGCGTGCTGACCCGCCATGGCCCGCGCCGGGCCCGGGCCTTCGTCGTGCCCCGCCATCTCGCGGGGGCAGAGCCCTGGTGAGGCCGGCGGCCTGAACAGGGGCGGCGCCCCGCGCTACCGTGCCCCGGGCGAATCCAGGGGATGGGTGGAATGCTGCAGCGGATGCCGGCGGAGCCGGGAATGCGCGAGGACGAGGTCGAGACCCCGGCGCTGATCCTCGACCTCGATGCCTTCGAGGCGAACCTCGATGCCATGGCGGCCCGGCTGGCCCCCACCGGCGCGAAGCTGCGCGCCCATGCCAAGACCCACAAGTCGCCCGTCATCGCGCGCCTGCAGATGGCCCGCGGCGCGGTGGGCCAGTGCGTGCAGAAGGTGGCCGAGGCGGAGATCCTCGCCTGGGGCGGGGTGGACGACATCCTGGTCAGCAACGAGGTGATCTCGCCGCGCAAGCTGGCGCGGCTGGCGGCGCTGTCGGGCATCGCCCGGGTGGCGGTCTGCGCCGACGACCCCGCGGCGATCCCGCTGATCGAGGAGGCCGCCGAGGCGGCGGGGCGGCGCCTGTCCGTGCTGGTGGAGATCGATGTCGGGGCCGGGCGCTGCGGCGTCGCGCCGGGGCCGGAGGCGGTGGCGCTGGCCGGGCGCATCGCCGCCTCGCCGCATCTGCGCTTCGGCGGGCTGCAGGCCTATCATGGCAAGGCCCAGCATCTCCGCACCCCGGAGGAGCGCGCCGGCGCCATCCGCCATGCCGCCGAGGCCACACGCCGCACGCTGGAACAGCTCCGGCAGCAGGGACTCGACTGCCCCATCGTGGGAGGGGCCGGCACGGGCAGCTTCCCACTGGAGCTGGAAAGCGGGCTCTGGACGGAGATCCAGGCGGGGTCCTATGCCTTCATGGACGCGGACTACGCCCGCAACGACGCGCCGCCGCCCTTCCGGCAGTCGCTCTTCGTGCTGGCACAGGTGATGAGCGCCCCGAAGGGAAGCGGGCGCGCGGTGGTCGATGCCGGGCACAAGGCGCTGCCCACCGACAGCGGCATGCCGCTGGTCCATGGGCGCCCCGGCCTGTGCTACGGGCGCCCCTCGGACGAGCACGGCACCATCACGGCCGAGGATGCCGCCCTGCCTGCGATCGGGGAAAAGCTGCGCCTGGTGCCCGGCCACTGCGACCCGACGGTGGACCGCTTCGACTGGTATGTCGGCGTGCGGGACGGGCGGGTGGAATGTCTCTGGCCGGTCGCGGCGCGCGGCGCGATGGGCTGATGGCCTGGCGCGGCGACGGCGATCTTTCCGGCGCGCGGTCGCCCCCGCCGGGTCCCTGAATGCAGAAGGAGCGCCTTTCGCCGGCTCATGCGGGCGGAAGGCGCTCCCCGGAATGGCGGCGAAGGGGGCGGCCCTTCGCCCGGCGTGTCAGCGGCGCGCCTCGCGCTGCTTGGCGCCGGCATGGGCGGCGCGGGCCGGCGCGGGGGCGGGCTTCGCCGGGGCGCGCACGGCCACCGGGGTGGCGGCGCGGCCCCGCGCGGCCTGCGGCTTGGCCGTCCGGATGAAGGCTCCGCCATCGCCCTGTTCCAGGATCTTGGCATTGCGGGTGATCGGGCGGAGCGGGCGGATCTGCGCCGAGGTCCGCACCAGCTTCGCCGGAGGATCGCGCCGCACCGGCTCGACGGCCGCGAGGCGCGCCTGACGGGCGGCCCGCATGGCGGCGCGTCCGCTCACCGTGGCGGCATGGGCCCGGCCGGTGATCAGCCCGCCGGCGGCGCGGGCAGCACCGGCGCCGGCGGAGGCCACCAGCAGTGCGGAAGGCGTGGAGGGCTCGATGCCCAGCTTGGCGAAGCCGTCATCCAGCAGCGCGGCCGCATGGCGATCGCGCTCCACCCAGGTGGAGCCGCCGAAGACCGCCACCACCAGCCGCTGTCCCTGGCGCTGCGCCGAGGTGACGATGTTGAAGCCGGAGGCGGAGATGAAGCCGGTCTTGATGCCGTCCACCCCCTCATAGGTGCCGATCATCCGGTTGTGCGACCGCACGCGGCGGCCGCCGTAGCGGAATTCCGGCGTGGAGAAATAGTGGTAGCGGTTCGGGAAATCGATATAGAGGCGCCGCCCCAGCGCCGCCATGTCCCGCGCCGTGGTGACCTGCTGGAAATCCGGCAGCCCGTTGGCGTTGCGGAAGACGGTGTTCGTCATCCCGATCTGGCGCGCCTTCTGCGTCATCATCTGGGCGAAGCGGTCGTTGCTGCCGCCCAGCGTCTCGCCGATCATCCAGGCGACGTCATTGGCCGAGAGGGTGACCAGGGCCAGGATGGCCTGCTCCACCGAGATCGAGCTGCCCGGCGGGATGCCCAGCTTCGAGGGGGACTGCGAGGCCGCCTCGGCGCTCATCACCATGCGGCTGTCCAGCGTCATGCGGCCGTCCCGCAATGCCTCGAACAGCAGGTAGAGCGTCATCATCTTGGTCAGCGAGGCGGGGTAGCGCGGCTCGTCGGCATTCGCGGCGGACAGGGCCTGGCCGCTCCGTGCATCGATGACGATCGAGGCATAGCGGTCGGAGCCGATCTGCGCCGCCGCCGGGACGATCCCCAGGATGGTTGCCCCCCAACCCGATACCAAGGCGAATGCCAAGGCCAAGCATCGCACGCGACGGGGCGTGCGCCAGCCAAGTGACATATCCGTAGTTCCCCCTCGCGGACTCGATGTCCAGGCCCAGGCACACCCCCCAGCGTGCCGGACAACCGACGATAATCGTCACCCCATGGCCATGTCCACGCCCACCATCCGGATTTTGCTCGAATTTTCCGGACGGCTTGGCTTCCTATCCCCATGCCGGATCACATTTTTTGGCACCGCATCAATTTTGTTGTGGAACTCAAACCTGTTTGAGGCGAAAACCCCTTTGCTGCGGCGCAGCAAAGAGCTACAAAACTGGCCGCAAGACTTGGGAGATATAGAAGAGATGGCTACCGAACCGAAGGTTGCACGGCTCGCGTCCGACACCACCCAGAACGCCACCGCCGCCGCCAACGAGACGATGCAGCAGGGCAAGGCCGCCCTGGAAACCGGCGCCACCCAGACCCGCCGCATGATGGAGGAAAGCATGACCCAGGCCACCAAGCTCGCCGAGGGCATCTTCAAGTCCGCCCAGGAAGCGATGGATTTCGGCCGGGGCAATGTCGAGGCCCTGACCCAGGCGACGCAGACCTATGTGGCCGGCACCCAGGATCTGAGCCGCCAGACCCTCGCCCTGCTCCAGTCCCTGTCCGACCAGGCCATGGAGAACGCCCGCGCCTTCGCCACCGTGCGCAGCGTGAAGGACGCGGCGGAGCTGCAGGCCAACTTCGCCCGCCAGACGATGGAGCGGATGATGGGCGAGACCGCCAAGCTGCAGGAAGCCGGCTTCCGCCTCGCCGAGCAGGCCAGCGCCCCGCTCGCCCAGCGCATGACGCTGGTGATGGAGCGCGCCTCCAAGCCGCTGAACGTCTGATCCCCGTCGCGGGTCCAGAACGGGGCCGGAGGATTTCCGGCCCCCGGGCACAGCCTGGCCGCGAGAGTGGCCGGGCTTTTGCCGTTCCTGGTCCCGGCCCGCATCGCGGGTTCCGGGGCTCCTGCCCGGTGGGACGGCGGCGCGCATTCCCGCAGCCGCGATCCGGGCCGCGTGGGCCGCAGGGCCCATGCCTTGCATTCCCGGAAGACGAGCGCCATCTCGGCAGCGGTCCGGCGCGCGCCTTTTCCGGCGCGTCGCCGCGGCGGACGGTGCGGCTTCATCTTGATATTCCCGCGCCAATCGCCTTCCATTCCAGAGAGCATTCCGCCGCTCCGCCTCTTCCGGCGGGACGGCCCGGTTGAGCGGGCGACCGATGAGCGAACAGGATAAGAGGCCCGGCGGGAATAACCCCGGGGGCGGACAAGGGGATCAGGGACCGGCGAGCGGCGTGGTCGTCAAGGCGCGTCCGAAGACGCGCAAGCCTGCCATGTACAAGGTCCTGATGCTCAACGACGACTACACGCCGATGGAGTTCGTCGTGCATGTCCTCGAACGGTTCTTCCAGAAGAACCGGGAGGAGGCGACTCGCATCATGCTCCACGTGCACCGGCGCGGGGTCGGCGTCTGCGGGGTCTTCACCTATGAGGTGGCGGAGACCAAGGTCACCCAGGTCATGGACCTGGCCCGGCAGAACCAGCACCCCCTCCAATGCACGATTGAGAAAGACTAGACGTGAAACAATCGTGTAACGCCTCTCCCGCCTCGCAAGGAAAGGCCCCACATTAGCCTTCTAACCACCCTGCCCCCGGTGCATCCCGTTCCGGGGCGGGCCATCAGGGGAGCGTCGCCTCAGTATGCTGTCCCGCAACCTCGAACAGACGCTCCATCGCGCCCTGGCGCTCGCGAATGATCGCCGGCACGAGTATGCGACGCTGGAGCATCTCCTTCTTTCGCTTTGCGACGACACGGACGCCACCACCGTCCTCCGCGCCTGCGGCGTCGAGCTGGAGAAGCTCAAGCGCGATCTCGCCGAGTTCCTGGACAAGGACCTCGCCGGCCTGATCAGTGACCGCGGCGGCGACCCGAAGCCGACGGCCGGGTTCCAGCGCGTGGTCCAGCGCGCGGCCATCCATGTCCAGTCCTCCGGCCGGGACGAGGTGACGGGCGCCAATGTCCTCGTCGCCCTCTTCTCCGAGCGGGAAAGCCATGCCGTCTATTTCCTGCAGCTGCAGGACATGACGCGGCTCGACGCGGTCAACTTCATCTCCCACGGCATCGCCAAGGCCCCCGGCCGGTCGCAGAACCGCCCGGTGCAGGGCAATGCGGAAGAGGGCGGCGAGCCCCGGGGCAAGGAGGAGGAGCGGCGCGGCGAGACGGGCGCCAAGCGCGGCCAGGACGCCCTCTCGAACTACTGCGTCAACCTCAACAAGAAGGCGCAGCAGGGCAAGATCGACCCGCTCATCGGCCGCGACAGCGAAATCGAGCGGACCATCCAGATCCTTTGCCGCCGCACCAAGAACAACCCGCTCTACGTGGGCGACCCGGGCGTGGGCAAGACCGCGATCGCCGAGGGGCTGGCCAAGCGGATCATCGAGGGCGACGTGCCCGAGGTGCTGCTGAAGTCCACCATCTTCGCGCTCGACATGGGCGCGCTGCTGGCTGGTACCCGCTACCGCGGTGATTTCGAGGAGCGGCTGAAGGCCGTGGTGACGGAGCTGGAGCAGCACCCGGGCTCCATCCTCTTCATCGACGAGATCCATACGGTGATCGGCGCCGGCGCCACTTCCGGTGGGGCGATGGATGCCTCCAACCTGCTCAAGCCGGCTCTGGCCCAGGGCACGCTGCGCTGCGTGGGCTCCACGACCTACAAGGAATACCGGCAGCACTTCGAGAAGGACCGGGCGCTGGTCCGCCGCTTCCAGAAGATCGACGTGAACGAGCCGTCGGTCGAGGATGCGGTGAAGATCCTTCAGGGCCTCAAGACCAACTACGAGAAGCACCACAAGGTCCGCTACACGCCGGAGGCCATCCGCGCGGCGGTGGAGCTTTCGGCCAAGTACATCAATGACCGGAAGCTGCCGGACAAGGCGATCGACGTGATCGACGAGGTCGGCGCCTCCCGCATGCTGCTGCCGGAGAACAAGCGCCGGAAGACCGTGACGCTGAAGGACGTGGAGGATATCGTCGCCAAGATCGCGCGCATCCCGCCCAAGTCGGTCAGCACGGACGACAAGGAGACGCTCAAGAACCTGGAGCGCGACCTGAAGTCCATGGTCTTCGGCCAGGACAAGGCGATCGAGGCCCTTTCGGCCGCGATCAAGCTGTCCCGCGCCGGGCTGCGTGATCCGGAGAAGCCGATCGGCAACTACCTGTTCAGCGGCCCGACCGGTGTCGGCAAGACCGAGGTGGCCAAGCAGCTCGCCAAGACGCTGGGCATCGAACTGACCCGCTTCGACATGTCCGAGTACATGGAGCGGCACTCGGTCTCCCGCCTGATCGGCGCGCCGCCGGGCTATGTGGGCTTCGACCAGGGCGGGCTGCTGACCGACGCCGTGGACCAGCACCCACACTGCGTGCTCCTGCTCGACGAGATCGAGAAGGCGCATCAGGACCTGTACAATATCCTGCTGCAGGTGATGGATCACGGGAAGCTGACCGACCACAACGGCAAGATCGTGGACTTCCGCAATGTCATCCTGATCATGACGACCAATGCGGGGGCCTCCGACATGGCCAAGGCCGGCATCGGCTTCGGGCGCGAGGTCCGGACGGGCGAGGACGAGGAGGCGATCAAGCGCCTCTTCACCCCCGAGTTCCGCAACCGCCTGGACGCGGTGGTGCCCTTCAGCGGGCTGACGCAGGAGATCGTGGGCAGTATCGTCGAGAAGTTCGTGATGCAGCTGGAGGCCCAGCTCGCGGACCGCAACGTCACGATCGAGCTGTCCTCGGCGGCCAAGGAGTGGCTGGCGGAGCGGGGCTACGATCCGCTCTACGGCGCACGCCCGCTGGCCCGGATCATCCAGGAATACGTCAAGAAGCCGCTGGCCGAGGAACTGCTCTTCGGCAAGCTGGTGAAGGGCGGCTCGGTGAAGGTCGGCATGAAGGATGGCATGCTCACTTTCGACATTACCGAGGCCCCGCCCCCTGCCCTGCCCAAGCCCGAGGAAGGCCCGGGCGATGGCGAGGCGGAGCGGGAGCCCGAGACGGCGGACTGATCCACCCGCCTTTCCGAGACCAGGGCGCGGCGGGGAAATCCGCCGCGCTCTTTCTTCATGCGCGCCGGATGTTGGTGAACTGCGGCGGCCCACTCAGCATCCCCACCAGTCCCTTCCGGTAGGCGGTCGGCTGGCGGATCTTGCCCAGCGGCACATAGGGCACGTCGAGGAAGGCCTGCTTCTGCATCCGCGCCGCCAGATCCTTCTGGCTCGCCTCATCCGGCGCCGTGAACCAGGCATCGCGCAGGCGCTCCAGCTCCGGGCTGGTCGGCCAGCCATTCGGCGCCTTCTCGCCATTGCCGCGCAGGAAGTTGTGCACGGCGGGCGACCACTGATCGATCCCGGCCCAGTAGGTGCAGTAGCAGTTGTAGCCGCCTTCCTCGATTGGCTTGCGGATCGTGGCGCGGGAAACGACGCTGCCCCAGTCGGCTGCGACATAGTCCAGATTCACGCCCATCTGCCGCATGGTCTCGGCCACGACCTCGGACACGGCGTTGATGCGCGGCACATCCGTCCCGGCCAGGATCACCACCCGCTCGCCACGGTAGCCCGCCTCGGCCAGGGCCTTCTTCGCCTTCGCCGGATTGGTGAGCGAGCCCAGCGCCTCCATCCCGACCTTGGAGGCCATGGGCGAGGCCGGGTCGAAGAAGCCGACTTCGGTCTGGCTGAGCGTGGGGTCTGCCCCAGCCGCCGCGGACATGCAGTCCGCCTGGCTCACCGCCGCCAGGACCACACGGCGGATCGCCGGGTTGTCGAAGGGCGGCAGCAGGTGGTTGAAGCGAAGGTTGCCGATCAGCCCGGTCGGGTCGTTCACCCGAACCTCCAGGGCCGGATCACGCTTCAGCACCGGAACGAGGTCGATCAGCGCGTGGTCGAGCCAGTCCACCGAGCCCGACTGCACCGCCGCCGCGGCGGTCGCCGGGTCCGGCACCACATGCCATTCCACCCGGTCGAAATGCGCCACGCGCGGTCCGGCGGTGAAGCTGGCCTCGCCGCCCTCGCGCGGCACATAGCCCTCGAAACGGGCGTAGTTCAGGCGGGCGCCCGGCACATGCTCCCCGGCCAGGAAGCGGAAGGGCCCACTGCCCACCGTCTCCTTGACCTGTGTATAGGCATCGGTGCTCGCCAGCCGCTCCGGCATGATGACCGGAACGTTGGAACCCGGCTTGCCCAGGGCCGCCGGCAGCAGTGGGAAGGGCCGCTTGAGGCGGAACCGGATGGTCCTGTCATCCGGCGCCGCGAGCTCGTCCGTGGCGGCCATCAGCGCCTGTCCGAAGGCGTCGCGCCGGGCCCAGCGCCGGATCGAGGCGACGCAGTCGAGCGCCAGCACCGGCTGCCCATCATGGAACTTCAGTCCGGGGCGCAGTGTCAGGCGCCAGAGCTTCCCGTCATCCTCGGTGACATGGCCGGCAACCATCTGCGGCTCTGGCTCGAAGCGGTCATTCAGACCGTAGAGCGTGTCGAAGACCAGCAGCGCATGGTTCCTCGTGGCGTAGGAGGTGGTCCAGATCGGGTCCAGCACCGCCGCATCGGCGTAGGGGATGAATTTCAGGACCTGGGCATCCTGCGCCCGCCCGATCCGTGGCGCGGCGAACAGGGCACCAGCCGCGCCCAGTACGGCGCGTCGCTTCAGCATCATGACAGCACTCCATCCCGACATGGTGCCTTGCCGCGTGCAAGCAGCATGCCGGGGGAGGATGGCCGCGGATGGCTCCTAGTTCGGGTTCTGCGCCAGCCGGTCCCGCATGGATTGCGCCTGGGATACCGTGACCGCCGGGGCGGCATTGCCCCAGCTGTTCCGGATATAGGTGGTCACCGCCGCCGCCTGGTCATCGGTCAGGCGCCAGCCGAAGGCCGGCATCGATGCGGCGGTGGGCACCGCCGCCGTGGTGGCGGGCTTGGAGCCCTGCATCACCACGCGCAGCAGGGTCTCCGGCCCGGCCTGCTGCACGGCGGGGCTGTTCGCCAGCGCGGGGAAGAGACCGGCGACACCCTTGCCATCCGGGCCATGGCAGGCCCGGCAGCCATCCATGTAGATCGCGGCACCCACCTGCATCTGGGCGTTCCCTGCCGGCAGCGGGGCGGGCGCCGCGGCGGTGGCGGGCTCCTCGCGGGGCTGTTTCAGATAGGTGGCGATGGCGCGGAGATCGGCCTCGGTCATCAGCATGGTGGAGTATTCCACCACCTCCGCCATGGGGCCGGAGGCGGCGCCATGCACATTGTGGCCGGTGCGCAGGTACTCCACGATCTCCTCGACCGACCAGCCGCCGATCCCGGTGCGGTTGTCCGTGGTCAGGGAAGGCGCGAACCAGCCCTGGAGTTCGCCGCCGCCGAGGGCCTGGGAGGTCTTGTCGCCCCCAGCATGTTCTTGGGCGTGTGGCAGGCGCCGCAGTGACCCAGCCCCTCCACGAGATAGGCGCCACGGTTCCATTCCGCCGAACGGCCGATCACCGGCTCGAACGCGCCGGGGCGGAAGAAGAGCAGGTTCCAGCCCTTCATCAGCAGGCGGATGCTGAAGGGAAAGGGCAGCGTGTTCCGGTCCACCGGGTTCTGCACCGCCTCCAGCGATTGCAGGAAGGCGAAGATCGCGTCGGAATCCTCGCGCGTCACCTTGGTGTAGTAGGTGTAGGGAAAGGCTGGGTAGAGCCGCGTCCCATCCGCCGCATGCCCTTCGTGCAGGGCGCGGTAGAAATCCTCCGCCGTCCAGGTGCCGATGCCGGTCTCGCGATCCGGCGTGATATTGGCCGCGCGGATCTGGCCGAAAGGCGTCTCGATCGGCCGGCCGCCGGCGAAGCCCCGGGAGCCGTAGCCCGGCATGCCGGGAGCGATGCCGGAACCGGCGTGGCAGGCGGTGCAGTCGCCCACTATGGCGAGGTAGCGGCCACGCTCGACCTGGTCGTAGCGGTCGGGCTCGGCCCGGGCGGGCAAGGCACCCGCCACGGCGGCAACGGCGAGGCCGGCCAGGGTGTGGAGCAGCGGGCGCATCAGGCCTGCACCAGCGGCTGGCCGGGGTTCTTCAGATACTGCGTGGTGATGGCGTCCGCGGCCATGAAGGCCAGCGCCCCGACCGTGCCGGTGGGGTTGTAGCCCGGGTTCTGCGGAAAGGCGGAGGCGCCGAAGACGAAAAGGTTCGGCACGTCCCACATCTGGGAATACTTGTTGATCGCGCTTCCGCGCGGATCGGCCCCCATGATCGCGCCGCCGGTGTTGTGCGTGGTCTGGTAGGGCACCACATCCCAGCCCGCCTTCTTGGGCGTGGAGCGGATCTGCTTCGCACCCATGGCCCGCATGATCGGCTCCATCTTCTGCGTCACATAGGCGGACATCTTCACTTCGTTGTCGTGGTAGTCGAAGGTCATGCGCAGCAGGGGCCGGCCCAGCCGGTCCTTGTAGGTCGGGTCCAGGTCCAGGAAGGCGTCGCGATAGGACATGACGCTGCCCTGGCTGCCGACATTGGCGACCTTCAGGTAGTTCTCGGCCGTCGCCTTCTTCCAGGCGCTGCCCCAGCGGGGCGTGCCGGGCGGGGTGGGGCGGGCGGAGATCGGCCGCGCATTGGTGGTGGTGCAGTTGATGTTGGCGCCGCCGACGAAGCCCAGGCCGGTGTGGTCGAAGACATCGCCCTGGTAGTCGTCGCAGGTCATGCCCAGCGCCCCAGCCCCGGCCCAGGCGTTGAAGAGCTGGTCGTCGAAGAAGCCGTTCACCGAGGAATTGCACTGGTAGGCGTAGTTCTTGCCGATCACCCCCTCCCCGGTCCGCGGGTCGTAGGGGCGGCCGATCCGCGAATGCAGCAGCAGCCGCACGTTCCAGAGCTGGTAGGCGCAGAGGAGCACCATATCGGCGGGCTGCTCCCATTCCTGCCCCTGCGGATCGACATAGACGACGCCGGTCGCCGTCTTGCCGTCTGCCGACATCAGGATGCGCGAGACCTCGCATTGCGTGCGGGCCTCGAAGCCCGGATGGCGCATCAGCACCGGCAGGATCGTGGTCTGGGCGCTGGCCTTGGAGTAGTTGGCGCAGCCGAAGCGCTCGCAGAAGCCGCAATAGGTGCAGGGCCCCATCGTGACGCCGAGCGGGTTGGTATAGGGCTGCGACATGTTCGCCGAGGGCAGCGGGAAGGGATGCATCCCGGCTTCCGTCGCCGCGCGGGTGAAGAGGTTCTGCGCGTGCGACATCTTCAGCGGCGGCGTCGGATAGGGACGCGAACGCTCGCCCTCGAAAGGATTGCCGCCTGGCTGGATCTGCCCCTTCAGGTTCCCCGCCTGCCCCGCGATGCCGCAGAGATACTCGAACCTGTCGTAGAAGGGCTCCAGCTCCTCATAGGTCAGGCCCCAATCGGCGATGGTCATGCCTTCGGGGATCATCGCCGCGCCGTAGCGTTCCGTCAGGTGCGAGCGCAGGCGGAAGTCGCTCGGCATGAAGCGCCAAGTATGGCCGTTCCAGTGGATGCCCGCGCCGCCGACGCCGTTGCCCGGCAGGAAGCTGCCCCAGTTGCGGATCGGCAGGGCGCGCTGCGACGGGTTGTTGCGCGCCGTGACCGTGTCCTGCGCCGGCTGCGAGAAGAGCTCGTTGCGGATGGCGTAGCGCAGCTCGTCAGGCGCCGTGCCGATGTTGAAGTCGGTGGAGGTGTCGCGCCAGGGGCCGCGCTCCAGCGCCACCACCTCCAGCCCCGCCTGGCAGAGCTCGTAGCCCATGATGGCCCCGGTCCAGCCGAGGCCGACGATCACTGCATCCTTGCGTGGCAGGCGCTGCATCAGATGCGCCCTCCCGATCCGGCGGTGATCGGCGGACCGCCGGGGCCGCCCCATTCCGGACGGCCCATGAGGCCAACGGGCGGAATGGTGTAGCGCTGGTTCGGATGCGCGATCACGTCGCGGAAGTCGTAGCGCGTGCCGGGGAAGCCGATCATGCGCCAGCCGACCATGCCCTTGTTGCCGCCATAGATCGGGTCGGCGAAATAGCCCTCCATGACATTGCCGTAGACCTGCTCGAACAGCACCTTGCCGTCGAAGCCGTCGAGCTTCACCTCGCCCTTCTCCAGCCCGGCCAGCAGCTTGTCCTGGTCCTCCCCGCCGAGTTCCTGGAAGCGCCGGTTGCTGAAGGCGGCGGCGACATGCCGGGCCAGGGCGGCGAGGCCCTGGCGGTAGATGTCGCGCGGGGTGAAGGGCAGCTGGTAGCCCTGGGTCGGCAAAGGGTCCAGCCTGTGTGGAAACTCACGCCCGCGCCTCTTAGCGGTCTTGGGCAGACACATGGCTGGCTGTATGTGCGGAACTTTCGTTCCGGTCTGTTATGTTTATCCCATGAGCACCCGCATAGCCGCAGTTTCAGAACAGCCGGAGTTGGCGTCGCTGGTAGCCAGATGGCGAGTGCAGGCCTTCTTCACTCCGCCGGGCGGCTACACGGTCGACGAGATGACTGCGTTGATCCTCAAACCTCCAGGTGGCCCCAACAAAACGTTCGTCCTGTTTGATGATGATCGACCTGTCGGGACAGCTGGCCTGATGCGCGGCGATCTCGAAAGCAGGCCTGACCTCACTCCTTGGCTGGGAG
>NZ_JHWD01000036.1 GCF_000622225.1 Roseomonas mucosa ATCC BAA-692 | reverse complement strand
CCAGCAGGCGCTCCAGCTCGGCCTGCCACGGCCCCAGCTTGGGCTGCGGCTGCCGCGCCCGGCTGTAGCGGAATTCCGTCTCCCCGGACCGCAGAACCTTCCGGACCACCTTTCGCGAAATCCCGAGCTCACGACAGATCGCCTTGATCGACTTGCCCTGCACCCGGTGCAGGCGCCGGATCTTTGCCACTGTCTCCACGACCAGCATCCCAGCACTGGCTCCCGATCATCCCGGAAACCACTGTGAACCCCGCCGTCAGTGGGGTCCCGTTTGGACGCCGATCACCCCTCCAACAGGGTTCCTATTCCATGCCGATCCACAAGCATCCCCTCCGGGTGCCTCTGAACGCGGTCGCGCTTCACTCCCTGGAGGCCGCTCGTGCCCTTCGCCTGGTAAGCATCCAGCCGGAGGATCTGCGCGCGCTGCCGGTGTTCCCCGGCGCGCGGGATGGGAAACCCCTATCCCAGATGTCCCTGCTGATGTTGCTTCGCCGGATGCAGGGCAGCGATCGTGAGACGGCACCCCTTTGGACGGACCTGGAGGGGCGCGAGATCACCACCCATGGTTTTCGATCCACCTTCAGGCAGTGGGCCGCCGAATGCACAAGCCACCCGCACGAGGTCGCCGAGGCGGCCCTAGGACATGTCACCGGGAGCGCGGTGAGCCGGGCCTATCAGCGGAGCGACCACCTGGAGCGCCGGAAGGTCCTGATGGCGGAGTGGGCCGGTCAGCTCACGAGCGGCTCGCCGAGGCGTTCGAACAGGTGAGGTTGCAGGCAGCGGGGGAAGCTGCACGCCTCCGCCCGATCGAACTCTTCCGTGCGCAGGTGGCAGACCTACGCACCACCGCACGCGATTGGGCTGAAGCCGAGAACCTCCGCCGCTTCATCGCGGTGGCGTATGAGCAGGCAATGGCCGAAGGCTTCAACCAAGCTCTGGCGGATCGGTGGCGTGCCTGGGCGCTGGAGGTTGTGGAGGAGGTGGATCCGCTCAGTTGGGGGTTCGCAGAGTACCTGGATCTGCACCAGGAGATAGGGGAAGGCCTGATCTGTGGTGAGCCACCACCCGCCGAAGGCACGGCGAAGCCTCAACGCAAGCCAAGGCGTAAGGCCTAGCAGCCGATCGTCACGCCGGGGAGCTCGCTCTGGCGCTGCTTCATCCTCACGCCCGCGCCTCCCCCGTTCTCCGGGATGAACTCGACGCCGGCCGCTTCCAGCGCGGCGCGGATCGCGGTGAGGGTTCGCCGCTGTGGGGTGCCCTCCCCCATCTCGAAGCGGGCCACTGTACGCATCGGCACGTCGCTGGCGGTCGCGAGCTGATCGCGGGTCCAACCGATCAATGCCCGGGCCGCGCGAACCTGCGCAGCCGAAATGGCATTTAATGTGTCATTCTGGCTTGCGCTCATGCGGACAGAATGGCATATCGTATGCCGTTCCACAAGGAACCGGCCGGGCGAGGTGTTACCAGCACCGCCGCCCGGCCTGACCGCAACCCGCTGAAGGACCAGCAGGCAATGGCTACCCGCGCCCATAGCACAGTCGCGCCCATTTCCAGAAGAAGACGCCCCACCTTCGCCCATGTCCGGTTCCCTGATGTCCTGCGGCGCCGCCATCAAGGCCGCCGCCCCCGGCCTCTCCGACGACGATATCGAGGAGCTGCTGTCCGCCATGATCCGGCGCGAGAAGGGCATGCCGAACCGCGGCGGCGACCGGTTACGCTGGCAGCAGGCCGCGCAGGAGATGGCGGCCGAGGAGAAGCAGGCGCTGGCGATCGAGCGCCACGCCCGGCAGGCGGCCTTGCTGGCCCGGGTGGCGCGCGATGCCCGCTATGCCGACGGCATGAACCCGGTGCAGCACCTCTCCGACCTGATCTCGACCACCGAGCGGGCCGGCGAGGGCCGCGCGCTCTCGGCCGAAGCACAGCAGAAGGGCGCCCGGGAAGCCTATCTCGGCGCGATGGTGTCGGGCTGGCAGGAGGCCGGCGTGCTGCCCTGGCTGCGCAAGATCACCCCGGAAACAGAGGCCGACCTTGCCCGCGAGATGGCACGGCTGAACGGCGCTCCTGGGATCCCTGCCACCCCGGATGCCAGCCTGCGGGCAGCGGCCGAGGCGGCGGTGGCGATGCAGGCGCTGATCCGGCGAGATGCAAACGAGGCTGGCGCCTGGGTGCAGACTCTGCCCGGCCGCGTGACGCGTACCACGCACAGCGGAAACCGGCTGCGGCAGGCGGGCTTCGAGGGGTGGCGCAACACCATCGCGCCGCTGCTGGACGAGCGCACCTTCACCGATGCGGGGATCGACCTGACGGACGGCGCCGCGGCGAACCGCTTCCTGGAGAACGTGTACGGCAACCTCGTCTCGGGGAACCACCACGTCGCCGGCCGGGGGGATGTCGATCCCCTGGCGCGCGGATACGGTTCGGGCTCCCTGGCCCGCCGGCTCTCCGAGGATCGGGTGCTGCACTTCCGGGGGGCAGATGAGTGGCTGGCCTATAACCGGGCCTTCGGTGACGGGAACCTTGTGTCCGCGCTGGTGGGCGAGGCCGAGAGCGCGGCACGCTCGGTTGGCATGATGCGTATCTGGGGACCTAACCCGGAGACGGCCTTTCAGCAGGACGTGCAGCGCCTCGCGGATCGGCTGCGCGACGGGGAGAAGCGCTACGACGATGTCCGGAAGCTCCAGGAGGCGGCCAGCGGCGGCTTCCTGGCGAAGCAGTGGGCGACGATCTCCGGCGCGGCGGACATCCCCGGCAGCACCAGCGCGGCGCGGTTCACCGCCACATTCCGCGCGCTGGAGACCATCACCAGCCTGGGCGGCGTCACCCTGTCCTCGCTTCCTGACCTCGCCACCACCGCCAGCGCGCTGCGGCATGAGGGCGTGCCCTACTTCAAGGCGCTCACCAACCAGGTGATGGCGCTGCTGCCCGGCTACGACAACGACGTGCGACGGCAGGTTTCCACGCGCGCCCTGGCCGGGCTGAACGGGCTCCTCGGGGGGCTGCACCACCGCATGGGATACGATGCCGGCGTGCCGGGCAGCATCACCCGCGCCACGGACATCTTCTTCAAGCTCAACCTCCAGACGTGGTGGCAGGATGCGCAGGAGCGCGGCGTCTCCTCCCTGATCGCGTCGCACGTGGGCGAGAGCCTGGGGCAAGGGTGGGACGCCATGGACCAGGGCCTGCGCCGCAGCCTCCAGCGCTATGGGGTGACGGCCGAGGACTGGACGGCCATGCAGGGCGCGGAGCTGCTGCGGGACGGCAGCGGCATCGCCTACTTCACCCCTGACATGATCGACGGCCCGGCCCGCCAGCGCATCGGCGCATGGTTCGCCTCGACCATCGACGGCGCCCTGACGAAGCCCGGGGTCTATGAGCGGTCGATCCTGTACCAGGGGCAGGCGCCCGGCACCGTGGCCGGCGAGGCGCTGCGGTTCATCGGGCAGTTCAAGAGCTATCCCCTGACCTTCGTCACCCGCCACCTGTCGCGCGAGATGTACCGGCAGGGCAGCGCGGACTTCGCCGGGCTGGCCGGGCTGATCGCCGGCACGACGCTCCTGGGGTACGTCTCCATGACGCTGAAGGAACTGGCCGCCGGCAAGAACCCGCGCGAGCCGGAAGACACGGCCGGCTGGGCCAAGCTGGTAATGGCCGCCATGCAGCAGGGCGGCGGGGCCGGCATCTACGGGGACTATCTCTTCGGGGACGCGAACCGCTTCGGCGGCGGGCTCCTCGCCACCATGGCGGGCCCGACCGCGGGCACGGCGGAGAAGGTCTACGGCATAATGACCCGGCTGCGGGACCGCGCGACCGGTGACGACAAGGGCAATCTCGCGGCGCAGGCCATCAGCTTCGCGGCCCGGGATCTGCTGCCGACCAACATCTTCTATTCCAAGCTGCTCCTGGATCACCTTGTGATCTACCGCCTCCAGGAAGCGGTGGACCCGGGGTATCTGCGGCGCCTGGAGCGCCGGGTGGAGCGGGAGAACGACCAGACGTTCTGGAAGTGGCCCTCTCTGGATAGCGGGCCATCCATGGATGGCAGCGTTCTCCTCGGCGGCGTCTGGCGGTTCCCGGTCAACCACAGCTTCGCCAGCCGGCGGGCACGCGTTCTCGCGCGCACAGACCGGGAGCGCCGGGAGCGCGGCGAAGATGTCAGGCGCACCCTGGAGTGCGAGCCGGTGGCCCCCGCAGTCACCACAGGCATCCGCCATCGCACCTGCCAATGGCCGGAATGGGGTGATGAGAGGCCCGGCGAGCCGGTGTTCTGCGGCGCTCCGGTGCGGGAGGGATGCTCCTACTGCGCCACCCATGCGCGGCGGGCCTTCACCCCGGCGCGGGACTGAGCGTCAACGGCGCTTGCGGTTCCTCTGCTCGGCCTCGCGCCGCTCCCTGGCTGCCTTCAAGGCCTTCAACGCTTTCTCGTACCCGCCACCGAGCGGAACATCAGGCGAAAGACGGGGACGAGGCGGCATGGCGAAGGTCTTCGGCGCCTCCTTCGGCTCAGGCACCAAGCTCTCCAGGAGGTTGGCGTAATCGCCAAGGGTGAACACGATGCGGTTGCCGGCCCGGCGGTGGGTCGGCTTCCCGCCGAAGAAGGGGTTGGCCTTGAGGTGCGCCAGGAGCCACGTCCGCCCCCGCCCCGTCTTGGCTATGACATCCTTCAGGGTGAGAAGGTCAGGGGTATCGTCTGCCATCAGCTCACAGGCTGCCGCTAGGTGTATCTTCTCCGGCAACCTGGCTCTCGGCATCCGCGAGCCCTGGCGGCATGCGGGTGGAGGCGTTCAGCACCTCCATGCCCAGCAGGTGGCCGTCTTCATCGAAGTCCAGGATGACGCCAGGGGACACCTCGCGCGTATCCGCCACCTGCCCGGCGGCCAGACGCACGAACAGGGCATCGGCCTCCGGGTCATAGGTGCCGCGGATGTTCATCGCGTTCATCGGCTCTCTCGCCCCCTGTCCAGGAAGACCGTCACCACCACCACCACGATATCGGGGTCCTCATGTCGGTGCACCACCCTTAGCGATCGGCCGCCGGCTTCCGGCAGCGCGCGCCATGCCCGGAGCAGGCCTCCGCCCGCTGGGTCAGGCTCGATCGCATCCGGGGCGGAAATGGTCTTCTCCACCCATTCCGCCGGGATGGCGCGCCGCTCCATGGCATCCAGCGCATGGCGCGTGAAGCGGATCCGGAAGGCTGTCACTCGCAGCGCCTGTCATTCCACCCATCACTCACTTGAGGGTTCGGTTGAGGGTTGAAAATAACCTCCCGGAAAATAGGGAAGCAATTTCAATGTCATATACCGAGGGAATGGCGTCCCGTACGGGATTCGAACCCGTGTCGCCGCCGTGAAAGGGCGGTGTCCTAGGCCTCTAGACGAACGGGACCTGACCATGGAAAGCGGCCGGAGAGGCGTTGGCGGCTAACTAGCCTGACACGCCGCCTTCGTCCATGGGCAGAAGAACGGTTTTTCCACCCTAATCGTACAGGGCAGCGGCGGCGTTCTTCGCGGCCTCGCCCAGGGTGGGGTGGATATGCACGCCGTCCAGCATGGTGCGCAGATCCGCCCCCGCATTCATCAGCTCCACGAAGAGCTGCACCACCTCCGCCCCCGAATCGCAGAGGGCGGCGGCGCCGAGGATCTTCCCGGTCCCGGGGTCCGAGAGAACCTTGATGAAGCCCTCGGTGCGGCCGATGTCGCGGGCCTTGCCGCTTTCCGCCATCGGCTTCCGCCCGATGCGATAGGGATAGCCGGCCTTGCGTGCCTCCTGCTCCGACAGGCCCACGCGCCCCAGTTCCGGCTCAGTGAAGATGGCATAGGGCACGATGCGCCGCGTGGTGCGGGCGCCGTCCTCCAGGAACAGCGATCGCAGGACGCGGAAATCGTCGTAGGCGGTGTGGGTGAACTGCGGTCCGCCCCGGATGTCGCCGAGCGCGAAGACCCCATCCACGCCGGTCCGCAAACGCTCGTCCACCTCCAGCACGCCCTTCTCCCCGGGATGCAGGCCAATGCTCTCCAGCCCCAGCGTGTCCGTGTTCGCCTGGCGCCCGGTGGCGAGGAAGAGATGCGTGCCCTCCAGCACCCGGCCTCCCAGATGCAGACGCACCCCCTCGCCGCCTGCCTCCACTCGTTCGGGCTTCGCGCCCAGATGGATGGCGATCCCCTCCGCCTCCAGGGTCCGTTGCAGCACCTCCGCCACATCCGGGTCCTCCCGTTCGGTGAGCTGCGGACCCGCCTCGACGATGGTCACGGCCGATCCCAGGCGGCGAAAGGCCTGGGCCAGCTCCAGCGCGATGGTGCCGCCGCCCAGGAAGAGCAGATGTCCCGGACGCTCGCGAAGGTCGATCCAGTTGCGGCTGTCGATCAGCGGCACCTGCTCCAGCCCGGGCAGGTCCGGCCGCGCCGCGCGGGAACCGGTGTCGAGCACCAGCCTGTCGGCCAGCACCACGGCCTCCCCCGCGCGGATGCGGAAGCGGTTGCCGTCCTGTCCTTCGATCCTGGCCTCCCCGCGCAGCAGCCGCGCTGCCCCGGGCTGGCGGAAGCTCTCTTCCAGCTCGCCACGCTGCTCCGCCACCAGGGAGCGGGCACGGTCCATCACCGCGGCGAAATCCACCTCCACGGTGGGAATCGTGACGCCCCATTCGGCCGCGCGGCGGGCCTGGGCAGCCAGGCGGGCGGAGGCGATCACCGCCTTGCTGGGCGTGCAGCCGAAATTGACGCAGGAGCCGCCGAGGGCATCACGCTCGACCAGCAGGATATCCCGGCCCGCCTCAGCCAACGCGCGCGCCAGTGGCACGCCTGCCTGCCCGGCACCGATGATCACAGTCTCTGCGGTCTGCATGGCCATGGGTGGCCTGCCCTCCCCTGCACTCGATGCAGGAAGGAGCGGCCATGGGCGGCGGTTGCACGAAGAGCCAGCAATCACCGGCCATCTTCGACGTGTTCACGCTCGGAGGAAGCAAGGAAACTGGCGCGCCCGAAAGGATTCGAACCTCTGACCCCCAGATTCGTAGTCTGGTGCTCTATCCAGCTGAGCTACGGGCGCCGGCCAGTGGCGGGGTGATAGCCGAGGCTCCCGGGCGGCGCAATGGCCGTGTGGGGGTTTTTCGACACGGATCTGTCATGCGCCCGCGGATGCGAAAAACCCCGCTGCGAAAACGCATCGGGGTTCGGAACCAACTGATTTACCGAGGAAGTTTCTGGCGCGCCCGAAAGGATTCGAACCTCTGACCCCCAGATTCGTAGTCTGGTGCTCTATCCAGCTGAGCTACGGGCGCCGGCCAGTGGCGGCCTGATACTGCGGTGCCGGGGGAAGCGCAAGGGCCCCTCCCCCATTTTCAGCACGCGTCCCTGCCGGGCCGTGTCAGCCCGCCAGCTTGTCCAGCTCACGCAGGATGGCGTCGCCCATCACGGAGGTGCCCACGCGGGCCGTGCCGGGCGACATGATGTCGGCGGTGCGCAGGCCGCCGGTCAGCACGTTGTTGATGCTCTGCTCGATCAGCGCCGCATCCTCCTCCATGCCGAAGCTCCAGCGCAGCAGCATCGCGAAGGACAGCATCTGCGCACAGGGATTCGCGATGCCCCTGCCGGCGATGTCCGGCGCGGAGCCATGGATCGGCTCGTAGAGCGCGTGGCGCCGTCCGGAGGCATCCGGCGCGCCCAGCGTGGCGGAAGGCAGCATGCCGAGCGAGCCGGTCAGCGCCGCCGCCAGGTCCGACAGCACGTCGCCGAACAGGTTGCCGGCCAGGATCACGTCGAACTGCTTCGGATTCGAGGCGAGCTGCATGGCGCAGTTGTCGGCATACATGTTCTGCAGCTCGATATCGGGGAATTCGGCCTTCGCCACCTCCCCGACCACGCCGCGCCACAGGCGGCCGGTCTGCATGACATTCGCCTTCTCGACGCTCGTGACCTTGCGGCCGCGGCTGCGCGCCAGCTCAAAGGCCACGCGCGCCACGCGGGCGATCTCGTCCTCGGTATAGACCTCGGTGTCCACGCCGCGGCGCTTGCCGTCCGGCATCACCTCGATGCCGCGCGGCTCGCCGAAATAGATGCCGCCCGTGCTCTCGCGCACGATGATGATGTCGAGGCCGCTGACGATCTCGGCCTTCAGCGAGGAGGCGCTGGCCAGCGGCGCCAGCACCGTGGCGGGGCGCAGGTTGGCGAAGAGGCCCAGCTCCTTGCGCAGCCGCAGGATGCCGAGCTCCGGACGCTGCTCGAAGGGCAGGCTGTCCCACTTCGGCCCGCCGACGGAGCCGAAGAGCACGGCATCCGCCTCCCTGGCCCGGGCCACCGTCTCGTCGGAACAGGGCGTCCCTTCCGCCTCGATGGCGGCGCCGCCGACCAGCCCTTCCTCCACGGTGAAGGAGGCGGTGCGGCGGCGGTTCATCCAGTCGATGACACGGCGGACCTCACGCATCACCTCGGGGCCGATGCCGTCGCCCGGCAGAACCAGGATCTTCTTGTTGGCCGTCATCAAAGAGTAGTTCCCGTCCCAAACATCCAGGGTTGTGCAGCGCGCTTCCGCGTCTCGAAGGCGTCGATCGCGGAGGCATGCTCCATGGTCTGGCCGATATCGTCCAGGCCATTCAACAACAGATGTTTACGAAGCGGGTCCACGTTGAAGGAGATTTCCTCCCCATCCGGCCGGATCACCACCTGGCGTGCGAGATCGACGGTCAGCCGGGCATTGCCGCCCAGCTTCGCGTCCTCCATCAGCTTCTCGCAGACGGCATGCGGCAGGCGCACCGGCAGGATGCCGTTCTTGAAGCAGTTGTTGTGGAAGATGTCGGCGAAGTCCGGCGCGATGACGCAGCGGATGCCGAAATCCAGCAGCGCCCAGGGCGCGTGCTCGCGCGAGGAGCCGCAGCCGAAATTCTCGAAGGCGATAAGAATCTCGGCCTTGCGATAGGGCTCCTGGTTGAGCACGAAATCCGGCTTCTCGCTGCCATCGGGCGCGTAGCGCATGTTGGCGAAGGCACTCTTGCCGAGTCCCGTGCGCGCGATGGTCTTCAGAAAGCGCGCCGGGATGATCATGTCGGTATCGACATTGGCCAGCGGCAGCGGCGCGGCGATGCCGGTGAGCGTCGTGAAAGGCTGCATCAGCGCATGATCTCCCGCACGTCGGTCAGGCGGCCCGTGATGGCCGCGGCGGCCGCCATGGCCGGGCTCAGCAGATGGGTGCGCCCGCCAGGACCCTGCCGCCCCTCGAAGTTGCGGTTCGAGGTGGAGGCGCAGCGCTCGCCGGGCTTCAGCTTGTCCGGGTTCATGCCCAGGCACATGGAGCAGCCCGCCTCGCGCCATTCGAAGCCGGCCTCGATCAGGATCCTGTCCAGACCCTCCCGCTCCGCCTGCTCCTTCACCAGGCCGGAGCCCGGCACCGCCATGGCGCGCACGCCAGGGGCGATCCTGCGGCCCTTCAGCACCTCGGCCGCGGCGCGGATGTCCTCGATGCGTCCATTGGTGCAGGAGCCAAGGAAGACCGCGTCGATCTTCACCTCCTGCATGGGCATGTTCGCGGCGAGGCCCATGTAGTCCAGCATGCGCTGCATCTGCGCGCGCTTGGCCTCGTCCGCCTGCCCGGCCGGGTCGGGCACGCGGCCGGTCACCGGCACCACCGTTTCCGGCGAGGTGCCCCAGGTGACCTGCGGCGCGATGGCATTGCCGTCCAGCACGACCTCGGCATCGAAATGCGCCTCCGGATCGGAGGGGAGCGTGCGCCAGTACTGGATCGCGCGCTCCAGCGCCTCGCCCTTCGGCCCCATCGGGCGTTCGGCCACATAGGCGAAGGTGGTCTCGTCCGGGGCCACCATGCCGGCGCGGGCACCCGCCTCGATCGACATGTTGCAGATCGTCATGCGGCCCGCCATGTCGAGGTTGCGGATCACCTCGCCCGCGAACTCGATGACATGGCCGGTGCCGCCGGCGGTGCCGATCTTGCCGATGATGGCCAGCATCACGTCCTTGGCGGTCACGCCGAAGCCCAGCGTGCCGTCCACGGTGATGCGCATGTTCTTCGCCGGCTTCTGCAGCAGCGTCTGCGTGGCGAGCACGTGCTCGACCTCCGAGGTGCCGATGCCGAAGGCCAGCGCGCCCATCGCGCCGTGGGTGGAGGTGTGGCTGTCGCCGCAGACGATCGTCATGCCCGGCAGGGACAGGCCCAGCTCCGGGCCGATGATGTGGACGATCCCCTGCCGCTTGTCGGAGAGCGGAATGTAGGGGACGCCGAATTCCTTGACGTTCTTTTCCAGCGTCGCGATCTGCAACGCGCTCTCGGCCTCGTTCACGCCGGTGAAGCGGGTCGCGTCGGTGGGAACGTTGTGGTCCACCACGGCGATCGTCGCATCCGGGCGGCGCACCTTGCGGCCAGCCTGGCGGAGGCCCTCATAGGCCTGCGGCGACGTCACCTCATGGGTAAGGTGCCGGTCGATGTAGAGGAGCGCCGTACCGTCGGGCAGCGTCTCGACGACGTGCGCGTCCCAGATCTTGTCGAACAGCGTGCGCGGCTTGGTTGCCGACATCGTGCGATCCTCCTGCAGTCAAAAAAGGCCCGCACCGTTGCCGGAGCGGGCCTTGCGAGGGCTCAGCCCTGAGTGGCCTCCGCCGGTGCGGCCGGCGCGGGCGCCGCCGCCGGTGCGGCGGTCTCGCGGGTCATGGTGCGCTCGGCGATGCGGGCGGACTTACCGGTCCGGCCACGCAGGTAGTACAGCTTGGCGCGGCGCACCTTGCCGCGGCGAACCACGGTGATCTCCGCCACGTTCGGGGAGTACAGCGGGAAGACGCGCTCCACGCCCTCGCCATAGGACAGCTTGCGGACGGTGAAGTTGCTGTGCAGGCCTTTGTTGGAGCGCGCGATCACGACGCCCTCATAGGCCTGAGTGCGGGTGCGCTCGCCCTCGACCACCTTCACCATCACGCGCACCGTGTCGCCGGCCTGGAAGGCCGGGGTGGTGCGGCTCGCGGTCAGGCGGGCCTTCTGGTCCGCGTCGAACTGCTGAAGCAGGTTCATCTGTGTTGTCCTCGTCTTAACCGTTGATCTGGGAAGCGTCGGGCGCTTCCACGAATGCTGTGTGGCGGGCCCAGAGGTCCGGGCGGCGCAGGCGTGTGGCGGCCTCGGACTGCGCCGCGCGCCAGGATGCGACCTCGGCGTGGTGGCCGGAAAGCAGCACGTCAGGCACGCGGCGGCCGTTCCATTCGGCCGGGCGGGTGTAGTGCGGGTATTCCAGCAGGCCGTGCGAGAAGGATTCCTCCTCCCCGCTCTCGCTGGCCCCCATGACACCCGGCAGCAGCCGGACGCAGGCATCGAGCAGGACCATGGCTGCCGGCTCGCCGCCGGACAGGACATAGTCGCCGACCGAAACCTCGGTCATCGCGCGCGCCTCGATGACACGCTGGTCCAGCCCCTCGTAGCGGCCGCAGAGCACGACCACCCCCGGCCCGGCGGCCAGTTCGCGGACCAGGGCCTGGTCGAGCAGCTGCCCGCGCGGCGTCATGTAGAGCAGCGGCCGCTCGCCGCCCTCCGCCATGACGGAACCGCAGGCCGCGTCGATCACGTCCGGCCGCATCACCATGCCGGCGCCGCCGCCGAAGGGCGTGTCGTCTACGTTGCGGTGGCGCCCGGTGCCGAACTCGCGAATCTGCCGCGCCTCCAGGCTCCAGTCGCCCCGTTCCAGCGCGCGGCCGGCCAGGGAATGGCCCAGCGTGCCCGGGAACATCTCGGGGAAGAGGGTCAGGATGGTGGCGCGCCAGCTCATGCGGCCTCCCCCTCGTCCTTCTCCGAAGCATTCTCGGGCTGCACCACGATCTCCTCCGGCGGCACCACCGTGCAGCGTCCCGCGGCGAGATCCACCACCGGCACGCAGGCACGGGTGAAGGGGATCTCCCGGTCCCGGCCCTTTGCGTCGCGCAGGGTCAGGAAGGCACCGCCGCCGAAGTCCTCCACCGACATGACGCGGCCGAGCACCGTCCCGTCCTCGCCCACGGCCGAGAGGCCGATCAGGTCGGACAGGTAGAACTCGTCCTCATCGGTCGGCGGCAGGGCCTCCCGCAGCACGTAGAGCTTCACTCCGGTCAGCCGCGCGGCGGCATCCCGGTCGTTCACCCCGCGCACGCGCGCCAGGCCGCCCGGAAGCACCTCGAAGGCGAAGCT
This sequence comes from Roseomonas mucosa ATCC BAA-692, assembly GCF_000622225.1. Taxonomy (GTDB): domain Bacteria; phylum Pseudomonadota; class Alphaproteobacteria; order Acetobacterales; family Acetobacteraceae; genus Roseomonas; species Roseomonas mucosa. The sequence goes on along the minus strand of NZ_JHWD01000036.1, from coordinate 13,305 downwards.
GCGCTGGCCGCTCTCGTCGGTCAGCGTGCCATAGGCGGCGATCGCCTCCGGCGCCTCGGTGAAGGAGCGCAGTCGCAGCAGCCCCCTCACGCCATGGGGCCGGCCGAACTCGCCCACCAGGATACGCTTCGCGTCCATCGGTGTGCCTCAGGGAGTGCCGTTCGCCGGGATCAGCCGTTCGCGGCGGCCGCGGCGGCGCGCTCCTGCGCCTTCTTCTTCGGCGCGGACTGCTTCGGCTGCTCGCGGAACTCGGGCATCGGGGCCAGGCCGGCCTTGCCGAGGAACTTCGCCACGCGGTCGGTGGCCAGCGCGCCCTGGCTCAGCCAATGGGCGATGCGCTCGTCGTGCAGGCGGATGCGCTCGGCATGGTCGGCCGGCAGCATCGGGTTGTAGGAGCCCAGCTTCTCGATGAAGCGGCCGTCGCGCGGCGAGCGGCTGTCGGCCACCACGATGTGGTAGTAGGGGCGCTTCTTGGCGCCCGCGCGGGCGAGGCGGATCTTAAGTCCCATGAGGTCCTCTCAGTACAGCTTTGGAAAGGGTTAGAAGGGCCGTCGGCCACCGGCACCGGGCAGCAGGGCGGAAAGCCCCCCGCGCATCAGTCCCTTCTGGCCGAGCTTATTCATCCGCTTCATCATCGCGGACATGTCGTCGAACTGCTTGAGCAGCCGGTTCACTTCCTGGACCGTCACACCGGAGCCGGCGGCGATGCGCTTCTTGCGCGACGCCTTGATGATCTCCGGCTTGCGGCGCTCCTTCACGGTCATGGAGGAGATGATCGCCGCCTGGCGCTTCAGGATCGACTGGTCGAGATTGGCGTTCTCCAGCTGCGCCTTCATCTTGCCGATGCCGGGCAGCATCCCGAGGATGCCGGAGAGCGAGCCCATCTTGCCGATCTGCCTGAGCTGGTTCGCGTAGTCTTCCAGGTCGAACTGACCCTTCTGCATCTTCGCGGCCAGCTTCTCGGCCTGCTCGCGGTCGATCGTTTCCGCCGCACGCTCCACCAGCGAGACGATGTCGCCCATGCCGAGGATGCGGCTGGCGATGCGGTCGGGATGGAAATCCTCCAGCGCGTCCAGCTTCTCGCCAGCGCCCAGCAGGCGGATCGGCGCGCCGGTGACGCTGCGCATGGACAGCGCCGCGCCGCCACGGGCGTCGCCGTCCACGCGGGTCATGGCGATGCCGTTGACGCCCACCTTCTCCTGGAAGGCGCGGGCGGTGTTCACCGCGTCCTGGCCGGTCATGGCGTCCACCACCAGCAGCGTCTGGTGCGGCTTCGCCATGGCCTTGACCTGGGCGACCTCGGCCATCAGGGCCTCGTCGATGGCCAGGCGGCCGGCGGTGTCGAGGATGACGACGTCGTAGAGCTCGCGCCGCGCCGTATCGAGGGCACGGGCGGCGATCTCCAGCGGCCCCTGCCCGGCGACGATCGGCAGCGAGCCGACCTCGGCCTGCTTCGCCAGCGTCTCCAGCTGCAGCTGCGCGGCGGGGCGGTGCACGTCCAGCGAGGCCAGCAGCACCTTCTTGCGCTCGCGCGAGCGCAGCCGCAGCGCGATCTTGCCAGAGGTGGTGGTCTTGCCCGAACCCTGCAGGCCGACCATCAGGATGGCGACGGGCGCGGGCGCGGCGATGTCGATGCCGCGCTTGCCGTCGTCGCCCTCGCCGCCGCCCAGGGCCTCCACGAGCACGTCGTGGACGATCTTGACGACCTGCTGCGCCGGGGAAACGGACTTGATGACCTCCACCCCGACGGCACGCTCGCGGACCTTGTTGATGAGGTCGCGCGCCACCGGCAGGGCGACGTCGGCCTCCAGCAGCGCCACGCGGACCTCGCGCAGCGCTTCCGCCACGTCGGCCTCGGACAGGGCGCCACGCCGGCGCAGCCGGTCGAACACCCCATTCAGCCTGCCTGACAGCGCCTCGAACATGCGGCGGTCGAAACTCCAATGCCGTTCGCGCCGCTGCGCGAGCCTTCGCGGAGCGACGGAGCCGGCCGCACGGGGCAGCCGACCGGGTTGCGGGACATGTCCCGGGTACGGGGGCCTCTACGCCGCCCCCGCCTCCGGGTCAAGCACTTCCGGCTGCCCGCCCGGCGGCGGAAGGGCGGGCACGGCGCGCAGCGCGATCCAGTAGCGGCGGACCAGCTCGCCGCTCACCGCATCCGGCGCCTCGTCCTCCAGCATGCCCCCAGCCCGCTCAATGGCGCGGCGGGAGGGGGTGTTGTCGGAGCGGCAGGTCAGCAGCACCCGCTCGAAACCACGCTCCCGCATATGTGCCAGGGCCAGGGCAAGGCCGCGCGTGGCGAAACCCCGCCCCCGCAGGCCGGGCCGGACAGCATAGCCGACATGGCCGCCGCGGCGGCGCAGATAGGGAGTGAGTGCGTAGCGGCAGTTCACCGTGCCGATGAACATGTCGCCGGCGGCCAGCCAGAAATGCGTGCCCGGCACTTTCCGCGTGAATCCGCCATCCGGCAGGCGCACCGGGGTCTCCGGGTCATTCAGCGAGCGGAGATGGGCCATCAGCCCCTTCTCCGGCGGCAGGCCTCCGCCGTCCGGTACGAGGCCTTCGGCGAGCGCCGCCGCATAGGAGGGCAGCAGCGCCTCCTCCGGCAAGCGGAGCAGGGCGCGGTCCGGGGAAAGGGCGTCGGCATCGGGCATGGCCGGGCGTGGATGGCGCAAGGCCCAGCCGCTGCCAAGCCCGTCCCCCCCGGTGACACCCCGCCCCCGCTTGACGCGGCGCCCATGCCGGCCCGCCATGCGTGCCGACGCGTCAAGGAGAGTCGCCGCATGATCGCCCTGGACCCATGCCGAGCCGCCGGGGAAGCCCGCGCCATCGCCCAAGGCTGGACCGAGGCCGGGGGGCCCGGCGGTGCCATCGTGCTGTTCGGGCCGGACGGGGTGCTGGAAGGCTTCGGCGGCGGTTTCGCCTCGCTGGAAACCCGCACACCCTTCACGCCCGACACGCCAAACCGCTGGGCTTCCATCAGCAAGCAGTTCTGCACCGCCACCGTGCTGCTGGAAGGGCTGGACCTCGCCGCGCCGCTGGGATCGCTCGTGGCGGAACTGCCGGAGGCCGTGGGCGGCGTCACGCTGGGCCAGGCGCTGGACATGACCGGCGGCCTTCCGGACCTGATGGAGACGCTGTCCCTGGCGGGCCTGCCCTCCTCCGCCTCGATCACGCGGGCGGAAGCCTTCGACGCCATCCGCCGCCTGCCCGGCATCAACGGCGTCCCTGGCGCGGAGATGACCTATACCAACACGGGCTACCGGCTGGTGCAGCACGTCTTTCCGGAACAGCGGGGGCGCTCCTACGCGGAACTGCTGCGCGAGCGGCTGTTGCGCCCGCTTGGGCTGGAGGCGATTCGTTTTCCCGAGGACGAGTCCGAGCCGGTCGCCGACCTCGCCACGGGATACTGGCACGACGGCAGCGAATGGCGCCGCGGCCGCTACGGGCTGCAATATTCGCCCTCTGGCGGGCTGGCGGGCAGCGCCGCCACCCTGGCCCTCTGGGGCGCGGCGCTGATGACCGGACACGGGCCGCTGGAAGGAATGCTCGTGCGCCTGACTTCGGCGCGGGAGCCGCTGGGTGGCTTCTACCGCCTGGGCCTGAACGCCCCCGACCTGGCCAGCGACGTGCCGCTCTTCGGCCATGGCGGCTCCCTGCCCGGCTACAAGGACCACATCCTCCTCTCTCCCTCGCTCGGCCTGGGCGTGGTGGTGCTCTGCAACCGTGAGGATGCGGACCCGCTCTGGAACGCCCTCCGCATTGTCTCGGCCTGGACCGGGCGCGCCCTGCCCGTCGCCGCCCGCCTGCCCGCCGGCCTCTATGCCGCGGAGAGCGGCCCCTTCTGGGCCGAGGCCGCGGACGACACCATCACCTTCATGGGCACCACGGACCGTCTTTTCGCGGATGGCGCCGGGGGGGTGCGGACCCTGCCCGCCTATCTGGAAGCGAGCCTGCGCGCCGAAGCGGATGGCACCCTGCGCGGCCATGTCGGCCGCATGGCGCAGCACCTCCTGCCGGTGCCGCCGGGCCTGGCGCTGGACCCATCCCTGGCCGGCGAATGGCGGGACGAGGCCTACGGCGCACGGCTGAGCATCCGGGCCGATGGCAGCGCCGAACTGCCCGGCATTCCCGGTCCGCGCGTCACGCTGACGCCGCTGCCGGGCGGCCGCGCCCTGGCTTCCCGCACGCATAACGGCTCGACGATGCGGATCTGCTTCTACCCCGTGGGCGAGGGGCGCCTGCGCCTCGCCTCGCACCGGTCACGCGTGCTGGAATTCCGGCGCGCCTGACGTGGGTGGAAGGCACTGGGCTGCCTTGTCCTTGTGGGCAAGGCTCCGCCCGGGGCCGGCCACAGGCTGCGACGTCGAAGCGCAGCACCCCTCCCGGCCTGGGGAGCGGACGGTCAGTGGATCTCGTCGGCCTTGGAGAGGGCTTCCTTCAGGGCCGCCACGGAGAAGTCGCGCGAGCGGCACAGGTCCAACACCACCGCCTCGCGGCGCATACAGAGTTCAATCGCGGCAGGCAGCTTGGTCACCGCGTCATGCGGCACGACCACGGCGCCGTGCCGGTCGGCATGCACCACCGCGTCGTGGTGGGCGGCCATGCCATGCACCGAGACCTCCTGCCCGTACTGCACGATATGCACATAGGCATGGGAGGGGTTCACCACCCCCGCCAGCATCTGGAAGCCCGAAGCGGCGGTGTCGAGGTCGCGGATCGAGCCGTTGGTGACGACACCCAGCGCACCCAGGGACTTGTGCACATTGGTATGGACCTCGCCCCAGAAGGCACCCGTCCCGGGCGTGTCGTCGAGGTCCTGGATCACCACCACGGTGGGCATCGCCGAATCCGCGACATACTCGTACCAGCCGAGCCGGGCGGCGCGGTCCACCTCCCGCGTGCGGCCGGAGGGCGAGGCGGCGCGGATCGTCGCGGTGCGGGCCAGCCCGCAGACCGGCCTCAGCGCCGGGTCGGAGGCGACCAGCGGGCGGATGGTGAAGCCGTAGCCGCGCCGGTGCGGCACCACCAGTTCCAGCGCGTTGCAGATGGTGGGCGTGTCCCATTGCCGCAGGGCGTCCAGATCCGCGGCGGTGAAGGGATACTCGGCCATGTCCATCTCCTTGCCAGCCACCCGGAGGGCGCCGCGCCTTCATTCCAGCCAGGATCGCCTTGGCGGGGCGACGCCGGGGCTGGGTCCGGCGCATCCTCCCGGTCAAGGGCGCAACGGTCAAATGCCGTCCGCGAGGCTCGGGCAAGCCACGCGGTGCCGGGCGCCGCGAAACCCGCCCCAGAAGCGGCAGGCTTCGCGGCCCAGGCCTCAGCGGCGGCGCAGCAGGGTCAGCAGGATCCCGCCCAGCACCGCGATGGGCGCACTCTTGCGGGCCACGCCGAGAAAGACTTCCTCCGCCGCGCCGGACAGCGCGACATCGCGCACCGCCCGCGCCTCGATCTCCGCATTGGAATGGCCGCCGCGCGAGGCGAGCAGCGCCAGGACCAGCGCCACCACCAGATCCACCGCCAGCAGGATCGCCGCCGCGCCCACCGCCCCGGCGTGGAAGAAGGCGAAGTTGTAGATCAGGATATGCAGCATGACGAAGGCGGCGCAGCCGAAGACGGCGGCGATCAGCCAGTAGAGCAGCTGGTTGATCTTGCTGCCGGCCTGCACCTTCAGGCGGCGGCTTTCGGCCTGGGCCGCCATGCCTACGAGACGGAGCGCGCGGAGCATCATCTCAGCGCCCCGTCAGCCGCGCGAAGGCATAGCCGATGGCCACCGCGATCAGCAGCGCGGTCACCGGCCGCTCGCGCACACGTTCCTGGAAGTCGTCGTAGCGGTACTGCACCGACTCGGCGACATCCCCGGCATAGGCTTCCACCCGGTCCACGCCGCGGTTCAGCGAATCGGTGCGCTCGGCGAGGAGCCCCTCCACCTTGCGGCGCAGGTCGGCGATCTGGGCACGCGCGTCGGAGGCCGTGGCCTCCACCTGTGCCCTGGCCTCCGGGCCGGGCTGGGACTGCTCTGGCATCGTCGTCTCCTGTGGTCATACGGTCGAGTTCGCAACGTCACGTTGCGGGACCGGTTGCCGCTTGGCGAGGCCACACCGCGCGAGGGCAGGAAGCTGTGGTCGGACGGCCATGACGGGTCTCCTCCAGCGGGGGCGGCCCGGCCACGTCCGAAGCGGTGTTCAGGCAGCCCGGCGTGGCCGGTCCCCCGGATTGCGGACCGGAGCCGCGCGTTCGCGCAGCGGAAAGCGGACGCGCCAGCAGGTGCCGGGACCGCTTTCCCGCAACAGCCGCCCGCCGAGCTGGCGGGCGAAGCCATCCAGGAGTTGCAGGCCCAGGCCCAGGCCGCGTGGCGCCGCCTCGCTGACGGGAAGGCCGATGCCGTCATCCTGGACATCGAGGATCACGTCCGAGCCTTCCTGCGTGACGCGCACGGTGATGGTGCCGGTGGCCTCGCCCGGAAAGGCATGGGCGACGGCGTTGCTGACCGCCTCGGTCACGAAGAGCGCCACCGTCACCGCTTGGTCGGTGGAGATCCGCAGGTCCCCCTCCGCCTCGATCCGCAGCCGCAGCCTTTCGCCGGCGGCCTCCCCCTGCGAGGCGAACTGCTGAGTCGCCAGCTCCTCCAGGAAAGGACGCAGCGCGATCGCCTCGAAGGACTGCTGCGTGTAGAGGTAGCGGTGCAGCGTCGCGATGGCGCGCACCCGGTCGCGCGCCGCCCGGAACTCCGCCTGCACCTTCGAATCGCGGATGCGGTTGGCCTGGAGGTTCAGCAGCGACGAGACGATCTGCAGGTTGTTCTTCACCCGATGATGGATCTCGGCCATCAGCGCATCGCGTTGGTCCAGCGCATCGACGAGATCCGTTTCCCGTGCCGCCAGGGCCCGTGTCGCGTCGTCGAAGGCCTGCTCCAGCTCGATCACCTCACGCGGCTCGATGCCGGTGGGCGCCCGTTCGAAGACCATGCCGGGACGCCAGCGCTTCACCCGCTCCGTCAGCGAATGCAACGGGCGCACCAGACCGAGATCGGCACCCACCACGATCGCCACCAGGCAGGCCAGGAGGAAGGCGGAAAGCTCCGCCAGCCTTTGCAGCAGCGTACTCCAGGCGGTGGCGCGGACCGGCTCGTAGGCCTGCCCCACCACGATCCGCAAGCCGGGACCGAAGGGTGCGACGGCATAGGACATCTCCGCGCCGCTGCGTGCGGTGGCCTGCACGACACTGTCCGGCGGGTTCAGCGCGGAAAGGTTACGCGGCGCGAGGTTCGCCTCTCCGCCCTGCAAGGGAACCACCTCCCCCTGCCCGTCCACCAGCCAGGAGAACTGCCCGGGGACGGGATAGAGGCCGGGGCGCAGGAAGCTGCTCAGCAACAGCGTACCGCCTACCAGCACGCGGGGTTGGCCGGAGGGGCGGGACAGTGCCAGGGCGAAGGGAAGCCTGGCATGCTGGCCGCCATCCGCCGGGATGATGTCACCGAAGGCCGGAAGTCCGTTGAGCAGGGCGGCACTGATCCGGTCGCGCGGCGGCATTGCGGTGCTCGCTTCCGGAATGGCAGAGCAGATGCGGTCGTGCTGCCCGTCGGAAATCCAGAGATTGGCATACCGACCGGGATAGAGGTCCAGGACGCGGCGCAACTCGCTTGCGCAGTCCTCGCTGGAACCCGCACGCGGAAGGTCGATGCGCGACAGGGATTGCAGCATGGCCGTCATGCCATCGACCTTGGCGGCGGCCTGCACCAGCACAAGCTCTCGCTGGGTTGCAAGGCGGCGCGAGGCTTCCTCGAAGGTTGCCTCGCGTCCCTGCATGGCATTGGTGGCGGCGATTACGAGCACGGGCACGCCAGCCGCCATGAGCAAGGCTGTCATGCGGCCCCTGATGCCCGCCAGGAAGCCAACGACCCGCCCCGCGCGCCTTGGCGGGACGGGCCTGCCGGTCACTTTTCTCGATCCCTCTCGATCAGCTTCAGCAGATCCTCGGGAATCGGCTCGCTCGCCACATCATCGAACATGGTGTGCAAGCCCATCTGAAGCCACTTGTTGAAGGCTGCATCGGGGGCACTCTCCGAGTGCCGGCCGACTTCATCAGGCCCCCGACCGGCCAGCGGCATGGGACGTCCCTTTTTTTTCGGTTTTCCGTCCATTAACCGAAGATGGTTGCCCGATCCCCTTCATCGACCGCCAGGAAAGCGCGGCTCTTGCCCGAGGCGCCACGGCGCGGCTGGGCCACCGCACGATTCGTCGCAGTGCGATTGCTGCTACCACGCTCCTCACCGGTCAGCCAGCGCTGCAGGGTCTGGCGGGCGCGGAAGACGCGGCACTTCGCGGTGCCGACGGCGCAGTTCATCGCCGCCGCAACCTCTTCATAGGACATGCCCTGCACCGTCACCATCACCAGGGCGGTACGCTGCTCAACCGGCAGGCGGGCCATGTGGATGCGCAACTCGCGCATTACGAGGCTGTCTTCCTGCGCGCCCGGGCGGGCAAAGGCGCTGCTCGGCACATCATCCAGATCCGCCGTCTCACGCTTGCGGCGGATGTCGGAGATGAAGCGGTTGCGCAGGATGCGGAACATCCAGGCGCCGAAGTTGGTGCCGGGAGTGAAGGAATGGCGTGCCGCCAGGGCCGAGGTCACGGCGGCCTGCACCAGATCGTCCGCATCGGCACGGTTGCGCGTCAGTGCCAGGGCTTGCACCCGGAGCCGCGGCAATGTGGTGGTGAGCAGGTCGTGGAAGTTGAACTCACCTTCGTACGTCGCGGTCTGGATGTCGGCGGTCTGGCTCATCTCGCTACTCCGCATATCGTGGCCGGGAAAATCCGGCCTTCACGGGATCAATGCACGAGCTCGAAAATCGGTTGCCGTCAGGGAGGCGATTTTCTGGTTTTTTATGTTTCGCTTCGGATTCAATAAGTTAGGAGGTCAATCCTCCTTCTCCTGCGGGGCGAAGCTGGCTGCCAGCCGGACACGGGCGCGTGAGACGCGGGCCTTCAGCGTGCCCACCGCCACGCCCGCAATTCCGGCAGCCTCCTCATAGGAAAAGCCCAGGGCTCCGATCAGCACCAGCGCCTCGCGCTGTTCCGCCGGCAGGCCGGCCAGGGCATGGTCCAGTCCGGCGACTTCCAGGCGGGCATGCTGGCCGCCCTCCGCACGCTCCTCTTCCTCCGGCCGCACGGCCTCCAGCACCCGCCGCTCGCTCGCGCCGCGACGGCGGGTCTCGTAGAAAACATTGCGCAAGATGCTGAAACTCCACGCACGCAAGCTTGTTCCGGCCTGCCATTGCGCTTCCGCCCTCAGTGCCCGAACTAGGGCTTCCTGGACCAGATCGTCAGCGACGGAGACGTCGCGTGCCAGGAATCTTCCGAAGGCACGCAGATCGGGAAGAAGCTGTGCGAGACCGGCGCGGAAATCGGTGCTGAGTTGGTCCATTCTTGTCTTCGGTCGAAGGCGCGGAAGCGGCGCCGGTGAGGGAGTAGCACGATGAACGCTGTCACGCAGGGGGAGCTTCTCCGGGCCCTGCCCTACGCACGGCGCTATGCACGCGCTCTCGCGGGAGGGCAGGAGGCGGGCGACAGGCTGGTGGCGGAGGCGCTGCGCGCGGGGCTGCCGCAGGTGCCGGGCCACCTGGCTCTTTATGCGGGCGTGACCGCCAGGGTCGCAGAGGGCGAAGGCCAGGAGGGCGGCGAGAGGGGTGGCGGCACGATGGGCCTGCGCCAGCGGCAGCTCCTGCTCCTCACCGCTCTGGAGGATCTGCCGATTCGTGATGCGGCCCTGGTTGTCGGCATGGAACAGCCGGAAGCGGAAGCGGAGCTGGAGGCGGCGCATTCCGTTCTCCGGGCCACGGCCGCGACCGATGTGCTGGTGATCGAGGACGAGCCGATCATCGCCATGGACATCCGCCAGCTCGTGGAAGGCTGCGGCCACCATGTGGTCGGCATGGCCTCCGACGAGACGGAGGCGGTGGAACTGGCCCGGTCGCTGCGTCCCGGCCTGATCCTCGCAGATGTGAACCTGGGGCCCGGCGGGGACGGAATCACGGCGGTGGAGCGTATCCTCGGCGAGCAGAAGATCCCGGTCATCTTCGTCACCGCCTATCCGGAGCGTCTGCTCACGGCGGAACGGCTGGAGCCGGCCTTTATCATCAGCAAGCCTTTCGAGCCGGTGGCCTTGGCCATCGCCACCTACCAGGCCGTGTCCGGCGGCGTCCGGCTCAGCTGATCCCTTTTCCACCTGGCGGATGGCAGAGCGCCGCCGGGGGCATCGTCCAGGCATGAGGGCGGAGAGGGTTCCCCCGCCGCCCGCCGCCTGGGAACGGGTCTGGCCGTGACGCGCGGAACACGGCCGGAGCTTCCGAAGAATGCTCGGCAACTGGCCTTGGGGGCGCACGTTCACCGACCGCAAGGTTGAGGAACATTGCCATGCTTTACTGGACGGTTATCTTTCTGATCATTGCGCTGGTCGCCGGCGTGCTGGGCTTCGGCGGCGTGGCCTCCGCCGCCAGCGGCATCGCCAAGATCCTCTTCGTCATCTTCCTCGTGCTCTTCCTGATCTCGCTGGTCGCGGGACGCGGCTGGGTGTGACGTGTGGCGGCCGGCCCCCTTTCTGGTGCTCGCCCTCGGTGGCTTGGCCACCGGGGCTGCGCCGGCGCAGGAGGCCAGCCGCGGCAGCCAGCCAAGCGGCAGTGTCACACCGTCCAGCACGGAGGATGGAAGGCTGTGGTTCGATCCCACCCAGCTTCCCTCCTTCACGGGGGTGGTCGAGCGCTACCTCTTGAATCCCGAGGGCAAGATCGACCGGCTGCTGTTCCGCGAGGGGCCGCAAATCATCCTGCCCGGCCCTGTCGGCAGCGAGGTGGCGCGCAAGATCGAGCCAGGGCAGAGCATCGTCGTCTGGGGCATCCGGGCCCGCAAGGCGCCGGTGATCATCATGCTGGCCTGGGCCAAGGACACCAACGCCAAGCCCCGCTTCGTGGAGCGGCCAAGCTGGGGTATCGGCGCCTATCGTTCCGGTCAGCAGGAGGTCGAGGTCTCCGGCCAGATCGTGGCACCTCTCTACACGCCGCAGGGCGACAGCATGGGGGTTATCCTGCAGGACGGGATGGTGATCCGCCTGCCGCCCAGCATCGCGGAGTTCATGGGAGATCGGCTCACGGTGGGACGGGAAATCGCCGCTTCCGGCCGTGGCGTCAGTGGCGAGCATGGCCGGGCGGTGGATGCCGAACGTGTCGGCGATAACCTAGCGGCGCTCGGTCCCCTGCCCGGCTCCGCGGAGAAACGTCCGTGAATCCACGCACCCGCGAGGTGCAGATCCAGACCGGTGCGTTGCGCGGCTTCCTGAAACTGTCCGGCGCCTACTTCTGGCAGGAGCGTTCCGCGCGCTGGATGGTACTGGGCCTCTTCGTGCTGACGCTGCTGCAGATCCTGATCCAGATCCGCTTCAACCTCTGGAACCGTGATTTCTTCAACGCGCTAGAGAATCGCGACCGGGATGCCTTCTTCTGGCAGATGTGGCTCTTCCTGCTGCTGGCCATCGCCTCGATGGTGACGGCGGTCTACCAGCTCTATGTGAAGCAGCTTACGCAGCTCCGCTGGCGGCAGTGGCTGACCCGGAAGCTGGTCGCGTCCTGGATGACCGACGCGCGGCACTACCAGATGGAGAAGGCGGGGGGCGCGGACAATCCAGACCAACGCATCGCCGAGGATGTCCGTGCCGCCACGGAGATGGCATTGGATTTTGCAACCGGCATCTTCAACGCCGTGGTGATGCTGATCGCCTTCATCGGTATTCTCTGGACGATTTCCGGGCCGCTCTATCTCACGCTCCTCGGACGCGATGTCGTGATCCCCGGCTACATGGTCTGGGCAGCGCTGATCTATGCGGTGGTGGGATCCGCCCTCACCTATCTCGTCGGGCGGCCAATGGTGATGCTGAATTTCCATCGTACGTCGCGCGAGGCGGATTTCCGCTTCAGCCTGGTGCGGGCGCGGGAAAACAGCGAAGGCATCGCACTGATCGGCGGAGAGCGCGACGAGAGACGGTCGCTCGATGGAATCTTCGTCCATACGGTCGCGGCGGTGAAGGCGCTGATGCAGAGCCAGCGCCGCCTGATGTGGCTGACGAGCGCCTATGGAATGCTGACCTATGTCTTTCCGACCGTGGTCGCGGCGCCGTCCTATTTCTCTGGCGCGATCACTCTGGGCGGGCTGATGCAGATCGGTTCCGCCTTCGGTTCGGTGCAATCGTCGCTGAACTGGTTCGTGGACAATTTTCCGCGCCTCGCCGAATGGCGCAGCAGCGTCGAGCGGCTTCTTACCTTCAACGAAGCGTTGAAGCAGGTGGAGGGGATGGTGTCACGCCCCGAGAACCCGGTGATCGCGCGCAGCATCGCCCGGGCAGGCCAGGAAGCCGAAAGCCTTTCCTTCCGGGATGTACAGGTGGCCTTCGCCGATGGCTCCGTGGTGATCGCTGAAGCCTCCGGCGAGATACGGGCTGGTGAGCGCGTGTTGATCAAGGGGGAATCAGGGACAGGCAAGAGCACGCTGTTCCGTGCTTTCGCTGGTGTCTGGCCTTGGGGAAGCGGCGAGATCCGCATGCCGCCGTCCGAGAGCACCATCTTCATGCCGCAACGTCCCTACCTACCACTCGGATCGTTACGGAATGCCCTGGCCTATCCCCTGGGCGCGGAGAAGGCCAATGATGAGGTCAGTCGCGTGGCCTTGCGGCGCGTAGGGCTGAGCAAGCTTTGCGAGCGGCTCGATCAGGTGGAACGCTGGGACCAATTGCTGAGTCTGGGCGAGCAACAGCGCCTGGCATTCGCACGCCTATTCATCCAGAGGCCGCGCTGGATCTTCATGGACGAGGCGACCGCAGCCCTTGATGAGGAGAACCAGAACGCGATGATGCGCATGCTGATCGAGGAGCTGCCGGATTCATCGCTGATTTCCATCGGCCATAGGCCTGGGCTGGAGTTCTTTCATCATCGGGTGCTGATGCTGCAACGTGGCCCCGAAGGCGCGAAGCTGGCCATTCCCCCGCGGCCCCAAGTGAAGCTGCGGCGGATCGGAGACCGTCTACCGCGATTGCAGAAATTGATGATACGGCGTCGCGTGCGAGAGGATGTTTAAGGTCCTTTCCGCCCACGCTAAACGCAAGACGACACCCCCTGGCCGCGCGTGCGGGGGTATGTGGCGTGCTTGTGTGTGGGGGGGGGGTGATGTTTGGATGCGGGGACAGGATTTGAACCTGTGACCTTCAGGTTATGAGCCTGACGAGCTACCGGGCTGCTCCACCCCGCGCTGGGTGATGGTG
>NZ_JHWD01000035.1 GCF_000622225.1 Roseomonas mucosa ATCC BAA-692 | reverse complement strand
CGGCGGTTCTGCGGCTCGCGCACGCCGTCGGCGGTCGGCACCAGCGGACGGCTCTCGCCGAAGGCCTCGACCGTGATCTCCGAGCGCTGCACGCCGTTGCGCACCAGCTCGGCGGCCACGGCGTCGGCGCGGCGGCGCGACAGGCCCATGTTGTACTGCGGCGTGCCGGAGCGGTCGGCGTGGCCGGCCACCTCGATGCGGGTCGAACCCGTGCTACGCGCGTTCTGCGCCGCCTCGGTGATGATCTGCCGGGCGCGGTCCGTCAGGTTGTAACGGTCCCAGTCGAAGAACACGAGGTAGGTGCGGGCCACGGCCTGCGGCGGCGCCACCGGGGCAACGGCCGGCGGCGGCGGGGTCGGCGTGTTGAAGGCGTAGCGCAGGCCGAAGAAGGCCGAGTGGTTGTAGTTGTCGAACTCGGTCTTCGAGCGCGACAGCGTCGTGCGGGTGCCGTTGGCGGCCACGCTCTGGATCTGCGTGTCGAACTCGGGCTGCAGCGTGCCGAGGAAGCGGTATTCCGCCGTGAACGACAGGCCGGGCACAGCCGGGATCGGGAAGGCGAGGCCGGCGATGCCCTGGTAGGCGAACTGGCCATCGGTGTCGTCGATCACCAGGCGGGCGTTCGAGCCATAGCGACCGGTCGCGTTGTCCATCTGCACCCACTGGTAGCCCACGCCGGCGCCGATATAGGGCACGACCGGGGTGAACTGCGGGATGAAGCTGGGCAGGGCGAAGTCATAGAAGACATTGCCCATCGCGCCATAGGTGCGCTGCTTGCCGCCGATGGCGTAGCCGCGCGTGCCGAAGGCGCTCAGGTTGTCGATGTCGTTCTCGCGGTAGCTGCCTTCGGCCTCGAGGCGCAGGCCGTTGCCGAAGCCCCAGCCGATGCTGGCGACGCCGCCCCAGCCCAGCTCGTACTTCGCCTTCAGGCTGTCGTTCGGCAGCCCGAGGCGGACCCGGGTGGAGGAGTCGGAGTCGACGTTGTTCGTGGTGCTCTGCACCCAGTTGGCGCCGGCGCCAGCACCGACATACAGGCCGGTGATCGGCTGCGCCTGGGCGGCCAGCGGCAGCGACAGGATCGTCGCGGCCATCAGTGCCTTGCGAAGGCTCATCATAAATTCTCCCTCGATCCCATCAGGGCATCGCAACCGCAGACCTGTGAGGAAGAACCCCCCGATTCATGCTGCGGCATAAGCGGGAGATAGCACCGGCTCGCCGGGAAAGCATCCGCCTGCGTCTCGTTTCTGCATCACTGTGGCGACGATGCCACGAGCATTCCGGGCCCGGGAAGCCTGACGCCCCGGAAAGACGGCGCCGCGCGCCGCCGCGGCATGGAAGCGACGAGCAGGGGGACTGCGAAGGCGCAGGAGACTCGCGGGTGCAGGGCCGCCTCGCCCCGCAGCGGGCTCAGATGCGGCCGAGGAGGACCGCCTCCTCCGTCTCCGCCAGCGTGCCGAGGGGCAGCAGGAGATTGGCATGGCCCATCTTCCGGCCGGGGCGCGGCGCGCCCTTGCCGTAGAGCTGCCCCACCACGCCGGGCGCGCCGAGAATCGCCGGCCAGCGCGCCATGCCCTCGGGGCCGATCAGGTTCCGCATCACCGCATCGGCATGGCGCGTGGTGGCGCCGAGCGGCAGCCCGGCCACGGCGCGGGCCTGCTGCTCGAACTGCCCGGCGATGCAGGCCTCCGGCGTCCAGTGGCCGGAATTGTGCGGGCGCGGGGCGATCTCGTTGCCGAGCAGGGTGCCGTCTTCCATCAGGAAGAACTCCACCGCCACCACGCCGACGAGGTCGAGCGCCTCCGCCACCCGCGCGACATGGCGGCGCGCCTGCTCCGTGGTCGCCGCCGGGATGCGGGCGGGGGCGAAGGACAGGTCGAGGATGTGGCGGGCGTGGCGGTTCTCGGCCACGTCATAGGTCGCCACGCTGCCATCCAGCCCGCGTGCGGCGATGGCGGAGACCTCCATCACGAAGGGCACGAAGGCTTCCAGGATCAGCGGCCGGGGCGACAGGCGCTCCCAGGCCGCGTCGAGGTCGGCATCCTCGCGCAGCACCGCCTGGCCACGGCCGTCATAGCCCAGGCGCGTGGTCTTCAGCACGGCGGGCAGCCCGAGCTCAGCCACCGCGGCCGACAGGTCCTCGCGGCTGTGCACCGCGCGCCAGGGCGCGACGGGCACGCCGGCCCCGGCCAGGAAGGCCTTCTCCTGCAGCCGGTCCTGGCAGACCGAGAGGGCGCGGCGCCCGGGGCGGCAGGGCACCACGGCCTCCAGCGCGTCCAGCGAGGCGACGGGCACGTTCTCGAACTCGAAGGTGACGACGTCCACGGCGCGCCCGAAGCGCTCCAGCGCCGTGATATCCTCGTAGGGCGCGACGGTGCGGGCGGCGGCGACCTGCATGCCGGGGGAATCCGCCTCCGGCGCAAAGACATGGCAGCGATAGCCGAGGCGGGCGGCGGCCATGGCGGTCATGCGGCCGAGCTGCCCGCCGCCCAGGATGCCGATCGTGGCACCCGGGGGGAGGGGAGCGGTGCTCACGCGGGATTCTCCGGCACGGATTCGGTCTGCGCGCGGCGATGCGCCGCCAGCCGGTCCGCCAGGGCCCGGTCGGTGCCGGCCAGGATGGCGGCCGCGAGCAGGGCCGCATTCACCGCCCCGGCGCGGCCGATGGCGAGGGTGCCGACGGGGATGCCGGCGGGCATCTGGACGATGGAGAGCAGCGAATCCATGCCCTTCAGCGCCTGGCTTTCCACCGGCACGCCGAGCACGGGCAGCGAGGTCATCGCGGCGGCCATGCCGGGCAGGTGCGCGGCCCCGCCAGCCCCGGCGATGATCACCCGCAGGCCACGGCCGGCGGCGCCGCGGGCATAGTCGTAGAGCCGGTCCGGCGTACGGTGGGCCGAAACCACGCGGGTCTCGTGCGGCACTTCCAGCGCGGTCAGGATCTCGGCGGCATGGCGCATCGTCTCCCAGTCGGAGCGGCTGCCCATGATGATCCCCACCAGCGGCGCGGCGTCGGGCGTTCCGGGGGAGGGCATCCAGGGGCTGGTCACGGCGGCCTCCGTCACGCAATGATGTCCGGCAGAAGCTGGCTTTCGAGCCAGACGATCTCGTCCTTCAACTTCAACTTCCGCTTCTTGAGGCGCTGCATCTGGAGCTGGTCGCTGACGCCCAGCTCCATGCGCGTGATGACGGAGTCCAGGTCCCGGTGCTCGCTTCGGAGCTCGTGGAGGCGGCGAAGGAGGCTGTCGCGATCGGCGAGCATATGGGGCGACGGTTCCGGAAAGGGCTGCAACCCGAAGGGGTCCGCGCCCATAACATACAAGTGCGGCCCTGACAGCCGCTAATCGGGAGAAGGAACCAAGGCCCATGCAGACCGCCCCGCGCCTGCGTTCGCTGGAGGAGCGCCACGCCGCGCTGGAAGACCGGCTCTTCGCCGAGACCCACCGTCCCAAGCCCGATGAGGCGGAACTGACCCGCCTGAAGCTGGAGAAACTGCGCCTGAAGGAGGAGATGGAGCGCCTTCGCGGCGCGACGGGCTGAGCCCGGAGGGAGCACCGGCGCCCGGCCGGGCGCCGGTGCTCCCGCTTCTCCATCCTTTGCCTTGGCGGCATCCCATTCCCGCCAGCACCGGCGTCGCGCGCCGGTCCACCCCCCCCCGGCTGCGTTCCCGCGCCGCCCGGACCGCCGGACCCCGCACCGGATGCAGGACAGCGACAGTTGCGTGACACGGGACGCAACCGCGCCGGCCGCTGGCCGGTTTTCCGGTGTGGAGGACCCGCCCCATGCCCCTCGACATCGCCGCCCGTGACCCAGGCCCCCGAGGCGCGACCCCCCAAGGTGCGACCCCTGGTGGGACACCGCCGGAGCTGAAGCGGGCCGCCCGGGCGGCGGGGCTGCGCTATGTGTCCGACGAGGGGCCGGGGATCACGCGGCGGCGGGCGGGCAGCGGCTTCGCCTATCGCGATCCGGACGGGCATCCGCTGCGCGACAAGGCGGAACTCACCCGCATCCGTTCGCTGGCCATTCCGCCCGCCTATCGCGACGTCTGGATCTGCCCGCTGGCGAACGGGCATCTCCAGGCCACGGGCCGGGATGAGCGGGGCCGCAAGCAGTACCGATACCACCCCGGATGGCGGGAAGCGCGGGATACGGCGAAATACGGGCACATGATGGAGTTCGCCGCCTGCCTGCCGGAGATCCGGAAGCGGGTGGCGTCGGACATGGCGCGCAAGGGCCTGCCGAGGGAGAAGGTGCTGGCGACCGTGACGCGGCTGCTGGAGGACACGCTGATCCGTGTCGGCAACGAGGACTATGCCGCGCAGAACGGTTCCTATGGCCTGACCACGCTGCGGAACCGGCACGTCAGGCTGGACGGCGGCGAGATCCGCTTCGACTTCAAGGGCAAGAGCGGCAAGCGTTGGCAGCTCGGACTGCGGGACCGGCGGATCGCGCGGGTGATCCGGGCCTGCCAGGATCTGCCGGGGCAGGAACTCTTCGCCTACCGGGACGAGGACGGGGAGGCACATGCCATCCGGTCCGAGGATGTGAACGACTACCTGCGGGAGATCACCGGGCGGGACATCACAGCCAAGGACTTCCGCACCTGGGCTGGAACGGTGATGGCGGCGCTGGCCCTGCGGGAGTTCGAGCGCTTCGACAGCCAGGCGGTGGGCCGGCGCAACATCCGCGCGGCCATCGAGCGGGTCGCCAGGCGCCTGGGCAACACGCCGACCGTGTGCCGCAAATGCTACGTCCACCCGGACCTGCTGGACGGCTACCTCGCCGGCAACCTGATCCTGGAGGTGGCAGAGGAGGCGGGCCAGGAGCTGCGGGACCGGATCGAGGACCTGCGGCCGGAGGAGGCGGCGGTGCTGGCCCTGCTGACCCGTCTTCAGGACGGCAGGGATGGGCCGAACGGCCGGGCGGCGTAGCCCCGGAGGCTTTCCGCGCGCCGGGGCCACCGGCCGGCGGAGGCACGGACCGGCGCCCGGCGGAGCGCCGGCCCGAACGGACCGGAACTCAAGCGCCGCCTGCCGCGAGGCGGCGCTTCGCGGCGCCGGCCTCCGGAAGTGCGGCGGGAAAGGGGAGGCCGGGCCTCCGCCTCAGTAATTGCCCTCGGCTTCGGCCTCGTCATCGGTCAGTGGCATCATCGCCGGGGCCGCACCGGGGGCACGGTCGGCGGCGGCGGCCACGGCGGCGTTCAGCTCCGACTGGGTGCAGAGGCCCAGGATCACCGGATCGCGCGGCTTGATGTTGGCGGAGTTCGCATGGGTGCGGTCGCGCACCTTGGCGATGGTTTCCTTGGTGGTGGCCAGCAGCTTCTCGATCTGGGTGTCGGTCAGCTCGGGGTGGTTGCGGAGCAGCCACAGGATGCCGTCCGGCCGGTCGGTGCGCTTGGAGACGGGGATGTAGCGGGCGCCCTTGCCGCGCTTCTTGGGCACCGGGATCGGGCTGGCCAGCAGCTTCAGCCGCGCCTTGGAATCGGCCTCGCAGCGCGCGATCTCCTCGCGCGTCAGCTGGCCGTTGGCGACCGGGTCATAGCCCACGATGCCCTGCGCCACCTCGCCATCGGCGATCGCCTGCACCTCCAGCGGATGCATGCCGACGAAATCGGCCACCTGCTCGAAAGTGAGGGAGGTCTTGTCGATCAGCCACACGGCGGTGGCCTTGGGCATCAGGGGGCTGGACATCGGAGCGTAACCTCTGGACAGGGGCCTGGCCCCCGGAAAAGGAGCGTCGGGCAAAGAACGCCAGGGGGCCACCCTGGGAAAAGCCCCGCGGAAAGGATGAACCCATCGGGAGCCAAGGGGAGCGGCCCGCTGCGGCAGGTCGGCGCCTCCTATAGTGAGAGGCCCGGGCCGGGTCAAAACCCCGCTGGGCCAATCCTGATCAAAAGAGTCGGACAGGCGGGGATGCCGCCGGCCCGTGGCGCCACGGGGGGGCGCACGAAAAAGGGCCGGCGGATCGCTCCGCCAGCCCGTCGGTCCCGGAAAGGGAGCCCGCCGGATCGCCCCGGGCCGGAAGAACCGGCCCCGGGGGCTGCGGGCGTCAGGCGGCCCTGGGCTGGCCCTTGCCCGATTCGTTCGCCACTTCCAGGGCGGCGCGCGGCGCGGCCGTCCCGATGGCGATGCGGCGGGGCTTCAGCGCCTCGGGCACCTTGCGCTTCAGGGAGACATGCAGGAGGCCGTTCTCCATGTCGGCGCCCTGGACCTGGATATGGTCCGCGAGCACGAAGCGGCGCTCGAAGGCGCGGCCGGCGATGCCGCGATGCAGGTAGCGGCGTTGCGCGTCGTCCTGTGCCGCCTTGCCGGATACCACGAGGACGTTGTCCTGCGCCGTGATCTCGATGTCGTCGGGGCCGAAGCCCGCCACGGCCATCGTCAGCACATAGGCGTCGTCCGACACGCGTTCGATATTATAGGGCGGATAGGCGGGGCCGTCCGCGGCGGCGCGGGCGGTGTCCACCAGCCGGGCCATGCGGTCGAAGCCGATGGCGGTGCGAAGAAGGGGGGAAAGGTCGAAAGCGTTCACGAGAACCTCCTCAAGCCAAGCAAGGTCCAGTTTCGGGGCGGCAGAGGGGCCGGAGGACATCCCACCAGGGGCGATGTGCTGGCCGCTGCCGCGCCGGCGACCCCGATCGGGCATCGCTGGCAGCGGGGAGATTGGGAGGGGAAACAGCGCGTTCAAGGCCCCTGGCCGGCGGGAAAAAGGTTCCGGCCGCCACGCCTGCGGACCTGCCGGAAACGCGAAAGGCCCCGCGGGAAAGCCCGCGAGGCCCGGAAAGCGCCCATGCCCCGGCCGGGGCCGGAGGATCAGCCCTTCTTGCGGGCGCCGATGCCGGCGAACTTCTTGTTGAACTTGGCGATCTGCCCGCCCGTGTCGATCACGCGCTGCTGGCCGGTCCAGGCCGGATGGGACTTCGGATCGATGTCCAGACGCAGCGTGTCGCCTTCCTTGCCCATGCAGGAGCGGGTCTTGAAGGTGCTGCCGTCGGTCATGATGACCGTGATCTCGTGGTAGTCGGGATGGATGTCGGGCTTCATCGGGGGTCTCGTGTCTAGTGGCCGCCCGATGCCGACCGGGCGCGCGGAAACGCGGCTTCTAGCCGCCGCGCCCCGGCGGCGCAACCGCCAAGGGCGTATCCGCCGCTCCCGGCCGTATCGCGCGCGCGGGGCCCCGGCCCGGATGGCCTTGCCCCCGGCCCGCGCCGCGCCCAAACCGGGGATGTGCGATCGTCTCTCCTTGGTGAAGCCGCGATGAACATCCTCTCCATCCAGTCCTGGGTCGCCTATGGCCATGTCGGCAATGCCTCCGCCGTGTTTCCGCTGCAGCGGCTGGGCGCCGAGGTCTGGGCGCTCAACACCGTGCAGTTCTCCAACCACACCGGCTACGGCGCCTGGCGCGGCCAGGTCTTCGGGGCGGAGCTGATCCGCGAGCTGGTGACGGGGATCGAGGAGCGCGGCGTGCTCGGCACCTGCGACGCGGTGCTGTCCGGCTACATGGGCGATGCGGCGATCGGCGAGGCGATCCTGGAGGCGGTGGCGCGGGTGCGGGCGGCCAACCCGCAGGCGGTCTATTGCTGCGACCCGGTGATCGGCGATGTCGGGCGCGGCGTCTTCGTCCGCCCCGGCATCCCGGAGTTCATGCGCGACCGGGCCATGCCCGCCGCCGACATCGCCACCCCCAACCAGTTCGAGCTGGAATGGCTGACCGGCCGCGCCGTCGGCACGCTGGCCGAGGCGAAGGCGGCCGTGCGCGCCTTGCAGGAAAGCGGGCCGCGCTGCGTGCTGGTGACCTCCCTGCGCGTGGAGGACACCCCGGCCGATGCCATCGAGATGCTGGCGGCGGAGGGGGGGCAGTTCTGGCGGGTCCGCACGCCGCTGCTGCCGATCTCGGTCAATGGCGCGGGCGATGCCATCGCGGCGCTGTTCCTGTTCCACCGGCTGCGCTGGGGCGATGTGCGGGTGGCCGTCTCCTCCGCCGCCTCCTCGATCCACGGGCTGCTGCGGCGGACGGCCGAGGCGGGGTCGCGCGAGATCCTGACCGTGGCGGCGCAGGACGAGTTCGTGCGCCCCAGCCAGACCTTCGTGGCGGAGCCCTGCTGAGGCGGCGTCAGAGACTTCTGACTGGAAGGCCCGGGGCCCCGGGAAGGCGGAAATACATTTCCCGCACCGTGCCATCGGCCGGGTCGATCACCGTAAGACGGTCATAGTATGCGCCATCCTGCGGCATCAGGACCTGCTGGCTTCGTTGCAGGCCGAGCATGAAGAGGATGGCGTATTCCGTGCGCACCCCCGGCACCGCTAAGGCGGTGCGCGGGCTGCGTCCATCGCCGGACGTCATGATCGAGCGCAAGGCCCGCGTAGCCGTGATCTCTTCCGGCGTTTTCGGTTCCGTCCT
Organism: Roseomonas mucosa ATCC BAA-692; assembly: GCF_000622225.1. Classification (GTDB taxonomy): domain Bacteria; phylum Pseudomonadota; class Alphaproteobacteria; order Acetobacterales; family Acetobacteraceae; genus Roseomonas; species Roseomonas mucosa. Next base: position 17,268 of record NZ_JHWD01000035.1, on the reverse strand, counting down.
GAAGAAGATGGGCCTGGGCTGGCCGGTCGCACGATCGCTGGCCTCGATCACGTCGAGGATACCGCCCTCCTTCCGCTCGATGCGGTGCCGCTCGAAGTGCAGGCCGGAGTCGCGGACCATGAGGTAGGCCAGGATCAGGTTCGGTACGGTCACCGGACTGCGCGCGCTGCGCCCGTCCCCGGTCGCACGGGCAAGGAGCATCAGGGCTCGGTCGGCCTCGCCGGGCGCCAGTTCCTCGGCGCTGGGGCGGAGGCCCGAACCGAGGGCCGCTCGCGGCGCCTCAGTCTGCGCCGGACCCTGTGGTGCCGATCCGGCCCAATGCGGCGGCAAAGGGAGAGATCGGCTCGCGCAGCCACCAAGGAGGAGAAGCGCAAGGCAGGCGGGCCACCGGATCAAGCCACTCATTCCCTTCCAGATGGGCGTAATAGATACACTATTCCCCTTATGGTTGTAGTGAGTGGCCTTCGGAATGAAGCGTTCACCTTGATCCGAGTGGTTGAACACGACAGCGCTTTTACCGGCCCGCCCGATTTCGCCGGGTTGCGACCTGCTCTAGCCTCCCGGCAACAATGAGGAGGGAGAGCCATGCGCTGTTCCAAGACGCTGCTGGTGGGGAGCGGCCTGCTGACAATGCTCTTGACACTCGGCAGGCCGGCGCAGGCCGCACCGGAAGGCGTTGCCTGCCCCGACGGGCTGCCCGCCGACACGGAATGCCGGCGCGGGCGCGACGGCAACGGTGCCTATTATTGGATCGCGGTGCCGAAGGACTGGAACGGAACACTGGTGGTGCACAGCCATGGCGGGCCCCGCCTCGGCGCGCCGAAGCCGGACGATCCGGTGGAGGACCTCCAGCGCTTCGCCGTCACCGTGTCGGAGGGCTATGCCTGGGCGGGCAGCAGCTACCGCCGTGGCGGCTATGGCGTGCGCATGGCGGCGGAGGATACGGAAAACCTCCGCAAGCTCTTCGTGGCCGAGGTGGCGAAGCCGAAGCGCACCTTCATCCATGGCCAGTCCTGGGGCGGCAATGTCGCGGCCAAGGCGATCGAGCTCTACCCCGGCAGCTATGACGGGGCGCTGCTGACCAGCGGCGTGCTGGCAGGCGGCACGGAGGGCTATGGCTACCGCACCGACCTGCGCGCCGTGTACCAGTACTACTGCCACAACCATCCGGGGCCGGACGAGCCGCAGTATCCGCTGAACATCGGCCTGCCCGCCGGGCAGCGGATGACGGGCAAGGAACTGGCGGAACGGGTGGAGGCCTGCACCGGCGCCGGAAAGCCCACGGCCGAGCGCAGCCCGGAGCAGGCGCGGAATCTGGCCGCGATCACCGCGGTGACGCGGGTGCCGGAGCGCACGCTGGCCTCGCACATGAACTGGGCGACCTTCCTGTACCGCGACATCGTGGCGGAGCGGCTGGGCGGCCGCAGCCCCTTCGGCAACGAGGGCGTGCGCTACACGGGTTCCGCCGACGACGCGGCGCTGAACGCGGGCGTGGCGCGGCTGCAGGCCGATCCGCAGGCGGTGGCGGAGCTGGCGGAGGACAGCGACCTCACCGGCAAGGTCACGATCCCGACCCTGACCCTGCACGCGATCGACGACCCCACCGCCTTTGTCGAGCACGAGAGCCATTACCGCGCGGTGCGGGAGAAGGCGGGCACGGCGGCGCTGCTGGTGCAGACCTTCACGCGGGAGCATGTCCACAGCAAGCTGCACACGCCGGAATACGCGGCGGCCTTCGCGGCCCTGTCGCGGTGGGTGGACACGAAGCAGCCACCGGAGCCGGCGGCCCTCGCGGCGTCCTGCGAGGGCTACCGCAAGGCCTATCCGGAGACCTGCCTCTTCGATCCGGCCTTCCACCCGGCGCCCTATGACAGCCGGGTCTATCCGCGCGACCCGGCGGGGAAGGGCTGACGGGATCAGAACCCCGCGCATCCCGGGCCGAGCAGCCGCAGCACGGACTCCTGCCGGAACTGCAGGCGATAGGCTTCCGCCAGGGGGCCCAGGCGGGCGCGGGCCTCCCCGGCGGTGACACCGGGCAGCACGACGACCAGGAGCTTCGACGCCTCCCGCTCCACCCGGCCATCCGCCCCGCGCCACTGCCCGGCGGCGTCCAGCACGGTCAGACCGTCCGGAAAGCGCGGCGTCGCCTCGCTGGCGAGGAAAGCGTCCCATTCCGCCTCGCCCACCGGCGGGGCGCCCGCGCGGTTCCGGCCGAGGAACAGCTCCGCCACCGTGGCGGCCCGCATCCCGGCGGGGCAGGCGGGTGCCGGCCCGGCGGCGCAGGCGGAAAGGCCGAGCAGGGCCGCCCCCGCCCAGGGGAAGGCGAAACGCCCCGCCGCCCCGGCCAGCCGCCGCGCCACGGCTCAGGCCACGGCCAGCAGGGCGACCCCGGCGCAGATCAGCCCCAGCGCCGCCACCTTGGCCGGGCCCAGCATCTCGCCGAAGGCGAAGTGCCCGATGGCCGCGACCGCGACATAGGAGACGGCGGTGCAGGGCAGCGCCACGCTCATCGGCAGCTTGCGCAGCGCCACAATGTAGAGCAGCGCCGCGCCGCCATAGGCGCCGAGGCCGATGATGGTCTGCCAGCGGAAGAGCTGGGTGAGGAAGCCGCCCTCGCCCAGCGTTCCCGCCTTGAGCAGGACCTGGCCGAACAGCGAGGTGGCGATCGCCGCGGCGAGCGCGATCCAGGAAGGCATCATCGGACTTCGGCACCATCCCGCAGAACGGCCGCCGCGCCGTGCTCCTGGGGCGGCATCTCCGGCCTGGCCCGCAGCTCCTCCCGCACCACGCCCTGCGGCTTGCCGTTGGCGGACAGGAAGGCGCGGCCGACATACTCGCCCAGCACGCCCAGGATGACGAACTGCACGCCCGCGATCAGCAGCGTGACCACCATCAGCGAGGGCCAGCCCGAGGGCATGCCGTGGACGAAGGTCTCGGCCACCACCCAGCAGACGCCGAGCAGGCCCAGCAGGCCCATGGCGATGCCGGCCAGCCCGGCCATGCGCAGCGGCTTCACCGAGAAGGAGGTGGCGAGGTTCAGCCAGAGCCGGACCAGCCGGCGCAGCGTGTAGTTGGAGCGGCCCTCGGCGCGGGCGAGGTGGCGGACCTCGATGGAATCGATCCGCTGCGTCACCTGCATGATCAGCCCGTCGATATAGGGATAGGGGCCGGTGTAGCGGGTGATGTTCTCCACCACGAGGGCGGACATGCAGCGGAAGGAGGAGAGATAGAGCCCGGCCGGCTTGTCCAGCAGGCTGTCGGCCACCTTGTTGGCGAAGCGCGAGCCGATGTTGCGCCAGGCCTCGTGCTTCTTCTCGGCATAGCGCGTGTAGACCACGTCCCAGCCGCCGAGCCGGGCGTGGTCGTAGAGCCGCACGACCTCCTCCGGCGGGTTCTGCAGGTCGTCATCCATGGTGATGACGTAGCTGCCGCGGGTCCGGCGCAATCCGCTCATGACCGCGTTATGCTCGCCGAAGTTGCGGGAGTGCTCGATATAGGTGAGCGGCACCGTGGCCGTCTCCACCAGGCGCCGGCAGACATCGCCGGAATTGTCCGGGCTGCCGTCGTTCACCAGGATGATCTCGATGCCGCCGGCGGGGCGCAGGGCGGACAGCGCCTCCACCAGCCGGCCCACCGTGGCCGCGCCGCGATAGACGGGAACGACGATGCTGAGGCCTTGGAAGCCATCCAGGGCCGGGGCCACGGCCGGTGCGGAGGGCAGGGGGAACATGACGGGGTCGTCCTTCTCGCCGGCGGAACGCGGCCTGGAGATGGCAGCCCGGGAATGGGCGACCAGGGTGGATGATGGCGCTCTCTTTAGGCCAAAAAATGACCGTCGCGCTCCGGATCTGCGACAGCCCATCCGGAAAGATGCGGCAGGTCTCACCGCACAGCGGCAACCGCCACGCGGGGGTGCAGGGTCCGGGTGCCGCGGGGTCCCGTCCCGTCGAGAAACTCGGCCTCCAGCAGCCCGGGGGTCCGGGGCAGCGGGCAGTCCAACTGCCAGCCGACCGCGATGCGCCCGTAATCCGCGAAGGCATCCGCCAGATCCGGGCGGCGGCCGGTCACCTCGGCCTCGCCCAGCGGCTTCCCGCCCTGGCGCAGGCGAATCCGGGTGACCGGCGGGTCCGCCGCGACGAAGCCCCGCAGCGCCAGCCGTCCCTCCGCCGGATAGGCGGTCGACTCCACGCCGAGGCGGAGGGGCAGCCGGGCGGCGGGGCGCCGGTCCGGCGCGGGCCTCCCGGCACGGCGCCGGTGCGCCCGCGCCAGGCTTTCCAGTATTCGCGCCATGCGGAGCGCATGATGCGGCGCGCGGCCACCGGCGGCATCCTCCAGGAACCGGTCCACCGCCGCGCCATCCTCCCGTGCCCGGCGGAGCGCGTCGAGCACGACCTCCGGCTCCAGCGAGGCGGCGAGGCCGGGGATGCCCCCGAAGGCTTCGAGGGCATCGTCCAGCGGCAGCGAGACCAGCGGCTTGCCCAGGGCCAGGGCCTCCAGCCCCAGGGTGGAATAGTTGGTCAGCACCGCCGAGCAGGCCGCCAGGGCCGGGATCGGGTCCCCGGCCTCGACCAGCGCCTGCAAGCCCGGGTCGCGCGGCAGGCTGGCCCCGGGGCGGTAGAGGCCCGGGCGGGCGGGATGGTCGCGCACCAGAACGGGACGCTCCAGCCGGGCCTCCAGCACGGTCAGTAGCCGGTTCACCGCCTCCACGGCGGTGGGACGCGCATCGGCGACATAGAGCAGGAAGCCCCGGTCGGTGACGGGCTGTTCCGCCAGCCGGTCCAGCTTCGGCAGGCCGGCCACCCGCGCGCGGGCGCGCAGCCAGGGCGCCAGCCGCCCCAGGTCGCGCGGGCCGAAGGCCAGAAAGGCGTCGCAGGTGTCGTGCCGGTTCATCTCCTCCCAGCGCTGCACCAGCCCATGCTGGACGCCGACCCAGAGAGGCGCGCGCGGCAGGCGTTCCCGCAGGTCCACGCGGAGCCGGGCGAAGGGCAGGGTGTTCACCGCCAGCACGGAGGCGGTGGGCCGGAAGTCCTCGATCTCCGCCGCGATCTCCTCCAGGAAGCTGGGCGAGCGGGCGTGGTCGGCGTATTCCGCCACGGTTCCGGCGGCATGTTCCAGCACCCGGTGCGTGCCTTCCGGCCAGCCGGCGAAGCGGTCGCGCGAGGCATCGCCGGGCAGGGGATAGAGCAGGCTGCGGCAGGCATGGCCACCCGCGCGCAACACCGCCATGGCGGGGGCGAGGTTGTCGAGCGCCCGGAAGGTGCTGCCCAGAAAGAGGAATCTCAAGAACGACCCCGCTGTGGCGGCCGGTGCAGCACGGAATCCCGGTGGGGCGCGGGTGCAAGCCGTGGGCGATATCAACCACTGCGTGTGGCGCCGGCGCAAGTGACAGGATGACGCGGCGGGCCGGAAGACCCCTTCAGGGCCGCGCGGCCACCGCCAGCACGGAACCCCCGGCGGGAAAGCGGGCCCCGGCGGCGAGGAGGCGCCGCTCGGCGCGGTCCACGGCCGTCAGCGCGGCATCCAGCCAGGGCGGAAAGGGCGCGACGTCGCTGGGGGCATCCTCGCCCCGCGACAGGATCTTCCGCTGCGCCACCATCAGTGGCAGCAGCAGGCTGTTCCAGTAGCGCGTCTCGATGGCGCCGAAACCCGCCCCGGCCAGCAGGCGCCGGGCGGCGGGCGCGGTGTAGCGGCGGGCGTTGTGGACCCGCGTGTCATGGGCCGAACGCAGCCACTCGAAGGCCGGCAGGTTCAGGATCACCCGGCCGCCCGGCGCCAGGACGCGGTGGAACTCGGCCAGGGCCAGGGACTCGGCCACGCCCCGGTGGCAAAGCACGTCCACCGACACCACGGCGTCGAAGCTGCCATCGGCGAAGGGCAGGCGGTTGACGTCGCCGCAGGCCACGGCGGCGCCGGACTTGGCGGCGGCCCTCCGGGCGGCGGCGGCGTCGTATTCCAGCCCGGTGCGCCGCAGCCGGGGCAGCGTGCCCTCCAGCCGCCGCAGGAAGCCGCCCGTGCCGCAGCCGGCATCCAGCACGCGGGCGCCGGGCGGCAGGGCGGCCAGGGCATGGGCCAGCCGGGCATGGATGGCGCGGTACCACCACATGCCTTCCTCGGCCTCGTCCATCAGCGTGTATTCGGTGGGCTCCACGGCGCGGATTATTCGCCGGGGCCGCGGCTGCCACAAGGCGGTCCCGCCTCGCCAGCGCCGCATTCGTCTGCCAGGAATTCTCCCGCGGATGTGACCGCCCCCGCTTCCTGTTCCGCCGGACGATGAAACCGCCTCCACACCAGAACGGCCCGGCCGCACCGGGCTACGCCCCAGGACTTCCTTCCGGCGCCCCGCCGCCCTCTCCCAAGGCCCATGCCCTGGCCCGGACCATGGCGGAGGCCATGACAGGCGCCATGACGGGGGCTGTCACGGGCGCCGCGCCCAAGACGGGCGGCCTTTCTTCCACCGCCTCCCCGGCCGCCGCGCGCCTGCGGGCACGGCTGCTGCGCCTGGCGGTGCATCTGCCCGCGCTGCTCTTCCTGCTCGCGGTGCTGTCGCCGCCCCTGAACCACGACGTGGCGGCGGTGCTGAACTTCTCCGAGCGCTGGTTCGCCGGGGAGCGGCTCTATGTGGACCTGATCGACGTCAACCCGCCGCTGATCTTCTCGCTGAACCTGGTCCCGGCGGCGATCGCGGCCTGGACGCCGCTGGACGGGGTGCAGGCGCTGCAGCTCTGCCTGCTCGCCCTGGCCGGGCTGAGCCTGTGGCTCTGCCTGCGGCTGCGCGAGGGGCGGGCCGAGGGCACGGTGGAGGCGGCGGTGCTGACCGGGCTGTTGCCGCTGGCGATGCTGGTGATCGGCTACGACTTCGGGCAGCGGGAGGTTCTGATGGGCACGGCGGCGCTGCCCTATGCGCTGCTGGCCGCGCGCCGGATGGAGGGGTGGCGCACCGCGCGCGGGCTCTGGCTCGGCACCACGCTGCTTGCCGCGCTGGGCTTCGCGCTGAAGCCGCATTTCCTGGCCGTGCCCCTGCTGGTGGAGGCGCTGGTGCTGCTGCGGCGCGGGCCGCGCCGCGCCCTGCGGGACCCGGCGCCCTGGGCGATGGCCGCGGTCTGGCTGGCCTATCTCGCGGCCATCCCGCTGATCTTCCCGGCCTATCTCGGCTATGTCGTGCCGCTGGTCTGGCAGTACTACCTGGATCTCGGCGGGCAGAGCGCCTGGGCGGTGCTGTTCACGCCCAACCTCGCCGTCGCGACGGCCCTGCTGCTGGTGCTGCTGCCGCTCGCCTTCCGCGCCACGGGCGGCCCCCTGGCGCGGGTGCTGGCGGCGGCGGCGCTGGGCGCCTTCCTGTCCGCCTGGGTGCAGCACAAGGGCTGGACCTACCATGTCGCGCCGGTGCTGATGCTGGGCGGCGTGCTGGCCGGGCTGCTGGCGGCGCGCGCGGCGGATTCCGTCCTGCCGCTGGCCACGGCGCGGCGGGCGGCGCCCGGGCTGGCGCTGCTGGCCACGGCGGGACTCGCCCTCTTCGCCCTGCGCGGCGGCGAGGCGCCCTTTCGCGAGATCGGCTTCGAGGACAGCAAGGCCGGGCGGCTGACCGCCTGGCTGAAGCACGAGGCCTATGGCGAGCGGCTGCTGATCATCAGCCCCGACATCTATCCGGTCTATCCGGCGCTGAACTATGCGCATGTGCAGTCCACGCTGCGCACCATGAACATGTGGCTGCTGCAGGGCGTGTACCGGACCTGCCCGGACAGCGGCGAACGCTACCGCCAGCCCTGGGAGATGAGCCGGGCGGAATTCTTCGTCTACCGCACCGTGGCGGAGGATTTCGCGAAGGCGCCCCCGGCCGCGGTGCTGATCGACCGCAACCCGGGCATTCCCTGGTGCGGGCGGGAATTCGACTTCGCCGAATACTTCTCCCGCCACCCGCTCTTCGCCGCGACCTGGCGGCACTACCACCAGGAGGGCGAGATCGAGGGCTACCGCCTCTATGTCCGGGACAACTGAGGCGGCGCGGCGCGCGCGGAACCCCGCCGCGACGCCGCCTGCCTGTCCGGGAGGCAGCGGCGGCCAGGAAACGGGCGGGGGAACGGTGCGCCAGGACACAGTGCGGGGATTTTCGGCGCCGCGCGGGGCAGATCAGCGTGTCCCGCACATGCCCTGCGGCGCGAACTCGTCCTACAAAATACCACCCTGAAGAAATCACCGGCCACAGCGCCGGGAAGGGGGAGTGATTTCGTGTCCAGCAGCAAGGCCGGCGTGACAACGCCCATCGACGACGCCGTTCGGGGAATCGGCTTCGTCGCCCTGAGCTACCTTGTCTTCTCCCTCTCCGACGCCTCGATGAAATGGGCGCTGCCCGAGCTCGGCACCGCGGGCGCCATGATCTGGCGCGGGCTGTTCGGCACGCTCGCCGTGGGGCTCATGGCCGGCGTCTGCCGTCCCGGCGGGCCGGGGCGGATCTGGCCGGTGAACGGACGCCTGATCTTCTGGCGCGGGCTGCTGAACGTCGTGGCGACGGCGCTCTACTACATCGCCTGGCGGCACGGCCTGGCCCTGGGGGACACCTACGCGGTGGCCGCCACCGCGCCGCTGATGCTCACCCTGCTCGCCATCCCCATGCTGGGGGAGACGGTGGGCTGGCGGCGCTGGACCAGCACGGGCATCGGCTTCCTCGGCGTGCTGTTCATGTTCCAGCCGGGCGGCGCGCTCTGGGGGCTGAACACCGTGCTGATCCTGGTCGCGGTCGCCATGCTGGCGATGACGCGGATCTGGACCCGTGTCCTGGCGCGCACGGACAAGCCGACCACCATCACCTTCTGGCTGATGTTCGGGCAGCTTCCGGCCGGGCTGCTGATGCTGCCCTTCTTCCCGTTGCCGGAGGAATGGCCCTCGCTCTTCGCCCTGGCGCTGGTGGCGATGTGCGGGCTGGCGCATGGGCTGGCGCACTACCTGCTGGCCCGGGGCTATGCGATCGCGCCGGTCGCGACGCTGGCGCCGCTGGAATACACCCCGATCCTCTGGGGCACCGCACTGGGCTTCGTGATCTGGGGCGACATGCCCGCCTGGACGACCTTCGCCGGCGCCGGCGTGGTGGTTTGCGCCGGCCTGTACAACCTGCACCGGGAGCGCATCCGGGCGCGGGAGAAGCGGCGGATGGAAAGCCGGGCGGACGGCAAGGGTGCCGCCGCCCCGGCGCGCCTGGCGGCGAGGACGGCGGCATGAGGCACGACCTGCGGCGCGGGGCCCTGCTGATCGTCGCGGCCGGGCTGATCTGGCAGCTGATGAACGCGCTGGTGAAGCAGCTCGGCAGCACCATCCCGGTTCCCGAGCTGATGTTCTTCCGCAACCTGTTCTCGCTGCCGATGGTGCTGCTGATCGCCTCGCGCGGCACGATCACGCTGCGCACGCGGCGCTTCGGCGGCCATGTGGTCCGGGCCAGCACCGGGCTGGTGGCGATGAGCCTGTCCTTCCTGGCGGTGAGCGTGCTGCCGCTCGCGGAGCAGCAGGTGCTGGGCTACACGCAGCCGCTCTTCATCACGATCCTGGCCATCCCCTTCCTGGGCGAGCAGCCGGACCGGCGGCGCTGGCTGGCGGTGCTGGTCGGCTTCCTGGGCGTCGTGACGGTGGCGCTGGGGCAGGGCGGGCTGGGCGGTGGCAGCGCCCCCGGCTGGGCCTATGTGGCGGCGGTGACGCAGGGGCTGGTCTCGGCGCTGACCACGCTCCAGATCCGCCAGCTCTCCGCCACCGAGAGCAGCTCCACCATCACGCTCTGGCAGGCCATCCTGATGACGGGGATCATGACCTGCGCGCTGCCCTTCGTCTGGGTGACGCCGACATGGGGGCAGTTCGGCCTGCTGGTCCTGCTCGGCACGCTGGGCGGGCTGGCCCAGGTGCTGCAGACGGAAGCCTTCGCCTCCGCCCAGGTCTCGGCGCTCGGCCCCTATACCTATTGCGGGCTGATCTGGGCGACGATCATCGGCTGGACCGTCTTCGGCGATGCCCCCTCGCTGGTGATGATCCTGGGCGCGCTCCTCATCGTGGGTGCTGGCCTCGCCATCCTGCCGGGCCGCGCAAGGCCCGGGCCGGTGGCCGAGCCCCGCGCCAAGCCCAGCGAGGCGGTGGCCGGCGAATGAGCATCCCCTTCCTCACCGGGGACGACCTGCCGCCCGGCGAGGCGCGGGAGGCCGTCGCCCCGGCCCCCGGCCAGCCCGCGGTGCGGCGCATCCTCTGCGGCAATGCCGGGCCGCTCACCTTCCGCGGCACCAACACCTGGCTGATCGGGCGGGGGGAGGTCACGCTGCTCGACCCCGGACCGGAGGATGCGGCGCATCGCGCGGCCATCCTGCGCGCCACGCGGGGCGAGCGGATCGCCCGCATCCTCGTTTCCCATACGCATCTCGACCATTCGGAAGGCGCCCCGGCCCTGGCCGCCGCGACCGGTGCGCCGGTGCTGGCCTTTGGCGCGCATCCCACCCCGCCGGAGGCCGGGGGGATGGGGGCGGACCACGGCTTCCGCCCGGACGCGCTGCTGGCCGAGGGCGACGCGGTGGAAGGCGAGGGCTGGCGCCTGCGCGCCCTGCACACGCCGGGACATTGCGCCAACCATCTCTGCTTCGTGACGGAGAGGCCGGGGCTGCTCTTCAGTGCCGACCTCGCCATGTCCTGGTCCACCAGCGTCGTCTCGCCGCCGGACGGCGACATGGCGGACTACATGCGTTCCCTGGCCCGGATCGCGGCACGGGACGACCGGCTGATGCTGCCCGGCCATGGCCCCGTCCTGCCGCAGCCCAGGCCCTTCCTCGCCGCGCTGATCCGGCACCGGGAGGCACGCGAGGCGAAGGTGCTGGCGGCGCTGCGCGCGGCGGGCACGGCGAGCGCGGAGGATCTGGTGCCGCCAGTCTATGGACCGTCGCTGGACCCGCGCCTCGTGCGCGGGGCGGCACGCAGCCTGCTCGCGCACCTGCTGAAGCTGGTGGCGGAGGGACGGGCGCGGCGGGAGGGCGGTGGCTTCCGTGCCACGCCCGGCTGACCGGCCCGCCCGGCCCACGGGGCCAGGAAAGGGCTTGCCGCCGGGCAGGGAGCCGGTGACATTCCCACGAATCGGTGCCGTCGCCATTTCCCGCGGCGGCGCCTGCGGCTAGAGCGGGGGGCGCAAGCCCCGCTCCGCTTGCCGGGACAGATCGCGGCGGCTCCCCTTGGAATCGCCGCGGCCCGATCGAAACTACCGGGAGCGGCAATGCGCTGCCGGAGGCAAGGAACCAGCCATGTTCACGCTTGAGATCGGCGGCAAGCCGGTTGCCATCACCGACGCGGGGGAAGACGAGGCCCGCGAGATCTTCGAGGGCAAGGAGTTCCGCGACGACCTTCTGGACCTGGAAAGCGAGGACGGCCCCCTCTGGGACGGCGAGGCCCCGCTGAAGTGGCGCGCGGCCACCGAGGAGGAGATCGCCGAGTTCCGCCAGGTGGAGCTGGAGGAAGAGGACGAGGAGGACGAGGAGGATGACGGGCCGGTCATCATGTTCCTCGTGCCGCTGGTCGAGGATGACGAGGACGAGGAATACGAGGAGGACTGAGCGCCTCCCCAGGCCAGGCCCGTACCGGGGTGCGGCCATCCGGCCGTGCCCCCCAGTCCGTGTCTCACTGCCCACGCCCGCCCGCCCGGCACCATCCGTGCCCAGGGGCGGCGCGCGGCGGCCGGGCCGCGCCGCCCGGCGGGCTGGCGCGCCCCGGCCTGTTTCGGCGCCTCAGCGGCGGGTGAAGAAGCCCTCCAGCCGCGCCATCGCCTCGCGCGCCAGTTCGGGCGAGATGGCGAAGCAGAGGCGCAGGCAGCCCTGGCCCGCCGGGCCGAAGGCGGTGCCGGGCGCCAGGCCCACCCTGGCCTCGCGCAGCACGCGCTTGGCGAGGTCCAGGGCGCTCTTCTCCCCCTCCACCGAGAAGAACAGGTAGAAGGCGCCCTCCGGCACGCTCAGCGTCACGCCGGGCAGGCGGGCCAGGCCGTCCACGAAGATCTGGCGGCTCTCGGCGCAGCGGCCGACCATCTTGCGGATGAAGCCGTCGCCCTGTTCCAGCGCCACGATCGCCGCGTGCTGCACGAAGGTCGGGATCGAGGTGGTGTTGTACTGGTTCAGCTTGGCGAAGGTGGCGTCCAGCCCCTGCGGATAGACCACCCAGCCGGCGCGCCAGCCGGTCATCGCCCAGTTCTTGCTGAAGGTGTTGGTCACCAGCAGCCGGTCGTCGGGGCGCGCGATCTCCAGGAAGGAGGGAGCGATGGCATTGCCGTAGGTGAAGTGGTTGTACACCTCGTCGGAGAGGATCCAGATCCCCCGCTCCCGGGCGAAGGCCAGCAGCCGCTCCATGTCCGCGCGCGGCATCACCCAGCCCGTGGGGTTGGAGGGCGAGTTGATGACGATGACCTTCGTGCGCGCCGTCACCGCCGCGAAGAGGTCCTCCAGCGACAGGACGAAGCCGCCATCGGCCTTGCGGCGATAGCTGACCGGCACGGGCACGCCGCCGCAGATGCGCGCGGCCTCCAGCAGGTTCGGCCAGGCGGGGGAGGGATGGACGACCTCGTCGCCCGGCTCCAGCACCGCCTGGAAGGCCTGCATCACCGCGTTCATGCCGCCCGAGGTCACGGAGAAGCGCGACGGCGCGACCTCCACCCCCCAGTGGCGGCGGTGGTAGTCGGCCAGCGCCTGACGCAGCCGGGGCAGGCCCAGGGAATAGGTGTAGCGGGTATGGCCCTCGCGCAGCGCCTGCACCACCGCCTCGGTCACGAAATCCGGGGTGGGGAGGTCGCCCTCGCCGATCCAGAGCTTGATGACCGCAGGGTCCTCGCGGGCGAGGTCGGCCACCTCGGCGATCTGGCTGCTGCCCAGGCCGCGGACGCGCTCCGGCAGCGTCTCGGTGAGGTCGGTCATGGCATCGGAAAGGGCGGCGCTCATCAGGTCCTCATGCGCGGGGCGGCGTCGGAAGGAATTCGGTTATCGCCCGCGGCGGGGGGGAAGGCCACAGCCGCCGGGCGGGAAACCGGGAGCGCACCGGGCCTGCCAGCCATGCGGTGCCTCCGCAGTGGGCACCCCTGCCCGCGGCCGGGCTCCGGCCGCGGGTGCCGGCCGGCCTAGCCCGCCGCGAGGCGCTCCGCGTGCCAGCGGAGATGGTCGTCCATGAAGCTGCTGATGAAGTAGTAGGAGTGGTCGTAGCCCTCCTGCATCCGCAGGGTCAGCGGGATGCCGGCCTTGCCGCAGGCCTCCCGCAGCAGGTCCAGCTTGAGCTGGCTTTCCAGGAAGGGGTCGGCCGTGCCCTGGTCCACCAGGATCTCCGGCAGGCGGGCGCCGTCCTCGATCAGGGCCGTGGCGTCGTGGCCGCGCCAGGTGGCACGGTCGGGGCCGAGATAGGCGGTGAGCGCCTTCTCCCCCCAGGGGCAGCGCAGGGGCGAGACGATCGGGGCGAAGGCGGAGACCGACCGGAAGCGCGTGGGGTGCCGCAGCGCCAGGGTCAGCGCGCCATGGCCGCCCATGGAATGGCCGGTGACCGCCTGCCGCCCCATATCCGCCGGGAACTCCGTCGAAACGATCCCGGGCAGCTCGCTCGCGATCCAGCTTTCCATGCGGAAATGCGGCGCCCAGGGCGCCTCGGTGGCGTCGAGGTAGAAGCCCGCGCCCTGGCCCAGGTCATAGGCCGGGTCGTCGGCCACGCCCTCGCCACGCGGCGAGGTATCGGGCACCACGAGGATCAGCCCGAGCTCGGCGGCGAGGCGCTGGGCGCCGGCCTTCTCGGTGAAGTTGGCCTCGGTGCAGGTGAGGCCGGACAGGAACCAGAGGAGGGGGAGCTTCGCCCCCGCCTCGCCGGCTCGCGGCGGCAGGTAGAGGCCGAAGCGCATCGGCGTGCCGGTCACCGTGCTGTCGTGGCGGCACACAAGCTGCGTGCCGCCGAAGCTCCGCGTGCGGGAAAGGATCTCCATCAGTAGACGATGACGCTGCGGATGGACTTGCCCTCGTGCATCAGGTCGAAGGCGTGGTTGATCTGGTCGAGCGGCATGGTGTGGGTGATCAGGCTGTCGATCTCGATCTTGCCCTCCATGTACCAGTCCACGATCTTCGGAACGTCGGTGCGGCCGCGCGCGCCGCCGAAGGCCGAGCCCTTCCAGACGCGGCCGGTGACGAGCTGGAAGGGGCGGGTGCTGATCTCCTTGCCCGCCTCGGCCACGCCGATGACGATGCTCTCGCCCCAGCCGCGATGGCAGCATTCCAGCGCCTGCCGCATGACGTTCACGTTGCCCGTGCAGTCGAAGGAGAAATCCGCGCCGCCGCCGGTGATGTCGAGGATGGCCTGGACCACCTTGTCGTTGCCCACCTCGGTCGGATTGATGAAGTCGGTCATGCCGAAGCGCTTCGCCATCTCGACCTTGGCGGGGTTGAGGTCCACGCCGACGATCCTGTCGGCGCCCACCATGCGCGCACCCTGGATGACGTTCAGCCCGATGCCGCCCAGGCCGAAGACCACGACATTGGCGCCGGGCCAGACCTTGGCGGTGTTGATCACCGCGCCGATGCCGGTGGTGACGCCGCAGCCGATGTAGCAGATCTTGTCGAAGGGCGCGTCCTCGCGGACCTTGGCCACCGCGATCTCCGGCAGCACGGTGAAGTTCGCGAAGGTCGAGCAGCCCATGTAGTGGAAGACGGTGTCGCCGCTCGCCTGGCTCCTCGCCGGCGCGCCGCCCGCCGGCTCGCAATGGAAGCGGCTGGTGCCGTCGGGCATCACGCCCTGGCCCTGGGTCGAGCGGATGGCGGTGCAGAGGTTCGTCCGCTGCGACAGGCAGGACTTACAGTTGCGGCATTCCGGCGTGTAGAGCGGAATGACGTGGTCGCCCACCTTCACGCTGGTGACCCCGGCGCCGACCTCGCGCACGATGCCCGCGCCCTCATGCCCCAGGATGGCGGGGAACTTGCCCTCCGAATCCGCGCCGGAAAGGGTGTAGGCGTCGGTGTGGCAGACGCCGGTGGCCATGATCTCCACCAGCACCTCGCCGGGCTTCGGGCCTTCCACCCGCACGGTCTCGATGGTCAGGGGCTTTCCGGCGGCCCAGGCCACCGCGGCGCGTGTTTCCATGGCGTTCAGTTTTCCTGCTGAGGACGGTTTCGGACAAATGCCCCGCGCCCGGGTTGGTGGGCCGGCCGGCGGGGGATCGTGGCCGCACCATAGGGCATCCGGCGCGGGAGGCCAGCCGGGCCGGCAGCGGGGTGGGGCGGAAGGGCCGGGTGGGAGCCGGGGCGGATCACGGCGTGGTTCCCGGTGCGGCAGGGGGTATGGCCGGGGGCGTGTCGCGGGCGAAGGCGGCGCGCAAGGCCTCGGCGGGGATGGTGGCGGTGCTGGAGGTGTAGGAGGTGAAGGCCATCGTGCCGCCCCGGAGGCGGAAGCAGAGATCAGCCGGGTCGTGGCGCAGGTCGCGGCTGACATATTCCGGGTCAGGGATGTCGCCGGTTCTGTACTTCCCGGCCTGCGACACGATGTCGGGGAAGAAGCTGTAAACGATGCGGCCATCGGCCCGCCGGGGCAGTGGCGGTGGGTCCAGACCTGCCGTCATGACGTCTCCCACCGCGGTGCGAACGGAGCGGCTGCCCGTGAGCAGCCGATCCCCGTCGAACCGGGCGTCGGTGCAGAGCGACACGGCGGCCAAGATGGTGTGGCCACCATTGGCATAGACCCGCGCCAGGTCGTGCGCGGTGGAGAAGCGTACGAGCAATGTGGGCATAGGCTGCGAAGGCAGCCTATCCGATGCGGACCAGAATTCCGGATGATCCCTGAAATCCGTCACCTCGATGCTCTCGAAGCGCAGGTCGTGGATGCGTGGCGAGCCGAGCATGAAGCTCCAGACGGCGCATCTGGGCAGGGTGAGCGGGAGGAGCGCGGCGGCGAGGCGGAGCGTGCGGGCGATCATGGCGGCCTACGGCCTCGCCCCGGTGGCGGGCCAGCGGCCGAGCGCCGCGTTCTCCGGGAGGTCGCGCGGATTGCGCCGGGGCGGGGTCACGGCACGCGCCTGCGGGCGAAGGCGGCGCGCAGGGCCTCGGCCGGGATGATGGCGGTGTTGGAGGTGTAGGAGGTGAACGCCATCGTGCCGCCAAGGAGGTGGAAGCAGAGGTCGGCCGGGTCGCGGCGCAGGTCGCGCGTGACGTAGCGGGGGTCGGGCTCCAAACCGACAGAGTATTTCCCGGCCTGCGATACGATGTCGGGGAAGAAGTAGGACACGATGAGGCCATCGGCGCGCCGTTGCTGCGAAGGAGGGCGCCCCAGGGTATTCATGACGTAACCCTGCTCATCGTAGACGAAAGTGTCCCCCGTGAGCAGCCGGTTCTCGTCGAACCGGCCTTCCGTGCAGATCGACAGGTCAGCGAAGATCGTATGGCCGCCGTCGGCATAAATCGCGGCCAGGTCGTGCGCTGTGGAGAAGCGCACGAGCAATGTGGGCATGGGCTGCGAGGGCAGCCTATCCGATGCGGACCAGAATTCCGGATGGTCCCTGAGATCCGTCACCTCAATGCTCTCGAAGCGCAGGTCGTGGATGCGTGGCGAGCCGAGCATGAAGCTCCAGACGGCACAGCCGGGCAGGGTGAGCGGGAGGAGCGCGGCGGCGAGGCGGAGGGCGGAGCGGGTCACGGCGCGCTCCCCGTTGCGCGGGGAGCGGACCAAGTGCCTAGTGCCGCATCCAACGCGCGATACCCGTCGGAATTCCGGCCTTCCAACAGAGCAGGAAAGCTCCCAGGGTTGCAGCAACGTTGAAGTGGACGTCCGCGTACTGCTGCGGACGCTCATTGTAGGCACCGCCGAGGCCCGCTACGGCGTTCGAGAATTCCAGCGCACTTCCTCCCGTCGCGTTCACATTGATCCAGCGGTCTGCCCCTTGTTTCGCCCAGATGAGGAAGTCCGCCGAATTCCGTCGGCTGCCCACCGGATCGACCGTCACCAGCGTGTCGATCTTATGGCCTTCCTGCGCCAGCTTGCCGGCCACTTCGATGGCCGTGTCACCACCGTAGCTGTGGCCAATTAAGGAGACTTTCGTGCCAGAGGGCTGGCCCTCAATGTACCGCCGAATTTCATCCGCCTGATCGTGTGCGAAGTACTTGCTTCCGACGTGATGCCGCCCGGTGAATGTAGCCTGGTACCTCTCCACAGTCCCCGACAGCGACTTAGAGCGCCTAACTAAACCCGGTATGATGCGTTTCTGTGGGCATGGCGAAGCCTTTGGTTTCTGATGATCTCTGGGCGGCGATTGAGCCGCTG
>NZ_JHWD01000034.1 GCF_000622225.1 Roseomonas mucosa ATCC BAA-692 | reverse complement strand
CGCGAGCCGACCCGCGTCATCGAGATCCGGCTGACCGGCAACATGGAGCGGTACTTCTGGTCCATCAACGGCAACAACTTCAGCCGGGCCCAGCCCATCCAACTCCATCTCGGCGAGCGGGCGCGCTTCCGCTTCGTCAACGAGACCATGATGAACCACCCGATGCACCTGCACGGCATGTGGATGATGCCGCAGGTCGGCAACGGGGCCGAGAACCCCTTGCTGCACACGGTCAACATCAAGCCCGGCTCGACGGTCGACGTGGACATCGAGGCCGACGCACCCGGCGGCTGGGCCTTCCACTGCCACATGCTCTACCACATGGAGACCGGGATGATGCGCAAGGTGTCCGTGGTTCCGGCGCGCCAGACGGCCTCGGCACGGTGATGGTCATGAAGATCAAGAGCGTCCTGACTGCTGCCGCTTCCCTGGCCGCCCTGACCTTGGGCATCCTCCAGGTCGCACCGGCGCATGCGCAGGCGATGCAGCACAGCACGGAGCCTCCGTTCAGCCATGAAGTGTTCACCGGCGCGGTACTGTTCGAGAAGCTCGAATACGGCTGGGGACTGGACGGCCCGAACATCGGCCGTTGGGACGGGCAGGCCTGGTATGGCGGCGACGTCAACCGCGTCTGGCTGAAGACCGAAGGCGAGACGGCGCGGAATGGCCGGGTGGAGGACGCCGAAGTCCAACTGCTCTACTCGCGCCTGATCGGCTACTACTGGGACTTCCAGGCCGGTGTCCGCTACGACATCCGCCCGCGCCCCGACCGCTTCTACGGCGTCATCGGCCTGCAGGGGCTGGCGCCCGGCATGTTCGAGGTCGACCTCCAGGGCTTCGTCAGCGAGAAGGGCGACCTCTCGGCGCGCGCCGAGATCTCCTACGACGCCTACATCACGCAGCGGCTGGTGCTCCAGCCCAACGTCGAGGCCAACTTCGCGCTCCAGAAGGTGCCCGAACGCGACATCGGCAGCGGCTTAAACGACGTCGAGGTCGGGCTGCGGCTGCGCTACGAGGTCACCCGCGAGGTGTCGCCCTACATTGGCGTCAGCTACGAGCGGAAGCTCGGCGACACCGCGCGCTACGCCCGCAACGAGGGTGAGGACGTGGGCGGCTGGGCCTTCCTGACCGGCGTCCGGCTGTTCTTCTGAGGCCCGCCCTGGTGCTCCGCACGACCCTCGCCGCGCCGCTGGGGATGGCCGCCGCCGCGGAGCCCTCGGCGACGGCACCCTTCGGCCGCTTCGGCGTTTACCCTGTTGAGTTTCGCTGAGAACTGACCCGGGGTTTTCATCGAGAACTGACCCGTGCAGGGATATGTCCCGCGGGCTCTGGTCGTGGGTCAAGCGGGTGTTTTAGCTCTCCTGTTCCTGGGTTCGGCCGAACTGCTCCTGAACCGGAAACTGTCGTTGCCGGTTTCCAGGATGTGGCAGTGGTGTGTGAGCCGGTCGAGCAAGGCCGTCGTCATCTTGGCGTCGCCGAACACGCCACCCCACTCGCTGAAACTCAGGTTGGTGGTGATCACGACGCTGGTGCGCTCGTAGAGCTTGCTGAGCAGGTGGAACAGCAGCGCACCGCCCGAGGCGCTGAACGGCAGGTAGCCGAGCTCGTCGAGGATGACGAGGTCGAGGCGGAGCAGGCGGTCGGCGAGTTGCCCGGCCTTGTTCGCGGTCTTTTCCTGTTCCAGTGCATTGACCAGGTCGACCGTGGAATAGAACCGGACCTTTTTGCGGCCGTGCTCGATGGCCTGGACACCCAGTGCCGTGGCGAGGTGGGTCTTGCCGGTGCCGGGCCCGCCGATCAGTACGACGTTGTCCGCCTGCTCGGTGAACTCGCCCTGGTGCAGCTGCCGCACCGTGGCCTCGTTGACCTCGCTCGCCGCGAAATCGAAGCCCGCCAGATCCTTGTAGGCTGGAAACCTGGCCGACTTGGTGTGGTAGGCGATCGAGCGCACCTCGCGCTCGGCCATCTCGGCCTTGAGCAACTGCGAGAGGATGGGAACCGCCGCCTCGAACGCCGGCGCGCCCTGCTCCACCAGCTCGGTGACTGCCTGGGCCATACCGAACATCTTGAGCCCACGCAGCATGACCACGAGGGCGGCACTGGCGGGATCATGACGCATGGCGCACCTCGCGGGTCCGCAGCGCGTCGTAGCGGCCGGTGTCGGCTCTCGGCTCCTGGTTCAGGGCGAGGGCCTGGGGTGCATCGATCGCCGCGGCCGTGCTCGTGCCGTCGGTCAGGCGGTGCAGGATGTTGAGGATGTGGGTCTTGGTGGCGACGCCATCCTCGAGGGCCAGTTCCACAGCGCAGAGCACGGCCCCCTCGTCGTGCTGCAGCACCAGGGCGAGGATGTCCACCATCTCCCGCTCGCCTCCTGGCCGCCGGAGGAGCTGGGCCTGGAGCTTGCGGAACGCCTCCGGCAGCTCGGCGAAGGGTGCGCCGTTGCGCAGCGCCCCCGGCTTGCGCTGGATCACCGCCAGGTAGTGCCGCCAGTCGTAGACGGTGCGGCTGGGAACGTCGTGCGAGCGCTCGACGATCCGGGCGTGCTCGCACACGACCTGGCCCTCGGCCACCACGACGAGGCGGTCGGGATAGACCCGCAGGCTCACCGGTCGGTTGGCGAACGAGGCGGGGACGCTGTAGCGGTTGCTCTCGAAGTGCACGAGGCAGGTCGGCGACACCCGCTTGGCGTGCTCGACGAAGCCGTCGAACGCCCGCCCCATCGGCATCAGGCTCGCCCTCTCCCGCGCGTGGACCTCGGCGACGCTGCCCGGCAGCACCCCGTGGGACAGTTCGCCCCAGCGCTCGATGCAGCGGGCCTCCAGCCACGCGTTGAGGGCGGGCAGGTCTGCGAAGGGCGGCATGACCTGCCAGATCTGCCGCCGGGCGTCCTGCACGTTTTTCTCGACCTGACCTTTCTCCCACCCTGAGGCCGGACTGCAGAACGTCGGCTCGAACAGGTAGTGGCTGGCCATGGCCTGGAACCGCGCGTTGACCTGCCGGACCTTGCCCGTGCCGACGCGATCCACGGCCGTGCGCATGTTGTCGAAGATGCCGCGACGCGGCACCCCGCCGAGCACCCGGAATGCCTCGGCCAGAGCGTCGAACAGCATCTCGTGGGTTTGCAGTTTGTAGGCCCGGATCACGAAGGCCCGGCTGTGCGACAGCTTGGTATGGGCGGCCTGCAGCTTGAGCCGCTTGCCGCCCACCGTCGCCCAGTCCTCGCTCCAGTCGAACTGGAAGGCCTCGCCGGGCTGAAAGGCGAGCGGTACGAACACCCCGCGCCCGGTGGTCCGCTGCGCCACCTCCCGTCTCGCCTGCCAGCGCCGGACGAAGGCTGCGACCCGGCCGTAGGATCCGCCATAACCCAGGGCCACCAGGTCCGCGTGGATCCGCCGCACCGTCCGGCGCCCCTTGCGACCCTTGCCCGCCTCCACCCTCAGCCATTCCGAGAGTTTGTCGGCAAACGGGTCCAGGCGGCTCGGACGCTCGGGAACCTTGAACCGCACCTCCACGGCGTCCGACCGCAGGTACTTGCGGATCGTGTTCCGTGACAGACCCGTCCGCCGCTCGATCTCGCGGATCGGGAGGCGATCCCGGTAGTGCCACCGGCGGATCACGCTCAACAACTCCATGTCGATCACTCCGATAATCCCGACCAGCCGGTCGGGATGGTGAACAGACACGGGTCATTTCTCGGCGGAAACTCTGACCCTTCCCGGGTCAGCTCTCAGTGCAAATCAACACTATACGGGAAGAAAAGCAGCCGATGCTGCGAAAGCCCACGGCATCGAGTTGGAGGTAATCAGGCTGCCAGAAGCCAAGCGCGGCTTTGTCCTGCTGCCGCGGCGCTGGGTCGTCGAGCGCTCCTTTGCTTGGGCTATCCGCTTTCGGCGCCTGGTGAAGGACTACGAGCGCTACGCCAGCACTCTCGCCGACCTGCACCTTGTCGCCTTCGCCTGCATCATGCTCAAGCAGGCCGCTCAACTGGCCGCAGGTCCATAACAACCTCTAAGTTGCCGGCCTGTTGGAAGCCGAGCTTCCCGCGAAGCCGGATCGAACCCCCGTTCCCTGCCTCGATCCCCGCGACCATGACATGCTTTCCGATCTCCCGCGCTCTGCCGATGAGCGCGTGCATGAGGCTCTCGCCGATACCTTGGCCCCGCTGGTCCACCCGGACATAGGCGGAGTGCTCCACGGTATGGCAATGGCCCTCGAACGCCCGCCAGTCCCCGAACGAGGCATAACCCAGCACTTGTCCATCTGCACCGGCAACCAGCACGGGGTAGCCAAGCCGCTGCCGGTCGGCATGCCACGCGGCGCGGCATCTTCCGCTCCCACGAGGAACTCGCCCTGTAACGGGCAGGCCTCCGCTCACGAGGAACCGGCATCGGCCGGAATGTCCAGTTCCAGCATCAGGGACGCGAGGCACTTGCCATGCGCGTCAAGGGCAAGGGACCGTGTGACGCCGCCGCCCAGCGCGCCCTCCAGCACGAAGTTCAGCGCGCCGATCCCAGGCAGTTCGTAGCGCCGCACCGGGCCTTTCGCGATGCCGGCGAAATGCGCAGCCACACGCTCCACCGTCACCACCTGCATCAGCCGGGGATAATCGGCCATGTCGTAGGCGATGACGGAGACGCAGGAGATGTCGCCCTTGTCTCCCGTGCGGGCATGGGCGAGTTCGCGCAGGATCATGATTATGCCTCCACCCAGGTAATCCGCGGTACCGCTGCGGCTTCGGGGATGAGGCAGGAGCGGATGCCCACCACTTCCCGTGCCGATTTCGTCACCCCGCCGCCGCTGGCCGGTCCATTGAGGTAAAGTGACTCCACCTCGTTCCCGATGCGGATCGCCTCCGCCAGGCTGTCGGTCCGGCCCACGACCCGGACCCGCACCTCGCGCGGCTCGGGCGCATCGGCCGGCTGCTTCGGTCCCAGGATGGAGTCGACGCCGATCAGGTCGAAGCGCATCTCGCTCGCCTGGACGCCTATCAGCCGCAGCCGCTCGGCAACGATCTCCAGCGCCAGCCGTCCGCGCGCCACGGCGCCCGGCCCGGCATAGGAGATCTGCCCTTCGCCGACATAGCTGTCCAGATAACCCACCGAGACCTTCAGCATGCCGGTCCGGGGCCGGCCGCCGCCGCCCTCGACGCGCACCTTGTCCGGCCCATCCTCCGTCACCCGGACACCGGAAAAATCGGCCACGACATCCGGCTGCAGGTAGCGGGCGGGATCGTGCACTTCGTAGAGCATCTGTTCCTTGCAGGTGGCCGCGGTCACCATGCCGCCCGAACCCTGAACCTTGCCGATCACGGCCGTGCCGTCCGCCGACACCTCGGCGATCGGGAAGCCGAGCCGTGCCAGGTCCGGCACGTCCTTGCAGCCCGGATCGGCGAAGTAGCCGCCGGTGATCTGCCCCGCGCATTCCAGCAGGTGCCCGACCAGGGTGCCGCGCCCGAGCCGGGTCCAGTCCTCCATGGACCAGCCGAATTCGTGCACCAGGGGTGCCAGGAACATGGCCGGGTCCGCGGCACGGCCGGTGACGACGACATCGGCACCACCCGCCAGCGCCTCCACGATCGGGCCGGCGCCGAGATAGGCATTGGCGGAGATCAGCCGGTTGCCGAGCGAGGCGACGGTCTCGCCCGTCTCGTCGAGCCTGTGGTCGCCCGCACGCACGGCGTCGAGCACGTCGTCCCCGGTCACCGCCGCGATGCGCAGCCCGGAAAGCCCGAGGTCGCGCGCGACTTCCGCCACCTTCCCGGCGGCGGCCACCGGATGGGCCGCGCCCATGTTGGTGATGACCTTGATGCCCCTGGCACGGCAGATGCCGAGCACCGCCTGCATCCGTTCGACGAGAAGCGGGTCGTAGCCCCGCGCGGGGTCCTTCATCCGCGCCTGCTGGGCGAGGGCGATGGTGCGTTCGGCCAGGCACTCGAAAACGAGGTAGCGCACCTCGCCCCGTTCGGCCACCTCCACCGCCGGTTCGATGCGGTCGCCGGAGAAGCCCGCGCCTGCGCCGATCCTGATCGTCTTCATGGAACCTTCCTTCGCGTGGCGGCCTGCGCCGATGATGGGCCTCATCCCAGGAGGACGCCGGTCGCTAGGGCGACCGCTGTCATCACGAGCGTGGTCCCGAAGGCCCAGGGAAAGATGAAGCGCTGGTGGTCCCCGAGATTGACCCCGCTCAGCCCGACCAGGATGAAGGTCGAGGCGGTGAGGGGGCTCAGCGGGAAGCCGGTCGTCATCTGGCCGAGGATGGCGCCGCGGCCGATCAGGACGGGATCGACGCCGAAGCTTGCCGCGGCCTGCGCCAGCACCGGCAGCACGCCGAAATAGTAGGCGTCTGGGGTGAAGACCAGGCTGAGGGGCATGCTGGTCACCGCCACGATCAGGGGCAGGTAGCCTGCCAGGCTCTCCGGGATCACCGAGACCGCAGCGCCCGCCATCGCCTCGATCATCTTCGTGCCGGTCAGGACGCCGGTGAAGATGCCGGCCGCGAAGATCATGGTGGACACGGTCACGACGCTGCCGGCATGGGACACCAGGTGCTTCTGCTGCTCCTCCCAGCTCGGGTAGTTGACCGGCAGGGCGATGGCGAAGGCCAGCACGAAGAGGATCGGCAACGGCAGCAGGGACGTCAGCAGCGCCACGATCAGGACGACGGTCAGGACAGTGTTGAACCAGAACAGCCACGGCCGTTCGAGCGCGATCTTGCGCTCGCCCGCCGGGGCATGGCCAGCCTGGATGGAGGACATCCCATCGGGCATGTCCTCGCCCGCGCCGGACGGACCGGTGCCGAGGGGCACTGCGGCGGAAAGCGAGGCGGGGCGAGGAGCGGCGGCCGGCAGGGCATCGAGCGAGGCGATGCCGAGGCGGGCCCGCTCCCGCCGACCCAGGAAGTAGGCGACCGCGAGCACCCAGAGGATGCCGGCCAGCATGGCGGGCACAACCGGATTGAAGATGGCCGAGGAATCGGCCTTCAGCGCGGCCATGGCGCGCACCGTGGGCCCGCCCCAGGGAATGATGTTCATCACCCCGGCGCCGAGGGCGACGACGCCCGAAAGCACCAGCCGGTTCATGCCGAGCCGCTGGTACAGCGGCAGCATCGCCGAGACCGTGATGAGGAAGGTGGTGGCGCCGTCACCGTCGAGCGAGACGGCCATGGTGAGGATCGCCGTCGCGAGCACGACTCGCAGCGGATCGCCCTTCACGAAGCGCAGCAGGCGCCGGATCATCGGCTCGAACAGGCCGACATCGAGCATCAGGCCGAAATAGAGCACGGCGAAGATGATCATCACCCCGACCGGCGCGACCCGGGCGATGCCGTCGAGCATCATCTTGCCCAGCTCCGGCCCTGCGCCGGCGAGCAGCCCGGCGATGGTGGGGATGAGGACAAGGGCGACCAGCACGGACATGCGCCTGGTCATGATGGCGAACAGGAATATCGCGATTGTCGCGAAGCCTAAGATGGCCAGCATGCTTCCTCCCAGGCCGCCATTCTCGAAGGGGCGGTCCATGGGGAAGCAATCGTCTATGACGAAGGATGGAGGCAACCTATATATCCATAACATATGCGCATAAATCTGAACCTTCAGCAGCTCTCTGCCTTCCTGCAACTCGCCCGCACCGGCAGCTTCAGCGAAGCCGCGCGGCAACTGGGCGTGTCGCAGCCGGCGCTCAGCCGCATGGTGCAGCAGATGGAGGAAACGGTCGGCGCGCGCCTGTTCGACCGCACGACCCGCAGCGTGGCGCTGACGCCCACCGGGCAGGACCTGCGCCCTATCGCGGAGCGCCTCGTTGCGGAGTTCGACAGCTCCTTCAGCGAGCTGGGGCGCTTCATCGAAGGGCGGCGCGGGCGTGTCGCGGTGGCGGCCTTGCCCTCGGTTGCCGCGGTCCTGCTGCCGCCTGCCATCGCGCAGTACCGCCAGGGGCGCGCGGATGTGGAAGTGGCGGTCCTGGACGGCCTCTCGGGCTCCGTGCTGGACGTCGTGACCGAGGGCCGTGCCGATATCGGGCTGACGATCCGGCCCAGCCCGCGGACGACGCTGTCCTATCGGCCCCTGGTGTCAGACGAGTTCGGCCTGGTCTGCCGCCCCGACGATGCGCTGGCCGGCGACGGCTCACCTCTGCCCTGGTCGGCCTTCGAGGGCAGGCCCTTCGTGGCCATGGCGCCCGAGAGCAGCGTCCGGCAGATGACCGATGCAGCCTTCCTCCAGGCCGGGCTGGCGATACCGCCGCTCTACGGCTGTGCCTTCCTGGGCACCACCGGGCATCTGGTGGCGTCGGGGCTGGGCATCACCGCCCTGCCGCGACTGACGATGCCGCTCCTGGGGCGGCTCGACCTGGTCTGGCGCCGGCTCGAGCACCCGGTGATGCGGCGGCAGATCGGCGTCGTCACCCAGTCCCGACGGAGCCTCGCACCTGCCGCGCTGGCCTTCCTCGCGGTGCTGGAACAGCAGGCCAGGATACACGGGTGACGCCGGGAGCGGCGTCACTCGACGGCAGAAAAGAATTCGTGCAGGTCCGGCAGTGGCTTCGAGAAGATCGATTTGATGACGATGTAGGAGAAGTACTTTTCCACGCCGATGTTCAGCGAGAGCACATACTCCATCGTGTCCTGATAGTGCTGGATGGAGCGTGCCATGAACTTCAGGAGATAATCGTAGCCTCCGCTCACGAGGTGGCACTCAATGACCTCGTTGATCGCACGGATGCGCGTCTCAAAACGCACGAAGTCACTGCTCCGGTGGTCGGAGAGCGTGACCTCGGTGAAGATGGTCACCGTGTCGCCGAGCTTCTGGATGCCGATATGCGCGCCATAGCCGGTGATGTAGCCGGCCTTCTCCAGGCGCTTCACACGCATCAGGCAAGGGCTGGGGGACAGTCCCACCTGACCGGCCAGGTCCAGGTTGGTGATGCGGCCGTTCTGTTGCAGGCAGGAGAGAATGTTCAGGTCGATGCGGTCCAGCTTTGGAGTGCCTGGCGCCATGTATGTCGTCCGGGAGTGGCTTCCTGTCGAGTAGGCCAGGCTCAGCCGACCGTCGAACTCGGCGCGACATTAGAGAGGCACCCTGCCAAGCGCAACCCGCCCGGCCGGCGGCGACGGCGCGAACCGCTCCGCACCCCTGGTGCCCGCCGGATATCCGCTGGCCCGCGGCGACACGCAGCAGGAGATTTCGTCGCGGCCCCGGTGTTCGGCCGATCCTGCCTGCGGCCGGTGCTAGCATCGGGCACGGGCTGCGGCATGGCTCGGCGCAGGCCATGCCCGTGTAGCGCCGTCGCCCATGCGCGTCCCGGAACGATGGAGAGCAGGATGGAGCATTTCGAGGCCGTTGTGATCGGCGGAGGCGCGGCCGGAGCCTCGGTGGCCTACGAGTTGTCGTGCTTCGGACCCGTTGTCCTGGTGGAACGCGAGGCGGGCCTCGGCTATCACAGCACCGGGCGTTCCGCCGCCGTCATCTCCGAGAACTACGGGCCCCTGGGCTGGCAGACCCTCGTCACCGCCAGCCGGCCCTTCTTCAAGGCGCCTCCGCCCGGCTTCGCTGCCAACCCTCTGCTGCACCGGATCGGCGCGCTCTACTTCGGCACGCGGGACCAGGAAGCCTCGCTCCGCAACGATGAGGCCGAGCTGAAGCGCCGTGGCGTATCCTGCCGCCTCCTCCCGGCGACCGAGGCGGCGCGGCTGTCGCCCACGGTCCGGACAGACGGCTTCACGCTCGCTCTCCACGAGCCCGAATGTGCCGATATCGACGCCGATGCGCTGGTCCAGGGCTATGTCCGGGCCGGCAAGGCCCGCGGCCTGCGGACCCTGATGTCCACCGAGGCCGTGACGCTAGAGCGCCGGACGGCAGTGTGGCATGTCCGCACCTCGGGCGTGGAGTTCACCGCCAGCCGCGTGGTCAACGCCGCCGGTTCCTGGGCGGACGAGGTGGCGGCGCGCGCCGGCATCCGTCCCAAGGGGCTGCAACCCTATCGCCGCACCGCGATCACCTTCGAGGCGCCGGAGGGTTCCGACGTGCGGAGCTGGCCGATGACCTTCGACGTGGCGGAGACCTGGTACTTCAAGCCGGAGGCAGGCCATGTGATGGTCTCGCCCGTGGACAAGACGGCGTGCCCGGCCTGCGATGCCGCGCCCGACGAATACGACGTCGCGCTCGCCATAGACCGTATCGAGAATGCCACGATCATGAAGGTGCGGCGGATCGTGAGCCGCTGGGCCGGGCTTCGCACCTTCGCGGCGGACGAGCAGCCCGTGATCGGCCCCGATCCTGACGAGGCCAGCTTCCACTGGCTGGCCGGGCAGGGCGGCAACGGCGTCATGGGCGCACCGGGCGCGGCGCAGCTCGCGGCGGCGCTGGCGATGGGCGAATCGCTTCCGGGTTTCGTCGGTGCCTATGGGATGGATATCGGCCGCGTGCTGCCTTCGAGAAACTTCGTGGCGAAGGCCGCGAAGCAGCAGGCCGCCGTATAGAGGCCAGCGGGGCCGGAACGGCGTGGCGGGCGATCGCTACCCGGCGGCGCCCGACCCCGCACCGGCGAGACGCCGTGCCGCCATGCAGCAAATGATTCTGTGGCGTCCGCGTTCCGCCGCGACATCTGCGGGATGCAAGGACCCGGCTGGTGTTTCATTGCAGCCCGGCCGGGTTACGCTCGGGGTATCAAACGCCCTCGCCGTTCAGCAGGAGATGTTTCCCCATGCGCCTCACCGACTTCAAGGTTCTCACCTTCGATTGCTACGGAACCCTGATCGACTGGGAAAGCGGCATGATCGAGGGCCTTCGCCCATTGACCGAAAAGGTCGGCCGTCCTCTCGGCCGTAACGAGATCCTGGAGGCGCACGCCTTCCATGAATCCACCCAGCAGATCCAGACCCCGGCCCGGCCCTATGCCGAGCTGCTGCCGATTGTCTACAAGCGCCTGGCGGAACAATGGGGCGTGCCGGTCACCCTGGAGGAATGCCTGGCTTACGGCCGGTCGGTCGGCAACTGGCCGGCCTTCGAGGATTCGCCGGGCGCGCTGCGGTACCTTAAGAAGTTCTACAAGCTGGTGATCCTGTCCAACGTGGACAACGCCAGCTTCGCCGCCAGCAACAAGCGCCTACAGGTGGAGTTCGACGCGATCATCACCGCCGAGGATGCCGGTTCCTACAAGCCGAGCCCGCGGAACTTCGAGTACATGCTGCAGCGCCTCGGCGCGGGGCTGGGTGGCGAGAAGATCGGCAAGGAGCACATCCTGCACACGGCCGAGAGCATGTTCCACGACCACAGGCCAGCGAACGCCTTCGGCCTGGCATCCTGCTGGATCTATCGCCGTCACAAGGACCAGGGCTTCGGCGCCACCATGAACCCCGGCACGATGCCGCATGTGGATTTCCAGTTCAACAGCATGGCCGATCTGGTCAAGGCACATCAGGAGCAGCTTCGCGCCTGACCTGCTCCGCCCGAGCGAGTTCCAAACGATCCCGGGGCACGGCCGCCGGCCGTTCCCCGGCCTGAGCAAAGGGATATCCCATGACCGATGCCGTGCAGGCCGAGGCCAAGCCGCTGGCCGAATACGATGATTTCGCGAAGCTCGACATCCGCGTCGGCCGGGTGGTCGAGGTGCAGCCCTTCCCGCGTGCGCGCAACCCGTCCTACAAGGTCGCCGTCGATCTGGGCGACCTCGGCATCCGCTGGTCCAGCGCGCAGATCACGAGCTACGCGCCGGAAGACCTCGTTGGCACCAGCGTCGTGTGCATCTGCAACTTCGCGCCCCGCAACATCGCCGGCTTCCAGTCGCAGGTCCTGATCCTCGGTGCGCGCAACATGGAAGGTGAGGTGATCGTCCTCTCCCCGCGCTCCGACGTGCCGAAGGGTAGCGCCGTCTTCTGACGAACTGCGCGTTCGCCGCCGTCAGCCGGAAATGAGGTTGCGATAGCGGCACTGGTCGGCATGCATCTGCTGCCGGACGAGCCGCTCTGCAGCAGCACACGCCCTTCCGGCAAGGCTAGCCCTTGCAGCGGTTGCGAAAGGTCCCACCGCAGGGGCATGGAGGAAGTGGCAAGTGCCGCCGTATCGCTAAGCCACGGCATCCCGGCGCGGCTCGCCCATCGCCGCATTGTCCTGGATCCTTCTCCTCGTGGCGGAGGGCCTTGACATGTGGCCCCATGATGTGACGATTTTCACAGAATCTGGAGACTGAAAGTCACCGGGCTGACCCACCCGGATCGCACGGCCCGGCACAGAGGACGTAGAGTGAAGACACAGCCGACCGCCCTGCCGCGCCGCCCCGAGGAGCTGGCCCCGCTGATCGATCACACGCTGCTCCAGGCGGGAGCAGGCGCGGCCGAACTGCGCCGCTATTGCGAGGAGGCGCTGCGGCACGGGTTCTGCTCGGTCTGCGTCAATCCGGTGAACGTGCCGCTGGTGGCGCGGCTGCTGCGCGGCAGTGCGGTGAAGACCTGTTCCGTAGTCGGCTTCCCGCTGGGCGCCACGACCTCCCGGGACAAGGCCGCCGAGACGGCAAACGCCGTGCATCATGGCGCCGACGAGATCGACATGGTGATCCCCATCGGCGCGCTGCGGGACGGCAGGGCTGACGAGGTGCGCGACGACATCGCCACGGTGCGCAAGGCCTGCGAAGGGCAGGTGCTGAAGGTCATCATCGAGACCTGCCTGCTGACGGACGAGCAGAAGCGCACCGCCTGCCGTCTGGCCGCCGAGGCGAAGGCCGACTTCGTGAAAACCTCCACCGGCTTCTCCACCGGCGGTGCCACGGTGGAGGATGTGCGGCTGATGCGCGGGATCGTGGGGGATGCGCTGGGGGTGAAGGCCTCTGGCGGCATCCGCGACTGGGACACGGCTCTGGCGATGATCGCCGCCGGCGCGAACCGGATCGGCGCCAGTTCCGGCGTGGCCCTGCTCACAGGGGCGCCGGCTTCCGGCACCGGCTACTGACGCAGGAACGGGAGCGGAGGGAGGGCGCACCCGCGTCAGGGGCCACAGGCAAGGTCAGCCCTGAGGCAGGCCTTCTTCGCGGCCAGGAACTGACATATCGAAGGCATTGAGCAGCACGGAAACCAGACAGTAGCCACCCACGAGATAGATCAGTTCCGCTGTCTGTTCCGCGCCGAAAGCCGCAACCGCACGGCGATAGGTGGTTTCCGGAAGATTCCGGCCACCAGCGAGCACCGCGGCCACGTCATAGGCGGCCGCTTCCTCTTCCGTAAGGTCGGCCGGGCGCTGGCCTGCCGCGATGGCGGCGATCTTGGACGGCGTCAGGCCAGCCGCATCGGCGACGTGTTCGTGGGCATAGAGCTCATAGCGAGAGTTGAAGGCCGCGCCGGTGACGAGAATCGCCACCTCATGCGCAGACCGGGGCAGCTTGGAATTCTCGATCAGAGCCTTGGTATAGATCCACGCCGCCTCTCCGAACTGCGGAAAGCGCAGCATCGGCGCGAAAGGACCCACGAGTGCGCCGTCAGCGCGTTTCGAGACGAAGCCCTTGAGGTGTTGCTTGATCTCCCTAGCCATGTCTTCGTGAAGAGCCCTGATACCGGGCGGCATCTCGTCGGGTGGAAAGGGGGCTGCGCGCAAGGCTCTGCTTCCTTGGTCAGAGGAGAGGAAAATCGGGAGGGGCCTCACCACGCGATGCGGCAAGGCCCTCCGGAAGGCTCAGGCGCCTGTCCCGCCGCCCGGTTCATGGATCGGGCAGCGGTTGAAGCGCTCGCGGAACCTGGCCGAATGCCTGTAGGCCTCGCGCCGGGCACGGTTGATGTTGCCCAGTGGCTGGTGGGCGGCAAGGCCGGTCCAGATCATGAAGTGCATTTCCTCGTTCACGGCCTGGACGCGGGCGGCATCCCAGCTGTCCTGCCGCGGCGCGGTGATGGTGGCGACCGTCCGGGAAGGTGCCTTCTCCTCATCCCACACGACGGTCGGGTCCTCGACGGGCTGCTCCTCCAGGTCGCGGCATAGCTGCACGCGGAACTCCCAGACACCGTCGATGCCCTTCATCTCGCCCTGTATCGTCTCACGGATCGCATCCGGCCGGCCGGAGGCATCGATCTCCTTGCCCTTCAGGGCCAACAGGTCCGGCGCGACCGGAACGAGGCTGAACTTGGCGATATAGTCGCCATAGCGGAATGGCGTGACGCTGTAATAGGTCTCGCCTAGCGGATCGACATTGGGCGCGCCGCCCAGCGACTGCACCTTGGTGCTCTCGACCCCTACGGCCTCCAGGGCGGTGTTCACGCCGCGCAGCACGGAGGACATGACCTTCTTGGTGCCCTCCATCCGGTCGGTGGTCCTGGCCAGCATCTTCAGGTTGCCCAGGAACTGGTCGGCGGTCTTCGTCTGGAAGACCGGCCCGTTCACCATGATGAAATCCTGGGTGCTGCCCTCGGCGTCGGGCAGTCGCTCGCCTTCCACATCCAGCACCTTCAGCGCCATGCCGCGTGGCAGGGAGATCGCGTCCGGCAGGATGTCGCCGGCATTGGTCGAGATCCGCATATAGACCTTGTGCTCGCCCGGCTTGGCGAAAAGGCCCTGCGCCAGCTCCGGCGGAAGGCCAGCGGCGATCACCATCCTGCCTTCGAGAATGCCATGGGCCTTGGCATGGACGGAGCGGACGGCATGGCCGTAGTCCTTCGCCGTCGTCTCCAGGATGGTGTCGAAGGCCTCGTTGAGATCCTGGATCGTGTCCTGCTCGCCGGGCTGGATATCCTCCACGCCAGGGGTGTAGCGGACCGGGAGGCTGAGGCTCATCGTCGGCTCCTTTCTTCGGTTCTCCCGCCTGTCCAGACCATGCCATGAATTGCTCGTGCCAGGACAGAAGAGCGACTGGCGGGTTCGTCTGGAACAGGCTTCGCTCTGCGAATAAACCGCCGCGAGCCCTAAGGTTGCCGCTGCTCCTGAAGGCTGGGCGATGTAGCACCATCCCCATACTTCCGGAGCATCGCTCCGGACGGGGCGTGCAGGAAACGATCTATCTGATCGCTGCGGCCCGCACGCGTGGAAAGCAGCACCGCATGGTGTGGGCACCGTGATCGGAACATGGAACAGGCTCCCGCGCAGGTGGGCGAGGCGTGAGCGGCGGCCATAGGGACGCCGCTCATACCGGTCTTCAGGTGCTTGCCTTCTCCACCGTGGTCATGAAGGCGCCGCCGCCGTTCACGAGGCTTGGTCCTTCCACGGCGGGGCTAGGCCGGGCGGAGAGGTTCAGCAGCGGGAAAAGCAGGTCCGCCACACGATACGCTTCCTCCAGATGCGGATAGCCGGAGGCAATCAGCGTATCGATGCCGAGCGCCTGGTACTCGCGGATCCTCGCCGCCACCGTCTCAGGGTCGCCGACCAGCGCCGTGCCCGCGCCGCCGCGGACCAGGCCGACACCGGCCCAAAGGTTCGGCGCGATCTCCAGCCTTTCGCGTGAGCCGCCATGCAGCGCCAGCATCCGCTTCTGGCCAACGCTGTCGCTCTCCTGCGCCAGCTTGCGCTGCGCCGTTGCGATGGTGTCGTCGGACAGGTGGCGGATCAGCCGGTGCGCGGCATCCCAGGCCTCGCCCTCGGTTTCCCGCACGATCAGGTGCAGCCGGATTCCATAGCGCAGGCTGCGGCCGAGAGCGGCGGCCCGGTTGCGCACATCCGCGATCTTCCCTGCCACCGCCGCGACGGGCTCTCCCCAGGTCAGGTAGGCATCGGCCTGGGCCGCCGCCAGGGCATGGGCCGCCGGCGACGATCCGCCGAAGTAGAGCGGCGGATGCGGGCGCTGCACGGGCGGGAAGGCCAGCCGCCCGCCCCGCGACGAAAGGTACGTTCCCTCGTGCTGCACCGTCTGCCCGGCCATGAGGCCGCGCCAGATCGTCAGGAAGTCGTCCGCCTGGGCATAGCGCTCGTCATGGCCCAGGGTGAGCCCGTCACCCGCGAGGTCGGCGGGATTGCCGCCGCAGACGACATTGGCCATCAGGCGGCCACCCGTCAGCCGGTCCAGCGCCGCGTACTGCCGCGCCGCCTCCCCCGGCAGGGTCAGTCCGGGGCGTAGCGCCACGAGGAAGCGCAGGCGCTCGGTGAAGGGGGCGATGGAGGAGGCGGTGACGAGTGCATCCTCGCAGCCATTGCCAGTGGGCAGCAGCACGCCACTGTAGCCGAGCTGGTCGGCGGCCTGGGCGATCTGGCGCAGATAGCGGTTGTCCACCACCCGATGCCCCTTCCCGGTGCCGAGATAGGAGCCGTCCCCGCCGGAAGGCAGGAACCACATCAGGTCCAGCGGCGGCGCCTCGGCACCACTCTCCGGAAAAGGTTCGGCATTCATGGGCGGGCTCCGGCGATCTGGCGGGGCGGTGTCCAGACGGCGGCGCGGATGTCGATCCGCCGTGGAATGATGCGCAGCGTGGCGAAGCTGTCGGCGATGGCCTGCTGCTGTGCGACAATGGCGTCGTCCACGGCCTGCACGGCATAGACACCGCGCGCGGCGGCGACACGCTGCACCGCCAGCGGCACGCCGGTGACCTCGGCCATGATGCGGGCGAGGTCGTCGGGGTTCCGGTCCGCCCAGTCCGCGGCCTCGTTGATGGCACCGAGCAGCGTGAGGAGCCTGTCGGCGTCCCGCTCGGCGAAGTTGCGGCTGGCCAGGAAGAAGCTGTTGCTCGGGGCGATGTTCTCGGCCGTCGTCAGGACACGCGTCCCGGGTTCCTGCTGCGCGATGGCGAAGAAGGGATCCCAGATGGCCCAGGCATCAATGCTGCCCTGCCGGAACGCCGCCGCGGCATCGGAGGGCTGCAATTGCACGGCCTGTACGTCGCCCGGACCGAGAGACGCCGAGGCCAGGGCGCGGACAACGAAATTATGGGCGCTCGATCCTTTGGTGAAGGCCAGCCGCTTGCCCCTCAGGTCACCCAGCTTGTGGATCGGCACATCCTTCCGCACGAGGATCGCGGCATTGCGGCCGCTGACGGGCTGGCCGCCGGCGTAGAGGAGATCCGCGCCGGCGGCCTGGGCGAAGATCGGCGGCGTGTCGCCGGTCGCACCGAAATCCACGGCATCGGCGTTCAGCGCCTCCAGCATCGGCGGGCCGGACGGGAACTCGATCCACTCGGCCGGAATGCCGAGAGCCTCGAGCCGGCGCTGTTGTCGGAGGATCACGAGCGACCCGTTCTTCTGATAGCCGATGCGGACCGGTGATGCGGCATGTGCCCGGGATCGTCCCATGAAGGCGGGAGCCGTCAGCGCCGGAATGGCCAGGGCGAGGCCGAAGCGGCGCCGGGAAAGCCTCGATGTCACGTCTGTCTCCCACTTCAGGTTCAACATGTCGCCCGGTCTGGGCTTTCGGCTGACGCCATCCTGGCCGAACGCCGGGCTCCAAGGGCTACCGGGAAGGTGGCGGGATTGCCATGGACGGCGTTTTCAAAGTTGCCGCGATACGAAGCAAAATCGACGCATGAGGAAGCCGTGCGGGAGAGGTTTCTTCCGGCCGGAACCAGATCTCGGCGCGTGCCGATGAAAGTCCGGCGCCACGGCCCACCCCCGGGCCCACGGCGTCCGTTCCGGTCCTACCGCAGCAGGTCGGCGTGATGGCGCTGCGCCACATCGGGATGCGAGCGGAGCCGTCCCTTCAGGTAGTTGGCGCCGACATTGCGGAACAGCGGGTTCTCCGGGTCGCTGGCCGGCCCCTTGGCCTCCGCCGCCAGGGCCGGCGGAAGATCGAGCAGCGGCACGGTGGCATCCAGCCGCGCGCCCAGGAAGAAGGCCACGGAATAGCGGTCCCGCCCCACCTTCGGGCTCACGACACGATGCACCGTCGCCTTCAGGTAGCCATTGGAGGCGAGTTCCAGGAGTTCGCCGATATTGACCACGAAGGTACCGGGGCGCGGCACGGCCTCGACCCAGCCCTTCTCCGTTTCCACCTGCAGCCCGCCCGTGTCGTCCTGGAGCACGAAGGTCAGCAACCCGCTGTCCTTGTGCGGCCCCACGCCCTGCGCCGCGTCATCCGTCAGCCGCGCCGGGTAGCGGATGATCTTCATCGTCTGGTTCGGGTTCTCCCGATAGATCGGCGCCAGGGCATCCGGATCGCCGACCAGTGCCTCCGTGAAAGCCTGCACGAGACGGATGGCCACGCGCGTCAGCTCCGACTGCCATTGCAGGAGCACGGGACGAAGCTCCGGCAGGGCCTTGTCGGGCCAGAGATTGGGC
The DNA here is from genome assembly GCF_000622225.1 of Roseomonas mucosa ATCC BAA-692. Classification (GTDB taxonomy): domain Bacteria; phylum Pseudomonadota; class Alphaproteobacteria; order Acetobacterales; family Acetobacteraceae; genus Roseomonas; species Roseomonas mucosa. Next base: position 7,590 of record NZ_JHWD01000034.1, on the reverse strand, counting down.
CCCTGGAGGCGCGCCCAGGGCGGCGTGTCCGGCCCGATAGGCAGCGCATCGCGCTCGGAATGCACGTCGAACTGCTCGCGCCAGTCCGGGCGGCCGCGCGTCAACTCCAGCCCGGCGCGGTTGTAGCCGCGGAAATGCGGCGAGTGGATCATCTGGACCTTCAGCTTCTCCGCTTCCGGCAGGGCGAAGAAACGGCGGGAGATGTCGCGCACCTCCGCTTCCAGCGCCTCGGAAACACCGTGCCCCGACAGGTAGAAGAAGCCGACCTCCCGCGCGGCATGGCGCAGATCCGTGAGGAAGGCGGCGCGTTCCTCCGGCGTGCCATCGAGGCGGCGAAGGTCGAGGAGAGGCAGGTCCGGCCGGGGGACGGCCGGAACGGTGACAATGTCGTCTGCGAAGGACATCTCGCGTTTCCCTTGTCTGTCAGGCGGCTTTCGCCAGTTGTCCGGCGGCGTCGAGGCCCTGCGCCAGGTCGGCCAGGAGATCCACCGCATGTTCCAGCCCGATCGAGAGCCGTACGTAGCCCGGCGTCACGCCGGTCAGGACCTGCTCCTCGGCCGAGAGCTGGCTGTGGGTGGTGCTGGCCGGATGGATCGCCAGGCTGCGCGCGTCGCCGATATTGGCGACATGGTAGAACAGCTTCAGCGCGTCGATGAAGCGCCGCCCGGCGTCGAGGCCCCCCTCCAGTTCCACCCCCACCAGGCCGCCGAAGCCTCCGTGCAGGACGCGCCCGGCCCGGGCGCGGGCTTCCCCACCCTGCATCGACGGGTGGATGACCCGGGTCACCTCCGGGCGGCGCGACAGCCATTGCGCCACCACGGTGGCCGTCTCGCTGTGCCGCCGCATGCGCAGGGGCAGCGTCTCGACGCCCTGGAGGATCTGGAAGGCGTTGAAGGGCGAGAGCGGGGCGCCGAGGTCGCGCTGGATCGAGGAGCGCAGCGCCGCCAGATAGGGCGGGACGCCGAGCCGCGGCGCCGCCTCGGTCCAGATCATGCCGTGGTAGCTCGGATCGGGCGTGTTGAGGGAAGGCTGCCGTTCCGGCACCGCGCGCCAGTCGAACTTCCCGCCATCGATCACGGCGCCGGCGATGCTGGTGCCGTGGCCTCCGAGATACTTGGTGGCGGAATAGATCACGATGGCCGCCCCATGATCCAGCGGCCGCGCCAGCAGCGGCGCCGCCGTATTGTCCAGGATCAGGGGGATGCCCAGCGGCCGGCCGATCGCCGCGACCTCGGCGATCGGGAACACGACCAGCTTCGGATTGGGCAGCGTCTCGCCATAATAGGCGCGCGTGCGTTCGTCGGTGGCGCGGCGGAAGTTCTCCGGGTCCGTGGGATCGACGAAGCGAGTCTCGATGCCGAAGCGCGACAGGGTGTTGGCGAAGAGGTTCCAGGTTCCGCCATAGAGATCGGTCGAGGAGACGATGTTGTCTCCCGCCCGCGCCAGGGCCAGCACCGAGAAGGCGGAAGCCGCCTGCCCCGAGCCGAGCGCCAGGGCCGCGACGCCTCCCTCCAGCGCGGCGAGGCGCTGCTCCAGCGCATCGACGGTCGGGTTGCCGGTGCGGGAATAGATGTAGCCGAGCTGTTCCAGCCCGAAGAGGCGGCGCGCATGTTCGCTGCTCTCGAACTGGTAGGAGGTGGTCTGGTAGATCGGCACCGCCACCGCGCCATGGGTGGGGTCGGCACGCCAGCCGCCATGCAGGGCCAGGGTGTCGGGATGCAGGGAAGGTTCGGACATCGGGATCTCCTTCAGCCCTGGGTGGATGGGGCGAGGCTGGTGTCGATCGCCTGCCGGACGTCGAGGCGGCGGGAGGCGAGGGTATGGGCCGGAACGCTCAGGCGCCGCCGGTCCTGCGCCTCGGCCAGTTCCCGCAGCAGCGGGATGAGCTCGCGCCCGTATTCGATGGCGTCCGGCAGCGGGTCCCAGCCGCGGAGAATGTAGTGGCTCACCCCGAGCTCCCGGTAGCGCAGCATGGAACGCGCGACCTGCTCCGGCGTGCCGACCAGCGCGGTGCTGTTGCCGCGCCCGCCCAGCACCCCGGCCATGGTGGTCCAGAGCCGCTCGTCCAGCACCTCGCCGCGCTGCGACAGGGCAACGAGGCGCTGGGAGTTCACCGCCTGGCCGCCCGGGATCAGCCCGCTCCCGCCGGCCCGTGCCAGCTTGGCCAGAGCACGCTCGCGGATATGCCGGGCGCGGTCCCAGGCCTCGGCCTCGGTGGCTCCCAGAATGGGCCGGTTGGACCAGGAGAAGGCCAGTTCCCGCCCACGCGGCAGGCAGGCGCGCAGCCGGGCCAGCATGGCCGCGGTCTCGGCCAGGGGCTCGCCGAACAGGGCATAGACATCGGCGTATTTCTGCGCGACGCGGATCGCGGCGTCCGAGGCGCCACCGAAGAAGACCGGCAGCTTCGGCTGGATCGGCCGCACGTCGGACCAGGCCTGCTCGACCGAGTAGAACTCGCCCACATGGTCGAAGGGTTCCGTGGCGGTCCATGTCCTCTGCACCACCTCCAGGAACTCGTCGGTGCGGCGGTAGCGCTCGGAATGGCTGGCATGGTCGCCATCCTTGCGCTGGTCGGCATCCTCCCCGCCCGAGATCACGTGCAGGGCCAGCCGGCCGCCGGTCAGGTTCTCCAGCGTGGCGATCTTGCGCGCCGCCAAAGTGGGGGAAACGAAGCCCGGCCGGTGCGCGAGCAGGAAATGGATGCGCTTGGCCACCGAGGCGGCATGGGCCAGGACCAGGAAGCCGTCCGCGGCATTGGTCCAGTACCCGGCCAGGACGCGGTCGAAGCCTGCCTCCTCATGCGCCAGGGTGATGCGCTCGATGAAATCGGGCTGCACGGCGGGGCCGCCGGTCACCTCCAGGTCGGAGGTCGGGCGGGCCCAGATCATCCCGGTGATGTGCACACTCATGCTGCGATGTCCTCGTGATTCGTATCGGTGCGGGGCGCGGCCTTGCGGGATGGCGCCCAACGATGGGGCGCCGTCCGGTGGGCCATGGCCGCCCGGGCTTCCGGACCGTCGGGCCGTCAGCCGGGGCGGCCGCCCCGACATCGCGGCCGGGCCGCGAACCCCTGATCCGGCCAGGGGACGAGGCGCGCCACCGGGCTCACTGCTCGGCCACCACCGATGGGCGGGAGGCCTCCTGCGGGATGAGGCCCAGGAGGTTCAGCCCGGCGAGGAACAGGCCGAGCAGCAGCAGGCTGCGCCAGACGATACCGATCATGACGGATTGCCCCGGACGCCTTCCCTCTGGAGCCACACCGTCACCCTTCCAGCCCCAGCAAGCCCAGCGCCTCGCGCCGCAGGGCAACCAGATGCGGATCGTCGCGATGCCGGGGATAGGGGCGGTCCACCACCAGCTCCGCCGTGATGCGCGCCGGGCGGGGGCTGAACACCACCACGCGCTGCGCCAGGATCAGCGCCTCCTCGACGTCATGCGTCACCAGCAGGGCGGTGAGGCCGGATCGCTGCCACAGGCGCACCAGCTCCGCCTGCATCGACAGGCGGGTGAGGCTGTCGAGCTTGCCCAGCGGCTCGTCGAGCAGGAGCAGGCGCGGATCGTTCACCAGGGCGCGCGCCAGGGCAACGCGCTGGGACATGCCGCCGGAAAGCTGGTGCGGATAGGCGGTCTCGAAGCCCGTCAGGCCGACGAGGTCGATCGCCTCCTGCACCCGGTGACCCTGGCGGCGCAACAGGCCACGCGCCTCCAGCCCCAGCGCGACATTGGCCCGCACGGTGCGCCAGGGATAGAGCGTCGGGTCCTGGAACACCAGGACGCGGGAGGGATCGGGCGCGGTGATCGCCGCGCCGTCGCCCAGAACATGCCCCGAGACGGGCGCGTCCAGTCCGGCCAGCAGCCGCAGCAGCGTGGACTTGCCGCAGCCCGAGGGGCCGAGCAGCGCCACGAACTCGCCCGGCCGCACGGAAAGGGAAACGTTGTCCAGCACCGGCAGGGGCTGGCCCTCCAGCTGGAAAGCCTGGCTGGCGTGGCGGATCTCCAGCGCCATGCCTTGGACCCGCTCCACCACCGGAGCCTTGTGAAGTGCTGCGCTCACCACCGCACGGTTCCCTTCTGCCAGGCGAGGAGCCGGTCGCGGCCCTTGAAGAGGAGCGTCGTCAGCGTGGAGCACATCAGCGCCATGAGCAGCAGCGCCGCGTACATGTTGCCATAGGCCGCCCAGCCCTGGGCCCATTGCAGATACCAGCCGAGACCGGCCTTCACGCCCAGCATCTCCGCCACCACAAGAACGGAGAAGGAGGCGCCGAGGCCCATGAAGAGGCCGACAAAGACCTGCGGCAGCGCCGCCGGCACGGCGACCTTGAGCACGAGGAAGCTCTGGCTGGCGCCCATCGTGCGGGCGATGTCGTAATAGGCCTTGTTGACGCCCGAAACGCCGGACCAGGTGAGCACCGTCACCGGGAACCAGCTCGCCAGCGCGACAAGGAAGGTGCTGGCGCTGCCGCTGGTCGGAAAGGCGAAGAAGGCGATCGGCAGCCAGGCCGTGGCGGGCAGCGGCCCGATCAGCCGCAGCACCGGATGCACCCAGTAGCCGATGGCGCGCGACCAGCCGAGCGCCACGCCGGCCACGAAACCCGCCGCGGCGCCGATGGCATAGCCGCTGACCAGCAGCCAGAGCGAGCGCAGCACGCTCTCGCCCAGGCGCGGCCAGTCCTCCAGATAGACTTCCAGCAGACCTTGTGGCGAAGCGAAGAAGGGCAGGGGAAGCAGGGCGAGCTTGGCGGTCAGCAACTCCCAGACGATCAGGGCCAGCGGCAGGACGGTAAGCCAGGGCCCCGCCGCGCGCAGTTTCCCGCCCACCTTGCCGAGCCAGGGGGAGAGCACGGCGGAAAGGAGCAGCACACCGCCGAGAAGCGCGGCGGCCAGGGCAAGCTCCCGCGTCCGGCCGACCTCGATGGCGTCCTCCGGCACGGCGACGACGCCGGCGGCGGCGATCCAGATGAAGCCGGCCAGAAGGCTGCTTCCCCAGGCCCTGGCCCTTCCGGTCTCGATCGGGGCGTCGCCGGCCCCGGCGACGGTGGCGCCGCTCATCACGCCCCCAGCACGTCGGCGGTGACGCGCCCGGCGAAGCGCTTCGGATCGGTGCCGGCGCGCATGACCCCGACCGACTTGAGCTCTTCCGCATAGAGCTCGATCTCGTCGCGGATCGCGCGGCCGGTGGGATGGTGGCCATGGGTATGGCTGCGCATCATGGCGATGAGATCGTCACGGCTGGTGCTGGCCGGGGCATAGGTCAGGAAGGTGTCCACCGCCACAGCGGGGTCATGGGCGGCAAGGTCCTGCGCCTCCAGCAGGGAGCGCGTAAGCGCGGCGGCCACCTGCGGCTCGTTCCTGACCAGCGCGCCACTGACGCCGATGATGCAGCAGGCGCGGTCAGCCCATTCGCCGGAAAGATTGGTGGCGACCTCCACCAGCTTTCGGTCCCTTTGCAGCAGCCAGGCGATCGGGTCCCCGCCGGAGACGGCCTGCGCCTCGCCACGCTCCAGCGCCAGGCCAAAGACATGGGCAGGGAAGACCTTCCAGGTGACGTCGCGGTCCGGGTCGATGCCGCGCCGCTTGAGCAGCATGGAGAAGAAGTTCTTGTCGGCGCCGCCCATGTCGGCCGTGGCGATGGTCTTGCCGCGCAGCGAGGCGACATCGCCCGTGACGCCGGCCGCGGGGTCGCCGATCAGCCGCATGCAGCCGCCATGCGTGCCGCCGGTGATCTTGACGTCGAAGCCCATCTCCAACGGCTTGAGCCAGCGCAGCGCCATGCCCACACCGGCATCTGCCTTGCGGGTCGCGATCGCCTCCAGCAGGGCCTCGGTGGAGGAGCCGAAATTGACGAACTCGACCTCCAGCCCATGCTTCGCCAGAATGCCCTGCTGCTGTGCCACCGCGACGGGCGAGGTGCAGATGGCGGTCGCATTCCAGGCAAGCGTCAGCTTACGCAGGGCGGTGCCAGATGCGGCGCCCGATGCACCGGCACGGCAGATCGGGGCGTCGCGAAGCAGCGCGTCCAACGCATCGGAGGGGCCGCCCGCACGTGGCGCAAACCCCATCAGTGGCAGCGACAGGCTTGCAAGGCCCGCGGCGCCCAGCACGGTCCGCCGATCCAGGCCGTTGGGAATCCTGCCCCGAACTCCTCCCGTTCGATGTCTCAGCAGCATCCGGCCCCCACTAAAGATCGTTTACCTTCGTGTTAATAAGAGAACCACTATGGAAAATAGTCAAAAGCATGGGGGTTTCTATTTCGCTGTTGCCGAGGAACATTCCTCTCCGCGATGTGCTCGGAAGAGGCCGTTCTCCCTGCATGCGGTCTGACCCGGCCGTGGCGGATTGCGCGACTGGCGTATGGGGTAGAGGGCGCCTCACGTGGGGGCGGGAAGGGACGATCTGCGCCGGAAAGCGGTAGCCGGGCCAGGTGGCAGGCTCTGGCATCATTCCGCCAGTTTGCGCTGGCCGGACCGTCCCGACGACCGTCCTCAACTTGCCAATACCGTGGCAAGGACATGACGATTACGGTTTCGGGCGCCTATGCCGCCCGCTCAAGAACATCCAGGCCGAGCCAGTTCTTGTAGAAGGCATCGATATCCGGCTCGAAGTCATGAATGATGGAGTACCAGGGCGTAGGGGCCTCGACATCCAGCAGATCGCCCGAAAGCGGGCAGAAGTATTCGCGGATCACCTGCCATTCGGTGGAGGGCGCCATCAACCGGGGGTTAAATCTCCTCCATCTCGTGAATCAGGTTGGACAGGGCATCCCGCGCATGAAGAATGCCCCGCAGCGACGTCACTCCTCGACGAAGGATGCCGTCTTGACGTCAGGGAGTTCCGAAAGGTCCATCGAGTATTCGCAGCCATAGGATGGGATCGGCAGGTCAGCTTCCATCAGCCGCCAGTCCTCTGACAGGTTCCAGAACTTCCGGAAGCCCTCCTCCCAACGCGAACCGAGCTTGAAGCTGGCTGCCTACATCTGCTGGACCTGAAGGCCAGCCTCCTTCGAGAGGATCCTCTCACGCTCCTGCTTCATCCAGGTGCTGGCCGGAACCGCCTTGGCGAGACGCTCCTTGCGGATGCGGTCGCGCAGGATACTGGTCTTGGCCTCGTCAACGCCGGCCAGGCCATCAGCGGCCTTGCTCAGCACCACGCCATAGACGGAGGCTGCGAAGCGATCGATCAGGTAGCCGCCATTGACATCATCCGCGACCTTCTGCGGCTCGCGGCCCAGCGGGTCGCCGAAGCCCGGCCCACCGCGCACGTAGTTGAGGGAGAGGTCGTAGTCCCTGAACATCTCCTCCGTGGTGATGGACTGCTTGTCGCGCTTGATCCGTGCATCGCCGATCATTGCGTCCCAGCGCGGGTTCTGCGGATCCGTGTCGCCGCCGGGCGGTATTTCGCCTCCTTTGGCGATGATGTCCTTCAGCCCTGTGTCGTGTGCGGCGAAGCGGTACTCGGAGGCCGCCGGATAGCCACCCATCAGCCCTCAGTCGGAAGATACTAATCCGGCCCTCAAAAAGGTATCATGTTGTCTATGCGGCGTAGCGGACGGAAGGGGCCTGGAAGAAGGCCCGGACCTTGGCGGGGCGGCGC
>NZ_JHWD01000033.1 GCF_000622225.1 Roseomonas mucosa ATCC BAA-692 | reverse complement strand
CGCCTCCAGCAGGCGCTCCAGCTCGGCCTGCCACGGCCCCAGCTTGGGCTGCGGCTGCCGCGCCCGGCTGTAGCGGAATTCCGTCTCCCCGGACCGCAGAACCTTCCGGACCACCTTTCGCGAAATCCCGAGCTCACGACAGATCGCCTTGATCGACTTGCCCTGCACCCGGTGCAGGCGCCGGATCTTTGCCACTGTCTCCACGACCAGCATCCCAGCACTGGCTCCCGATCATCCCGGAAACCACTGTGAACCCCGCCGTCAGTGGGGTCCCGTTTGGACGCCGATCACCCCTCCAACAGGGTTCCTATTCCATGCCGATCCACAGTCATCTCGTCCGCGAGCGCCAGGATTATGGCGTGCCGCAGTTCGCGGCCGATATCGCCGGGACCGGTGTGGTCGCGACAGTGCATATCGAGGCGCTGTAGGATCCGGTCTACCCCGCCGTCGAGGAGACCGAGTGACTCGACAGGCTGCCGCTCCAGGGTGGCATGGCCGCGCGCTGCATCGGCGCCGCGCCCCTGGCCGCGCCCCTGGCCGCGCCCGAGGCCGCCGAGATCCTGGCCGCCCAGGCCTGTCACGGCCGCGTGGCCGGCATCCGGCAGACCCTGCGCTGGCCCCCCGACCCTAGGCTGCGCTGGAGCCAGGAGAGCCTGGCCGAGGGCCCCGCTTGGCGCCGGGGCGTTGCTCTACTGGCGCGGCACGGCTTCTTGCTGGAGATCCTAACCAATCCCTGGCAGGCCGCCGCTGTCGCCGACCTGCCCGGCGACTTCCCCGAACTGCCGATCGTGATCGAGATTTGGGATTGCCGATTGTTGCCGTGGCAGAGTGGTTCCGCCAGCAAAGCATCTGGACCGGAGACATCCGCTTCCGGGTCCAGAAGGGTGTCTCCTGCCACGAGGCTGAGTGATGCGGCATCTTCGCTCATCATACAGCCACGGGAAGTCTGGCCCGCCAGCGCGGTCCCACTCCGTGGCAGCCTGAGGCTTCAGAACGCTTCCCGCGGATCGATTGGGGTGGGCATCGGGTGGTGTGCCTCGATGGCTTCCGCAGCATCCAGGCAGAGATCCTCGCGGAACATTGCCGAGACTACCTGTACCCCTGTCGGCACACCATCATGCAGGCCCGTGGGTACGGAAAGTCCTGGCAGACCAAGCACCGAGACGGCAAGCATGGGGCGTTGCGCCTGCATGATGCGGTCATTGGTCGCCTGATCGCGCAGGTCCTCCTCCCATTCGAAGATCGGTTGGGTGGAGGTGGGCATGACGGCCACGGCGTAGTCCTGGAAGAACAGGTTCCAGAGCCGCAGCAACCGGCTGCGTTCGGCCAACCCGGCGAGGCTGGAAGCGGGGTCGCGCTCGGGCCAGCAGCCGCGCCAGTAGGCAAGGCCGCGCTTGATGCCCTCGTCGCCATAGGCCTCGACGATCGGCTCCAGCTTGGCGATCACGTCCGGTCCACCGATCGGTCCCCAGAGATCAGCAGCAAGACCGAGTTCCGGCGGCTCGCGCTCCTCCACCACATAGCCGGCGGCTTCCAGCGCCCGCCCGGCGGAGCGCGTGGCGGCGGCCAGGACGGGGTGCACGCCGCGCCCGGCCGGGTCCACCACCAGCGCGGCGCGTAGCGGGCGCTGGCGTGGCGGGAAGGTCGCGATGGGAGCGACGCGCGGATCGTCGGAATGCGGCTGCGCCATCACCGCGAAGGCGAGGCGCAGGTCGCGCACGCGGCGGGTCAGCGGCCCCTGCACTGCCATGAGTTGCGAGGAGATGCCGGGAGGCGCCTTGGCCGTGCCGTTGAAGGATGGCACACGGCCGAGGCTGGGGCGCAGCCCGACGAGGCCGCAGCAATAGGACGGATAGCGCACAGAGCCCGCGATGTCGTTGCCCTGACCGATGGGGCCCATGCCGCTGGCGACCGCCGCCCCGGCCCCGCCCGAGGAGCCGCCCGGGGTGAGGCGGGCGTTCCAGGGGTTTCGCGTCTCGCCATGCAGCTCGTTGCCGGTGAACCAGCGCATGCTGAAGCTGGGCGTATTGGTGCGGCCGATCACCACCGCGCCGGCCTTGACCATGAGCGCCACCACCGGGGCATCGGTGGCGGCGATGTTGTCGCGCAGCGCGACGGTGCCGTTGTCGGTGGGCCAGCCGACCTGGTCGGTGTTGACCTTCACCGTCACCGGGACGCCATGCAGCGGCCCTAGCGACTCGCCCCGCGCGCGGGCGGCATCGGCGCGGTCGGCGGCGGCCAGCGCCGCCTCGTGCATCGTGGCCACCACCGCATTGACCTGCGGGTTCACCGCATCGATGCGGTCGAGGCACGACTGCACCGCCTCCCGCGCCGAGAGCGCGCCGTTGCGGATCAGCGCCGCCACCTCCACGGCGTCCATCCGCCAGGGCGTGGTCCCCGGAGAGGTTCCGCCGGGTCCGGTCGCGGCGACGCGGTGGGGGGCGGTCTGGTCCATGGCGGGAACTCCGTGGCGGTGGGGAGGGTTCATCGCAGCCCGTGCAGCACCTCGGCCATGGCGGCCAGGAAGCGGTCGGCATGCGCCTCGGTGAAGGGCAAGGGCGGGCGGATCTTCAGCACATTGGCGCGCGGCCCGGCGGCGCCGATCAGCACGCGGCGGGCACGCAGCCCGTTCACCACCTGGGCGGCGAGATCGGGCGCGGCTTCGCGGGTGGCGCGGTCACGCACCATCTCGGCGCCGAAGAACAGGCCGGCGCCGCGGATGTCGCCCAGGACGGGATAGGCGGTGGCGAGTTCCTCCATCCCGGCGCGCATGCGGGCGCCGACGCGGACGGCGTTCTCCATCAGCCCTTCCCGCCTGATCACCTCCAGCACGGCGAGGCCGGCGGCGCAGCAGACGGGATTGCCGCCGAAGGTGTTGAAGTAGCGCGACTGCGCTGCAAAGGCCTCCAGCACGCGCGGCTGCGCCACCAGCCCGGCGAGCGGCAGCCCGTTGCCGGCCGGCTTGCCCAGGATCACCGCGTCCGGCACCAGCCCATGGCGCTGGAAGCCCCACATATGCGTTCCGGTGCGGCCGAAGCCGGGCTGCACCTCGTCCGCGATGAACAGGCCGCCGGCGGCGCGCACGCGGGCCACGGCCTCCGTCATGAAGCCCGGTGGATCCGTGAAGACGCCGTCGCTGCCGAAGATCATGTCGCAGATCAGCGCCGCCGGGCGGATGCCATGGGCGGCGAGGTCGTCGATCGCCGCCTGCACCCCGGCGGCGAAGCGGGCGCCGACATCGCCCTCCTGCCGGTAGCCATCCGGCGCCGGCACCGCGCGGGCATGTGGGGCCACCACCTTGCCCTGGGAGGGGCAGATCTCGCTCACCGCCAGGGTGACGCCATGATAGGCATTGGCGGTGGTGATGAAGCCCGTGTTGCCGGTGCAGGCGCGGGCGACGCGCAGCGCCAGGTCGGAGGCCTCGCTGCCGGTGCAGGTCAGCATCACCTGCGACAGTTCCGCCGGAAAGGTGGCGAGCAGCGTCTCGGCATACTCCACCACCTTGTCCGTCAGGTAGCGCGTATGGGTGTTGAGGATCGCGGCCTGTTTCGCGATCGCCTCGGCCACCGCCGGGTGGCAATGCCCGACCGAGGGAACGTTGTTGTAGACGTCGAGGTATTCCGTCCCGTCGGGGGCGTAGAGGAAGACGCCCTCGGCGCGCGCGACCTGCACCGGCACGTCGTAGAAGAGCCGGTAGGTCGGGCCGAGCGCCTCGCGCCGGCGCGCCAGCAGAGACTCGTCGGGCAGCGCGCCCTCGATGGAGGGGTTGGCAGCAGGGCTGGCGGTGGCGCTCACGTGGGAATCTCCATGCCGCAGGCCCGGAACAACGGGGCCCGCGCCTCGTCGAGGGGCACGGCCACCAGGCGTTCCAGCGCGGCGCGTGCGAAGACAGGGGGTGGAACGGCGCCGGGAGTTTCCCTCGCCTGCCAGGATCGCACCAGCACCCCGATGAGCAGGCGGGCTGCGATCAGCCGCGGCAGCAGGGCGACCTCCCGCGCTTCCAGTGGCAGCACGGCGTGATAGGCGCCGACGATCCCGGCCACCCCGGCCAGGGGATGGCCGTCCAGCGCCACATGGTGGTTGGCGGCGACGGCGAGGTCGTTGACCAGGGCGGTATGGACCGTGTCGCCGAAATCCAGCAGCCCGGTGATGCGGGTCGGCTCCGCCGGATCGACCAGGATGTTGCCGGGATGGAGGTCGTCATGCAGCACCTGGGCGCGCAGCGTGGCGAGTTCCGGCTGCACCCGCGTGGCGAAGTCCTCCAGCACGCGCAGCGCCAGTTCCCGGCCGGGCGCATCCCCGATCCAGGGGACGAGGCCGCGCAGGCGGAGCAGGTGCTGGATATCCCAGTACAGCGCATGACCCGCGGCGGGGTGATGGAAGTCCCGCATGGCCAGGGCCAGGCGGGCGGTGACGCCGCCCACGGCATGGCGCTGAGCGGAGTCGATGGGCCCGTCCCGCAGGGGGCGGCCGGGCAGGAAGGTGAGCAGCCGGGCGATCCCCATGCGCCCGGCGCCGTAATCCACGGGTTCCTCCAGCCTTCCACTCAGGGCGGGAAGGATGCGCTGCACCGGCAGGCCGGGCGCCCGTGTGGCGATATGCGCCAGGACGGCCGTCTGGAGGTTACTGACCTCGGCCGTCTCGGCCGGGTTGGCGAGGCGCAGCAGGCAGTTCTGCCCATCCTCCGCCATGATGTGGAAGATGCGGTCGCGCTCGCTGTCGAGCGGCCTGGCGCGGCCTTGCAGCCCGTAATGCCGGCGCAGCAGCCACAGTGCCTGCTCCGGCGGGATGGAGGGTGCGGGCGGCATCACGAAATCCGCCGTGATCGGACCGGCCTCCGCCCCGGCCTCGGTGTCAGCCATGCAACCCGTTCCTCTCCCTGCCGGCGCGTTGCCGCCCGGCAGGATGGCGCAGGAAAGGCAATCCCGAAACTCGGTGGTCGCGGACATGCCAATGCGGGTGAGCAAACCGCGTGCCACGCAGGCGGCGAAGCCATGGCATGGATATTGCTGCCTCGATCCATGCCCTTCGGGGCTGTTGAACGGGGAGCAGGGTTTGACGCGCGATCCCAGGACGACATCTCGCGAGAAGGCATCGCCCGCCACGAGCCCCCCGCCCGCTTCATCCCCGCTGCTTCCATGCTGGCCGGAGACCCATGCCATGAGCCCGTCGGACCCCTCTCCGCGCTCGCGACGCGACCTGCTGCGGGCCGCCGCGGCTGCCGGCCTCGCGCCGGCCATCCTCACGCCGGGGCTGATGACGGTGTCCGAGGCGCTTGCCCAGGGCGTCGCGCCGAAGCGCGGCGGCACGCTGACCAGCCTGCTGACGCCAGAGCCGCCGGTGCTGATCCCGCTGGTGAACACCCAGGGGCCGACCATCTACGCCACCACCAAGATGTACCAGGGACTGGTGCAGTATTCCTCCAGCCTGGAGCCGGTGCCGGAACTGGCGAAGAGCTGGGAGATATCGCCGGACAAACTGGTCTATACCTTCCAGCTGCAGCCCAATGTCAGGTTCCACGACGGCAAGCCCTGTACATCCGAGGATGTGGTTTTCTCGATCATGGACTTCGCCATGACGCTGTCGAGCCGCGCGCGCAGCGTCTTCACGGTGATCGACAGGACCGAGGCGGTGGACCCGCTGACCGTGCGGATCACGCTGAAGCAGCCCTTCGAGCCGCTGATCCTGCTGCTCGGCGCGACCTCGGTGCCGATCGTGCCGAAGCATGTCTATGCCGGCACGGATTTCCGCACCAATCCGGCCAACCAGACCCCCAACGGCACCGGCCCCTTCCGCTTCGTGGAATGGCAACGCGGCAACTTCATCCGCATGCGGCGCTTCGAGGACTACTGGAAGCCCGGACAGCCCTATCTGGACGAGATCATCTTCCGCATCGTGCCGGACGGACAGAGCCGTGCCCTCGCCCTGCAGACCGGGCAGACGCAGATCGCCCAGGCCAATGACATCGAGCCCTTCGACATCCCGCGCTTCCGTCAGCAGGGCAACATCGAGTTCACCACCAAGGGCTGGGAGTACTTCGCGCCGATCTCCTGGTTCGAGATCAACAAGCGGGTCAAGCCGCTGGACGACGCACGCGTGCGGCGGGCCATGTCGCATGCGATCGACCGCAAGTTCATCAACGACCGGCTCTGGTTCGGCGTCGGCAAGCCTGCTACCGGGCCCTTCGTCTCCACGCTGCGCTTCCGCGATCCGGAGGTCTCCCTGCCGGAATACGATCCGAAGAAGGCCATGGCGCTGCTGGACGAGGCGGGGCTGAAGCCCGGCGCGAACGGCATCCGCTTCTCGATCAAGCACCTGCCGCTGCCCTATGGCGAGGTCTGGACGCGCCTGTCGGAGTATTTCCGCACCTGCATGCAGCGCATCGGCGTGGAGGTGACGCTGGAGACGACCGATGCCGGCGGCTGGGCGGCGCGCATGGCGTCCTGGGAGTTCGATACCAGCGTGAACTTCGTCTACCAGGTGGCGGACCCGGCGCTGGCGGTGGAGCACTACTACCTCTCCACCAACATCAAGCACGTCACCTTCACCAATGTCGGCGGCTACTCGAACCCGAAGGTGGATGCGCTCTTCGAGAAGGGCCGGCTCAGCTCCGATCCGGAGGTGCGGCGGCAGGCCTATGCCGAGGTGCAGAAGATCATCTGCGAGGACATGCCCTATCTCTACATCCAGGAGATGGCCTATCCCACCTTCTACGACAAGCGCCTGAAGAACATGATGGCCACGGCGCTCGGCGTGCACACCAGTTTCGACGACGTGTTCCTTGCCTGAGGCGCCGGCCTGATGCGGGGCGACCAACTGCTGCGCTTCCTGGCGCAGCGCCTGCTGAAGCTCGTGCTGCTGACCTTCGCTCTGGTGGTGGTCAACTTCCTGCTCATCCATGCGGCACCGGGCGATCCGGCCAGCGTCATGGCGGGGCAGTCCGGCGCGGCAGACGAGCGCTACCTGGCGCAGTTGCGCGAGCAGTTCGGGCTGGACAGGCCGCTCGCGGAGCAGCTCTGGATCTATGTCTCGCGCGTCGCCACACTGGATCTGGGCGTGTCGCACCGGATGCAGCGCCCGGTGGCCGACCTCATCCTGGAGCGCCTGCCGGCCACGCTGCTGCTTTCGGTCACGGCCTTCGCCTTCGCCGTGGCGGCGGGGATCGCGATGGGGGCGGCGGCGGCGACGCGGGCGGGCACGGTCTGGGACAGCCTGATCACCGCGCTTTCCATGGTCTTCTACTGCACCCCGCTTTTCTGGACGGGCCTGCTGCTGGTCCTGCTCTTCAGCGTCACGCTGAACTGGCTGCCTTCCTTCGGCATGAGCACGGTGGGGGCGGATTACACCGGGCTGCGCGCGGCGCTGGACGTGGCGGAGCACCTGGTCCTGCCCGCCCTGACGCTCGGCCTCTTCTACCTCGCCGTCTATGCACGCCTGACCCGCTCCTCTGTGCTGGAGGTGGCGGACCAGGATTTCGTGAAGACCGCCCGCGCCAAGGGCGTCGGCGAGGGGCGCATCCTGCGCCGCCACGTGTTGCGCAACGCGCTGCTGCCGGTGGTGACGCTGGCCGGCATCCAGGCAGGCCACCTGATCGGCGGCTCGATCCTGGTGGAGACGGTCTTCGCCTGGCCGGGCATCGGCAGCCTCGCCTTCGATGCGCTGTTGCAGCGCGACTACGAGCTTCTGCTCGGCGTCTTCCTCTGCACCTCGGTGATCGTGATGCTCTTCAACCTGTTGACCGACCTGCTCTATCTCGTGATCGATCCGCGGGTGCAGATGGCATGATGGGTTTCCTCCGCGCCATGCTGCGAAATCCCGGGGCGGCGGCTGGGCTGGTCATCCTGCTTCTCGTCGTGCTGATGGCGGCGACGGCGCCGCTCCTCTTCCCCTTCTCGCCCTGGGACATGCAGGGCATGCCCTTCGCGCCGCCGGGCGAGGACGGGTTCCTGCTCGGCTCGGACTCGCTGGGCCGCGACGTGGCGGCGGGCATCGCCTATGGCGCGCCGGTCTCGCTGCTGATCGGCGCCGTTTCCACCGCGGCGGCACTGCTGATCGGCGTGGTGCTGGGGGCGCTGGCGGGCTATGCCGGGGGCTGGGTGGACGATGCGATCATGCGCTTCACCGAGTTCTTCCAGACCATCCCCTCCTTCGTGCTGGCGGTGGTGCTGGTGGCGATCTTCCGCCCCAGCCTGGGCTCCATCGTCTTCTCCATCGCCATCGTTTCCTGGCCGCCGGTGGCACGCGTGGTGCGGGCGGAGTTCCTCAGCCTGCGGGCGCGGGAATTCGTCCAGGCGGCGGAGGTGCTGGGCCGTTCCCGCACCGCCATCATCTTCCGCGAGATCCTGCCCAATGCCCTCTCGCCGATCATCGTGCTCGCCAGCCTGATGGTGGCGAGCGCGATCCTGCTGGAATCCGCCCTCTCCTTCCTGGGCCTGGGCGATCCCAACCGGATCTCCTGGGGCTTCATGATCGGCGCCGGGCGCAGCGTGATCCGCATGGCCTGGTGGATGAGCGTCTTTCCTGGCCTCGCCATCTTCCTCACCGTGCTGGCGCTGAACCTCGTCGGCGAGGGGCTGAACGACTGGCTGAACCCGCGCCTCTCGCGCAAGCGCGGGGTGGCGGCATGAGCCTCCTCTCGATCGAGAATCTCACCGTCAGCCTGCCGCCCGGCGGCGACCGGCCCGAGGCGGTGAAGGGCGTCAGCCTGTCGCTCTCCCCGGGCGAGATCCTTTGCGTGGTGGGCGAAAGTGGCTCGGGCAAGTCGATCTCCGCCAATGCGGTGATGGGGCTGCTGCCCCCGGCGCTGAAGGTCGCCTCGGGCCGCATCCTTTTCGAGGGGCGCGACCTGCTGCGCTGCTCTCCCGCCGAGATGCGCGCGCTGCGCGGCTCCCGCATCGGCATGATCTTCCAGGAGCCGATGACGGCGCTGAATCCGCTGATGCGGGTCGAGGACCAGATCGCCGAGGTGCTGGAGGTGCATGGCCGCGCCCAGGATGCCCGGGCGCGGGTGCTGGAGTTGCTGGAGGCGGTGCGCCTGCCGGACCCGCCGGCCATCGCGCGTGCCTATCCGCACCGGCTTTCCGGCGGGCAAAGGCAGCGCGTGATGATCGCCATGGCCCTGGCGCTGGAACCCTCCATCCTCATTGCCGACGAGCCGACCACGGCCCTCGACGTGACGACCCAGGCGCAGATCCTGAAGCTGGTCCGCGAGATCCAGCGGCGGCGCGGCACCGGCGTGCTGTTCATCACCCACGACTTCGGCGTGGTGGCGGAGATCGCCGACCGCGTGGCGGTGATGCAGCGCGGGAGGATCGTGGAGCACGGACCGGCCGCCGAGGTGCTGAACGCGCCGCGGCACCCCTATACCCGCGCCCTGATCGCCGCCGTGCCGCACCGGCCTCCACAGGCCCGGATACCGCGCGAACGGGCGAAGCTGCTGGAGCTGGTCGGTCTCGGCAAGACCTACTGGCGCGGCCGCACGCCCTTCCAGGCGGTCGATGACGCGCATCTCACGGTGCACAGGGGCGAGACGGTCGGGCTGGTGGGGGAAAGCGGTTCCGGCAAGTCCACCCTGGCGCGCTGCGTGGTCAACCTCGTCCATCCCGACAGGGGCGACCTGCGCTTCGACGACACGAACCTGCGCCTGCTTTCGCGGCGGCACTGGAAGCCCTTCCGCAAGCGCATCCAGATGGTCTTCCAGGATCCTTTCGCCTCGCTGAACCCGCGCGTGCGGATCGGCGACATCATCGCCGCCGGCCCCATCGCCCACGGCACGCCGCGCGCTCAGGCGCTGGCGGAGGCGCGGGAGCTGCTGCGCCTGGTGCGGCTCGACCCCGGTGCTGCGGACCGCTTCCCGCACGAGTTCTCCGGCGGCCAGCGCCAGCGCATCGGCATCGCCCGCGCCCTGGCCATGAAGCCGGAGCTGCTGATCGCCGACGAGGCGGTCTCCGCCCTCGATGTCTCCGTGCAGGCCCAGATCCTGGCGCTGCTGGAGGAGCTGAAGGAGCGGCTGGACCTCACCATGCTCTTCATCACCCACGATCTGCGTGTGGCCGCGCAGATCTGCGACCGCATCGTGGTGATGCAGAAGGGGCGCATCGTGGAACAGGGCGCGACCGGCGAGGTCTTCGGCAACCCGCGCGAGGCCTATACCCGCGCGCTGCTCGCTTCCATTCCCGGACGGCACTGGACGCCGCCCTCCGTCACCGGGGCTGCCGCCGTCAAGGTCGCCGCGGCGAACTAGGCCGGATCGCGGCGCGGTGTCCGGGCAGGCCGCGCCGTGGAGGGTTTTCGCCTCCGCCCGCGCAGGAGCTCCGCATGAGCCAGGCTAGCATCGACCAGGAACGCCTCTGGAGCGACCTGATGACCATGGGCTGCATGGGTGCCACCCCGCGCGGCGGCTGCGACCGGATGAGCCTGACGGATGCGGACCGCGACGGGCGCACGCTTTTCCGCCTGTGGTGCGAGCAGGCGGGGCTGAGCGTCACCGTGGATGGCATGGGCAACATCTTCGCCCGGCGCGAAGGCATCAATGTCTCCCTGCCTCCGGTCATGGCCGGAAGCCATCTCGACACGCAGTCGCCGGGCGGGAAGTTCGACGGGGTGCTCGGCGTGCTGGCGGCGCTGGAGGCGGTGCGGGCCATCGACCGCGCCGGCATCCGCACGCGGCGCGCCATCGAGGTGGTGAACTGGACCAACGAGGAGGGTGCGCGTTTCTCGCCGGGGCTGATGGGCTCGGCGGTCTTCGCCGGGACGCTGGGCCTCGCCACCGCCCATGCCAGCATGGACCGCGCCGGCCGGCGTTTCGGTGACGAACTGGCACGCATCGGCTACCGGGGCGACACGCCGGTGGGCGGGCGCCCGGTGGATTCCTATCTGGAGCTGCATATCGAGCAGGGGCCGGAGCTGGAGGAGAGCGGCACGACCATCGCCGCGGTGACGCACAGCCATTTCACGGGCTTCGCCACGATCGAGATTTGGGGAGAGAACAGCCATTCCCAGACGATGCCGATGGCGCGCCGCCGCAACGCGCTGGCCGGCGCCGGCCGGCTGATCGAGGCCGTGGAGCGGATCGCCGCGGCGCATGGGCCGGAGGGCAAGGCGAGCCCCGTCGTGCTCGATGCCTGGCCGAACAACGCGATCAACATCCCGCATCGCGCCCTGCTCTCAGTCATGATGGTGCATCCCGAGGAGAGCGGTATCGCCGGCATGCGCGAAGCCCTGGGCACGGCCATGGAGGCGCTGGCGGCAGAAACCGGGCTCGGCGTCAGCATCGTTGCCGAGCGCCGCCGCCAGCCGCTGCATTTCTCGCCGGAGATGGTGGCGCTGATCGAGGATGTGGCGAAGGAACGCGGCCATTCCGTGACGCGGCTGCGCACGCTCACCGGCCATGATGCCTTCAACATGATCGGCCTCTGCCCGACCGGCCTGCTCTTCGTGCCCTGCCGCGACGGCCTGTCGCACAGCGAGTTCGAGTATGCCTCGCCGGAACACTGCGCCGCCGGGGCCGACGTGCTGATGCACGCCCTGCTGCGGCAGGCGAACCGGGACTGAGGCGGCCAGCCAGGGCGCCGGGCGCCCTGGCTATGAGGGTGGCCCGCCCTCAGGCCGCCTCGCGCCAAAGGCCGCGGGAGGAGAGCATTCCCGCGACGTCGTCCAGCGCGCCGCGCACGCCGGCGACCAGCTCGTCGATCTCCGCCTCGGTGATGATCAGCGGCGGGCAGAAGGCGATGCCGTCGCCGCGCATGCCGCGCACGATGATGCCGCGCTCCCAGGCCGCCTGCTGGATCATCTGCCCGACTTTTTCGCCCACCGGGAAGGCCTCGTTGGTGGCCTTGTCCTTCACCGGCTCCACCGCGCCGATCAGGCCGACGCCCCGCGCATTGCCGATCAGTGGATGGTCGAGCAGGCCGCGAATCCCTTCCTGCAGGCGCGGCGCGACGCTGCGGACATGGCCCAGGATGTCGCGCTCCTCGTAGATCTTCAGCGTTTCCGCCGCGACGGCGGCACAGACCGGGTGCGCGGCATAGGTGACGCCATGGCCGAAGGTGCCGAGCCTGTCGCTGTTACGGGCGATGGCCTCGAAGATCTCCTCCGTCATCAGCAGGCCGGAGATCGGCAGGAAGGAGGCCGAGAGCGCCTTGGCGACCGTCATCATGTCCGGCACGATGCCGAAGGTCTCGCAGCCGAACATGTTGCCGGTGCGGCCGAAGCCGCAGATCACCTCGTCGGCGATGAACAGCACGTCGTACTTCTTCAGCACGGCCTGGATCTTCGCGAAATAGGTCGCGGGCGGCACGATCACGCCGCCGCCGCCGTTCACCGGCTCGGCGATGAAGGCCGCGACCGTTTCCGGCCCTTCGCGGAGGATCAGCTCCTCCAGGTTCTGCGCCAGCCTCGTGGCGAACTGCTCCTCGTTCTCGCCGGGCAGCGCATAGTGGAAATGGCTGGGGCAGTCGGTGTGCAGGAAACCGGGGAGGGGGAGATCCCAGTCCTTGTGGTTGATCTCCTGCCCGGTCATGCTGGCGGAGGCCACGGTGACGCCGTGATAGCCGCGGAAGCGGCCGATGATCTTCTTCTTCTGCGGCCTGCCGATGGCGTTGTTGTAGTACCACACCATCTTCACGGCGCTGTCGTTCGCTTCGGAGCCGGAATTGGCATAGAGGACCTTGGTCAGCCCCTTCGGCGCAATGGCGAGCAGCCGCTCGCTCAGATCGATCGCGGGCTGGTGCGAGGCATGGTTGAAGATGGCGTAGTAGGGCAGCTCCGCCATCTGCTTCGCCGCGACCTCGACGAGGCGCGGCTCGTCGAAGCCCAGCGAGGCGCACCAGAGGCCGGCCATCCCTTCCAGATACCATTTGCCGTTGTCGTCCTGCACGCGCACGCCCTTGCCGCGCTTCATGATGCGCGGCCCCTCGGACTTGTGCTTCGCCAGATTGGTGTAGGGGTGCACCAGCGTGGCGATGTCGCGAGCGGCGAGCGAGTTGGGGATGGTGTTCATGCTCATGCCTTCTGCGGAAAAGGACGGGCCGACGGCCAGCGTGTGACAGGACCCTGAGGTCACCGGAAGATTTCTCTCATCCTCTGCGGCTGGCAATCAATGATCAGCCGGATCAGTACGCAAATCTGGGCGGTGTAGACACATCTGCACGCAAGGACAGCAACTTGCTCAGATTCAGATCGGCTTCGGACGATCTCGTCAACTGAGGGTAGATCGTGGCGGAAGCTCGGCTGCGAGGGCATCAAGGTGGCCCGCTGCACGGTGGAGCGGCTGATACGCGCCATGGGTCTACGGGGTGTGGTGAGCGGGAGGGAGACGAGGACCACGGTCTCGAACCCGGCCACGCCGTGTCCGGCGGATAAGGTAGACCGGCAGTTCCGGGCGTCGGCGCCGAACGTGCTGTGGCTGTCGGATTTCACCGGCGGCGTGGCGTGGCAAGGCTTCGTCTACGTTGCCTTTGCCCGCGTTCGGCATGGCCTCGAACGAATGGCGGCCATGCCTCACCATCGGCTGGCGGGTGTTGCCGACGGCCCATGCAGGCTTTGTTCTCGACGCACTGGACAGTGGGCCTGCCGGACCGGCTGGTACGCAGCTGGCTGCGCTGGGCGGCGGCACGCGAGATGGCAGGGAGCGGCGCGCCGGCGGCCCCCACGCCATCGGCACCGCCGGTACGCCGCGTCGGCCCGAGGATGCCACCACCCCCGCGCGAAGCGGGCAACCTCGTACGCGCTGGGGAAGCGTGGCGCGTATTAGTGCGCGGCAGAGACACTGCGCGACCGTGTTGGGGTATGACGCATTTGGATGATGGCGACTGCGAGTCCAGCAACGACCAGTGGCATTGCCAACGCAAGATAATAGCCGGAAGGCCCACCGAGCTGGAGTAGCCAACCGCCAGCCGCCGAGCCGATAATCGCTCCGGTACGGCCGATCCCGATGGTCCATCCGGTTCCGGTGGCGCGCAGCTCCGCGGGATAGATTCCGGATACGAGATAATTGAGTGCGATCTGCTGTCCACCTATGCCGAAGCCCGATGCGGCGATCAGAATGAAGACCATCGTCCAGTTCTCGCCGCTCTTGGCCAGACCGATGCACAGGGCGACCCCGAGGCCAAACATCGCGAGCAGGATGCGCCTCGCATCCACCTTCGGGAGGATGAAAGACAGTGGGATGGCGAAGAGGATGAAAGCCGTGTTCACCACCACCGTTCCCATCGCCGCCTTCTTGTGATCCGTGTTGTTGGGCGCCCCGCTTGGCGCGGATCGTTCAGTCGGGCCGGATCGACAGTTCCCGTACCAGATCCTTCCATCGCGCGGTTTCCTGGCGCAGCAGACGGTCGAGGCTCTCGGCACCGCCATCCATGGGCTCCGCGCCGATGCCGGCGAGGCGATCGCGCAAGACCGGGTCCCGCAGAGCGCCTGTCACGGCGGCTTCCATCCTGCGCTGTCCCTCCGGTGGCAGGTCGGCCGGCGCCAGCATGGCGAACCAGGGATCGAGCGCGTAGCCGGCGACCCCGGCCTCGGCCAGCGTCGGCAGGCGGGGCAGGGCGGCGATACGCCGGCTGGTGGTCACCGCCAGGGCCCGCAGCCGGCCCGAGGCGAGCTGCGGCGCCGCCGAGGTCAGACTGTCGAACATCATGTCGACCCGGCCCGTGACGAGATCGGACAGGGCCGGACCGGACCCCTTGTAGGGCACATGGGTCAGCTCGATCCGGGACAGTGCCGCGAAGAGGGCGCCCGCGAGATGGATCGAGGTGCCGCTGCCGGCGGAGGCATAGGTCAGCACACCCGGGTTGTGGTGCGCTGCGGCGATGACATCGGCCGGACTTTCCCAGGGGCTTCCCCGCGGCACCACGAGCAGGTTCGGCACCACCGCGACCGGGGCCACGGCGACAAAGTCGCGCAGCCCGTCATAGGGGAGATGCGGCGATAGCGCCGGGTTCACCGCATGCGCCATGGAGACCATGAGCAGCGTATGTGCGTCCGTGCTCTGCGCCGCCGCCGCCGTGCCGATCGTCCCGCCGCCACCGGCACGGTTCTCGACCACCACGGGCTGGCCCAGCGTGCTGGCGAGGACCGGGGCCAGAAGGCGCGCCATGGCGTCGATGGCCCCACCCGGCGGGAAAGGCACGATGAGACGAATCGGGCGGGCGGGCCAGGCAGCCTCGGCGAAGGCGAGGCCAGGCCCGCAGGTGGCCAGGGCGAGGGCCGGGAGGACACGGAAGAGGGAGCGGCGTTGCATGGTCATCGTCCAGGAAGGGAAGTCGTGGCGGTCCTTCCGGACCTGTCGGAGGCGTGAGGTGCGCGGGGGGTAGGGGCGGGGCCGGCGCGGCTGGCCAGCGCGACGCCCAGGCCGGCGAGGCCCATCCCCGCGATCTGCAGGAGCCCGAGGCGTTCGCCGAAGCCCAGATAGGCGATCAGCGCGGCGGCCGGTGGCACGAGGTAGAAGAGCGAGGCCACGCCGGACACGGCACCCCGCCGGATCATCCGCAACAGCAGGCCGATGGCCCCGACCGAAAGGCCGAGGACACCCCAGGCCAACCCGGCCCAGGCCTGCCAAGCCCAGCCGAAGTGGAATTCCCCGGTCGCCGCGGCGACCGGGGCCATGGCCAGCGTGGCGCCCAGGAACTGGACGGCCGCGCCAGCCCGCAGGTCGCCGCCTGAGCCGGTGCGCTTCTGCAGGATCGTGCCCAGGGTCATGGCCAGGGTGCCGCCTAGGCAGACCGCCAGCGGCAGCAGCGGCAGTCCGCCACTGTCCAGGCTCGGATGGACCGTGCCCGGAACAGCCAGGCCCGGCGCGAGGACGAACGCCGCCCCCGCGAAGCCGAGACCGATGCCAAGCCAGCGACGCGGCCCGACTGCCTCGTCGAGCAGTGGGATGGCCAGCGCGGCGGTCAGCAGCGGCTGCAGGCCACCCACCAGCGCGGCGATCCCCGCCGGCAGGCCGTGACGCACCGACCAGAAGACGCCGAAGAGATAGGCGCCTTGCATCA
The DNA here is from genome assembly GCF_000622225.1 of Roseomonas mucosa ATCC BAA-692. Lineage (GTDB taxonomy): Bacteria > Pseudomonadota > Alphaproteobacteria > Acetobacterales > Acetobacteraceae > Roseomonas > Roseomonas mucosa. The sequence goes on along the minus strand of NZ_JHWD01000033.1, from coordinate 10,398 downwards.
GCACCCCACACAGCAGCGCCGCGCCCCAGGCGCGCGCCGACCGGGGCCACGGGGCGCCGGCGGCCAGGGCCAGCAGGGCGAAGACGACGGCGCTCAGGGCGAAGCGCAGGGTCAGGAAGGCCAGCGGCTCCGCATAGGGGCCGACGAAACGCGCCAGCACGAAGCCGGTGGCCCAGATGCCCACGAAGAGGAGTGGCGCGATGCCGTCGAGCCGGTTCACGCCGCCCTGGCCTGCGACGGGGAGGGACTGGACGGCCCGCCCGCCGATTGCAGGGCATCGAAGCCGTGGATCCAGCCGAAATCCTCGGGAAAGCACGCCATGCGCCGATCGCGCTCCGCCAAGCCGGGCCCATCGGGTAGGTGCAGCAGCGCGTTGGTGATCCAGGAACTGCGCTGGATCTTGCGCGTTCGGGCCCGGCGCAGCGCCTCGTAGCGCGGCAGGACCGTCTCCATAGCCTCGCCGCGGCCCAGGAGTTCCGCCAGGGTCAGGGCATCCTCGATGGTGGTGTTCGCACCCTGTCCGTGATGGGGCAGCATGGCATGCGCGGCATCGCCCAGCAGAACCGCCTGCCCGCGCGACCAGCGCGGCAGCGGCCGGGTGACGAAGAGGCCCCAGCGCGCGTAATGGGTGGCGGCACCGATCATCTCGGTCACGGCGGGATGCCAGCCATGGAAGGCCGCCAGCGCCTCCTCCCGTGAGGCCTCGTCCAGCCAAGCGTCGCGGCGCGGCCAGGGGCACGGCCCCTCGGTCACGGCGAAGAAGTTGACATGTCCGCCCCCGCCACCGATCGCGTAGTGCAGGAGATGCGCCCCCGGCCCCATCCAGAACTGGATGGCCTGCGGGTCCGGCAGCGAGGGCAGGCGATCCACCGGCACGATGCCGCGGAAGGCACTGGTGCCGGAATAGAGTGTCTCCTCGCGCCCCGTGATCCAACGACGCAGGATGGAACGAACGCCGTCGGCGCCGATCGCCAGATCCGCCTCGGCGACATGCCCGTTGGCGAAGCCCAGGCGCAGCACCGGTCCCGCTTCCTCGACCGAGGCGAGGCGGTGCCCCAGATGCAGGCCCTCTCCGCCCAGGGCGCCGCTCAGGACCTTCTGAAGGTCGGCGCGGTGGATGCCGAAATAGGGGGCGCCGAACCGGGCGCGGTAGGCGCCTCCCTCACGCACCGGATGCGCGGCGATACGGCGGCCGTCGCGCCAGTCGCGATAGATCAGCTCCGTTGGCTCGGCGGACACGGCGCTGAGCGCCGGCATCAGGCCCAGCCGGTCCAGCTCCCGCGTGGCATTGGCGGAAAGCGCCACGGCCGCGCCGATCTCTGCCAGGACCTGGGCCTGCTCGTAGACCTCGGCGCGCAGCCCGCGCTGGCGTAGCGCCAGTGCCAGGGTCAGTCCGCCGATCCCGCCGCCGATGATGGCGATGCGGGGGTGCTTCCGTACCATGATCAGGACACTCCCATCCATGATATCTGCGCTGCGTTCAGGCCCGGGCGGCTTCCCGGGCCATCGCGACGTCCCGGTTGATAGAGTTCAGGCTGCCGGGCTGACCGTCACCGCCGGGGCCGCCACCCGGTCCCTGACGGAGGCCATGGCGAGCATGGCCAGGGCCGCGATGAAGGCCGGCACGGCAGCCACGCTGAACACCGTGTCGAGGCCCCAGCCCAGGGACAGCAGCACCCCGCCCACCATGGAGCCGAGCACGGATCCGATCCGCCCCACCGCATTGGCCCAGCTCACCCCGGTGCCGCGGTTGGCGGTCGGGTAGTAGGCGGCGGACAGCGCATTGAGCCCGACCTGCGCCCCGGCGACGCCGAAGCCGGCGCCGAAGATCGCGAAGACCAGCAGGCCGGGCTGCGCCGTGGTGCTGCCGAGCAGGGCGACGAAGCAGCCGGCCAGGAGATAGGACGCCGCCAGCACGCGGTGCGGCTCGAAGCGGTCCATCAGCCGGCCGATGATGATGGCGCCCACCGTGCCGCCGGTCGCCAGCGTGGCGGCCATCAGCGAGGCATTGGCGACCGAGAAGCCTGCCGTGGTGATCAGCAGCGGCAGCCAGGAGGAAAGCAGGTAGAAGACCAGCAGGCTCATGAAGAAGGCGAGCCAGAGCAGCAGCGTACCCGTGGCCAGGCCGCCGCGGAAGAGCTGCGCCACGGGTGAGCCCTTGGCCCGGCGGATGCCGGTGAAGACGGCGCCGTCCAGCAGGACGCCGGGCGCGATGCGGGAGAGGATGGCGGCGATGCGCGCGGACGGTGCATCCCTCAGCACCAGGTAGCGCGGCGATTCCGGCAGCAGCACCCAGAGCACCGGTACCAGCAGCAGCGGCAGGAGGCCGCCCAGCGCCAGCAGGCCCTGCCAGCCATAGGCCGCCACGATATGCGAGGCCGCGAGCCCCGCCGCGGCGGAGCCGATGGTGAAGCCGCAGAACATCAGAGTGACCAGGGTCGAGCGCCGGTGTTCCGGGCAGAATTCCGAGGTGAGGGTGATGGCGGCCGGCATGGCGCCGCCCAGGCCAAGCCCGGTGACGAAGCGCAGCACCACCAGGGACTCGACCGAGGTGGCGAAGCAGGATGCCAGCGTCGCCGCACCGAAGAAGGCGGTGGCGCCGAGCAGCACGCGCTTGCGCCCGATCTTGTCCATCAGCGGCCCGAAGAGGAAGGCGCCGACCATGAGGCCGAACAGCCCGGCGCCGAAGAGCGGGGCGAGCTGTGCCGGCGTCACGCTCCATTGCGCGCGCAGCGCCGGGGCGATGAAGCCGATGGCAGCCGTGTCGAAGCCGTCGATGGCCACGACCAGGAAGCAGAGCGCCATGACCATGCCCTGGAAGCGCGAAACGGGATGAGTGTTGATGAGTTCCTGGACGTCGATGGATCGTGCGGTGCTCATTACCGGAAGTCCTCCTGTTTGGGGATTATCGTTGTCATCACAACCGGCAGTGGCCACGCCGCCACCTCGCGAACGGAGGTGGCGGCGCGGGGGGACGTCACGCGATCGAGGAAGGATGCCTCGCGAGCGGCGTGACGGTGATTTGCATGAAGGGAAAGAGCGGCAGGCCGGAAAGGATGGCGTGCAGCTCGTCATGGTCGGCCACGTCAAAGATGCTGACATTGGCGTAGCGGCCGGTGACGCGCCAGATATGCGGCCACTTGCCCTCGCGCTGCAGCTTTTGCGAAACGGCCTTCTCCTGGGCCTTCAGCCGCTCGAAGGAATCCTTGTCCACATCGTGTGGCACGTGGATGTCCATCTGGACGCAATAGAGCATGGAAACCGTCCTTATGAGGTTCAGGCCCGCGCGTAGCGGCGCAGCTTGTCCTGATCGAGGGTGACGCCGATGCCGGGGCCGGAGGGGAGGTGGATGTGGAAATCCTCGAAGCGCAGCGGCTCCGTCACCAGATCGTCGGTGAGGATCTGCGGCCCGAAATGCTCGCAACCCCAGGCGAGGCTGCGTAGCCCGGCGAAGGCCTGCAGATGCGCCGAGGCGCCGATGGAGCTTTCCAGCAGGCAACCGCCATAGAGGCCGATCCCGGCGGCCTCGGCCACGGCGGCGACCTTGCGCGTGTTCAGCAGGCCGCCATGCTTGACCAGCTTCAGCGAAACCACGTCGGCCACGCCACGCTGCGCCACGGCCAGCATGTCATGCGCCGAGAAGACGCATTCGTCCGCCATCAGCGGCACGGAGGAGCGGCGGCGAAGCCGCGCGAGCCCGTCCAGGTCCCAGGCTGGCACGGGCTGCTCCACCAACGTGACGCCGAGCTCCGCCAGCACCGGCAGGCAGCGCAGCGCCGTGGTCTCGTCCCAGGCTTGGTTGGCGTCGACGATCAGTGTCGCGCGGCCTTCGAGCGCCATGGCGAGGTGGCGCAGCCGGGCCAGGTCGGTTGCCGGCGCCTCCGCGCCGATCTTGACCTTGAAGGTGTTGTGCAGGCGCGCGGCGATCTTGCGCTCCGCCTCCTCCACCTCCTGCACGGGGTCGCCCGAGGCCAGGGTCCAGAGCACGGGCACCCGGTCGCGCACCACGCCGCCCAGCAGCAGCGCGGCGGGAATGCCGAGGGTCTTGCCCACCGCATCCATCAGCGCCGTCTCAATGGCGGACTTGGCGGCGGTGTTGCGCTTGGCGGCGGCATCGAGCTGAATGCCGATCAGTTCGAAGCGGTCCGCCGGCAGGCCGGCGATGGCCGGAGTAAGATAGGTATCGATATTCGCCTTGATGCTCTCGACGCTTTCCTCGCTCCAGCGCGGGCCGCCGAGCGTCGCCGCCTCGCCGATGCCGGTGACGCCGTTGGCCAGCTTCACCTCGACGATGACATAGCTCTGGGCGGTGACGGACAGGGAGGAGAGCTTGTGCCGCCGCACCGTGGGCACGTCCACGATAGTGCTGCGGACCGAGGCGATGGCCAGGTCACGCCGCAGGTCGGCCGGGGCTGTGATGGGGCTGTCGAGCATGGGCATAACCTTGGAAAGGGGAGGCCGTGGGGACCCGGCCGCCGCAACAGGGCGGCCGGGTGGCGGCGTCACGCGGCTGCGGCGTGGACGCGGTGGATCTCCGTGCTGGGCGCGGCGGCCGCCTCGCGGTTGAGCACGAAGTCGAAGCTGATCTCGGCGAAGGGCGCATTCAGGCCGCGCTTATGGACCTCGGTCGGGTCGTCGATGCGGCGGACGGGCGGGATCAGATCGTCACGCGTGGCGAAGGCGAAGTCGTCATGCAGGTACTTGTCGCCATCGATGTTGATCTGCGTCGTCAGCTTGCGGAAGCCCGGCGCGGTGACGAAGAAGTGGATATGCGCCGGCCGGTTGCCGTGACGGCCGAGATGGTTCAGCAGTTCCTGCGTCGGCCCTTCCGGCGGCAGGCCATAGCCCGAGGGCAGGATGGAGCGGAAGCGGTAGCGGCCCTCGGCATCCGTCTCGATGCGGCGGCGGAGATTGTACTTCTCCTGCGACGGATCGAAGAAGGAATAGCCGCCCAGGGTATTGGCGTGCCAGACATCGACGATGGCGCCGGCGACGGGGTTGCCGTCCGCGTCCCGCACCTGCCCGTCCATGAACAGGACCTCGCCCTGCTCGTTGCCGTCGTCGAGCCGTGCCTCGCCCTTGCAGAGCGGTGCACCGGCGATATACAGGGGCCCCTCGATGGTGCGCGGCGTGCCACCCTCGATGCCGGCCTTGCGCTCGGCCTCGTCCATGCGGATGTCGAGGAAGGTTTCCAGCCCGAGCCCGGCCACCAGCAGGCCGCCCTCGTTCGCCTGCCCCACCCGGGTCAGGTAGTCGACGGCGGACCAGACCTCGTCCGGCTGCACGTCGAACTCCTCGATGATCTTGAAGACATCGGCAACGATGCGGTTGATGATCTTCTTCATCCGCGCATCGCCATTGGCCTGCTCGAAGCCGCTGAGCTTGGTCAGCAGCGTCTGCACCTCGGGCATCGCCATCACGCTGTCAGTCATTGTCCTCTTCCTCCTGTTTGGCCGCCCGCACAGTGGCGGGATTGGCGGTCTGTCAGCCGGGATCGCCGCCCGAGACGGGCAGGGTGACGCCGGTGATGTAGGAGGCATCGTCCGAGGCCAGGAACAGGATGGCGGCAGCCTGCTCCTCGGTCGTGCCGTAGCGGTGCATGAGACTGGAGGAGAGGGTCTGCTCCACCACCTCGCGGAACCAGGCCTTCTCCTGCTCCCCGATCTCCTGCAGGTTGCGCGGGATGCGGCGCGGCGGCGCCTCGGTGCCGCCGGGGGCGATACCGCAGACGCGGATGTTGTGCGCGGCATATTCCATGGCGAGGCAGGCGGTGATCGCGTTCACCCCGCCCTTCGCCGCCGCATAGGGCACGCGGTTGACGCCACGCGTGGCGATGGAGGAGAGGTTGACGATCACCCCGCCTCCTGCCGAGACCATGGCCGGGAGCACGGCGCGGCAGCACCACAGCGTCGGGAAGAGCGAGCGGCGGATCTCCGCCTCGATCTGCGCCTCCGCGTATTCGGCATAGGGCATGGCCCAGATCGTGCCACCGACATTGTTGATCAGGATATCGACGCGGCCGAGGTGCTCCTGCGCCCGCTCGATGACAGAGGTGGCGCCGGCATAGCTCTCCAGGTCAGCGGTGACAGCCAGGGCGTTGCCGCCCCCGGCCTCGATCTCCTGCCGCAGCTCGGCGACCAGCTCCGAACGGTCCACAAGCACGACCCTGCCGCCCTCCCGCGCCAGACGCAGCGCCGTGGCCCGGCCGATGCCCTGCGCCGCGCCGGTGACGACGGCGACCTTGCCGGTGAAGCGGCCCTCAAAGATGCGCGTTCCCATCTCAGGCCGCCTTCCGGTGGGATTCGCCGGTCGCCGCCACGGCGCCGCTGGGCGAGAACTTCTCGTAGTAGAAGTTCGCGGGCGTGACCCCTTGCTCGGTGAGCCAGCCGCGTACCGCATCCACCATCGGCGGCGGGCCACAGAGGTAGATATCCACGTCGCCGCCGTTCAGGCGCTCCGGCTCGATGTGCTGCGTGACATAGCCCTTGCGCGGATGCGCGCTGGTCTCGGCCGCGACGCAGGTGGCGAAGGTGAAGCCGGCGATGCTGGCGGCATAGGCCTCCAGCCGGTCCAGCTCCACCAGGTCCGCGTCGTTGGTCACGCCGAAGACGAGATGCACCGGATGCCCGCCTGTCCCGGTCTGTTCCAGCCGCCCCAGCATGGCCAGGAAGGGCGCCAGGCCCGTGCCGCCCGCCAGGAAGAGCACGGGCCGGCGCAGGTCGCGCAGGTAGAAGCTCCCCGACGGGCCCACGATGTCCATGAGCATCCCAGGCTTTGCCTGCTCGCGCAGAAAGGTGCTCATCCTGCCCTGTGGGATGTCGCGGATGAGGAAGGAGAGGACATCCGAACCCGGGGTGGAGCTGAAGGAGTAGGAGCGCCGCTCCTCCGTCCCCGGCACCTGCACGTTCACGTACTGGCCGGGCAGGAAGGTGACGCAGCCAGCGCCCTCGAGCGAGAAGGCGATGGTGGTGTCCGACAGGCGCTCCACCTTCGCCAGACTCGCCTCGAAGCGCTGGCCCGCCGTCTTGCAGACTTCCGAGGAGGCAGCGATGCTGACCACGCAGTCGCTCTTCGGCCGCATCTGGCAGGCGAGCGCCTGGCCTTCCGCCGCTTCCTCCTCGGTCAGCGCGTCCTCGATATAGTCGCCGCCGTCATAGGTCCCGGCCTCCACGCGGCACTTGCAGGTGCCGCAGGCACCATCGCGACAGTCGAGCGGGATGTTGATGCCCGCGCGGTAGGAGGCGTCCGCCACCGTTTCCCCCGCTCCGCAATCGATGAAGCGCGTGACGCCATCCTCGAAGTTCAGGGCGATCCTGTTGCTCATGCTGTCCTCCCCTGCACTTCAGATGTGGTAGATGTCGACGACATGGTGGATGTAGTCGTTCTTCAGCACCACCTTCTTGCGGGTGATCAGCGGTTGCACGCCGCGGGTGTCGAGCGTGTAGAAGGAGGTGCCGAAGTAGGTGTCGGTCGTCTTGTAGCGGAAGCTGAGGTTTACCCAGTTGAAGCGCAGGCGGCATTCGCCTTCCGTCTGCTCCAGGATCTCCACATTGCTGATGTTATGCGAGGTGCGCGGCTCCGGCAGGCTGGTGGCGCTGGAGCGTTCCGTGCGGATGCGGAAGACACGATCCTGCAGCCCGCCCTTGTTGCCGTACCAGATCAGCGAGATCTCCGACTGCGGGTCCTCGGTCAGCCCGTCGTCGTCGTCCCAGGCCGGCATCCAGAACTCGACATCCGGCGCGTAGTGGGCGAGCCAGCCGTCCCAGTCGCGATCATCCAGGCAGCGCGCCTCGCGGTACAGGAATTGCCGGACATCCTCGGTGGAGAGCAGTCTCCGTCCGGCGGCAGGCGGGGCTTCGAGCGTGATGGACATGGTTTCCTCCTCAGCCCTTCGATGTTTCCAGGAGCTGGGCCTTGCGCATCTCGTCGCGCCAGTATGCGTGCTGCAGCACGAAGAGGCCCTCGTCCTCGGTGCGCAGCCCGCTCATCAGCGGCTTCAGCCCGATCGCCTCGGCGGCCTCGTCGGCGCCCTTGATCCAATGCGCCGCGCCGCGGCACATGTCGTTCCAGCGGGCATTGCGCGCCATGTAGGACATCTGGCAGGCACGGAACTCCTCCAGGTCGTCCGGCGTCGCCATGCCGGAAGCATTGAAGAAGTCCTCGTACTGGCGGATGCGGTGGGCGCGCGCCTCGGGTGCCTCGCCCTTCGGCGCGATGCAATAGATCGTGACCTCGGTCTTATCCACCGCGATTGGCCGGTAGGTGCGTATCTGCGAGGAGAACTGGTCCATCAGGTAGACGTTCGGATAGAGGCAGAGATTGCGCGACCGCTGCACCATCCAGTCGGCGCGCGCCTGGCCGTACTGCGCCGCCAGCTCCTCGCGCCGCTCCCAGTTCGGCCGATCCTGTGGATTGGCCCAGTTGGTCCAGAGCAGCAGGTGGCCATGCTCGAAGGAATAGAAGCCGCCGCCCTGCTTCGCCCAGCCACCGGCATCCATGGCGCGCACCTTGTCGCCCTGTTCCTGCTGCTTGCGCTGCTGCGTCGTGGCCGCGTAGTTCCAGTGGACCGAGGAAACATGGTAGCCGTCGGCACCATTCTCGGTCTGCAACTTCCAGTTTCCGTCATAGATGTAGGAGGAGGAGCCGCGCAGCACTTCCAGCCCGTCCGGCGACTGGTCCACGATCATGTCGATGATCTTCGCCGCCTTGCCCAGATGCTCGGCCAGCGGCAGGACGTCGGGATTCAGGCTGCCGAAGAGGAAGCCACGATAGGCTTCGAAGCGCGGCACCTTCGTCAGGTCATGCGAGCCATCCTTGTTGAAGCTCTCGGGATAGCCTGCGCCTTCGCCATCCTTCACCTTCAGCAGCTTGCCGGAGTTGTTGAAGGTCCAGCCATGGAAGGGGCAGGTGAAGCTGCTCTTGTTCGCCCGCTTGTGGCGGCACAGCATGGCGCCGCGATGGGAGCAGGCGTTGATGAAGGCATTCAGCTCGCCATTTCGGTTGCGGGCGATGAAGATGGGCTGCCGCCCCATATGCGTGGTGAAGTAGTCGTTCTTGTTCGGGATCTGGCTCTCATGCGCCAGGTAGATCCAGTTGCCCTCGAAGATATGCCGCATCTCCAGCTCGAAAAGCGCGGGATCGGTGAAGATGTCCCGCGCCACACGGTAGGTGCCGTTGTTGGCATCGTCTTCCAGTGCCGTATCGATCACTTGCTGCACGGAATCGAGCATCGTTTGCCTCCTTGTATATTCTGGTCCCGGACTGCCTGGTGCGGGCGCGGTATGGCCAGCGACTCCTGGCCATGCGCCGGACCCCGCGCGAGTGCGCTAGACCGGAACGAGGGGATGCGGGATGTCGGAGCGGAAAGCGGGCCTGGGATGCCATGGCGACTTCCCGGACGATACCTGGACCATTATTTTCCTCCTGCTTCCGGACTTATTCACCGGGTGCAGCGCAGCAATCCAAGACCAAATCGGTCTCCACCATACCCAGGAGGTATCGACTGGAACTCCGGCAGATCCGCTACTTCGTGGCCGTGGCTCGTGAGCGGAACTTCACCCGCGCGGCGGAGCTGCTGCACATCGCGCAGCCGCCGCTGAGCCGACAGATCCAGCAGCTGGAGGAAGAGCTGGGCGTGGTGCTGTTCGAGCGCGGCACGCGGCCGGTCCGCCTCACCGATGCGGGGCGGCTGCTCTTCGGGCAGGCGGTGCAGGTGCTCGAGGGCGTGGACGAGATGAAGGCGATCAGCCGCCGCCTGCATGAGGCCGAGAAGCTGCGCCTCGGCATCGGCTTCGTGGCCTCCACTCTCTATGGCCGCCTGCCCGAGATGATCCGCGCCTATCGTGCCGCGCGTCCGCAGGTGGAACTCACACTGCTGGAGCTCAACACGCTGGACCAGATCGCCGCCCTGAAGGACGGACGCATCGATGTCGGCTACGGGCGCATCCCCTTCGACGAACCCGCCGTGGAACGTACGATCCTGCGCAACGAGCGCCTCGTGGCCGCGGTACCGCTGCGCCATCCGCTGAGCCTGCACGAACGGCCACTACGCCTGGCAGAACTGGCAGAGGCGCCGCTGATCTGTCAATCGGCACTGAATTGGGACCCCAGATCGGCACGCAAAAGGGACCCTCTTGTGAGGTGTGTTGAGGGGGCGTTCAGGCGCGGTTCTTGAATCGCCAACTATCGTTGCCGGTCTCGACGATGTCGCAGTGGTGAGTGAGGCGGTCGAGTAAGGCGGTGGTCATCTTGGCGTCCCCAAAGACGCTGGGCCATTCACCAAAAGCGAGGTTGGTGGTGACGATGACCGAGGTCTGCTCGTAGAGACGGCTGACAAGGTGGAACAGCAACTGGCCGCCGGACTGGGCGAATGGCAGATAGCCGAGCTCGTCGAGGACA
>NZ_JHWD01000032.1 GCF_000622225.1 Roseomonas mucosa ATCC BAA-692 | reverse complement strand
AGGTGGTGGGCTCGGACGGCATGCCGCCAGCTTCGCCTGACGAGTTCGTTCCAGCCAGAGCTGGCCAACGTGACAATGCCGTGGGACCGCCTGAGGTGCCTACGGCTTCCCTCTGGAAAGGACCATGGCACGGCGCCAGCAGCAGGACACAGCTCGGCCCCAGGACATGAGATCGAAGCCGCATGCCCAATCGCCGCAAACCTTGTGACTTTCACTGGGTCGTTCGCATAAAGAGGCGCGATCCACCGCAAGAGAAAATTGCTGACTGCACAGCCGTCAATTCGGTTTCGTTCCGGTGTTGAAGATCATGCCCGACACCTGATGCACAGGCACCTCCGGCTCGCTATCCTCCAGCACACGTAGAGGGCCATGGTAGCGGCAGACGCCGCGCACGAAGGCCAGAAGCCGGCTGAAGTCCTTGTAGGTACGGTCGCTGTTCCGTCGATAGGTCGCGACGCAACGAAAGCCACGCCCCCAGCTCGGACGCAGCAGCAGCCGAAACTCGCCATCCGCCTGCGCCAGAACCGTGACGTCGAGGATCGTTCCGCCCAGGCCGAGCTGTGCCGTGATCTCGCTCTCCCGGATCGTCGGGCGACCGGGATCCATGCTTGGCCCGGAGCTCCTATCATCGGAACGCTGCACCTCCCCGAGCGGTTGGGCAGCCAGACCCTGGCCATTAGTGGTCTCTGAGGCGACGGCCTCACGCGCACGCAGGCGCCACAGACCATGCACCAGACCTGTCAGCGCGGTATGCGACAACTCCTCCGCCTGTTGGCAGAATATCTCCTCGCTCTGGCCGATGCTGCCGAGGATAGCAACCGCGTAGCCGCTTTCCTCGTCGTACTCCCAGATGAATGGGCCAGGACCCAGGAAATCGAGAACGGGTGCGAGGGAGCGCCGAAGATCCGTCGCAGCGCCACCATCCTTTTCGATCAGGGCCAGGACGGGGATCTTGTTCAAGGTGAACACACGCTTCCGCGCCGCCGCCTCGTGGCCTAGCGATGCGACGATGCAGAACTCTCCGCGGCTCGCCTCGCTTTCCGCCAGGATCAGGGCCTTCGTTGAGAGCATGTGCTGGGCGATGGCGTCGAGGACCCGTTCGGTCAGGTGCTCGATGTCCAGAGCGTAGGCCGCCGTGTGGCTCAGGTCGCGCTCGAAGCGTCCTTGCAGAAGGTGCAGCCTCACTTCCTGGGCAAGGCGATCCCGCTCGGCCTGCAGGCGTTGGACGTCCTTGCCCAACCGGTCGCAGAAGCGGCGATAGTAGAGGAACTCCTTCTCGAAGGAGTTCTTGAGATCTCGGCTCACGACCGCTGCACCCGCAGGGTTGCAAGCACGCCGGTCCAGTCGAGCGGGCGGCTGATCCCACGAACCGGTGCAATCTCGACGCCGGAATAGAAGCCCAGGAACGGCACGCCATCGGACAGCGTCTCCGTCACCACCTTGGCCTCCTCGGTCTCCGTGCCGCTCATCATGCTGGCGCGCCCGGCGCAGTCGATATAGAGACGCAGGAACGGATCGGTGCCCTCCGCAGTCGCCTGCATCGCGGCAAGTGCGCCGTCCCGGGCCGAATCCAGCATGATCTGGCTGTCGTTCTGCATCAGCTGCACCATCGTCCCCTCGCTGAAATCGGGCTCGAAGAGCGTGACGCTTCCGACAGAGCGGTTTCCTGTCAGGATCAACCGGTTGACGTAATCCTCGGGCGATCCGACTTCCCAGGGATCGTCGAGCTTCTCGCCGAGTGTCAGGATCCGCGTGGGATGGCCGGCGCTGTCAACGAGCGGCTGGCCGATGCGCTCTTCGATGACGTCCAGTGCCGGGTCGCCATCGAGCTCGAACACCTCGGCACCTTCGATCCTGGTGATCGTCATGTAGGCGCTCACGGGCCTGCAGGCATGAAGCACCTCCGTCGAGATGCTGACGCCGGGAGGAAAGACCAATGCTGCAGCGGCATGGCGGCGCACACTGCCATCCAGCAGCATCCAGCCATCCGAGAGATTGAGATCCGTCAGCAAACCGCCACCGATGACCAGGGCCTCTCGCTGCCAGCCGGACCGGAAGCCATCGAGGACGGAGCCGGCAAGGTGCAGCTGACGTGGTTGGAAGGCGCGGACACTGTCGTAGAAGAGCAGCACGGCGGATGCCGGCGCGTGGGTGCCGCGTGCCGACATCCCCAACTGTCGGCCCGCCTCGTAGTCACTCTCCAACAGCTCATAGGTCGCATGGACCTTCGGCGTGACCGCCGGATCGAAAAAGGCGACCATCCCGACTTCGAGGCCGGTGCAGCCCAACGCTGACGTCGCGATCACGCCGGCGGCGGATCCGCCGATGACGGGAACACCCGGAAGCGTCTGGTTGAGAGTCTCCAGGAGCACCTCCGGCTCCAGCTTTCCACCCCCGAAGAGAAGAACCAGCGTTGGCGGAGCATCGCAATGCTGACGCATGTCGTCGAGGCAGCCACGGACAGCATCGACCGCAACCGGGGAGCGCCCGAACGATGTCACAATTCCGTGAGTATGTGTGCGATTTGCCTTCTTCACGCGGCCTATCTCTCCGTCCTTCGCGCATAACCTTAAAATCGCCACTAGGTATGAGCAACCCTCACTGGGAAGGAATGTATAGCTTCGCTCGGAGCAGTGACTTTCTCGTGGAATGGCGCAGTTTTACACAAATTCTTATTTTTGGATCAGGTTTTTTGTCGTTGCTACGAGTGTTCAGCTTGCGTTACCCGCTATCAACTCATTGAATAAGTTTGAAGTGGGACAAGACGGCATGGGATTCTGGACCAACAATCTAAGGACATTTCTATTAAATCGCACCGTGCCGACGGAGCGTATTGGGGTTAATGCCAATCTCTTCGCCCTCTACTGCGTTGATTCCACGGGAGCCACGCGTGCCATCTGCTCGAACGAGGCGCTTGGCTGCCGGCATCATGCTGAAATCGCGCGTTGGAATCCGGGGGCCGAGCCTTGGGGGCTACGGGCACGCATCCCCGAGCCGGGTCAACATGCCTCGAAGGTCGTCGAGATCGGCGACCTCGACGGCACGCCGAGCTGGATCGCCTACCCCACAGAAGGTGGCTGGCAGCTCGATGAATTCGATGGGGACAGCCGACGCTATCCATCGCTGGCATCAGTGCTCCACGCCATTGCTGATGTGTGACGACGCAGGTGGTGCCTTCAGCCGACGAAGCGGATGAGCACTCGGCGATAGACGCGCATTTCCAGCACTGGTCGCACGTAACATGGGCGCGCATTCTGTCGGCATGGCGGGACGCGGCAACGACACTCAAGGCACAGGATCCGATGGTCGAGCCGACCGCGCCGTTCCCTCCGAGGGGGTCCAACCACTCGTCGGGCCTCCCCCGATCCTTTTCAGTCAACTGCGGCATTTGCTATGCAGCGGTCGCTACCTCCGTTCCGTGTTGGTCGAGCAAGAGCCAGCGGCCGATGGCGGCAACATCTTCACGGTTTATGTTGTCGGCAGTTGGCACCCGGACTGGCATGTCCTCAGCGACAGTGAGACGGCAGTACGCCGTTCCTTCCGCAGTCTCGATCGGCTGCTCATCCTGCTGCGGACACAGTTCGGGTTCCAGGGCGATGTCGTCGTGCGAACCAGACGCCTGGATGCCGGCCGAAGCCGCCATCTTCCCTGACGACGCCGCCACGGCTGGCCGCACCAGCCTGGCCGGGAGGGCCGCGTGACCATGTTCCCGACCAGGGCCGGACAGAAGATCACGACCTTCCCCGGCCCGATCGGTACACGCGGCGACGAATGGGCACTGGAGAGCCTGCGCCGTGAAATCGCCCTGCTGGGACAGGTCCGGGAACATTGGAGCCGCCAGGCGGCGACGGTTCGTCGCAGGGCGGGGCCGAACGAGGGCGAGTCAGACAGCGCCTCGCATATCGCGGTCGAGAAGAGATTGGGACGCGCTGTGTTTCATGCGGCGAGCCTGTCGCCCACCTCGGCGCGGGGACTGCTCCTGCAAAGCGACATTCTGCTCACCCTCTGCTCGATGCGGCGGGACGAGGAGCCGGACGAGGGTCTCGCGGCTCTGACGACCGCCCACATGGTGGCGCTCGATGCTCACCTGTCACGAATTCTGTCAGACGCCGCTGTGATCGAGGCAGCGAACGACAGGTCGGCGGATCTGCATCTCGTGGCGCTCTCGCGGCAGGCATGCTCGCTCATGCGGGCAGGTGCCGGCGACGTCGCCGCCGAGGAGCAGGCCTACCTCGATGCTCAGCGACCTCTGGACGAGGTTCTGGACGAGCTCGCCCTCGCCGCGCCGATCACCGTCGCGGGTATCACCGCCTTGGCCGCCGTGCTCCTCTGCGGCCTGGAATTCTGCGAGAGTTTCGAGACGCGGCCCTGGTTCACCCCTGTGTTGTTCAACGTCCTGTCGGCCACGAGCCAGCTGCTCGACAACATGGAGCCCGTCGTCCTTGCCCCGGCAGCGGGGTATCACGACAGCCCCGTTCGCATCGCCCCTTCCTAGGCTCGGCCGGTCATCAGCACCGGACGAGACCCATGCGACGCATCCTCCTGACCACCTGCGCCCTGGTTGGCCTGCCGGCCATCTCCATGGCGCAGACCCTCTGCCCCGCCTCTGCCGGGCCCGATGCGCCTCCCACCCTGGCCCTCCCGGCTCCGGTATCCGCCGCGCCCCAGGCCTGGCCAACCGCGCCCACGCCCGCGGTCCAGCGTGCCGCGGCGCCGGCGGCTGCGCCGTCAGCAGCTCCTGCCACGGTGGCGACGCCCGGCGGAGATCTCTCGGTGCCGGTGCTGCAGCGCGTGTCCCAGGCCGGTGCCACCTTGCAGGACCTGGGGCTGAGCCATGGCCTGCGCCTGGTCGTGGCCCGCTCCGGCGCCGAGTTCATGCTGCTCTCGGTGCTGCCTTCCGGACGGGCCATGGTGGCGGGCTTTCCGGTGGACCTGACCCTGGCGCGTCTCCGTGAGATCGGGGGCGCGGGCGTCACGGATCTCGGTGAGCGCGAGGGCCTTCGCAGCGTGGTGCTGCGCAGCGGCGACGCCTTCCAGGTATTCTACGCGACCCCCGACGGGGAGCGCGTCATTCCCGGGGTGATGTGGGACACGGCGGGCAAGAACCTCACCCGCGATCATGTGGCGGGCATCGAAGGGGCGATCCCGACCGTCACCATCGGGGACGTCGCGCCCGGTGCGACGCAGCCGGCCGGCGGGCCGGCTCAAGGTGCCGGCGGCGGGGCAGTCGCGCCGGCCGCCAGCCCGGTCGCGGTGGCCCAGCGAGCCCATGCCGGCACTGCGGGCCCCGAGGGGGCGCCGCATGTCTGGATGTTCGTGGATCCGCAGTGCGGCTACTCGGTCCAGGCCCTGCGGCGCCTGCAGCCGCTGGTCGCGGCCGGCCGGCTGCACCTGTCGGTGATCCCCGTGGCCATCCTCGATCACCACAATGCCGGGCGGAGCACCGCCGACGCGCTCGCGATGCTGAGCCGCTCGGAGGAAGCGATGATCGCCGCCTGGAGCCGGGGCGACCTGCGGGCCCCGCCGGCGCCGGAAGCGGCCGCGCGGTTGCGGGAGAATGGGGCCGCAGCGGCCTCGATCGGCCTGCGCGGGACGCCGACGCTGGTCTGGCGCCGGGCCGATGGCACGGAGGGGCGGACGGATGGACTGCCCAACAACCTCGAGGCGCTGGTCGCGACCGCAACCGGGGGCTGAGCCATGGCCATCGACCTGGGACCCGGGCTGCAGGGCGACCACCCTGGTAGTCGTCGGCGCTTCGGATGGCTACTCGCCGGCCCCCGCTGGGCGGCTCGCAGGGCCGCCGAGACGACCGGAGTGGCCGAGATCCGGTCCGGCTACGGGCTGGTCCGGGGCCTCGTCGCCGCGATCCGGCGCGAGCCGGCCCCGGTGCGTGGCCCGATCGCCGACGAGGACGGCCGCCTCGACCCGGGGGCGACGGCCTTCGCGATGGGCCTCACCGAGTTCGAGCTGAAGCGGCGCTGGCTGCGGCGGCGCCGGCAGACGGCGCGGGTGGCCTGGGGCTGCTTCGCGGCCGGCTGGGCCGCGCTGGGGCTATGGACCTGGCAGATGACGGTGCTTCCCGCAGGCCAGGGACGCTTCTGGGCGGCGGTGCAGTTCCTGCCCTTCTGCGCCGCGTTCTTCGTGCTCGCCTTCCGCAATGCCTGGGCGAACTGGCAGCTGCGCACGCGGCGGCTGGGCTCGGCCGGGGAGTACCTCCGATCGGCCGACCGATTCTGGCCGAGCGCCGGCTGACCCCGATACCACTCAGCGCCAGCATCGTTGAAATGGACCACCCGATGGTCTATTTCGCCGGGAGGCTTTCTGCTGGGGTTCGATCGTGCAGGTCTCCGTGACGGATGCGAAGGGGCAGCTGACCGAGCTGGTGCGCCGGGCCGAGGCCGGCGACGAGGTCGTGCTGACGCGTCATGGCCGCGCCGCCGTGCGCCTGGTCCCGGTGCACCGGACACCGGATGCAGCCGGACGCCGCGCCCTGATGGAGGAGCTGCGCCGCGTCGGTGCCGCCAAGGCACGGGCCGGCGTGAGCGCCGCCCGCAGTCAGGACGATCTGTACGACGAGGCCGGGCTGCCGCGATGATCGCGGTCGACACCTCGGCGCTGCTGGCGATCCTGCTCGACGAGCCCGAGGCCGAGGCCTGCATGGATGTGCTGGAGGCGGCCGACGCCCTGGCGATCTCGGCCGGGACCATGGCGGAGGCGCTGATCGTGGCGGGCCGGCGCGATCTCGGGGTGGAGATGCGCCAGCTGGTCGAGGGCCTGGGCTTCGAGGTCGCGAGCGTCACACCGGGGACGGCGCGGCGCATGGCCGAGGCCTATGCGCGCTGGGGCAAGGGCGTCCACCCGGCGGGGCTGAACTTCGGCGACTGCTTCGCCTACGTGCTGGCGATCGAGCACGACGCGCCGCTGCTCTACGTCGGCGACGATTTCAGCCGCACGGATGTGCGGCCGGCCCGATAGCCGCCGCACCGGCCGCCAGGTCGTCAGAAGGTGCCGGGTGGGGCGTAGGTGGCACCGCCGGCCGCGCCCGTGGCCCACGGGGCATGCTCGTAGTCCGGCCTGCCGGCCATCGCCCCGCGCGGATCGTTGGGCTTCACGATGGTGCCGTTACGGTTGAGCACGGGCGGCGCCCAGGTGGCATTGACGGTGCCCGGAGCGGCATAGGGATCGTAGTTGGGATTCTGGACCTGCGGCGCGGCCGGAGCACTGTAGCTGCCGGCGGTGCGGATGTTGCCGCTGCTGCAGGCCGCGAGTGGGATCGACGCGAGAGCGGCGAGGAGGAGGTTTCGAGCGTAGGGCATGGGGCCTGTCCTGGTTGCGGCCCCATGCTGCCCAGTATCGTTGCGAACGGCCTGCGCTACCCGCCACTGCCCTTGAGGCGGGCGATCTCGGCGCGCAGCGCCTCGACTTCCGCCTCCAGCGCCTCGTTCGCCCTGTCGTACTCGTCGAGGCGCTCGACCATGAGGTTGGCGTTCACGGTCAGGCTGCGTAACTGCTCCTTCAGTTCCTCCCGCTCGCCCTCGATCGCCTTCGCGTAGTCACGCCACTGATCCCGCTCGCTGGCGAGACCAGCAGCATGCTCCTGTAGCTGATCGATGATGGCGTCCCTTGAGGCGAGCGCAGCCTGCCATTCAGCGATCTTCGCATGTACATCAGCTTCACGGAAGAAACGCGCTTCCGGGCGCCGCCGACGGGCCACAAGATTATCGACCCAATCCGAACGCGAACGAGCGTTTTCTGCCGACATCCTGCCTAGCAGGTAGCCGGCCGTTCCGCTCATTCCTTGGCTCTCGCCGTCATCGTTCATCGGTCATTCATCCCTAGCGCCGGAGATCTCTGTCGATGCCCGGAGGGTAGAGTCCATCTCCTTACTTGCTGCCCGCCCTTGCGGTCCAGCTATTGCCGTCGGCGCCAGGGTTCGATCACCAGAATTGCGAGCCGAACCACCAAGCCTTCGAGCGGCACCGTCGATGTTTTGCAATGCCCCTGCCGCCCCAACCAGCGCAGCATCCCGGCTGAAGCCGTCCATGTCGACCCGGTTCGCCGGCAGGAAGCCGATCAGGCGCGGGACGTGGTGGGGCACCAGGGAGATCATGCGGAAGGACAGCAGCGCCAGGACGACGTGGGCCAGCACGAAGACGCAGAGCAGCACCACGACCCCGAGCACGTTGGTTACGATCCAGCCGTTGCCCAGCACGAAGCCTGCCGCCACCCCGAAGCTCAGCCGCAGCAGCCAGGACATGCTGGCGAAGATGAAGTAGCCGAGGAACAGCCCGAGCAGCATCAGCACCGGGCGGAACAGCACGTTGAACAGCAGCGAGTATCCCTCGGTGGCCCGGCCGTGCAGGCCCTCGCCGCGCATGGTCATGTGCGCCAGCATCCACAGCGGCACCGCGATCACCGCCTCGCAGACCAGGATCAGCCAGCCGGCGACGCCGGCGACCCAGATCAGAAAGGGGATGAGCGGCAGCACGAAGGCGATGGTCAGGCCGGGGAGGAGCAGGCCGGAGATCAGCGCGAAGATCGCCGGGCCGAGGAATTCCAACGCCTTGCCCAATCCGCTGAAGCTGGCCGCCAGCACCCCACCCACCAGCGGCACGCCGCCCAGGGCGGTGCCGACGGCATTGGACCCGCCCACCCCGATCCCCGCCAGCCCCAGCGCCCCCATACCGGCCGCGACCATGGCGTGGCCGAGTTGCATCAGGCTGCCGAACGGGTCGATCCAGACCAAGGTACCAGGGGTGACGAAGTAGTTGGTGACGAGGCCGAGGATCCGCTCGCTCAGGCCCAGGGAGCGGAACACCCGCTCCATCATGCCGGCGCCGTCCTCGGCCGGCGAGGCGCCGGAGAACAGGCCCGAGCCGCCGAAGGGCGTGTTGGCTTGGTCGGTGGTGGCGACGTAGGCGCTGACCCGCTCCATGAACGCCTCGGCGGCAGCGGAAAGCGGCGCCACATCGGCGGTGAGGGCCGGGCCGAGGCCCAGATAGGAGGGACGCTCGACGCGCGGTACGCCGCTCATCAGCGAGAGGGTGGCGCCGTTGAGGCGGGAGAATTCGAGATAGTAGGCACCGGCGGCCGACCATCCGAGCGCGCTCAGGCGGATCGCGGTGGCGTCCGGGGTGGCGCCGCTGCCGCGGGCATCCTGCAGGGAGCCGCGGATGCGGCTCATGGCACCGCTGGCTGCCGCCGTGAGCTGGCTGTTGTACTGGCTGGTGGCGCTGGTCAGCACGCCCAGCAGTGGCTGCAGCGCCGACGCCTGGCGGGTGGCGTAGAAGGCCTGCGCGGCGCTCTCGACCTGCGGCCGGATGCTGCCCGTGACGACGCTGTTCAGGATCCGGCGCTGCTGGTCGACCATGCCGACATCGACACCGGCGACGGTGTTGGTGCTGGCCGGCTGGGCCAGGGTGACGGTGCCGCAGGCCGGGGCGCCGCTCTCGTTGCCACTGGACAGGCGGTAGGCCCAGGTCTCGAAGGCCGGCACGCTGCCGACCCCGCTTGAGGCGATGGCGCCCGGCGCCGGCACCAGGTTGGGGTTGTTGGCGGCGGCGTTGACGAGTGCGCGGCAGAACTCGTTGCGGATCAGCCCGGCGACGATGGTGCGGCTGCCCGGGACAATCGGATCGGCGATGACGCGCGCATCGGCGCCGATCGCCGTGACGGCCGAGGTGTAGACGGTCTTGGCCATGCCGATGCCCCACATCGAGGCCTGCACCACGGCGGCCTGCCCGGCGGAGAAGCCGTTGGCCAGCGGGAACATGAAGATCGCCGCCACCCCGAGACGGAGGGCCATCATGCCGCTCATGCCGTCGGTGAGCAGGCGCGAGGTCTCAGCACCGCGCCAGATCTGCATCACCATGGAATAGACGAGGTAGAACATGGCGATGGCCGCCACGAAGCCGGTGAGGGAGCGGACCAGGGTGCCGATCACCGTGGCGGCGTTGCCGGTGCTGACGGTTCCGGCCGAGCCATTGATCGGGAAGACGGAGCGGATGACTATGGCAGCCCAGTCGTCACCGGGATCAAGGGCGGACCAGCTGAGGTTCACGCCCGTCCCCTGGGCGAGCGCCGGCCCCGCGAGGAGCAGGACCGGCGCCAGGGTGGCCAGGGCCAGAAACAGGGTTGGGCGTCGCATCGCATCCTCGCGGCCGGAATTTGCAGACGAGGATGGGAGAGGGCGACGCGAATGAGCCTATGGGCTGGGAGACGGGGATGAGGCGGCCGAGACGCCCTGGCGATGGTCCTGCTGGAAGACGTTGCGAACCGCGTCGGCCGCTCGCCGCACCAGCTCGGCGACCTTCTGGCCGAGTTCGTCCACCACGCTCTTCCCCTCCTGGCGGCTGGGCAGGTGGGACGCGGCCTCGCCGATGGCGGCGTCGAGCCGCTCGAAGCGCCCGGCCAGGGCCGCCGGCTCGGATCGCTTGAGGATCACCGCCTCGGCGGCCTGGCGATCGGTCCCGTACTGCTTCACGGCCGAGGCGGCGGCATCGTAAGCGGCGGCCAGACCCTTCTCCTGGACGAGGGCGTTGTTGAACTGCGTGCGCAGCTCGGCATGCCGTCCACCTTCGCGCATCTCGGCCAGCACCCCCTCCATGCTGCGGGGATCGGAGCGGGCGGCCTCATTGATCCGAGCCATCACCGCCGCGCCGGCCCCCTGGGCGAAGCCCCGCAGAGCATCCACGGCGCGCTGCCCGGACGCCTCGGCGGTCTCCAGTGCCTTGCTGTCGGCACGGTTGGCCAGGTAGCTCCCGATCCGCTCGGTGATCGGGGTCGGCTGCGGCTCCCAGGGAGGCGGGCTGGCGGGACGAGGGGGCACCATCGAAGCCACCAGCCGCTCGACCGGACCTGCATCGCGGGCACCCAGCGCGGGCTGAGCCGGCTGGGCCTGCCCCTCGGCCGCACGAATGGCGGCCGGGGCCGGGGTAGGCTGCTGGGTAGCCTGCTGGCCGGTCTCGGGCTGTCGCGGTGCGCGCGCGCCTTCGCCTGGGGAGACGCTGGACTGCACCAACGGCGAAGCCGGCACGGTCGGCTTCTCCTCGGGCTGGGGCGTCCGCGCCGTGGACGCCGCGGCGGCTGGGGTTGCGGTCGCCTGCGGCCCGCCGGCGGCCAGGTCAGGCTGCGCGTGCCGGGCGGCAGCACTCCCGAAGGTCGGCGAGAGCGTCATCACCCGCCGCTCCAGCGCCTCCACCTTATCCATGACGTCGGGGCGGTACTGGTCGCCACCCTCCTTGCCCGTGACGACGGCGAGGGTGCGGATATCATGGGCGAGGCGCCGATCCCGCAGGTCCGGCACTTCGCGCAGCAGGTCGCGGATACGCTCGTTTTCCAGCCCCGGCGCCGAGTTGGCAAGGCGGCCGAGTTCGGCACGCAGACCCTCCGGCACGCCGCCGACCGGACCGGCCAGGCGGGAGAAATCCTGATGTGCGTAGGCAGCGCGGGTCCGCAGCGCCTCGTCGCGGACGACATCGGGCTGGTGCAGCAGCCGGGTGACCTCCTCGATCTGGCGGCTCAGCCTGGGATCGTGCCCGGAGAGGGTGGCACGCACCTCGTTCATCCGGTCGAACAGCTCACGGAGCGGATCGGGACCACGCGCCGCTGGGCGTGGCGCGTCGGATAGGGTGGTGGACATGGGAAAGCTCCTCAGTTGGCGACGAAGGACGGGGAGGGGATCGGGGTCGCGCCGACGCCGGGAAAGCCCCGCTCGGCGGCGATCGCGAGGTTCGCCGCGCCGACGGCCGCCACCTGCTGCTGCACGCGCAGGTTCTGCAGCGCGAGGTAGTTGGAGAGCGCGAGCTGCGCCGCGATCTCACGCGAGACGGCCGCCGGCGTCATCGCCTGCAAAGACGCCGCCCAGGCCGTATCCGAGAAGCGACGGTCCACTTCCAGGGAGAGCACCTGCATCCAGGAACCGGCCGCGGGCGGCGTGCCGCCGCGCGCCGTGATCTGGGCGCGCTGGGCCTCGTTCAGCGTCACCGCCGGCGCCGTCATGGCGATCTGCGTGCTGAACACAGAGCGCGCCAGGGACATGCGGGCGTCGTAGGCCCGGCGAAGGGCCGAGGCGTTCTGACCCTCAACGGAGGTGAGGTGGTCGCCGCGCAGCGCCGCCGGCACGACCGGCTGCACGACGTTGGTGGCGTAGTCGTTCGCGGCGTTCACCTCGTCGACGTCGGCGTAGACCTCGCGGCCGTTGAAGGACGAGGCTCGCACGTCGGCATTGGGGCGAACGGAGATGGTGCAGAGGCCAGCCGCCTCTTCGTCCTGGTCGCAGTAGCGGGCGAGATGCAGCGCGTTGCTCGACGTCATGGACTGCGCCTGCCCGTACCAGGCGGCGGTGCCCTGACCGCCTTCGCCCCGCAAGTCCATGACGTCAGCGATGGCGGTCGCGATCCGGTCGCCCTGGATGCGCGACACCGTGGCCGCCTGGCCGCTGTCGAGAGCAAGGCAGGCCTGCGGCGAGGCAGTGTGCTCGTCGCGGATCTCGGTGTTCCGCATGTCGCGCTGGAAGCGTGCATTGGCGGTGTTGGAGGCGTCGGCGATCTGCTGGACCGCGCTGATCTGCGCGCGCTGATAGTTGGAGACCTGGGTGAAGCCATCGCCCAGCTTGGTGTCCAGCAGCCCCCCCATGTTGGTGATGCGGTCGCCGATCAGGTTCCCGATACTGGTGATGTTGTCATAGACACGGGTGATCGCATTGTTGAGGACCTGCTGCGCCTGCGTCAGCAGGAGGTGGGTGACGGCATCGAAGGTCGGCCATTCCGCATGGGCCGGGCGGGGGGCAACCGTTGTCACGGTGCCGGCCACGACCAGGATGGCGACAGTGGTCCTGAGATGTTTCCGCATGGGATCGCTCCGTGCCGTCTAGCGGCTTGGCAGGGTGTAGCCGGAGGGCGCCAGGGGTGAGCCGTTGACGTAGAAGTTGCCCGACGTCCCGAAGCCCGTTCCGAAGGTACCGATGGGCGGACCGCCGCCGCCGAAGGACAGACGCGGGCACATCAGGCCACCGCCGATCCCGCCGAAGCCCAGGTTGAAGCCGCTGACGGTGAGGCCGCACTGGATGGAGCCGAGCGCCGACTGCCAGGCCTGGCTGACCGTGGCGCAGATCTGACCCTGGATGGCGTCGAGCAGGTTGGTAGGATCGAGCAGGCTGGCGATCACGTTGAGGCCGACGCCGCGAAAGAAGCCGTCGAGGCAGGTCAGGTTGCGGACGCTGGTGGGCGCCTGGATGGCCGTGTCGTCGGCCTGGACCCGCGCCTCGATGGCTCCGGCGGCGGCCTGGGTGATCGCGGTACAGCCCACGCTGCCGGTCGATTGCGCCCGGGCGAGGGAGGGCGCGGCGAGCAGGGTCGCGAGCAGCGCCAGGGCGAGGCAGGTGCGACGCATCACGCGGCCTCCCGGCGGGCTTCGCCCAGGACCTCGGCCAGCAGCTGCAGCCGCGCTGGGGCGAACAGGCGTTCCAGCAGGGTCTGGCGGTGCAGCGCCGCCAGCATGGCCCGAAGGCAGGCGCCGGCTTCGGTGGTTTCGTCGCGCAGCAGGGCCTCGGGCCAGGGATGAAAGCGGCCCACGGGCGCCTCGTCGAACCAGGCGAGCAGCCGCAGCAGCCGTGCGACGCCGAGCTGGGCCATGGCCTCCCGGAGATGCAGGCCCTCGTCGGTGAAAAGGCCGGCGAGGCTGCCGCCGCCGCCGGCATCCTTATCGAGATGCTGGCCAAATGCGGTCAGCAGCGGCAGCACGGCCGGATCGTCCTCCACGGACCGGATCAGTCCCGCCACCATCGCCGCCACGGCGGGCTCGGCGCGCCGGACCCATTCCAAGACGCCATCTCGCTCCAGGTCGGGCACGGTGCCCCTCCACTCTCCAAGGAGGGCACAGGCTGGCAGGGCGCGACGCGAACGGCGTGCCAGCCACCCGGCCTAGCGGGCGATGGTGGCGGTCTGCCCCGAGAGCAGCAGCCGAAGCCGCTGGGGCTTGAGGGCGTCCCGCAGGACCTCGTACCAGACCTTGCCACCGGTCCAGGAAACCGTTGTTTCGGGTGTCACACCGGGGCCGTAGACCACCCTGATTCCCCTCGGGACGATCTGCCGGACGGCAAATGACAGTGGGATATCAGTGCCGTAGCCCTGCATCCTGGCGGGCCCGGCATCGCCGGCCGCCGGCCGCGATGAGCGGCGGGTGGGCGTTTGCGATGTATCGGTGCTACCATGGGGTGTATTCGCTTGATCCATATGGCCGGATTCCGCCACGACGGCGCCGGATGGCATCAAACGGAAGTCGACCGGGGTAACCGGGACAGTGGAGGGGTGCAGGAGTTGCAAGGTCAACAGGACGACCGGGGGAAATGCCATGGCGTGGGTTCTCCTTCTCCCTCCACTGCCCTTCGCCGATGCGAACGGCATCCACGACGTCCGATGCCCGGGCGTGACGGCCGGGCGGCCTGTCCCCGATGAAGAAGCCCGAGCAGGCCTCGGTTACCCAATCGCCAACGGCCGTACCCTCGGCGCCGTCTCGCCGCACTCGCGGCGCGGAGCGTGATGTCGATCCCTATCTTGCCGTCGTGGGCAGACGCATCAGGGAAATCCGGACTGAACAGTCCCTGACCCAGGCAGAGCTGGCCGTGAAGGCCGGGTTGCAGGTCACCACGATCTTCTCGGTCGAGAACGGGCTGCAGTACCTCACGCTCAAGACCCTGCTCGGCATCGCCCGAAGCCTTGGCGTCGAGCCGGCCGATCTGCTGCCTTCCATCTATGCGACAGAGGGCCAGCGCGACACGGCGCCGGAGCCCGACCGCAGGACAGGCAGGAGATCTCAGCCGGAGAGCGACGAGGGGCACCGTCTGGAGGACCTCGATACGGTCCTGGCCGAAATCGATCGTCTGGTGCAGTTAGCCCGGACGATGCGAACACGATCGAACCCCTATGGTGGCCGCAGCAAGCGGTAGTCCCGATCCCCTGAAGGCAGCGAATACAGTAGGATAGCCTTAAGGGCCATGGACGGAACCCTGGTTCTTGATTGCGATAGAGCCGAAAACAACGCCAAATCGCTTCGGTTAAATCCAATTCTCATTGCTTCTTCGATCACGGTTGTGACAGTGTGCGCCCGGGAACGACTGGGGCTTCGGGCATGTCAGGGCAGATTTCCGGCGGCGCTGTCGCCGGCAGGAAGGGTAACCAGGGCGCGGCACCAAGCGGGGCGGGCACGGTCTCCAACTGGAGGTTCGACCGGGTTCTCGCAGCGATGATCGCGAAGGGACACGGCCTGGAAGCCCTGCAATGCTGCCTCGGCGTGACCGTCGCCTTCATTCTGGAGCGTGTCGTGGCATGCGGGATGGCCACGCCGCCCGATCATCCCATGCGGCGAAGCAACCATCCTCGTGCCTGGAAGACCAGTGATCTATCACTATTCATCGAGTGCTGGATCGCCAATTGGGACGGCGGCAGCATGGCCGACACCTTCGGGCGCTCCCGGGGTGGCATCTACGCCCTGAGCCGACGCCTCGGCCTCCCGAGCCGCCGGCGAGGCGACATCCGTCGCCCCACGATCCGCGCGGTCGGCGAGATGGGCGAGGCCCGACAGGCCGCTGCAGCCCCCAGAGCCGGATCATCTCTCGCGGGCGGCAGTCAGGCATTGCCGCCGATCGTGAGCCACTCCCCCGTCGCACAGCCCCCGATCCTGACGTCTCGGAGGCGCGCGCAGGTCATCTGCACCCTGTCCCCCGTCGAGGCTCCCACCGCGGCGGTGTCCGGGCGCAGGACGAGTGGCCTGCAGCAGGCCGATACCCAGGCGGAGATGGCCCCCCTCCCCACGCCGGAGGCCGGGATGCGGCGCGTCCGGACGCTGACGGGCTTCGATGGCCTGCCGCTCGCCGTCGAGGTGCGCGCCAGCCGCGGTCAGGTGGCCTGGACGCCACGCCTCGAACTCTACCTCGCGAGCACCCGCTGGGCCGGCCAGCACCCGCGCGCCGTCGCCCGCGATCTCGGCATTCCCTTCAGCGCCGTCGTATCGCGGCTGCACCTGATGAATGTCCCGCCACGGCCGCGGGAGGAGCTGACCGACACCTATGACCCCGACCTGGCGCGCAGGCGGCTGCACGAGGCCGGAATGGAGGTCCGTCAATGCCACAAGCATGCGGGTCGTCTGTTCTTCGGCAACCGATGGACCTATGTCGCCCCACTCACCAAGCGGTCGAGCGGCTACCAGCGAGAGGTATCCAACCTGGACCATTAGCGGCGATCCGTGGCTGTTCGCATCACCATGACCGAGGATTCCGTCATCAGGATGGAACCTTGTCATGCAGAATGCGCGCACGGCGATCAGTCACCGGCTGAGCGATCCGGAGTTCCAGGGACGCCTGGTCAATCGCCTCACCCTCCTGACGGTCGCCATGTCCGTCGTCACCCTCTCGGCGCTGGCGCATTCCTACTGGCTGCAGACACGCCCCAGCGAAACCCGCTACTTCCTGGTCGACGGTCGCAACCCGCCGCGGCCGATCCGCGCGCTCGAAAGCCCCGTCGTGGATGACGCGCAGCTGCTGGAATGGACGGTCCGGGCGGTGCTCGCCGCCTATAATGTCAACTATCACGACTACCCGACGCAGCTGAACACGGCGGGACGGCGCTTCTCGCTGCAGGGCTGGAACAGCTTCGCCCGTAGCTACCAAGCCAGCGGCAACTTCGAGGCGATGAAGGCCGGGCGCATGGTCTGCTACGCCCAGGCGCAGCGCGCCGCCACCATCGCCGACACGCAGATCGTGCGGGGGCGCCTGAGCCACACGGTGCAGTTTCCCATCGTGCAGACCTGCGAGAACTCGCAGCAGACGAGCCAGACCAACCTGACCATCTCGACGGTCGTCGTTCGCACCAACGACGAGGATCGTCCGGACGGCCTGATGATCGACCAGCTGGTCGCCATCGCCCGATAGCCGGATCAGGAGCTCCTCTCGTGCATGTCCGTCACGCCATCCTTGGCCTTGCCGCGGGCTCCGTGCTCGCCGCTGCCGCATCGGCCCAGGCGCCGCCACCGCCGAGCCCGGCGGATCGGGCCGCCACGCGCGACCGCATCCTGGAGGACGCGATCCCGCTCACCCCGGAGATGATCCGCGAGCTGGCGCGCCGCTACGGCGAGGTGCGCCGCGCCCAGGAGGAGAGCGTCGCCATCGTGGCGGCGCCCGTGAGCCGGCCGGTGAATGTCGGCTTCCAGCCCGGCCAGCCGACCTCCATCGTGCAGACCGTGCGCGGCTACCCCACCGCGCTCAGCTTCTTCGACAACACCGGCCAGCCATGGCCCATCGCCTGGGATACCAACTCCAACAACGCCAACGTCTCGGGCGGCGGCGGTGCCGGCGTCGGCGGCTGCTCGACCTCGCCCAATGCCGGACCCGCCGGCCCCGGAGGGCCGTCTGCCGACCTGACGGGTTTCCATGTCTGCGTCCCGGTGCGCGGCTCCAACACCATCCAGATCACGCCGATGTCCGTGGCGCCGCGCGGCGGCCTGCTGGTCAACCTGCAGGGGGCGCCCAAGCCGATCTCCTTCCTGCTGGTGGCCGGCCAGTCGCGCTACGACGCGGATGTCAGCATCCACGTCTCCAACCGAGGGCCGAACGCCCGCATTCAGATCGACACCCGTCCGGGCGCGCCCGTGACCGGCGCCCCCTACCTGACCGCCATGCTCTCCGGCGTGGCCCCGGCCGATGCCGTGCCCCTCGCCGTCAGCGGTGTCTCGCCCGACGACGTGCGGGCCTGGCGGCTGGGCAGCCAGCTCTACCTGCGCACGCGCCACACCCTGCTGTCGCCGCCCTGGGACGCCTCGCAGTACGGCGAGGGTGGAACCACGGTCTACGCACTGGCGCAGACGCCGGTCGTGCTGCTCTCCGTCAACAACCGCACGGTCTCGGCCGAGCTGCGCGAGGAACGCTGATGTCCGACGCCGCCATCCGGCGCAGGGTGCTGCGCAACCCCTTCAACCGCGCCCTCGGCGCCGGGCCGATGCGGCTCGCCGGGATCGCCGCCCTCGGCGCGACCGTGGTGGGCACCGCCATCTGGGCGGCACTCGGCTCCACCGAGCCCCCCGCGGAAAGCCGCGCGGCGCGGCAGACCCCGGTCAACACGCTGCCGGGTGGTCCCAACAGCAACCCCTACCAGGACCGCCTCGCGGTGGCCGACAACCAGCGGCAAGCCGAGCGAGCGCAGCAGGCTGGACGGTCCTTCACGCCCCCGATCAACGCCAGCCAGCGCGGCATTCCGCCGGATCTGCAGCTGCCGCCGCCCGTCCAGCTCCCGGCCGCGATCGCAACGCCCGCGCCGGCGGCACCGGTTGTCTCCCCGCCGGCCGTGCGACCGGCCACGGTGGAGGCACCGCCCCCGGCCCTGCTCTACGCGCCTCCGCCGATGCGCGCGACCCCCTCCCCGAACCCGATCCGCACAGTCGCCCAAACGAATACGCCGACGACGCCGGCCGACGATCCGGCCTTCCGCGCCGCGGTGAATGGGCTGTTCGGCGGCTGGCAGGGTCGCCCGGGGCAGACCACCGTGACCCTCGCGCCATCCGCCGCCGCCGAGGACGGCCGGGACGGCGCAGGTGCCTTCGCCCGACCGGCTTCCGCCGGCCGTGTCACGCGCCCGGCGACCACGGAGACGGATGGCGCCCTCCCCGGCGGCAGCGTGCGCCAGGGCCGTGTGTTGATGCCGGCCGGGCGGGGTCTCTATGCCCACACCGTGCTGGCGGTCAGCTCGGAGACGGGCGGTCCCATCGTGCTGCAGGCCGACAGCGGCCCCATCGCGGGCGCTCGCCTGATCGGCAGCTTCAACCGGGCCGGGCAGAGCAACCGCCTCGTCGTCCGCGTCACGCGTGTGCAGTACCAGGGTCAGACCATCCAGGCCGACGGCATCGTGGTGGCCCCCGACAGCATGGAGACCGCGGTGGCCACCAACGTCGACCAGCGGATGTTGGAGCGCTTCGTGCTGCCCGCCGCCGCGGCCTTCATCGCCGGGCTCGGCCAGGCCGTCGCGACCACCTCGAACACCTATGGGCAGCTCAACCCCCTGGGTGGCACCTCCTTCATCACCCGCCTCAACCCGGAGCAGCAGCTCGCGGTCGGTGCCGGCGTCGCCGCGCAGCAGGTTGGCCGGGCACTGGAACAGGCGGCGCCGCGCGGCCCGACCATCCATCTCGCCGCCAATGCACCGGTCGGGATCATGTTCCTACAGGATCTGCGCGCCGCCGACTGACGCCTGGCCGGTGGCTTTCCCGGGCGCCGTTCGCGTCGGGGTGGACGATCCTGCGGGCCAACGCCCAGCAGGATCGTCTCATGGACACCCACCTCGTCGCGCATCCCGATTTCCGGCCGCTGACCGCGGACGCGCCGGGCCCGGCGGGCCCGTCGAGCCCCGGTGCGCCGCAGGAGCCTCCGCAGCGGCCTAGCGAGGCGATAAGCCCGGCGAAGCCCGCCCCTCGCGCCAGGAGGCGCAGCCGCCTCCTCGGTGGTGTGGCCCTCGGTGCCGTGCTGCTGCTCGCGGGTGGTGCCTTCCTGGCGTCCCCCTACAACACGATCTATCCCCTCGACCTCCGGCGAGTGTCGGCGAGCCTGCAGGGTGCGATGGAAGGCGCCCGGCAGGTCATCGCGCCGCATGGCCCCGAGCTGGTCGCGCCCTCGGCGCGGATCGCCGCCGGCCCCGCGCCGGTGTCGGTGCCGCCGGTCGAGCGCGAGCGGCACCGCCCGGCCCCGCCGCAGCAGCAGTTGCAGGAGATCGTGGGCTTCCAGGCCAACCCTGCCCGCCCCGCGCCGGCCACGGCCGAAGGCAACCTTCCCACGCCGGCCGCCTCGCCGCCCGCTCGCCGCATCGTGGAACCGACGCCACTGGCACCCCGGATCGGGGAAGTCCCCGCCCGGCCGCCCGTGGCAACCGGCGGCACGCCCCCCGAGGTGACCACGCCGCGCCCTGCCATGGTCACGGCGCCTGCCGACCCTGCCCCGATCCAGACGCCGCCGACCGCGGTCATCCCGTCCGTGACGACCAGCACACCCGCAGCCACCGCCGCGGCGGAGCCGCCCCCAGCCGCCGTGGCGTCCGCCGCACCCCCGGCAAGGGCGGCGGGGGTCGTGACCACGCCGGCGCCCCTGACGGTCATCCCGGTGCCGGCCCCCGCGACGGTAGCCAGCCAGTTCGCGACGCCCGATCCGGTCACCGTGGCGGCCGGGTTGCGCCCGGCACCGATGAGCACGCCGCAGCAGGTCGAGGTGCTGGGGCTGGTGACGACGATCGGGACCATGGTGCGCGACCTACGCGAGGAGAACCGGCAGCTGCGCGCGGACATGGCGGCCGCCCGGGAGCGCCTCGATGCCGCCACGGCCGATCTCTCGCGTCGCGTGGCACTCGCCGAGGCGCGCGGCTCCGTGGCGGCCGCCATGGGTTCGCCGGTGCCGCCGGCGCCAATGCCTCTGGCAGCAGCTCCCGCCCCGGCACCGCCGGTCACCGCCGCCGCGTCGCGGACCCCGGCTCCCAGCGACACCGTGAGGCGCCGCTACCGGGTCCAGGCGGCCTCTCCCGGGCTCGCCATGCTCTCCGAGGTGGACAACACCGGCGAGTCCGGCACCCAGCTCCAGGTCGCCGTCGGTGACCGGGTGCCGGGCTACGGCCGCATCACCGCCATCGCGCAGCAGGGCGCGACCTGGGTCGTGCGCGCTGAGCGCGGCTCCATCCAGTAGGACGCGCCACCATGCAGGGCCTCGCCAACTTCGCGGCCGATGTCGGTGGCGCGATCACCTTCCTCGTCCCCGCCTTCTGCTACCTGGCGGCCATCGCCGCCTTCCTTTTCGGCGCCTGGGGCTTCTGGCAGCAGGCGCAACCGCACAACCCCTTCCGGGGCAAGCCCTGGATCCCCTGGGTGTCGCTGGTGCTGAGCGGCGTCTTCGCCAGCTTCGACGGCATCCTGACCATGGCCAACCGCAGCGGCGGCTCGTCCATCATCGTCGGCACCGGCGGCGCCTTCGGCTACGTGCCGAGCGCCAGCGGCGCCCTGGGTGCCACTCCCGCCGAGACCGTCGTCAACGTCGTCACCATCTTCCAGGGTTTCTTCCAGGCCTTCGGCGCGATGATGGCGCTGATGGCCGTGTTCGCCTGGTGGGCGGTGATGCGCGGCATCAGCCGCCGGCCGCAGGGTGGCTGCCTCGTGCAGTTCGTCTTTGGCGTCATGCTCATCAACGTGCTGCCGCTGGCGACCTTCCTCGCCGCGCTGTTCGCCTGAGGATCGCGCGAAAAATCCTGCGCGCCGTTCGCAAGGACCTCGCACAGCATCATCGCAGGGTCGCCGACGGCGCCCCGGCCCTGAACAGGAAAGCGATCATCGTGTCGATCATCTCCCACAAGACCACCCTCGCCCCGCGCCCCCAGGGCGCGATCCTGCGCCGCCGCGTCGGGCTGGCGCTGATGGCGGCGGCCATGGGGGCGTTCTTCTCCGGCAACGCCTTCGCCCAGGCCGCCAACACCATCGGCGGCCAGGTCGGCACCATGGCGCAGGAGGCGGCCACCGCCGGCGGCAACCTCGGCTCCATGGCGATGTACGTCGCGGCGCTGATCTGCCTGATCGGCGGCGCCTGGGCCCTGTGGCAGTCGCGCCAGCCGCAGAACCGCGAGGGCGGCAAGGTCGCCATGGGCCTCGCCGGCATCGTGCTCTGCGGCCTCTTCGCCACCGGCGGCGTCTGGATCGGCAAGGCAGCGCAGACCGCCTCCGGTGGCTCCGCGACGGTCAGCGGCACCAACTCGGTCGTCACCTTCAACTGAGCCGGGGCCTCCCACCATGCGTTTCCCGCCGCTCCTGCTGTCGTCGCATACGTCCTCCTGGGGCGGCGCGGCCTGCCGGGAGCGGCGGGCGACCAAGGTGGACCCCGCCCCGGTGCCCGACATTCCCTGCCGGTTCTGCGGCGCCCTCGCCGCGGGCCGGCAGGAATGGTTCCACCTGAACGGCGACGAGGCCGACGCCGCGCCCGGCAACCTCGCCGTGGCCTGTACCCTCTGCCATCTCACGCAGCACCTCGACACCGCGGCGGCCGAGGGATCCGCGACCCTGATCTGGCTGCCGGAGATGAGCCAGCAGGCGCTGTTCGCCGTCGCGCGCGCCGCCCAGCTCTCCTTGCTGGAGGCGGGCGACGATCCGACGCTCGACATCCTGCCACGCCGGGAAAGCCCGGCCACCATCGCCGCCTGGCGGGCCCTGACCGCGTTCCGGGCCCGCCAGGCGATCTGCGCCAGCAAGCTCCTGACCCACGATCCGGCGGTGCTCGGCGCCGCGCTGCTCGGCCTCGCGCCGCGCGCCTACCAGGACCGGGCCTACCTCCTTGGCGGCGTCCGCCTGCTGCCGCTCGGCCGGATGCCGCGCGGCAAGGAGGACATCTATCCGGACCTGCTGCGCGCCTGGGGCGCGCCCAGGATGATCCACCACCGCCCGGAGGCCGCATGATCGCCACCGCCATCACCCGTGGCCTCGCCGGCCTGTCGCTGGTTCTCCGCCAGCCGCTGCCGGCCTTCTGCGAGATCGAGACCGCCCATGGCGACGCCCTGGTGACGCGCCAATGCGACTACCTCAGCGTGGTCCGTATCGAGGGCATGCGGCGGATGGCCAAGCGCGACGACGTCGAGCGCATCGCCACGGCACAGCGCATCGACCTGGCGGGCGCGCTGGAGGACCGTGGCCACGCCATTGTCGGCTGGTACGTCTCCGACCCGGACATGGCCGGGGTCGAGATCGAGCGGCTGAACCTCGCCTCCTGCCGCACCATCGCACGGGAACTCGGTCTCAACGTCTCGGACGTGCTCGAGGAACGCGCGGCGCTGTGGCCCCGGATCATGCGCTGGGAGGCCGCCTACTACGTGCTCTGGACCCGCCGCGCTGTCCTGACCAAGGAGGAGCGCCGGCAGATGGCCGAGGAGCAGAAGGTCCTCTCGCGCGAGGGGCCGCGCGCCGGCAACAGCCAGCGCTACTACCTGCGCTCCGAGGTGATGGCGGCGCGGCACACGGCCTTCGTCTCGCGGGTCGTCGCGTCGCTCGGCAACAACGACGTCGCCACCCGCGAACTGGATGCCCACGAGGCGCTCAGGGTGATCCGCGAATCCGTCTACCGCGAAACCGCCGGCTCCGACTGGAAGGCGACGTTGCCGGGCGACCGGGTGATGCCGCGGGCGACCGAGGATCCCGATGGCGGCGAGAGCCCCACCGCCGGCATGCTGTGGCCGGCCGTGGCCGAGCAGATGTTCCATGCCGATGCCGAGACGCTGGGGGGCCAGCGCGTCCGCATCGGCGATCACGACTATGCCCCGGTGGACATGGCGGTGGGGCCCGAGGATCCGCGTCCCTTCGTCGAGCTTTCCGCCCGGCTGGGCCAGGACCGCATCCCCTGGCGCAGCGCCGTGGTGATCGAGGGCGGCGGCCGCAACGCCATGCAGATCAAGGAGGTCGCCGCGACCTTCTTCTCGATGTTCCCCGGCAACGCCGATATCCGGCGCGCCTTCGACGCCCTGCGGCAGGCCCGCAACGAGGACAACCACATCGGCGTGCGGCTGCGCGCCTCCTTCGCGACCTGGGCCCCGGCCGGCGAGATGCGGCTGCTGCGCCGTCGCGCCTCGACCCTGGCGCAGCGCATCGAGGGCTGGGGCAACTGCAAGACCACCCCGATCGCCGGCGATCCGCTGGAGGGGGCGCTGTCCAGCGTCCCCGGCCTGTCGCTCACCTCGACCGGCACGCCGCAGATCGCCCTGCTGGGCGACGCCTTCGCCATGCTGCCCTGGAACCGCACCGCCTCGCCCTGGGAGCAGGGCTCGGTGCTGTTCCGCCGGCCCGACGGCGCCATCTGGCCCTACGACCCCTCCGGCGGCGACAAGCGCCCGCTCGTCTGCGACGTCTTCGTGGCGCCGCCCGGTTCCGGCAAGTCGGTGCTGGCCAACTGCATCAACCTCGGCCTGGTGCTCAGCCCCGCCGTGCTCGGGGTCAAGGGCGCCAGGCTGCCGCTGATCGGCAAGGCCGATATCGGCCCTTCGGCGCAGGGCTTCGTGCGGCTGGTGCGCGAGGCGCTCGGCCCCGCGCGCGAGCACGAGGCGATCTTCGTCACCATGCAGTTCGGGCCGGGCTACGAGGTCAATATCTTCGACCTGCAGGTCGGCTGCCACTACCCGCTGCCACTGGAGCGGTCCTTCCTGCAGAACTTCCTGGCGCTGGCCACCACGCCCCCGGATACCTCCACTCCCTTCGAGGGCATGGCGCAGCTGATCGGCGCCGTGATCGACGAGGCCTACCGGCTCTGCACCGACGTCACCGGCGGCTCGCCGAAGCCCTACCGGGCCGGCGTGGAGCCGGAGGTGGATGCCGCGCTGCGCCGCCACGGGCTCGTCCTGCCCGGCGATACCCCCTGGTGGCGCGACGCCGTGGATGCGCTGATCGGCGCCGGCGAGATGCGGCTGGCCGAGGTAGCGCAGCGCCATGCCGTGCCGGTGCTGCAGGACCTGATCGCCGCCGCCCGCTCGGACCAGATCCGCGACGCCTTCAAGGACCTGCATATCGCCGAGACCAGCGAGTCCGCCTGCACCCTGTTCGAGCGCTACGTCTACGATCTGATCCGGCGCTTTCCCTCGTTGAGCCGGCCAACCCGCCTGGATTTCGGCCCGGCCCGCATCATCGTGCTCGACCTCGCCGCGGTGGCTCCGGCCGGCTCGGCGGCGGCGAACCGGCAGACCGAGCTGATGTACATGCTGGCGCGGCATCTGCTGGCGCGGAACTTCTTCCTGCACCCGGACTACGCGCAGTTCGTCCCCGAGCCGGTGCGCGACTACCACCGCGAGCGGTTCCAGGAGGTGATGGAGGCGGTCAAGCGCCTCGACTACGACGAGTGGCACCGCACCAGGGGCAGCCCGCTGGTCCGCGCCCAGGCCGAGCTCGACGTGCGCGAGGGCCGCAAGCACAACATCCAGCTCGGCTTCTCGTCGCAGCGGCTGGAGGACATGGGCGAGGCCATCGTCGCCCAGAGCACCGGGCGCTTCATCCTGCGGACCGGCGACGAGAAGGAGCGCGAAGAGATCATCACGCGCTTCGACCTGTCGGCCGCGAGTGCGGATGTCGTGCGCTATGCGCTCAACGGCCCGGGACCGAACGGGGCTCCCTTCCTCGCGGTGCTGACCGCCGGCGGTGCCAAGTACGAGCAGATGCTCATCAACTCGCTGGGCCCGGTCGAGCTGTGGGCGCTGAGCACCACGCCGGGCGACACCAGCCTGCGCAACCGCCTCTATGCGGCCCTGGGCTTCTCGGAGGCGCTGCGGCGGTTGGCGAAGGTGTTCAAGCGCGGCTCGGCGGTGAAGGAGATCGAGCGGCGCAAGAACGAGCGGCTCAAGCTCGGCGAGCTGGACACGCGCGCCGAAGCCGGCGTGGTGGACGAGATCGCCGCCGAGCTGATCGACGGCAAAGGCCTCGGCATCGTCCTGCGGGACGTGGCGCCCGATCATGGCCAGCCTTCCCAGAAGCTGGCGGCCGAATAGTCGCGTCGCATAGGGGCCGTGTTCGATGCGAACACAGGATTCGTAGCCCCGTCCTCGTCAGCCTGACAGGTCGGCGAACGAGCCCGCAGCTGCAAAGGGAGGCCTCCCGTTCGCATCGCTCCGCTCCATGCTTCACGCATAGGAACGGAGGTCCCGCATGGCGAGGATGAACAGCCGGCTGATGCTGGCCTTGATGGGGTTGGTCGGCCTCGCGGGCTGCGCCACGGGCGGCCCCACGGCCGAGATCGCAACCCCCGGCATGCCCAACCCGGAGATCGCGCTCCGCCAGTCGATGGAGCAGGTGGGGCAGCAGCTCTCGCAGCTCGGCGGCGTCAGCCGGGTGGACCTCACCGCCCGTCGCGGCCGCGTGGTGCCGGAGGAGCTGCAGCGTCCCATCGCCTTCGCCTGGAACGGCCCGCTGGCCGATGGCGTGCGCAAGCTCGCCGATGTCGTGGGCTACCGGGTGGTGGTGTCGAGCGTCGAGGGAGTCGAGCGGCCGCAGCCCGTGCCGGTCTCGCTCAACCTGCCCGCCACCACGGTCGTGGACGCCTTCGCCGCCCTCGGCGAGCAGGCCGGGGCCTATGCCACGGTGCAGCTCGATCCGGCCTCCCGCACGGTCCAGGTGGTGCATCGTGTCTGAGCCCCGCCCCGCCCCGCGGCGCCCGGCGCTGCTCGCCGCGACCGCCCTCCTCGCCCTGGCCTTCGCCCCTGGCGTGCGTGCCGAGGGTTCGGTGCGCCTCCTCCCCAGCCCGCCCATGCCCAACGAGGCGCAGTACGACGCCGCCGCCCGGTCGCTCGCCAGCCAGCTGAACCAGCCGATCACCGGCGCCGGCAACATGCCGGTGGTGGAGGGTGGCGACGCCCCGCCCTCGCTGGAGGCGCTGCAGGCCGCCCGCCCGGGCGACCTGCCCGGCGACGGGCTGGAGACCGGCCGCGCCGAGGTGCTCCGGCAGGCCGCCATGACCTATGGCGCCCAGGGCGGCCTCGCCGCCCGCTCTTTCGCCATCAACGAGATGCTGCGCCGCTACGAGGCCCA
Source organism: Roseomonas mucosa ATCC BAA-692 (assembly GCF_000622225.1). Classification (GTDB taxonomy): domain Bacteria; phylum Pseudomonadota; class Alphaproteobacteria; order Acetobacterales; family Acetobacteraceae; genus Roseomonas; species Roseomonas mucosa. The sequence continues at coordinate 8,796 of NZ_JHWD01000032.1, read as the reverse complement.
GCTCACCGCCACCTACGACTTCCGCCCCCTGGTGCTGCCGGTGGGCGGCGGCCAGACGCTGATGCGCCCGCCCATCGTCTCCGAGGCGCAGATGGCCTTCGCGCTGGGCGAGAACGGCCAGGTGGCGCGCGAGACCTCCTGCATCTTCGAGATCACCCGCGAGGCACAGCTGACCTCCGCGCCGCCGGACTGGCGCTCCTACCTGGTCCGTGCCTGGGGCAGCCCGGCCCGCCCGGCCGACGCGGCACTGCCGCGCACCCGCCAGGAGGTGGCCTACTGGAACCGTGGCGTCGCCGAGGGTTGGGCCCAGGGCGAGAAGCAGGCGGTGACGATCTTCCTCTCCGATCTCGGCCGGTTGCAGCGCGACATCGTCGGCATGGCCCGCTACCGGGTGCTGCTGCGCGCCGGGCTGGTGGAGGAGCCGCGGGTCGCCTTCGAGACCCGCAACACCGAGGGCGGCCGGTCGCGGCTGAACATCGGCGACCGGGTGGTGCGCATCACCGAGCAGCCCGGTCTGCAGGCGAATATCCGGCGCTGGCAGCCTGGGGCAGGCTGCCGATGAACCTCGTCCTGCCGCTGCCAGCCGAAGTCGGCGAGGCGACCGCCCCGGCGCGCGACCCGGATCCCTGGCCCGGCGAAGGCCAGCGCTGGGTGACGGAGCCACGCAAGCAGGCGCCGGGGCTGGATGCGCTACTGGTCTGGGCCTACGAGCACGGCGCCTCGCGCATCGCCTTCCAGACCGGCCACCCGGTCTGGGTCCGCATCCACGGCCGCAACCGCCGCGCCACGCGCGGCATGCTGAGCGAGGTCGAGCTCGGCGACATCACCAACCACCTCTACGGCGCCGACGGCACCGCCCGCCTGCAGGGCGGCTCCGACTTCGACGTCAGCTACGAGGTGGGCCTGTCCCGCTCGCGCCGGCTGCGCTTCCGGCTCAACGCCACCCCGATCCGCGCGGCGCGGCGCGAGGGCGCCAACATCGTGCTGCGCCCGATCCCCGACCTGCCGCCCTCGCTGGCCCAGCAGCTGGTCGAGCCCGGCATCCTCGCCGCCTGCTTTCCCGAGCGCGGCATGGTGATCGTCTCGGGCGGCACCGGCTCGGGGAAGTCCACCCTGATCGCCGGCATGACGGTGGCCAAGCTGGCCGACCCGGAGGGGCACTACAACATCCAGGAGGCGGCGGCGCCGGTCGAGTTCCTGCTCGACCGCTTCCCGACCGCCAGCTCCACCATGGCCCAGACCGAGGTGCCGCGCGACCTGCCCAGCTTCGAGGCCTTCATCCGCGGCTGCATGCGCCGCGAGCCCACCGACATCATCGTCGGCGAGTGCCGCGACAGCGCCACCATGGCCGCCTCGATCCACGCCGCCATCTCCGGCCACGCGCTGACCACCACCATCCACGCCGACGACGTGCCGCTGACCATGCAGCGCATCACCACCCTGTGCCCGCGCGACGAGCGCGACAACCTCGTGGCCTCGGTCGCGCAGTCGCTGCGCCTCGTCGTCAACCAGCGCCTGCTGCCCTCGGCCGACGGCCGCCGGACCGCGATCCGCGAGTTCCTCGCCTTCGATGCCGGGCTGCGGACCCGGCTGCTGCGGGCCGATCCCGGCGCCTGGCCGGTCATCACCCGCGAGGCGGTCGACACCCAGGGTCAGAGCTTCACCGCCTCGATCCGCTCGGCCCTGGAACAGGGCCGGATCACCGAGGCCGTGGCGGCCCGCGCGCTCAAGGAGATCGGCTGATGTGGCGCAACACCGCCCTGCCCGTGCGCATCCTCATGCTCGACGCCCGCGCCTGCCTGCCGGTGCTGTGCTTCGTGGTCTACTGGAGCTGGGCCACCCTCTACGTCGCCCTCGCCGGCACCGTGTTCTTCGGCACGATCAGCTTCTTCGGGCTGACGGTGCCGGCGCTGCTGCGGGTGCTGCGCCGCTGGCTGGTCGGCCGGCTGCGGCCCGCCGTCCCCGCCTGGCGCCGCCGGAGGCTGGCATGAGCCCGCCCCTGGATCTCGACCGGCTCGGCCGCGCCCTGCAGGCGATGGTCGAGCGCGATGGCCGGCCCCTGCTGCTGCGCGACGAGGGTTCCGGCCGGCTGCACCGCCTGCCCGCCGATCTGGCCGGCGCACCGGACGGGGTGATGCCCAGCATCCTCGCCGCCGCCGGCGCCGTCTGGCAGGCGGCCACCGGGCGCGGGCTGGGCGTCGAGCAGCACCGCGATCCCGCCGCGCTGCTGGGCTACCGGGTGGCAGGGGTGCGGGGCGAGCCCTTCACGGTGGTCGCCCTCTCGGCGCTGGAGGCGATCCACCGGACCGGCGGCCCGACCGCGCTGGTCGTCAACGACTTCGCCGAGGTCTGGCGCACGCTGCGCGCGGAGGCCTCCCCACCCCGGCGCCCGGCCCCGGGAGCCAGCCCATGAGAGCCACCCTGCTGGCTGCCGCCATCCTCCCCTACCTCCTGGTGGGGCAAGCCAGGGCAGACGACGTCTCCGACGCCACGGTGACGGCGGTGACCGAGTGCATCCGCGCCGCGGCGGCGCTGCACCGGGTGCCACCGGGCGTGATCGCGGTGCTGCTCGCGGTCGAGGGCGGCTCGATCGGCCGGACCAGCGGCAACACCAACGGCACGGTCGATATCGGCCCGATGCAGATCAACGAGATCCACCTGCCGGCCATCGCCCGGCGCTGGGGGACCAGCGTCGCCGCCGCGCGCGAGGCGTTGCTCAACAATTTCTGCGCCAATGTCGAGGCGGGCGCCTGGATCCTTCGCACGGCCCTCGACAGCGCCGGCGGCGACTTCTGGGAGGGTGTCGGCCGCTACCACTCCCGCACCGAGGTCTACAAGGACCGCTATCTGCGCCAGGTGCTGACCCAGGTCCTGCGGCTGCGCGACCGGACCAGCGGCACGGGGTCCAGGGGCACACCCTGAGCGGCGCCGTTCGCAAGGAGCCAGGGCAGATTCCGCGTATGAGACCGGAGACCCGCATGGCCAGCGCCTGCTTTCCCGACCGCCCGCCCGATGCCCTGCGCGACGGCGACGCCGAGGCGGTCAGCCTCGCGTTGCTGCGCCGCATGACGGGCTTCCGCGCGGTTTGCCACGGCCCCTGGCGCAGCCTGGCGGCCCGGCTGATCCGGGCGCTGTCCCCGGTGCTGGTCTGGATGCGCGACCACACCGGCCTGCCGCTCGACAACGCGGCGGTGCGCTTCGCGATGGAGCTGTCCTCGATCGCCGCCCTCGCCACCCGGCGCCGCTTCCGGCGACGGATCGGCGGCGAGGTGATGGAGGTCGATGCCCGGGCGATGCCCGAGGGCATCGTCTGGCCGCTGAACCTCTATCTCGCGGCGCTGCCAGGCTATGACGGCACCCAGCCGGCGGAGCGGCAAGGCATCGAGCCAAGACGGCACCACGCCAACATCGTGTTCTTCGGAGCCCCGGCATGAGCACGGCGGGAGGTGGCGCCCGCCGCGGCTGGGCGTCGAGCGACGACTACGTCTTCCTCAGCCTGATCGTGATCGTCATCGGCTGCGGCTTCCTCGGCTGGATGCTGTGGTCGAGCTACCACCGCGAGGTGGTCGAGGCGGTGGCCTGGCTGCAGATCCGCAAGATGACCTTCATCGGCCGTTTCACCGACGGCTACGAGGCGCTGCGGCAGGGCGTGATCCACGGCAACTACGCGACCGTCAGCTTCGAGCGCCTGGTGGCGATGTGCGGGCAGGTCAACGGCTTCTTCCGGTGGCCGGCGGCCGGGCTGATCGGCGCCCTGGCCGTGCTCTGCTTCGTCGGGGCGCCGCCGGGCCGCTTTCGGCGGCGCTTCGACCTCGACGGCCTGCTGCGCGAGCAGGCCCGCTTCTACCGGGCGGCCAGTGCCATGCTCGGCCGGCACCTGAAGCTCGTCGATCCGGCTCCCAAGGCGCCTCGGCCGGCCGATCCCGCCCTGCACGTCCAGGAATGGGCCGGCCGCTTCTGCCTCGATGCCAAGGGAGAGGTGGACGGGACCAGGCTGCGGCAGGCGCTGCTCCTTCAGCTCGGCCCCGTCTGGCGCGGCCCGCGCCGGGCCTCCCCGGCGGGGCGCGTCATCTTCGCGGCCTTCGCGCTGCACCTAAGCGGGCGGCGCGAGGAATGCCAGCAGCTGCTGGGCGATCTCGCCGAGGCGCTGGGGCAGGCCCGTGATCCGTCGCCCACCGGCCCTGCGGAGAGCCTGCCGGTCCCTCCGGCGGTGCTGCTGCGGGCCGATGCCGTGCTGGCCGAGGGAGCGGCGCACGAGGCGGCCGAGGCGGCGGCTGCCCGCCACGCCTACGAGACCACCGCCCTGATGGGGCTGCTCAACGCCGCGCGGCTGGAGTCCGGCATCCTCGCCCCGGCGCAGTTCAACGGCCTCAAGCTGCTCGACCGCTCCCTCTGGTACGCCCTGCATTCGCTGGGCTTCCCCGGCCACGGCCCCGGGCAGAACAGCCAGCCCAATCCACGGGTCGAGGCGGTCGGTTCGCGCTCGCACTGGCAGGCCGAGCGCCAGGCTCGCTGTCCCCTGTTCCCACCGCAGCTCGACGAGGCGGAGCGGGCCGTTCGCATCGCGCTCCTCCAGCATGCCGAGGAGCAGACAGCGAGGACGCAGCCGTGAACCCCAACCCCGAGAGCCCGCTCGCCGACTTCCTGGGCCGGACCGTCGCGTCGGTCCCGCAGCAGGACGCGGGCCGGCCCGTGCATGTCCACTTCCACCTCGGCGATTCCGAAAGGGCAGCCGGAAAGGTGTCGGAAGCGACCACCGTGCGAGCCGTGCGGAACCGCTTCGACTGGGTCGTCCTGGTTGCCTGCACGGTCCTGTCCTTCACGGGCGGCGCGATCCTCGGCGGCAACGCGGAAAGCGGCAGGGCGGAGCGGCTGGCGAGCGCCGACGCCGGAGCCCGGGCGTCGCTCTCCCAGCCGCCCCCACCGCGTGGTCCGCAGCCCGGCGCCGACCTGCCGGTACCCGGCCCGTCGCCGATGCAGCAGCTGCGGCAGCAGCTCGGCCAGGGACCGGTCGTGCTGCCACCCTCCGTGCCACCGGGCACGGCGCCATTGCCCCAGGCCGCCACGCCCCGGCCGCCCACCGTACCGGCGGCTGCGGCCCCTGGCCCCGCGCGGCCGGCGCGCGACGGCTTCGGGCTGGAACGCTGAGCGCCACGCCATGATCCAGCGCGAGATCTCCGGGCCGCAGAGTCAATTCGAGCGCGGCGGCGGGATGGGGTACCGCGACGTGCGGCCCTTCACCGTCCGGCTCGCGGACCTGCTCGGCAGCCAGTTCTCCGGCCTCCTGCTGAGCACGACGGCGGCCGTGGCCTTCCTCTACCCGGCCGCCATCGACCTGCTGGTGCCGGGGTCGCTCGCCTATGCGGCCTGGGTGATGCGCCGGCGTATCAGGCTGCCGCTGCGCCTGCCGCGCAGCGCCGCGCAGCCGGACTGGAACTACCCCAGCCCCAAGGACCGCCGCCCGCGCATGGCCGCGGGCAGCCTCTACATCGGCAACGACCAGGTGAGCGGGCAGGAGCTGTGGATCACCAACGAGGATGCCCGCCAGCACGGCACCATCCCCGGCACCACCGGCGCCGGCAAGACAACCGCCATCCTGAGCCTGCTGACCAACGCGCTCGCCCAGGGCTCGGGCTTCGTGCTGGTGGACGGCAAGGCCGACAACCAGCTGTTCGGCCAGGTGGCGGCGCTGCTGCGGCGCTACGGCCGCGAGGACGACCTGCTCGCCCTCAACCTCCTCGTCGCCTCCGGCGTGAAGGACAGCAACACCTTCAATCCCTTCGCCTCGGGCAATGCCGACGCGCTGCGCGAGATGCTGGTCAGCCAGCTGGGCGAGCAGCGCTCCGAGGACAGCAACGGCGTCTTCCGCACCCGCGCCATCGCGCTGGTCGGCACCATCGCCCCGGTGCTGGTCTGGATGCGCGACAACCGGGGCATCCCGGTCAACATCGAGACCATCCGCTTCGCGCTGGAGCTGCGCTCCATCGGCACGCTCGCCACCCGGAGAATCTTCCTGCACCGCGAGGGTATCAGCGGCACGGTGACGGAGATCCACGTCAACAACATGCCCGAGGAGATCATCTACCCGCTGAACGCCTATCTCGGCGAGCTGCCGGGCTACGACACCACCCAGCCCTTCAACAAGCAGAAGGGCGAGGAACCCTCCAAGCAGCATGGCTTCGCGCTGTTCTACTTCACCGGCCCCTTCACGCAGCTCTCGGTCAGCCTCGGCCACATCTTCAAGGTGCTGCATGGTGACATCGACATGCGCGACGTGGTGCTGAACCGGCGCATCCTCGTCGTCAACCTGCCGGCGCTGGAGAACTCCGACGACACCCTGGCCTCGCTGGGCAAGATCGTCGTGGCCAGCCTGCGCGGCATGCTGGCGCAGCTGCTCGGCGCCCGGCTGGAGGGCGACAGCCGCGAGATCTTCGCGCTCAAGCCCGGCATGGGCGAGGGACCGTTCTACGTCGTGTTCGACGAGCTGGCCTACTACGCCACCAACGGCATGGACCGCATGCTGGCGATGGGGCGCGGCCTCAACATCTGCTTCTGGCTGGCCTTCCAGGAGGTCAGCGGCCTCTGGGCCCGGCTCGGCGAGAAGACCGCCTCGCTGCTCGGCAACGCCAACCTGACCATCGCCATGCGCCAGCAGGACGCGCAGCGCACCCGCGACTGGATCGAGAAGACCGCCGGCGAGACCGAGGTGACGCAGGCCACCAGCTTCGTGGCGGGCGAGGCGGGCAACTACCGCGAGGGTCCCTCGGCCGAGGTCCGCAAGGTCAACCGCGTCGCCTGGTCGGATCTGCAGCGGCTGCTGGAGGGCGAGGCGATCGTCATGCTGGGCGGCCGGCGCATCTACGCGAAGCTGTTCCACGCCGATATCCCGGTCGAGGGGTCGATCCGCCGCAACCGCCCGGTGCTGCTACACGGCCCCTCCGAGGACACCAGGAAGACGGCAGAGCGGATCGGCGAGGTGTCGGCCCAGATCGGTAAGGGGCTGGTCCCGGTTGGGCGGGAGGCGGCCGAGAACGATCCGGTCCTCGCGGCGATGCTGGCAGCTGCGGAGACGGCGGCAGCGCCGACCCTGGATGAGGCGGCAGCCGTGGCCCTGGCCGCCGCCGGGACGGTGGAGGTGCCGCGCCCTGCCAGCGAGGCCGGGACGGAGCCGCCCAGCACGTCGAGCACCACGATGCTGGAGACGGCGACCCGGGCAGCGCCGGAGGCGGCGGGCGCCGCGTCGGTCGTGGCGGCCGGCACCTTCGGCATGGGGCGCGACCCGCGTCTGGAACAGGCGGTGGCCGCCATCGAGCGGCAGGCCGGCAGCGATCCGGCGGAAGCCCGGGCCACTGCGGCGGCGATCGGCGCGACGGTGGCCGAGGCCAGGGTCATCACCCTGCCCGAGCCGCCGCCGATGCCGCCGGAGGTCCTTGCGGAGCTCCTGCGCTCCCTGGTCACGCGGCTCGTGGCATGACGGCACCCCGGGCCATGGAAAAGGATCTGCCGGGTCGCCTCCTGGCCGCGCTGTCGACGCCGCGAGGGGTCGCGGATCTCGCCCGGCGCTGCGGCGCCGCGCCGCTCGTGGTGGCGCGGAGGCTGCTGCGGCTCTGCCGCGACGGCCGGGTGCGCCCCTACTGCCAGGACCTGCTGATCGCCCGCGATGCGCTCTCGGGCCTGCGGGATGGGCCGGTTGCCCCGGATTGGTCCCCGAGCCGGCGCGTGGCGGCAGCGCTCGCGGGTGGAGCCTTGATCGACCTCGCCGATGTCGCGGCGCGCAGCGGCCTGCCCATGGACACGGCTGCCACCGAATTGCAGGCGCTGGTCCGCCTCGGCAGCGCGGAAAGTCACCGGAAACGGGTGCTGCGCTGGCACTGCGCCGGCACGCGCCCCCTGACGCCGAGCCGCCTCGGTGCGCTGGAGCTGATGGTGGTGCGTGGCGCCCTGCTGGCGGCACCGGGGCAGGAACTTCGCATCCAGGACGTGGCCTGGGCACTGGACCTGCCGACGTCGCGGGTGAACGACCTGGCGCAGACGCTGCTGCGCGGCGGCGAGTTGGCCCGCACCGGCCACGGCCGCTACGTGGCGACCGAAACCTCACGGACGGGATTGGTCTCCCTGCCGGCCCCGTCGGGCGGGAATCCGAGGCGGCGGCCGCGGCGCGTGGGCGACGCCATCCTGGCCTGTCTGGAGACCCCGCGGCAGGCCTGCGACATCGCCGGCGAGGTCGGCCGCTCGGTGTCGAACGTCACCGGCCATCTGCGTGCCCTGCGCGTCGCGGGGCTGGTGGTCCGCATCGGCTGGGGCCGGTACGCGCGGGCCGACATGCCCGGCCTGCCGCCCCCCGGGGAGCGCTGCCTGCGGCGCCCCCGCACCCTCCCGAAGCCCCACCAGGAGGCCATGCCATGACCTTCGTCTCGCGTCCCACCGTGATCCGCTATGCCGGCCCCGACCACCCGCACTTCATCACCGAGCGCGACGTGCGGGCGGCCCTCGACTTCCTGGTCGCGGTCGAGCCGGCGAAAGCCGCCTCGATAGCGGAGTTCGAGGCGGCGCTGGCCCCGCGCCGGAGCGAGGTGGAGATCGCGATGGGCACGCTGCGGGGCTTCGCGGAGCAGACCGATCCGCTGAAGCTGGAGGCTCTGCAACGCGCCTACGCCCTCCTGGTCGACGAGCCGCCCTACCTGTCAATCGGCACTGAATTGGGACCCCAGATCGGCGCGCAAAAGGGACCCCTCTTGTAAGGCGTTCAGGCGCGGTTCTTGAATCGCCAACTGTCGTTGCCGGTCTCGACGATGT
>NZ_JHWD01000031.1 GCF_000622225.1 Roseomonas mucosa ATCC BAA-692 | reverse complement strand
GAACGCCCGGCCCCCGTCGCCAGCGCAAAGATCGTGTCCGCCGTGCTCATGACTTCCCCAGGGGTTGCTCTTCGAGGATCTGGCCTGGGAACCGGGAGGCTCTGCCTCCCGGACCCTTTGCTGAAGGAGGGGCCGCTCAGGGGGATGGTATCCCCCCGAGACCCCGCCATGAGCGCTCCGCGAGGAGGGGGTTGTTCCGCCGGTATGCCATCCGGCGACCGGTGTCCTGTCCCCCCTCCTCGCGGAGCGCTCACAGGGTTCCAAGGGACTAACGTCCCTTGGCGGGGTGTCCAGAGGGGCGGAGCCCCTCTGGCCCCGGCCCGAAACCTCCGAGAGCCCCCCTGGTGGGAAGGATGGGGGCACCTTAGGTGCGCTGGCATGGGCCAGACCTATCCGAGCGAGAACCTGCTGAGCCATGAGGCCAGCCCCTATCTGCTCCAGCATGCGGGAAACCCCGTGCACTGGCGGCCCTGGGGAGGGGCGGCGCTGGCGGAGGCGCGGGCGACGGGACGGCCGATCCTGCTCTCGGTGGGCTATGCCGCCTGCCACTGGTGCCATGTGATGGCCCATGAATCCTTCGAGGACCCCGAGACGGCGGCGCTGATGAACCAGCTCTTCGTCAATGTGAAGGTGGACCGCGAGGAACGGCCCGACATCGACGCCGCCTACATGAACGCGCTGCACCTGCTGGGCGAACAGGGCGGCTGGCCGCTGACCATGTTCCTGACGCCGGCGGGCGAGCCCTTCTGGGGCGGCACCTACTTTCCTCCCGAGCCGCGCTGGGGTCGCCCTTCCTTCCGCCAGGTGCTGCGCGGCGTCGCCGCCACCTATGCGCGGGAGCCGGAAAAGATCGCCCAGAACACCGCCGCGCTGGGCCAGGGCCTGGCGCAGCTCGCCGCCAGCCATCCCGGCGCCCTGCCGGACCGGGATCTGCTGGAACGCGTGACCGAGGCGCTGATGGGCATCCAGGACCCGGTGCAGGGCGGGCTGCGCGGGGCGCCGAAATTCCCCAACGCGCCGATCTTCCGCTTCCTGCTGCAGATGGCGCAGCGGCTGGAACGCCCGGACTGCGCCGGGGCCGTGCATCTCCTCCTGCGGCGGATGAGCCAGGGTGGGATCTGGGACCATCTCGGCGGCGGCTATGCCCGCTATGCCGTGGATGGCGTCTGGCTGGTGCCGCATTTCGAGAAGATGCTCTACGACAACGCCCAGCTCCTGGAGCTCCTGGCGCTGGCCTATGCGCAGCAGCCGGACGCCCTCTACGCCCTCCGGGCGGAGGAGCTGGTGGGCTGGCTGGAGCGCGAGATGGTCGCCCCCAACGGCGCCTATGCCGCCGCGCTGGATGCCGACAGCGAGGGCGAGGAAGGCCGCTTCTATGTCTGGACCGCCGCCGAGGTGAACGCGGTGCTGGGCGAGGACGCCGAACTGTTCCGCGAGGTCTATGACGTCGGCAGCGAGGGCAACTGGGAGGGCAAGGTGGTGCTGAACCGCTCCGCCGATCCCGACCCCCTGCCGGAAGACCAGGAGAAGGCGCTCGCCGCGTCCCGCGCCCGGCTGCTGGAGGCCCGCGCGGCACGGGTGCGGCCGGGGCGGGACGACAAGGTGCTGGCCGACTGGAACGGGCTGATGGTTTCCGGACTGGTGCGCGCCGCCCTGGTCTTCGACCGGCCGGACTGGCTGGACCTCGCCCGCAGGGTCTTCGAGGCGGTGGCGCGCGACCTCGCGGCGCCGGATGGCAGGCTGCTGCATTCCTGGAAGGACGGCCAGGCTGGCGCCACCGGGCTGCTGGAAGACCACGCCGCCATGGCCCGCGCCGCGCTGGCGCTGCACGAGGCGACGGGCGAGGCCGGCTTCCTCGACCGCGCCGCCGGCTGGGCCGAGGCCGCGGAGCGCCACTTCGCCGCGCCGGACGGGGCCTATTTCAGCAGTGCCGGGGATGCCGCCGACGTCCCCTACCGGACCCGCAGCGCGGGCGACGGGCCCAGCCCGAACGGCAACGGCATGCTGGCCGAGGCCCAGGCCCGGCTCTTCCACCTGACCGGCGAGGACCGCTGGGCCCGGCGGGCGGAGGCCACGGCCTCGGCCTTCACCGGGCTGGAAGGCGGCGTCACCGCCATGCCCACCCTGCTGGGCGCGGCGGACCTTCTGGTTTCCGGCCGGAGCGTGGTGGTGGCCGGGCCGCCGGGCGCGGCGCAGCCCCTGCTGCGCGCCGCGCTGCGGGCGCCGGACCCGGCCACGGTGGTGCTGCGCGCGCCGGAGCCGGACGCCCTGCCGCCCGGCCACCCCGCCGCCGGCAAGGACATGGTGGAGGGCGAGCCCGCCGCCTATCTCTGCGCCGCCGGGCGCTGCGGCTTGCCGGTGACGGAGGTGGCGGCGCTGGTCACGCAGTTGCACCGGGCCTGATCCCCTGCCCCAGCCTCCGGCGGCCGGGCCATGCCGCTTCCACTCCGACCGTGGGCCGGGCCCGGCGGCCCGCCTTGCCGGGATGGGCGCCCGGCCGGCGCGCCCAGGCCGATCGTGCCTCGCCACCCAGGACCTGCCCCCGGCTTTCCACGCCCGGTCCACGCGAATGATCCGGCCCGATTCCACCACGGCGCGTTCCCGCGCCGCAGCCATCCCGGCCAGGGAGCTTGACGATCGCGGGCAGGAGAGGGCCAATCCGCCCGACATGCCGCAACTCACGCTCCACTCGCCACTCGGCGAGCTCACCGTGTCGGAAGAGGATGGCCAAGTCGTCGCCCTCGACTGGGGGCGCGGCAGGGACCAGACCGTAACCCCCCTGCTGGCCGAGGCACGGGAACAGCTTCATGAATGGTTCGACGGCAAGCGGGGCGATTTCCGCCTGCCGCTCGCCCCCCATGGCACGGAGTTCCAGAAACGCGTCTGGCAGGCCATGCGGGAAATACCGCCCGGACGCACCGCCCGCTACGGCGAGATCGCCAGGACACTGAACTCCTCCGCACGGGCCGTGGGCATGGCCTGCGGCGCCAATCCGATCCCGATCATCATCCCCTGCCACCGTGTGGTCGCCGCCAGCGGCCGGCTCGGCGGCTATTCCGGCGAGGGAGGCGCGGAGACCAAGCGCTACCTCCTCCGCCTCGAAGCCGCCTTCGTTCAGGAACTCCTCCCATGAACCATGCCATCCGCATCCATGAATATGGCGGCCCCGAGAAGATGCTCTGGGAGGAGGTCCCGCTCCCCGCGCCCAAGCCCGGCGAGGCGCTGGTGCGCCACACCGCAGTCGGGCTGAACTACATCGACGTCTATTTCCGGACCGGGCTCTACAAGGCGCCCAGCCTGCCGGCAGTGATCGGGATGGAGGCGGCGGGCGTGGTCGAGGCGGTGGGCGATGGCGTCACCGACATCGCCCCCGGCGACCGAGTCGCCTATGGCACCGGCCCGATCGGCGCCTATTCCGAAGCCCGCGTGGTGCGCGCCGACCTGCTGGTGAAGCTGCCGCCGGCGATTGCGGACGAGACCGCCGCGGCCATGATGCTGCAGGGCATGACGGCGCAGTACCTGCTGCACCGGACCTTCCCGGTGAAGGCGGGGCAGACGATCCTTGTCCATGCCGCGGCGGGCGGGGTCGGGCTGATCCTGTGCCAATGGGCCAAGGCCCTGGGCTGCACCGTGATCGGCACGGTCGGCGCGCCGGAAAAGGCCGAGCTCGCCCGGGCGCATGGCGCCGCGCACGTGATCCTGCCGGACGAGGACCTGCCGCAGCGGGTCAAGGAGATCACCGGCGGCGCGATGCTGCCGGTCGTCTATGACAGCGTCGGCAAGGACAGTTTCATGGCTTCGCTGGACTGCCTGGCGCCGCTCGGCACCATGGTCACCTACGGCAATGCCTCCGGCCCCGTGCCGCCGGTCGATCCCGGCCTGCTGGCGGCCAAGGGATCGCTCTTCCTGACGCGGCCGACGCTGTCGACCTATACGGCGAAACGCGCCGACATGGTGGCCAGCGCGAACAGCCTTTTCGAGGCGGTGGAAACCGGCAAGGTCGAGATCGTGGTGAACCAGCACTGGCCGCTGCACGACGCGGCGGAGGCGCATCGCGCGCTGGAGGCCCGCCGCACCACCGGCAGCACCGTCTTCATCCCCGGCTGAACGCCGGCCCCGACCCCGCTCCCGGGGCCGGGCCAGGAGCGGTCAGGCCTCGACCTGCTCCACCGCCACAACCTCCGGCACATAATGCCGCAGCATCGTTTCGACGCCGTGCTTCAGCGTGGCGCGGGAAGACGGGCAGCCGGAGCAGGCGCCCTGCATGTGCAGGCGCACGATGCCGTCACGGAAGCCGCGGAACACGATGTCGCCGCCATCGCCGGCCACCGCCGGGCGGACGCGGGTGTCCAGCAGCTCCTTGATCTGGGCCACCACCTCGGCATCGGCGGGATCGGTGTCCTCCTCCTCGACGGCCTCGACGGGCTCTCCGGCCAGGATCGGGCGGCCGGCCATCAGGTGCTCCATCAGCGCGCCCAGCACCTGCGGGCGCAGGCCCTGCCATTCGGCGTCCTCGCCCTTGGTGACGGTCACGAAATCGGCGCCCAGGAAGACCCGCGCCACGCCCTCCAGCCGGAAAAGCCGCTCCGCCAGCGGGGAACGGGCCGCCTGCTCCGCATCGGGGAAGTCGGCGGTGCCGCGCGCGCCCATCACGTCCTGGCCGGGCAGGAACTTCAGCGTGGCGGGATTGGGGGTGGATTCGGTCTCGATGAACATGGCGGCGGGTTCCCTTCGCGCGGCATGTGGCCCCGTCCGCCGCCCGGTGCAACATGGTTTCTCGGCGGATCGGATCGGCCATGCACGGCAAGGGGTGCTCCGTGGCGGCTCCCCGCCACCGGGAAACGGCGTTCATCGCCGGAAGATGACGCTGCCGATCCAGCCGGCGAAGGCAGCCAGGGCGATGCAGGCCAGGCCATAGAGCAGCGGCTGCTCGTGCGAGACGGTGGTGATCTCGGCTGCGGTGCCGACGCGCCGCACCTCGAAGGGCAGCTCCTGCCGCGCCACGACCCGTCCCTCGCGCACCAGCAGCACCTGCACGAAGTAGCTCCCGGGCGGCACGATGGAGGGCAGCGACAGCCGGGCGTGGAAAAGCCGGCCACCGGAGACCTGGACGGGTGCCTTGTCTTCCTGCCAGAGATCGGCCGCCACCTTGCGGTCCACCAGTGCCTGCCGGAAATCCGGGTCGCTGCTGCCCTGGACGCGACGGGCCAGGGCGTTCAGGCCGAGTTGCAGGGCGCGGCGCTCGTCCTGGCCCAACAGGCTCCGGAGCGGTTCCGTGCCGGTCAGCGCATACCAGGAGGGCACGTCGTCGAAGCGGGCGGAGCGGCCGTTGATCCAGGCCCCGAGCACGCGGGTCCGGCGGCGAACGACCTGCGACTGCGCCGGGCCCTGTCCCACCACGATGACGTTGTCGCCCGAGGGGCCAATGGGACGCTCGGTGGCGCCGAAGACCAGCACGTCGGTGCCGGCGAAGGCGGTGGTGACCTCCACGCTGGGCTGGCCGAGTTGGGTGACCAGCGCCGGGGACCCTTGCAGCGGGGGGGGCGCCGGCGGCGGCGGCGGCAGGGGGGGCACCGGCTGGGCCGAAAGGGTGCCCGACAACAGGACAGGCAGCAGAAAGGCCGCCAGCGCGCATGTCACGGCCACCCGGCGCGGGGCGGGCCCCTGCCGGGCCTTGCCTTGTTCCGAACCGCCGAATCTCACGACCCGCGCGCCACCGTCCAGCCCATCCTCCTGGCCGGCTTTCCCATCCCGCCGGCTTTCACCGCACGGGACCGATGGCATAGAGGCTGTCGGGCGTGCGCAGCAGTTCCCACAGCAGGCTGAGCGCCACCGTCAGCACCAGCGAGCCGAGCAGGGCGCGCATTTCCTCGCCCCGCAGCCGGTTGCCCCAGGCGGCCCCGAACTGCGCCCCGGCCACGCCGCCCAGCAGCAGCAGCAGCGTCAGCACGATATCCACCGAGCCGGTCTGCAACGCCTGCAGCAGCGTCACGCTGGCGGTGACGAAGGTGACCTGGAAGAGCGAGGTGCCGATGGTGACGGAGGTCGGGATGCCGAGCAGGTAGATCATCGCCGGCACCAGCATGAAGCCGCCGCCCACGCCCATGATGGCCGAGAGCAGGCCGATCCCTGCCCCCACGGCGAAGGGCGGGATGGCGGACATGTAGAGGCGCGACTTGCGGAAGCGGATCTTGAGCGGCAGGCCATGCGCCCAGGAATGCTGGTGCAGCCGCTTCGGCACGATGCCCGCGCGGCGGCGCAGGATGGCGCGCACGCTCTCGCGCACCATCAGCGCCCCGACCGAGCCCAGCACGACGATGTAGAAGAGCGACACGACCAGGTCCGCCTGGCCCATCCGCCGCAGCAGCACGAAGAGCTGCGTGCCGAGCGTGGAGCCGGTCAGGCCGCCCGCCAGCAGCACCAGCCCCATGCGGATATCGACATTGCCGCGCCGCCACTGCGCGATCAGGCCGGAGACGGAGGCGCCCAGCGTCTGGTTGGCGCCGGAGGCGACGGCGACGGGGGAGGGGATGCCGATCAGGATCAGGATCGGCGTCAGCAGGAAGCCGCCGCCCACGCCGAACAGCCCCGACAGAAAGCCGACGCCACCGCCGATCCCCAGCAGCAGAAGCGCATCCACCGACATTTCGGCGATCGGCAGATAGACCTGCATCCGATTCCCCGCATCCCCGCCCGGGGCATGACCCACAAGCCATAGCCCAGAACCAGGCTCTGGTTGACACATGGCGACGGGAGGCCGGACGGAATCCTGCCCCCTGTGGCTTGCCGATCCAATCTTCGAATCGTGGCGGGTTTTCGGCTAAGGATCGGCAAAGACGGCCGCGTTGGCTTGCGGCCCGGAGGTTCCCTGGTGCCCCAAACCTTCTCCCTTTCCCGACGCCGCCTGCTCGGCGCCTCGCTGGCTCTCCCCGCCCTGGCCATGCCGGGCATCCGGCGGGCGCAGGCGGAGCCCGCCGGGCGCGTGTCGATCGTGCATTTCAACGATTTCCATTCGCACCACGATCCGATCGTGGCGGGCGGCGCGGCCTGCCGGGAAGGCAAGACCTGCTTCGGCGGCGCTGCCCGGCTGGCCACCGCGATCCGCGAGGCCCGGGCCGCCGCCACGGCGGATGGCTATGCGCCGCTGACGCTCGATGCCGGCGACGAGTTCACCGGCACGCTGTTCTATACCCTCCATCGCGGCGCGACCGAGGCGGCGGTGCAGGTGGCCAACGGCGTCCAGGCCATGACCCTGGGCAACCACGAGTTCGACAACGGCCCGGCCAATCTCGCGCGCTACCTGGAGCGGCTGCCCTTTCCGGTCGTCTCCGCCAATCTCGACCTCGCGGACGAGCCGGCGCTGCGCGACCGCGTGATCCCCTGGACCATGCTGGAGGCCGGCGGGCGCAAGGTGGCGGTGATCGGCCTCACCACCCCGGAGACGGCGGTCACCTCCTCCGCCGGCCCCACGGTGCGCTTCGGCGACCCGGCCGCGGCGGTGGAGCGCGTTCTGCCGCAACTCCGTGCCCAAGGCGCCGCCACGGTGCTGGTGCTGTCGCATCTCGGCCTGGAGTCCGACCGCAAGCTGGCGCGCGACGTGGCGGGCATCGACCTGATCGTCGGCGGCCATTCGCACACGCTGCTGGCCAATGGGCTGGACGGGGCGGAGGGCCCGGACCCGGTGATGGAGCAGGGGCCGGCGGGCCTCGTCCGCATCGTGCAGGCGGGCTGCTACAGCCGCTATCTCGGCCGGCTGGACCTCGACCTCTCGCCGGAGGGCCGCGTGCTGTCGCATCGCGGGCTGATGCGCGAGCTGACCATGGACGTCGCCCCCGACCCGGCGGTCGCTGCCATCGTCGCCACCTATGCCAGGCCGCTGGAGGAGCTGCGCCGCAAGCCGGTGACCACGATGCCGGCGACGCTGAGCAACGAGAGCTGCCGCACCGGCGAATGCGCCCTGGGCAACCTGATGGCCGATGCCATGCTGGCCGCCATGCCGAAGGCCGATGCCGCCATCACCAATGGCGGCGGCATGCGCACCGGGCTGGTGGAGGGCACGGTGACCATGGGCGACATCCTGGCCATGCTGCCCTTCAACAACACCCTGGCCACCGCGACGCTGAAGGGGTCGGACATCAAGGCCGCGCTGGAGAATGGCCTTTCCCGCGCCCCGGAAAGCATCGGTCGCTTCCCGCAGGTGGCCGGGATGCGCGTGGTCTGGAACATCCAGCGCCCGCCCGGCGAACGCGTCGTGAGCCTGGAGATCGGCGGCAAGCCCTATGACCCCGAGAAGGCCTATCGCATCGTCACCAACAACTTCATGCGCCAGGGCGGCGACGGCTATGACAGCTTCCGCGACAAGGCGCTGGAACATTATGACAACGGTGCGCCGCTGGAGGATGCCCTGATCGACTACCTCTCCGCCGGCAAACCCCTCCCCGGCATCGACGGCCGCCTCGCCCGCGGGAGCTGAAGGGGGTCTGGCGTGGCGCTCCGGGAGGCTCGTCGGGGCAGTGCCCCGACCCCGGACCCTCCGCTCAGGGGGATGGTATCCCTCCGAAACCCCGCCATGAGCGCTCCGCGAGGAGGAGCTGACCGCCGTTTCGCCAGATGGTGACCGGCATCCCGTTCCCCTCCTCGCGGAGCGCTCACAGGGTTCCCAGGGACTAACGTCCCTGGGCGGGGTGTCCAGAGGGGCAGAGCCCCTCTGGCCCCGGCCCGACCCTCTCTTCAGGACGCCGCGACGCGGGCGGTTTCGGCGGCTTCGGCGGTGGCGAATTCGCTGCTGACGGAGGCGTGCTGGCGGCGCTGGCGGTGGTTCTCGATGCCCAGGGCGGGGAAGAGGAGTTCGGCGACGCGGTAGGCTTCCTCCAGATGGGGGTAGCCGGAGCCGATCACCGTCTCGATGCCGACCTGCTGGTATTCGCGCAGGCGCTGGGCGACCTGGGCGGGGGTGCCGACCAGGGCGGTGCCGGCGCCGCCGCGGATCAGGCCGACGCCGGCCCAGAGGTTGGGCGCCACCACGAGGCGGTCGCGGCGGCCGCCATGGAGCTCGGCCATGCGGCGCTGGCCGACGCTGTCCATCTCCTTCAGGAAGCGCTGCTGCGCCACCTCGATGGCCTTGTCGGACACGCGGGAGATCAGCGTCTCGGCAGCCCTCCAGGCCTCGTCCTCGTTCTCGCGCACGATGAAGTGCAGGCGAATGCCGAAGCGGACCCTGCGGCCGCGCAAGGCGGCGCGGCGGCGCACGGCCTCGACCTTCTCGGCCACCTGGGCCACCGGCTCGCCCCAGGTGAGATAGGTCTCGACCTGCTCGGCGGCGAGATCCTGCCCGGCCTCGGAGGAGCCGCCGAACCAGAGCGGCGGATGGGGCTGCTGCAAGGCGGTCAGGTCGAGATGCCCGTCCTCCATGCGGAAGTACCGGCTGTCGTGGTTCACCCGCTCGCCGGACAGCAGCCCGCGCCAGATGCGCAGGAACTCGGCGGCCTGGGCATAGCGCTCGTCATGCGGCAGGAAGACGCCATCCGCCGCCAGCTCGCGCGGATTGCCGCCGACCACGACGTTGAGCAGCAGGCGCCCATCGGCCAGCCGGTCCAGCGCCGCGGTCTGGCGCGCGGCGAAGGCCGGGGTGGTGACGCCGGGGCGCAGCGCCACGAGGAACTTCAGCCGCTCCGTGGCCGGCGCCAGGCCGGCGGCGGTGATCCAGCTGTCCTCGCAGTTCTGGCCGGTGGGCAGCAGCACGCCCTCGTAGCCCAGGCGGTCCACGGCCTGGGCGACCTCGCGGAAATAGCGGAACTCGGGCGGGCGCTGCTGCTCCCCGGAGCCGAGGTAGCGCCCGTCGCCATGGGTGGGGATGAACCAGAAGAAGCGGATCGGCGTGTCGGTCATGCGGGGTGCTCGTCGAAAGGGTGGTTCAGGCGCGGGGCGGCGTCCAGACGGCGTCGCGCACCCGGACGGGGCGGCGGATCAGGCCGAGCTTCAGGAAGCGGTCTGCGGTGGCCTGCTGGTGCGCGATGATCTCGTCGTTCAGCGGCAGGATGCCGAAATCGGTGCGTTCGGCGGCCACGGTCTGGGCCTTGATCTCGACGCCGGTCACTTCGGACAGGGCCGAGGCGACCTCGCCCCGGTGGCTCGCGGCCCAGGCGGCGGCCTGCTTCAGCCCTTCCAGCGCCTGCACGATCACCTGCGGGTGCTTCTCGGCGAAGGCGCGGCGGGCGAGCAGGAAGGAGTTGGTCGGGGCGATCTCCGGCGCCGTGGCCAGGACGCGCACCTTCTCCCGCGCCTGTGCCAGGGCCAGGAAGGGGTCCCAGATCGTCCAGGCATCGATGTCGCCGCGCCCGAAGGCGGCGGCGGCGTCGGCCGGGCTCAGCAGGACGGGCGTGATGTCGCCATAGGCGAGCCCCGCCTTCTCCAGAGCAGCGACAGTGAGGTTGTGCGCGCTGGAGCCACGGGTGAAGCCGACGCGCCGGCCGCGCAGCCCGGCCACGGAGCGGATCGGCGAGGCGTCCCGCACGATGATGGCCTCGCCCGCACCGCTGGGCGGGGTGGCGGCGACATAGACCAGCTCGGCCCCGGCGGATTGCGCGAAGATCGGCGGCGCGTCGCCGGTATAGCCGAAATCGATGCTGCCGGCGTTCAGCGCCTCCAGCAGCGGCGGGCCGGCGGCGAATTCGGACCAGGTGACGGGAATCCTGGGTTCGGCCAGCCGCTGCTCGATCAGGTGCTGCTGCCGCGCGACGACGAGGAGGCCGATCTTCTGGTAGCCGATATGGAATTCTGCCGGCGGCGCGGCCCGGGCGGCACGCGGCAGCCCGGCGCAGCCGAGGGCGGCCAGCGAGAGGAGCATGTGGCGGCGTGTCGGCGGCATGGCGGAACCCCCATCGGAAAGCCAGGGTGGCGGATCTGCCGCACCCGTTTCTTGGCTTCCGATGAAGCACGCCGTTCAAGCGTTGGTCAATTTTATGAACGTAGTTTTATCGTGCAATATTCCGGCGCGCGGGAGAATAAACATCTCCGTCCTTCGCAGCGGATGACGGCGGGGTCATGGACACCAGGGCGGGCGGGTGATGCACTCGTGCCGCTGGAAGAACCTTCTGGACTCCGCCGATGACCCTTTCCCGTCGCGCCGCCGCCTTGATGGCCGCAGCGCCCCTCGCCCTTTCCCTGGTCTTCCCCGCCCAGGCCCAGACCACGCCCGACAAGGTGCTGCGCGTGGCGCCGCATGCCGATCTGCGCACGCTGGACCCGGTGGTGGCCTCGATCCTCATCACCCGTATCCACGGGACGATGATCTACGAGACGCTCTTCTCCTGGGATTCGCAGCTCCAGCCGAAGCCGCAGATGGTGGATCGGTTCGAGACCTCGCCCGACAACCTGACCTGGAGCTTCCATCTCCGCGACGGGCTGAAGTTCCACGATGGGCAGCCGGTGACCTCGCGCGACGTGGTGGCCTCGCTGAACCGCTGGATGGCGCGCGACACGGCGGGCGCCAAGCTGCGCGAATACACCGCCTCGCTGGAGGCGGTGGACGACCGCAGCTTCACGCTGAAGCTGAACAGGCCGACCGGCAGCGTGCCCTTCATGCTGGGCTCGGCGGTCGGGCAGATTCCCGCGATCATGCGCGAGGCCGATGCGCGGACCGATCCCACCACGCCGGTCACGACAGCGATCGGCTCCGGCCCCTTCCGCTTCAACAAGGAGGCCTGGCGGCCCGGGGCGCTGGTCGTCTACGACCGCAACCCGGACTACGTTCCCCGCGCCGAGCCGCCCGATGGGCTGGCCGGCGGCCGGGTGGTGAAGCTGGACCGCGTCGAATGGCACATCATGCCCGACCCGGCCACGGCAGCCTCGGCCCTGCGGACGGGCGAGATCGACGTCTGGGAGCAGCCGGCCCAGGACCTCCTGCCGATGCTGGAAGGCGCGCGGGGCATCGTGGTGGACAAGTACACCACCAACCAGGCGATGCTGCGCCCGAACCACCTCTTCCCGCCCTTCAACGACCCGCGGGCGCGGCTGGCCATGGCCTATCTGGTGAACCAGGAGGATGCGCTGGCGGCCGGGGTGGGCGACGAGAAGTGGTGGAAGACCTGCGGCAGCTATTTCGTCTGCGGCAGCCCGAACGGTACGGAGGCCGGTTCCGAGCCCTATGCCAAGCCGAACGTCGCCCGGGCGAAGCAGCTCCTGGCCGAGGCCGGCTACAAGGGCGAGAAGGTGGTGCTGATCACCACCAACGACATTCCCGCCATCGGCCGCATGGCCGAGGTCGCCGCCGCCAACCTCAAGGAAGGCGGCATGAACGTGGATGTCCAGTTCCAGGACTGGGGCACCGTGACCTCCCGCCAGCCGAAGAAGGACCCGCCGGACCAGGGCGGCTGGAACCTCTTCGTCACCTTCGCCTCCGCCGCCACCATGCAGTCGCCGATCACCAATATCGGCACGAACATGGCCTGCGACCGCGCCTGGGCCGGCTGGCCCTGCGACGCGGAGGCCGAGCGCCTGCGCAACGCCTATGTCGAGGCGATCGGACCGGAGGCGCAGCAGAAGGCGGTGGTCGCCCTGCACAAGCGCCTGACCGAAGTGCAGCCCTACCGCCTCCTCGGCCAGTTCGACCAGCCCTACACCCGCCGCAGCAACGTCTCCGGCTTCGTGCCGGGGCCGGTGCTGACCTTCTGGAACGTCGAGAAGAAATAAGGCTGGCGTCGCTCCTCCTCGGGGGACAAGGCTCCGCCTTTTCCCCCGGCCCCCCTCATCCGCCAGGACGCTGCGCGCCCTGGACCCGGTGAGTTGGTTCTTCCGGTGATCGGACCGCGCCGCCAGCGCGGAGACGGTGTTTCTCTTCTTTTCGCGGCCCCCGCGTTGCCACCTGCTCCCAAGGGTCAGGCCGCAGGGCAACAGCCACCAGCAGAGCCAACGCAAGCCCCGGGGCCCGGGGAGCGGCTTCGGTCCCCGGCGGAGAGGGGTCCGGGCGGAGAGGCAGCGCCTCTCCCCCGGCGGGCAACCACCAGCCTTCCCCCTGCCAAGGAGGATGCACCGGCCCGGCCCTAGCGCTATACGGGCCCGCATGAGTGAGAGCTTCTGGGATGTTGTGGTGGTGGGTGGCGGCCATGCCGGCACCGAGGCTGCCGCCGCCGCCGCGCGCTGCGGGGCGCGCACGCTGCTGCTGACCCACCGGCTGGACCGGCTGGGAGAGATGTCCTGCAACCCGGCGATCGGCGGGGTCGGCAAGGGGCATCTGGTGCGCGAGGTCGATGCGCTGGACGGCATCATGGGCCGGGCCGCCGATGCGGCAGGCATCCATTTCAAGCTGCTGAACGCCAGCAAGGGACCGGCGGTGCGCGGGCCGCGTGCCCAGGCCGACCGGGCGCTCTACCGCACCGCCGTGCAGGGCCTGCTGCGGGCGGTGCCGGGCCTCACCCTGCGCGAAGGTGCGGCGGAGGGGCTGGAACGCGATGCCTCCGGCGCCGTCTCGGCCGTGCTGCTGTCGGATGGCGCGCGGCTGCGCTGCGGCGCGCTGGTGGTGACGGCCGGGACCTTCCTGCGCGGGGAGATCCACGTCGGGCGGCGCCGCGAGGCCGCCGGCCGGGTCGGCGATGCGCCCTCGGTCGGGCTGGCCCTGGCGCTGGAGGCGCTGGGCCTGCCGACCGCCCGGCTGAAGACCGGCACGCCGCCACGCCTGGACGGGCGGACGATCGACTGGGCCGCGCTGGAGATGCAGCCGGGCGACGCGGTGCCCGAACCGCTGTCCTGGATGACGGAGCGGATCGCGAACCGGCAGGTGGAATGCGGCATCACTGCCACCACCCCGGAAACCCATGCGCTGATCCGCGCCAGGCTGCACGAGGCACCGATCCATTCCGGCCAGATCACCGGCCGCGGCCCGCGCTACTGCCCCTCCATCGAGGACAAGGTGGTACGCTTCGCGGAGCGGGAGCGGCACCAGATCTTCCTGGAGCCGGAGGGGCTGGACGACCCGACCGTCTATCCCAACGGCATCTCCACCAGCCTGCCGGCGGAAGTCCAGGCGGCGATGATCGCGACCATCCCAGGGCTGGAGCGGGCGGTGATCCTGCGCCCCGGCTATGCGGTGGAATACGATTTCTTCGACCCGCGTGCCCTGCGCCCGACGCTGGAGGCCAAGTCGGTGCCCGGTCTCTTCCTGGCAGGGCAGGTCAACGGCACCACCGGCTATGAGGAAGCGGCCGCGCAGGGGCTGCTGGCCGGGCTCAACGCCGCCGCCCGGGCCGGGGGGCTCCGGGAGGACCGCCTGCTGCTCCGCTCCGAAGCCTATCTCGGCGTGCTGGTGGACGACCTGACCACCCAGGGGGTGAGCGAGCCCTACCGCATGCTGACGGCGCGGGCCGAGCACCGCCTCTCGCTGCGAGCCGACAATGCCGGGCTGCGGCTGACCGCGCTCGGCCTGCGCTGGGGTTGCGTCGGGCCGGAACGCGCCGCCCGCTTCGCCGGCTTCGGCCGGGCGGTCGAGGCGGCGCTGCAACGCGCCCGCACCGAGAGCGCCACGCCCAGCGCCCTGAACGCCGCCGGCATCCCGGTGAACGAGGACGGCAAGCGGCGCACGGTGCTGGAGGTGCTCGCCCTGCCCGGCACGGATGCCGGCCTCGCCTTCCCGTGGCTGCGCGGTCTCGCTCCGGCCGTGCTGGCTCAGATGGAGGCCGAGGCGCTCTATGCCCCCTATCTGCGTCGGCAAGAGGCCGAGATGCGCCTGCTGGAACGGGAGGAGCGTCTCCGTATTCCCGAAGATCTGGATTTCGCCATGGTCCCTGGCCTTTCCACCGAAATGCGCCAGCGGCTCGACGCCGCCCGTCCCGCCACGCTGGGCATCGCCGGGCGCGTGCCGGGCATCACCCCGGCGGGCGTCGCCGCGCTGGCCGGGCATCTGCGGCGCTTGTCCGAGAAGCCGCGCGGGGTGGCGGCATGATCCCGGTTCCACGTGAAACGCGGGAACGGCTGGATGCCTATGCCGCGATGCTGCTGCGCTGGAACGAGCGGATCAACCTGATCGCCCCGCGCGACGCCGCTGCCTTCCGCACCCGGCATATCGAGGACTCGCTCCAGCTCCTCCCCCTCCTTCCCGGCAACCAGGCCCCCGCTGCCGATCTGGGCTCGGGCGGCGGGCTGCCTGGGATGGTGCTGGCCCTGGCCGAGCCCGGGCGACTCTGGAACCTCGTGGAGTCGGACAAGCGCAAATCCGCCTTCCTCCAGGCCGTGGCGGGAGAGCTGGGCGCCACCAACGTCACCGTGCACCCACGCCGGATCGAGGACACCACCCTCCCCCCGCTGGGCGTTCTGACCGCCCGGGCGCTGGCGCCGCTCAGGCTGCTGCTGCCCTATGCCGCGCGCTTCCTGGCGCCGGAGGGCATTGCCTTGTTTCCGAAAGGCAAAACCGCCGAGGCCGAGTTGACCGAGGCCACCCCCTCATGGTCCATGGCGGTGGAACGGTTCCCCAGCGGGACCGACCCTTCCGCCACTCTTCTCCGCATCTCCGGGATACGACGTGCCGGCCTCTGATAACTCTCCCCGGCGGCGTGGCCCCGGCTCCTCCCGACCGGCCCACCGCCTCGCCCTCGCCAACCAGAAGGGTGGCGTGGGCAAGACCACGACCGCGGTGAACCTCGCCACCGCCCTGGCCTCCACCGAACGGGTGCTGCTGATCGACCTCGATCCGCAGGGCAACGCCTCCACCGGCCTCGGCAGCCCGCGCGCCCAGCGCGGCGCCGGCACCTATGCTCTGCTCACCGGCCAGAAGACCCTCGCCGAGGTGATCGCCCCGACGCAGATCCCCAACCTCTCCCTCCTCCCCGCCGATGCCGATCTCGCGGCGGCGGAGGTCGAGCTGGTGAACGAGGAGAAGCGCGAGCGCCGCCTCGTCGATGCGCTCGATGCCGGAGGCGAGGTGCTGAAGGACTACGACCGCATCATCTTCGACTGCCCGCCCTCGCTGGGGCTGGTGACGCTGAACGCGCTGGTCGCCGCGCATTCCGTGCTGGTGCCGCTGCAGGCCGAGTTCTTCGCGCTGGAAGGCGTCTCCCAGATCGCCCGCACGCTGGACCGCGTCCGGCGCGGCCTGAACCCGGCGCTGGAGCTGGAAGGCATCGTCCTGACCATGGTGGACCGGCGCAACAACCTGTCCGAACTGGTCGGTGCCGATGTGCGCTCCTTCTTCAAGGACAAGGTCTTCGAGACCACCATCCCCCGCAATGTCCGGGTCAGCGAGGCGCCCTCCCACGGGTTGCCGGTGATCCTCTACGATTCCCGCTCGGCGGGCGCACAGGCCTATATCCGCCTCGCCGCCGAGCTGCTGAAGCGCGAACGCGCCCGCAAGCGCACGGCAGGCCCTGCTCCCGAGGAGGAAAAAGCCGCCGAGAAGGAGACCCCGTGAAGAAGCCTGCCCGTCTCGGCATGGGCCTGTCGGCCCTGCTGGGTGATGCCCCCGTCGCCGTCGCCGCCACCGCCTCCCCCAGCGACCACCAGCGCATGCTGCCGATCGAGGCGCTGGAGCCCGGCCCCTTCCAGCCGCGCGGCCCGATGGAACAGGAGGCTCTGCAGGAGCTGGCGGAATCCATCCGGGAGCACGGCATCCTGCAGCCGATCCTGGTGCGGCCGAAGCCCGGGACCAGCGGCGTCTGGCAGATCATCGGCGGCGAGCGCCGCTGGCGCGCGGCGCAGCTCGCCAAGCAGCACGAGGTGCCGGTCGTCGTCCGCGACTTCGACGACCGCACCGCCATGGCGGCCGGCCTTGTGGAGAACCTGCAGCGCGAGGATCTGAACCCGCTGGAGGAGGCGATCGGCTACCAGCGCCTGCTCGACGATTTCGGCCTGAAGCAGGAAACGCTGGGCCAGGCGGTGGGCAAGAGCCGCAGCCATGTCGCCAACACGCTGCGCCTGCTGAACCTGCCGGACAAGGTGCGCGCCCTGCTCTCCTCCGGCTCCCTCACCGCCGGCCACGCCCGCGCCCTGCTGACCGCCGACGACCCCGTGGCCCTGGCCGAACAGGTGGTGACCCGGGGGCTGAACGTCCGCCAGACCGAGGCCCTGGCCGCCGCCACCCCGGCCAGGCCCAATGCCGCCCGCACGGTGTCGGACCCGGAAACCAAGGCGCTGGAAAAGGACCTGGGCGAGCGCCTCGGCCTCGGCGTGGCCATCCGGCGTTCCGGCAAGGGCGGCAAGCTCGTCCTGTCCTGGCGGGACCTCGACCAGCTCGAAAGCGTCCTGCGCCTGCTGAAACCAGGCACGGCACCGCATCCGGGCGACGCCTGACGTTGCACCCTCCCAGGGGAAAGGCGGCGCCTTTCCCCCGGACCCCCTATCCGCCAGGACCCTGCGGGCCCTGGACCCGGTTCGCTGGCGCTCGCTGACGCCGGATCGCGCCGGAGAGCATCGCTCTCCGGCGGACTGCCGGTGCCACCCGCGTGGACACGGTATCTTTCTTTTCGGGAGCCCCGCCTCTCCACCTGCTCCCAGGGATCAGGCCGCAGGGTAACGGTTACCACCAGCGCCAACGCAAGCCCGGGGTCCGGGGACCGGCTTCGGTCCCTGGCGGAGAGGGGGTCCGGGGCGAGAGGCAGAGCCTCTCCCCCGGCGGTCAGCCACGAAGCGCAACACTCACCAGCAGGGGTCAGATGAGCGGGGGCCGGACGCGTGGGGCCTGTGCCGCCCGTCCCCTGCCCCGGGGCCGGACGCCTTCCGCTTTCCGCGCCGCCAGGGGTTCCGGCAGGCGCGGTCCGGTGGAGCGGGTGCGGAGATCGCGGGCCGCCTGTTCCAGCACATCCCCGAAGAGCTCCAGCATATCCGGATGCAGCTCCTCCAGGAGCCGCTGGATGCCTTCGACCACCAGCCAGTCCCGGACCAGCCGGGCCTCTGCCTCCTCCGCGGAGGGCAGGACAGTGGCTCCCCTGACGGCCAGGGCCGGAACCGGCCCTTCAGGCTCCAGGGGGACCGGCTGGGAATGCGTCAGGGCTTCGCGCATGTCTGGCTCCGGGCTCGGCAGGGATGACCGAACGTGCCGGGCAGGATGCAGGCTTTCTCCGGGCGCGGCTGTATCGGACCGCACAGAATGGTCATCTTCCGGCCATCCTTCCGGCCGGTTCGGTGGCTGGGCGCCTAGCGCCGTGCCAGCGTGGCCGCCCTGCGGGCCAGGGCCATCACCGCCTCGCGCGCCACGGCGCGGTCGGGCACGGGCTTGCCGGTGCCGCCGGATTTCACCCGCGCCTCGGCCCGCAGCAGCATGGCGCCCATCTCGGCCAGGGCGGCCGGGCGCCAGATCCGCAGCGCCCGCTCGAAGCCCGGCTTGTCGCGGAAGAAGACGGGGGGACGCAGCGCCTGCATCGCCGTGCCGGGCGGCTGCCCTGCCGCGACAGCCAGCGCGGCCAGATGCAGCCGCTGCACATGGCGCAGCGCAGCGCGGATCGCTGCCACCGGGTTGATCCCCTCGGAAAAGGCGCCTTCCAGCAGGCCATCCGTGCGCGGCACCTCGCCCGCCGTGGCGCTCAGCAACGCCTCGCTGATCTCGGCGCTGATCCCCTCGTCGAGGCAGGCGAGGACATCCTCCTCCCCCACCGTGCCGCCGGGCCCGACATAGAGGGCGAGCTTTTCCAGGCTGCGGCGCATCAGGCGGCGGTCCTCGCCCAGCCGCTCGCTCAGCCAGCCCAGGGCGGAAGGCTCCACCTTCACCCCTTCCTCGCGCAGGATCTCGCCGATGCTGGCGGTCAGCGCCTCGCCGCGCTCGCGCCAGCATTCCACCGCCACCGCCTCGCCTGGCCCTTCGGCCAGGGCGCGCAGGCGGGAGGACTTCGGCAGTTCGCCCGCCTCCAGCACCACCAGCGCCTCGCCGCGCCCAGCCAGAACCTCGCGCGCCGCCGGGGCCAGGGCATCCGTGGCATCGCGAACACGCACGAAGCGCCGTCCGCCGGTCATGGCCAGGGCCGCCGCCTCGCCTGCCAGGGCACCGCCCCGCTGCGCCTGGTCGCGCGCCAGCTCCGCCACACGGAAGGGATCGTCGCCACCGACCACGGCGCGCAGCAGCGCATCGGAACGCTCCCGCACCAGGCCGGGGTCGTCGCCATAGAGCAGCACGAGCCGCGCCGCGCCGGGATCGCGCAGGAAGGCGGCGACGCGGCGCGCCTCGATCTTGGGCATGGCGCCGCTCCTTCAGCTCGGTCCGCGGGGCGGCCGGGTCAGGCGCTCCGGCCCGCCGCCTGCGAGGACAGGGCGATGGCGACCTTCTCCACGATATCGTTGGAGATCAGGTCGATCAGCCGGCGCTGCGCCGCCTCGGAGGCGACATCGGCCGCGAAGAACTGGTTGTCCGGCAGGTTCCAGGCATCGGCGCTCGTCTCCGCGCCGCTGGCGACCAGCACCGGCGGCACCGCGGCCGTGTAGAGCTGCCAGGGGGCCGTGACGACATAGCGGGAGCGGGTGGCCGCGCCATCCCGGCGGAAGCCCTCCTGCTCCACGCCGATCTGCAGCGCGGCCCGCAGGTCGTAGCGTGGCGTCACGCCATAGCCGGAGCCCAGCCGGTGCTGCAGCGTCCGGCGCAGGAGCTGCCCGCTGCGCTCCGGGATCAGGGCGACCTGCACCGAGGCCAGCTCCTCCCGCGTGGCGCCGGCGGCGGCCGACTGGCCGCCCGGCGCATAGAGCGGCCGGAAGCCGCAACCGCCGAGCAGCCCCGCCATGCCACCTGCCGTCACGCCCAGAAGGGCCCGCCTGCTCCAGCGCTCGCGCAAGTCTTTCCCCCTCAAACGACGAAGTTGACGATACGGCCGGGCACGTAGATGCGCTTGCGCACCGGCTTGCCGGCAATGGCGCGCCGCACGTTCTCCTCCGCCTCCGCCGCCGCGACCACCGCGGCCTCGTCGGCCCCGACCGGCACCTGGATCGTGGCGCGCAGCTTGCCCAGCACCTGCACGGCGATGGTCATGCTTTCCGCCACCAGCAACGCCGGATCGGCCTCGGGCCAGTCCAGCTCCGCCACCAGCCTCTCCCCGCCGGGACGCAGCATCGACCACAGCTCCTCCGCCAGATGCGGCATGGCCGGGGCGATCAGCCGGGCCAGCGCCTCCAGCCCCTCGCGCCGCGCAGCGCCGTCGGCGTCCTTCGCCGCTTCCAGCGTATTGGCGAACTCGTGGATACGGGCCACGCCGACATTGAAGGCGAAGCTCTGCCAGGCCTCGCTCACCGCCGCGATGGTGCGGTGGGTCGCCTGGCGCAGCGCCCGGCCCGCCTCGCCCGGCCCGGTGCCGGGCGCGGGCAGGTCCGCCACGGCATTGCTCACCAGCCGCCACAGGCGCTGCACGAAGCGGTGCGCGCCGGTGACGCCGCCCTCGGACCATTCCATGTCGCGGTCCGGCGGGTTGTCGGAGAGGATGAACCAGCGCGCCGTGTCGGCGCCGAAGCGGTCGATGATCGCGCCCGGATCGACCGTGTTGTTCTTCGACTTCGACATCTTCTCGCCGCGGCCGATGGTCACGGCCTCGCCCGTCGCCTCTGCCGTGGCGGTCCCGTCGGGGGCGATCTCCACCTCCTCCGGATAGAGCCAACGGCCGTCCGCGGTGCGATAGGAGGCGTGCGTCACCATGCCCTGGGTGAACAGTCCGGCGAAGGGCTCGGGCGTGGCCACCTTCCCCATGCCGTGCAGCGCGCGGGTGAAGAAGCGCGAATAGAGCAGGTGCAGGATCGCGTGCTCGATGCCGCCGATGTACTGGTCCACCGGCATCCAGTGGTTCACCGCCTCCGCCACCAGCGGCGTCGATGCGCGCGGCGCGGTGAAGCGGGCGAAGTACCAGGAACTGTCCACGAAGGTGTCGAAGGTGTCCGTCTCGCGCCGCGCCTTCGCGCCGCATCGCGGGCAGTCGACGTGCTTCCAGGTCGGGTGGTGGTCCAGCGGGTTGCCGGGTTTCGAGAAGTCCACGTCCTCCGGCAGCCGCACCGGAAGCTGCTCCACCGGCACCGGCACGACGCCGCAGGCCTCGCAATGGATCGCCGGGATCGGGCAGCCCCAGTAGCGCTGGCGCGACACGCCCCAGTCGCGCAGGCGCCAGTTCACCACGCCGCGGCCGGCGCCCTTCTCCTCCAGCGCGTCGATGGCGGCGCGCTTGGCGGAGGCGGTGTCCCTGCCGTCCAGGAAGCCGGAGTTGATCATCACGCCGTCCTCGGTGAAGGCGATGTCGCCCACCGTGAAGGTGGCGGCGTCCCCGCCTTTCGGCAGCACCACCGGCGTCACGTCCAGCCCGTATTTCCGCGCGAAGTCCAGGTCGCGCTGGTCATGCGCCGGGCAGCCGAAGAGCGAGCCTGTGCCGTATTCCATCAGCACGAAGTTGGCGATCCAGACGGGAAACGTCGCGCCCTCGATGAAGGGGTGCCGCACGCGGAAGCCGGTGTCGAAGCCGCGCTTCTCCGCTTGCTCGATCGCCGCCTCGGAGGTGCCGGCGGAGCGGCACTCGGCGATGAAACCCGCGGCCCCCGGATCGCGCGCGGCGGCCGCGGCGGCCAGCGGATGCTCGGCGGCGACCGCCAGGAAGCTCATGCCGAAGAGCGTGTCCGGCCGGGTGGTGAAGACCTCCACCTCCGGGATGCCGTCCACCGGCTGCTCCAGCGCGAAGCGCACCCGCGCACCCTCGCTGCGGCCGATCCAGTTCGCCTGCATCGTCCGCACGCGTTCGGGCCAGCGCTCCAGCCCGTCCAGCGCCTCCAGCAGCTCCGGCGCGAAGCGGGTGATGGACAGGAACCACTGGCTCAGCGACTTCTTCTCGACCATGGCGCCGGAACGCCAGCCGCGCCCGTCGATCACCTGCTCGTTGGCCAGGACGGTGCCGTCCACCGGGTCCCAGTTGACCCAGCTCTCCTTGCGCTCGACCAGCCCGGCCTTCCAGAAATCCAGGAACAGCGCCTGTTGCTGGCCATAGTATTCCGGGTCGCAGGTGGCGAGCTCCCGGCTCCAGTCCAGGCTCAGCCCCATGCGCTTCAGCTCGGCGCGCATGGCGCCGATGTTGGCGTAGGTCCACTTCGCCGGATGCACGCCGCGGTCGCGCGCCGCGTTCTCCGCCGGCAGGCCGAAGGCGTCCCAGCCCATCGGGTGCAGCACGGCATGGCCGGTGGCGCGCTTGTGCCGCGCGATCACGTCGCCCAGCGTGTAGTTCCGCACATGCCCCATATGGATCTTGCCGGAGGGGTAGGGGAACATCTCCAGCACATAGGCCTTGGGCTTCGTGCCGTCGGGCACGTCGGGAACGGCGAAGCAGCCACGCGCCTCCCATTCCGCCTGCCAGCGCGGTTCGGCAGCGGCGAAGTCGTAGCGGGCAGGCGTGGCGGCGTCAGTCATCTCGTTCCGGCTGTCTCAGCAGAGGCGCGGCCGGGGCGGCCCGGCCTTTCCGGAAGCCGCCGCCGGGCTGCGAAGCCCATGGGAAACCCTGGAAGAGCCCGGCATCCGGCCGGAATTGCCGCCAGGATTAAGCCGCCTGGATGGCGGTGGGAAGGGCGGGGATCGGGAAGCAGAGTTAACCTTTCGGATTGCATCCTCTAGGATGAAGGACGAAAACCGAAACACGTCTCAGTTGTGGAACCTGAATGACCTCTGTCACCGCGTGCCGGGCCCAGCCGGCATGCACCGGCATGGCGGATGACGCGGCCGGCCGTCCGGGGGAAGCCCAGGACGCCGGAACCGTCCCGCACGGCCTGGCGGGGGCCGCGGCATCGCCCCCGGCCGCCACACACCCCTCGCCGCCCGCCGACGAGGACCACGCGGCGGCCCATCGCTTCCAGGCGGTGGTGGACAATGTCGCCGAGGGCATCGTGGTGGCCGACGCGACCGGCCGGATCACCTATGCCAACCGCAAGATGTTCGGCATCCTGGGCTGGGCGCCGGAGGAGTTGCTGGGCCGCAACGTCGCCATCCTGGTGAATTCCCAGGAAGCAGGCCAGCACCACGGCTACATGGCGCGCTACCGGGAAAGCAGGACGCCGCGCGTCATCGGCATCGGGCGGGAAACCATCGCCCGGCACCGCGACGGCCGCCCGGTGCCGATCCATCTGAGCCTGTCCGACGTGGAGATGGACGGAGGGCAGCACTTCGTCGCGGTGATCCGCGACAACACGGCCCTGCATGCCGCCGCCGCCCGCATCGAGCGCCTCGCCTATGTGGACGAGCTGACGGGGCTGCCCAACCACAGCCGGCTGCGGGAGGTGCTGGCCGCGCATCTCGGCCAGCCGGACGCCACCGCCACGCTGCTGCGGCTGCGGATGGAAGGGCTGGACAAGATCGTCGCCGCCACCGGCCGGCCGACCGGCCAGGAGGCCGTGCGCGCCGTGGCCAGGCGCATCGCGCCGCTGCTGCCCGGCGATGCCCTGCTGG
The DNA here is from genome assembly GCF_000622225.1 of Roseomonas mucosa ATCC BAA-692. GTDB lineage: Bacteria > Pseudomonadota > Alphaproteobacteria > Acetobacterales > Acetobacteraceae > Roseomonas > Roseomonas mucosa. The sequence continues at coordinate 14,413 of NZ_JHWD01000031.1, read as the reverse complement.
CCCGCTCGGAGGAGGAAGGCTTCGACATCCTGCTGACCGACCCCGCCGCCCAGACCCGGGCCGAGGCCCTGGCGGCGCGGATCGGCGAGGCGATGGAAGGCATGGCCCTGGCGCCGGGCGGCACGCCGCTGCCCGCCCTCGCCATCGGCCTGGCCCGGGCGCCGGAGGACGGTCCCTCGGCCGAGGCGCTGCTGGAAGCCGCCACGGTGGCGCTGCTGGAGGCCCGGCCGCAGACGCCGCAGGGAACCTCCGGCCAGGTCCGGCGCTTCGCCGCGCCGATGCGCACGGCAACCCGGCACCGCTTCGCCCTGTTCCAGGACCTGCACCGGATGCTCGATGGCGGGCCGGAAAGCGGCCTCTTCGTCGAGATCCAGCCCCGCTACACCGCCGCCGGCAAGGTGCTGACCGGCGGCGAGGCCCTGATGCGCTGGCGCCGGGCCGATGGCCGCCTCGTCCCGCCCGCCGAGTTCATCCCGGTGGCCGAGGAGACCGGGATGATCCGCGGCCTGACCGACCGGCTGCTGGAACAGGTCGCCCCGCTGCTGCCGAAGCTCGCGCCCGGGCAGAGGATCGGCATCAACCTGCCGCCCGTCTGTCTCGCCAACGGCCATTTCGCGGCGCGGCTGGAGGAAAGGCTGGCGCATTGCCGCACCTCCGGCGACCGGCTGGTGATCGAGGTGACCGAGGGCGCGCTGGCCGGGGAGGCCGCGCCGGTGGAGCGCAACCTGATGGCGCTGCGCCGGATCGGCTGCCACATCGCCATCGACGATTTCGGCACGGGCTATTCCTCCCTGTCGCGGCTGCGCGACCTGCCGATCGACGAGCTGAAGATCGACCGCTCCTTCGTCCGGGCCGCCGCCACCAGTCCGCGCGGGGCCGATTTCCTGCGGGCCATCGCCGCCATGGGTCAGGCGCTCGGCCTGCACCTGGTGGCCGAAGGCGTGGAGACGGAGGCCGAGCTCGCCATGGTGCGGCAGGTCGGCTGCCACGAGGTCCAGGGCTGGCTCTGGGGCCGCGCCATGCCGGTGGAACACTTCCTGGCCCTGCCCGCGGCATGATCCGGGCGGCCGCTTTCCCGGATGTTCCGTCGTTGCGCTTCGTGGCGGCCCGCCGGGGGAGAGGCGCCGCCTTTCCCGCCGGACCCCCTCTCCGCCGGGGACCGGAGCCGGCTCCGGCCGGCAGCGAAGAGCCAACGAACGGGAGGTCCAGGAACCTCAGGTTCCTGGCGGATAAGGGGGACGGGGGAAAAGGCGGAGCCTTGTCCCCCGGGAAGCGCGGCGCCGAAGGTGAAGCATGACCGATGACCGGCCGACGCTCGCCGTTCCGCCGATCCGGGGCACCACGGCGGTCATGAACAGCCATCCTCCCTTCGGCGTGCCCTGGTCCAGCCCTGCCGCGGCCGGCTTCGATCCCACCCGCTTCGCCCGGGTGCTGAACCGGGCACAATCGCTGGGCAGCGAGGGGCTGCTGGTGCTGCGGGAGGGCCGCGCGGTCGGCGGCATGGGCAATCCGGCCTGGAAGGCGAATATCCGCTCGATCCGGAAGTCCATCCTCTGCGCCCTGATCGGCATGGCGGTGGCGGAGGGGCGGATGGACCTGTCGGCGACGCTGGAATCCCTCGGCATCGACGATCGCGAGGGGCTCTCGCCGATGGAGCGCGGCGCCACGGTGTACGACCTGCTCACCGCGCGTTCCGGGATCATGCATCCGGCCGGCTACGAGAGCGACTGGATGAAGCAGATCAAGCCGCCGCGCCACGCCCATCCGCCCGGCACGCGCTGGACCTACAACAACTGGGACTTCAACGCCCTCGGCACGATCTACGAGCGCGCGACCGGCCAGGGCATCCCGGAAGCCTTCGCCGGGCGGCTGGCCGCGCCGCTGGGGATGGAGGATTTCGCGGCCGGCGACGCCTTCCATGTGCCATCGCCCGAAAGCCTCCATCCGGCCTATCCGATCCGGCTTTCCGCTCGCGACCTCGCCCGCTTCGGCCAGCTCTGGCTGCAGGAAGGGCGCTGGGGGGAGGAACAGCTCGTGCCGGCGGACTGGGTGCGCGCCTCGGTGCGGCCGGTTTCGGATGCCGGGGATGACGGCGCCTACGGCTACATGTGGTGGCTCTGCCGCGACGGCATCCACCTGCCCGGCGTGATCCTGCCCCGCGATGCCTGTTCGGCGCGCGGCTGGGGCGGGCATTTCCTGCTGGTGGTGCCGAGCCTCGACCTGGTCGTGGTCCATCGCGCGCAGACCGAAACCGAACCCTTCCGCACCGTGAGCAAGCCGGCGATGGGCCTTCTCACCGCCGCGCTGCTCGACTCCCTGGTCTGAGGAAACGCCCCATGGAACTGGATTCGCTGCTGCTGGAACGCCGGGTGGACGCGCTGCTCGCCCCCTGGACGGAGCGCAAGGGGCCCGGCGTGGCGCTGGGCGTGGTGCGGAAGGGGGAGCTGGTGCTGCACCGGGGCGCCGGGCTCGCCAGCATCGAGCACGGCGTGCCGGCCGGGCCGGGCACGCGCTTCCGCATCGCCTCGGTCAGCAAGCAGTTCACCTGCGCCGCGATCCTGATGCTGCGGGAGGAAGGGAAGCTCTCGCTGGACGACCCGGCGCGGCGGCACCTGCCGGAACTGCCCGATCTCGACCCCGGGATCACCGTCGCGCACCTGATGCACAACACCTCCGGTATCCGCGACATGCTGGAGATCCAGCGCCTGGGCGGCGCGGATCTCGGCACGGCGGTCGATTCCGCCACGCTGCTGGAGGGCATCCGCCGCCAGCGCCGGCTGAACTTCGCCCCCGGGTCGCGCTTCCTCTACAGCAACAGCAACTTCCTGCTGCTGGGCCGCATCGCCGAGCACCTGTCCGGCGAGCCGCTGCCCGGCTTCCTGGAACGGCGGATCTTCGCGCCGCTGGGCATGAGCGACACGCGGATGGTGGAGGACCCCTACGAGGCGGTGCCGCGGCTGGCCACCGGCTATCGTCCCGGGGAGGGCGGCGGCTGGGCGCGCGCGCCGCACGGCTTCCGCATCGGCGGCGAGGGCGGGCTGGTCTCCAGCGTCGAGGACCTGGCGCTGTGGGACCGCAACTTCACCACCCGGCGGATCGGCGCGGACTGGCTGGACGCGCTTTCGGAGCAGACGCCCTTCAATAACGGGCGGGAGAACTTCTATGCCCGCGGCCTGATCGTGCGCGGCTATCGCGGCGTGCGGACGGTCAGCCATTCCGGCCTCTGGCCCGGCTACCGCACCGAGTTCCTGCGCGTGCCCGGCCACGAGGTGACGGTGATCGCCATCACCAACGACAGCACCGCCGATCCCGGCGCGCTGGCGAAGCGGGTGCTGGACGTGATCCTGGAGGAGCGGCCGGGCATCCGCCCGGCGCGGGCCCTGCCCCCGCCTGGCGAGCTGGAGGCGCTGGCCGGCCGCTACCTGGACCCGGACAGCACCACGACGCTGGACATCGCGGCGACCGGGGATGGCGGGGCCATGCTGTCGCTGAACGGCCTCTCCGTGAAGGCCGTGGTGGCACCGGACGGGCGGTTGATGTCGCCCGCCAGCAGCACCGCGCTCTTCATCCGGCCGCTGGGGCCGGAGCTGATCGAGGTGGAGCAGGATGCCGGGCATGTCGCGCGCTGGCACCGCGTGGCCCCCGGCGCCGCCCTGCCGCCCGGCCTCGCCGGCACCTGGCGCAGCGAGGAAATGGACGCGGTCTGGACCATCGCACCGGAAGAGGACTGGCTGGCGGTGCGGGTGCGCGGCCCGGTGGTCTCGGCCGGCCCCTGGCGGGTCGAGGCGGTGGAGGGCGACGTGGTGCGCGTGCATGTGCCCGGCACGCTGATGAATGGCTGGCTGGACGTGCGGCTGCTGCGCGACGCGGCCGGGGCGCCCACGGGGCTGGAGGTCCATGGCGGCCGGGCGAAGCGCGTGGCCTATCAGCGACTCGGCTGAGGTCCCGCGTGGGGATCGTGGCGCCGGAGACTGAAAAGGGGGAAAGGCATGGCCTTTCCCCCCGAAGCAGGAAGAGATTTCCGCGGCCGGGGCTCGTCTCAGCCCTTGCCCGCCTTGGCCTTGGCCAGTTCCTCCTTCACCGCGGCCAGTTCCTCGCGCAGCAGGTCGACCTCGCTCGGCGGGGCGGAGCCTTCGCGGCGCGTGGCGCTGAAGGGGCTGAAGAGGGTCATGGCGCGTTCCATCATCGCCATGTTCTGCTTGCCCAGCTCCTCGAAGCCGGCGAAGGGCGTGGGGAACGGGGTCAGGCCACCCATCGCCTCCACGGAACGGCGGATCTGCTCCTGCTGCTGGGCGAAGCCGGTCATCACCGTTTCCAGGTAGCGCGGCACCACGGTCTGCATGTTGCCGCCATAGAGGCCGATCAATTGCCGCAGGAAGGAGGTCGGCAGCATGGCGCTGCCCTTCGATTCCTCCTCGACGATGATCTGCGTCAGCACCGAGCGTGTGATGTCGTCGCCCGACTTGGCATCGTAGACGACGAAGTCGCGCCCGGCGCGGACCATCTGGGCGAGGTCCTCGAGGGTGACGTAGGAGCTGCTCTCGGTGTTATAGAGACGCCGGTTGGCGTATTTCTTCACCACCACCGGTGGCTTGGCCGGCTGGGAAGTTCCCTGGCCGGTCGCCTGACCGGAACCGGCGGTGTCGTCGTCCGGCATTTCGCGGAGCCTCGTGGGTTCGACCATGTGGGCACCCTCCCTGTTCTTTGGGCTTCATGCTAGCCCCACTATGCGGCGGCGCGAAAGGGTTGTGCGCAGGAGGATGGATGTCGCACCCCGATGAGGGGGATCGGGAGCATGAGGCGCGGACGCTGGAACAGCTGGCCGAGGACTGGATCACCCTGTGGCAGACGGAAATCGCCGGATGGATGACCGACCCGGAGCTGGCACGGATGCTGGCCGCCTGGATGTCGCAGGGCGCGGCAGGCTGGGGCGGCGCGGCGCCCGGCGCCCCAGGGGGATTATCCGGGGGATTACCCGGCGGGAGCCCCAACGGCCCCATGGGCATGCCCGGCGCCGGGTGGCTCGCAGGCGGGTGGCCCACGGGATGGCCCGCCGGGCCTACGCCTCATGAGTTCGGCCCCTTCGCCGCCTTCTTCCGCACCCCGCCGGGGGCCACGCCCCCTGCCCCTCCACCTTCTGCTGGCGGGGTGGCGGGCGCAGCTGGCACTGGCGATGCTTCCGCCGCGCTCGTCGAGATCCTCCTGCGACGCGTGGCAGAGCTGGAGCGGCGCCTGGCCGGTCTCGGCCCGGACGCGGCGGGAAGCGTTGCGCCTGCTGCGCGACCTCGACGCGTCCGGGTCAAGCGCCGATGAGCTGCGGGCCGCGGTGGCACGGCGCCTCCTCGACCTCGATTCGGGGCTGATCGGCGGGCTCGCGGCCTATCGCCGGCACGAACCCCGCCCGGAACGCCCGGAGCATCCCGTCCTCTGGCGGGAAGGCGCCAGCCGGCTGCTGGACCATGCGCCGCCCGGCCAGGACCAGGCCGCCGGCCCTACCCTGCTCTTCGTGCCATCCCTGGTGAACCGCGCCTGGGTGCTGGACCTGATGCCAGGACATTCGATCCTGGCCTGGCTGGCGGAACAGGGCGCGCGCCCGCTGCTGCTGGACTGGGGCTATCCCGGCGCGACGGAGCGGGGGATGGACCTGACCGGCTTCATCGCCGGGCGGCTGGAGCGCGCCCTGGCGGCACTGCCCGGGCCGGTCGTGCTGGTGGGCTATTGCATGGGCGGGCTGCTGGCCCTGGCGGCGGCGCTGCGGCGGCCGGACCGGGTGCGGGCCCTGGCCCTGCTGGCCACGCCCTGGGACTTCCATTCCGGGGAGCAGGCCGGGCGCGCCACCAGCCTGGCCGCGCTGCTGCCGGTGCTGGAGCCGATGCTCGCCACCACGGGCACGCTGCCGGTCGAGGTGATCCAGGCCCTCTTCGCCCAGCTCGATCCGTTCGGCGTGGCGCGCAAGTTCCGTGCCTTCGCCCGGCTGAAGCCGGGCTCCGCGCGGGCGGCGCATTTCGTGGCGCTGGAGGACTGGCTGAACGACGGCGTCCCCCTGCCCGCCCCGGTGGCGCGGGAATGCCTGGGCGACTGGTACGGGCAGAACACGCCCGCCCGCCTGCAATGGCGCGTGGCGGGCGAGGCCATCGATCCCGCGCGCTGGCAGGGCCCGGCCTTTGTCGCCATCCCGCACCGCGACCGCATCGTGCCGCCCGACAGCGCCCGCGCCCTGGCCGAGGCCCTGCCCGGCGCCGTGCGGCACGAGGCGGCGGCAGGCCATATCGGCATGGTCGCCGGGCGCACGGCGGAAACGGCGCTGTGGCGGCCGCTGCTGGACTGGGTGCGCGGGCCGGGGTGACGGGGACCGGGGCGCCGCGCGGCGCCTTCAGGAAGGCTCGCGCCGGCCCCGTTCCCGCAGGGCCTGGACGATGCCGAGCAGGCTGATGCCGATCCAGAAGAACTCCATCAGCGCCGAGGCGAGGTTGAAGTTCCGCGACAGGGACAGGGCGATCAGTCCCGAGCCGCAGAGGTTGACGAGCGGGAAGGCCAGGCCGGTCGCGGCCAGCAGGCGGGCCTGGGTCAGGAAATAGGCCGTCACCACCATCAGCGTCCCGATGGAGCCCACCAGATCCACCAGGGTCAGCCGTTGCAGAAGCTCCGCCATCCCGCCCCGTCATCCGCCTCGCATCCGGCGCCCTCTACAACAAGGATGGATCGCCGTGCAGCCCGCCGCCCATCCCGGGCATGGCTCCCAGGACGAGTTCGGGAGCAACTCCGTGTCCGCTGCGGCGTCCTGCCCCTGGTGCAACCCGCCGAAGGAGGTCTCCCATGCCCGCCCGCCAGCACTATGCCCCGCCCGGTCCCCTTGGCTTCGGCGGCGCCCCCTTGGGCAACATGTTCGAGCGTGTCTCCGATGCCGATGCCGCCGCCACGCTCCAGGCGGCCTGGGACTGCGGCATCCACTACTTCGACACCGCGCCGGAATACGGGCCCGGCATTTCCGAGCACCGATTCGGGGAGTTCCTGCGCAACCGGCCGCGCGACGAGTTCGTGCTTTCCACCAAGGTCGGGCGGCTGCTGCGGGCCGATGCCGGCAAGGGCGGGCAACACGGGCCCTTCGTCGCCGGCCTGCCCTTCCGGGTGGACTACGACTACACCGCCGACGGCGTCCGCCGCTCCATCGAGGACAGCCTGCAGCGCCTGGGCCTGGCCCGCATCGACGTGGCCTATATCCATGACTGCGCCGAGGACGCGCACGGGCCGCGCTGGCGCGAGGTCTTCGACACCGCGATGAAGGGCGCCGCCGTGGCGCTGACGAAGCTGCGGGAGGAAGGGGTGATTCGCGCCTGGGGCCTGGGGGTGAACCGGGTCGAGCCCTGCGTCATGGCGCTGGAGCAGGCCGATCCGGATGTCTTCCTGCTCGCCGGCCGCTACAGCCTGCTGAACCAGCCGGCGCTGGAGGAGCTTTTCCCCCGCTGTGCCGAACGGGGCGCGCATGTGGTGGTGGGCGGCCCGTACAATTCCGGCCTGATCGCCGGCGGCCGGAACTTCGAGTACCAGGAGGCTTCCGCCGAGAAGGTCGCCGCGCGCGACCGCCTCGCCGCCATCGCGAAGCAGCACGGCGTGGACCTGCGTGCCGCCGCGCTGCAGTTCTGCGCCGCGCCGTCGGTTGTCTGCTCCGTGATCCCCGGCACCAAGAACCCGCAGCGTGTGCGGGAGAATGTGGAGCTGATGCGCCAGCCGATCCCGGCCGGTTTCTGGCAGGCATTGAAGCAGGAGGGAGTCCTTCCCGAAGCGGCGCCCGTTCCGGGTGGATAGTCCAGCCACGGCCTTTCCGGCACGCCCGTGGCCCTGGGGGAAGGCGCCGCCGGCCTTCGGCACCGAAGCAGTGCTTCGCCCCCCCGAGCCTCATCCGCCAGGATCCTGAGGTCCCTGGAACTCCCTTTCGCTGGCTCTTCCAGACGCCGGATCGCGCCGGGGAGCATGGCTCTCCGGCGATGGCGGGTGCCATGGGCGCGGGCATGGTATTCCTTTCCTGGTCCCCCGCTCGCCCGCCGCACTTCCGGATGAAGCCGTGGGGCTGACGGCAACCGCCCGAAGCCAACTCATCGGGTCCAGGGCACGCAGCGTCCTGGTGGAGAGGGGGTCCGGGGCGAGAGGCAACGCCTCTCCCCCGGGGGCCGGAGGAAACGAGCCACGGGGTTTTCCCGCAGCCGTGATCGCGCGCTAACCTCCCGCCCCTGGACAGGGCTGGAGGTAGGACTGGCGTGGATCTCGGGCTCAAGGACAAGCAGGCGATCGTGTGCGGCGCGAGCCGCGGCATGGGGCGGGCCATCGCCCTGACCCTGGCGCGGGAGGGCATGGCGCTGACCATCGCCGCCCGCACCCCGGACACCATCCAGGCCGCCGCCGCCGCCATCGCGGCCGAAACCGGCGCCCGCGTCACCTCCGTCGCCGCGGACCTGACCACGGAGGCCGGGCGGGCCGCCGTGCTGGCGGCCTGTCCGGCGCCGGACGTGCTGGTGAACAACGGCGACGGCATGCCGCCCGGCGACTTCCGCGACTGGGACCGCGATATCTGGGTGCGGGCGCTGGACATGATGATGCTCTCGCCGATCCAGATGATCCGCGGCGTGGTGGACGGCATGATGGCGCGCGGCTTCGGGCGGATCGTGAACCTCGCCTCCCGCAGCGTGAAGTCGCCGCATGCGGAGCTGGGCCTTTCCAACAGCGCGCGGGCCGGGCTGGTGAATTTCTGCGCCGGCCTGTCGCGGCAGACCGTGGCGCGGGGCGTGACCATCAACAACGTCCTGCCCGGCATCGTGGCGACGGAGGCGCAGGAGGCGCATGTGCGCGGCCTCGTCGCCATGACCGGCCGCCCCTATGAGGAGATCTGGGCCGAGCGCGCCGCCGCCAACCCGGCGAAACGCTACGGCACGGCGGAGGAGATCGCAGCGGCGGTCGCCTTCCTCTGCTCCGCCCAGGCGGGCTTCATCACCGGACAGAGCCTGCTGGCCGATGGAGGACAGTTCCCGGGCAGCTTCTGAGCCCTTCCGGCCGCCGGGCAGGGCGTCCTCGCTCCTTTCCGCCGGGGAGTTCTTCTCGGCTTCCGAACAAATCACCCCCCTGTCATGGGAGGGTGCCTTGCCGCCCTCCCAGGGGCGGCCCAAGATCATCCGTAAACCTTGGGGAAGGACCGCTACCATGGACGATATCGTCATCGCCTCCGCCATGCGCACGCCCGTCGGGGCGTTCAACGGCGCCTTCGCCAGCCTTCCGGCCCATGCGCTGGGCGCCATCGCCATCAAGGCGGCGCTGGAGAAGGCCGGCATCCGGCCGGAGGAAGTGGACGAGGTGATCCTGGGCCAGGTGCTCACCGCCGGCGCCGGGCAGAACCCCCCGCGCCAGGCCGCCGTGCATGCCGGTATTCCGGTCGAGCGCACGGCCTTCGGGATCAATCAGGTCTGCGGCTCCGGCCTGCGCAGCGTGGCGCTGGCGGCGCAGCAGATCGCGACGGGGGATGCCAGCATCGTCCTCGCGGGCGGGCAGGAGAGCATGACCCAGTCGCCGCACTGCGCGAACCTGCGCGCCGGGCAGAAGATGGGCGACCTGTCGCTGGTGGACACGATGATCCGCGACGGGTTGTGGGAAGCCTTCAACGGCTACCACATGGGCAACACCGCCGAGAATGTGGCGCAGAAGTTCCAGATCACGCGCGAGCAGCAGGACGAGCTCGCCTACAACAGCCAGCGCAAGGCGGGCGAGGCGCAGAAGGCCGGCCGCTTCGCCGACGAGATCGCGCCCGTCACCGTGAAGGGGCGCAAGGGCGACACGGTGGTGGAGAAGGACGAGTACCCCAAGCCCGAGACGACGATGGAGATCCTGGCCAAGCTGCGCCCGGCCTTCTCCAAGGACGGCACGGTCACGGCGGGCAATGCTTCCGGCATCAACGACGGCGCCGCGGCCATCGTCGTGATGAGCGCTTCCGAGGCGGCGAAGCGCGGGCTGACGCCGCTGGCGCGCATCGCCTCCTGGGCCACGGCGGGGGTGGACCCGACCATCATGGGCACCGGGCCGATCCCCTCCTCCCGCCGCGCGCTGGAGAAGGCGGGCTGGAGCATCCAGGACCTCGACCTCATCGAGGCGAACGAGGCCTTCGCCGCCCAGGCCTGCGCGGTGAACAAGGACATGGGCTGGGACCCGGACAAGGTGAACGTTAATGGCGGTGCCATCGCCATCGGCCATCCGATCGGCGCCTCGGGCGCCCGGGTGCTGACCACCCTGCTGCATGAGATGAAGCGGCGCGGCGCGAAGAAGGGCCTCGCCACCCTCTGCATCGGGGGCGGTATGGGCGTCGCCATGTGTGTCGAGGCCCCCTGAGCGGGACCTGATCCGGCGTTCCGCTTTCCCGGGGGACAAGGCTCCGCCCTTCCCCCGGCCCCTCCCCTGATCCGCCAGGACCCCGCAGGGTCCTGGCTCCCTCACCGGGTTCCCTCGCCTCCCGGGTCCGCCTCGCGCGCCAGGACCTCATCCGCCGGCCGGACATGGCCCTGTCCCCGGGCCGCCGGTGCCAGGCCACGCCCCACCCAGGCCGGAACGGTGACACGCCTTCCGCTCGGCTGGGTCCGGAGCGAAAGCGCCCCGAAGACCTCCTTGCGCGCCTCGATGATCGTCACGCCCGACAGTTTCGGCGAAACCGCATGGCCGACGCCTTCCCAAAGCCGTGCGGTCCGCAGCAGCAGCCGGGAACGGAAGGGCGGCACGAAGAGCGCGCCATCGCGGCGTTCCACGTGGAACATGCCGCGTTCCAGCAACCGCGCGAGCTGGAGCGGCGTATAGGGTTGGCCATGGCCCAGCGGCGTATGGTCCAGATGCGCCCAGATGCTGCGCCGGTTCGGCACCACGACCAGGAGCCGCCCTTCATCGCGCAGCACGCGCCAGACCTCCCGCAACATGCGCCGCGCATGGTCGGCATGCTCCAGCCCGTGCACCATCAGCACATTGTCGAAGCTGAGATCCGCGAAGGGCAGGTTCTCCTCCTCGGCCAGTGCAAGGGCACCGGGACCGTCCGCCGGCCAGCGGGACAGCCGCCCCGGGGGCGGGCCCTGCACGGGCATGATCGAGATCAGCCGCGCGGCACGGCGGCGCCAGAGCCGCAGATAGGGCCCGGCATAGCCGATGCCGAGGACCTCGCTCCCCGCCAGCTCGGGCCAGACGGCCCGCAACCTGGCACGCAGCAATCGCTTGGCAACGATCCCGGTGGGCGATGCGTAGAATTGGTCGAGTCCATGGACCTCGGCGCTCATGGGACGAATATAGGCCGCTCGTCGAAGGGAGACACTGCCAATGGCACTGACGGTTCGGGCGATTCCTTGCCTGTCGGACAATTATGCTTGGGTGGTGGCCGACGCGGTGACCGGCACCGTGGCTGTCTGCGACCCGGGCGAGGCCCGGCCGGTCCTGGCCGACCTGCCGGACGGGCGGTGCGACTTCATCCTGCTCACCCATCACCACCAGGACCATATCGGCGGCGTGGCGGAACTGGTCGCCGCCACCGGCGCCAAGGTTGTCGGCGCCAAGGCCGATGCCTATCGCCTGCCGCCGCTCGACCACGCCCTTGCACCGGGGGACGGGATGGCCATCGGTTCGGCGCGGGCCGTGGTGATCGACACGCCCGGCCATACGCGCGGGCATATCGCCTTCCACATCCAGGCCCCCCGCCCCCAGGACAAGGAGCAGAGCCGCAGCCCGGATGTTCTGCTCTGCGGCGACACGCTCTTCTCGCTCGGCTGCGGGCGGCTGCTGGAAGGCACGGCGGAGGAGATGTTCGCCTCGCTGCAACGGCTCCGCACCCTGCCGCCGGACACGCTGGTCTGCTGCGGCCATGAATACACCCTGTCCAACGCCCGCTTCGCCCTGACCGTGGAGCCCGACAACAAGGCGCTGCAGGACCGGGCGCAGCAGGCACGCGAGCAGCGCGGCCGGGGCGAGCCGACCGTCCCGACCCGGCTGGAGGAGGAGATGGCCACAAACCCCTTCCTGCGCGCGCCCGACGTGGCGGCGCTGGCCGCGATGCGGAAGGCCAAGGACGAGTTCCGGTGAACCCATGGGGAGGCCAGCCATGAACATCGACCTGCGCGACACGCGGCTTTCCGCCGATGCGGTGGCCGAGGCGCTGGAGCTGACGCCCCATCCGGAAGGCGGCCGCTACCGCGAAACCTGGCGCGACGAGCCCGGCGACGGCACGCGCGGGGCCGGGACCTCGATCCTTTTCCTGCTTTCGGCCGGCGAACGGAGCCACTGGCACCGGGTGGACGCGGCCGAGGGCTGGCACTGGCATGCCGGGGCGCCGCTCCAGCTCAGCCTCTGCTGGGAGGGGTCGGACCCCCTGGAGATCGTGCTCGGCCCCCATCTTTCCGCCGGGCAGCGCCTGTCCGCCGTGGTCCCCCGGCACTGGTGGCAGGCGGCGGTCCCCCTGCCCCCGGCGGCTGGCCAGGGCTGGAGCCTCGTGACCTGCACCGTGTCCCCGGCCTTTTCCTTCGCGGGCTTCGAGCTGGCCCCGCCGGGCTGGACGCCGCGCCGGTCGTGAGCGACGCCCCCGCCTGGGACACGCGCTATGACGCGGAGGGCTTCACCTTCGGCGAGCAGCCGAACCGCTACCTGGAAAGCATGCTGCCGCGCCTGCGCCCCGGCCAGTCCGCCCTGGCGCTGGGCGATGGCGAGGGCCGCAACGGCGTCTGGCTGGCCCGGCAAGGGCTGAACGTCACCAGCCTGGACTGGTCGGCCAGGGGTCTCGCCAAGGCGCGGGCGCTCGCCGGCCGGCACGGTGTCGCGCTGGAAACGGTGGCTGCCGACCTGACGCGCTGGAACTGGCCGCAGGGGCGCTTCGATCTCGTGGCCTGGATCTTTGTCCATCTGCCGCCCGAGGACCGCGCCCTGGTGGCGCAACGGGCCGTGGCCGCCCTGGCCCCCGGCGGGCTGCTGGTACTGGAAGGCTTCTCGCCCGCCCAGGAAGGCCGCCGCTCCGGCGGGCCGCGCGACCCGGCCCTGCTCTGGACCGCCACGGAAGCCCGGCGTCTCTTCGGCGGGATGCGCCTGCTCGAATGCCTCGACGGCACCGTCCTGCTCGACGAAGGCCCAAGGCACCAGGGCGAGGCCGAGGTCGTCCGCGGCCTGTGGCGGCAGGCCGGGTGATCGGGACGAAGCCAGTGGGTCCGGGGTCGGGGCACCGCCCCGATGGGCCTCCCGGAGCGCCACGCCCGATCCTCCACGAACTGCTCTACACTGCGCCGGCCACAGGATAAGGAATCGGGCGGATGGGTTTCCTGCTTCGGACGGTCATCACCGCCATCGCCTTCTGGGTTGCCTCGCAGGTGGTGCCGGGCATCCACCTGCCGGGGCTGGTGGGCACGCTCTTCGCCGCGGTGGTCTTCGGGTTGATCAACGCCGTGATCCGGCCGGTGGTCGCGCTGCTGTCCCTGCCGCTGACCATCCTGACGCTCGGCCTGTTCTCGCTGGTGATCAACGCGGCGATGTTCGGGCTGACCAGCCTCTTCTCGCCTCTCAGCATCGACGGCTTCTGGGCTGCCTTCTGGGGCGCCATCATCGTCGCGCTCGTGTCCTGGTTCGCCAGCAGTCTCGTCCGCGACCGGACCTGATGCCGGCGGGGCCTCAGCCGGCGGACAGGGGCCGGTATTTCAGGGGCGCGACCTGGAAGGGCAGGACGCTGATGTCCTTCCAGACCTCCTGCCGCACATAGGGGTCGTCCGCCAGCCAGGCATGCACGGCAGCCTCATTCGGCAGGTCCAGCACCATCATGGAACCGATCATCCGGCCGTCCGCATCGGTCAGCGGGCCGCCGATCAGCAGGCGACCGGATTCGGCCTCCGGCGCCACGCGGGCGAAATGGGCCGGGCGGGCAGCCTGCCGGCGGGCGGGGGCCTCCGCATCCTTGCCGTCATAGGCGAGCACCATGAAGGGCATGGGTTCCTCCTCTCATCCACTGTCCCGGCCGCTGTCGTCCGGGGGATGGAGGAGGAACGAGGTGGCCCGGGCCGTCAACCACCCGGACGCGCCGGTGGCGCCAACCCGGCGGAACCGGCCCGGCGCCCCCTGAGCGGTTCCGGTTCAGTACATATGCTGTCCACCGTTGATGGACATGGTCGAGCCTGTGATGAACTCGGCATCGTCGGCGGTGAGGAAGCAGACGCCGCGCGCGATGTCGTCGGCCCGGCCCAGCCGGCCGACGGGGATGCGGGCGATGATCTTCTCCAGCACGTCGGGCGGCACCGCGCGCACCATCTCGGTGTCCACATAGCCCGGCGCGATCGCGTTCACCGTGATGTTGAACCGCGCCCCTTCCTGCGCCAGCGCCTTGGTGAAGCCGTGGATGCCCGACTTGGCGGCGGCGTAGTTCACCTGCCCG
>NZ_JHWD01000030.1 GCF_000622225.1 Roseomonas mucosa ATCC BAA-692 | reverse complement strand
AGAGCGCCTAACTAAACCCGGTATGATGCGTTTCTGTGGGCATGGCGAAGCCTTTGGTTTCTGATGATCTCTGGGCGGCGATTGAGCCGCTGTTGCCGCCCGAGCGGCCCAAGCCCAAGGGCGGGCGGCCGCGGCTGGCGGACCGGGCGGCATTGACGGGGATCGTGTTCGTGCTGGTCAGCGGCATCCCATGGGAGAGGCTGCCCGCCGAGATGGGCTGCGGCTGCGGGATGAGTTGCTGGCGGCGGCTGCGCGACTGGCAGGCGGCCGGGGTCTGGGCCGCCTTGCACCGCCTGCTGCTGGAGCGGTTGCAGGCTGCGGGGCAGATCGACTGGCGGCGGGCCGCGCTGGACAGTGCCACTGTTCCGGCGAAAAGGGGGGCGCCGAGACGGGCCCGAACCCGACGGATCGCGGCAAGCCAGGCACGAAGCGCCACCTCGTCACGGACGCCCGCGGCACGCCGCTTGGCCTGACGCTCAGCGGGGCCAACCGGCACGATAGCATGATGCTGGCGCCCACCCTGGATGCCGTGCCGCGGATCAGGATCGGCCATCGCGGCCGCCCACGGCAAAGGCCGGGCAAACTCCACGCCGATAAGGCCTACGACCACCGTCGCTGCCGCCGGGAGTGCCGCGCCCGTGGCATCACCCCGCGCATCGCACGCCGTGGCATCGAGAGCAGCGCCCGCCTCGGACGACACCGCTGGGTGGTGGAGCGTACCTTCGCCTGGCTCGCCCGCTACCGACGCCTGACCATCCGCTACGAGCGCCGCGCCGACATCCACCTCGCCTTCACCACACTCGCCTGCGCCCTCGTCTGCCTCGGCCAGATTAGGCGGTTCTGTTAGGCGCTCTTAGGCGCGTGACGACCGCGGGCGGGGACCGGGCCGGGGCGACGAGGCCATACCACTGCACGGCCTCGAAACCGGGCATGCCCTGCTCGGCGATGGTGGGGATGTCCGGCGCGGCTGCCAAACGTTGCAGCGAGGAGACACCCAAGGCACGCAGCAGCCCATTGCGCACCGCGGGCAGGGCCGGGGGGCCGCCTGTCAACGTCAGGTCGATGGCACCCGAGATCAGGTCGTTCATCATGGGGCCGGTGCCGCGATAGGGCACATGCGTCATCTCGATGCCCGCCGCGAGGCTGAAGGCGACGGCGGCAATATGCGCAGCCGATCCATTGCCGCCGGAACCGTAGGTGAGCCCGCCCGGCTTCTCCTTGGCGAACGCTACCAGTTCCGGCACCGTCTGGGCACGGAGCTTCGGATGGACCACTATCACGTTCGGCACGATGGCGACGAGCACGACCGGGGCGAAGGCGGTGGCCGTGTCGAAGGAAAGGTTGTGGTAGAGAGCCGGGTTCACCGCCAGCGTGCCGATATGACCCATCATCAGCGTATGGCCATCGGCCGGGGCATGGGCAACGAATTCCGTGCCGATCGTCCCGCCCGCACCGCCGCGGTTCTCCACGACGAAGGGCTGGCCGAAGCCCTCCTGCAGCTCGCTGCCCAGGGCGCGGGCCAGGATGTCGGTGGAACCGCCTGGCGTGAAAGGCACCACGATCCGGACCGGGCGCTCGGGCCAGCGGGACGTCTGCGCGCCGGCGCTCCGCGTCGCAAGATGGGCGCCGAGGCCCAGCATTCCCGCGGCGATCCCGCGGCGTGTCGTTGGCATTTCTTCTTTCCTCCCTTGCAGGCCACCCGGGGCCCGCTCCTATCCGATCCCGGCTGGGAGCCCCTCCCAGATTTCCTCCAATGTCAGCGGTGCCGGCAGGAGCTGTTGTTCCGCGCAGAAGCGGCTGGCGAGAAGAAGAGCCGGATCGAGCGCCGCATGGCCGGTCATCGGCGCGTCCCGGAACAGGCGGACGAGCTCGGCGGCCAGGTCCGGTCGCCGCGCGACGACGTCGCCGCGCATGACCAGCAGGTGGTTCACCGGCTTGAAGCCATATCTCGCGCGGAACGCCTCGCCCGCCGCGACCGGATCGGGAAAGACCGTGCGCAGCTTCGGGTCCTCCGGCACGTCATTGCCGACGATCACCGCGTCCAGCGCGCCCTTCTCCAGCATGGCCATCATGTCGGATCCGGCCGGGGCACGCTCCGCCCAGGGTGGGTCCCGGTACTCGGCCAGATGGGCATCCTCGAAGGTCACCCAGTGCAGATCGCTCGGCCGAAGGCCGAATTCCTCTAGTAGGCAGCCCCGTAGCCACATCCCCGTGGTCTGGCTATAGGCACGCACCCCGAGACGCCGGCCCGCGAGGTCGATCGGCCCCGCGACGGGACTGTCCGCCCGGCAGAGCAGCGCGGCCTCCTGGAAGCGCGCCGCCATCACCACGGGCAGCAGCACCAGCGGCTTGCCGGCGGCCTTGGCCATCAGGAAGGTCGCGATGGCCATCTCGCTGACCTCGAAGCGTCCTTCCCGCACCATGGGTGCGAAGGCGCGGCTGACCGGCTTGATCCTCGCATCCTCCAGCCGGAGGAGCAGCGAGGTGACCTGGCCATCGAGCACCGGCGCGCTGTGCGGATAGCGCCCGATGGCCGAACGCAGGACGGTCGGGTCAGTCATCGGCGTCCTCGTAGCGCAGCCCCTTCCTGGCCAGCGCCTCGCGCATTCCATAGATGTCCAGCCCGAGCTCGCCGGCGGACAGACGCGCCCGGGTCCTGGCTTCCTTCTCCTCCCGTGTGGCGGAGGCGCGCAGCACGGCCTCGGCCTCCCCGCGCCGGACCACGACCACCCCGTCATCGTCGCCAACGACCAGATCGCCCGGGTGGATGAGCTGCCCGGCGCAGACGACGGGCAGGTTCACGTCCCCCAGGGTCTCCTTGACGGTGCCCTGGGCCGAAACGGCCCTGGACCAGACGGGGAAGCCCATCTCCCGGAGCGCACCCACGTCGCGGCAGCCGGCTTCGATCACCAGGCCGACCACGCCGCGGGCCTTCAGCGAACAGGCCAGGAGCTCACCGAAATAGCCCGCGTCGGAGGGCGAGGTGGGCGAAACAACCAGGACATCGCCGGGGCGGCACTGCTCCACGGCCACATGGATCATCCAGTTGTCGGCTGGCGCGATCGACACGGTCACGGCGGTGCCAACGGCGTGTGCGCCCGGATAGATCGGCCGCATATGAGCGCCCAGAAGGCCACGGCGCCCCTGCGCCTCGTGGATCGTCGCGACACCAAAGGGTGCGAACCCGGTGGCGATCTCGGGCGGAACGCGCGGTGGACTACGGCGGACCAGGCTCATGCCAGACTCTCCACGACATGCAGGAACAGAAAGGGGTGCCCTTCGGCCGGGATGGCGAGCCCCTCCGCCATGCCGGGTCTGGGCCTGCTCACCTGTGCCCCTGGCTGATGCGGGACATCGGCTTGGCCGTCATGGGGCCAAGGCATGGGAATGGCTGCGAGAAGACGTTCCATAGCGCGCGACGTGCCTTGTTGACCGGCTCGCACCATTGTTCTTCCTCCCGTCACCAAGCAGGTGCGGGGACCCTAGGCGCGACAGGAGGCCTTGTCGTATCGCTTTTCCCTCGGTCGCTATGAGCAACCGGCATAGGATGCATATCCAGGTCCGCGGAATGGTGCGACGCAAAAATCGAACGTGGCAGCGGCCCTCTGGCTTCGCATGCCCACCGCAGCGCCAGTTCTGCCGACCAGAGACTGGGGTTCTGACGTCAGAACCCCAGTCTCCGGCCTCTCAGTCCTGTTGCGACAGGATCTGCGCAATACGCGCCTGCACCTCGATCAGTCTTTCCCGCTCCAACGCCGACGGGGCGCGCTTGCGGGCCACCAGATCCTGCAGCCACTTGTCGAAACGGTAGAGCGCGACGGGCTTCGGCGCCTTGCGGGCGGCTCTGGGGGGCGGCTCCTCCGCCTCGGCAGGTGCTTCATGCGCCATCTTCGCGGTCCGCAGGGCACGGACCGTGATCCGCCCGGCATAGGCATTGGCGATCAGGGCATCCCGCATCCGGCCTGCCGGCAAGCGCGCGAGTTCCACCAGGATGTTGCGCGGCAGGTCCAGCTTGCCGTTCTCCAGGTCCATGACGAAGGAGGGCGGCAGCGTCAGCATTCGCAGCGAGGCGCTGATCTCCCCCTTGGTCCGGCCCAGCACCTCGGCGACACGCGTCTGGGTCCAGCCCTGGCTTTCCAGGAGCCGCTGGATGCCCCGCGCTTCCTCGACCGGCGTCAGGTCGATCCGTTGCAGGTTCTCCAGCAGGGCCAAAGCTCCGGCGCCATCCTGCTTCTTCCACTCGATCGCCAGGATCGAAGGCCAGCGGAGCAGCTTCGCCGCCCGCCAGCGCCGTTCCCCCGCCACGATGACCCAGTCCGCGGGGCGCTCCGGATCGCGGCGCAGGAGGATGGGCTGCAACTGTCCCTGGTCGGACATGGTGGAGGCCAGGGAAGCGAGACCGTCCGGGTCGAAACTCTTGCGCGGCTGGTCCGGGTCCGGCGAGACCCGGTCCAGCGACGCCTCGAAGGTATGCGCGAAGCGGCTCGCGGGCGTCACGAGCGAATTTGTCGCTTCCCCGATCGAGTTCGCCACGGCCCCGAGCAGGGGCGAGGGACGACGCTTGCGGGACACGGCCATGTCAAGCGACCTCCGCCCGCGGCAGTGGCCTGCCATCGCTAAGCGCCTCGGCCAGCCGCAGATAGGCAGCCCCGGCCGCCGCGCCGCTCTGGCCATGGCTGGCCGGGACCGCGATCCGCCCGTCGCGGGCAGCATGGCCGAAGGCGGCGCTGGCCGGGATCGGCTCCAGCAACGGCACCCGTTCCATCATGGCCTGCGACAGGTGGCTCAGCACCTCGCGGTCTACGGCCCGGCGCTGGCTGAACTGGGTCGGCAGGACGCCGATGATCCGTAGGTCCGGGTTGAGCCTGCGCTGCACCTTGTTCGCGGTGGCCAGGATGAGACCCACCCCCATCGCGTCATAGGGTTCAGTGCGGACGGGCACGATCACCTCCGTCGCCGCGGCGAGGGTCATCCAGGTCAGCATGCCGAGATTGGGTGGCGCATCGAGCACGATCCAGTCATAGCTGGACCGGATCGGCGCAACCGCCTCCCGCAAGGCGGCATCGAAGCCCGGTTCCCGGCGCCCATCGGTGTCCGAGAGCTCGATATGGCTGGCGACCAGGTCGAAGGGGATGATCCGCCCCTGACCCGCCGTGTCGGCCAGCACGTCGCCGGCATGGACGATGGCCTCGGCGAGGGGACGGCCGTTCAGGATGACATGGGCGGTGGTGCGACCCTGGCGATAGGCCTCGACCCCGCCGCCGGCCAGCACCGCGGCGGTGGCCGTGGCCTGCGGGTCCATGTCGATCACGAGCACACGGCGTCCCAGGGCCGCCAGGGAGGCCGCGACGTTCAATGCGCTGGTGGTCTTGCCGACGCCGCCCTTCTGGTTGGCGAAGGCCAGGATACGAGCATTGGCGGGACGCGCCTGGGAGATGGCCGCGATCTCCACTGCGACTTCGCGCGGGATGGGCTCGCGCCCATTCTCCCAGCGGCTGATCTTGGACTTGTCGTAGGCGCGGCCCATGCGCCTGTTGAGGATATCCTTCAACTCGACCTGGCTGAGACGAAGCTGCTGCCTCGCCTCCTTCAACAACTGCGAATCCACGCTCAGCCCCCCGGAACAACTGGCCCCATCGACAGCCGGCGACGTTGCTACAGATCATCAACCCAATCAACCCATAGGTTGATGGTTGCTTCAGGTTCGGACATCGGAACACCATCTCCCACCATTGTCGCGTAGGCTGGCGGCGGCCCGGCAGAACCACGTTCATCGGACCTCCCGGTGGGCATCCGGTCAGGCCGGAACCCGTCGGAAGGTGCGCTGGGTCAGATCCTCCATCCGGCGCAACATGGGATTTCGCCTCGTCTCCGCTCGGTACAGCAGCGCCTGCAGTCTCTGCCGGCGCGTTTCCGGTTCGGAGACGGCTTCCCGGCAAAGCGCCACCATCTCGCAGATCTGCGGCCGCCATTTGCGGGTGCGGCGCCATTGCCGACAAGCCTCTTCCACGGCCCATATCGGGAACTCCCCGAGATCCTCGGCCCAGTCGTCAGCGATCATCTGCTCGACCTGCGGCGGGTTCGGCTCGGCGCGAAAATGCGAAAGCAGAGCCAGGATGCGGGCGAGGAGCACGCCCCTCTCTGCCGGCCGCAGCGCTATCTCCAGTTCCGAAAGGTGTTGTGCAGCCAGATCGGCCAGCCCGTCCTCGACCTCCGATGGGGGTTGCCAAGTCTCCATGATCCGGACCGTACCATTGTCCGGGAAAAGGAAGCGCCGCTCCTGGATGCCTCTTTCCAGGAGCCTCGCCACGGGTGTCGGCGGAGGCGGCAGAGGCTCTCTCGCCACCAGCGATGCCGCATCACGTCTTCCGGCCATACTGGAAGGCCGATCCTCCCGCCTGGGATGGGAGGTTCGCGGATTGATCTGCACGCTCTGGACCCTCCAGTTCAGTAGGGGCTGACATGGCTGGGCGGCGACATGGCCGCGGCTGCCCAGGCGTCGAAGCGATGGAGGCGGTGCTCTGCCGGTTGCCTCGCGGCGGACACGGCCTGCCGGCCTGCCCCTTCCAACCCGGTGGCCTGCGGACGTCGAGGCTGTGTACGGTCGGCGATCAGCCATTCCAGCCAGGCTGCATCGAGATTGGCGTAACGGTAGCCCTTGGCGCGGCAACGCGTGACGAAGCGAAGCGTGTGGTGCTCCAGCGGCGCATCCGGGTAGAGCTGTCGGGCGCGTTCGGCGATCTCCCGCGATGGCGACCAGTCCTGAGCGGGCTCTGCCAGGGAAGCCCCTGGTCTTGGCGGTTGTGTCGGCTCGTCCCGTTCCTTCGGAGGCGTTTGGTCCCTGCGCTGCGCAGGCACAGCGTGCGTGTCCTGAATCTGTTCAGGAATCGCGTGACTCGTGTCAGCCGGATGACAGGGCCTGTCGCCAGCCGGACGAAGCCCTGTCTCTCCCATGACAGGAAGCTGGGTGTCCTGCACGAAGCTGCGTGCCTGCTCCGGCGTCTGGGCCAGATGGTAACGGCAGCTCGTGGTGCCGCCGTTCTGGCGGGCGCGCGCCTGCTTGCGGATCAGCCCGGCCGCGGCGAGTTCGGCGATCACCCGGTTCACCCAGGGGCGGCTGCGGCTCAGCCGCCGTGCCAGTGTCGCCTGGGATGGTTCGCAGAAGCCGGCTTCATCGGCATAGGTGCAAAGGGCGGCCATCACAGCCAGCCGGTCGGCATCCACGGCAGGATGCAGCAGCCACCAGGCGGGGATCTTGCCCCACCGGGTCACCTGATCGAGGGGGGCATTCGATGCCATCCGGAACCTCCGCCTGTGTGAGTCGGCGGCATCCGGAAGCGCCTCCCTGGCCCGAGTCAAACCATGACTCGGGAGCGGCTGTAGGAACTCGGCGCGCTTCGGATGGCAAAGGCCGCGGAAACGGAAGGGGAGCCGCGCTCTTGTATAGGGCGGCGGCGCACCGGCTTCGTGACGGTCTTGCGACTCCGATTCCGGCTGGGATTCGGCGCGAATATGGAGGGCAAGCGCGCGGTCGCCGGCTATGCGCGGCCGGCCCCGCCATGCCGGGAACTTCCCCGGGGCGTTGTCCGCTATCGGCTCGGTATCTTCAGTGGCTACCTCTTGGGGCGGTACCCGCCATCGTCCCCACAGATGTAGGAATTTCGCGCGTTTCCCGCTGAGGGGAGCCTACGGGCCCTTGGTCAGCACCATCCGGATATAGGAGATCGGCGCGTTTCACGGCCCGCGAGGGATGTGAGGCGCGAAATGCGCCAATCCCCTATACCTCACCCTTGCAGCGGTAACGGAAACGCGCGCTTACCCTACAGGCCCCGTAGGGGGCCAAGCTCCCTGCACCGTCCGGAGGCGGGATAGCTGTAGGGAAAGCGCGCGTTTGAGGGATGGCTGTAGGGGATGGACGTGCTTCGCCATCCACTCGCCCTGGCGATTCGGTCGGTTTCAGCCCGGGGGAAGCCGGAATCGTCAGCTAAACGCGCCTTTCCCCTTCATAAAGGCGTCGAACGCCTCCACGGTCCGCGCCTTTCCCCTTCATACCTGACGCAACAGACGCTTGATGACCGGGGCCTGAGCCCGCCAAATGAGCTGGACGCGGGCGGAAAGGGGATCATGTCGGAGCAGAGGGCCGCTTTGAAGCAGCCGACCCCATTGCAGCTCATCCTGTTCGAGAACTCGGATGCGGATGACAAGCGCTATACGAACACGATCAACCTCTACGACATCGCGCCTCGCTTCGTGTTCTACACGGACAGCCGGGCAGAAGGCGGCTACCTGCGTTCGATACGCCGCGAGTTCGAACACGCCGGCATCACCTACAAGCTGCTGCTCCGTCCCGGCCGCCTGGTTCGGGCGGACGGAGCCGAGCGGGAGGAGTTCCCCGGGGAGCGCGAGCAGATCGTCGAGGCGGTGATGCAGCGCATCGCCAGCGACCGTGCCCGTCTGAGCGTGGAGAACGAGAAGGTGCGGCTCTCCTTCTCCCTGTACGAGATACGGGAAGAGCTGCGGAAGGTCCGGCACCTCTACAGCCTGGACGAGATCAAGGACGCGCTGACGGTCCTGCACACGGCGGTGGTCGAGATCACCCGCACGGACCGCAAGGGGCAGATGGTTCTGTCCTCCTCCTCCTTCCCGGTGCTCGCCCTGCGCCGGAAGGACGACCAGGAAAGCGCCTATCTGGAGTTCAATCCGCTCGTCGAGAATGCGATCAAGAATCTCCACTACCGCCGCATCAACTACGACTGGCTGATGCGGATCTCGCATCCATTGTCGCGCTGGCTCTACCTGAAGCTGTGCCAGAGCATCACGGAGGTTCGGCCCGGGGAAAGCCCCCTGATCTCGATGACGGCCATGGAGATTGCCCGGGATGGGCCCATGGCGGCACGCTCGCGGCCGCGGGACACGCTGCGCTACGTGACGAAGGCCGTGGAAGTCTTGGTCCGGGATGGGCTTCTGGAGGATCTTGGCCCGGACGGGACGCGCATCATCAAGGACGGCCGCAAGAAGGCAGACGTGGCCTTCGACATCGTGCCGACGCAGGGCTTCATGGATGACATCCGCCGCGCCGATGCCCTGGTGGCGGACAGCAAGGAGCGTCTGCGCATTGCCTCGGGCAGCGAAAGCCCGAACCGCTTCGTGAATGTCGAGCGCGCTTCCACCCATACGGTAAAGTCCGCCCGCCGCCGTCTGGCCGCGAACGCTTTGGCCAAGACCGCTTCGGGGGGATAGGCCCATGAGTGTTTCGGACCATCCACCGGGGATGGGCGGCTCCGGCCGGATGTGGCGGAACCCGGATGAGCTCCGCGGAACCTGATCGCAACGGCGCCGACGTGGTGGTGATCGGCGGCGGCATCATCGGCTTGGCCATCGCTTCCTGCCTGCGACAGCGTGGCCGGTCGGTCCTGCTGCTGGACCGGAAGGGTATCGCCCTGGAAGCCAGCTACGGCAATGCCGGCGCCTTCGCCTTTTCCGACGTCATGCCCCTGGCCTCGCCCGGAATCATGCGCAAGGCGCCACGCTGGTTGCTGGACCCTCTCGGTCCTCTGGCCATCCCGCCACGCTACCTCCCGCATATCGCGCCCTGGCTTTTCCGCTTCTGGCGCGCCAGCCGCCCGGACAGGGTCCGGCGCAGTGTCCTGGCGCAGGTGGCGATGATGCGGCTCGCGGAACAGGAGATGTCCGCCCTGGTCGAGCGGCACGGGTTGGCGTCCATGGTCCGTGCCGACGGCGCGCTGGAACTCTACGAGAGCGAGGATGAATGGCAGGCCGCCCTGCCGGGATGGGAACTCCGGGCCGCGCATGGCATCGCCTTCCAGCACCTGCGGGGAGGGGAGATCGCCGCATTGCAGCCGGGCCTTTCGCCCCGCATCCGTGTCGCGACCTTTGTGCCGGGATGGAAGACCGTCACCGATCCGCATCTCTTCGCACGCGCCATGGCCACCCGGTTGCAGGAGCATGGGTTGATCTTTCGGCAGGCGGAGGTCCGGACGGTACGGCCGGATGGAGACGCCCGGGTATCGGTGCATCTGGCTGATGGCACCAAACTGGCGGCTTCCCGGGCGGTGATCGCCTGTGGTGCCTGGTCGCGCCCCCTGGCCTTGGCCCTGGGGGACCGGATCCCGCTGGAAACGGAGCGCGGTTACAACACCACCCTGCCGCCCGGCGCCTTCGACCTGCGGCGCCAGTTGACCTTCGGGGCGCATGGCTTCGTGGTGACGCCGATCGGCGGTGGGGTACGCGTTGGCGGTGCCGTGGAACTCGGCGGGCTCTCTGCTCCGCCGAATCATGCGCGTTCACAGGCCCTGCTGAACAAGGCGGCCGCCTTCCTTCCCCAGTTGCGCACCACCGGCGGAACGCCGTGGATGGGTTTCCGCCCTTCGCTTCCCGACAGCCTTCCCGTGATCGGGCCGTCCCGGGCCAGCCCGCACATCCTCTACGCCTTCGGCCACGGCCATCTCGGCCTGACCCAGTCGGCGGCGACGGGGCGGCTGGTCGCCGATCTGCTCACCGGCCAGGAACTCCCCCTCGATCCCGCCCCCTTCCGCCCCGGACGTTTCTGAGGCGCGCCATCCTGCTGGCCGGGCGTGACGGCAGAGGATCAGGCGCTATGCTCTGGTGAATACCGAACGGCGAGGCATCCTCATGGCACGGCACAGCTTCTTCTGCATTGACGGCCATACCTGCGGCAATCCGGTGCGCCTGGTCAGCGGTGGCGGGCCGATCCTCGCCGGCACCAGCATGATCGAGAAGCGCGCCCATTTTCTCGCCGAATATGACTGGATCCGGACCGGTCTGATGTTCGAGCCGCGCGGGCACGACATGATGTCGGGCTCGATCCTCTACCCGCCCACCCGGCCGGATTGCGACATCGCCATCCTGTTCATCGAGACCTCGGGCTGCCTGCCGATGTGCGGGCATGGAACCATCGGCACCGTCACCATGGCCCTCGAACATGGCCTTGTGACGCCGAAGCAGCCTGGCCTCCTGCGCCTGGACACGCCGGCCGGCGTCGTCACCGCCGCCTACCGGCAGGAAGGCGGCTTCGTCGAGGAAGTGCGGATCACCAACATCGCCTCCTTCCTGCATTCGGAAGCGCTGGAGGTGGATTGTCCCGGCCTGGGCCCGATCCGTGTCGATGTCGCCTATGGCGGCAACTTCTACGCCATCGTCGATCCGCAGGAGAGTTTTCGCGACATGGCCGACTTCTCGGCCTCCCATCTCGTGCAGATGAGCCCGCTGCTGCGGCGCGCCCTGAACCAACGCTATGACTTCGTGCATCCCGAGAAGCCCGAGATTCGCGGCCTCAGCCACATCCTGTGGACCGGCGCACCGAAGCAACCGGGAGCGGATGCGCGCAACGCCGTCTTCTACGGGGATAAGGCGATCGACCGCTCACCCTGCGGCACAGGAACCTCGGCGCGGATGGCGCAATGGGCCGCGAAGGGAAAGCTGCGCCCAGGCGACGCCTTCGTGCACGAGAGCATCATCGGATCGCTCTTCCACGGTCGGGTGGAGGAAGTCGTCAGCTTGGGCGGGCGTTCCGCGATCATCCCCTCCATTGCTGGCTGGGCGAGGACCACAGGCTACAACACCATCTTCATCGATGACCGCGATCCCTACGCACATGGTTTTCAGGTGGTGTGAACTGGGTGGGAGTGCTGACGTCAGAACCACGGGGATGTAGTGCAGAGCAGCGAGATGTTGCGTTACCGAACGTATAAAACCACCGCCCATTTCAGCCTTCGGCAACGGTAACTATCGGTCTTCATCGCTTGCGCCGAGCCAAGGCGGCGCAACTCTCCATATTATGATGGCACACTACGATGAGGGTGCCGCCAGCACCGGGATTCGCCCCTGAAGCTTGCTTGACCGCAAACGAGACGGAAACTAACTCTTTCCGGTATACGAGGCCCAAACGGCCCGAGGAGGCTTCTGTGACCATGCAGATCTCGCGGCGCGGCCTGCTGAAGGCTGCTGGCGCGGGTGTCGCGGCAACGTCTTTGGCATCCATGGGGTTCGGTGAGGCGGAAGCCGCCGTCGCCGCCCATGTCCGGCCACTGAAGCTCGCGAACACCACCGAAACGCGCAACACCTGTCCCTACTGCTCCGTGGCCTGCGGCGTCATCCTCTACTCGAAGGGAGACGTCCGGAAGGGCGACAAGGCCGAGATCATCCATGTCGAGGGCGACGTGGATCACCCCACCAATCTCGGCACGCTCTGCCCCAAGGGCGCGGCGCTCAAGGACTTCATCCACGCGCCGACCCGGCTGAAGCAGCCCATGGTGCGCCGTCCCGGATCGGACCGCTTCGAGCCGGTCTCCTGGGACCAGGCGCTGGACCGCATCGCCCGGCTGATGAAGGACGACCGCGACGCCAACTTCCTGGGCCAGAACGAGGCCGGTTTGCCGGTCAACCGCTGGACCACGGTCGGCATGCTCGCAGCCTCGGCCACGACCAACGAGACCGCCTGGTGTACCTTCAAGGTCGCCAAGGGTCTCGGCATTGTAGGATTCGACAACCAGGCTCGCGTCTGACACGGCCCCACGGTGTCCAGTTTGGGCCCGACATTTGGCCGTGGCGCGATGACGAACGCCTGGACCGATATCAAGAACACAGATCTCGTTGTCGTTATGGGCGGCAATGCGGCGGAAGCACATCCCTGCGGCTTCAAATGGGTCACGGAGGCGAAAGCCCACCGGGGCGCCAAGCTGATCGTCGTGGATCCGCGCTACACCCGCACGGCCTCGGTGGCGGATTTCTACGCGCCGATCCGGCAGGGCTCGGACATCGCCTTTCTGATGGGCGTGATCCGCTACTGCATCGAGAACGACAAGATCCAGTGGGAGTACACCAAGGCCTTCACCAACGCGGCCTATATCGTGAAGGAAGAATTCGGCTGGCAGGACGGGCTCTTTACTGGCTATGACGAGGAGAAGCGCGACTACGACCGGTCGAGCTGGGAATACGAGGTCGGCGAGGACGGCTATGCCGTTACCGACCCGACCCTCCAGCACCCCCGCTGCGTCTGGAACCTGCTGAAGCAGCACGTCTCGATCTACACGCCCGAAATGGTGGAGCGCATCTGCGGCACGCCGAAGGCCAAGTTCCTTCGCGTCTGCGAGATGATCGCCGAGTGCTCGTCGCCGACCAAGACGATGACCTCGATGTACGCGTTGGGCTGGACGCAGCATTCGCACGGCGCCCAGAACATCCGCGGCATGGCGATGCTCCAGCTCATCCTGGGCAATATCGGCGTGCGCGGCGGTGGCATGAACGCGCTGCGCGGGCATTCCAACATCCAGGGCCTGACCGATCTGGGCCTGATGTCGCACCTGCTCACCGGCTACCTGAACATGCCGACGGAGTCCGAGAAGGACTTCGAGACCTACATGAAGAGCCGGCAGTTCAAGCCGCTCCGTCCTGGCCAGACCAGCTACTGGCAGAACTACCGGAAGTTCATGGTCAGCTTCCAGAAGGCCATGTGGGGCGACAAGGCCACCGCCGAGAACGGCTGGGCCTACGACTACATCCCGAAGCTGGACGTCCCTTCCTACGACGTCCTGCGCATGTTCGAGCTGATGAACGAGGGCCGGGTCAACGGCTATATCTGCCAGGGCTTCAACCCGGTGCTGGCCTTCCCCAACCGGGGCAAGGTGGTTTCGGCCCTTTCCAAGCTGAAGTTCCTGATCACCATGGACCCGCTGGAGACGGAGACGGCCCGCTTCTGGGAGAACCATGGGGACTTCAACCCCGTGGACACCGCCTCCATCCAGACCGAGGTGTTCCAGCTTCCCACCACCTGCTTCGCGGAGGAGGAGGGATCGCTCACCAACTCCGGACGCTGGCTGCAGTGGCACTGGGCCGGTGGCTCGCCACCGGGCGAGGCGGAGCACGACACCTGGATCATGGCGCAGATCTTCCTGCGCATGCGGGAGCTCTACCGGAAGGAGGGCGGGGCCTTCCCCGATCCCATCCTGAACCTGTCCTGGGACTATCAGGACCCGACGGAGCCTTCGCCGGAGGAACTGGCGAAGGAGATCAACGGCCGCGCCCTGAGCGATGTGCGCGACCCGAACGATCCTTCCAAGGTGATCGTCCAGGCCGGGAAGCAGGTGCTGAACTTCACGCAGCTGCAGGATGACGGCTCGACCATGAGTGGCTGCTGGATCTATTCCGGCTGCTTCAACGAGGCAGGCAACAACATGGCCCGCCGGGACAACCACGATCCCGACGAGACCGGCGCCTATCTCGGCTGGAGCTTCGCCTGGCCGCTGAACCGCCGGACGCTGTACAACCGCGCCTCGGCGGATCTGCAAGGCAAGCCCTGGGATCCGAGCCGCAAGATCATCGAATGGGATGGAGCCAGGTGGAGCGGCTATGACGTGCCCGATATTGGTGTCACGGCGAAGCCCACCGAGGTCGGCCCCTTCATCATGAACCCGGAAGGCGTCTCCCGCCTCTTCTCCCGGGGCATGATGCGCGACGGGCCTTTCCCGTCGCATATGGAGCCCTTCGAATCTCCGGTGCCCAACGTGCTGAACCCACGCATGCGGGGCAATCCGGTGGCGCGCGTGTTCCAGAACGACGTGTCCCAGTTCGGCAACGCGGACGAGTTCCCCTTCGCGGCGACCTCGTACCGGCTGACAGAGCACTTCCACTACTGGACCAAGCACAACCGGGTGAATGCGTCCCTGCAGCCGGAGTTCTTCGTGGAGATCTCGGAGCAGCTGGCCGCCCTTCGCAAGATCGACAACGGAAGCTGGGTGCGGGTCTGGTCCAAGCGTGGCTCGGTCAAGGCGAAGGCCCTGGTCACCAAGCGCATCCGCCCGCTGATCTGCGATGGGCGGGAGGTGCATGTGGTGGGCATTCCGCTCCACTGGGGCTTCGTGGGCGCGGCCCGGAAGGGCTTCGGCCCGAACTCGCTTTCACCCTTCGTGGGTGAGGCGAATATCGAAACCCCGGAATACAAGGCGTTTCTGGTCAATATCGAGCCCAGCACGCCGCCTGGGGGGGCAGTGGCATGAGCGCCGGCATGATGGACAGCCCGCGGACGGCGGCCAGCAATCCGCCGACGCAGCCGATGGCCAGCCAGTTCGGCGAGGCCGACCTGATCCGCCGTTCGGCGACGGAGAACCTGCCCGCGCCGCAGCGGCAGTTCACCCCTGTGGCCAAGCTGATCGATGTCTCCAAGTGCATCGGCTGCAAGGCCTGCCAGTCCGCCTGTGTCGAATGGAACGACACCCATCCGGACATCGAGGAGAATCATGGGGTCTATACCAACCCCCATGACCTCACCGAGAACATGTTCACCCTCATGCGCTTCACGGAATGGGTGAATCCGGAGACCGACAACCTCGAATGGCTCATCCGCAAGGATGGCTGCATGCACTGTGCCGACCCGGGCTGTCTCAAGGCCTGCCCGGCCCCCGGCGCGATCGTGCAGTACAGCAACGGCATCGTGGACTTCATCCACGAGAACTGCATCGGCTGCGGCTATTGCGTGAAGGGTTGCCCCTTCAACATCCCCCGCATCTCCAAGGCCGATCATCGCGCCTACAAGTGCACCCTCTGCTCGGACCGGGTCGCGGTGGGGCAGGGGCCGGCCTGTGCCAAGGCCTGTCCGACCAAGGCCATTGTCTTCGGCACCAAGGAGGACATGAAGAAGCATGCCGAGGAGCGCATCGCCGACCTGAAGTCGCGCGGCTATGCCCATGCCGGGCTCTACGATCCGCCCGGCGTCGGCGGGACGCATGTGATGTATGTCCTGCACCACAACGACAAGCCGCACATCTATGCCGACCTGCCGGACAATCCCAGGATCTCTCCCCTGGTGCAGACCTGGAAGGGTGTCACCAAGTATGTAGGCTTGGCGGCGATGAGCGTCATGGCGGTCGGCAGCGTGATCCACGGCGTTTTCGCGCGTCCCAATCGGGTCAGTGAGGAGGACGAGGAGAATGCCGAGAAGCTGGTGGAAACCAGCGTGAAGGCCCCGCCGCAGCCGGGAGAGCATCCACGATGACCGAGCACGTCCAGCCAGGAGATGCCATCCACCCGGGCAAGCCCGTCACGGTGGACCGCTACGGCCCCCTGGCTCGGCTCAACCACTGGATCACAGCCATCAGCCTGATCCTGCTGGCGGTGTCCGGTCTGGCCCTGTTCTGGCCCTCCCTGTTCTTCCTGACCAATCTTTTCGGCGGCGGGCAGAACACCCGGGCGATCCATCCCTGGATCGGTGTGGTGCTGTTCTTCAGCTTCTTCGTCTTCTTCTTCCAGCTCTGGCGGGCAAACCTTCCCGCCAGGGTGGATTTCGTCTGGCTGTCGCGGATCAAGGACGTGGTCAGCGGCAACGAGGAGAAGCTGCCGGAACTCGGCAAGTACAATGCCGGTCAGAAGTTCATCTTCTGGGCCATGACCGGGCTGATCCTGGTGCTGATCGTCAGCGGCCTGGCGATCTGGGAGCAGTATTTCGCCCCCTATACCTCCATCCCGACCCGACGGATTGCCGTGCTGGCGCATTCCATCGCGGCTGTGTTGATCATCTGCGTCTTTATCCTGCACGTCTATGCGGGAATCTGGACGCGGGGCACGTTGCGGGCCATGACCCATGGCTCGGTCACGGGCGGCTGGGCGTGGCGGCATCACCGGAAGTGGCTGAAGGAATTGGCTGGCCAGCGTAAGGTCGACCCCGCCGAATAACCACCGACAACGCGTGGCCGGTCCGGTCCGCGGAGGATCCATGTCAGGATTTCATAGCCTTCAGCCCGATCCTTCGATGATCGGGCGCATGCTCAAGCCACCTTTCGCCGTCATGCCGGATCCGGTGGCCCTGTTCCGGCAGCGGGCGGAACGCTTCTCGGTTCTGGCAGGGGACAGCCATCTGGCCCCCTACCTGGGTTTCCTGGCCGGGCTGAGCCGTCTCCAGGCCGAACTGGCCGCAGAGCTTCCCCCCGCCGAGGTCATCCCCACAGAACAGGTCCAGCGCGCGAGGGAGAACCGCATGCCTCCGCTGGACCGCGCCTCCCTGGCCGGAGATGCGGGGCTGCGGGCCCTGGCGCGGCGCTTCCTGGAGGATGTGGCGGCTCTGTCCATGCCCGCGCCCGCGGCGGCGGCCCTGGCCGAGCTGCGGCAGGCGGAGCCCGAGGTGCTGGACCGGATGATCGGCGATGTCCTGGCGGATTCCATCCCCGCCGATGCCCTGCCGCAGCACCTGTTCCTGTCCGCGGCCGTGCAGGTCCACGGCGCGAGGCTGGCCTCCCTGCTCGACCCGAAGCAGCTCGTCCCGGTGGAGACAGGCCTCTGCCCCTGCTGCGGCGGTCCGCCCGTTTCCTCCATGGTGGTGGGGCACCAGGGGGCGGAGGGGGCCCGCTACGCCGCCTGCGCCTTCTGCGGGACCCAATGGAACGAGGTGCGGATCAAGTGCCTTGCCTGTGGTTCCACGAAAGGCATCGGCTACATGGCACCCGAAAGCGGGGAAGAGGCCACCGTGAAGGCCGAGACCTGCGATTCCTGCCGGAGCTGGGTGAAGATCCTCTACCAGAACCGCAATCCGGTGCTGGAACCGGTGGCGGACGACGTGGCCAGCCTCGGCCTCGACCTGCTGATGCGGGACACCGAATACCGCCGCGCCGGCTTCGATCCCTTCCTGCTGGGCTACTGATCCATGTCCGGCAAGGCGGCGTTGCGGGCGCTCCCCTCGGTGGACCGCGTCCTTTCCCTGGCCGGGGCGGCCATCACGCGTTTCGGCCGGGCCGAGGTCACGGAAGCGGTGCGCGCGGCGCTGGCCGGCCTGCGGCGGGACCCGCCGGCACCGGATGTACCCGACGCTGCCGCAGTGCTGGCCCTGGCGGAAGCCCGCCTCGCCGTGCGGGACCGCTCCAACCTGCGGCCGCTCTTCAACCTGACGGGTACGGTGCTGCACACCAATCTCGGCCGCGCCCTCCTGGCCGAGGCAGCGATCGAGGCCGCGGTGGCGGCCATGCGGGACGCGGTGGCGCTGGAATTCGATCTCGGCACGGGGCGGCGTGGCGAGCGTGACGATCATCTCCGGGGCCTGCTGCGCGAACTGACCGGCGCGGAAGACGCTACGGTCGTCAACAACAACGCCGCCGCCGTGCTGATCACCCTGAACACCCTCGGCGCCGGGCGAGGAGCC
The DNA here is from genome assembly GCF_000622225.1 of Roseomonas mucosa ATCC BAA-692. Classification (GTDB taxonomy): domain Bacteria; phylum Pseudomonadota; class Alphaproteobacteria; order Acetobacterales; family Acetobacteraceae; genus Roseomonas; species Roseomonas mucosa. Next base: position 21,131 of record NZ_JHWD01000030.1, on the reverse strand, counting down.
CTGGTCTCGCGCGGGGAGCTGATCGAGATCGGCGGCGCCTTCCGCATGCCCGACATCATGGCCCGCGCCGGGGTGCGGCTGGTGGAGGTCGGCACCACCAACCGCACCCATGCCCGGGACTACGAGGATGCGCTCTCGCCCGAGATCGGGCTGATCCTCAAGGTGCACCCCTCCAACTACCGGATCGAGGGCTTCACCAAGGCGGTGGCGGGTGCGGAACTCGCCGGCATCGCCCGGGCGGCCGGGGTGCCGATGCTGAACGACCTTGGCTCGGGCACGCTGGTGGACCTGTCGCGCCTCGGCCTCGCGAAGGAACCGACGGTCCGGGAGGCGGTGGCCGAGGGCGCGGACATCGTCACCTTCTCCGGCGACAAGCTGCTGGGCGGGCCGCAGGCGGGGTTCATCGTCGGACGCCGGGACCTGATCGCCGCGATCAACCGCAACCCGATGAAGCGGGCGCTGCGCCTGGACAAGATTCGCCTCGCGGCCCTGGCGGCGACGCTGAAGCTGTACCGCGACCCCGACCGCCTGATCGAACGCATGCCGACCCTGCGCTTCCTGGCGCGCCCCCTGGCGGAGATCGAGGCCCTGGCCCAGCGCCTGTTCCCGGTTCTGTCGGGGCTGCTGCCGCCCGGCTTCACCGCCGAACCCTGTTCCTGCCGCAGCCAGATCGGTTCCGGCGCGCTGCCGGCGGAAACCATCCCCAGCGCCGGGCTACGGTTGGCCGCACCGGATGGGGTGGGGCTGGACCGGCTCGCCGCCGCCCTGCGCGACCTGCCGCGGCCGGTGATCGGCTATCTGCGCGACGGTGCCCTGGTGCTCGACCTCCGGACCCTGGAGGACGAGCCCGGCTTCCTGGCCAGCCTCGCCGCCATGCCCACCGATGCGCTGGCTTGAGCGTCTGCGGCGTCCCGGCACGCCGCCTGCTCCCGATCCGCTGGCCGAAGCCCAGGCCGCTTTCTCCCGGGGTGAGTACGCGACGGCCCTGGGGCTCTGGGAACCCCTGGCCAGGGCCGGCGCCGTGGAGGCGCAGGCGGGGATCGGTCTCTGTTTCCTGCGGGGCCTCGGCATCCCGGCCGATCCGCCGCTGGCGGAGAAATGGCTCGCCCTGGCCGCGGCCGGAGGCCATGCCCGGGCACAGCGCGAACTCGCAACGCTTCTGCGACAGGGTGCCGAGGGGGTGGAGGCTGATCCCGCCCGGGCGACCGGGCTTTACCGGGCGGCGGCGGAAGGCGGTGATCCCATCGCCCAGGATATCTGGAGCCGGATGCTGCTGGAGGGGCAGGACGGGGTCGCCATGGACCTCGCCGAAGCGCGCCGCTGGGCGCTGGCGGCCGCCGGGGCGGGCATCGCCCCCGCTATGACCCGGCTCGGCATGTTCCACCACAATGCCCAGGGGGTGGAGCGCGACGTGGCGGAGGCCGCGCGCTGGTGGCACAGCGCGGCGATCCGGGGCGATGCGGATGGGCAGGCCATGCTCGGCGCCGCCCTGCATCTGGGGGCCGGCATCGCACCGGACCGCGTGGCGGCCATGGCCTGGCTGCTCCGGGCCACGCGCGGCGGCAGCGACCTGGCGAGGCCCTTCCTGACTGCCGTCCGCGCCTCCCTGACACCAGCGGAGCTTTCCCTGGCCCTGGCCCGCTCCTCCGAGCCGCTGCCGCCAGTCAGCGGGGGCGTGGCATGATCGTCGGAACCGCCGGCCATATCGATCACGGCAAGACCGCCCTCGTGCGGGCCCTGACCGGGGTGGAGACCGACCGCCTCAAGGAGGAGAAGGCCCGGGGCATCACCATCGAGCTCGGCTTCGCCTATCTGGCGGAGGCCGGACGCAGCATCGGCTTCGTCGATGTCCCGGGCCATGAGCGCTTCGTCCACACCATGCTGGCCGGCGCGAGCGGGATCGACTTCGCCCTGCTGGTGGTGGCCGCCGATGACGGGCCGATGCCCCAGACGCTGGAGCATCTGGCCATCCTGGACCTGCTGGGCCTGCGGCGGGGGGTGGTCGCACTCAGCAAGGCGGATCTGGCGGACCCGGCGCGGCGGGATGCCGTGACGGCGGAGATCCGCGCCGTTCTGGCGCCGACCGGTCTGGCGGGGGCGGAGATCCTGCCGGTTTCCACGGTGACCGGCGAGGGGCTGGACCGCCTCCGGGACATGCTCTGGCAGGCGGCGGCGGACACGGCGTCGCGTGGGGAAGCGGGGGCCTTCCGCCTGGCGGTGGACCGCAGCTTCGTCCTGGCGGGGACTGGGACGGTGGTGACGGGAACGGTCCTCTCGGGCGCCGTGGCGGTGGGCGATACGGTCATGGTCAGCCCTGTCGGCCTGCCGGCCCGGATACGCTCCGTCCATGCCCAGAACCGGCCCGCCGAACGCGGCGTGGCGGGACAGCGCTGCGCCCTGAACCTGACCGGGGAGGGGATCTCCAGGGATGCCGTCTCGCGCGGCGACATGATCCTGGACCCGGCCCTGCATGCCCCCACGGCCCGGATCGACGCCCGGCTGCGGCTTCTGGACAGCGAGCCGAAGCCGGTTGGCAACCTGCTTACGGCCCGGATGCACCATGCGAGCGCGGAGGTGGGGGTTCGCCTCGTGCCCCTGGAGGGTGCCATCCCTCCCGGCGGCCAGGGCCGGGTCCAGCTCGTGCTGGAGCGGCCCATCGTCGCCGCAGTGGGCGACCGCTTCATCCTGCGCGATGCCTCGGCGCAGCGGACGATCGGGGGAGGGCGCTTCCTCGATCTGCGGGGCCCCACGCGCAAGAGGCGGACGGCCGAGCGGCTGGAGCAACTCGATGCCACGGCGCAGGCGGAACCGGCCGAGGCGCTCCGGCAACTGCTCGCCTTGCCGCCGTTTCAGGTGGAACTGTCCGACTTCGCAAGGGATCGCGCCCTTTCCACCGCTGAGCGCGAGACGCTGGCCGCTCTGCCGGAACTGATCGGCATCAAGACCGGCGATCTCCATGTCGTGATGGACCAGGACCGGTGGCAGGTCTTCCAGGCCTCGCTGCTGGCCGAACTGGCACGCTTCCACGAGGAAAATCCCGACCTCCAGGGAACCGGCCGCGAGCGGCTGCGGATGCTCCTGCAGCCCCGGCTGCCGGTGCCCGTCTTCCGGGCCATCCTGGAAGAGGAAGCCAGGGCTGGGCGGCTGGTGCTGGAGGGTGCCTTCCTCCGCCTTCCTGGCCATGAGGTGCGCCTGGGACTGGAGGACGAGGACCTCTTCGCCCGCATTGCCCCCCTGATCAGCGGCACCAACCGTTTCCGCCCGCCGAGGGTGCGGGATCTTGTTCCAATGGTCGGCGCGGAGGAGGTGGAGATCCGGCGCCTGCTGAAGCTCTGCGCGCGGCTCGGCCGGGTGGATCAGGTCGCCCATGACCACTTCTTCCTGCGCGCCACGACCGCCGAGATGGTTGAGATCGCGCACGATGTCGCCGCCTGCGCGTCCGACGGGACCATCACGGCCGCGGCCTTCCGCGACCGGATGAACAACGGCCGGAAGGTCGCCATCCAGATCCTGGACTTCCTGGATCGCCATGGAGTGACCCTGCGCCGGGGCGATCTGCGCCGCATCAATCCCCACAGGAACGACCTGTTCCGGACTTATGCCGCGACCGGGCCCGATTCCCAGCCTGCCCGACTGGCCCAGGACCACGGATGACCCGCCCGCCATGACCACGCCTGCCGAGACGGATTTCGACGACTGGCTGATCGCCACCTATGGCGAAGCCGGTTCCTTCACCATGCTCTTCGTGTTGCTGCGGATCGCCGAGAGCACCGTGGAACCTCTCCGCTCGGCCTATCTCCATGTCGTGGGGGACGAGACGCGCTGGCCGGACATGGTCTCGCTTTTCGCCGGCGCCCGGGTGCCATGGGAGGCGGTGGTCTTCTTCCGGGCCGGGCGGGAAGGGCTGGTCGAGGACCGGGAGGCCAAGGCCCGCCTCGCTTCCTTGACGCGCGGCCTCCATGAGGACCGTGGCCTGATCCGCGAGGGCGAATTCTTCAACGCCGAGGGCCTGCGGCTGCGGCTGGACCCGGCCTGACGCAGCCGGGCAGAGGGCATCCGTCCCACCCGGCCGACAGATCCCGGGCCGGGTGGACTGAACCGGTCAGCAGTTCGGCGCGGCTTTCTTCGGTGCGCTGATCGGATCGAGGCCCCGGGCCGTCACCGGTTGCCAGGTGCGTGACTGCGGCGTCTTTCCGCTGGACTGGGTGCCGATAAAAGAGCCGCCGGTCCCGCCGCTCCAGCCTGTATTGCCCGCATTGCCAGGGGCGGTGCTGTCGCTCCTGCCCCTGGCGGGCTGCGTTGCCGGCTGGGATTCGGTCGCACCCTGGCAGCCCGCATTGCTGTCCAGGCTCTGCTTCGAGGGCGGTGTGCCGCTCTGCTGGGCCACGGCCGCCGTGCCGAGGCCAAGGATCAGGCTCCCGGCGATCCAGAACGCTCCTGAACGCATCGTCATTCTCCCATGGAGGGGGACCGGCCGTGCCATCCCGGCCGCCACACGATCCCCTTGGATTCCTTCATCGCTGACAGGAAAGCGTGTGGCGGTCCGCCGGGTTTGCCCAGGCGTGCATGAAAGACACCGGCATCCGTCAGGCGACCGCCACCCGCGCCTCGCCCGGCTCGGCACGGCCGACGATGCGAGCGGCGGGATAGCCCGCCTCCCGGATGTCGGACAGGATGCGGGCCGCTTCCGTCTCCGCGCAGGCGACGAGCAGCCCGCCCGAGGTTTGCGGATCGGCCAGCAGCCGGCGCCGCCAGTCCGGCAGGCCGGCCGGCAGCGCGATCCTGTCGCCATAGCTGGCCCAGTTGCGGTCGGAGGCGCCGGTGATGAAGCCGCGCTCGGCCAGCGCGGCGGCGTGGGACAGCCAGGGCAGGTCATCGAGCCGCAGGGTCAGGCACAGGCCGGAACCCTGCGCCATCTCCAGCGCGTGCCCCAGGATGCCGAAGCCGGTGACATCGGTGATGCCATGCACGGCGGGGTCCTTGGCCAGTTCCGCGCCGACCCGGTTCAGCAGGGTGGTGGAGGCCAGCATCTCGGCATAGGCCCCGTCCGGCAGGGCGCCCTTCATGATGGCGGCGGAATAGATGCCAACGCCCAACCCCTTGGTCAGGATCAGCGCATCGCCCGGCTGGGCTCCGGCATTGCGGCGCACCTGGGCGGGATGGCAGAGGCCGATCACCGCCAGCCCGTAGATCGGCTCCGGCGCGTCAATGGAATGGCCACCGGCCACGGGAATTCCGGCCTCGGCGCAGACCGAGGCGCCACCCGCCAGGATCCGCCGGATCACCGCCGGTTCCAGCTTGTTGATCGGCATGCCCAGGATGGCCAGGGCCATGATCGGCTGGCCGCCCATCGCATAGATATCCGACAAGGCGTTGGTGGCGGCGATCCGCCCGAAATCCTCCGGGTCGTCCACCATCGGCATGAAGAAGTCGGTGGTGGCGATCACCGCCAGATCCTCGTTCACCTGCCAGACGGCGGCATCGTCCGAGGTCTCGGTCCCGACCAGCAACTGCCGGAAGGGACCGGCCATGGGCTGTTCGGACAGGAGCTCCCGCAGCACCGCCGGGGCGAGCTTGCAGCCGCAGCCGCCGCCATGGGCGAGTTCGGTCAGGCGGATCGTGGGATCGGACATGGAAGCCTCCACAGTGCGGTCCATCGGCTTCCAGAAAGCCTACATCCGGCACCGGGTCCGGAGAAGGGCACGCCGGCCGATACCCCGCCCGCCCTTGGTCACGCTGTGGGCATTGCGGCGGTTGCGGCCACGACGAGCATGGCCACGGTGTCTCCTCCCCTCCGGGCGTCCCGGCCCTGACCCGCGGTTACAGCGCCGGCTGCTGGCTGAAGCCCAGCGGCGCCTTGCTTGCGCCATCCCGGCGCGGCACCGCCTGCTGGCCGTTCAGCATGAAGGCACTGAAGAAGTCGGCGATCCCCGCATGGTCCTCCAGGGACAGGACATGCGCCACGTGCTGGTCCGGCCTGACGATCACCACGCACCCATGCCCGCGGTCGATCCCGCGAAGGTCGAAGATATCCTGGCCATTCGCCACCACCGGGCAGAACATCTTCTCGTGGTCCACGAGGCCATGGCGCCCTTTCGCCGGGCGCAGCAGGGCGGGCATGGCGCCGAAGGCCAGCTCGCGGTGCGGCTGCTGGAAGATCGCCCGCAGGTCGATCACCGCGTCGATGTCCTCTCCCTCCGGGGTATGGCGCCGGATCGGCGAGGCCGCGTCCCCTTCCAGGAACCGGCAAAGCGCCTGGATGCGGGATGACGGGGCCGCCGGGTCCTCCGCCGCCGCAAAGGCGAAGAGACGCCAGCGGCCATCGGCCTGCACCGTGTGACCCAGATGCATCGGCTTGGCATCCGCCAGGCGGATGACCGGCGCGGAGTGGAAGCGCATGCCGATGGCGAAGCCTTCCGCGAGATGCTGGTGCGTCGCCGCCCCGGTGATCGCCGAAGGCGCGTAGCGCATCGCCGTGCCAGCCGTGAAGCGGCCCTGCTGCACGAAATATGCCTGGAACTCGGCCGGATCGACGCCTTCGCTGTCCGGGTCGTGGGGGTCCTTGGGCGGCAGGGACAGCATCCGGGCCAGCTTCCGGTCGAAGGCGATCAGTTCTTCCGCCACGGCGTGGCGTTCCACTGAATAGGTGGCGAGCAGCGCGGGATCGACCTGCCCCCGCAGTACCGCGGCCAGCTTCCAGCCGAGGTTGAAGGCATCCTGCATGGAAACGTTCATGCCCTGCCCGGCCTTGGGGCTGTGCGTATGGCAGGCATCGCCGGCGATGAAGACGCGGGGCGGGCGCGTGGCCTTCGCCGCCGTTGGCACATCGTCGAAGCGGCCGCACAGGCGCTGGCCGATCTCATAGACGGACCACCAGGCCACCTCCTTAACCTCCAGCGTATAAGGACTGAGGATGCGCCGCGCGGCCGCGATCAGGTGATCGACGGTGATCTGGCGACTGGCGACACGCTCGTTCTCGGCGAGCTTGTCCATCTCGATATAGAGCCGCACGAGATAGCCGCCCTCGCGGGGGATGATCACCATGTTCCCCGCCGCCGAATGGATCACGCATTTCAGGCGGATATCGGGAAAGTCGGTGACCGCGAGCACGTCCATCACGCCCCAGGCCTGGTTGGCGGAGGCGCCTTCCAGGCTGAGGCCGATCTCGCGCCGCACGGCGCTGCGGGCGCCATCGCAGCCGACCGCGTAGCGGGCCCGGATGGCCTCCACCTCTCCCTCATGCCCGGGATCGAGGCGCTCGAAGCGGGCCGTCACGGGGTGGGAAACATCCGGCTCCGTCGAGACCTCCAGGCTGGCGAGGCGGCGGTGGTAGTCCGGCACGATGGGCGAGGCGCCGCGCCGCATCGTCTCCAGGTAGAAGTCATGCACCCGGGCCTGGTTGAGGATGACGTGCGGGAACTCCGAAAGCCCCTCCTCCGTATCCCGGATGCGGTCGCTGCGATAGATGGCGTCGCGCCGGGTGCTGTCCGGCTTCCAGAACACCAGCTCGTTGACCCAGTACGCCTCGCGCAGCACACGCTCGGCGAAGCCGAAGGCGTTGAACATCTCCATCGTGCGGCAGGCGATGCCATCGGCCTGGCCCAGCATCAGCGGACCGGCCTTCTGCTCCACGATGCGCGTCGAGATCCCCGGGAAGGCCGCCAGCTGCGCCGCCAGTGTCAGGCCGGCCGGGCCGCAGCCGACGATCAGGACATCGGTCGTCCCGGGCAACGGCGCCGGCGTGGCACCGGGGACAGGGGGATCGACCCTGGCGGCTTCCGGATCGCCCGTGTGGAAGCCATTGAGATGGAACTGCATGCTCACTCCTCCCTGGATTGCCAGCTTCGGCGGGGGGACGAGCGGCGCCGGATGCGAGTGGCATCGGCAGAGCGGGCCCGTCACGCCCTTCCGTATGGCTTACCCCATAGAAAGGATGAACACATAAAGTATGTATGCTGTCAATCTTCTTCCGGGACCCGCCCCACGAATTTCTTGAGCAGCGCGATGAACTGAGCCTGTTCCGCTTCCGAAAGGGAATGCATCATCTCCGCCTGGGCGGCCAGCACCCGGTCCTTCACGGTTTCCAGCAGGGCGCTTCCATCCACGGTCAGGGTGATGGTCTTGACGCGCCTGTCCTGGCGCGACGGCTGGCGCGCGATGAGGCCCTTGGCCTCCAGCCGGTCGAGCACGCCGCCGAGTGTCGCCCGGTCAAAGGCGATCAGGTCCGAAAGCCGCGTCGCGTCGATCCCTGGCTGGGAGGCAATCGCCACCATCGCGGCATACTGCACCGAGGTGATGTCGAAGCCTGCCAGCCGCGCCGTGAAGATGGCGCCCGAGATCTGATGCGCCCGCCGGATCAGGTGGCCGGGCATCTCGTACATGGATCCGATGGGCATCAGGCTTTCCGTGGCGGTTGGGACGGACCCAGGCTCTAGAGCAGATCGCAGCAACGGGGGAAGGGATCGGGCGTGGTGCCTTCTCCCGGGTCAGCAGGCTTGCTCCTGAGTCAGGGCGGCGGACGAGCCCGGCTGCACGAACCGCGCGGCCTCGGCCCGGATGCCCGAAAGGATATGCCGGCGGGTGAGCTGGACCCGCTGCGTGTCATGCGTGTCGGGATGGGAGATCAGCCAGTAGCTCCGCAGGAAGCGTATCTCCGGAAGGACGCGCCGCAGCTCGGGGAAGGAACCGGCGGCATAGTCGTGCAGGATGCCGACGCCATGGCCAGCCCGGACGGCTTCCATCTGGGCCACCACGCTGCCGCATTCGTAGCGTGCACCGATCACGCGGCGCAGGGCGGCGGCGTAGTCCAGGGCGCGGCTGTACACGTAGTCCTCGACATTCGTGACGAAGAGGCGGCCCGACAGTTCCGCCGGCCGGGCGATCGGTCCGGTGCGTGCGAGATAGGCTTCCGAGGCATAGACGCTGAGGGTGTAGTCGGTGAGCTTGGTGACGATCAGCCGGCCCTGCTCGGGGCGCTCCAGCGTGATCGCCAGGTCCGCCTCGCGCCGCGACAGGGAGAAGGTGCGGGGCAGGGGCACAAGCTGGATGACCAGGCCGGGATTCTGTTCCGCCAGCCCGGCCAACTGCCCCGCCAGCACGTAGTTGCCGAGACCGTCCGGCGCCCCGATGCGGACGGTGCCGCTGACGGCCCCTTCCATGCTGTTCAACTGGGAGCCCAGCCGCAGGAACTCGGACTCCGCCCGCTCCGCCGTGGCGAGCAGGGCCTCACCGGCACTGGTCAGCACGCAGCCCTGGTTCCGGCGGTCCAGCAGCTTGGCCCCGATCTCGCGCTCCAGGGCGGAGATCTGCCGGCCCACGGTGGCATGGTTCAGCTTCAGTTCCCGGGCGGCGGCCAGGATCTGCCCCGCGCGTGCCACGGCCAGGAAAATCCGGACACGGTCCCAGTTCATGGGGTGACATCAATTCCCGCACATCGAGGGTGCAATTCTGCCCATTGATGTGCGTTCGGTCGAGCCTTATCGCAGGATGCGCCGGTGGCGCCACGCCGTTCCGCCGGGAGAATGGGAGACGAGACGCATGGCCACCTGGATTCCGCATTTCATCGGCGGCGAGAGCTTCGAGGGCCGCGGCGGCCGCACGGCCCCGGTCTACAACCCCGCCACCGGCGAGCAGACGGGGGAGGTCCCGCTGGCCAGCGCCCGCGACGTCGATGCCGCGGTGCAGGCGGCGCTGAAGGCCTTCCCGGCCTGGGCCGCCACTCCGCCGCTGCGCCGCGCCCGTATCCTGAACAGGTTCCTGGCCCTGCTGGAGCGCGATGCGGACCGCATCGCCGCCGCGATCACCGCCGAGCACGGCAAGGTTCTCTCCGATGCCAAGGGTGAGCTGACGCGCGGCATCGAGGTCGTGGAGTTCGCCACCGCCGCGCCCCAGCTGCTGAAGGGCGAGGTGACGGAGAATGTCGGCACCCGCATCGACAGCCACTCCCTGCGCCAGCCGCTGGGCGTGGTCGCGGGCATCACGCCCTTCAACTTCCCGGCCATGGTGCCGATGTGGATGTTCCCGGTCGCCCTGGCCTGCGGCAACTGCTTCATCCTCAAGCCCTCCGAGCGTGACCCTTCGACCAGCCTGATCCTGGCGGAGCTTCTCGCCGAGGCCGGGCTGCCGCCGGGCGTGTTCAGCGTGGTGCAGGGCGACAAGGAGGCGGTGGATGCGCTGCTGCAGCATCCCGGCATCAGCGCGGTGAGCTTCGTCGGCTCGACGCCCATCGCGCGCTACATCTACGAGACCGCCGCGAAGACGGGCAAGCGCTGCCAGGCGCTGGGCGGCGCCAAGAACCACATGGTCATCCTGCCGGACGCCGACATGGATCAGGCGGTGGATGCGCTGATGGGCGCGGCCTACGGCTCGGCCGGCGAGCGCTGCATGGCGATCTCCGTGGCCGTGCCGGTCGGCGAGCGCACGGCCGAGGCCCTGATCGCGAAGCTGGAGCCCAAGGTCCGCGCCCTGAAGATCGGCCCGGGCACCGAGGCCGATGCCGAGATGGGGCCGCTGGTCACGCGCCAGCACCGCGACAAGGTGCGCGGCTATGTCGATGCCGGCGTGAAGGAGGGCGCGACGCTGGTGGTCGATGGCCGCGACTTCCGCATGCAGGGCTACGAGGACGGCTTCTTCATCGGCGGCACGCTGTTCGACCATGTGACGCCGGAAATGTCGATCTACCGCGAGGAGATCTTCGGCCCTGTCCTCTCGGTGGTGCGCGCGGGCGATTACGCCGCCGCCGCGAAGCTCATCAACGAGCATGAGTTCGGCAACGGCACCTCGATCTTCACCCGCGACGGCGAGGCAGCGCGGGAATTCGCCCATGGCATCCAGGTCGGCATGGTCGGCATCAACGTGCCCATCCCAGTGCCGATGGCCTTCCATTCCTTCGGCGGCTGGAAGGCCTCGCTCTTCGGCGACCACCACATGCACGGGCCGGAAGGCGTGCGCTTCTACACGAAGCTCAAGACCATCACGACCCGCTGGCCCTCGGGCGGCTTCCGCTCCGGCGCGGAATTCGTGATGCCCACCATGGGTTGATCCTGGCCGGCCCGGGTACTGGCCCGGGCCGGCATTTTCGTGCGCGATCGTACCGTTGGTCGGGGTGGGTTCGGCCGGCGATCGGCGGGTCCTTCCGACAATGTCGCTCCCATGCCGGACGGAAGGAAACACCCGCGGCACGGCCGCTGACAGGCGCTGGGGAAGGCTTCAATTTCACGGAAGGGTCATAGGCAACCCGCTTGATCCGGCAGGGCGCGCATGATCAGGGTCAGCCCGCCGGCCATGCCGCCTGTAGGGAGATCCGGATGGAATACGCCCGTCGTTTCAAGTTCCTGGTCTGTGCCCCGGCTTTCGACGAGGCCGATCTGGAGGGCGCCCGGCTGCGGCAGATCCTCACCGAGATCGAGGGCATGGGGTATGCCGTGCTGCGGGCCCGGCGGGACGAGGATGCCGAGCTGGTGGTCCGCACCGATGCCGCGATCGGCTGCGTTGTGGTGGACTGGGGCAAGAAGGGCCTCCAGGGCAAGGCGGCGGCCCTGATCTCGCTGGTCCGACGGCGCGGTACGGAGGTGCCGATCTTCCTGCTGGTGCGCCGCCGGCGGCTGGAGGACATTCCGGTTGATGTGCTGGACGATGTGGACGGCTTCGTCTTCCTGGCCGAGGAAACGCCGGAATTCATCGCCAAGAACCTCGTTTCCCGGCTGCGGCAGTATGCGGAGACGCTGAAGACCCCCTTCTTCGGGGCGCTGGTCGATTACGCCGAGCAGGGCAACCAGCTCTGGACCTGCCCTGGCCACAACGGCGGCATGTTCTACAGCCGCAGCCCGATCGGGCGGATCTTCGTCGAGCATCTGGGCGAGGCGGTGTTCCGCGACGACCTCGACAATTCCGTGCTGCAACTTGGCGACCTGCTGACGCATGAGGGTCCGGCCCTGAAGGCGCAGCGCGAGGCGGCGAAGATCTTCGGGGCCGAGCGTACCTACTTCGTGCTGAACGGCACCTCCACCTCCAACAAGATCGCGCTGAACGCCCTGCTGGCCGAGGGCGACCTGGTGCTGTTCGACCGCAACAACCACAAGGCGGCGCATCACGGCGCGCTCTTCCTCAGCGGCGCCCTGCCGATCTTCGTGGAGACGGCGCGCAACCCGCATGGGCTGATCGGGCCGATGCTGAAGGGCGCGCTGTCGGAGGAGCGGCTGCGCGAGGCGATCCGCACCAACCCGCTGGTGAGCGATGCCGAGGCCTGGCGCCGGCCGCGCCCCTTCCGCGCCGCGGTGATCGAGCAGTGCACCTATGACGGCACGATCTATTCCGCCGAGGAGGTGCTGAACCGCATCGGCCATCTCTGCGACTACATCCTCTTTGACGAGGCCTGGGCGGGCTTCATGAAGTTCCATCCGCTCTTCCGCGGCCGCTTCGGCATGGGGCTGGAGAAGCTGGGCCCCGACGCGCCGGGCATCCTGGTGACGCAGAGCACCCACAAGCAGCTCGCCAGCTTCTCCCAGGCCTCGCAGATCCATGTGAAGGACAGCCATCTCGGTGAGCAGCGGCGCCGCGTCGGGCACCGCCGCTTCAACGAGATGTACCTGCTGCACGCCTCGACCAGCCCTTTCTACCCGCTCTTCGCCTCGCTCGACGTGGGCGCGCAGATGATGAAGGGCCGTTCCGGCGAGGTGCTGTGGGACGACACCGTCCGCCTCGGCATCGAGATGCGCAAGAAGCTGCGTTTCACCGCGCGCGAGATGGCGGAGAAGGAGGTGGACCCGGCACGCCGATGGTTCTTTGAACCCTTCGTGCCGAAGACCGTGAGGCTGGATGGCGTGCCCACGCCCTGGGAGGAGGTGCCGACCGATCTGTTGGCTGCCAATCCCGAGCACTGGGAGTTCCGCCCGGGCGAGGACTGGCATGGTTTCGGCGATGTGCCGGCGGGCTGGGCGATGACCGATCCGAACAAGCTGACGGTGCTGACGCCGGGCTTTACCGATGGCGGCTATGCCCGGCATGGCGTGCCGGCTCCGGTGGTGGCGGAGTATCTGCGCCAGAACCGCATCGTGCCGGAGAAGAACGACCTGAACAGCCTGCTTTTCCTGCTCACGCCCGGCAGCGAGAGCAGCAAGGCAGGCACGTTGCTGTCCCATCTGGTCACCTTCAAGAAGCTGCACGACCAGAACGCGCCGCTGGAGGAGGTCATCCCCGGCTTCGTCGCACGGCGGCCGAAGCGCTATGCCGGGCTACGCCTGCGCGAGCTCTGCGCGGAGATGCACGACTTCTACCGAGCCCAGGATGTCAGCGGATTGCAGGCCGCGCAGTTCCAGGCTGGGCACTTCCCGGAGATGGTGATGCCGCCGCACGAGGCGGTGCGCGAACTGGTGCGGAACCGGGTGGACTACGTGCCGCTGGACGAGTGCTTCGGCCGCGTCGCGGTCACGCTCTGGCTGGTCTATCCACCCGGGATCGCCACGGTCATTCCAGGCGAGAGGCTGGGCGAGGCTTCACGGCCGATGATCGACTACCTGAAGGCCTTCGAGCGGGCGGCGAACCGCTTTCCTGGCTTCGAGAACGAGATCCAGGGCCTTTACCGGGAAACCGATCCGGACGGGCAGGTGCGCTTCTATACCTATGTGTTGCGGGAGACGGCCTAGCGACCCGCAGTTCCAGGATCGCTCTGCCTTCCACGGGCACCCGGCCGCGAGGCCATCATGGGCCGTCGCAGCGCGCTTATGCGCTGCCCTGGTTTGCATCGAGTGCCTGCTCGATGGCCTGGCAGGCCCAGTTGCCGGCCTCGGTGCTGTGGCCCATCACGACGACCTTGCGCCCGGCTCTTACGATGGCAGCGAGGCCGGCCAGAACATGCTCGGGCATCGCAGCGCCGGGAACCAAGCCCTGGGGCAGGAGCCAGAGGCGGTCTCCCGCGTCTATCGTGTTCCCAGGCTCATCCAGGTTGTGCAGCACAGCCTGGAAGATGCATTCCGTGACAAGGCCGAGCGAAAAAGCAGGCCCGCTGCCCATGACGAGCTTGCCATCGCCATCGTAGACGGCGCCACTTGGAGCCTCGGATCGTTCGCCTGAGGGCATGCAAATCATATTCTCTGACAGTTGAGGAAACCTCCACGAGAGAAGTCTGCTGTTGTCCATCTCTCGTCAGGCCTGGAATGCGCTGGGGTCTCGCGGAGGTTTTCGGCTTTCGGGAAGATCCACGGGAACATTCAGGTCCGTAGGTCAACGATCGCGGTGCACGGACAAAGCATCAGACCACTCAATAACGGAATCCTGGCCTTCTGACAGTACGGCAGGATCGAAAAACCGGTGTCCGAAGCTAACCGATAATAACGCCCGTCCGAAACGTACCTGAAGCCCAGCACGTAGGTTCTCGATGTCGTAGTCCCAAGGAGGCGCGACCTCTGCGCGGCGCCATGTCCCGGCCTCGGGCGTTTCGAGGGTGCGAGGCTGTATCATTACCGGTCCTGACCGGCAAACCGTGGCAGTGCCAGCGTGGCTAGGGCAGGGCGGGAAGAACCCGTAATGCCTCCAAGGCTGTTCCTGCCGATGGCATCTTCCTGATCAGCCTCAAGGCCGGCAGCGTGGGCCTGAACCTGACAGCCGCCGATCCGTGGCGGAACCCGGCGCTCGAGGATCAGTCAGCGACCGGGCACACCACATCGGCCAGGATACTGGCGGACATCCTTCCGGGGAGAAGTGGAAGGCACGACGGAACGGCCAGCCGATGGGGGCGGGTGGAGGAGTTCAGGAGGGAGGCGGTCCGGTCATGGGCATCATGGCGGCTGCACGGTCGGATGAAATTTTTTGTCCATTTTGAGCAATTATCATTGCGTGTTTTGTGCATATAAATGATAGAAGAAGCCACCGTAACACCCTGGACAGGTGGAAGCGCACGTGTGGACGGCCATCTCTCAAAGAAGTCAAGAAAACGGCGCTCTGTCGGCGCAAGCATTGCCGTTGCTCTGTGCATTCCACATGGTCATGCCATGAGATGCGCGATTCGCGCAGTTTACCCTTCGACTTGTACTCCGCTCTCGGACATGGACAGCATCTGGCTTTGCCGGCCGACGCGGTCCGCGAAAAACTGACAAGCCTGCTCCAGAGCCTGAAACACGAACAAGAACAGAGGAAACACCCCCCATGAACCGTCGCACCCTGCTCGGCACCGTCCTGGGCTCCACCATCATGGCATCCCCCTCCGTGATCCGGGCCCAGAAGCCCTGGCCGGAGCGGCCAATCCGTTTGATCGTTCCCTACCCGCCGGGCGGGGCGACGGACGTGCTCGCCAGGCTCTATGCCGAGCAAGCCAGCAAGACCCTCGGTCAGCCCGTGGTGATCGACAACCGGGCCGGCGCCAGCGGCAATATCGGCATCGATGTGGTGGCGAAGTCGCCTTCGGACGGAGCCACTTTCGGCGCAGCAACGGTAAGCAACTTCTCCATCAACCAGTTTCTGTACCGAAACGTACCCTACGATGTCGAGAAGGATCTCCGCCCGGTCGCGTTAGGCTGGGAGTTCCCCAACATCGCAGTGGTGGCGCCGGGCAAGGTGCAGGCCAAGACACTTGCCGAGTTCATCGCATGGGCCAGGGCCAAGAAGGGCGGCATCACCTATGGTTCCACCGGCGTTGGTACGACGACGCACCTTTCATCTGCCATGTTGTTCAACCGCATTGGCGTGGAGGCGGTTCACGTGCCTTTTCGCGGTGCAGCCCAGACCATTCCGGCTCTGATGAGCGGTGACGTGGACTTCGCGTTGGACGGCGTGGCCTCTTATCTGTCGTTGGTGCAGAGCGGGCAGATGCGCGCGCTCGCCGTAACCTCGGCTGAGCGCTGGCCGGCTCTGCCGGAGGTTCCCACCATGGGACAGGCAGGTCTGGACAATTTCGTCGTCACGGTCTGGGGCGGCTTCGTTGCGCCAGCCGGCACGCCGGACGCGATCGTGGAGAAGTTCGGCCTGGCCTTGAAGCAGGTGGTGGATGATCCGGTACAGGCGGAACGCTTCCTGAAGGTCGGCGCCAAGCCGATCTGGAGCACACCCGCCCAGGCCGCGGAGCGAGCGGCGCGCGAGCGTCCGATGTGGCGTCAGCTCATCGAGGCCTCGGGCGCGCAGGCTGATTGAGGAGCCGGGCAATTCCCGGGAGCACCGCAGCGCCGGCAGGCGTTGCCCGATGGAACGCCGATTCCGGCAATGGCCAAGCGGAGCAGGAAACCATGATCGAAGCCCATCGTCGGGGTCTGCTTACTCTTGCCGCGGGAGGATGCGCGGCGCTCGTCAGCCGACCTGCCTTGGCGCGCTGGGAAAGTATCCAGCGCTACCCCGAGGCCGCGTTCGAGAACCTCGACGCCTCCTTCGCAAAGTACCGGCTGGATGCCGCGGCAGTGGAGCAGCTTTGGACCGGGGCGCGGTGGAGCGAAGGGCCGGTCTGGCTCGGCGATCAACGTTGCCTGATCTGGTCCGACATTCCGAACGACCGCCTGCTGCGCTGGCACGAGACAACCGGGACAGTCGACGAGTTCCGCAGGCCTGCCGGCTTCTCGAACGGCAACACGCGCGACCGGCAGGGGCGCCTGGTCACATGCGAACATGGCGGACGCCGCGTGACCCGCACCGAGCCGGACGGAAGCATCACGGTGATTGCCGATCGCCACGACGGCAAGCGGCTGAACTCGCCCAACGACATCGTCGTGAAGTCCGATGGCTCCATCTGGTTCACTGACCCACCCTTCGGGATTCTCGGATTCTATGAAGGCGAGAAAGCCGAGCCTGAGCTGCCCACGAACATCTACCGCGTTGATGGACGTACCGGGCAGCTCTCCGTGGTGAGCAACGAGGTGGGACGACCGAACGGCCTGGCCTTCTCGCCCGATGAGAAGCTCCTCTACGTGGTCGAGGCATCTGCCAATCCCCGCGTCATCCGCGTCTTTGACGTCATCGAGGATGGAACGAAACTCGCGAACAATCGCGTCTTCATCCAGGCCAAGGCGGGTGAGAGGCCGGACGGCTTCCGGGTCGATGTTGAAGGAAACCTCTGGTGCGGCTGGGGAATGGGGGAAGCCATGGACGGGGTTCGCGTCTTCAACAAGGGCGGGCAACCGATCGGACATATCCATCTGCCCGAGCGTTGCGCCAACCTTGCCTTCGGTGGCCGGCACCGCAACCGCCTCTTCATGGCAGCCAGCAAGTCCCTCTACGCCGTTTACGTGAACGCGCAGGGCACCCCCTACAGTTGATGGCCAGCCCGCTTCCAGTTTCCCGAGGAACCGCCGCATGCTAAACCTGACGAACCCGATCGGCCTGATCCGTCCCGAGACGATCGAATTCGGTTCTGGCACTGTTTCCGCCGCTGGGCGCTGGGCCAAGGCGCGGGGGCTGCGCTGCGCCCTTGTCATCTCCGACGCCTTCAATGCCGGCCGCACGGACGTGCTGGAACTACCGGGCGACGTGCATGTCTTCGGCGAGGTGAAACCCGAGCCGGACGTCGCGAACCTCGACAAGGCACTGGCCATGGCGGCGAGGGTGAAGCCGGACCTCGTGGTGGGCTTCGGCGGTGGCAGCGCCATGGACCTCGCGAAGCTGGTGGCGGTGCTGACCGGCAGTGCCCAGACACTGCCCGAGGTGGTGGGACCGGACAAGGTGGACGGCCGCGCCTGCGCGCTGATCCAGGTGCCCACCACCTCCGGCACCGGCAGCGAGGGCGGCATCCGGGCGCTGGTCACCGATCCGGTGACGCAGAACAAGCTGGCTGTGCAGAGCCTGCATATGCTGGCCGATCTGGCCGTGGTTGACCCAGATCTGACGCTGACGGTTCCGGCCGCGGTGACCGCTGCCACCGGCGTGGACGCCATGGCGCACTGCGTGGAGGCCTTCACCAACAAGAAGGCCCATCCGCTGATCGACCTCTACGCTCTGGAGGGTATCCGTCTCGTCGGCCGCTACCTCGGGCGGGCCGTGGCCGACGGCTCGGACAAGGAGGCGCGCGCCGGTCTTTCCGTTGCCTCGCTCTACGGCGGCTTCTGCCTGGGCCCGGTGAACACCACGGCGGGCCATGCGGTCGCCTACCCATTGGGAACGCGGCACCACGTCGCGCACGGCCTGGCCTGCGCGGTGATCTTCCCCCACACCCTGGCCTTCAACGCGCCGGCGACGGCAGGGAAGACCGCGCTTGTACTGGAAGCACTGGGTCTGCCCACTGCCACTGACGAGGCATCCGTGCGCGGCGCCACCTATGGCTTCTGCGCCGGTCTCGGTATCGAGATGCGCCTTTCCCGCCTGGGCGTGCCCGAGGAGGATCTGGAGACCATGGCGACCGAGGCGCATGCCATCCGCCGGCTTCTCGATAACAATCCGCGCGACATGAGCCGCGAGGACATCCTCACCCTTTATCGCACCGCCTTCTGAAGCAACGCGACGCGCACGGAACAGGAGTTCCCCTTATGGCGAAGATCACGGGCCCTTGCGTGGCCATCGTTACTCCGTTCAACCAGGACGAAACCATCAATGCCGATGCGCTGCGCCGTCAGGTAAAGCGGCAGGTCGCCGCCGGTAATGGCGTCTTCTGCGCCGGCACCAACGGTGAATTCTATGCGCTCTCCTTTGACGAGAAGGTCCGGGTCGCCGAGCTCTGCGTGGAAGCCGCCGGGGGCGCAGTGCCGGTTCTGGCGCATATCGGCGAGGTCTCAACGAGCCAGACCATCCTCCTTGGCAGGAAGATCGAGAAGCTTGATGTCAAGGCGCTCTCGGTCATCACGCCCTCGATCCTCGCCTGTAGCCAGGATGAGCTGATCGCGCATTATCGTGATGTCGCCGATGCGCTGACGAAGCCCATCTATCTGTACAACCTTCCCGCGCGCACCGGGAACACCCTTCAGCCCGAGACGGTGCGCGTGCTGGCCGACCACCCGAACATCGTTGGCATCAAGGACAGCGCCGGCTCACAGGAGAGCCTTGATGGCTACCTTGAGATAGCCCGTTCGCACGATGCCTTCGACGTGCTGGTCGGTCCGGACTCGCTCGTGCTGCACGGTCTGACCCATGGTGCCGCGGGATGTGTGTCGGGCTTGGGCAACATCTCGCCCGTGACCCTGAATGCCATCTGGGCTTCCTTCTCCAAGGGGGACAGTGAGGCCGCCGGAAAGCACCAGGCGCACTACAGCGAACTGCGCAAGGAGCTCTATGCTCATGGCTTCGCGCCGACCATGGTCAAGCGCTGCCTGACCCTCGCCATGCCTGAGGTTGGCGCCAGCCGCCGCCCCGCGATGGTCTCGGCCGAAGTGGAAGAGAGGATCCGTCCGATCTCCCGCAAGTGGGCGGAAGCGACGGAATGAACAGGGGCAGCACTGCCGTTGCGCGGCGTATCTGCGCTTTGCTGCAACCGACATCCTGCTCGCTTATGGCCGCGAGATCTTCCTGATCAATGACAGCTCGGCGGCGCTGCACGGAGGAACATGACAGGAGAACGCGGTATCGATCCTCGGCTGAGCCATCGGATTCGTGGTTACCGTCATGGCCATCTGGTACGCGGGCTCGTTCGTGGCGGCGTCGGCGCTCTCCGGCTTCCGGGCTTCTCAACTATGTCAGCTGCTGCGTGAAGTGAATCCGGTACAGATCCCCACCTGATCAGGCAACATAGAAGCGGACGTATCGCCGTTTCCCCAAGCATGGATCTTCGATTGATGACGCACACTGTCGTAAGCCTGGGAGGTCCCATGGCGCCGGAAGGAGAGAAAATTCTCCGTGATGCCGGTTTGGACGTGGTCAGCACGGATCCTTACCCTGCGAAGGACGCCGTCAAGGCATTGCTTGTGAAAACACAAGCCAGCGCCATCGTCGTGCGCCTTATAGAGCGGGTCGATGAGGACATCATGAAGGCGACACCGTCGCTGAAGGTGATTGCCAAGCATGGTGCCGGCACGAATGACATCGATGTCGCTGCCGCAAAGTCGCTCGGCATTCCCGTCCTGGCCGCCGTGGGCGCCAACGCGCATTCGGTGGCGGAACACGCGCTGGCCATGATCCTGGCGCTTGCGAAGGACCTCCGCAATCAGGATGCCTATGTGCGCGCTGGCGGTTGGGACAAGAAGAACTATGTCGGCTTCGAACTGCGTGGTCGCAGGCTCGGCCTGATCGGCCTTGGGATGATCGGGCGCTATCTCGCCGGTTTCGTTCAGCCCCTCGGCATGAATGTCCAAGCTTACGATCCATTCGCGGGAGACGATGCCTTCACAGCAGGCATTGACCGCGCGACGACTATCGACGACTTGCTCGCACAAAGCGACATTGTTAGCCTTCACTGTCCTCTCACCCGTGAAACAGAAGGCCTGATTGGTGAGCGCCAGTTCGGCCTCATGAAGCCGGGCGCGATCCTGGTGAACACAGCGCGTGGCGAAGTGGTGGATGAGGCTGCGCTACTCGCGGCCCTGCGTGATGGGAGGATCGCTGCCGCTGGGCTCGACAGCTTTGCAAGCGAGCCACCGGCAAAGGACAACCCTCTTTGGTCGTTGCCAAACGTGTTGGTTTCGCCGCACTGCGCCGGTGTCACGGCCGAAGCTCGGCGGGAGGTTTCACTGATGACCGCACGGAACATTCTGGACATCATCAGAGGAAGCGAAGTCCAGCGGAGGTTCCTGGTGCAGGCTTGATCGTCCTGCCTCTGTTGCAGCTTTTGTGGCCGCTGGACTTGCTTCGGTTTAGTGGAGAGGTGTTGGATCAGTTGGCGGCCATCTTCTCGAACTGGGCCGGGCTTGTGAAGTCGAGCGCGGAGTGGCGCCGGACAGGGGTGTAGAAACCATCGATGGTGCGGCCGATGGCCTGCTCGGCATCCTGGCGTGTTTCGAACATGGTGCGCCAGACGAGTTCCGACTTCAGCGTCTTGAAGAGGGTCTCGACCATGGCGTTATCGTAGCAATTTCCCTTGCCCGTCCTCGAGATCAGGATACCGTGCTTTCGGAGTTCCGCCTGGTAGTCGGCGGAGCAGTACTGGCTGCCGCGATCGGCATGGTGGATCAGCCCTGGCGCCGGGCGGCGCATAGTGAGGGCCTTAGAGCGCCTAACTAAACCCGGTATGATGCGTTTCTGTGGGCATGGCGAAGCCTTTGGTTTCTGATGATCTCTGGGCGGCGATTGAGCCG
>NZ_JHWD01000029.1 GCF_000622225.1 Roseomonas mucosa ATCC BAA-692 | reverse complement strand
GGCAAAGGCCGGGCAAACTCCACGCCGATAAGGCCTACGACCACCGTCGCTGCCGCCGGGAGTGCCGCGCCCGTGGCATCACCCCGCGCATCGCACGCCGTGGCATCGAGAGCAGCGCCCGCCTCGGACGACACCGCTGGGTGGTGGAGCGTACCTTCGCCTGGCTCGCCCGCTACCGACGCCTGACCATCCGCTACGAGCGCCGCGCCGACATCCACCTCGCCTTCACCACACTCGCCTGCGCCCTCGTCTGCCTCGGCCAGATTAGGCGGTTCTGTTAGGCGCTCTAACCCCTGGGCTAACCCCTGGGCCGACGAAAGGCGGGGGCCGGGGAGGTCGGAGCATTGCTTCGGCAGTTCCTCCGGCGGAGGCGGCGCCTTCCCCGGGGGCAGCCACAAGTGCGATGCCACAGCACGGACGGCGCGCCGGACGGGCGTATCACCCCGGCCCCAGCGGCCAGAACCAGGCGATGAGGGGCATGCCGGTCAGGACCACCAGGACGGAGAGCGGCAGCCCCAGCCGGGCATAGTCGCCGAAGCGGTAGCCGCCGGGGCCCATGACCAGCGTGTTGCACTGGTGGCCGATCGGGGTGAGGAAGTCGCAGGCCGCCCCCACGGCCACGGCCATGAGGAAGGGGTCGGGGTTCAGGCCAAGGCGCTGGGCCAGGGCCGCGGCGATCGGCCCGACCACGAGGACCGTGGCGGCATTGTTCAGGAAGGGGGTCAGCAGCATCGCCACGACCATGGTGATGGTCAGCGCCCCCAGGGGCGGCAGGCCGGAGACCAGGTGCTGCAACCCGGTGGCGAGCAGGTCCGTGCCGCCGGTGCGCTGGATGGCCTCGCTGACGGGGATCAGCGCCGCCAGCAGGATCAGCACGGGCCATTCCACGGCCTCGTAGGCCTCCTGCATCGTCATGACCCGCAGCAGGAGCAGCACCACCGCCGCGCTGAAAAAGGCGACCGCCACCGGCAGCACATGCGTGGCCACCAGCGCCATCGCCGCCGCCAGCACCAGCAGGGGAAGCCACGAGCGGCGGCTGTGGCCGAAGGCGATGGCGCGTTCCGCCAGCGGCAGGACGCGCAGGCCGGCCAGCGCCTCCGGCACGGCGGCGGCCTCGCCGCGCAGCACGATCACGTCGCCCGGCCGCAGCCGCAGGCCGGACAGGCGCTGCTGGATGCTGTGCCCGGCGCGGCTGACCGCCAGCAGCGTCACCCCGTGCCGCCCTTGCAGCGAGAGCTGTCCCGGCGTGTGCCCGGCCAGCGGCGACTCGGCGGTGACGACGCCTTCCACCACGCTGATCTCGCCGGCCTGGCCGGGCGCCTGACCGTCGCCGGCCAGGACCAGCTGGGCCCGGGCCACCAGGCGCTCCAGCCCCTCCGGCTCGCCACGCAGGAGCAGCACGTCGTCGGGGCGCAGCACCCAGTCCGGGCGCGGGACGAAGCGGCGGAAGCGCTCGCGCACCACCACCGCGACGCGGGCCTCGCCATCGCCCAGGGCCTCCAGCGCCGCCACCGTCTTTCCGGCCAGCGGCGACCCGGCGGGAAGGCGGGCTTCGGCGGTGTAGTTCTCGATGTTGAAGGCGGCCTCCAGGGAGGGCGTGCCGCGCCGCCCGGTGGGCAGCAGGCGCCAGCCCAGGGACAGGAAGACAAAGCCGACCAGGGCGATGCCCAGCCCCACCGGCGTGTAGTCGAACAGGCCGAAGGGCTGCCCGGTCAGCTCCTGCCGCACGCGCGCGACGATGATGTTGGGCGAGGTGCCGACCAGCGTCACGATGCCGCCGAGGAGCGAGGCGAAGGACATCGGCATCAGCAGGGCGGAGGCGGGCGTGCCGGCCCGGCGCGCGAGCTGCAGCGCCACCGGCATCAGGATGGCGAGCGCGCCGACATTCTTGGTGACCATGGAGAGCAGCATGGTGACGCCGACCAGCACCGGCACCTGGACAGCCGTGCCGCGCAGGTAGGGCGTGAGCGGCCGCATCAGCGTCTCGACCGCACCGGAGCGGGCCACGGCATGGCTGATCACCAGCGCCGCGCCGACAATGACCACCACGTCGTCGGAGAAGCCGGAAAAGGCGGAGGCCGCCGGCACCACGCCCAGGACCACCCCCGCCAGCAGGGCGCCGAGCGCCACGAGGTCGTAGGGCAGGCGCCCCCAAAGGAACAGGCCGATGGTGGCGGCCAGCAGGCCGAAGGCGAGGGCCTGGTCGAGTGTCATGCGATTCCCCTGGGGCCGTGGAAGGTTCAACTGCCCCTTGGCCATCCCCGCGGGCATCAACCAGCCTCGGGGGACAGGGTTTCCAGCCCGGAGGCCAGGGCCAGAAGCGGCACGAGCGTCCAGACCAGCGTGACCGCGGCCACCCGTGTCGTTGCTTGCCACCGGACCAGGGACCGGGCGCGGCGCTCCGGCGGCCGGAAGCCAGGGCTCCTGTGTCATCGGTGACATGGCGCTCCCCTTCCCCGGTGGATGCCCCGGCCACGCGGCCACGGAGGTCCTTCCGGCGGCTGAATCCTGGCGCTCCTGCAAGACATCGGCCCGGGGCATGAAGCCGCTGGCCTTCCGGTGCGTTCCGCGCCAGCGCGGTTCCTGGCCCCTGCGCATGCAGGGGCCAGGAACCGACAGGGAAGGCGCCGGCGGGGATGAGGCCGATGGATGGATCGGCAGGTGCGGGGGGCCGTGTCCCTCGCAAGGAACAGGGGGAAAGACCATGCCGGAGCAGCAGGGGCCGGAGCAGCAGGGGCCGGAGCAGCAGGGGCCGGAACAGCGCGGGCCGGAACAGCGCGGGCCGGAGCAGCACGGGCCGGAGCAGCGCGGGACAGGAACGCAATGGGTGGCCGGGAGCGGCGGCGCCTCGCTGCGCAACGCCTTCCGCAACCTCGCCGATGCGATTCCCCAACTGGCCTGGATCGCCACGCCCGATGGCGACATCCACTGGTACAATCGCCGCTGGTACGAATACACCGGCCGCAGCTTCGCGGAGATGCGGGGCCAGGGCTGGCGCGAGCTGCACCATCCGGACCACCTGGAGCGTGTCGTGGCGCGTTTCCGGGCCGCGCTGGAAAACGGCGAGGAGTGGGAGGACACCTTCCCGCTGCGCCGGCATGACGGCACCTATCGCTGGTTCCTGTCCCGTGCCCTGCCGCTGCGCGACGCGGGCGGACGGATCATCCAGTGGAGCGGCACCAACACCGACGTGACCGAGACGCGCGGCGCCGAGGAACGCCTGCGGCGGAGCGAGGAGCGTTTCCGCACGCTGATGGATGCCTCCTCCGCCATCATCTGGACCACGCCGGGCTCGGGCGAATTCGAGGCGCCGCAGCCGCGCTGGATGCAGTTCACCGGCCAGTCCTGGGAGGAGCATCGCGGCTGGGGCTGGCTGGAGGCCATCCATCCCGAGGACCGCGGCCGCACCGCGGAGGTCTGGGGCCATGCCAAGGAGACGCACAGCCTCTATGCCATGGAGCACCGGGTGCGCCGCTGGGATGGCGCCTGGCGCCACATGGAAGTGCGCGCCGCGCCCGTGCTGGCGCAGGACGGGTCGCTGCGGGAATGGGTGGGCTCGCACACCGACATCACCGACCGCAAGCGGGCGGAGGAGGAGCTGGAGCAGGCGCGCGACGCCGCCGAATCCGCCAACCGCGCCAAGAGCCAGTTCATCGCCAACATGAGCCACGAGCTGCGCACGCCGCTTTCCGCCGTGATCGGCTACAGCGAAATGCTGGCGGAGGAGGTGGAGGATCTGGGCGAGGCGCATCTCCTGGCCGACCTGCGCAAGATCGAGAGCAACGCCCGGCACCTGCTGGGCCTGATCAACGACGTGCTGGACCTGTCGAAGATCGAGGCCGGGCGCATGACCGTCTCGGTCGGCAGCTTCGACGTCGCGGCCCTGCTCGCGGAGGCGGCGGGGGCGGTGCAGCCGCTGGTGGCGCGGCGGGGCAACACGCTGTCGCTGCGGCTGGAGGAGCCGCTCGGCGCGATGGAGTCGGACCAGACCAAGATCCGCCAGTGCCTGCTGAACCTGCTGGGCAACGCTTCCAAGTTCACCGAGGAGGGCCGGATCACCCTGGCCGCGCGGCGCGAGGCGGCGGAGGGGCGCGACTGGCTGGTCTTCCAGGTCATCGACACCGGCATCGGCATGAGCGCGGAGCAGCTTTCCCGTCTCTTCCAGCGCTTCACCCAGGCCGACGAATCCACGACGCGGCAGTTCGGCGGCACCGGCCTCGGCCTTTCCATCACCCGCGCCTTCTGCCGGGAGCTGGGCGGCGAGGTGAGCGCCGAGAGCACGGCCGGACAGGGCTCGGTCTTCACCATGCGGCTGCCGGCCCGCTTCGAGGCGGCGGCGAAGGGCGAGGGGGAGGCCATGGCGGCGGAGGCGGCCCCGGTGGAACAGGAGGGCCGCGTCGTGCTGGTGGTGGATGACGACCCCGCCGCGCGGGAGCTGATGACGCGCTTCCTGGAACGGGAAGGCTTCCAGGTGCGCTGCGCGAGCGACGGGCGATCCGGCCTGGCCCTGGCGCGGGCGCTGAAGCCGCGCGCCGTGCTGCTGGATGTCGAGATGCCGCAGATGGACGGCTGGTCGGTGCTGCATGCCATCCGCGGCGACCCCTTGCTGTCCGGCGTGCCGGTGGTGATGGCCTCGGTGGTGAACGAGAAGGGGCTGGGCCATGCGCTGGGCGCCACCGACTATCTGACCAAGCCCATCGCCTGGGAGCGGCTGCGCCGGGTCATGGAACGCTTCCGCCCGCCGGCGGCGGAGGGCGAGGTGCTGATCGTGGACGACGATGCCGAGGCGCGGGGGCGGCTCCGCACCATGCTGCAGCGGGACGGCTGGCGCGTGGCCGAGGCGGGCGACGGGCGGGCGGGGCTGGAGCTGGTGACCCGGTCGCTGCCATCCCTCGTCCTGCTGGACCTGATGATGCCGGTGATGGACGGCTTCGGCTTCCTGGAGGGGCTGCGGCAGCGCCCGGAGGGGGCAGAGGTGCCGGTGATCGTGCTGACCGCCAAGGATGTGACGCCGGAGGAGCGCGCCTGGCTGGACCGGCGGGCGGAGCGGCTGATCCTGAAGGGCAGCGTCAGCCTGAACGAGCTGGCGCACGAGGTGCGGGACCTGGTGCCCGCGCCGGAGGAGAACAGCCGGGAGCGGCCGCCGCCGGCCGCAGGGAGGCCCGCATGACGCGCATTCTTCTGGTCGAGGACCACGAGGAGATCTGGGACTTCCTGTCGCGCCGGCTGCGCCGCCGTGGCCACGAGGTTCTCCTGGCCATGGACGGGGAGGCGGCGGTGGAGATGGCGCGGCGGGAACGCCCCGACATCGTGTTGCTCGACATGAACCTGCCGGTGATGGATGGCTGGACCGCCGCCGGGCTGATCAAGGCCGGGGCGCCGCCGGGCAGCGCCATCCCGATCATCGCGCTGACCGCCCATGCCATGGCCGGGGACCGGGAAAGGACGCTGGCGGCAGGCTGCGACGACTACCACCCCAAGCCGGTGGATTTCTCCCGCCTGTTGCAGCAGATCGAGGCCCTGGCGGGCGTGCCGGGGGCAGGCACGCAGGGGGCCGGTTGATGACGGTGGCGGGCTTCCTGTCGCGCCTGCGGACCGGCGACGGTGCCGGCATTCCGGGCACTGGCGGTCCGGGCACCAGCATTCCAGGCGCCGGATCTTCCGGGGCCGGCATGACCGGGGGCGGCGGGTTCCCCACCCACCCGGCCGCCGCGCCGCCTGCCGATCCGCCGCCCCCGGCCGGGCGGCGGCAGCGTGCCCTGCCCGCGCCGGAGACCCTGCTGCACGAGGCCGTGGCGCAGAAGCTGCTGCACGGCTGGCTGCAGAACCGGCAACAGACGCTGTTTCCGCTCAGCCTGAGCCTGCGGGGCCTGCCCGAGGCGCAGCTCGCCCTTCTCGCGGGGATCATGGCCGTCTCGATGCTGGCGGGGCTGCGGCCGCCGGATGAGGAGCGGGGCGAGAGCCCGGGCTGGGTGCAGCGCCTCGCCCTCCTGCGTGGGGACGAGGCGTTGCCGGCCCGGATCGAGGCCGCGCTGCACCAGCCGCCGCCGCTGAGCCAGGTTCTGCGGGAGGCACAGGCCGCCGGGCTGGCGGCCCATGCCTATGTGGCCGCGCTGGTGGTCTCCGACCCGCGGGACGAGGCCGGGCGCCTTTTCCTGGACTATCTCGCCGCCCGGCTGGCCCTGCCGCCCGCCATGGTGCGCGGTGCCGAGCGCCGCTACCGCCGCTGAGGCGGGCCGCCGGCGCGCGGCGCCCGTGCGGGTGCCGTCAGAGCCCGGCCATCCAGTGCCGTGCCAGGGACAGGTCCATCTGCGACAGGCCGTGCCCCGCCGGCAGGGGATGATAGGTGACCTCCGCCCCCGCCCGGCGCAGGCACGCCGCCAGCCCCTCGCTGTTCGCGGCGGGGATGATGGGGTCGGCGCTGCCGGAAAGCAGCAGGACCGGCGTGCCGGCGAGGCCCGGCGGCGGGACCGGCTCCTCGTCCCGGAAGGGCTGCATGGCCCGCAGCAGCACCGCCCCGCGCAGCAGGCCCGGATGGCGCAGCAGCAGCGCCGCGGCGATGTTGGCGCCGTTGGAGAAGCCCAGGGCGACCGGCGCCTCCAGCCCGTAGGCTTCCCGCGCGCCGTGGAGGAAGGCGGCGATTTCGTCGGTGCGGTGGCGCAGGTCCGCCTCGTCGAAAACCCCCTCCGCCATGCGGCGGAAGAAGCGCGGCATGCCGTTCTCCAGCACCTGCCCGCGCGGCGAGAGCAGGGCGGAGCCCGGCGCCACCGCCTCGCCCAGCGGCAGCAGGTCGTCCTCGTCGCCGCCGGTGCCGTGCAGCAGCAGCAGCGGCGGGCGGCCCGGCCGCGTGGCGGGCCGGAACCGGTGCCGGAAGCCCAGCCCGGTGCCGGTCGTGGTATCGGTCACGATGTCGCTCATGCGGGATACTCCCTTTGCGTTGCTCTCCCCGGAAGGGCGGCGGCACGCCCCCCTTGCCGGGTGCGTGCCGCCGCGCCGCGGTCAGGCCAGGGCTGGCAGGGCGGCCTCGATCGCCGCACGGTGCGGCCGCAGGAAGGCCGGCAGTTGCAGGCCGGTGCCCAGGGCCTCCAGCGCCTCGTCCACCGCGAAGCCGGGGATGTCGGTCGCGATCTCGAAGAGCACGCCGCCCGGCTCGCGGAAGTAGATGGAGCGGAAGTAGTCGCGGTCCTTCTGCTCCGTGGTGCGGATGCCGTGGTTCTCCACGAGCCGCCGCGCCATCTCCATCTCCGCCGCGTCGTCGGCGGCGCGGAAGGCCAGGTGGTGCACCGAGCCGCGCCCCGGCCGCGCCGGCAGGAAGCCGCCGACGCCTTCCAGGTCCACGATCCCGCCCAGCGCCGTGCCCTCGGCCCGGTAGCGCAGCGTGTTGCCCTCGCGCGCCGCCTCGGCGAAGCCGAAGATGTCGGCGAGGATGGCGCCGGTCGCCTCGGTGCGGTCCAGCATCAGCCGCACGCCGTGGAAGCCGCGGATCGCCATTTCGGCCGGGACCTTGTCCCCCTCCACCGGGTGGCTCCAGGCGGACTCGGCCTCGATGCCGGGCAGGCCCGCCAGGGCGAGGCGCATGCCGTCCGGGTCGCGGAAGCGCAGCAGCGTCTCGCCGAAGGCCTCCGCCCGCTCCACGCCATGCGGCGTCAGGCGCTGCATCCAGTAGCCGATCGCGCCTTGCGGCACGCGGAAGACCGTTTCCTGCAACTCGCCGGTGCCGGCGCGGCCGGGGGCGGCGTTCTCCCAGGGGAAGAAGGTCAGGATGGTGCCGGGGCTGCCGGCCTCGTCGCCGTAGTAGAAGTGGTAGGCGCCGGGATCGTCGAAGTTCACCGTCTTCTTCACCAGCCGCAGCCCGAGGGTGCGGGTGTAGAAGTCGAGGTTGCGCTGCGCCTTGCCGGCGATCGCGGTCACATGATGAATGCCGTTGCGGGCCATGGAAGCTCCTCCAGGTCTGGGTTTCGCTGTCGGCCATGCATATGGGCAATGGGGTATCCGGTTCCACTGGATACGGATTGCGCTGGTGCAATGCGAGCCGTGCGAAGAAGCCCGCCCCTTCCGGTGCGCGGTGCGGGATGCGAGGCTGCGGCGCATCGTGACCGATGCCTCCCGTTCCTCCCCTGCCCTCGCCTGGGACGATTTCCGGCTGATCCAGGCGGTGGCGGAGACGCGGGCGCTGCCGGCGGCGGCGGCGCGGCTCGGGGTGGCGCATTCGACCGTCTTCCGCCGGCTGCGGCAGATCGAGGAGATGCTGGGCTATCCGCTCTTCGAGCGACACCGGGGCGGCTATGCCCCGACGGCGGCGGGGGAGGAGATGGCCGCCCTGGCCGGGCGGGTGGAGGAGGACATCGCCGCCGTCACCCGCCGCCTCGCCGGACAGGCACCGGGCCCCGCCGGCGAGGTTCGGCTGGCCACCAGCGACAGCCTGCTGGCCGACCTGCTGATGCCGATGCTGGTGCGCTTCCGCGCCGCCTGCCCCGATGTGCGGCTGGACCTCGTCACCGGCAATGCCGCCGCCAACCTGTCGCGCCGGGATGCGGATGTCGCGCTGCGGGCCAGCGATTCGCCGCCGGACACGCTGGTCGGGCGGCGCGTGGCGCGGATCGCCTGGGCGCTCTACGAGACCGCCGCCACGGCGCCCATCCCGGAAGCCGATCCGATGGGACGGGACTGGGTCTGCCTGGGTGACAACCTCGCCGGGATGAAGGTGACGCGCTTCGCCCGGGAGCGCGTGCCGGCGGCGCGGCTGGCGGCGCGGTTCGACGGGGTGCTGGCGCTGGCCGATGCGGTCGAAGCGGGGCTGGGGATCGGGCACCTGCCCTGTTTCGTGGGGGATGCCCGGCCGGGCCTGCGCCGCCTGGCCCCGCCGGAGCCGGACTTCGCCGCCGATCTCTGGCTGCTGACCCATCTGGACCTGCGGCACCTGCCCCGCATCCGCGCCGTGACGGAGTTCCTGGCCAGCGCCATCGCCGCGCGACGGGCGGTCATCGAGGGGGAGGCCGGGTGATGCGGGGGAAAGCCTTCCGAAGGTCACGGCGTGTCGGAGGGAATTCCGCTCGTGGCGCCCCCGGGGGAGAGGCGCTGCCTCTCGCCCCGGCCCCCTCTCCGCCGGGGACCGAAGCCGGTCCCCGGACCCCGGGCTTTCGTGGGTTCCGGTGGCTGCCGTTGGTTTTCGGCCTGATCCCTGGGAACAGGTGGAAACGCGGGACGCCCGGGAAGAAGAGAAATACCGTGTCCGTGCTGGTGGCGCCGGCAGCCTGCCGGAGGGCGATGCTCTCCGGCGCGATCCGGCATCTGTGGGCGCCAACTCACCGGGTCCAGGGCGCGCAGCATCCTGGCGGATAGGGGGTCCGGGTGAAAGGCGGCGCCTTTCACCCGGGGACGGCGCAACGCCGGGCCAGGAGTGCGGACTGGCGGAGGCGGCATTTGGCCGTGGCGATGCGGGGCGGGTATGTAGGGGATTCGCAGGAGCGTCCCCTTGGCCGACACGACGAGCGAATTGACGGAGCCGCATTTCCGCCGGAACGATCCGGAGCGCACGAAGCGGGAGATCATGGAGGCGGCGCGCGAGGAATTCGCGCGGCACGGGCTGACGGGCGCGCGGGTGGATGCCATCGCGGCGCGCACCAAGACCGCCAAGCGGATGATCTACTACTATTTCGGCAGCAAGGAGGGGCTCTACCTCGCCGTGCTGGAAGCCGCCTATGACGACATCCGCTCGGTGGAACGGGAGCTGCGGCTGGAGGCGCTGGCGCCGGAGGAGGCGATCCGGCGGATGGCGGAGTTCACCTTCGACTACCAGTGGGACCATGCGGACTTCACCCGCCTCGTCACCATCGAGAACATCCATCACGGCCAGTACCTGCGCCAGTCCCGCAGCGCCCGGGCGCTGAACGTCACCATCATCGATGCGCTGCGCACCATCCTGGAGCGGGGGCGGCGCGAGGGGCTGTTCCGCGGGGATGTCGATGCCGTGGACGTGCATCTCTTCATCAGCGGCTTCTGCTTCTTCAGGTCCGCCAACCGCCACACGATCGAGGTTCTGTTCGGCAAGGACCTGGGCGAGGAGGCACTGCGGACGCGGCACCGGGAGATGCTGGTGCAGGGCGTGCTGGGGATGCTGCGGCCACTTGGGGATGGGACCGGTGCGGAGGGCGGCGCCACGCCATGAGGCGGCGGAGCGGCATGGAAACCGGCCCGGCCGGGAAACCCATCACAAGCCAGGGAGCTTCTTCGGCATGATCTTTCGCCCGCCCGTCCCGCGAAACCTCAGCCCCTCCGTTCCTGGCCCCTCCCCTTCCCGGCCGCCGGTGAGCCCGCCGTGCTGCCGCTGATCCTGCTGATCGCCGTGGCCGGGGCCTGCCTGGCCGCGCCCGTGTCGCGCCTGCTCGGCCGCGCCGGCGGCTGGGGGCTGGCGCTGCTGCCGGCGGGGCTCTTCGGGATGTTCCTGAGCTTCGCGCCACTGATCGCCGGGGGCGGCGCCGCGGAGACGCGGCTGCCCTGGGCGCCGTCGCTAGGGGTGGAGCTGGCCTTCCGGCTGGACGGCTTCTCCTTTCTCTTCGCGCTGCTGATCACCGGTATCGGCACGCTGGTGGTGGTCTATGCCGGGTCCTACATGGCGGAGAAGTCGCCGGGCGACCGGGCGCGCTTCTTCACCCTGATCCTGCTCTTCATGACCGCCATGCTGGGGGCGGTGCTGTCGGACAACCTGCTGGTCTTCTTCATGTTCTGGGAGGCCACCAGCATCCTGTCCTTTCTGCTGGTGGGCTTCGACGGCAAGAGCCCGGCCTCGCGCCGCTCGGCGCTGCAATCCCTGCAGGTGACGGTGGGCGGCGGGCTGGGGCTGCTTTGCGCCATCGTGCTGATCGGGGTCACCCTGGGCAGCTTCAGCTTCTCCGGGGCGACCGGCCGGGTGGAGGAGCTGGCGCGGAGCCCCTGGGCCGCCCTGATCGTGATCGGGCTGCTGCTCGGCGGCTTCACCAAGTCGGCGCAGTTCCCCTTCCACTTCTGGCTGCCCAACGCGATGCAGGCGCCGACACCGGCCTCGGCCTATCTGCATTCGGCCACGATGGTGAAGCTGGGCATCTACCTGCTGGCGCGGTTCGAGGGGTTCTTCGCCGAGGTTCCAGGCGGGCGCAGCATCCTGATCGGCTTCGCCGCGGCGACCATGCTGGTGGCGGGGGTGCAGGCGCTGCGGGCGCAGGGCTTCAAGGCGGCGCTGGCCTATTCCACCGTCGCCTCGCTGGGCATCCTGGTGATGCTGATCGGTCTGGACGGGCCGATGGCCAGCGTGGCGACCGTGGGCTTCATCCTGGCGCATGCGCTCTACAAGGCGGCGCTGTTCTTCTGCGCGGGCAATGCCATCCACGCCACCGGCAAGTCGCATCTGCGGCAGATGGGCGGGCTGGTGCGCTTCCTGCCGCTGACGGCGGTGGCGGCGAGCCTGGCCAGCCTTTCCATGGCCGGGCTGCCGCCCTTCATCGGCTTCATCTCCAAGGAGTTCCTGTTCGAGGCGCAGATCCAGAGCTCCTGGGACGCCGTGCCGGTGGCCATCGCGGTGCTGGTGAACGCGGTGATGGTGGGCGTGGCCGGGGTGGTCTCGCTGCGGCCCTTCTTTCTCGGGCGCGGCAAGATCACCGAGGTCAGGCATGGCGAGACAGTGGGGCTGACGCTGGGGCCGCTGCTGCTGTCGCTGCTGGGCCTCGCCATCAGCCTGGAGCCCGACTGGGTGCGCGACAACGTGCTGAATCCGGCGGTGCTGGCGATCTATGGCGCGCCGGTGGAGGTCAAGGTCGAGCTTTGGCACGGGCTGACGCCGATGCTGATGCTGAGCGTGGTGGTGGTGGCGATCGGTGCCGTGATCGTCGCCTTCTGGCGCTCGATCCATAGCTGGCTGCTGGCGCTCCAGCCCATCGACCACTATGCCGCCGAGATCGGCTACGACGCGCTGATGCGCGGGCTGGTCGGCTTCGCCGGGCGGCTCACCCGCTTCGTGCAGAACGGCGACCTGCGGCGCTATCTCTGGCTCGGTGCGGCCTCGGCCATGGCGCTCTGCCTTTTCGGCGCGGTGCGGGCGGGCACGGTGCCGCGCTGGCCGGCATTCGGCCATCCCGACCCGGCCACCGCCGCCATCCTGCTGGTCGGGCTGGCCGGAGGCTTCGCCGCCGCCCGCGCGCGCTCCCTGCTGTCCGCGCTGGTGGCGGTGGGGCTGGTGGGGCTGGCGGTGGCGCTGGTCTTCCTGCGCAACGGCGCGCCGGACCTGGCGCTGACGCAGTTCTCGGTGGAGGCGCTGATCGTCGTGCTGCTGACCGCCGTGCTGCTGGTGCTGCCGCTCGCGGCGCCGGCGACGCGCAACCGGGCGGAGCGGCAGCACGACATCCTGCTGTCCTGCTGCTTCGCCGCGCTGGTCTTCCTGGCGAGTGCCGACATGATGGCCGGGCCGGCGGATACCACGGTGTCCGGCTTCTACGGCGCGCAGAGCTATGCCGCCGCCTTCGGCCAGAACGTGGTCAACGTGATCCTGGTGGATTTCCGCGGCTTCGACACGCTGGGCGAGACGGTGGTGATCGGCATGTCGGCGCTGATGGCCTGGTCGCTGCTGAAGGCCGGTCCCGCCCCGGCGCGGGAAAGGCCGGCCGCCTTCATCCTGGCCGCCACCAGCCGTGCCTTCTTCGCGCTGCTGCTGCTGGCGGCGGTGATGATCCTGCTGCGCGGGCACAACCAGCCCGGTGGCGGCTTCGTCGGCGGGCTGGTGGCCGCGCTGGCCTTCGCCATGCTCGCCCTGGCGGGGGGCGTGGAGCGGGCGCGGGCGGCATTGCGGCTGCATCCCATGGTGCTGGTCGGGCTGGGGATGGGGCTGGCGGTGCTGAGCGGCGTGCCGGGGCTGCTCGCCCATGGCAGCTACATGAAGCATCTCTGGGTGGAGGCCGACCTGTTCGGCCTCGCCGTCAAGCAGGGCACGACGCTGCTCTTCGACCTGGGCGTCTTCGCCGTGGTGCTGGGCGGGGTGCTGGCCTTCCTCTTCGGGCTGCAACGGGAGGCCGAGCGATGAACCTGCTGACCGCCTTCGTGGCCGCCGCCCTGGCCGGATGCGGCCTCTACATGGCGCTGTCGCGCAACCTGGCGCGGCTGGCCCTGGGGCTGGCGCTGCTGTCCACGGCGGTGAACCTCGTGCTGTTCATGACCGGGCGGCTGCGCTCGGACCAGCCGCCGCTGATCCCCGATGGGGAGAAGGTGCTGGGGCTGTCCGCCGATCCCCTGCCCCAGGCGCTGGTGCTGACCGCCATCGTGATCGGCTTCGCCCTGACCGTGGTGCTGATGACGCTGGTGCTGCGCGCTTGGCGCGGCGAGGGCACGATCAACGGCGCCCGGATCGCCGCCGCCGAGCCCCCCTTCCCCGAGGACGAGGAGGACGCCGATGCGCGCTGACCTCGTTCCCGGCATCCTCCTGCTCTGGCCGGTGGTGGGCACGCTGCTGGCCGCGGCGCTCTGCGCCGTGCTGCGCCACCGCCCGGACTGGCAGCGCGCCACGATGGAGGCGGCCACCGGGCTGATGCTCGCCGCCTCGCTCGGCCTGCTGGCCGAGGTGTCGCAGAACGGGCCGCTGACGGTCGGCTTCGGCGGCTGGCCGCGCTCCTTCGGCGTGAGCTTCACCGCCGACCGGCTGGGGGCGATGCTGTCCGTCTTCACGGGCATCGTCGGGCTGGTGGTGGCCATCTATGCCCGGGCGGATATCGGGCCGCGCCGCCGCGCCAGCGGCTTCGACGCGCTGTTCCTGGCCATGCTGGCGGCGGTGAACGGCGCCTTCCTGACCGGCGACCTGTTCAACCTCTATGTCTGGTTCGAGCTGATGCTGGTGACGGCGTTGGGCCTCACCGTGCTCGACCGGCGGCGGGCGCAGATCGACGGGGCTATCCGCTATGCCGCGCTGAGCATGCTGGGCGCGGCCTTCATGCTGCTCGGCATCGCGCTGCTCTTCGGCGAGGCGGGGACGCTGAACATGGCCGACCTGTCCCGCGCCCTGAACGGCCGCGCGCCGAGCCTGGCGCTGGTGGCCTCCGCCTTCCTGCTGCTGTCCGGCTTCGGGCTGAAGGCGGGGCTCTTTCCCTTCTTCTCCTGGCTGCCGGCGGCCTATCCCACCGCGCCGATGACGGTGCTGGCGGGCATGGCCGGGCTGCTGACCAAGGTCGGCTTCTATGCCTGCCTGCGCGTGCTGGTGCTGGTCTTCGGACTGGGCACGGCGCCGGTCATCCCGGGCCTCGCGCCCATGCTGGGGCTGCTGGCGGCGGCGACCATGGTGCTGGGCGTGCTGGGCGCCATGGCGCAGGAGGACACGCGGCGCATCCTGGCCTTCCAGATCGTCGCCTCGATCGGCACGATGATGATGGGGCTGGCGCTGGCCAGCCTGGCGGGGCTCGCCGCCGCCATCCTCTACATGCTGCATTCCATCCTGGTGACGACGAGCCTGTTCTTCGCCGCCGGGGCCATCGCGCGGGCCAATGGCAGCACCGACCTGAACCGCTGCGGCGGGCTGATGAAGCGGCAGCCGATGCTGGCCGTGTATTTCGCCGTCCCGGCCCTGTCGCTGGCCGGGATTCCGCCCTTCTCCGGCTTCTGGGGCAAGTTCGTGCTGGTGCAGGCGGGTTTCCTGTCGGGCGGCGCCTTGCTGGCGCTGGTCCTGCTCGCGACCGGCTTCGTCACCGTCTATTCCATGAGCCAGATCTGGGTGGAGGCCTTCTGGAAGGCGCCCGGCAGCGGCCGCGCGCCGCGTCGCGTGCCGCCCGCGATGCTGGCGGCCATGGGCATCCTGGCCTTCCTGATCCTCGCCATGGGAATCGGGGTGGAGCCGCTCAGCGCCTTCGCGCGCGAGGCGGCCCGTGGGATGGTGCCAGGGGCGGCGCCGGCGGGAGGCGGCGCATGAGCCTGCTTCGCCTGCCCCTCCGCCTCTGGGCGCTGCTCTGCCTGGTCGCCACCTTCCTGTGGGACCTGGTGGCCTCCTCCCTCTCCGTGGCGCGCATCGTGCTCTCGCCCTATGCCCAGCCGCTGCCGGCCATCGTGGTGGTGCCGGTGGAGGCGCGCACGCGCTGGGGCGTGGCGCTCTTCGCCTATTGCGTCTCGCTGACGCCGGGCTCCACCTGCCTGCACGTCTCGGACGACCTACGGCGCTTCTACGTGCATGTGCTGGACGCGCGGAGGGACGAGGAGGTCATCGCGCAGTTCAAGCGCCTCTACGAGCGCTGGATCCTGATGATGGAGGGGGGACGATGAGCATGGACGGGATCGAGACCCTCGCCGGGCTGCTGGCTTTCGTCCTGGTGCTGCCGCTGGGCCTCGCTGCCTATCGCATGATCGCGGGACCGGGCTTCGCCGACCGTTTCGTGGCGCTGGACATGCTCACCGCCGTCGCC
Source organism: Roseomonas mucosa ATCC BAA-692 (assembly GCF_000622225.1). Taxonomy (GTDB): domain Bacteria; phylum Pseudomonadota; class Alphaproteobacteria; order Acetobacterales; family Acetobacteraceae; genus Roseomonas; species Roseomonas mucosa. The sequence goes on along the minus strand of NZ_JHWD01000029.1, from coordinate 24,738 downwards.
GTGGCCTTTGCCGCCATGACGGCCCTGGCCACCGGGCGCAGCGCCTTCCTCGATGTCGGGCTGGTGATCGCGCTGGTGAACTTCGTCGCCACCTGCGCCTTCGCCGCCTTCCTGGAACGCAAGGGAAGCCAGCGATGATCGCCGCCATCCTGATGATCCTGGGCACGGCCTTCCTCTGCATCGCCGCCATCGGCGTGGTGCGCCTGCCCGATGCCTTCCAGCGCATGCATGCCGGCACCAAGGCCGGCACGCTGGGCACCATGCTGGTGCTGGTCGGCGCGCTGCTGGCGGGCGATGCCGTGAAGCTGCCGACCGGCGTGCTGACGATCCTCTTCCTGCTGCTCACCCTGCCGGTCGCGGCACAGCTTCTCGGCCGCGCCGCCTACATGTCCGGCGCGACACTGCGCGGGCTGAAGGGCGAGGACCCGCTGGCGGAAGTGGTGGAACGGCAGAAGGCGCCGCTGGAGGAACGCCTGCGCGGCTGATCGGGGCGCCGGCCGCGCTTCACGGCTTTGGCGTCGCGCTGTCCCTGGGGAAGCCCCTCAGAGCAGGGGGTGGCGCAACGAGGGCAGGCGGCGGAACCAGGTTTCCCATTCGCCAGCCGGCACGGGGCGGCCCAGGTAGAAGCCCTGGGCCTCGTCGCAGCCTTCCTGGCGCAGGCGGTCGAGGATTTCCGGATTCTCCACCCCTTCCGCCACCGTGGTGACGCCCAGGCCGCGTGCGAGGCCGATGATGGCGCACACGATGGCGGCGTCCTCGCGCTTCTGCGGCAGGTTCTGGATGAAGGAGCGGTCGATCTTGATCCGGTTGACCCGGAAGTGGCGCAGGTAGTCCAGGCAGGAGAAGCCGGTGCCGAAATCGTCCAGCGCGACGCTGACGCCGTCTCGGCGGAGCGCGTCGAGGGTCTGGGCGGTGCTGGCGCTGCGGTCCATCACCACGCCCTCGGTCAGTTCCAGTTCCAGCCGCGACGGGTCGATGCCGGCGGCCTGGGTGGCCTGCATCACCATGCGGTGCACGTCCTGCCGGCGGAACTGGTTGGGCGAGACGTTGATCGCGACGCGCAGGGGCGGCAGGCCTTGCGTCTCCCAGCGCCGGATCTGGGTGCAGGTCTCGTTCAGCACCCATTCGGTCAGCAGCACGATCAGCCCGCCGTCTTCCGCGGCGTTGAGGAAATCGGCGGGCGCGCAGAGGCCGTGGCCGGGGCGGTTCCAGCGCAGCAGGGCCTCCAGCCCGATCACCTGGCCCGAATGCAGGCTGACCTGCGGCTGGTAGTGCAGGACGAACTGGCCGTTGGCGACGCCTTCCCGGATCCCGGCCTCCAGCGACTGCGCCTGTTCCAGCCGGAGCCGCAGGTCCGGGCGGAAGAAGCGGTAGCCGTGGCGCCCCTCGGCCTTCGCCTGGTACATGGCGAGGTCGGCGTTCTTCAGCAGCTCGTCGATATTCGAGGAATCGCGGCCGCAGACGGTGATGCCGATGCTGGCGCTGATGTTGACCCGGTGCCCGCGCACCTGGATCGGCTCCGCCAGGACATGGCCGACCGAATCCGCCAGCGTCGCGGCCTCGCGAGGGTCGGAGATGCCTTCCTGCAGGATGGCGAACTCGTCGCCGCCGAGGCGGGCCACCGTGTCGTGCTCCCCCACATGCATGCGCAGGATGCGGGCGACGGTGATCAGCAGCTGGTCGCCGAAGTCGTGGCCCAGCGAGTCGTTCACGTTCTTGAAGCGGTCGAGGTCGAGGAAGTGCAGCGCGCAGAGGCGCCCGGAGCGTGCGGCGCGTTCGATCCCTTCCTCGATCCGCTGCGCCAGCAGGGAGCGGTTGGGCAGGTCGGTCAGGACGTCGTGGCGGGCCAGGTGGTGCAGGTGGCGCTGCGCGCTCTTCTGGTCGGTGATGTCGAGGGAGGTGGTGAGCACGTTCACCACCTCGCCGATGCTGTTGCGGAGCGGCGACTTGGTGGTGAGCTGGGTGCGCAGCACGCCGTCCCGGTCGATGAAGTTCTCCTCGTAGCTCGGCAGCGGCGCGCCGCGCTCGAAGACCAGGCGGTCGAACAGCACGTCGCGCTCGATCTGGTCGCGCGCGGTGAGCTCCTTCATCGGCAGCCCGGCGCACTGCTCCACGCCGCGGCCGACATGGCGCGCATAGGCGGCATTGGCGAAGCGGCAATAGCCTTCCGGATCGGCGGTGTGGACCAGCACGGGCATCGTGTCGATGACCTGGGCCAGCAGGTCGGCCCTTTGCGGTGGCGCTCCCGGAGCCCTGGCGGCACCCTGGATCTGGTCGTTGGCTGGCGCCGGCGGAAAGGGGTGGCGCGCGGCGTCCAGCAGGTCGCGGACCTGGTTCTGGAACTCCGCGTGCTTGATCGGCGTCTGCAGGAAGCCGGTCGCCCCGGCCTCCAGCGCCCGGATGCGGAAATTCGGGTCGTCATAGGCGGTGATGACGAGGATGGGGGTCGCGGCGCAGCCGGCGATGGCGCGGACGGAGCGGGTGAAGTCGGCCCCATCCATGCCGGGCATGCGGTAGTCGGTGATGATCAGGTCGGGACGGTGGTGCGCGATCCAGGCCAGGGCGGTGTTGGGGTCGGCGAAGGCTTCCGCCGTGGTGTCCCGCGTGACCGACTTGGCCAGCATTGTAAAGACTTGCCGATTCGTATTCTGATCATCGACAATCGCAATGACGGGCATGGGCCAAATACATCCACATCTGGACCTGGATCCAGATCGACCCGAGTGACGTGTTTCGTGCTGGATGTTTTATACTATAGTGAGAAACTGCAATGATTTCAACTTAAAATTGTCGTGTCCACCCGCTTGACGCGAAAGGTGGCGGAGTTGCGCCATCGGGTGGACATCTTGCGGCTGCCGCGTCCGGGGATGTCCATGGCCCGCCATGGGGAAGCCGGGATTGTTGCGGCTTCCTTACCTTTCGCCCGTCTGTTCCCCGCCTGCGCGGGGAAGCCCGGGGCGGCGCTCCCTCGCTCCACCGCCGAGCGGGCGACGGTGGCGACGGATGCGACCGGCAGGCTAACGCTTCAGGCCGGGAATGACGCCCAGCAGGTTCTGCGCGAGGCCAGGCGGCAAGCCCTGTGGCAGTTGCAGGGTCTGGTAGCCCGCGGGGATGCGGAAGCGGTCCGGGTCCTGGCGGGCATAGGTGACGCTGGTGGCCTCGATGCCGCCCTGACGGCCCTGGACCTGGCCCTCGGCGCGCAGCAGCACGCCATCCGCCGTCAGGCAGGCGCGGCCGCTGGCATCGCGTTCCTCGTAGCGCCAGTTGGTGCAGGAGAGGCCGGCGACCTTCGCCTGCCCCTCGCGCGTGAAGCGCGTGCCGGGCCCGAAATCGGCGGGCAGGCCCATCTTCTGCAACTCCTCGGCCGGAAGCTCGGTGACGAGGCGCATCTTGTCCATCACCAGCCGCGCCTGGCCGCTGCGGCGGTCCAGCACGCCCCAGCCGTTCTGGCGCGGCAGTTCCAGGCGCAGCAGGCGCTCGGAGGCCAGCCATTGCGCCTCGACGGGCTCCGGCTTGCCGCCAAGGGTCCGGTAGGTGACCGCGACGTCGCGGCTGGGCTCCAGCCGGGGCGCGGCGCTGCCGGTCTGCGCCATGACGGGCAGGATAGGGACGGCGGCCAGCAGGCTGGCGGTCAGGAGGGCACGGCGTGTGGATCGGCGCATGGCGGGGTTCCTCCGCTCCTTGCGGCAGGGCATGGCCGGGGGCGGGTCCCCGGCCATGCCCTGCCCTGGGTGATCGGCGTCAGTCGTCTTGCCCGCGCACCAGCACCTCGCGCTTGCCGACATGGTTGGCGGGGCCGACGATGCCCTCCTTCTCCATCTGCTCGATGAGCTTGGCGGCGCGGTTGTAGCCGATGGAGAGATGGCGCTGGACAAAGGAGGTGCTGGCCTTGCCCTCCCGCGTCACGAGGTCCACCGCCTGCTCGAAGAGGCCGCGCTCGCCGCCCTCCCCGCCGCCGGGGCCGCCGGTGGGGGCCTCGTCATCCTCGACCTCGGTGACTTCCTCGATATAGGAGGGCTCGCCCTGCTCGCGCAGGTACTCGACGATGGCCTCGACCTCGGCATCCGAGACGAAGGGGCCGTGGACGCGGTTCATGCGGCCGACGCCGGCCATGAACAGCATGTCGCCCTGGCCGAGAAGCTGCTCGGCGCCCTGCTCGCCCAGGATGGTGCGGCTGTCGATCTTCGAGGAGACCTGGAAGGAGATGCGGGCGGGGAAGTTCGCCTTGATGACGCCGGTGATGACGTCCACCGAGGGGCGCTGCGTCGCCATGATGACATGGATGCCGGCGGCGCGGGCCATCTGGGCGAGGCGCTGTACCGAGGCCTCGATCTCCTTGCCTGCCACCACCATCAGGTCGGCCATCTCGTCGATGACCACGACGATCATCGGCAGCGGCTCCAGCGCCAGGGGCTGGTCCTCGAAGACCGGCTTGCCCGTGTCGGGGTCGAAGCCCGTCTGCACGCGGCGGGTGAGCTGCTCGCCCTTCTCGCGGGCGGCGGTGACCTTCTTGTTGTAGCCGGCGATGTTGCGCACGCCGAGCTGCGACAGGGCGCGGTAGCGGCGCTCCATCTCCCGCACCGTCCATTTCAGCGCGCCGATCGCCTTGGGGCTTTCCGTCACCACCGGGGCCAGGAGGTGCGGGATGCGGTCATAGACCGAGAGTTCCAGCATCTTCGGGTCGATCATGATGAAGCGGCACTCGTCCGGCCCGTAGCGGTAGAGCAGGCTGAGGATCATGGTGTTGATCGCCACCGACTTGCCCGAGCCGGTGGTGCCGGCGACCAGCAGGTGCGGCATGGTGGCGAGGTCGGCGATCACCGGGGCGCCGCCGATGTCCTTGCCGAGGGCGAGGCTGAGGCGGCCCTGCGCCCGGCCCCATTCCTCGTCGGCCAGCAGTTCGCGCAGATAGACCGTCTCGCGCTTCGCGTTCGGCATCTCGATGCCGATGACGTTGCGGCCGGGCACCGTGGCGATGCGGACGGCGGTGACGGACATGCTGCGCGCCACGTCGTCGGCCAGGCCGATCACGCGCGCGGACTTGGTGCCGGGGGCGGGCTCCAGCTCGTAGAGCGTGACGACGGGGCCGGGGCGCACCTCCACGATGCGGCCGCGCACGCCGTAATCCTCCAGCACGCCTTCCAGCATGCGGGCGTTGTTCTGCAGCATCTCCTCGGTCGGGCCGTTGTCGCGGCGGCGCGGCGCCTCGGTCAGCAGATCGAGCGGCGGCAGGGCGAACTGTTCCGGCGGCAGGTTCCGGGGCGGCGGCGCGGGGCGGCGGGGCGGCGGGGCGGCCCGCTCGGTCCGGGGCGGCGGCGGCGGCGGCAGGTCGTCCTCGTCCTCGTCCACCACCGGCTCCGGCGCGCGGCCGAGGCGCGGCTCGATGCGGCGGACGGGCGGCGCGACCTCCTCCGCCGGGCGGCGCCCGCGCAGGCCGGGAATGGCGATGCGGGGGCGGTTCGGCGCCTCCTCCGGCGCGTCCTCTTCCTCCGGCTCGAAACAGGCGGGGCGGGGCGCCTGCCGGGCGGGGGCGTCCTCGGGTGGCAGGTGGATGCGCGGGCCGGGGCGGGCGGCGGCGGCGCGGCGGCGGGCGGCGGCGTCATCGGCGGCGCTCAGCAGGTGCTGCAGGTCCGGCGAGGCCTGCCTCTGCCGCGACAGCAGGCCACCCAGGTTGCGGAAGGGCGAGAGGATCTCCCCGAAGCCACGGGAACCGCTCCGCTCCATCCGGGCCCGGCGGCGCGCGGCGCGCTCGGAAATCTCCACGCCGAGCGAGACGCCGCCCCGTGCGGCCGCCACGCCGCCCCGCGCGGCGCTGATGCCCGCCCTGCGCCAGGACAGGAGGGGGATGCCCAGGGCCACGAAGCCGAAGACCAGGCCCAGCACCGCCGTCGCCGCACCGGTGGCCACGCCGCCGAAGGGGCCGAGCCAGCCGCGCGCGACGCCGTCCACGGCACCGCGCACCAGCGGCCCGACCGCCCCGCCCGGTGGCACCGAGCCCCAGGCGGGCAGGCCGGCCAGGATGGCGGCGGAGGCGAGCACCGGCAGGGCGGCGAGCATCGCCGCGACGCGGCCGGCGAAGGGCTTCAGGCTGCGGTGCGTGCCCAGGCGCAGCGCCCAGCAGAGCAGGCAGGCCGCCGGCAGCCAGCCGGCCCAGCCGAAGCCCTGCAGCAGCACGTCGGAAAGCATGGCGCCGACCAGCCCGGCGAGATTCCGGGGAGCGCGCGTCGTGGCGGTGGAAAGGGAAGGGTCGGCAGGGTTGTAGGAGATCAGCGCCACGACCAGGGCCAGGCCGGCGAGGCCGAGCAGCACGCCCACGAACTCCCCGCCGCGCCGCCGGATCGCCGCCCGCACGGCCGGCGAGGCGAAGCGCTGGGCGGCGCCGGAAAAGCGCCCGTTCGGAGAGGATGAGCGATCGGTGGCGGCACGCGACATCAGGGAACCCAAGCTGAGACCTTGCCTCAGCCTAGCATGGCAAATACCTGTCGCGTACCGCTTTTCTCAACCGCAGCAAGGGATTGGCCAGCCGCCGAGGCCGGGAAGACACAACCCCGGGGTTAGTAGGTAGCGAAGATCCTCGCCACTTCAGCGGGGTCCTGCGTCACGGTCAGCGCCATGGCGAGGAGGATGCGCGCCTTCTGCGGGTTGAGGTTGTCGGCGGTCAGGAAGCCGTATTCCTTCAGTTTGGTGCTGGGGAAGACGCGGCCGGAGCCGGCGCGGCTGCACTGGATGACGATCACCCCGTCCTTCACCGCCTGCTTCAGCGGCTCCAGGTCGCCCGGGCCGCAGAAGCCGGGGGCGAAGCCGGCGGAAACGATGCCCTTCGCCCCGGCGGCCAGGAAGGCGCGCACCGCCGTGCCGTCGGCGCCGGCATAGGCGTAGCTGATATCCACCCGCGGCAGGGAATCGAGGGGGCGGATGTCGAAGACCGTTTCCGGCGCCCCGAGCCGCAGCGGCCTGCGGTACCAGACCACCCGGTCGCCATCCGCCTGCCCCAGCACGCCGAAATCGGGCGAGCGGAAGGTCTGCATCCGGCCGGTGGAGGTCTTGGTGACCTCGCGCGCGCACTGGATCTCGTCGTTCAGCAGGACCATGACGCCCAGGCCGCGCGCTCCGGGATCGGCGGCGACCCGCACCGCGTTCACCAGGTTCAGCCCGGCATCGGTGGACAGGGCGGAGGCCGGGCGCTGCGAGCCGGTGACCACGATCGGCACCGGCACCTTGGCGGCGAGGTGGAGGGCGTAGGCGGTTTCCTCCAGCGAGGCGGTGCCGTGGCCGATGACGATGCCGGCAAGGCCGGGATTCTCCGCCACGACCTTGTCGCAGAGCAGGACCAGCGCCTTCCATTCCGGGAAATGGATGTTCGGGCTGGGCACGGCGCTGAACGGCACCGGGAAGACATCGGCGACGAGCTGCACCTCGGGGAAGCGGGCGAGGATGCCCTCGGCATCCATCATGTTGCCGGTGGAGCCGTAGTCCACCGTGTCCAGCGGCCCCTTGCCGAGGGAGGAGATGGTGCCCCCGGTGCCGATGAAGGCGACGCGCGGCCGGCTCATGCCGCGGCCTCCGCCTTGCGGGCGATCGCGGCCTCGATCTCCGCGGTGCTCATCACGTCGCCGAAGGTCAGGTAGATGTTCATGAGAGACGCGTTGTGCTCCTCGTCGGTCACGGCGGCATTGCCGTCCGAGACCATGATGACGCGGAAGTTCAGCATCATCGCGTCGCGGGCGGAAGTCTCGCAGCAGATATTGGTCAGCGTTCCGGTGATCAGCAGCGTCTCGATGCCGCGCTCGCGCAGCAGGGCGGCGAAATCCGGCCCGCCCTTCGCCGCGCCGGGGATGAAGGCGCTGTAGCGGAACTTCGGGACGACCGTGTCCTCCGCCCGGATGTCGAGACCCGGCCAGAAGGCATGGCCGGGGCTGCCCGGCGTCATGGACCGGACGCGGGCGGCGCGCTGCGCCTCGGAGACGGATTCCTCCAGCACCGACCAGGCGATGCGGGATTCCTCGTCCGAGGCGTTCTGCACCCAGTACACCGCGCCGCCGGCCGCGCGCAGCGTGGCGGCGAGGTGGTTGATGTTCGGCACGATATCGGTGCCGCCCGGTACGAAGGCATGGGCCAGGCCGGGGTCCAGATAGCCGTTCTGCATGTCGATCACCACCAGCGCGGTGCGCGCCGGGTCGAGATCAGCGAAGCGGTGCTCGGTGCCGAACTTGGCCAGCACGCGCTGGCGGACGAAATCGGGAATCCGCGTTTGGTTCATGAAGTCTGCCCCTCCCTTGTGCGTCAGGCGAATTCCGGGGTGAGGACGGCGTCGGGCACGCGCACGCAGCGCGCCATGCGGCCGATGGCCGGATGGCGGGCGGAGGGCTCGCCGTCCAGACATTCCGCCGCGGCCAGGGAGCAGCGCGGGGCGAACTTGCAGCCGGGCGGCAGGTTGCGCAGGTCGGGCGGGGCGCCGGGGATGGTCTCCAGGTCACGGTCGCGCGGCTGGTTGTGGACGGTGGAGGCGAGCAGGCCGGCGGTATAGGGGTGCAACGGGTCGCGCAGCACCTCGCGCACCGGGCCGGTCTCCACCACGCGTCCGGCATACATCACTGCCACGCGGTCGGCGATCTCGGCGGCGACGCCCAGGTCGTGCGTCACGAAGATCACCGACATGCCCATCTCCTGCTGCAGGCGGCGCAGCAGGATCAGCACCTGGATCTGCACCGTGGCGTCCAGCGCGGTGGTGGGCTCGTCGGCCAGCAGGAGCTTCGGTTCGCAGCTCAGCGCCATGGCGATCATGGCGCGCTGGCGCAGGCCGCCGGACAGCTCGAAGGGATAGGCGTCGAGGCGGCGCTGGGCGGAGGGGATCTTCACCAGGTCGAAGAGCTCCAGCGCCCGGGCGAGGCCCTGCCTGTGGCTGACGCCCTTGTGCAGGGCGACGACCTCGGCGATCTGGTCGCCCACCCGCGCCACCGGGTCGAAGGCGGTCATCGGCTCCTGGAAGATCATGGAGACGGTGCCGCCGCGGAAGCGGCGCAGGTCGCCCTCCCCCATCGCCAGCACGTCCTGGCCGGCGATGCGGACCTTGCCGTCGATCACCGCGCGCTTCGGCGGCAGCAGGCGCATCAGGGCGCGCATGGTGACGCTCTTGCCGGAGCCGCTCTCGCCCAGCATGCAGAGCACCTCGCCCGGCGCCATGGCGAAGCTGACGCCGTTGACCGCGCGCACCTTGCTCTCGCGCGTCACGAAGCGGACATTGAGGTCCTGGACCTCGACCAGCGGTGCGGCCGTGCTCATTCCCGCCCCTCCCCTCAATGCACCAGCGGTGCCGCGACGAGATCCGCCCGCCCGGCCAGGCTGTGCCCCGATCCCGGGTCCTGGATGTGGCAGGCGGCGCAATGCGCGCCGGGCGCGTCGGTGTCGCCCAGTTGCGGCATCCTCGCGGCGCAGACCTCCTCGGCGAAGGGGCAGCGGGTGCGGAAGCGGCAGCCGGAGGGCGGGTTGATCGGGTTGGGCGGATCGCCGGTCAGCGGCGGCTCCTCCATCCGGTGGTCCGGGTCCATGGAGGGATGGGAGGCCAGCAGCGCCCGCGTGTAGGGGTGCTTCGGGGCACGGTAGATGTCCTCGGCCGGGCCGATCTCCACCACCTGCCCCAGATACATCACCAGCACGCGGTCGCTGATCCAGCGCACCACGCTGAGGTCGTGGCTGATGAAGATGTAGGTGAGGCTCAGCTCCCGCTTCAGCGTGCGCAGCAGGTTCAGCACCTGTGCCTCGACGCTCTTGTCCAGGGCGGAGACGGCTTCGTCCAGGATCACCATGCGCGGGCGCAGCGCCAGGGCGCGGGCGATGTTCACGCGCTGCTTCTGCCCGCCCGAAAGCTCGTGCGGATAGCGCGGGCCGAACAGGGCCGGGTTCAGGCCGACCTTCAGCAGCAGCTCCCGCGCCAGGGCCAGGGCCTCCGCCTTCGGCACGCCATGGGCGATGGGACCGAAGGCGACGGAGCCCTGGATCGGCATGCGCGGATTCAGCGAGGAGGCGGAGTCCTGGAACACCATCTGCACCTGGCGGCGCATGGCGGCGACCGAGATGCCGCGCGGGGCCGCGACCTCCTCGCCATCGAAGATCTGGTCGCCGCTGTCGGGCACGATCAGCCGGGTGAGAAGCCGTGCCAGGGTGGACTTGCCGCAGCCGGATTCGCCCACGATGCCCAGCGTCTCGCCCTTCATGACGCGGAAGGACACGCCGTCCACCGCCCGGACATGGCCGGTGACGCGTTGCAGCGCGCCGCCGCGCAGCGGGAAGTGCTTCTGCAGGTTGCGCACGTCCAGCAGCGGCTGGGCCGGGCCGCCGACGTCGCGCGGGTCGTGGAAAGCGGCCGGGGAAAGGCTCGTCTGGCTCATGCGCATCAGATCCGGACATCCATGGCGGCGCGCAGCCCGTCGCTGACCATGTTGACGCTGACCGAGGTGACGAAGATCGCGATGCCGGGCATGGCGGCGACCAGCGGGTTCACGTAGATCGACTGGCGCAGCGTGTTCAGCATCAGGCCCCAGTCAGGCTCCGGCGGCTTCACGCCCAGGCCGAGGAAGGAGAGGCCCGAGCCGAGCAGGATGCCGACGCTGATCATGCCGGAGGCATAGACCAGCACCGGGCCGAGCACGTTGCCCAGCACATGGTGCCAGAGCACGAGGTGGATGCCGGCGCCGGTGGCGCGCGCCGCATCCACGAAATCCAGCGAGCGGACCTGGGTGGTGGCGCTTTCCGCGATGCGGCAGAGCGGCGGGATGAAGACGAGGGACAGGGCGATGAAGGCGTTGCCGATGCCGCCGCCCATGGCCCCCGAGATGGCGACCGCGAGCAGGATGGAGGGGAAGGCGTAGAAGACGTCCATCACCCGCATGATCAGCGTGTTGACGCGGCCGCCGGCGAGGCCGGCCAGCACGCCCAGCCCGCCGCCAACCGCGGTGGCGATGGCCACGGGGACGAAGCCCATCAGCAGCGTCAGCCGCCCGCCGTAGAGGAGGCGGGAGAGCATGTCGCGCCCCAGTTCGTCCGTGCCCAGGGCATGGCCCATGTAGCCGGGGGGCTTCAGGCGGCGGACGATGCTTTCCTTGTAGGGATCGAAGGGCGCCAGCCAGGGCGCCGCCACGGCCAGCAGGACGATCGCCAGCAGGACCAGGCCGAAGAAGATGGTCACGTAGTCGTAGCGCAGGCGGTAGCCGACGGTGCCCCAGTAACCGCGGACCCTGGGAAGGCCAATGCTGTCCGGAACGGCCGCGGCGGAGGCCCGGCCGGCGGTGGTGCTGCTCATGGCGCCGCTCTCCTCAGACACGCTTGATTCGGGGGTCGATGGCGGTCTGCACCAGATCGACGGCGAGGTTGGTCACCACGAAGATCATGGCCAGGACCAGGATGGTCCCCTGGAGCACGGGGATGTCGCGCGTCAGGATGGCCTTGCTGAGCAGGAAGCCGGTGCCCGGCCAGGCGAAGACCGTCTCCACCAGGATCGAGCCGCCCATCAGCGCGCCGAACTGCAGCCCCATCACCGCCAGGATCGGCGGCAGGGCGTTCTTGAGCACGTGGCGGATCGCCTTGCTTTCCGGCAGCCCGTTGGCGCGCAGGGTGGTGACGAATTCCTGCGCCATCACCTCGGTGATCGCGGAGCGCGCGGTGCGGGCGATGATGCCGACCGGGATCATCGACAGGGTGATCACCGGCAGGATCATGAAGGGCACGGTGTGCAGGCCGATCGAGGCGGAGCCGCCCGGCCCCATGCCGGAGGCGGGCAGGATCTGCGCCTCCACCGAGAAGAGGATCACGAGCACGATGCCGAGCCAGTAGTTCGGCACCGAGACGCCGAGGATGGCGGTGCCGGTGACCATGCGGTCCAGCCAGCTTCCGGCGCGGTAGCCGGCGATGGCGCCGAGCGCGAGGGCCACCGGGAAGGCGATCAGCACCGCGAGCAGGGACAGCAGCACGGTGTTGCCGAGGGAGCGCAGGATCTCCTCCAGCACCGGACGCCCCGTGGCGATGGAGCGCCCGAGATCGCCGGTCAGCACGTTGCCGAGCCAGGAGAGGTACTGGACCGGCAGCGGTCGGTCGAGGCCGTAGAGCTGCTTCAGCTTCGCCACCGTCTCGGCATCCGCATCCGGCGGCAGCATGGTCTGCAACGGATCGCCGGGTGCGAGATAGACCAGCAGGAAGCAGATGATGGACACGCCCAGCGCGATCGGCAGGACGGCCAGCAGACGGCGTTGGACGTAGACCAGCATGGGGCTGTCCCTATCAGGGCTGCACGGTGACTTGCGTCAGGTCCTGGAACCAGCTCTGTGCCTGCACGAAGCCCTTCACCTTGGGCGACAGAGCGCGCGGGTTCAGGTCATGCGCCACCCAGATCATCACGGCCTGCTCGTTCATGCGCTCGTGGATCCTGGTCAGGATCGGCAGGCGCTTCTCCGCATCGAAGGTGTTCATGGCCTCCGCGACCAGCTGGTCGGTCTGCGGGTCCTCGAAATGCCCCCAGTTGCTGCCCGCCGGCGACCACTGCGACTTCATGATGAAGCGGAACATCCCGTTGAACGGGTCCTGCGTCGCGCGGGTGATGTTGATGCCGTTGATGTCGTGGTGCTTGTCCACGCCCTCGCGGCCCACCTGCAGCAGCGCGTTCCAGTCCATGACCTGGAGGTTGACCTTGAAGCCGACCTCCTCCAGCTGCGCCTTCACCAGCTCGTTCATCGGCAGCGGCTGCATCTGGCCGGAGCCGGAGGTGGAGATGGCGAAGGTGACGTTGCAGGGGACGCAGCCCGCCTCCTTCAGCAGCGCCTTGGCCTTGTCCGGGTTGTACTCGTACTTCACCGGCTTGCCGTAGTAGGCGGTGGAGGGCGGCACGGTGGCGTAGCCCGGCAGGGCGATGCCGCCCAGCATCTCCACCATGTCGTCGCGGTTGATCGCGTAGTTCGCCGCCTGCCGCACCCGGATGTCGTTGAAGGGCTTGTCCACGAAGTTGAGCTGGTAGGCCCAATTGTGCGGATAGGCGTTGGTGATCACCTGCATCCCGGAGGATTTCAGGCGCGGGATGGTGTCGGGCGCCGGGGCCTCGATCCAGTCCACCTGGCCGGAAAGCAGCGAGGCGGTGCGGGTCGAGGCCTCCGGCATCGGCAGAAGAACCAGGCGGTCCTGCTTCGGGATGCGGGCCTTGTCCCAGTAGTCCTTGTTCGGCACCATCTCCAGCCGCTCACCCGGCACCATGCGGGAGAAGCGGTAGGGACCCGTGCCCGAGGGGTTCTTGGCGAAGGCGTTGGCGTCGTTCTTCAGCTCCTCCGACCGCGCGGGGCTGACCATCATCAGGAAAGACAGGTTGTAGGGAAAGATGCTGTCCGGCTGCTTGGTGGTGAAGGCGACGGTATAGTCGTCGATCTGCTCGACACCCGCGAAATTGGTCAGGTAGCTGCGGGCGAAGGCGAACTGCTGCGCGTTGAACTGCGGCGCGCCTTCCTTGGTCATGCGCTCGAAGTTCCAGATCACCGACTTCGCGTTGAAGTCGCTGCCGTCATGGAACTTCACGCCCTTGCGCAGGGTGAAGATCCAGCGCCGGCTGTTGCCCGGATCGACATGCCACTCGGTGGCCAGGCCCGGCTTGATGTCGGCGATCCTGTCGCCCTTCGACAGGTCCCAGAGGATCAGAGAATCGTAGAGGTTGTAGCCGACGAAGCGCCAGCCCTCGAAGCCCTGGTCCGGGATGCCGGCGGTGAGCGGGATGTCGCCCGCCGTCATGGCCACGCGCAGCACAGTTTCCGCCGATGCGGGCGCAGCGGTGCCCAGCAGCGCGGTCATCAGGCCCAAGGTCGCACAAAGCCGCGTCGCACCCAGGCGCAGGGATGGCACCGTCATCTTCTCTCCTTGGTCCCGGCAGGACGGATCGGAAGCTCTGCCGACCGGCATCTGCAATCGCCATGCCACATCTCGCGCGAAGCGGACGTCCGGCGGCGCGCACCGGCGGAACGGGATGGACCATGACCCGTGTCACGCGGGGTGGCGCTCTTCCCGGCAGGCATGGCGCGGCACGCGGCAGACTCGCGCCGGTTCCCGGGCCGCACGCCGCTTTCACTGCCGGAACAACGGCTTTCGTTTCTGTCCGACATTGGGAAGATGCTGAGGCCTGCCGTTTCTTTGGGCGCGACAGACCGGTGGCGCGGACGTAACCTCGTGCCGTTCCTCGCTTGGCCTGATAGGCCCCTGCCGGAGTCCCCCCATGACGACCGAAGCCGATCCCGAACTGGACATGGCGCTCTCGCGCGCCGGCATCACCCTGCCGCCGGGACGCTATGCCGGCGTGCTCGCCACCCATCGCGACCTGCAGAAGATGATGCCGATCCTGCGCCAGCCGCGCACCGCCGCCGCCGAGCCGGCGGGCGTCTATGTCCTGGACACCATCACGCGGGAGCAGACGCCATGAGCGACGCGAAGCTGGAAGACCTCTCCATCGCCGAAGCCGGGGCGAAGCTGCGCGACGGCAGCCTCACCTCCGCCACCCTGACGCGGCACGCGCTGGACCGGATCGCGAAGCTCGATGGCGCCCTGCACGCCTTCGTGCTGGTCACGGAGGAGCGTGCCCTGGAGGATGCGGCGCGCGCGGATGCCGAGCTCGCCGCCGGCACCGATCATGGGCCGATGCACGGCATCCCCTATGCGCTGAAGGACATCTACGACACCGCCGGCATCCGCACGACCTGCCATTCCAAGCTGCTGATCGACAACGTTCCCGGACGGGACAGCGTCGTGGCGGCGAAGCTCGCCTCGGGCGGCGGCGTGCTGCTGGGCAAGCTGGCGACGCATGAATTCGCCATGGGCGGGCCGAGCTTCGACCTCCCCTTCCCGCCCGCGCGCAACCCCTGGAACACCGGCCATATCACCGGCGGTTCCTCCTCCGGCTCCGGCGCCGCCGTCGCGGCCGGGATGGTGCGCATGGCGATGGGCTCCGACACCGGCGGCTCGATCCGCGGCCCCGCCGCCTATTGCGGTACGGTGGGGCTCAAGCCGACCTACGGGCTGATCAGCCGGCGCGGCGTCTTCCCGCTTTCCTACACGCTCGACCATTGCGGACCGCTGACGCGCAGCGTCGAGGACGCGGCGATCACCACCGAGTTGCTGGCCGGCTTCGACCCGCTCGATCCCGCCAGCGCCGACAAGCCGAAGGCCGATCTGCGCAGCGGGTTGGAGGACGGCGTTGCCGGCCTGCGCATCGGCATGCCGCGCAACCTCTACCGCGATGCCGAGGGGCTCTCGCCCGAGGTCTATGACGCGATCGAGCGCGTCGGCCAGGCGCTGGAGGCGGCGGGCGCGATCGTCGAGGAGGTCACGCTCCCCGACTACGCCCTCTTCAACGCCTGTGGCCGCGTGATCCTGACCGCCGAGGCCTTTGCCATCCACGAGAAGGACCTGCGGGAGCGACCGGAGGACTACGGCGAACTCTTCCTCATGCGCATCGTCACCGGCGCCGCGATCAGCAGCGCGGACTATATCCAGGCCCAGCGCCTGCGCCGGGAACTCTCCCTGGCGGTGAACCGCGAGGCGCTGAAGACGTACGACGTGCTGCTCACCGCCTGCGCCCTTGGCCCGGCCCCCGCCTTCGCCGATTGCCCGCCGGACCGACCTGTGTTCTGGCCGATCCAGAGCATGCCCTTCAACGTCACGGGCAATCCCGCCCTCTCCATGCCGGCCGGCCTTTCCACCTCCGGCCTGCCGCTTTCCGCACAGCTCGTCGGCCGCCCCTTCGACGAGGCCACGCTCCTCCGCGTCGGCCGCGCCGTCGAGAAGGCCACCGCCAGCTGGGGCGCCACCGCCCCGGCCCTGCTCGCGGCGGAATGATCCGGCCTGGGAACCGGGGGGCGCTGCCTCCCGGACCCTTTGCTGAAGGAGGGGCCGCTCAGGGGGATGTTATCCCCCCGAGACCCCGCCATGAGCGCTCCGCAAGGAGGGGCTTCGACCGCCGTTGCGCCAGTTGGCGACCGGCTGGCCATCACCCCTCCTCGCGGAGCGTTCACGGGGTTCCCATGGGGGCGAAGCACTGCTTCGCCCGTCCCTGGGCGGAGTGTCCAGGGGGGCAGAGCCCCTCTGGCCCCGGCATGATCATGCAGCGCCGAGTGCCGGCACGCGGCTGTGCCAGTCGGTGTCACGCTGGTAGGCGTCGCCGACGGTCATGAGGCGGGCCTCGGCAAAGGGGCGGCCGACAAGCTGGAGGCCGACGGGCAGGCCGCGGTCGTCGAAGCCGCAATGCAGGCTGAGCCCGGGCAGGCCGAGATAGTTGATCGGCCGGGTGTTCTGCGTGATCAGGCCGAAGCGCTGGATGGCCTCCGGGTCGCCGCCATCGATGCGGCATTCCGCGCGCGTCGGGATCCGGCGCGGGATGGTGGGCATGGCGAGCACGTCCACCTGGGCGAAGACCTCGTCGCAGAAGGCCCTGAGCACCGGGCCGCGCCGGCTCAGCGCCTCGATGTAGTAGCTGGCCGGGATGGCATAGCCCGGGAACATGCGGCCGCTGAGGTGGTTGGCGTAGTCGCCCGGGCGCTCGCGCATCCAGTTGGCGTGGATGGCCGGGCCCTCGCTGCGGCTGACGACGGAGCCGTAGGTCAGCACCTGTTCCATCACCGGCAGGCTGATGCGGGTGACGGTGGCGCCGCGGCCGCGCAGCACCTCGATCGCGGCATCGAAGGCCGCCAGGATGTCCGGGTCGGCGCCGTCGAGGAACCAGGTTTCCGCCACGCCGATGCGCTGGCCGCGCAGGTCGCCGGTCAGCGCGGCCTCGTAGTCGGGAACGGCCTCCTTCGCGCTGGTCGGATCCTTCGGATCATGGCCGGCGATGACGCCCATCACCCGGGCGCAGTCGCGCACGGTGCGGACCAGCGGGCCGACATTGTCGCAGGAGAAGGAGAGCGGCATCACGCCATGGCGGCTGACGCGGGTCTGCGTCGGCTTGAGGCCCACCACGCCGCAGGCCGAGGCCGGTAGGCGGATCGAGCCGCCGGTGTCGGAGCCGAGCGCCATGAAGGCAAAGCGGGCGGAGACGGCGGCACCGGAGCCGGAGGAGGACCCGCCGGTGATGTAGTCGCCGTTCCAGGGGTTCAGGCAGTCGCCGAAGTGCCGGTTATGGCCGGTCGGGTTCTGCGCGAACTCCGCCATGTTCAGGCCGCCCATGGTGATGGCGCCGGCGCCTTCCAGCCGCTCGATCACCGTGGCGGTGTAGTCCGGGCGGAAGTCGCCGCGGATGGCGGAGCCGCAGGTCGAGAGCTTGCCCGCCTTGTAGTACATGTCCTTGTGCGCCATCGGCACGCCGGCCAGCGGCCCGGGGGCGATGCCGGCGGCACGCGCCTTGTCGGCGGCGGCGGCGGCCTCCAGCGCGGCCTCGCGCTCGATCCAGGTGGTGGCGTTGATCGCCGGCTCATGGGCCTCGATGCGGTCCAGGCAGGCCCGGGTCAGCGCGGTGGCCGTGACCTCGCCCCTGGCGAAGGCATCCGCTGCCTCGGCGAGGCTCAGCCCGGCGAGGCCGTCCGTGGTGACCATCGGGGGGACCATCGGCACGGCGTCCATCACGCGCCTTCCTTGCAGCCTTGCAGCGCCGCCTCGAAGGAGGAGGGCTCGTCCTCGAAGCGCAGCGTGCCGCGCAGCGCCTCGAAATCGGCGATCAGCTTCGGGATGTCCATCGACGCCATCTGGCGGCCGGTCTCGTTGGGCAGTTCGACGCCCGTCCAGAGGCGGATATCCTCCGCCACGCGCTTCACCAGGGCTTCGTCCATCGTCGCTTTCCCCTCGACTACGCAGGAGAGTTCCGGCCTGCGTTGCGATGGGCCGGGAGACTGCACCCGAATCAACCGGGGCCTGAGGGACAAAATGCCCTGAGCGGCTGGCTAAATGTCGGAGCGGACCCTGTTTCGCCGAATTCTTGAACAGAATTCATGCAGCTTGCCGATCCAACGTGCCTGCAAGTCGATGGAGAGGGAAAATGCCGCTTCCTTGATCTTCCGGAGCCGTGCACTTCCGCCCGCGCCGGATGGTGCGGTCACGCAGGAACCGGAGAGAAGAGGACCTTCCCGGAAGGAACCGGAAGGCAGAAACGAGAAGCCCCGCCAGGCGGACCGGGCGGGGCTCGGAAAGGGACCGGACGGGCCGGTCAGGTATTCATCGCGTCGAAGAAATCCTGGTTGGACTTGCTGTACTTCAGCTTGTCCAGAAGGAACTCCATCGCGTCCTGCGTGCCCATCGGGTTCAGGATGCGGCGCAGCACCCACATCTTGGACAGGGTGGAACGCTCCACCAGGACCTCTTCCTTGCGGGTGCCGGACTTGGTGATGTCGATCGCCGGGAAGACGCGCTTGTCGGAGAGCTTGCGGTCCAGCACGATCTCGCAGTTGCCGGTGCCCTTGAACTCCTCGAAGATCACCTCGTCCATGCGCGAACCCGTGTCGATCAGCGCCGTGGCGATGATGGTCAGCGAGCCGCCTTCCTCGATGTTGCGCGCGGCGCCGAAGAAGCGCTTCGGGCGCTGCAGGGCGTTGGCGTCCACGCCGCCGGTCAGCACCTTGCCCGAGGACGGCACCACGGAGTTGTAGGCACGGCCCAGGCGGGTGATGGAGTCCAGCAGGATCACCACGTCGCGCTTGTGCTCGACCAGGCGCTTCGCCTTCTCCAGCACCATCTCCGTCACCTGCACGTGGCGGGTGGCGGGTTCGTCGAAGGTGGAGGCCACGACCTCGCCGCGCACGGTGCGGGCCATGTCGGTGACCTCCTCCGGACGCTCGTCGATCAGCAGCACCATCAGGAAGACTTCCGGATGGTTGGCCGAGATCGACTTGGCGATGTTCTGCAGCATCACCGTCTTGCCGGTGCGCGGCGGCGCCACGATCAGGGCGCGCTGGCCCATGCCGATCGGCGCCACAAGGTCGATGACCCGGTGGGTGTTGTCCTTGGTGGGACCCTTGTTGTTGGCCTGGGCGGCCTCCAACTCGGCATTCTCCATCCGCAGGCGCCGGGTCGGGTAGAGCGGCGTGAGGTTGTCGAAGTTGATGCGGTGCTTGAGCGCCTCGGGCGGCTCGAAGTTGATCGCCTCGACCTTCAGCAGGGCGAAGTAGCGCTCGCCATCCTTCGGCGCCCGGATCTGGCCTTCCACCGTGTCGCCGGTGCGCAGGCCGAAGCGGCGCACCTGCGTGGGGGAGACGTAGATGTCGTCGGGCCCGGGCAGGAAGTTGGCCTGCGGGCTGCGGAGGAAGCCGAAGCCGTCGGGCAGGATCTCCAGCGTGCCATCCCCGTGGATCGCCTGGTCTTTCTCGGCCAGGTTCTTGAGAATGGCATACATGATATCCTGCTTGCGCAGGGAGGAGGCGTTCTCGATCTCAAGCGACTCGGCGAAAGCGAGAAGGTCGCCGGGGCTCTTGGCCTTCAGTTCGGAAAGATGCATGCGGCGGACGTATCCGTCATCGACAGGGAGGGCGGGACCCTTCCCGGTGAGCCGTCCGGCCCGCGGCGGACCAAGGGATTGGTCCAAGGCAGGACGACTGTGTTGCCAGAACGGCGCGCCCGACTTACGAGAAGCGGCACGTCCGACAATGTCCCGATGTGCGAGGAGGGAGAGCGGCGAAGGCCGGCAGGCCCGCCGCCCCTATGGGAAGCGATGGGACAGATAAGGTGAGTTGCGTCAGGCGTCAATCGGAAAACGCGGTTTTTGCAGGAAAAACGGGGAATTCCGGGCCGGCATCCCGCTTGCCAGCCCCGCCATGCCATGGGAGGCGGGAGAAACCCGCCACCCGGAGCCCGACCCCTTGCCCGCCGAACCCCCCTCCGCCGATGTCCTGACCCTGGAACGTGCCGCCCTGACCGCCGTTCCGGCGCCGCGCCTGGCCTGGGATGGCGGCTTCGTGCTCCGCGGCTTCCTGAACGGCACGGGACGGGCGAACGCCGCCTGCTCGCTCGACCCCTCGCCCGATCCCGGGCTGGAGGCGCGGCTGGACCGGATGGAGGCCGACTTCGCCCGGATGGGCCTGCCGGTCCGCTTCCGCTCCACGCCGCTCGACCCGCCGGGACTGAAGCCTGCGCTGCTGGCCCGCGGCTATGTGGAACATGAAGGCGCCTGCGTGATGGCCGGTCCGCTGCGCCCGCTGGCCGAGGCGGCCGGCGCGGGCGTCGAGCTGCTGGACAGCCCGGCGGAGGACTGGCTTTCCGTGCTGGCCACGGCGGAATACCAGACCGAGGCACGCCGCGCGGAAAAGGCCGGCGGCGGCGCCATGCTGGCCCGCCCCGGCCGCTGGCTGCTGCGGCGGGAGGATGGCCTGCCCGCGGCCTGCGCGCATGTGGTCGCGGATGCGGCACTCTGCGGCATCTTCGACGTGGCGACCGACCCGCGCTTCCGCCGCCGGGGCCTGGCGCAGCGTGTCCTCGCCGCCGGGGCGGCCTGGGCGGCGGGGCTGGGGGCGACCACCGCCTGGCTGCAGGTCTCGCCCTCCAACACCGGCGCGCGGGACCTCTACGCCCGCCTCGGCCTCGTTGAGGTCTATCGCTATACCTATTTTCTGCGCGGCTGAACGCCGGCACGGACAGCCGCCTCCCTCGCCGCCGCGGTCCGCGCTTCACGGTTTCGACATTACGCTGCCCTCCGGGGGACAAGGCTCCGCCTTCTTCCCCGGCCCGCACGAGCCGCCAGGGTGAACCATTCCGCCCAGGCTCTGTCACGAATCCATCATCGGTTTGAAACAGCCGCGTCACCCGCCTGCGCTAACCGCCCCAGCCGACAGGTTGGACGGGACGGCGCATGCTCACCATCGATGGATTGTCCCGGCGATATGGCGCGAAGACGGCCGTGGACGCGCTGTCGCTGGAGATCCGTCCCGGCAGCTTCGTGGGGGTGATCGGCCGTTCCGGCGCCGGCAAGTCCACGCTGCTGCGGATGATCAACGGGCTGGAGATGCCGAGCGGCGGCCGCATCCTCTGGAACGGACAGGTGGTGAGCGGGTTGCAGGGCCGGGCGATGCGCGACTGGCGGGCCCGCTGCGCCATGGTGTTCCAGCACTTCAACCTCGCCCCCCGGCTCGACGTGCTGACCAACGTGCTGACCGGGCGGCTGAACAAGGTCTCCCTGCCGCGTGCCCTGTTCGGCCTCTGGCCGGAGGAGGACCGGGCCATGGCGCTGGCGGCGCTGGAGCAGTTCGACATCGCCGACCTCGCCGCGCAGCGCGCCGGGCAGCTCTCGGGCGGGCAGCAGCAGCGCGTGGCCATCGCCCGCGCCCTGGTGCAGGAGCCCGAGATCATGCTGGCGGACGAGCCGATCGCCTCGCTTGATCCGCGCAACACGCAGATCGTGATGGACACGCTCCAGCGCATCAACCGCGGCTATGGCATCACCGTGCTCTGCAACCTGCACTCGCTCGACGTGGCGCGCCGCTACTGCGACCGGCTGGTGGGGCTGGCCGGCGGCAAGCTGGTCTTCGACGGCGGGCCGCAGGAACTGGGCGAGGCCGAGGCGCGCCGCCTCTATGGGCTGGAGGCCGCCGAGGCGATGGGTGGAACGGAACCCGCGCCCGCATCCCCCGCCCCCGGAACTCCGGTGCCGCCGCAGACGGTGGCCCGGACCTATGCGTAGAACGACATCCCTGACCTGAGGATCATCCGATCATGCTGAACCGTCGCATGCTGCTCGGCGCCGGCGCGCTGCTGGCCTCGCCGCTGGCGGTGCCCTCGCTGGCCCGCGCCCAGTCCGCCTCCTGGGCCAAGGCCTATCCGGAGCTGGTCTTCGCGATCATCCCGGCGGAGAACGCCTCGGGCGTGATCGACCGCTGGACGCCCTTCACCGAGTACATGTCGAAGAAGCTCGGCACCAAGGTGACGCTGCGCATCGCCAATGACTACGCGGCGGTGATCGAGGGCCAGCGCTCCGGCAACATCCATATCGCCTCCTACGGCCCCTCCTCCTTCGCCCGCGCGCTGATGACCGGTGCGAAGATCGAGGCCTTCGCCATCGAGACGAACCTCGACGGCACCAAGGGCTACTACTCCGTCTTCTACGTGAAGAAGGACTCGCCTTATCAGAAGGTGCAGGACCTGAAGGGCAAGAACCTCGGCCTGGTGGACCCGAACTCCACCTCCGGCAACAACGTGCCGCGCTTCGCCCTCGACAAGATGGGCATCAAGCCGGACGAGTTCTTCAACAAGGTCGTCTATACCGGCAGCCATGAGAACGCGATCATCGCGCTCCAGCAGGGCACGGTGGACATGTGCGCCAACTGGTGGAACGACGAGCAGGAGAGCAACCTGCTGCGCATGGCGCGCAAGGGCATGGTGAAGGCGGAGGATTTCCGCATCATCTTCAAGTCCGACCAGATCGTGAACTCCCCGATGGCCTACCTGACCAGCCTGCCGGAGGACCTGCGCACGGCGATCCGCACCGCCGCGCTGGCCATGCCGAAGGAGAACAAGGCGGCCTTCGACAAGATCTACGACGGCAAGTCCGGCCCCTGGATGCCGGTGGACAACAGCGCCTACCAGCCAATCATCGAACTGAACCGCTTCGTCGACAGCCTCCGCCGCAAGGCCTGAGGCGGAACTTCCGCGAAGCCCGCCCCGCCGGCATGGCCAGCGGGGCGGGATCGCGTCTGAACGGGTCCCACTGACATGAGCATCGCCCTGCCCCGCCTGCCGGAGCCGCGCCTCGCGGGCCTGATGGGCGACTACGCACAGAGCCGCAGGGCAGGGCGCCGCCAGCTCCTTCTCGCGCTGCTGGTCGTCGCCGCGCTCGCCTTCGTCTCCGCCTGGGTGGCGGAGGTCGATCCTGGCCAGCTCGGGCGGCATATCGGCGCCTTCTTCGGCTATTTCGACCGCATCACCACGCTGGAGGGCAGCACCACGGGTGCGCGCGTCTGGACCAGCCCGGGCGAGTGGTTCTGGGGCCTTCGCAAATGGGGCCTGCTGCTGTTCGACACGATGCTGATAGCCTATGTCGGCACGCTGCTGGGCGCGTTGGCCGGCTTCGCGCTCTGCTTCGTGTCCAGCGCCAATCTCGTGCGCCAGCCCTGGCTGCGCGGCACGGCGCGGCGGCTGCTGGAATTCTGCCGCACCGTCCCCGACATCGTCTTCGCCCTGATCTTCGTGATCGCCTTCGGCCTCGGCGCGCTGCCGGGCGTGCTGGCCATCGCCATCCACACCGCCGGCGCGCTGGGCAAGATGTGCACCGAGGTGGTGGAGAACATCGACATGAGGCCGGTCGAGGGCATCCGCTCCACCGGCGGCGGCTGGCTCACCGCGGTGCGCTTCGGCGCCCTGCCGCAGGTGCTGCCGAACTTCGCCAGCTATGCGCTGCTGCGCTTCGAGATCAACGTGCGGCAGGCCGCCGTGCTGGGCTTCGTCGGTGCGGGCGGAATCGGGCAGGACCTGCTCGAGGCGATCCGCAAGTTCTACTACAACGACGTCTCGGCCATCCTGCTGCTGATCATCCTGGCCGTGATGGTGATCGACATGCTGACCGAGCGCCTGCGCCACCACCTCATCGGACTGGAGCAGAAGGCATGAGCGGCGCCATCCGCAACGCCGCGCTGGCGGACCTTCCCGGCCTCGTCGCCCGCCACCCGCTTGCGTTCCGGCGCATGCCGCCCTCCCGCATCCAGGGGCTGGCGATCACCGCCGCGGCGCTGGCGCTCCTCGCCGTCAGCATCTGGCGCCTGGAGCTCTCGCCGCTGCGCGTCTTCGCCGGGATGGGGCAGATGCTGCACTTCCTGACGCTGATGCTGCCGCCCGACCCGGGTTCCTGGGCGCGCTTCGTGCAGATGCTGCAGCTCCTGGCCGAGACGCTCGCCATCGCCTTCCTCGGCACGCTGGTCGCCTCCATCCTGGCCATCCCGCTGGGCTTCCTCGCGGCGCGCAACACCACCATCAACCGCGTGGTGCACTTCCTGTCGCGCCGCGCGCTGGACGGCGTCCGCGGCGTGGACGCGCTGATCTGGGCGCTGATCTGGATCAGCGTGGTGGGCCTCGGCCCCTTCGCCGGGGTGCTGGCCATCGTCACCTCCGATATCGGCACCTTCGGCAAGCTCTATTCCGAGGCGATCGAGGCGGTGGACCGCAAGGCGGCGGAAGGCATCGCCTCCACCGGCGGCAACCGGCTGCACGGCATCCGCTACGGCGTGCTGCCGCAGGTTCTGCCCGTCCTGGCCGGCCAGGTGCTCTACATGTTCGAATCCAATACCCGCTCCTCCTCCATCATCGGCATCGTCGGCGCGGGCGGCATCGGCCTCATGCTCTCGGAAATGATCCGCACCCTGGAATGGCCGGCCGTCTCGATGATCGTCGTCCTCATCCTCGTCATGGTCGCCGCCATCGACGCCCTCTCCAGCCGCCTCCGCACCGCCATCGCCGGCGCACCATCGGGGCATTGAAGGGGATGATCGGGCCGGGGCCAGAGGGGCTCCGCCCCTCTGGACACCCCGCCAAGGGACGTTAGTCCCTTGGAACCCTGTGAGCGCTCCGCGAGGAGGGGGGACAGGACACCGGTCGCCGGATGGCATACCGGCGGAACAACCCCCTCCTCGCGGAGCGCTCATGGCGGGGTCTCGGGGGCACACTGTGCCCCTGAGCGGAGGGTCCGGGAGGCAGAGCCTCCCGGTCCAACGGCCCGATCCTCCCTTCACGCCGACAGTTCGACGCGGTCGGCGGCGAAGCGGGAGTGGGTGGCCTGGATGGGGCGGCCCTGGGCATCGGTGTTGACGCTGTCGAGGA
>NZ_JHWD01000028.1 GCF_000622225.1 Roseomonas mucosa ATCC BAA-692 | reverse complement strand
ATCCCGACCAGCCGGTCGGGATGGTGAACAGACACGGGTCATTTCTCGGCGGAAACTCTGACCCTTCCCGGGTCAGCTCTCAGTGCAAATCAACAGCGACGATCCTCACCGCGACTTACGCGGTGGTGCTGTTCTCGATCATCGTGCAAGGCTCCACGCTTGGCTTGGTCGCGCGAAACACCCTGCTCGGTCGCAAGGGCGAAGATCCTGGGTGAGCCGGATGGTCGTCGCCTTACCGCCCCTGGGTCAATCAGGAGCTCCGCGGCAGGGCGGCGAAGCGCGCCTCGAGGTCCTCCACCGCAGCCTGCTCGCCCAGGTTCTGCCGCCCCGCGGCGAAAACAAGGTCTGCGTGACGGCGCAACGCGGCGCCGCGCTCCAGCGCTTGCTCCACCGCCAGCACGGCGCCGAGGACCTCCATGAGGCGGAGGAGCACGGCGGCCGAGCCAGCGCCGTTCTGCCGGATCATGTGGAACATGGCGTCGAGCAGCCCGTCGTAGTCCACCGCGCGCCGGAACAGAACGGCGCGCCCGTCGCGGAGCACGGCCGCGCCCGGCAGGTGCCTGTCGGTCATGCCGCAGAGCACGTCGCCAAATCGGTCCAGCACCGCCATGGCTGTGAACGGGTCGTTGATGCCAGGCGAGAGGGCGCGGACCGCGACCTCGGCGAGCTGGCGCACGGCGAACTCCAGGTCCTGCGCCGCCGCCCGCCGGTCGCCGAGGCTCATGGCTTCGCGCACCCTCCCCACCGCCTCCTTGGCCAGGGCCGGTGGCGACACCGTGGCCACGGCTACGCCTGTGAAGACGTAATCGCCCGGTCGCACGAGCAGGTTCAGGGTCGCATTATGCTCTGCCGCCCAGCCCGCGAGCCCTTCCTCGTCGAGAGCCCGGAGGTATCCACCTTCCTTTGCTGTGATGGCTCGCCCCTCCGGGGCAGGGCCGATCGGCCCCGGATCCGGCTGGTCGAGGGTCAGCCGGGCAACTGCATCCCGCAGTTCCGCGTGGACCGTGCCGATCACGGTCTCGACGTTGATGCCGGAGGCGATGTGATGGACGAACCAGGTGAGCGTGCCGACGCAGAGCAGGGCAAGGACAAGGGCGCCGGTGACCCCGAGATGAGGCACGAAGGCCCCTTCCTCCACAGAGCGCACGGTCCGCAGCACGACCAAGGCGTAGACGAAGGTGCCGAGGAACACGCCCAGGGCAACCTGGTTCCCCGCGTCGCGGACGAAGTTCCGCAGGAGCCGCGGCCCCATCTGACCGGAGGCGAGGGAGAGCGCGGCCACGGTGATGGAAAAGGTGGTGCCTGCGACGCCGATGGTGGAGGTGGCGATGGCGCCCAGGAGGGCCCGGGCGCCCGCCTCGCCGCCAGCGTAAAGCCAGCCTGCGGGAAGAAGGGATCGGGTCCAGTCCCACTGCTCGGTCCAGACCGCCCCCTCGCCCAGGATAAGGCCGAGCAGGACAAGGATCGCCGGACGCAGCCAGAAGGCGTCGCCGAGTGCCTCCAGCCGCTCGCGCAAGGCAGTGCTCACGCAGCGTCCAAACGGGCTTCCGGCCTTGACGTAACCTGCCGCGCCTCTCTCTGCGCTGCGGTGCGGGCGAGCGCGCTGTTCGTCTCGTCAGCGAACATTTGCTGACGCTCCCGGCGCCACCGAGGGTCGCGCTGTATTTTGGCGGACTCGTCGGGCGAGGGCCACCACTGCCGTCGCCCCAACTACCCGTAGCGATGTGTTCACCGTGCTGTCCTTTCTCGGCGATCCCTCTGGAAGCGAAGCTCTCGGGACCAAGCAGAGGCGACGTTTCGATCAGCATCACCCGCGATGTTCAAGGCGAAGTCAGCGGACGCTGATTTTCAGGCGACCGTACCCCTCTCGGTAGGTGCTCTTTGGACCCGCCGTGATGGTGTTCCTGGCCAGTCCTGTGGCGCTACGCGGAGCAGTGCATAGCCAAGCAAGCCAGACAGGAAGGAGCCCGCGAGAATGCCGACTTTGGCCTCCGCCTGGAGGAGCGGGTCACCGGGGAAGGCGAGAAGGGTGATGAACAGGCTCATGGTGAAGCCAATGCCGCAGAGCAGCGCCGTCCCCACCATCTGTAGCCGTCCAGCGTAAGCTGGCATGTCGGCGAGCCCGAGGCGGATGGCCAACAGGGTGAAGCCCAGAACACCCACTACCTTGCCAACCAGCAATCCAAGCCCGACGCCAATTGTGACCGGCGCCGCCAGAGCCTCCGCGGGTAAGCCGAGGAAGGAGACGCCTGCATTGGCCAGTCCGAAGATGGGGACAATTATGAAGCCGACGGGTAGGTGCAGGGCGTGCTCCAGCCGATGAAGCGGGCTGCCACGCTCGGCATCCGGGCGTCCTGGAGTGCCCTGCAAAGGGATGGTGAAGGCGAGAACCACGCCCGCGAGCGTGGCGTGGATGCCGGAGCGCAGCACGAGCACCCAGAGCAGCAGCCCCAGGAGGAGGTATGGCGTGAGGCGGCGCACGCCGAGCCGGTTCATCGCGACCAGCACGACCACTACGGCGGCGGCACCTGCCAAGTCGGGCAGCGAGATGCCCGCCGTGTAGAACAGCGCGATGATGACCACTGCGCCGAGGTCGTCGATGATGGCCAAGGCCGTCAGGAAGATCCGCAGCGAGGCCGGAACCCGCTTGCCGAGTAAGGAGATGACGCCGAGGGCGAAGGCGATGTCGGTGGCAGCCGGGATAGCCCAGCCCTGAGCCGTAGGCCCGGAGTTGAAGGCCAGGTACACCAGCGCAGGCACCGCCATGCCTCCGGCGGCGGCAATGCCTGGCAAGGCGCGGCGTGACCATGTGGAGAGTTGGCCATCCAGCACCTCTCGCTTGATCTCGAGGCCGACGAGCAGGAAGAACACGGCCATCAAGCCGTCGTTGATCCAGTGGCCTAGGGACAGTGGCCCGACATAGGCGTGCAGCAGGGCCTCGTAGCCCGGCCCCAGCGGCGAATTGGCGATCAGCAGCGCCAGGGCAGCGGCGGCCATCAGCACCAGTCCCGCGGAAGACTGGCCATCGAGAAAACGGCGCAAGGCACTTGGTTGGGCGTGGTAGTGCTGAGCCATGAGTGGGCCTCCAGGCATTGGTCTGCGCCGCTGGCGGCCCGACCAACGCTGAAACCCTGCCCACTCAGTATCTGGAGCGAACACCCGGGCGTTCTATCGCATCGGACACAACAAGCTGCAACGGCCTGACTGGCTACCCTACCGGGCCCCGGGGGTGGCGGCCGTGGTCAGGGGCGCGCTGCGGCAGGCCTGGAACGGGGTCGGTCCCTGGCCGGAACTGAGCGCCCTGCCTCAGCGCGCGGCCGCGCCGACGGGGATCTGCGCCACGGCCCAATAGGCCTGCGCCGTCAGGTGGAGGCCGTCGCCGCCGGTGACGGCGCGCGTCTCGATGAGGCGGTCGCCGAGTGCGTGCGCGATCGCCAGGATCGCCCGCCGCGCCCCATCGCCACGGGCCGGCAGGATCCAGGTGACGGAGCGGGCGACCACGGCGGCGTGGACCGCCGCCAGATTGTCCAGCGTATCGGAGCGACCTCCGTCGTTGGCGCCAAGTGAGATCAGTACCGCGTCGGCCCGGACGGGCGTGGCGGCATAGGTCCGGGCGAACTCGGCGCTGCCGATGCCGATCCTGGCGCGCATCTCGCAGCCGGGGGCGTGGCGGGCGGCGCCGACAGCCAGGCTGTCGCCCAGCACCCCGCAGCGCCGGCCGCTGCCTCCCTCCTGCCCAACGGCGGGCTGAGCAATGAGCGCGAGCAGAACGGCAAGGAATGAGCACATGCTCGAAGAAGACCGCGTGTCGATGCGAATGCCCTGCGGCGGCAGGCCGGGCGTCTGCGACGATGGCGGTTCCGCTGTCAGGTCGCGCCTCCTCGCGGACTGCCGCACCTTGGGGTGGCAACCGGCGACGATGGGAGCGCGGCGTGGGTCACCGCTATTCCGGCCTGCCTCTCGACCCCGCGGCGGGCCAGCGACATCGGCCGCTCCAGGTCCCATGCACCCCGGGGGCCGTGTTCAGGGCGGAACAAATGCGGCTATAGTGAATAACACCTTCGAATCATTCGCTTAGCCGCCAGGATCCCGCTCTTGAGCCAGTCCGTCTCCCTTTCTGCCCTGATCTGGTCGGTCGCTGACCTGTTGCGTGGCGACTACAAGCCCTCCGAGTACGGTCGGGTGATCCTGCCCTTCACCGTCCTGCGCCGCCTCGACTGCGTGCTAGCCCCCACGAAAATCGCCGTCCTGGCCGAGAAGAAGGCGCGGGAGCCGCTGGGGATCGACCCGGAGCCCTTCCTGCTGCGCGTGGCGAGGACGAGCTTCGTCAACACCTCGCCCCTCGACCTGAAGACGCTGATGGGCGACCCGGACAACCTGGCCACCAACCTGGCGGCCTACATCCGCGGCTTCTCCACCGCCGTGCGCGACATCTTCGAGCGGTTCCGCTTCGCCGAGCAGGTCGACCGGCTGGCCAAGGCCGGGTTGCTCTACCAGGTCACCGAGCGCTTCGCCGGCTTCCCCCTGCACCCGGATCAGGTCAGCAACCACGACATGGGGCTGGCCTTCGAGGAGCTGATCCGCAAGTTCGCCGAGGTGTCGAACGAGACGGCCGGCGAGCATTTCACGCCGCGCGACGTCATCCGCCTGATGGTGAACCTGCTGTTCATCGAGGACAGCGACATCCTCACCCCCAACACCAGCGCCGTCCGCACCATCTACGACCCCACGGCCGGCACCGGCGGCATGCTCTCGGTCGCGGCCGAGCACCTGCTGGAGCACAACCCCCAGGCCTCGCTGACCATGTTCGGCCAGGAGCTGAACGACGAGAGCTACGCCATCTGCAAGGCGGACATGCTCATCAAGGGCCAGGACGTGCGCAACATCGTCCCCGGCAACACCCTCTCCGAGGATGGGCACGCGGCCCGCAAATTCGACTACATGCTCTCCAACCCGCCCTTCGGAGTGGAGTGGAAGAAGGTGGAGAAGGAGGTCCGCAAGGAGGCCGAGCAGAAGGGCCATGCCGGCCGCTTCGGGCCGGGGCTGCCACGCATCTCGGACGGCTCGCTGCTGTTCCTGCTGCACCTGCTGAGCAAGATGCGGCCGGCGGCCGAGGGCGGCAGTCGGATCGGCATCGTGCTCAACGGCTCGCCGCTCTTCACCGGCGGCGCCGGATCGGGCGAGAGCGAGATCCGCCGCCATGTGCTGGAGAACGATCTGGTGGAGGCGATCATCGCCCTGCCCACCGACATGTTCTTCAATACCGGCATCGCGACCTATGTCTGGATCCTGTCCAACCGCAAGCCGGCGGCGCGGCGCGGGCTGGTGCAGCTGATCGACGCCTCGGCGATGTGGAGCAAGATGCGCAAGAGCCTTGGCTCCAAGCGCAAGCAGATGGGCGACGATCTGACCGACGAGGTCACCCGCCTGTTCGGCGAGGCGGCGGAGGCGCAGGTGGCCAGCGTGACGGATGCCGAGGGGCGGGTGAGCCGCGTGGTGGTGCGCGCGGGTGAGGCGCCGCCCCCGGCCCCGGAGGGCGGCGCGGTGAAGCTGGCGCCGATGTCGCGCCTGTTCCGCAACGAGGCCTTCGGCTACCGCACCATCACGGTGGAGCGGCCGCTGCGCGATGAGAAGGGCGCGGTGGTGCTGGGCCAGAAGGGCAAGGGAAAGGGCAAGCCGCAGCCGGACAGCGCGCTGCGGGACACGGAGAACGTACCGCTGACCGAGGATATCCAAGCCTACTTCGATCGCGAGGTGAAGCCGCACGCGCCGGATGCCTGGATCGACGAGGAGAAGACGAAGGTGGGCTACGAGATCCCCTTCAACCGGCACTTCTATGTGTTCGAGCCGCCGCGCCCGCTGGAGGAAATCGATGCTGATCTGAAGCAGGTGACGGACCGTATCCGGGCGATGATCGAAGGGCTGGCGGGATGAGCAAGGCACCCCCGCCTTCCTCCCTGCTGCTCTACCAGACCGAGGACGGCCGTACCCGACTGGAATGTCGCTTCGCCGAGGACATGCTGTGGCTGACCCAGGCGCAAATGGCGGAGCTGTTCCAGACCACCGTGCAGAACATCGACCTGCATCTGCGGAACATCTACGCGGAGGCCGAACTGACGCCGGAGGCAACTATCAAGTCCTACTTGATAGTTCGAACCGAGGGGAAGCGGCAGGTTTCCCGCGCCATCCAGCATTACAGCCTGCCGGCCATCCTTGCCGTCGGCTTCCGGGTGCGCAGCGCGCGCGGCACCGAGTTCCGCCAATGGGCGACGGCACGGCTGGAGGAATACCTCCGCAAGGGCTTCGTGCTGGATGATGAGCGGCTGCGGAACCCGCCCGGGCCGGATATGCCGGATTACTTCGATGAACTGCTGGAACGCATCCGCGACATCCGCGCCAGTGAACGGCGGGTCTATCTGCGGGTGCGCGAGATCATCGCACTGGCCGCCGACTATGCGCCGGGGGCGGCGGAGACCCAGGCGGTGTTCCAGGTGGTACAGAACAAGCTGCACTTCGCCGCCACCGGCCAGACGGCGCCGGAACTGATCGCCAGCCGCGCCGATGCCACCAAGCCGAACATGGGCCTGACGGCGCGGGCTGGCGAGCGGGTGCGCAAGGCCGATGTGACGGTGGCGAAAAACTACCTGACCGCGCCGGAAATCACCGAGTTGAACCGCATCGTGGTGATGTTCCTCGACTTCGCGGAGGACCAGGCGCGGCGCCGTAAGCAGGTTTTCCTGGCCGACTGGAGGACCCGGCTGGATGACTTTCTGCGCTTCAACGATCGCGCCGTGCTGCCCCATGCCGGGCGGGTGACGCGGGAGGAAGCGGACCGCAAGGCCGCCGTGGAATACGAGGCGTTTGCTGCCCGCCGCCGTGCTGCGCTGGAAGCGGAAGGCGAGATGGAAACGTTGCGGCAATTGGAAGGTGCGGCGAAGGCCCTGTTGAAGCGGCACAAGCCGAAGGCTGGCGGAGAAGGCGAAGTATGACGTTTCCCGCGTATCCGGAATATCGGGAGAGTGGAATTTCTGCCATGGGCAACATTCCGCGCCACTGGGCTGTCATCTCGTTCAAGCGCGCTGCGACAATTTCCTACGGTCTCGGACAGCCACCAGAATATCACCTCGACGGAACCCGCTTCCTCCGCGCAACCAATGTGAAGCGTGGTGAACTGAGCACCGAGGGACTGGTCTACGTGGACGAAGCGGCGTTGCCGGAATCTCGAGTCACGCGACTGGCGCTTGGGGATATCGTGGTGGTCCGGAGCGGCGCCTATACGGGCGACTCTGCGATCGTGACCGCAGACTGGGTTGGTGCAATCGCTGGCTTTGACATGGCCGTTCGCATGAAGCCCGGAATAGCCCCCGCCTTCGCGGCGGCGGCGCTGTTGTCGAAGTATATGCTTGAGGCACAGATCAACCTGTTGCGGCTCCGAGCGGCGCAACCGCACCTGAATGCGGAGGAACTGGGCAATCTTTTGTTCGTGTTGCCCCCGCCCGCCGAGCAATCCGCGATCGCCGCCTTCCTCGACCGCGAGACCGGCAAGATTGACGCGCTGGTGGCTGAGCAGGAGCGGCTAATCGCGCTGCTGAAGGAGAAGCGGCAGGCCGTCATCTCCCAGGCCGTCACCAAGGGCCTCGACCCCAACGTGCCGATGAAGGACTCCGGCGTGGAGTGGCTGGGGGAGGTGCCGGCGCATTGGGAGGTGAAGCGACTCAAGCATCTGATCCTGCCCGGAACCAGCATTTCCTATGGCATTGTTCAGCCCGGTGACGCGCAGGACGAAGGCGTTCCATTCATACAGACGACCAACATGACAAGCGCTTCGTTCGATCTTGATTCGTTACAGAAAACGACCGCAGAAATTGCAGCGGCTTATCCACGCACCTGCCTGGAAGGCGGCGAGGTCATTCTTGGAATCCGAGCATCGATCGGTTCTTGCCATGTTGTCCATAAGGAGCTCCACGGCGTAAATCTATCTCGTGGCGTCGCCCGCATCGTAAGCAATGGAACAGTTACTTCCGAGTTTCTCGTTGCCTTTCTGCGCAGCAAGAGCGCCACTGAGTACTGGGCATTGATGCGGCAGGGCTCGACATTCAACGAGGTTTCCATCGAGACGGTGAAGGAAATCACTATCCCAATGCCTCCTGTTGGCGAGCAGACGGCGATCATTGCCTTCCTGACCGAAGCAAGCTCCATCGTCGATGCCCTTACCGCCGAAGCTGAACGCGCCGTCACCCTTTTCCGCGAGCGTCGCGCCGCTCTGATCTCCGCCGCCGTTACCGGTAAGATAGACGTTCGCGACCTAGCCGCCGAGCATCCGGCGGAGGCCGCGTGAGCCTTCACAAAGAGATCGCCTTCGAGGAGGGCATCTGCGCCTACCTGGCAGCCCATGGCTGGTTCTACGAGCCGGGTGCCGCCACGCACTACGACCGTGCCCATGCCCTCTTCCCCGAGGATCTGATCGCCTGGGTACAAGCCACCCAGCCCGAGGCCTGGGAGAGCCTGAGCAAGACCCACGGCCCCGCCGCTTCCACCACCCTGGCCGACCGCCTGCGCACCGCGCTCGACAAGCAGGGAATTCTGGCACTGTTGCGGGACGGGCTGGATGTGGTGGGCCTCAAGCAGCGCCTGTCCCTGTGCCAGTTCCGCCCGGCGCTCGGCATGAACGAGGCGCTTCAGAGCCGTTACGCCGCCAACCGGCTGCGGGTGGTGCGGCAGGTCCGCTACTCCCTGCAGGGGGAGGACTGCCTGGACCTCGTACTGTTCCTCAACGGTATCCCGGTGGCCACCGCCGAGCTGAAGTCGGACTACACCCAGTCCGTCGGGGACGCGATCGACCAGTACCGCTACGACCGGCCGCCCAGGGTGCCGGGCCGGAACCTGCCGGAGCCGCTGCTGAGCTTCCCCGGCGGCGCCCTGGTCCACTTCGCCGTCAGCAACAGTCGGGTCGCCATGTGTACCCACCTCGCCGGTCTGGACAGCACCTTCCTGCCCTTCGACCGGGGACAGGACATGGGGGCCGGCAACCCGCCCAATCCGCACGGTGCCCCCACCGCATACCTGTGGGAGGAGGTGTGGCAGCGCGACAGCTGGCTGGAGATCCTCGGCCGCTACCTGGTGCCGGTGAAGGACGACAAGAAGCGCCTCAAGGGCTGGATCTTCCCCCGCTTCCATCAGCTCGACGCCACCCGCCGGCTGGTGTCGCAGGTGCTGGCGGACGGGCCGGGGCAGAAATACCTGATCCAGCACTCGGCCGGCTCGGGCAAGACCAACTCCATCGCCTGGACGGCCCACTTCCTGGCCGACCTGCACGACGCCGGGCACCGCAAGCTGTTCGACACGGTCCTCGTCGTCTCGGACCGCACGGTGCTCGACAAGCAGTTGCGCGAGGCCATCGAGGGCTTCGAGCGCACGTTGGGCGTGGTCGCGACGATCACCGGCGAGGGGGCCAGCAAGAGCCAGGAGCTGGCCGCGGCGCTCAACGGCGGCAAGAAGATCGTGGTCTGCACCATCCAGACCTTCCCCTTTGCCATCGCCGAGATCAGGCGGCTCGCCGCCACCAGCGGCAAGCGCTTCGCGGTGATCGCCGACGAGGCCCACTCGTCCCAGACCGGCGCCACGGCCGGGAAGCTCAAGGCCGCCCTGTCGCCCGAGGAGCAGGCGGCCCTGGCCGACGGTGGCGAGGTCGACATGGAGGACCTGCTCGCGGCCGAGATGGCGACCCGCGTCCTGCAGGACCGGCACATCACCTACGTGGCCTTCACGGCGACGCCGAAGGCCAAGACGCTGGAGCTGTTCGGCCGGCGCCCGCACCCCGAACAGCCCGCCGGGCCCGGCAACCTGCCGGTCGCCTTCCACACCTACGCCATGCGCCAGGCGATCGAGGAGGGTTTCATCCTCGACGTGCTGCGGAACTACACCAGCTACAAGCTGGCCTTCCGGCTGACCCATGGGGGCAGGGAGGTCTCCGAGGCCGAGGTCGATGCCGGCGAGGCGCGCAAGGGCATCATGGGGTGGGTGCGGCTGCACCCCGTCAACATCGCCGCCCGCGTCCGGATCGTGGTGGAGCACTTCCGGCAGAACGTGGCCCACCTCCTGGGCGGGCAGGCCAAGGCCATGGTGGTCACGGCCAGCCGAAAGGAGGCGGTGCGCTGGATGCGGGCCATGGAGAGCTACGTCCGGCAGCAGAACTATGGCATCGGCTTGCTGGTCGCCTTCTCGGGCGAGGTGAACGATCCGGACAGCGGGCCGGAGCCCTTCACCGAAACCAACATGAACCCCGCCCTGCTCGGCCGCGACATCCGCGAGGCCTTCGCCACGCCGCAATTTAGCGTGCTGCTGGTGGCCAACAAGTTCCAGACCGGCTTCGACCAGCCGCTGCTCTGCGCCATGTACGTGGACCGCAAGCTGGGCGGCATCCAGGCCGTGCAGACCCTATCACGGCTCAACCGCGCCTATCCCGGCAAGGACACCACCTACGTGGTCGACTTCGTCAACGAGCCGGAGGAGATCCTGGCCGCATTCCGGCAGTATCACACCACGGCGGAACTGGGCGGCACCAGCGACCCGAACATCGTGCTGGACCTACGGAACAAGCTGGACGGCCAGGGCTGCTACGACTGGCATGAGGTCGAGCGCGTGGTCCGGGCGGTCCTCCGTCCGCAGGCCACGCAGGCAGACCTAGACGCCGCCATCGGACCGGTCAGCAACCGGTTGCTGGTGCGGTTCCGGCAGGCACAGGGAAGCGCCAAGGCCGAGCCGGCGGGCAGCAGGGCGCAGAAGGCCGGCAAGGACGAGGTCGAGGCGTTGCTGCTCTTCAAGCGCGACCTCGGCACCTATGTCCGCGCCTACGAGTTTCTCGGGCAGATGTTCGACTACGGCAACACGGACTACGAGAAGCTCTACCTCTTCGCCAAGCTGCTGCTGCCATTGCTGGATTACGGGCGCGAGCGGGAGGGGATCGACCTCTCGGCCCTGAAGCTGACCCACCATCGCATGCGCGATCTCGGGCAACAGAAACTGAACCTGGGTGGCGACAAGACGCCGGACCCACTTCAGCCCATGACCGAGACCGGCTCGGGGGCGGTCCAGGACAAGCAGAAACTGCGTCTGGCCGCCATCATCCAGGCCATCAACGACCTGTTCGAAGGCGACGTCACCGAGGGCGATGCGGTGGCCTACGTCGATACCGTCATCAAGGGAAAGCTGCTGGAATCGGAGACCCTCAAAGCCCAGGCGACGGCCAACACCAAGGAACAGTTCTCCAATTCGCCCAGCCTCCAGGACGAGTTGATGACGGCCATCATCGACGCGATGGCCGCGCATCAGAGCATGAGCACCCAGGCGCTGGGTTCGGAAACCGTCCGGGCCGGCATCCTCTCGGCCCTGCTCGGCCCGGGGGCCTTGTGGGAGGCGTTGCGCGGGAAGGCAGCGGCGCCTCCCGCGGCTTGAGGCCGACCAGGGCCTGATGTTCAGGACGAGATGACGCCGGGCTCCCCGATCCTCATCCCATCCCCGCCGAGGGGGTCGACGGCTTCGCCACCCCCTCGATCTCCCGGCGCGCCACCTCCGTCTCGACGCGCAGCCGCCGCAGATGCTCCTCGGCCGCAGTCGCCGATCCTCCGCGCATCAGCGACAGCGCCGCGTCCAGGGCGGCGATGCTGCGCGGCATCGCCGCCTGCAGGGCCACCGCCTGCCGGTGCTCCCGGATCTCGCGGCCGAGGTCGCGCCCCTGGTGCTCGGCCGTCTCCACCAGGTGCTGGAAGCGGATGAAGGACAGGGTGGCCTTCTCCCTGCCCTCCCGGATGTCGGAGAGCAGGTCGCTGCCGAGCGGCTTGTAGGGCTTCTGCGCCAGCCCCTCTGCCGCCTTGGCCCAGAGATCCTCGCTGGTGATGGGCGTGGCGTCGCCCAGGGCGCGGCCGCGCTTGACCGCCTCGAAGGTGGCCGCCTCCGAGATCATGGTCCAGGTCGTGCCCTTCGCCCGGCTCTCGGCGACGTAGCCCTTGAAGGCGGTGACGCCGGCGGTGCCGCGCGGCAGGGCGTTGATGTGCTCGCCCGAGGTGATGCCCTGCGCCGCGTCCACCGTCAGGGCGTGCCCGAAGCCCAGCAGCAGCCGCCCCGTCGCCCCGTCCGTCAGCCGGCGCCACTCCACCTCGCCCACCCGCCCCGTCTTGTCGCGCAACAGCAGGCCGGCCTCGGTGCGGCCGAGCACCGTGACGGTGTCGCCGTTGCTGCCGAAGTTCGCCACCTTGCCGTCGATCCGACCCATGGTCCGCCGGAACAGGCGCACCCTGTCGCCCGTGGCGATCGGCAGGTCGTAGGTCTCGCCGCGCTGGTCGATGGCCCGGTAGACCACCTCGTCGGCGCCGATCTCGCCGCGCGCCCGCATCCGCGCGCGCACCGCCCGGCTGATGTCGGCCACGTCCTCGTTGGTCGGCGCCGAGACGGTCACCTCCAGCTTCGAGCCAGCGGCCAGCAGGGCGTCGCGCCGGGCCAGGTAGTGGTCGGCGATCTGCTCCACCACCTGGTCCTGGTCGCCGCCCAGCAGCCGGGCCGAGCCGTCGCCCCGCGCCCGCTTGCGGGCCAGCGCCTCGCCCGCCTGCCCCTCGCGGAACAGCCCCGCGATCTGGCGGTCCTCCAGGCTGCGCTGCCGCACGGTGTCGAGGATCTCCGTCTGCTCCGCGCGCGGCAGCGCCCGGCGCATCAGCTCCACCGCGTCGCCCGCCTCGATCGACTGCGCCTGCTCGCGGTCGCCCAGCACCTTGAGGGTCATGCCGGTGCGCGCCTGCACCTGCAGCAGCGTCAGCAGGGCGCGGGGGGCGACCTGGCTCACCTCGTCGATCACCAGCACCGTGTTGCGGGTCGGCACGATCCGCCCGGCCTCGATGGCCTTCAGCAGCGGGTCCATGGCCAGGGTCTGGCCGATGCCGGCCTCCCCCAGGGCGCTGGCCTGCCGCCAGGCCGTCGCCGTGCCGATCACCTCCCGGCCGCCCGCGGCGAAGCGCGTGTCGGCCTGCCAGGCGGCGACCAGCGGCCGCAGCAGCGTGGTCTTGCCCGCGCCGGCGACGCCGGTGAGCATCGACAGCGCCCCGCCCTGGCCCAGGGCGTAGATCGCCGCGCGCTGGGCGGCGGCATGGGCGGGCTCGCGGGTGAGGTCGAGCTGCCCGGCGCCGATGACGGCGTCGATCGCCGCGGTGATGGCGCGGGCCGGCAGGGCGCCGGAGCGGTCGCGCGCCGCCCGGTGGGCCTCGGCCTGCAGCGCCTCCTCCAGCCGCAGCTGGGCGGTGTTGGTCACCCGCACCTTGTCGCCCGAGAGGCCGACGACGAGGGCGACCTGTTCGCCGCGCAGGGTGATGCCGCGCCGCTCGATCAGCGCCACCACCCGGTCGATGTCCCCGGTGCCGCCGGCGATGCCGGTGCCGATCAGGCCCCGGGCGGCGTAGAGGCGCAGCTTGTCGTGGTCGATCACCGCCGCGGTGCGGAACTCGGTGGCGAGGTGCCGGGCCGCGAAGCGGTAGGCGGCGTCGAACCGCTCGGCGTCCGACAGCTTCGGGTGGGCCACCTCGTCCATGACGGTGGTGTGCTTCCAGCCGATGGCCTCGGCCTGGGCCAGCCAGATCTCCCGGTCGCCCTTGGGGCCGTTCTTTTCCAGGCGGGTGGCGAGGCCGGTGACGGCGAGAATCTTGAACTTGCCCTCGGCGGAGAGGGTGTCCCAGTCGAGGCCCTGGCTCGTGGCGTAGGCCTTGGCGGACCGCTCGACCTGCCGGCGGCCCTTGGAGAACAGGTCGGAGGCCGCCTGCGGGATGGCGTCGAGCACCACCGCCTGCTGCTGGCGGTCGTAGGACACCCGCGCCCCCAGCTCCCGCAGGTGGTCCGCCAGCCGGGCCTGGAAGTAGGCGCCGAACTCGTGCAGGCGGGTCCCGGTCAGCGCCTTGGTGTCGAGGGAGCCGACCCGCCCGTCCTCGGTGACGACGGCGTTGAACAGGGCGTTGTGGATATGGGCGTGGGGGTCGCCGTCCATGGTGGCAACCGTGGCGAGGTAGGTGGCCCCCTCCTTGCCGTCGCGGACCGAGACGGTCGGCCGGGCGGTGTGGTGGCGGAAGCTGACCCAGCCGACCGCCCCGGGGTCGGCGCCCAGCGCGCCGCCCTGTCCCTTGCGGGCCCAGCCCAGCTCGGCGGCGACGTAGCGCATGGTGGCGTCGTTGGCACGGTCGATGGCGTGCCAGATCGCGGCGCGCTCGGCCGGCGTGGCGGCGAACTCGGCGGCCAGGGAAACCGACTTGTGCGGGGCGAGGGTCAGGTCGAGGGCGCTGATCTCGCGTTTCTGGCCCGACCAGGCCTCGCCGGTATCGGCCCGCCTGGCCTCGAACAGGCGGTCGAGCGCCTCGTCCTTCGGCATGCGGGAGACGTCGATGCCGAGGGCCTCGGCGATGGCCATGGGCATGTCCGGCCGCCAGGAGGCCCGGCTGTCGCGGCGGGTGTAGTAGGCGGTCAGCCGCCCGCCGGGATCGAGATGCTTCCCTGGTGTGACCGCCGGATCGAAGGCCGGCTCGGGGGCGCTCTCGGTGAAGTAGGCGCGGAGCAGCTTGCCGGAGCTGGCGGCGGCGAGCTTGCGGAAGGTCATCATGGCTGGCGCTCCCCGAAGCGCTGGGCCAGGACGACCTCGTGGGCGACCAGGCGGGGCAGCTCCCGCGTGAGGTTGAGGGCGTGGCCCTCGAGATCGCGCAGCAGGGGCGTGTGCTCGCCGAGCAGGGCGACGATGGCTTGGAGCATCTCGGTGGTGGTGGGCCCCTCCTGGGGAGCCGGCGTGAGCAGCTTGATGATGGCCGCCAGCTGCTCGCCGAGGAGGCGCAGGACGGTGTCCTGGTGATCGAGGCGGCGGAGGACTTCCGCCGATCCGGCCGTTCGCAAGGGATTGGTGTTGGGTGGCTCGTCCATGGCGGACCTCCTTCTGGTGGGGAGGGAGACTGCCAGGGAGGCTTGCGAATGGAGGTATCGACGTGTCGGAGCGAGGATTGGGCCGCAGGCCCGCGCACCATCGGTGCATTGGTGTATGGACTCTGACTTTCCACGTTAACCGGACATTGGCGGCACCTTCACGCCGCGTGAGCGCCACATGGTCCCGGCGTAACGCCGAAATGAGTTCCATCGAAGCTGGACGTGAAGCTGACGTGAGGGCCACACGCACCGGACGTGAGCGAGGCATGCAGGCTTCGGCCGCGGTGCGGTCACGCCTCAGTCTCTTGGGGCGGTCTGTCTAATGAAGGACCCAACGCTTAAAGCCATCCGACGAGCATCCCGAGAGAAGCCGCCCCCAGGGCACTCGGAAGCCTTCAAATGGCTGCTGGATCGGCATGTCGAGTTCGCCCAGGTGCTCCGCCAGGACCGGCCTGGATGGGAGACCATCCAGGAGAAGCTTCATGCGGCCGGCGTCGTCGGCAAGCATGGCCAGAAGCTCAGCGTGCCATCCCTGATCCAATTGTGGGGCCGTGTATGCCTAGAGGCTGACCGCCGTGCCGCAGACAGGCCGCTCAAAGCAAAAGGTCGGAAGGCAAACCGCTCGCCGAAGACCACCCAACCGCCCCCGGGGGTCGAGCGGCGACCCGATCCCCCCATCCCGCCAAAATCGCATCCGCCGTTCGCGTCGGACGGTGGCACCTCATCCACGCCGGCGCCGGCGGACGCGGACCTTCCGCCCGAGGTGCAGGCGAAGATGGACAAGTTGAGGGCACGGCTCCGGCATTCGGACCGGGCGCTCAGGATCGGCAGGAGCCAGTAGGATGAGCAAAACCCGGAACCAGACCCCGCAGGACGGGCGCAAGCCCGTGCTGCTGATCGCGATCGGCCGGCAGCGGGTGGGCAAGACCACCTTTCTCAATGCGGTCGGCCAGTATTTCAAGGAACGAGGGGCGGACCTGCGGTTGTGGAACGCCGACCAGGCGAACAGCACGCACACGCTCAACCGGTTCGACGGGGAGGCCGTGTCGGCCCCGCAGGGCGGTGCCGAGGACACGATGGCCTGGATCGAGGGCCGGATGATGGAGCAGATCGAGCAGCGTTACGACGCGATCCTGGACGTCGGCGGCGGTGAGACGGCGCTGACGCAGCTGGCGGAGGAGACGCAACTGGTCGAGCAGCTGGAGGCGGCAGGCATCCGGCCGGTGGCGGTCCACCTGCTCGGGTCCGAGTTCGCGGACCTGGACTACCTGAACAACTGTGCCGGCGAGGGAATGTTCAGCCCCGAGGCGACGCTGCTGGTGCTGAACCGGGGGCTGCTGAAGTCCGGCCGGAACGCCGAGTTCGCTTTCGGCAAGATCTACGAGCACGAGACCTTCAAGGCCGCCATGAAGAAGGGTGCCGAGGTCGTGATGATGCCGGCGCTCAGCTGCATGGCGCAGGTGACGGATCGGGGGCTGAGCTTCTCGGACGCGGCGAACGGGAAGCAGGTGGCCGGGTTCCCGCCGACCTCGATCTTCGACCGCTCGCGGGTGGCGACCTGGTGGCAGAAGGCGATGCCGGCGTTCTTCGGCGAGATCAATCCGGATTGGCTGCCGAGGCTTCCCGTGGCGACGCCGGCGCCCGCGGAGGCGGCCGAGTGATGGAC
Source organism: Roseomonas mucosa ATCC BAA-692 (assembly GCF_000622225.1). Classification (GTDB taxonomy): domain Bacteria; phylum Pseudomonadota; class Alphaproteobacteria; order Acetobacterales; family Acetobacteraceae; genus Roseomonas; species Roseomonas mucosa. The sequence goes on along the minus strand of NZ_JHWD01000028.1, from coordinate 28,561 downwards.
GGGATGCAGACATCGACGGTCTCGGGGCTGGTCGAGCGCGGCCAACGGGCGCGGGAGGACCTGGAGGACGCGCAACGCGAGCTCATGCGAGCGCTCGATGCGCTCGACGTGATTCCCGGGCACCCGGAGGCGGCCTTCGTGGCTGCCATGGCGGGGACGCAGCGGGCGTTCGCCAGCATGGCCGTGGGGATGGGAGAGGATCTGCGTGGCGTGGTGGCGGCCGCGCAGGTGCAGAGCCGGGAGGAACTCGAACGCCTGCGGGAGGCGACCCGGCTGGCCAACGCGACGACGGCGCAGGCACAGGCCGCGGCGGTGGCCAACGACGTGGAGCGGAAGCGGGTCATCGAGCGGATGGTCCAGGAGGTCGCGCCGGGGATCGTGGATTCCCTGCGGGGGAGCCTGGTCATCAAGGAGGTGGCCTACGACCGGCGGCGTCGGGCGGGGTTCTACACGCGCGGGGCGCTGGCGTTCGTGGGGGTGTTCCTGGCGGGCTACCTGATCTCGTTCTGGCAGGACTCTGCGGCGCTTGGGGTCACGGTGCAGCGGTGCCAGGAGCGGATGGTGACGGCGCAGAACGGGGAGATGTGGTGCAGGATGGAGGGGCACCTGACGCGTGGGCTGCCGCCCACGCCAGCCCGGCCGGCGGCGCCGACGCGCTGAGGGAAACCATCGTCGCGACCGGACGGACCGTCATTCGCACGGGGGTCTGGAAGGATGGTCGCCGTCGCGAAGGAGGCGACGGCGATGAAGCGATATCGAGGCGGAGGGGGCCTGGACAGCCCCGGGATGATGCTGGGGGTGGCCTTGGTGATCACCGGGCCGGCGGGGGTGGCGCTGGCGCAATCGGGCACCGTGACGATGAACGGGGTGCCGGAGCAGGTGATTCCACGGGTGCTGGAGATCGGGCTGGGTTCGTTCAGCATCACGCCAAGCCAGGGGACAGCGTCGACGACGGGGAGCGGATCGAGCGACGGGGGATCGGGGAGTGGCGATGCGACGGCGGCGGGCAGCAGCACGGCGCTGGACGTGATGACGTCGCGCTCCTGGGGGACGGCGGCGAGCGAGGCGGCGACGTCGCTGGGGGTGAACCCCTCGGCATTGGCGGCGACATGCCTCGTGGAGAGCGGTTGCCAGAACGTGTCGGCCAGTTCGGGGAGCAGCATCCGGGGAGCGTTCCAGATGCTGGACAGCACGTTCGAGAGCGGCCTGACACAGGCGGTGAGCTACAACGCGAGCCTGGCCGGTACGGTCGAGCGCGGAGTGGACGGTTCGATGGACCCGGCGAACCAAGCGATCTCGGCGGCGGCCCTTCTCCGTTCCTATGCCGAAAAGCTGCAGGCGGCCGGGATCAGCAATCCCACGGTGCTGGACGTGCGGGGCGGGTACAATTTCGGAACGGCGTATACGGTGAAGCTTGCACAGGCCGACAGCTCCGATCTCATGAGCAACGTGCTAAGCAGCTACAGCGCTTCACAACTTTCGAGCAACGGCATCACCTCCACGACGACCGTCGGGCAATGGCGCGCTTCGGTGGCGGCCAAGATGGGCGATGCCGCCTATCAGTCAGTCCTGATCGGCATCTGAGGAGTTTGAGACATGAAGTTTGCACTCGCTCCGCTGATCGGAGCAGCCCTTCTTGGATTATGCGCCGTGGCGTCGGCACAACAGGGGCCACGCTCCCTGCATGTGACCGGCCATATCCAGGGCTATTCCTGCATGATGCTCAACCTGACCAACGAGCAGATGCTGGTGTTCGAGAATCTGCCGCCAATCCGGGATCAGCCATCGCCGACCGCGAAACAGATCGGCGTCGCGTCCGAGACGGTGATTGTGGCGACACCGAGAAGGCAGGAAGGCAACTTCATCCAGGTCCTGCACATGAACGGGCAGCCCGGATGGTTGGAAGCTGATAAGGTGAAGCCCTGGCGGAGCGCGAACAATCCGAACGCGCACTGCACGCCAGCGATGATGAGCAACGGGCGGCCAGGCTTCGACTACACGCGCCCTGCCGGGTGATCACAGGCGGGCCGCCTCCCGCCGTCTGGCGGGGGGCGGCCCCGAGGCGGCGAGGCACGGGACTTCCCTCGGGGTCCGATAGCATACTGGCCGGTGCGACGCTCGGGGCGCGCGGATCGGGAGAACCGGGATGCTGGACAGGATGCGGCGGACGCTGCCGCCGGGGGTAGCGTGGTTCGCCGCCGGAGCGGGGTTCTGCGTGCTGGGCGCGCTACTGGCGAGCGGGCCGCAGGCGCGCGAGGTGGCACAGATCGGCTGGTGTGGCGCGATCGGGTTCGTGGTGCTGATCCTGGCGTTCAGCGGTCGGCGAGGCGGCTGAGGCCGGCCAGGCGCGGCCCGGGATGGGCCGCGACGAAGGCAGCCAGGTCCTCGATCCAGGCAGCGACGTCCGGTGGGACGGGAGAGGCACCCCCGAGCCAGCGGCGGATCTGGGTCTGGTGTCGGCCGGTGCGGCGGGCGAGCTCACGCTCGGCCCAGCCGATGACGATGAGGCAGCGGCCGAGGCGAGTGCCGGACATGGTGGTGGGTGCGGCGGCGGTGTGTTCGCGTTGAACACAGGTTCCGGATTCCGCAACGCGCTCGGCAAGTCTTGCGGTGGGGACAAGGAAGTCTGGCAGGGTGTCGGGCATCTGTGAAGCCTGACAGGGAGCGATGCGAACGGCGCGCGCGGTGTCGAGCGACGCGAGGGATGCCGTTCGCAAGAGGCGGCGCGAGGGTGTCGGCGGCGGCGCGGGGAAGGCGCCGCGGATCGGAGGAGGCCTCGACGTGACGCGAATGCTGATGCTGGCGGTGCTGCTGGTGCCGGGTGCGGGGATGGCGCAGACGCTGCTGCCGCCGGGCTATGCGCCGGGGGCGGTGGTGACCACGCCGGGCAATGGGGGAGGGCTGTTCGGCAACGGGCCGGTGGCGGGACCGTTCGGTGCGGCCCAGAGCCAGACGGGGGCCTGGGGTGGGGGGAGCGTGTTCGGGTCGGAGCGGGCGACGACGCGGCGGACGGCGGCGGGGTGCGTGTTCGCCGGGCAGAGCTACTCGGAAGGCGCGGTGGTCGGGGAGCAGGGGCGGGCGCGGCAGGTGTGCGCGGCGCGGCGCGGGGGGACGGTGGACGAGGACGGCAACGTACCGTTGGCGTGGCAGCTGCTGCCGGGGGAGTGAGGCGCGCGGGAACGGTGGGATGCCATGCGCCCTGGCGTGTCCGGGCTGCGGCGGGCGCGGCGTCGCGAAGCGGCGTTGCGAACGCGGCGGCCCTGACATGCCGGAGGGGGCATGGCCCGGACACGGTTTCAGCCAGGGCCAAGGAGTGGCGCCGAAGGCGCCGCGGCGAGAAAGCTCCGGCGCGAAGCGCCGACCGCAAACCGGCGGCGCGGCAAGGGTGAGCGGCAAGGGATGAGGCTGCGGGGGGTCCAGGGGGGCAGAGCCCGGAGGGCGGCGCCCCCCTGGCCGCCGCCGGAGGGAAGGGCGGAGGCCGAAGCCCCCGCCCGGTGGTGTCAGTCGAAGGCGGAGGCGCGGGCCTGGGCGGCCTGGCGTCCGAGACCCTGGCTCTCGGGGGTGCTGGCGACGTAGGGCTTCCAGGCGTTGCCGGTGATTTCCTCGAAGGCGCGAACGGCGCCCTCGGCTGCGGCAAGGAGGGCGTAGCTCTGGCGGGCCATATCGGCGGCGAAGCTCTGGGCGCGCTCAACCTTGCTCTCGAAACCGCTCGGCCCGTCGCGGTCCTCGTCCCGGTTGTCGTTCATCTTGCTGGCCATGTCGCGGGCGGTGGCGCGCTTGCTGTCGAAGAACTGCGCGGCCCCGAAGGCGCTGCCGACATAGGCGCCGACGACGCGCTGGAAATGCATCTCCATGGCCTTGTCGCTGAGGGCGGAACGCAGGTCCTCGGACTGCTGGATGAGGCTGGTTTCGGTCGCGGTGGCGATGCCGTCCACGTCCACCGGCTCCAGGCCGAAGACGCGATAGACCTTGCTCATCATGTCGTGGGTGGGGGCCAGACGGCCCGCATCGGCGAGGGTGATGCCCTGGCGGTTGGCCTGGGTGCGGCGAGCGGGAGCCTGCGTCGGCTGCGCCGCGGCGGGCCTGCCAGTCTTGGCAGTGGTGCGCGCCCTGGTGGGGCGGGCGGCGTCGGCGCCCTTGTTCTCGGTGGTGGCGGGAGCGATGTTGCCGGAAGCCTGGGACATGATGAGCCTTATCCTGTTTCGGGTCAGCCCCCGTCTGGTGTTGGTACCACCGGCGGGGGCGACTTGTTGTTGCGGCCCTCGTTGGCCGCATTTGGATAATACCTGATCCACGCTGATATTCAACAATAAAACTCGGAAATCATTCTGTTTTACTTGAGATAAACCGCTTGATTACACGACCCACCCCGCATCTTTTCTTTGTTCGTCCTGCGGGTCTGGGCCGGCGAGGCCCGGTGTCGGCCGGGAGAGGGGAAGGAGGCTGGCTTTTCTTCGTCCCGTCCTGCGAATGCCTTCGAGGTTCGGCGGCGGATGGCGTCAAAGGCGGCCGAAGGCCGGGACCGGAGCCGCGCGGAGCAGCCCGGAGGCGAAGCCGAGGACTGCGAGCACGGCGAGGACCCACCCTTTGACGGCAGCCGTTGCCGGGCCTCAGACTTGTCGCCATGACGGCGAGGCCAGGCTGCTTTCCCGTGCCCACCCCCTTCAGGGGGTGGGTCGAGTGGCCGACGTGCGACGGCAGTCCCGGGTGCTCCCGTTCAGCTGACGCCGTGCCGCTGCCGGTGGCCAGAACCGGGATCGTCACCGTCAGGCGGAGACCCGGGTGAGGAGTGGGTCACGCCCGGTGCGTCGTTTCCAGTCGCGCTGCCGCTGGGAGGCGTGCCACCCACGACGACGCGGGGCTCCGGGAGTGAGCCAGAGGCGAGCGAGTAGTGCCCGGCCGCCGCAGCGAAGGCGGAGGCGGCGTTCCCCGGGGATGTGCTATCCGCCCCGCCGCACCCGAGCCAGGCGCTCCTCTCCGACGCGGCGATGCTGGCCACAGTACCAGACACCGGGATGCGCGGGATCGCTGTCGATCCTGAAGCCGAAGCTGCCCCAGGCGCCGCACTCCTCGCAGAAATGTTCGAACGGATCCTGGGAGATGTGTCCCTTGCGGCGCTCGTCGGGCTGGTCGGCCGGCGTATCGCAGAAGGGGCGGTAGGGAGGTCGCTGAACAGGATCCATGCGCGGTGTTCTAGTCCTGTCGTCCGGGCACGCGGGAGGGGCCGGTGTCGTCCGCCCCCTCGGCACTCAGGTCCAGCCCCTCGTAGATCTCGCTAAGGGGAAACCGGATGCCGATCTCCGGCAGATCGAGCGCATCGCCGTCCGTGAGGACGCGACCGAGCCATTGCCCATCCTGGCGCGAGAAGACGGTGGCATGGACGAGCTTCTGGTCGATCAGCACGTAGCGCTGGACCGAGGGCAGGTTCATGTACTCGATGCTCTTCACACCGAAGTCGTCGTCGGCGGTGCTCTGGCTGAGGACCTCGAAGAGGATGACCGGCTCCCGCGCGGTGGTGTCGGCGTCACCGGCCCTGGAGCAGGTGACGATGCCGTCAGGATAGCGGCTGGTGCGCGCCGTCAGCACCTTCATGTCGCTGCCCAGGAACTCGCAAGGGGAGCCGCGCAGGCGGCCATGGAGGGCGAAGGCAAGGTTGCGCTGGATGCGGGCATGAGCGGCGGTTCCGCCGGTCATGGCGACGGGCTGGAAGCCGTCGAACTCGTAGCGGACGGGCTGCTGCCGCTCCCAGGCGAGGAACTCGGCGAGGGTCATGCTGGGCGTGCGGTGGCGGGCCTGGCTCATGGGCTTCTTTCTAGCACGGGACGGCATGGTGATCTCCGGAGGATATGGGGAGGAGGGTCTGCTGGCGGATGCCGGCGGGGGCATTGCCGAGGGCGGCTCCACCCATTCACCCGGATGCCAATCCAGGATAAATATTCAATAAAAGCAACACGCTATGTTGCGTTACGAAGGCGTTCCGGCCTAGAATCCAGCGCACGAGCAGAGGAGTGGGAAGGATGACCCACGGCGCGAATGTGGTGCGGTTCCCGCTACTGCGGGTGCTGCCGGAGAAGGAAACAGAGGCGCACGAGGCGGTACCGGACGTGCGCGTGGTGCTGCAGGTGGCCGAGGCGTTCCAGCTGGAGGGGCCGCGGCCCCGGCTGCGGGAGGAGGCCGAGGCGGCGGTGGCGGCGCATGTGGAGGCGAACGTGCCGCCGGAGCGCGGGGCACGGCGGGACGCGGCGCTGCGGGATCTGCTGACGGATTACATGGACCGTGCCGAGGCGGCGCGGCAGGTGTCGGACGAGGCCTGGGCGGCGGCGACGGCTGCGCAGGATCGGCTGGTGGAGCTGTCGCAGCAGCGGCGTGACAGCGGACTGGAGGTGCTGCGGGACCGTGCGGACGCGCAGACCTGCGAGGCGGCGCGGCTGCTGCTGGAGGCCTATGTGCTGTCGGTGCAGGCGGCGGCGGCGGCGACGGTGGTGGGACTGGCGCGGCGTGGCGAGACGTGGCGGCCCCGGTCAGAGCAGGAGGAGGATGACCTGTCCTGGGCGCTGCCGGTGCGGCGGCGCCGGGCGGTCCCGTCGCAGGGGGACTAGCGGCGAAGCCCGGCGGTGCCGGCCGCCCTGCCGGCATCCTGCCGGCAGCCCTCGAGCCAGAACTCCGCCTGGCGGTCGGCGGCCACGGCGCCGCGCAGGAGGGAGGCACGCTGGGTGGGGGAGAGGCGCGTCGCCTGGGCGTGCTCGCGCAGGGCGGCGGCCTCGGCCTGCCAGCGCCGCGCGGAGGCGAGGCCGCCGGTGACGGCGGGCGGATCGGGCCGCCCGTGGTGGGGCGTGGTCGGCATGGGGTTCTTCCGGGTGTGGAGTGAAGCGGGGAGCCGCGCACCGGCCGTCAGGCCGGGCGGGCCGGGATCGCGGGCGGCCGGGACCGCGGGTTGTCGGGCCAGCCGAGGCCCTCGTCCTCGTGCAGCTGCAGGGTGCGGATGGCGACGGTGGCGCGGCGGCCGTCGCGCAGCGAGCGGACCAGGGCCAGGTCGGTGCGGTTGGCGACAGCGAGGCTGAGCCAGTGGCCGGTTGCGGGATCGCGGCGGGCGGCATGGTAATGGCCGTTGAGGAAGGCCTCGACGATCCACGGGGCGCGGCAGACAGCGACGCCGCGATAGCGGTCGCGCCAGTGGCCGTCGTCCTGGAGGTAGAAGACCGCCCCGATGGCGACGGTGCCGACGCCGAGGGGGTTGTCGCCGCCGAGGCGGCGCGGGGCGTGGTACTGGCGCAGCATCAGGATGGCTCCCCCTCGACGGGGAAGTCCGCGCCGTCCACCGGCTCGATGCGGGCGATGGCGCAGGCGAAGGAGCCGGAATACCCGGAGTGTCCCTCCTCGGCATCGGCCTGTGCCGCGGCGGTATCGAAGTCGACGCCGCCGGTCATGCCCGTGTCCTCGGCGTGGCGCCTGGCCGCCGCCTCGGTGGCGAAGGGCCCGAAGAAGCGCGGCGCGTTGCCGAGGATCGGGTCCGGATCGAAGATCAGCACGAAGGTCATGGCGTCGCTCCTCAGAAGGGGATCTCGCTGTCGTCGAAATCGGGCAGCGGGGGCGGCCGGTAGCCGGGGGTGCGGAGGCTGTAGCCGTCGCAGAGGCTGCGGAGCGCCCGGTGGTTCCCCAGCAGGTTCGCGGCCTCGCGGCACACGAAGGCGTAGGGGTGGACCGTGGACAGGTCGTGGCAGCGGCCGACGGCGCCCTGGAATCCCTCCTCGTGGACGTCGTGGAAGACCAGGGTGGTGAGCGCGCGCGGGCGCGGCAGCGCCCCGGAGGCGAGCGGGGTGGTGGACATCGGACGGAATCCTCGTGTGCCGGGGCGGCCGCCTGGCCGACCGGCGAAGGAAGGGATGGGATCGGGTGAAGGCCGCCGGGCGCCCCGAAGGGCGCCCAGCCGGGCCGCTCAGAACGGCACGTCGTCGTCCAGGTCGGCAGCGCGCACCTTGGCCGGGGCGGCACGGCCACGGGCCCGGCGCGCGGCACCGCCGGCGGGAGCATCGGCGGCGGGAGCATCGCCGGAGGCAGGTTCCTCCCGGCCGCCCGAGGCGGGGGCATCGGCCAGGAAGGTGAAGACACCGTGGAAGGGGCGCAGCGCGATCTCGGTGCTGTAGCGGTCGTTGCCCTCGCGGTCCTGCCACTTCCGGGTTTCGAGCTTGCCCTCGATGTAGACCAGCGCCCCCTTGCGGGCGTGCTGGGCCACGACGTCGCCGAGGCCCTCGGTGAAGATCGAGACCCGGTGCCACTCGGTGCGCTCCTGGCGCACGCCGGAGCGGTCCTTCCAGGTTTCGCTGGTGGCGATGCTCAGGCTGACCACCTGGCCGCCGTTGGTGAAGTGGCGCGTCTCGGGGTCAGCGCCCAGGCGACCGATCAGCGTGACCTTGTTGAGCGAACCAGCCATCGTCGTACCCTCTTCATCTCTCTCCCCCAGGAGGCTTCCGGCCCGTGCCGGTCGTCTCTCCTCGGGTGCGGTCGACCAGAGACGCGGCGGCGGGCGGGCCTACCCCTGAGGCGTGCGAGGGAGGGGGCGGGGGTTGCGACGAAGCGGGGCAAGGCCCCGCGCGCGGCGCGGCCCCGGCGCCTGACCGAGAAGGCCAAACCGCAGGCGCTTTCCCCGGCTACGGGGAAAGCGGGGGTAGGCCCGGCCGGCGACGTGGCTCAGACCTCAGCAACCCGAGGAGAGACGACCGGCACGGGCGGATTGACGATACAGTTCTGGCCATTCCCGTCTCTCGGACGCTCCTCCCCTCCCCCATCCCTCCCGTTCTCCTTCCCCCTTTCTCGTCTCTCCTTTCCCCCATCAGGCGGCCTCGGCCGCCGCCTCCGGATCCGGGTTCTCGTCGAGGAAGGCCCATTGCAAGGCGGCGAGAGGGTGCAGATCGGTCCGCGCCACCTCACCGTCCTCGTGGAGCGCCCGGAGTTCCTCGGCCGCGACAGCCACCCGCGCCTCGATGGGATCAGTCGGAGGCGTTGGCAGGGCGGCCGGGAAGAAGGGGGCACGAGCCCCCTGCCCCGGCGCCGCCAGCAGGGCAACCTGGCGGCGCTGGAACGCCACCATGTGCCGGGCGAGGAAGGCATCGGTCTTGCTCCGACCGCCCAGGAAGGCGGCACGCCGGGCGGTCTGGCCGTAGGCTTGGCTGTCCACCGAGGCGACGCGGGGGTGGTCGCGCAGGGCGTGCATTGCCTCGGACTTGACCCCGTACAGATGCAGCCTCACCGGGGCATCCCCGAGCGCCCGGTCCAGCGTGTCGACCACGCGCAGCACGCCGTCGGCGCCGCCGACCTGGCGGCGGCAGACGCTGCCGACGCCGAGCAAGGGAGCCTGCGAGGCATCCGGCAAAGTGTCTTATACGTAGCCTTTTGCGCCCTATGCGATACCTCGTGGGCGGATGGGGATGATATGGAAGGTGCAATAGCCGAAGCTGATTGGGAATCGCTCGCCCGGAACATGCTGCGCGCGGAGATCATGCGTCGAGGGATCAGCTACGCGCGCCTCGTCGAGGCGCTCGCGGCGATCGGGGTCGAGGACACCGAGGGCGCCATCAAGAACAAGGTCTCGCGCGGGCGGTTCTCGTTCATGTTCTCTTTGCAGGCAATGGTGGCGATCGGTGCAGAATGGATGCAGGTCCCGGGCGCTGCTTGCCTTCTCCAAGGCGAGGGCCTCGGAAACGGTGGCACACAGGCGCTAGCGAAGGCCCGGAAGGATCCAGCTGCCTAATGATAAACTGCACCAATTGGTCGGCGACATCGCCCACCCTAGAACACGCTCGCGTAGAATGGGCAAGATAAAGGACGAGAACACAGCATGATCGAATGGCTGGCCCTTGGCGCGGTCGCGCTCGTCGGCGGCCTTTTCGGTTCAGACGACAAGCGACCGTCCTTCGGCGGCGGTTCGACAAAGCCCTTCGACCCGGACCGGTGGCGTCGGGAGCAAACCACAAAGGAACGCGATTGGCGAAGCAAATGGGAGCCTGATGTTGATCGGACGCGCTGGATACCGCAGAGCGCCGCGCATCGCATCATCGCAACCTATCCCCCGCCAGGGTCCGAGCACGACAGCTTCGGTGCCGTCACCCGGGTCGCGACCAGGGAGCTCCTCGCCGAGTTCGCAACACACAACCAGCAGCATCTGACCGACCAGAAGGCCAAGTTGAAGGTGTTCTTCGACACGGTCGAAGCCTCGCCGTTGACTGATGAACAAAAGGATGCCTGCATTTGCATGGACGATGCGGTGCAGATCGTGGCGGCCGCCGGCTCGGGCAAGACGTCCACGATGGTCGCCAAGACGGGCTACGTGCTCCACCAAGGACTGGCCGAACCCGAACAGATCCTGCTGCTCGCCTTCAACACCGACGCTGCGGACGAGCTTCGTCAGCGGGTGCGTGAACGTCTGAAGGGGATCGACGGCGTGGAGCGCGTCACCGTCAAGACATTCCATGCCTTCGGCAGGGACGTCATCACGGCGAGGCAGGGTCCAAAGCCGGCGGTCGCCCGATGGATAGGCAAACGACGGCAGGAAAACGAGATGATCGTCAAGATCGTCGAGGACCTGCGCGCCCGAGATCCGGGATTCGGGATCGAATGGGATCTGTTCCGGACGGTCTTTGGGCGCCCCATTGGCCGCGCCGCAGATCTCACCGAGCCAAAGGAATCCGGGCGCGGCGACATTCGCACCGCCAATGGTGATTGGGTGAAGAGCCAGGAGGAGCGGCTGATCGCGGACTGGCTATTCTACCACGGCGTGAAATACCAGTACGAGCGGGATTACCAGCACGACACCCGGACGGCTACGTACCAGCAATATCGCCCCGACTTCTACTATCCCGACGCCAAGCTCTACCACGAGCACTTCGCGCTCGGGCGCGATGGTATGCCGCCTCCGCACTTCACCGGTGACTATCTAGTGGGTGTCGCATGGAAGCGCGAATGCCATGCGGAGCATGAGACGGACCTGTTCGAGACGACTTCGCACAGCGTCCGGGGTGGCGCAGGCTTTCGTGAACTCACCGAAGCCCTCGAAGCGCGTGGGGTGCAACTGGTCTACGACGCCAACCGTCCGGCTAAGGGCGAGCCGCCAATGGACACGCTGGCTCTAGCCAACCTAGTGCGCGGTTTCCAGCAGCACGTGAAGGGTGGTGGCACGACGGTGACGGACATCCGTCGCCGGATCGAAGCGTCCGACGACGACGCGCACTCGGCACGCTCGCTGAGATTCCTCTCCCTTTACGAGCGCATCGCGGATGAGTGGGAGCGACGGCTACGAGATACGTCGTGCATCGACTTCGACGATATGCTTGTCGAGGCTGCGGCGCTGATCGAGGCCGGCGCCTACAACAGCCCCTATACCATGATCTTCGCCGACGAGTTCCAGGACAGTTCACGCGCGCGGGTCAGACTTTTGAAAGCGCTGCTCGACCGGACGGATCAGCGCGGGCATCTCTGCGTCGTCGGCGACGACTGGCAGAGCATCAACCGCTTTGCGGGCGCCGATCTGACGGTAATGACCGACTTCGCCGGCACGTTCCCCCACTCCTCACAGCTAAGGATGGTAACCACCTTCCGCTGCCCGCAGTCGCTGTGCGACGCCTCGGGCGCCTTCATCTCAGTGAATCCCCGCCAGTTGGAAAAGACGGTTCAGACGACCAATACGCGGGCAGGACAGTCGATCGTGGCCTTCGCCTTCGACTCGTCGGAGCAGGCGTTGCAGGGCGTGGAGACGCACTTAAATCGGCTGTACGAGCAGATCCAGAAAGATGCGGTCGATCGTGTGGAGGACCGACGGATTAGCGTCATGCTGCTCGGCCGCTACAACCACGATGAGCCTAAGGCCCAAATCGGATCCTGGCGGCAAAAGTTTGGCGAGGAACTCGATATCGAATTCCGCACGATCCACTCGGCCAAGGGGCTCGAAGCCGACTATGTGATGATCCTCAACATGGTCGAGGACAATCTCGGCTTCCCCAGCCAAGTCGCCGACGACCCGGTGCTCGTTCTCGCGATGCCGGACGGCGAGGACTTCCCCATGGCGGAGGAGCGCCGCGTCTTCTACGTCGCCATGACGCGTGCTCGGCGGCAAGTGCGTATATACACCAAGGCGTCTACGCCCTCTCGTTTTCTGATTGAGATGGCCGACCAAGGGCTGATCAAATTGTGGATGGAGGACGGCGGGCACCTTCAGCCGTGCCCCAAATGCCGAAAGGGGATACTGACGCAGCGCTCGGGTGCCTATGGAGCTTTCGAAGGATGCGGCGCGTGCGACTTCAAGCGCAACCTCGCCCAAGGTGAGCTGCGCCGGACTGGTAACCGCATCCGTCTGACCACGCCCATGGCCGCTGGCGAGAGCTGCCCGACTTGCAAAACTGGTCACATGAAGGAGCGTCCGAAAGCGCGCTACCGCCCGATAGTTGGCTGTTCAGGCTTTCCGGAATGCAAGACTACCGCCCCGCTACGGCGGTAGTATCAGGACACCTATCGGTTGCGGCATACTGGTCATGCTTGCTGTCGCACGCTCTCCCGGCATGCCGTCACAGTACTTGGTTCAACTGCGACAGGATGCCGCGTCCATGTGGGTAGCGCCAGAGAATCGTTCTTGATTTGTTCGGTTCATCATTCATAGCGTCGCCGATGACCGATGATCCGGCGGCGACCAGCGAACAGCCCATCGACTGCGCTGCCGTCCTCGCCGCCCTGCGCGCCCGCGTCGCGCGCATGGAGCGGAACGGCGCGCCGGAGGCGGCCGGGATCGCGCTGTGCGGCACGATCGACGCTCACCTCCCTGGTGGAGGACTTGCCCGTGCCGCGCTGCACGAGGTGATCGCCGCCGATCCCGGCGCGGCGGCCGGCTTCTGCGCGCTGGTCCTGGCGCGCGCCGCGGGCACAGTGCTGTGGATCAGCCCTTCCCCCGAGGCCTGGCCACCAGGCCTCGCGGCGTTCGGGCTGGATCCCGCCAGCCTCGTCCTCGTGCGCGCCGAACGGCCGAGAGAAGGGCTCTGGGCCTTCGAGGAAGCGTTGCGGTGTCCCGCCGTCGCCGGTGCCCTGCTCGTGGTGCAGGGCGCAGCGCCGGACATGGTGGCGTCACGGCGCTTGCAGCTCGCGGCCGAGGCCGGCGGTGGCATCGGCCTGCTGCTGCTGCCGGGTACGGCGCGGAGGACGTCGTCGCCCGCTCGCAGCCGGTGGCATGTGGAAGCGGCGACACCGGTCCAAGGTATGGGGCCGTGCTGGCGGCTCACGTTGCTCCGCTCCGCCGGTGGCCCTGGGGGCGCCTGGTCGGTGCGATGGCGCCCGGATAGGGCGAGCCTGGAGGTCGTGAGCGATTCCCCTGTTTCATCCGCTGCCGACCGGCGTCAGCCGGCGGCCTCATGATAGGTGGCGACGGCCTCATCCTCGGGCATGGTGTTGAGCCAGGCCTTCACCTTCCACCTCTCCTTCACCGCGGCCGAGCCGAGGACCTCCGCCAGCCGTTCCGGCGTCAGCACCCTGGTCTGGTAGATGCCGGGCACATCGACGCGGGTGTAGACAGCGCGGTTGCGCAGCATGCGCTTCAGGTCGCGGCGCACGATCCAGTCGGTCAGCAGTTGATCGACGATCCACTCGGCATCCTGGACGATCATGCGCGGTGCGTCGCCCGTCGGCGTGCCGACATCCACCGGCGGCAGCGTTCTTCCGTACTCGTCGAGGCGCAGCCGCAGGGCGTCGGGCCGCACGGTCGTAGCCCCGCCGGTCCCGTGGTTCTGCGCGTACCCTTCCTTTTTTCCGTCGATCCAGATATCGGCGTGAAAGTTGCTGGTCTCCTCGCTCAGGGCCGTGCTGTAGGCGACGTTGCGAAGCTCGATCTTCATGGTGGTGTCCTGCCCCGGATCCCGCGAGGCGCCGGCCCGGCGGCTGACCCGGGTGACATGGAGCGCCACACGCATCCCGTCATCACTTGGACCGTTGGACGGCCACGGTGGGCGGAGGCAGCGCGATGGCGGCGGCAGGCGGAAAGGCGATCAAGGTGAACCGGGCGCCCGTGCTGACGCTCTGGGCGGCGGTGGTGGCCGAATGCCTGGGCCACGACCGTGAGACCGCGATCACGCTGGGGCGGGCTGTGGCCGGCTCCAGCGCGCGCGCCAAGGCGAAGGCCATCGGCATCGCCGGGGACGGGCACGAGGGCGGCGACCTGCGCGACGCCGCGCGCCGGCAGGAAGGGGAGCGGACGCAGCGGCCACGGGCCGTGCATCTGCTGGGCCGCGACGTGCCCGTCGTGGAGGAGAACGGCACGCTGCGCGCGATGGATCACGATAAGCCGGCGTCGCCTGCCGCCGCGGCCGGCTACGTCGAGCGGGCGTTCGGCGAGGACCTCGGCGCCGTGAGGGCGGCGATGGAGATGCTGGCCGGCTCGCTGGCGCCGGATGAGTTGAACCGGGTGGGATTCCGTCTCTACGAGCGCTTCCGGCCGGAAGTCTCGGCCGGTGCCAAGGGCTGGGGCGCGAAGGGCGTACTCGACCTCGGCCGCATCCGCGGCGCGGCGGGCTAGCGCCGGTCCACCGGATACAGCCTTACGCTGCGTCCTGTGGTTGGCGTACCGAGAGCGCGACAGCCATCGGCCGCACCCAGATCGGGAGAGCCGAGAGCATGAAGCCCTCCCCCGACCAGGCGAGCAGCAGCGTCCGGCCCATGGTTTCGGCGATGGCCTGAGCGGCGTCGGGCGGTACGGCATTGCCGATGCGCTCGCGCCAGTCGGCATCGCTCAGCCCGTCCAGCTCGGCCTGTTCCTCCGGCTCGATCAGTGATTGCAGCGCGCAGAGCTCGGCAGTGGTGAAGGGCCGGTGCCAGGTCCCATCCAGGGCGCGGATGCGCGCCACCACCCGGTCCGAGGCCTGCGGCAGCGCCGGGCGCGGGTCGGCGACGCTCCAGCGGCCGTTGTCGTAGCCGGCCGCTGCGCTCACCGCGCCGGTGGAAGCCTGCCACGGCACCACGCCGTAGTGGCCGGCGCCGTAGTAGTCGTCGCCCTTCTCGCGCTCCAGCCGGGGCCGGGGGTCGGCCACCGCGAAGGTGCCGTTGGAGGGCAGGCTCTCGCCGGCCACCGTGCCGGCGGCGGCGTCCCAGGGCACGACGCCCAGCGCGCCCGAGCGGCGGACCTCACCCCGTGGATCGGCCACGCACTGCCCGGTGCCGTGGGCCCCCGTCACGGCCCGGCCGGCGCCGTCCCAGGGCACGATGCGGAACTCGTTGGAGTGCTTCGCCGGGCCGGTGTGGCGGGGATCCGCCACGGCGAAGCCGCCGGCGCCGACCGCGGCCTTGCCGATCACGACCTGGGAGGGCTGGTCGAACCGCTTGACGCCGTACTGGCCGAAGGCGGCCACCCCGTCGGCACGCCGGGGGTCGGCGACGCTGTAGGCGCCATTCGAGGGGCCGGACCGGCCCGCCACGGTGCCGGCCGGCTCCTCCCAGTGGTTGACGCCCAGCACACCGCCGCGCCACTCGCCGCAAGGGGCGAGGGCATAGTCGCGCAGCAGCCCGTCCTCGACCGCGAGCCGGCCCAGCGAGCGCCAGTCGGACCCGGCCTCGACGAAGGCGAGCCGGACCCAGGTCGCCCAGTGGAGCATCGGCACCCGGTGCATCGGCCCCGCCGCCGGATCGCCGGGCAGGGGCATGCGGGAGAGGACGTCACCGACGCCGTGCAGCGAGCGCTTCGGTGGCTCGTAGAGGAATGGCTTCACCTTGGCGGTGTGGCGGGCGACCAGCAGGAAGCGGCGGCGCGACTGCGCCAGCCCGCCCAGCTCCCCGCAGTCATGCGTCGTCTCGGCCACGGCGTAGCCGTAGGCCCGCAGCAGGCCGCCGATCTGGTCCAGCAGCGGCCGGCCGCGCGAGGCGATGCGGGGCACGTTCTCCAGCAGGATCAGCTCCACCGGATCGTCCCGGTAGGCCTCCAGCGCCAGCCAGATGCCGCGCAGCGTCAAGCGGTTCAGCGCCTGGTACTTCCGGGTCCGGCTCTTGGTCTCGCTGAGCAGGCCGGAGAAGCCCTTGCAGGGGGGCGAGGTGAACAGGACATGCGGGCGCTCGTGGCCGAAGGCCGCGCGCACGTCGTCCACGGTGGCCTCGCGCCAGCCGGCGGGCGGCTCCTGGCCGTGGAAGTCGCGGTACTGCTCGCGGTCGAACAGGTCCAGGCAGGTGCCGGGCACGCCGGCGAGGCGGCCGAAGTCGCGGATCGCGGCGGCGTCCACGTCGATGCCGCCGAGGCAGCGGAAGCTCGCGGTGAGGTTGCCGACCCGGGAGGTGGCCCGGTTGAACCCGCGCGCCCCGCCGCCGAGGCCGGCGAAGAGGTGGGCGTGCAGGATGGTGGCGTGGCCGCTCTCGGTGAGCATGGGCGTGGGTCTCCGGAAACGCGAACGGCAGGACCGGGAGGTCCTGCCGTTCGTGATGGCGATGGTCGATGGAAGAGGTGGCGCGTGTTCCGGCGCCGGGTCGTCAGGCGGCGGTCGCCGCGCTACCGGGAGGCCGCGATGTCGCCGGAGGCCGGAAAGAGCAGTTCCAGGGCGGCGCCGGCCTGTATCTGCGGCAGCGGCGAAAGGCCGGCGAGACGCGGGCGCAGGGAGATCAGGTGCAGGACCGGACAGGTGTGGACGGCAAGATCCTCGGCCGTCACCTCGTCGGTGGCGACCACGGTGCCGGACACCTCGGTGCCGTCCGGAATCACGCCCCGGTAGTCCCAGACCAGCGCCCGAGGTGCCGCCGGCGCCGTTTCCCGTCCCGGAACCACCTTCACCGGCGCCACGAAGACGTCGGTGCCCCGGCGGCCCGTCACCGCGGCCAGGCGCGTGTGCAGCATCGCGGTCGAGCACAGGCGCGCTTCGCGGAGGTCGTCGCCGGCGACCGCCAGGGCGGCGAGCAGCGCGGCGCGGGCATCGGCGTGGAGACCGATGGCGAGATCATGGACGCAGGCCCAGGGTTGGCCGCTTGCCGTCAGCAGCACCGGCCGTTCGTCACGATCGGAGCCCCCGGTCGACCAGGACCAGGCCTGTCCGTCGCAGACGACCTCGATGACGAGCGAGGGCCTGTCCGGGTGCCGGAAGCTCTGTCCGTTCAGGAGATCGCCGTCCAGGGCGGTCCAGCCCTGGGGCGAGAGGCCGAGATCCTCGGCCGCCGAGCGCAGCACGCGCTCGAGGAGGGTCGTCATGGGATCAACTCCGGATTGTCGCGGTTCGTCGCGGACGGGCTTTCGCCTTCTGGTCTTTCGCCCCCGACCCCTCCCCCGTGGGCGCGGTCCAGGCCGCCGGGGGCAAGGGCGAGCGGAGCGAGGGAGCGCAGCGACAGCCCCTTGCCGCCGGGGGGCGGGCGCGGCAGGGCTTCTTCGCCCGCCTCCACCCGCCTTCTCCCCTCACCCCTGTTCACCCGGGCCGGCGGCGGTGTCAGGCGATCCAGGTGGAGCGGCTGGGGCGCAAGATGTCTCTGATGGAGGGCATGGAGAGTTCCTTCGATCCGACGGGGCCAGCCGGGGGACTGGCCGACGCCGTCATTGTCGAAAGATGTGGCGCGAACGGGAAATGCATTCGCGCCGGCACGCCGTTCCTGCTTACTGTTGGTGCAGGGTGGCGAAATGCGCTCTCACGGCCGTGGACATCTCCTCGAGATCAAACAGCATTTCGTCGAGTTTCTCGCATGCGTCGTCGTAGTCGCGCGGGTTGGCCGAATAGAGTGCCTCCTCCAGCAAGGCCACTTGTTCCTCGCAGGCCTTCCAGAGCTTCTCGGTGCGTTGATCCATTTCCATGTCCGGTTCTCCTCAACCACCTCCGGACAGGGCGTGCCGTTTCCCGGGTGACAAGGGCGAACGGAGTGAGGGAGCGGAGCGACGGACCCTTGTGCCCAGGGAAACGCGCACGCCACCGCGCTCTCCTGGCCCTCTCGCTTCGTGGACCGGCCTACCCCTCCGGATAGAGCGATAATGCGGTTTACTCGTCATCCTCCAGGGCGGCATCGGCCTCCTCGGCCGGGTGGGCGCCATCGTCATAGGCGTCGCGCCACAGGCGGTCGGGCAGATCCATCAGCCCGACCATGATCCTCCTGGCGATGCGGGCATGGGCCACGCGCAGGAAGCCGTAGAAGCCCAGATGGCCGTCCGCATACTCGAACAGGCGGTCGTGATCGTCCCGCAGGCCGGGCGTGTGCAGGATCGGATTCTTACCGGCGAGCTGGAACGGTTCGCTGGCCGAGCCGCGCGCGGCGACGTCGATGAAGGCCATGGGGCTTGCCTCGTGGGTGACGTTGGCGGGGAGGGACCCGGCCGGATGGCCGGGTCCAGGAGGCTCAGGGCGCGTGCGCGACGGGGGCGCTGCCCTGGCCTGGGGGTGGCGGGGCGCCGTTCCCGTCCCCCTCCGTCTCGTCCTCACCCTCGTCCGGCTGCGACGGCTCCGCCTCCTCGTCCTCCTCCGGGATCTCCTCGCCCTCGATGCTCGCGTCCTCGGTGCCGCAGCCCCCTTTGCGGAAGGCGGCCAGCTCCGCGGCGCGCGTCCGGTCCGCGGCGGCCTTGCGGCGCTCCTCGTCGGTGAACCCGAAGCGTACCAGCGGGTGCAGGAAGATCCGGTTCTTCATCTGTTCCACGATCGCCGCGCGTGTGGCCTTGCCGGTTTGCCGGGGCAGGACATTGTTGGCGCTGGCGGTGCGTTCGATGGCCGCCTTGCTCAGGTTGGCAAGGAATTCCTCCGTCGCCGTGGTCGGCAGGTAGCTGTCGGCCTCCACGGCCAAGCCCGCGATGCGCCCGACCATCCCCGAGGACGAAAAGCCGACCCGGCAGGACAGCGCCTGACGGAGCATCCCACGGGCGGCGGCGCGCAGCGCGGCCGGATCGCTGGTGATGACGCCGCCCTCGGTGATGGAGGCGGCCAGTTCCGCGCGGTGCCCGGCGTAGAGGTCGTCGCCCCTCGCGCCGGAACGTACGCTGACGTTCCGCCCCGCCAGGGCCAGGACGAGCAGGCCGATCAGCGTGTCGTCGGGGATCTCAGCCTCGGCGAAGGCAGTGTGCAGCGCCTCGGTCCGCAGGTCGCCCACCATGGTCTCGCCCTTCTGCGTCAGATCGGGGCGGGCCGCCTTGGGCATCGTGGCGCCGGTCGTATCGTTGCGGGCGCCTGAGGAGCGGGGCTCGGTCCGCACGGGCATCCGGAAGATCGAGGTCTCGACCTCGCAGGAACGCCGGTCGACATAGTAGCCCACCGTGTCGTCCGGCCCGGGCTGGCGGTAGTAGAGCGACTGCGCGCCCTTCGGCAGCACCGGCCGCTCGTACTCGTCGAGCCCCAGCAGGACACCGCCCTCGGGGAGGTTGTTCTCCAGCCAGGCCTGTTGCGCCTGGATGAATGCGTCGGTCTGCGTGGTGTAGCGGGGATCGGTGTCGCCGGGTGCGAACAGGTCATCGTGCCAGACGATGCCGAAGGCCTCGGCCTCGGCCGGCCCGAACTTCGCCCGGGTGAACGGGATCCGGCGCCGGTCGAGGCCGTGGGCGATCATGTGCCAGCTGGCCCGCTCGTTCCGCTTGGGCCTGTTCGACTTCCAGACCGCCGCCTGCTCCTCCGCCGTGGCGAGGCCGATGGTGCGCAGCTGCTGCTCGTTCGGCATGTCGCCGCGGGCCATCTGGGTCAGCATGGCGGGCAGGATGTGGCTCATGTGCCGGAGCATCCGGACCCGCCGGACGGTGAGGTTCAGGGCGCTGGCGATGGCCTCCTCGGTCCAGTCCTCGCTGACCAGGGCCTCAATCTTGCGCCACTGGTCGACCGGGTTCATGCCCGCCCGCACCGTGTTCTCGGCCAGGGCCCGCACCTGGTCGGCGCCGGCCTCGTCACCGTCCTCGCGCACCAGGACGTGGATGCTCCGGAGGCCGGCCTTGATGGCGGCGTCGCGGCGGCGATGGCCGGCGATCAGCACGAGCTCGCCTTCGACCTCGCGAGCGGTCGGCGGCTGCAGGATGCCGACGGATTTGATGTTGGCCAGCAGCACAGCGTCGGCGTCAGGTCCAGCCGGGGTCAGGCGGGGATTGGCCGGGTTGTTGCGCAGCTTCTTGGGGTCGGTCTCGATCAGCTTCATGGGGGTCGGGCTCGCTCCGAGGGGTTCCTGTCCGCCCTATCCCTGGGCTGACCCCTCCCCGACGGCGCCCGGGCGGGCGCCGGCACCACGGCGGGCGAGCGGCCCTGCCCCGGCGCGGGACGCGGCCCGCGCAGCGGGGTGCGGCCAAGCGGGGCAGGGCTGCGCAGGCGGCCGTGGAGCGCAGCGGTGACGGGGCGCGGCCGGGTGCGACCGCTCTCTCTCCCGCCCCTTCTCGGCTTACCGATCGCCGCCATCCTCGTATGCCCTCCGCTCTGTCCTGGTTGGACGTCAAGCTGCGGCGGGCAGTTCTTCCTCCTTCCCTGTCTGAGCCAGGTCCTCTTCCAGCCGCTTCATCTCGGCCCGCTTGGCCTCCAGCTCGTCCGCGAACTCGAAGCCTGCTGCGAGCCGTGCCTCGTAGGCCGGCAGTTGCCGCTTGGCTTCAGCCAGACGGCGCCGGTGCTCGGCCAGTTCCGCCTCGAAGCGCCCGAGGTCGTATTCCAGGCGCGAGACCAGCCCCATGGCGGTGAGGTCGTCCTCGATCTGGATTTCCTGCTCCCCGCCGGTGCGCGCGAGCAGGAGGTGGACTTCCAGCTTGGCGCCTTGCTGGTAGCGACGTGCCTCCAGCTTCAGCGGGAAGCCGCCGATGGTCCCGAGGTCCCAATCGCCCTTGCGGCCCTCGAACTGCACGGTCCGGATGAACTTCAGCAGCGCGGCGCCAGCCGGCTTGCGCTCGGTGAAGGTCCTGTCCTCCACCTCCATGTGGAACGCCTCGCCCCGGGTGGACACCCGCCGCGCCAGGTCGGCCTCGGTGTCGGTGATCGCCTGGGTCGCCCGGCCGACCGCCGAGCGGGCCTCCGCGATGCGCCGCCGGACGGCGTGCTGGTCGTCGAAATGCGCGGCGTGCTGTCGTTCCAGCCGGGCAAGCTCGGCCTCCAGCCCGGCCTTCTGCATCAGCCGCGGGTCGCCCGACGCGATGGCCTTGGCCATGGCGAACTGGTTGGCCTGGCTGCCGAGGTCCTCCAGCCGGCGGATCGAGCGGTCCCCGCCCAGCGCCGCCGCGATGAAGCGCGCCTTGCGCTCGTTGTTCTGCCACATCTGGGCATCCATGGAGCCCAGGGTGGCGTAGGCGTAGAGACCGATCTCCTCGTTCTGGTTGCCCTGCCGCTCGATGCGGCCCTCGCGCTGCTCGATCTCGGACGGTAGCCAGGGCACGTCGAGGTGGTGCAGAGCGGCGAGCCGGCGCTGGGCGTTCACGCCGGTCCCCATGGTGGCCGAGGAGCCCAGCACGAAGTCCATCTGGCCGTTGTTCAGGGCGTTGAACAGCGACTGCTTGGCTTCCGCCTTCTTGTAGTCCTGCATGAAGGCAATGCGCTCGGCCGGCACGCCGAGGGCGATCAGGCGCTCGCGGATCCAGCGATAGGCCGAGAAGCCCCGCGTGGCGAGCGCCCCCTCGGTGCCCAGGTCCGAGAAGATCATCTGCGCGGCGCCCGGCACCGGGTGCGGCGTGCCGTCCGGCCTGCGGTAGCGCCGGTCCCGGGTCTCCTGCCAGATGCGGAAGGCGTTCCCGATCAGCAGGTTGAGCTTGTTCTGCGGCTCGTTGTCCTGCTCGGGCACCACGAAGCGCAGGTCGATCGCGGCGTGCCGGCCGTCGGTAATGACGGAGAGCAGGATGTCCTGGCCCTTCTCGGGCTTACCCTTTCGCGCCTCGATCGCCTTGATGCGCTCGGCCAGGTGGCGTTGGTAGGCCTTGAAGGCCGGGCTGGCGGGGGCGGTGACGATCTGGCGCTTGCCGCCCGTGATCGCGGGCAGCCGCAGGTACTGCCGCAGGTCGTCCTTCAGCACCACGTCCGCGACGGAGCGGAACATGGCGATCAGGTCGGCCACGTTGACGAACTCGGAGAAGCGCGTCACCGGCTTGTAGAGGCCGGAGGGCTGCAGTTCCAGCTCGGTGCGGGTATCGCCGAAATTGGACGCCCAGGCGTCGAACTCCTGGATGCCACGCTCCTCCAGCATCTCCGGCTGCATGAAGCGCTGCAGGGTGAACATCTCGCCCAGGGTGTTGGTGATGGGCGTGCCCGAGGCCAGCACCAGCGCCCGGCCAGGATTGACGGTCGCCACGAAGCGCGACTTCACGAACAGGTCCCAGGCCCGCTGCGAGCCGTCCGGGGCGATGCCCTTGAGGCCGCCCATGTTGGTGGCGAAGGACAGCTTGCGGAACTCCTGCGCCTCGTCGGCGATCAGCTGGTCCACGCCCATCTCGGCGATGGTCAGCATGTCGTCCTTGGTGCTGGACAGGCCTTCCAGCTTCTCCTGCATGCCCTCCTTCATGCGCTCGATGCGCTTGCGGGCGATGCGGTCCTCACCGTCGAGCCGGCTCAACAGGGCCGAGTAGGCGTCGAGCTGTGCCTGCACCAGGCCGCGCTCGAACTCCGCCGGCGAGGCGATGAACTTGAACGCCGAATGGGTGATGATGATGCAGTCCCAGTTGGCGGTCGCCGCCCGGGCCAGGAAGCGGCCGCGCTTGTCCTTGCTGAAGTTGGTCTCGTCGGCCACCAGGATGCGGGCGCCCGGATAGAGCTGCAGGAACTCCCGCGAGGCCTGCGCCAGGCAGTGGCCGGGCACCGTCAGCATCGCCTTGGAGATCAGGCCGAGGCGCTTCTGTTCCATGATCGCGGCGGCGATGGTGAAGGTCTTGCCGGCCCCCACGGCGTGGGCGATGTAGGTCTGGCCGGAGGCGATGATGCGCCAAACCACGCGCTTCTGGTGGGCGCGCAGCTGGATCGCCGTGGAGGCGCCGGGCAGTTGCAGGTGCTCGCCCGAGAAGTGCCGCGGCATCAGGCTGTTGAAGGCATCGTTGTAGACGCGCACCAGCCGCTCGGCGCGATCGCCGTCGGTCCAGACCCAACGCTCGAAGGCGCCCTTGATCCTGGCCAGCTTGTCCTTGGCGGCCTCGGTCTCCTTGGCGTTCAGCTGGCGGTGCTCGCCGTTCTCGTCGCGCCAGACGTCCCAGATCTGCGGGATGGCGGCGTTCAGGGCATCGTCCAGCAGCTCGCCGGCATGGCGGCGGTGCGTGCCCCATTCCGAGGTGGCGGACGCCTCGCCCGCGAAGCGGTGGACCTCGATGCTCCAGTGCGCCACCTCCACGGTGTGCCGCACCACGGTCCGGACCCCCATCACTTCCTCGATGAAGCTGGCGACGTCGCTGGCCGGAATCCACGGAGCACCGAGGCGGGCGGTGATGTCGGAGGGGCGCAGGTCCTCCGGCTGCACCCGCTCCAGCGCCACGACGTTGCGGGCATACCGTTCGTCCAGCACGGCGGCGGCCCGCGCGGCCGCGAGCTTGCGGCGGACATGGCCCGACAGGTACTCGTCGGCGGTCTGCCAGGCCTCGAAGCCCCCCGTGGTCAGGCCGGGATCGAGGAACACGGTCTCGCCGAGCTCGGCCAGCACCGTCGCCCGGTCGCGGCCGAGCAGCTCGGCGATGTGGTCGAGGTCCACGGTCCCGCGCTCGGCCAGCGTCACCGCCAAGGCATCGGCCGCCGAGACGATGACCGGCTCGGCCGGGGCGTGGATCACCCGGTCGGTGAAGATCGGGCCCCGGCTCGCCGTGCCCGTCTCCAGGTCGTATTCCTCGATGGAGGAGACAAGCCAGCTGTCCGGATCGTCGAGGAAGGGCTGCAGGTTGGGCCGCCGCACGCTCTCGCGCACCTCCCCCGTCGCCTCGTCGGTGGAGGTGGAGACGGTGGTCAGGTTGATCGGGCCGAAGGCGCGCACGAAGCTGCCGTAGGCGGCGCGCAGCCGCACCTGGGCGGCGCCGAACGGCTCGTCCGCCTCCTGGGCGCGGATCACCTCGCGCACGGCGTCACGGACCGGGATCAGGCCGCGGATGATGCGGGCGTGCTTGGCGAAGAGGCCGACGGTGCCCTTGCCGGACTTCACCGCCACCTCCTCGGCGCGACCGTCCACCACCTGCAGGAGCGTGCCGCCCTGGCCGAGCAGATAGGACCCCTCCTTGATCGTGGCGCCCTCGGCGGCGGTGCCGACCTGCACGGTGGGCTTCGCGGCCCGCACGGGCGCCGCGGCGGTGGCCGGGGGCTGGTGGATGCCTTCGGGCAGTCGGGCGATGGCCTCGGCCAGGGCGGCGTCGAGGTCGCGGCCGTCGCGGGCGCAGTCGTAGGCAAGGCCGAACGGCCCGCTGGTCCACCCGTGGCGGCCCAGCACCATCTCCGGGTGCGTCGCGAACCAGGCGTTGGCGTGGATGGCGGCCTCGCCGTCGGTGGCCGGGACCACCTCGGCGAGATGCACCCACTCCACCCCGTTCGGGGCGGCGCCGCGCTCGCGACGCTGCAGGAACAGGATGTCCACCACCACGTCCGTGCCGGCCGCCGCCGCGAAAGAACCCGCCGGCAGACGGATGGCGCCCACCAGGTCGGCCATGCCGGCGATGTGCTCGCGTGCCTTCGGGTCCACCTTGTCCAGGGTGCCGTGGCTGGTGACGAAGGCGGCCAGCCCACCCGGCCGCAGGCGCTCCACGGCGCGGGCGATGAAGTAGTCGTGCAGCTTGAGGCCGAGCCGGCCAGCCGGGTCCTCGGCGCGCACGGTGCGGTCCGAGAAGGGCGGGTTGCCGATGGCGAGGTCGTAATTCTCGACCAGCTTCGCGCGGCAGAAATCCTCGTTGCGGATCCAGGCCTTCGGATACAGCAACGCCGCGATGCGGGCGGTCACCGGGTCCATCTCGATGCCGGTGACGGCCGAGCAGTCCTCGATCCCATCCGGGCGCAGGGCCAGGAACTGGCCGGTGCCGCAGCCCGGCTCCAGGATGGCACCGCGCCGGAAGCCCATGCGGCCCAGGCCGGCCCAGACTGCCCGCACGATGTATTCCGGGGTGAAGTGGGCATATTGCGTGCAGCGGCTGAGAGAGGCGTGCTCGCTGGCCGACACTGCCTGCTCCAGCCCATCCCCCTGCTCGGCCCAGCCGTCGCGCCAGTCCTCGCCAGGGCGGCGGAACAGGGTGTTGGCGAGATCGCCTGCCCCGTAGCCGACGAAGCGCGCCAGGATCGCCTGCTCCTCGGCCGTGGCCGGCCGGGTCTCGCCCTCGATCCGCTGCATCAGCCGGATGGCGGCCAGGTTGTCGGCCGCGCGGGCCTTCCAGCCGGCGGCGAGGCCGCGTTCGGTGGTGAGTCGGAAGTCCCGGGCCACCACGCGCGGGATGGCGGGCGCGAGCGGCGCCGACGCGCTCTCCTCCTCGTCGTCCTCGCCTCCCGCGGCAGGCAGGAGGCCGCCGCCGCCGTCGCCGAACAGCGAGAAGGGCGAGGAGAGCGCGGTGGTATCGAACAGGCTGAGCTGGGAGGACGGGGCGGCCTTGGCCATGGGATCGGCTCCGTGCGCGCACGCGCGAGCGCCCGGTGGCCCGAAGGGGCGACCGGGTTGGCGCGGCGGCGTTCTGCGTGGTGGGGGTTCGTAGGGTCCGCGGTCCGGGCGCTCAGGCGCCCGTCAGCGGCTCAGGTGCCGAAGGCGGGGCTGGTCCGCTTGATCGGCTGCGCGGCGAACACCGCCGGCGGCAGCCCACGGTACTCGGTGGGGCAATTCGGGGATGGCTTGCGGCTCTCGGCGTAGCCTGCCGCGACCAGATCCCGCATCACCTGGCCGGGAACGTCGAAGAAGCCGGTGTTGGCCCAGTGGCGCTGGGACCAGGCACCGCCGAGGCGCACCAGCGCCCGGCTGCGCTCGTCCAGCCCCTCCAGCCAGACCCTGTATCGCTGCCTCATGCCCTGCTCTCCTCGTATCCTGTCTCTCAAGACACTTCCGAGCCGGCCGCCCGGTCCGGGGCGGGGCAAGGGCGCCGCGCAGCGGCGGGAGGCGGTAGCCGACGCACCCTTGCCGCGCCCCGGAGCGCGGTGGCAGCGCCCATCTCCTCGTCCTGCCCCGTCTCCCCTCCTTTCCTCATTCCCTCATGTGTTCATGAGGACAGGCGCCCATGAGCACAGGAGGGTATGGTTCAGCCGAACAGGTCCGGTTGGACGGAGCGGCACCCCTCCCGCATGGCCGCGAGCATCCGGCGGTAGGCCTCGGTCGCCTCGGACAGTCGCCGCCGCCGAAGGCCGGGCTTGCTGTCGTTGCCGTCCCAGACCGCCCGCCAGCCGATCGTGCCGTGGCGTGGCTCCCCGATCAGCACGAAGCGCGCCCGGCCCTTCACGGGCATCTCCACCTGGATGTGGCCGCGCTGATGCGACGGGTCACCCAATCGGGTGATTTGTGCCTTGAGGCCCCGCCCGAGCAGCGCGGCGAGCATGTTCGGGACCGAGAACGGGTCGGTCCGCACCTCGGGGGGACGGCATTGTGCAGGCCTTCGATCACGCGGCCGTCGCGCAGCGTCAGCCGCAGGCGACAGCGGTCCTCGCAGCTGTCGAGGGGATGCGGCCCCGGTCCCGGCACCGGGTCCGGTGCATCCTCCCTGGGGATCACGTCACCGCCGGGGCCGGGACCGTCATGGCCACGGTCAGGAGGCGCGAGGGCAGGCGGCACAGGAAAGCATGCCCGACCGGCCGGAAGATCGGGCCTCGCCGTCCGGCGGGCGTCGGCACCACCTCGAACTCGGTGGCGACCACGGCGCCCTTGCAGAAACTCAGGGGCTCGGTCAGCCGCACCCGCTGACCCGGGAGCAGATGCTTCCTGCTGGCGGCGACCCCGCGCCGCTCCAGCCGGGCTGAGTCCACCCGCGCGCGCCAGTCGGCCGCGTAGCCGGGCGATGGCAGCTCCTCGACCGGGGAAAGGAGCGCCATGATGCGGGGTGGGCAGGCCACCTCGCAGGGGCCAGCGGTCTCGTCCATGTCCTTGCGGCCGAAGCCGTCCCGGGCGTTGTTGAACACCAGGATCACGGCGGCGAAGACATAGGGACGGCCGGCACGCGGACCGGCCTTCTCCGTCCGGCGTACCGCCATGTAGACCGCGCGGCCGACCTGCGATGCGGCCAGGACCTCGGTGCGGCCGTGCTCGTCGTCGGTCGTGTAGTCGCGTGTCAGGTGCTCTGCCGGCGTCTCGCGGACGAGCGGGCGATCGGAAACGAGCCAGCCCATGGGGCCTCCTTTGTGTTCGGTCGGGGTGGTGGCATCGCGCGGAGCCGGGTGCGGCCGCCCGTGCAGGGTTCAGGTCGGGCCGGCGGCCTCGCCGAAGGCGCCGGCCGGATGCGTCCAGCCTGCGGGCGGGCCGAGGATCGGCAGGTCCCAGAGCGTGCTCAGGGCGAGGGAGACGAGATCGGGTCGCGCGAGGGCGGCGGGATAGGGGCGGCCGAGATCGGCCAGCGCGCGAACGGAGCGGGCGCGCTGGATGGTGCGGCCGAAGCGCTCCTCGTAGGCCGCGATGCGCTCGAACAGGACCGGCGCGATCAGGCGGATCGTCGCCCACTGCGAGGCCGACCCGAAGATGCAGGACATGCAGGACAGCCGCGACCAGCCCAGCTCGTAGGCCGGGTGCGGCCGCACGCCGTGACGCCGCAGCGCGTCCCAGACCCGCACCTCGTCCCAGCCATGGACCGGTCGCCAGTGATCGACGTGGCGGGACCGGCGCGAGCCGCCGCGCGTGTCGGTACGGTGCGGCTCGAAGATGGCGTAGCGCGCCCGGGCCGGGCTCTCCTGCGCCCGCTCGCCGGTCACGACCAGGGTCCGGCGCCCGAGGAAGCGGGCCTGGCCGGCGATGGCGGCCGCGCCGACGCCGATCTTGAGGGCCGCCGAGCACCACCAGCGCACCGACAGGTCGGCCGAGACCTGCGGGAACAGCAGCCGGGTGTTGCGCGGTCCGGCCCCTCCTGTCCTCATGAGGCCATGAGGGGTCTCGAACAGGATCGGCGCCGTCGGTGCATCCTGGCGCAGCATCTCCCGCTCGAAGCCGCCCTCGCGCCAGGAGCGGTAGAGCGGCAGCCCGAACGCCGCCGCCTGTGCCGCGACGTAGGCGCCGGTCACGGGCCAGTCCATGGAGGCCTCGCCGCGGCCATCCACCTCGTGGTGGTGCAGCTCGATGCGCGCGGGCGGCACGCCGCGCTCCAGCAGCTCGACCAGGCAGGCCGTGGCGTCCTTGCCCCCCGAGGTGAACAGGATGACGTGGTCGTAGGAGCGCAGCTCCGGGGCCAGCGCCGCCGCGCCGGGCAGCAGGGCGGCGCTCACGCCGCCTCCGCGGCCTCGTCGCGCCGCGCCTCCTCGGCCGCCCGTCGGGCGTGCCCGGGATGGAAGCCGAGCAGGTAGTCGGCCATGCGCTGGGCCTCGGCCGCGGCGCGGAAGATCTCGCGCTTGTCCTGCCGAAGCGTCCTGAGCCACGATGAGACGTAGCTGGCGTGGTTCGGGATGTCGCAGGGCAGGCCCAGCTCGGCGCCGACGAAGCAGGATGTCAGCTCGGCGACATATCCTGACAGTCCAGCCCCAATCTGACTTCCGACGCCAATTTTTAGGACGCGCATCATGCCGCCAACTCCTCGGGCTGGGGTTGC
>NZ_KK211415.1:4951-49222 GCF_000622225.1 Roseomonas mucosa ATCC BAA-692 | reverse complement strand
GGCAAAGGCCGGGCAAACTCCACGCCGATAAGGCCTACGACCACCGTCGCTGCCGCCGGGAGTGCCGCGCCCGTGGCATCACCCCGCGCATCGCACGCCGTGGCATCGAGAGCAGCGCCCGCCTCGGACGACACCGCTGGGTGGTGGAGCGTACCTTCGCCTGGCTCGCCCGCTACCGACGCCTGACCATCCGCTACGAGCGCCGCGCCGACATCCACCTCGCCTTCACCACACTCGCCTGCGCCCTCGTCTGCCTCGGCCAGATTAGGCGGTTCTGTTAGGCGCTCTTAGTCGATGAGACTGTCTCCAAAGGCGCGTTTGAAGTCGAGGCCCGGCGTACAGGAAGGACTGTCAGCGTCGCGGCAGACGAGACAATCGTGGCCGCACTGGCTCGCGATGGTATTAACGTCGACGTTTCCTGCGAACAAGGAGTCTGCGGTACTTGCCTGACAGTGGTGCTGGATGGAACGCCGGACCACCAGGACATGTATCTGACCGACGCCGAGAAAGCCCGGAACGACAGGATGTGCTTGTGCGTTTCACGTGCACGATCAGCACGGCTCGTGCTTGATCTCTGAAGGCCGCTACACTCTGTACCACGGATGTGAAAGGGGTGGATGAGCTTGCCTGATGTGATGAGCGGTTCGCTATCACCTTCCTCGTCGTTGCATCATTTTTTCGGAGTTTAGAGCCTGCGACAAACCCGGTGCGGTTGTTCATCCCGCTCCCGATCTCCACACCGGCTAGACGGTATGGAAGGCACTGGCTCCATTCCTCCAGACCTAGGGCAACCCGCGCACGCATGTTGCCCCAAGGCGCCAAGCTTTCATGATGGCACCACCAACTTGACGGTCAGCTGCCATCCTGTGTGGCCAGTGGCGACTGTTCAAAGGTCTCCGAAAGCGGCCTCCGGTGCAGTGGTTACCTTCGCCGCATGGACGGGGCTTGCGGCAATACGGCTGATGACGACGGCTGCAAGTAGCATCGGCAGCGCCATAACCGCGAAATAGGTGAGGGGGGACCATCCGCCCGCGATAAGCATGCCTGCCAGGAACGGGCCAACCGTTGCGCCTAGCCGTCCACACCCGAGCGCCAGTCCGGCCCCTGTTGCACGTACCGTAGGCGGATAAACCGTCGGTACCAGGGCATAAAGTCCGACGATCACGCCATTCATGAAGAAGCCGATCGCGAATGCTCCCGAGAGAAGCGCGATCGTCGACCTCGGCAGCATACCGAAGACCACGACGCTCACGAAGCACAGGGTCATGTAGGCAATGGTGAGCCGGCCAAGGCCGAACCGGTTCGTACACCAGCCAAGCAGGACCCCCCCGATCACCCCTGCAATATTCATCAGGACGGCGCCGGAAATGCCACCCTCCATGGACATGCCGAGGTCGACGAGGATCTTGGGCGTCCAGTTGAGAAGAAAGTAGAAGGTCATCATCGCCAGGAAGAAGCTGCTGCAGACAAGGAGGGTCGTGCGCCTCATGGCACCGGAAAGAATCGTCCCGAATTCGGTCCTATGGCGTTCGTGCACGGCCACCGGCGGCAGGCTGTCGAGCACAGGCAACTGCAACCGGGACAAGGCATTATTGATCTTACCCAGTGCATCGACCGGACGGCGTGCCAGCAAGAAATCGATGGACTCTGGAAGAGCCAGTGCAACCAGCACTGCGGTCGCGGCCGAAAGTATGCCGCCGGCCAGGAATACCGAATGCCACCCGAAATTGGAGATGAGGAAGACCGCGACAATCCCGCCGATGGTCGCTCCTGCGGCATAACCCATCGTCATCAGACCGATGCAGAGATCTCGACGCTTTTGAGAAGCATACTCTGCGATCAGCGTGTTGATGCTGGGGAGTACTCCGCCAATACCCAGCCCTGTCACAAATCGCAGGATGAGAAGTTGGGTTGTGCTCTGCACTGCCGCCGACAGCAGCATTCCGACCGTCATAAGGGCGAGGCAGATCAATATGCTCACCCGGCGCCCATACCGGTCCGCGAGTGGCGAGAGCAGAACGGAGCCGGTTGCCATGCCTGCCAGACCCGCGCTGAAGAGGATCCCGAGCTCGGTCGGCTGAAGCCCCCATTCCTTCGCAATGGCCGGGGCCGTGAAAGCCATGGCGAGAACGTCAAATCCGTCGAGAAGATTGATGAAGATGCAGATTCCCACCACCATCGTCTGGAACGGCGTCATATTGCGTTCCCGGACGTGCCGACCTATGTCGTCAGCATTCATGTTATCCTCCTGCTTTGTTAATTGGTATGCTGTAGATAACTTAGTGCCGGTTGGTCTCTACTCGTCGAATACTTCCTCAACGACACTGTCGCGCACCGTGACCACGGCGCTGACCTGCTGGACCAAGGCGGGATGTCCGGCGACAAACTGGCGATAGGAATCTGTCCCTCGCACCAGGGCGATGTCGGCCGTCTCCGTGGTTGATTCGCCGCCGTTGGATAAGATCTCGTCCGTCACCAAGCGAACGAAGGCCCGCCAGTCCTGTGCCGCATCGTCCAAGTCGAGTGGCTGTCCGTCCTGTCCGAGGACACCGACACAAACATCTCCACGGCGCCGGATCGTCTGCAGCGTCACGGCCAGGGCAAAGAGGTCGGTAGTCATCAGCCTCGTCATACGCTTTTATTCCCTTCCCCTAAGGTAGGAAGGATCTGGCTCGTATGGCGCACGGCTCGAAGAACGGACCGGTGCTGGACCTTGAGAACTATCTCCCGTTCTTCATCACAGGTCTCTCCAACTCCCTGGCCACAGGGGCGTCGCGTACCTACCGCGAGCATTTCGGCATCGGTGTTGCCGAATGGCGGCTGATGACCATGCTGGCTCAGGGCGATGGCCTGACACTTCAGATCGTCGCCGATGCCACGGGGGTCGACAAGTCGGCTATCAGCCGGGCAGAGAATGTCCTGTTCCAGGCTGGATACACGCGCTCGGAGCCTGACGAGACGGACCCGAGGCGCAAGTTGATCTGGCTGACGCCTGCGGGCCGGGCGCTTCATGACCGTGTCTTGAAAGTTGCGTTGGCGCGAGAAGCGCTGCTCATGAAGGGGGTAAACGCGGAGGAGCGTCGCCTGCTTCTGGACCTCCTGCGCCGCCTCATGACAAACGTTCCGGCTGTCAATGCCTATGAGCCGGAAGCTCCAGCGCCCCATAAGCGGCCCTGAGCGCCTCATAGATCGAGCACCAGCACTGGCGTCCGTGCCCGCGAGCAACAGGGCGTGAACTGGTCATTCGCCGAACGCTCGCTGTCGGTGAGCACCTGGTCCCGGTGGTCCGGCTCTCCATCCAGCACCCTGGTCAGGCATGTGCCACAGACACCCTGCTCGCAGGAGACATTCACTTCGATGCCGTGTTCTGCCAACACGCTCACGACCGAGCGTTCTGGTGGCACCAGGAACCTGGCGCCGGTACTGGCGACCTGCACCTCGAAAGCCGTATCCGCACCGGTTTGCGTGGCAGCAGGCGCCGCGAAGTACTCGCGGTGCAGGTGTTCCGGCGGCCAGCCCAAGCCTTTCGCGGTGTCCAGCACGGCGCTCATGAAGCCCGTCGGGCCGCACACGTAAAGCTGGGTATCGGGCGCATGTCCGGAAAGCAGCCCTGCAAGGTCCAGGCGCGGCTGATCCGGTTCGTCATCGCAGTAGACATGGGAGAAACCAGCCAGCGGTCCCCCATCGATGCTTCGCAGGAAGGCCATACGGTTGCGGGAGCGGCCAGCGTAGTGCAGTTCGAATGACTTCCCGGTCCGGGCCAGACGCTCCGCCATGCAGAGGATCGGTGTAATGCCAATGCCGCCTGCAAAGAGCATGCTGTGCCCATCCGAAGCAGAAAGAGGAAAGAGGTTGCGGGGCGCACCCACCTCCACCAAGTCTCCTTCCTCGAAGCGTTCCGTCAGGCCGCGGCTTCCTCCAGCAGAATCCGGCGTGCGGAGGACCGCGATGCGATAGAGGCGACGGTCGTCCGGCGAATTGCAAAGCGAGTACTGCCGTACGATCCCTTCCGCGACCTTCACATCGATATGGGATCCAGCGTCGAAGGACGGAAGAGCCTCACCATCACGCGACGCCAGATCGAAGGAGAATATGTCTTCGGCTTCGCGTTGCTTGCGCAGAATGCGAAGCGTAAGCCAGGGCTGGAGCATGGATGCTATTCCGCCGCAACCTGCGTACGTTCGGCTTCCATCAGCCGCGCGAGAATCCGGCGTGCATGGTTGCCACCCGCGTCGCTGACGATATCGACCTTCGGCCGCAGAGGGTCTTCACTGAGTCGGATCTGCTGCTGTTCAAGAACAGCCCGGTCCTCGACGAAGGTATCATAGGTCTGCCGGAAGACAGTCTCGGGAACGCCGTTCGCGACTGCATCGGTCGCAATGGACCAGAAGTAATGCGTCGTGCTTTCCGTCTCCGGCGTGATCCCGTGGAATCCCGACATCGAGAAGCCCTGGTCGCGACGACCTTCATAAGCGCCGGTGCCGGCATCGCACCCGCCGGTGTTGATGCGAATCAGGACCGGCTCAAACTCGATCTCCTGCCAGCGGTCGATCAGACCAGTGAACCCTTTCGCTGCCACATAGGTCGGTGGCGGCGCGGAGTTTGGCATCCGGCGTTCGACCCGGACCGTTCGCTCGGTACGCGTGGTGGTCATCTGCGCGCGGAAGTGGATCGCCGGATTTCCGCCGATCGTCTTGGGATGCACATAAGAGAGGTGCGACAGGTCGAGCAGGTTTTCGATCAGGAGCTGCCAGTTGCCTTGCAGGTGGAAGTAGGATGGCGTCCACGCCCACCTTGGATTGTCATGCACCTCATACGCCGGGATCTGGGCTTCGTCGGCCTGTTCCTGGTCGCCCATCCAGATCCAAAGCACATGATTTCGTGCCACCAGCTTATAGCTTCGCACACGCGCGGAGCTCGGGACCTTGTCCTGCGCGGGAACCTTGGTGCAGGCACCGTTCGTTGCGAATTCAAGCCCATGGTAGAAGCACCGGAGAGCCTCACCCTCGACGACGCCGCTGCTGAGCGGCATGGCGCGGTGACAGCAGCGATCCTCAAGAGCACCAATCTCGCCCGCCATGGTTCGGAACAGCACCACGGGCAAGTTCAGGAAGCGCCGGGCTACAACACTGCCCGGCTGAAGGTCCGCTTCCCAGCCAGCCACATACCAATTGTTCATCAGAAACATGCTGAACCTCCCCAGTCCGCCGCCTAATGAGCTCGGCTCCGTTGTCAATCCGGACCGTTGCAATCACATCGATGCATCCACATTAGTGATTCCTGGTCGCACTTCAAGCCGAATTTGTGCTCCCGTTACACACCTCCCCGGCACACCCTTCGATAGCAGGCCTGAGTTGGGGCCATGCGGCCACTGCCAAGTGCTTTGGCTTCAGGAGGCGGCGAGCAGGGCTGGCATATCGTGGCGCACGCTATGGTCCTCAGCGCGACTTTCTGTTGCGGCGCAACAAGACGCGGGCCTTCGCAGCAGCTGCCTTGCCGTCTCCGGTGCGCATCACCGGGGCAGGGCTGGCGCGCGTCTCTCGGGGCAGGGAGGACTATGGCTGTGCGACGAGGGGTTCCGGCGTGCCCTGCGGAAAGCCATCGAGCAGCACTGATGCCCGACGTTCCGCGGCCTCCGGCTCGGGCTGGATCCGGGAAAGTCCCAGGGCCGGCCCGGCATCAGCAAGCGGCGCTGGAGACGGCGTCCGCTCTTCGGGACACAGCATGCCCGATGCGGCCGCACCCGCAAGCGGCATTGACCCCCGCATGACCTCGCTTCGGATGCCGGGGCCGGAAGAAACCCTCCCACAACCAGGACGACCTCGCCCGTGCCAGGCCCGAAAAAGCGGAAGAACATGCTGGACCTGAGGGCACTACCAAGGCGCATCCCACCGCTGAAGCCGTCAAGGAGGTTTGGCGACCGGGACATAGGCTGGCCTGACCTCCGATCCAGCCAGGGGTGGAAGCAGGCCAGACGCCGAAGCCTATGGCTTTGGCCCGGTCATGTCCTCCGCGCGCACCCATTGGTCGAACTGCTCGTCCGTGACATGGCCGAGTTTCAAAGCCGCTGCGCGCAGGGTCGTGTTCTCGCGGTATGCAGTCATCGCGATCTTGGCCGCCTTCTCGTAGCCGATATGTGGGTTGAGTGCGGTGACAAGCATGAGTGAACTGTCCAGGTGCTCGCGGATGCGCTCCTCGTTCGGCTCGATGCCGCGGGCGCAGTGCTCGTCGAACGCGCGGCAGGCATCGGCGATCAGTTCGGCCGATTCCAGCACGTTGTGCACCATGACAGGCTTGTAGACGTTAAGCTGGAAGTTGCCCTGGCTGCCCGCGAACGCAACGGCTGCGTCATTGCCGTAGACCTGCACGGCGACCATTGTCATCGCCTCGCTTTGCGTCGGGTTGACCTTGCCCGGCATGATGGAGGAACCCGGCTCATTCTCCGGGATCCGCAGCTCGGCGAACCCTGCGCGGGGACCACAGGCATACCAGCGTACGTCGTTGGCGATCTTCATCAGAGCGCCGGCCAGCGTGCGCAGGGCCGCACTGGTGTTCACGAGGTCGTCGTGGGCCGACAGGGCGGCGAACTTGTTCGGTGCGGAGATGAAGGGGTGGCCCGTCTCGTTCGCGATGAACCGGGCTGCGGTCTCGCCGAAGCGAGGGTCGGCATTCAGCCCGGTGCCCACCGCGGTCCCGCCGATCGCCAGGCGGAGAAGGCCCTTCAGCGCATGCTCCAGCGTCGCAACGGCGTCGTCCAGCTGCGCCACCCAGCCGCCGATCACTTGGCCCAGCGTCACCGGGGTGGCGTCCTGCAGATGGGTGCGGCCCACCATGACGATCCCTTCGTATCGCCGCGCCTTGGCGTCCAGCGTGTCACGCAGTTGCTGCACAGCCGGAATCGTGGTGCCCGTCAGCACTTCCACCGCCGCGATGTGCATGGCCGTCGGGAAGGTGTCGTTCGAGGACTGGCTGTGATTCACATCGTCGTTCGGATGCACCGGCTTCTTCGATCCGACCTGCCCACCGGCGATCTGGATCGCGCGGTTCGCGATCACCTCGTTGGCGTTCATGTTGGTCTGGGTGCCGGAGCCTGTCTGAAACACGACCAGGGGGAACTCGGCGTCCCAGCGGCCGGCGATGACCTCATCCGCCGCGCGCACGATCAGATCGGCCTTGTCGCGCGGGATCTGGCCGAGTTCGGCATTGGCCTGGGCCGCGGCCTTCTTCAGGATACCCAGGGCGCGGATCACCGGGCGGCCGAAGCGGAAGCGGTCAACGCCGATGGGAAAGTTCACGCGCGACCGCTGCGTCTGGGCGCCCCAGAGGTGATCGGCCGGAACTTGAACCTCTCCCATGGAGTCCGTTTCGGTTCGGAAAGCTGGCTCCGTACTGTTCTCGTGTGTCATCTATCCTCCACTCCGGACGAGACTGGCTGAGACGGCCCGCTTCACGTTCACGGGAAAGTGCAAACGAATGTCATTATCATATAAAGGCCGATGCTTGGGAAGCTACGAGCCGATCATAATAACGGCTGACTCGATCTTTGCTCACGCCCGATGTCATGAAGCTTCCGATGCCCGCCAAGCCGGTTCCTGAAAGAGACTTGTCAATCTCCGAAGCCAGGACGGCCGTGCCTGCCATGTCCCCGGCCTCTGGCCTCGCGAAGCACCGGTCGTCCCGTCTGGCGGCCTCACCGTCCCGCTTAAGCGCCCGGCTCCGTCCGATCGTCCCGAAGATGACGGTCGATCCGGATCTCCAGCTTCTTCATGCGATGCCAGAAGCTGCGCTCGCTGATGCCCAGGCGCTCGGCCGCGCGTGCCTGCACGCCCCCTGATTGCCGCAGCGCCTCCAGCATCATCTCCCGTTCCAGCCGCGTCAGTTCGGCGTCGAGATCCCCCGGCAGCCGCGCCGCGGCCGCGGACGGTACACGGGTCTCGAAGAGATAGCGCGGCAGATCCGGCAGGTCGATGATCTCCGCTCGCGCCACGATCACCGCCCGTTCCACGCAGTTCTGCAACTCCCGCACATTGCCCGGCCAGTCATAGCTCTCCATGGCCGCCAGCGCCGCCGGGCTGAAGCCGGAAATGCGCTTGCCCATCGAGGCGGCGTGCTGCTGCAGGAAACGCTGCGCGAGCAGCGGCACGTCGCCGGTCCTCTGGTTCAGGGGCGGCACATTGATCGGGAAGACATTCAGACGGTAGAACAGGTCCTCGCGGAACCGGCCGTCTTCCACCGCACGCCGCAGGTCGCGATGCGTCGCGGCGACGATGCGCACATCCACCTTGATGGTCCGCGTACTGCCGACCGGCTCGAAGCACTGCTCCTGGATAGCACGCAGCAGCTTCGCCTGGATGGCGAGGGGCATGTCGCCAATCTCGTCCAGAAACAGCGTGCCCTGATGCGCCATGGTGAAGCGGCCGTCGCGACTGGCAATGGCGCCGGTGAAGGCGCCCTTCACATGGCCGAACAACTCGCTTTCCAGCAACGCCTCGGGGATTGCGGCACAGTTCACCGCGACGAAGCCCCGCTTGCGCCGGTCGCTGTTGTAGTGGACGGCACGGGCGAAGAGCTCCTTGCCCGTGCCGCTTGGCCCTTGCAGCAGCACCGTGGCGCGGCTTTCGCAGACCTCGGCGACCTGCTGCAGCGCCTGCTGGAAAACCGGGCTCCGGCCGACCATGTTGGAGAAGTCGTGGCGCCCTTCCAGCTCCTGCCTCAGGCGCTGGTTTTCGCTTTCCACCTGCTGCACATGCAGGGCGCGCTGGATGGTGGTCACCACCTCGTCGAGGTCGAAGGGCTTGGCGACATAGTCGAAGGCGCCTTCCTTCACCAGCTCCACCGCGTCGCGCACACTGGCATAGGCTGTCATGATCACGACCGGCAGGCCGGGGTGCTCGGCCCGCAGCCGCCGCAGCAGCTCCTGCCCTGAAAGCCCCGGCATCCGCAGATCCGTCAGCACGAGATCCACGCGCTGCGTGGCCACATGCCCGAGGGCCGCATCGGCGGAGCAGGCGAAAGCAGCCTCGAAGCCGCGCCCTTCGAGGCCGACGGCCAGCACCTCCGCCAGCCTCGCCTCGTCGTCAACGATCAGGATGGAGGAGGCCATCACCTTTCTCCTCGGCGAGGGGGAAATGGAAGACGAAGCGGGCCCCGCCGCCGATCCGGTTATCGGCCTCGATGCGGCCGCCATGCCTCTCCACCACGGCGCGCACGCGGGCGAGGCCCAGGCCGGTGCCATGCAGCTTGCTGGTCACGAAGGGATCAAAGAGCCGGTCCACGATCTCCGGGGCGATGCCCTTGCCCGTGTCCTCCACGCTCGCCAGCACGACTGCCGCCTCCCGCGACACCCGGATGGTGATCTCTCCCCCGTCCGGCATCGCCTCCATGGCATTGATCAGCACGTTCAGGAACGCCTGATGCAGCAGTTCGGCATCGCCGGCGATCCTGACCGGAAGGGAGGGCTTCAGGATCGCGCAGGTGATGCCCCGGCGGCTCAGCTCCGCCTCGGCGAAATCGGCCACGCCAGCGATCACGTCGTCCGCCAGGTCCAGTACCTGCAGGCGAAGGGCACGCGGGCGCGCATAGTCGATCAGGTCCTGCACGAGATGATCGATGCGCTTCACCTCGTCCAGCACGAAGTCCAGCAGCCGCTCGGTCCCGGGCGAAAGCCCGTCGCGGCCCCGGATGACCTGGCTGGAGGTCTTGATGATGCCCAGCGGGTTGCGGATCTCGTGCGCGATGGTGGTGGCGGCCTCGCCAAGCGTGGCGAGCGTCTCCCGCCGCCGCATTTCCGCCTCCATGCTGCGCAGCCGCTCCAGCTGCTCCGTCATGGCGTTGAAGCCGCCCGTCAGTTCCGCCAGCTCGCCGTCTCCGCTTTCCCGGACACGGGTCGCATAGTTGCCGCTCGCCACCTGCCGCAGGCCGGCGGTGAGGTCCCTGACCGGCCGGGAGATCCGCGCGGACACGACGAGCGCCACCACGAAGGAGAGCAGCCCGGAGCAGAGCGACAGGGCGACGAAGAGCTGGAGCAGGCCCAGATTCGACAGGACCGGCGTATTGCTGGCGAGGCGCGCGGCGATGATCCCCACGAGCGCGCCCTGGCGGTCGCGCAGCGCGGCAAAGCCGCTGGCCAGCCTGTCGTCTGGCAGGGCCATGGCGGAAACGCTCTGCTCGCCGGCCTCCAGGCGGGCGAGGGCCTCGAGTGGTACGGAGAAGCCGGGGAGGCCCTCCCGCTTCGAGAAGCTGAGCGCCGGCGTGCCCCGGGCGCCGAAATAGCTGACCTGCAGCGAGGAGATCGTCTGCGCGGCCGCGATGAGCCGGTCGTTCACCTTGTCCGCCACGAAGGCGATATAGGGGCGCCCGTCGAAGAGGAAGCGGTGGGAGGAGCCGAGCAGCAGCACCGGCGTGCCCCCCGCCATGGTCATGTAGAACCCGGCCCCGTCCTGCCGGGGAAGCCAGGCGGTGTCGCCGGACAGCCCCTGGCTCAGCACCACATGGCCGTCCGGGTCGTACAGGGCGACCAGGTCGTAGCCCGTGGAAACCAGGAGATCCGCGGAAAATCCGGCGAGGTCGCCCTCCAGCGTCTGCGCATGGGTCAGGCTGTTGGCGAAGATGGCGGTGGCCAGCCGCGCCTCCTCTTCTGCCTCCAGCAACTGCCTCACGATGAGCCGCGCGGTGTCGTTCAGCCAGCGCTCGCGGCTGCGCTCGAAACGCGAGGAGATCATTTCCGCCGCGACATAGCTCGCCAGCAGCACGGGGATGACGCTTACCAGCATGAAGGCGAAGGTCAGTTGCCAGCGCAGCCTGACCTTCGGGAAGACCGCGCCCCGAAGCCGGTCCCAGGGGCGCGGCCGGAGGCCCTGCCCGTGGTTCCCCGGCTTCCAGGCAGGCGGCATCGCGTCGGCGGGTTTCCGCACCGTCCCGGCATCACCCCCGGACAGCGGAACGCGCGCCCTGATCGCGTAGATCAGGGTCCCAGCGGTCGAAGGCCAGATAGGGTGCGGCGAGGCGGAGCGCACGGTTCAGTACGGGATTACGGTGTCGGGCGAAGATGGCGGAGGGCTCCAGACGGCTTCCGAAACGCAACTTGGAGGCATAGGCGGTCTGGCCGGATTGCAGCAGATGGCGTCCCGTTTCCAGGGCGAAGCGGACATTCTCCGCCCAGCTCACGGCATAGAGATTATGCTGCCGTGCCAGGGGGTAGGCCATGCCCAGGAATTTGTCGATGACGCGGTCCCTTTCCAGCAGCAGCAGGTTGAAAGCCGCCAGCTCCCCGCCCACCCAGTAGAGCACGAAGCGTGCCCGGCCCGGCAGGGCCTCGGCCACGGCGCGGAAATAGTCCCGGGGGAGTTCCTCGAAGGGCCCGTAATGCACGCCGCTCTGCCGCCGGGTGGATTCGTAGAGTGCCTCGATCGCTGCGGCGAGTTCCCCTGGATGCTCCCTGTGCTCGATGCGCACGGCCCCGGCGCTGCGCAGCTTCCGCCGCAGGTCCTTGCGCGTGCCAGCGGACAGGGAGGCGAGATAGGCCTCCATCCCGCCCGCTCCTGTGCCCAGATCCAGCACGGCGACCGGCAGGCTGGCGATGCGCTGGAACCCGGCGGGCTCCAGCACCGGCGCCAGCCGCGCGGCATCCCCGGCATCCAGGTCCTTGAAGGCCAGGAGCGGTGCGCGCGCCGCGCGGGCCTCCCCCTCCAGCGCCCCGAGCAGGGCCCGCAGCGCCGCGGCCTGCCCTTCCGCCGTCAGCCCGGGTCGCAGGGCGAGGTGGCAGCGCTCGGTGAAGGGGGAGCCGGCCGCGAGCAGCCTGAGCTGCGCCACGGGGCGGAGCAGCCGGGCCAGGCCGCGCCCCAGCCGCCCGGAGCCTTCCTGCAATGGGGTATCGAGGCGGTAGGACATGCGGAACAGCGGTACGGCCGCCACCAGCCCCTGTCCGTCATGGACAGCCGCCGCGCCGATCCGCAACTCCGGCGACGCCCCGGCCTCGCAGGCGGCATGGTAGGCCCAGCTCTCCGCCTCGCCGGGCAGGCAGGACTCCCAGGCCTCGCGCGGCAGGGCATGGATGCCGGGCAGGATTCTGGCCCGCAGACCGGCGCCCGGGTCATGGCCGAACCCCTCGGAACCGGGCAGCAGGCCCCCCTCAGACAGCATCGCACAGATGGGCCGCATCATTGTCCGAGACCACCTCCGGCTTCGCGGCAAGCGGGGCGAGTTCCCACCCACCGGCCTGACGGACGAAATCGGCCACGCGCCGGTTCACGATCTGGCGCTGCCGGTCCACCGTGATGATGTGGTAGCTGTCCTCCAGTACCAGCGTCTCCACCCGGCCGCCGAGATGGCGCTGGAAGTGGAAGGCGTTGCGAAGGCTCGCCACGTCGTCCTCGCGCGCATGGATCAGCAGCGTGTCCTGGCGGATCTCCGGCAGGGTGCCGCGCATGTCCGCGACCAGCCGCCACATCTCCCGGATCGCCAGGGCCGGCGTCGCCTCCAGTCCGGCATCGAGGTTGCCCGGCGTGTTCAGGGACTTCTGGACCCAGCGACGGATGCGGGGGTCCTTGATGCCGAAGGGCTCCTGCTCCCGGAAGCGATAGCGGCGGCCGAAGGGCAGATGCACCAGCCCGCGCAGGAGGAAGCTGAAGCGCGGCATCGCCCAGCCGTCGTAGCGGAGGGTCGGGGCCAGCAGGACCAGCCCCTGGACCCGTTCCGGCTCCTCGCGTGCCAGCCGGGCAGCCAGCACGGCCCCCATGGACAGGCCGCCGACAATCACCGTGTCGCAGCTTTCGCGCAACCGGGTCAGCGCGGCCTCGACGCTGTCGTACCAGTCGCGCCAGCCGGTCCTGGCCAGTTGCTCCTCCGTACCGCAATGGCCGGCAAGCTGGCAGCAGAGCACATGGGCACCGGTCCCGTAGAGGCTCCGGCCGAGATGGGCCATCTCGGCCGGGGTTCCGCCCAGCCCATGGATCAGCAGCACGCCGGTCCTGGTCCGGCCCCGGAGGAAGCAACTGCGGTCGACGATCATGCGGAAGGGCCTTGGGCGGCAAGGAGCCGTTCGGAAGGAAGGGGGAGGGGAGGGGCCGTTCCCGGCAGGGCGCCGAAGCCCTCCAGGATACGGCGGTTGCTGCGGTCGTTGACGGCAAGCGCGGCCGCGGAAGGCTCCGGCACGGTGGCCCGGTCGGTGGCGGACAGCAGCCAGCGGAACGGGTCGCGGAAGCGCGGCGGCGAGTAGTCGCCGCAGACATCCATCCCCAGGATGCCGCGCCGGCGGCCGAGCCGCTGCACCGCGCCCAGGATCGCCGACAGCGCCATGCCGCCCTGTTCCCAGTTGGTCAGCGCCTCGTTGGGGCCGAGCACGTCCTTGTCCAGTGAAAACCAGAGCGGGCGGCCGGGCAGCCGCGCATCCAGCGCTTCCAGGAAGCCGTCCCAGGAGGCATCGGCCAGGGAATCCCAGGCGATGCGGCCACCGCCAGCGCGGCAGCCCGGCGCCTCGAAGGGGCGTCCCCAGTAGCGGCTTTCCGTGCCGCGCCAGGCATGCACCTCCAGCCGCCCTTCGCGCAGGGCGCGGAGATTGGCACCCTTCCATTGCGGCCGGACCAGGTCCTCCCCGGCCGGACCGATGGTCACCACCTGTGCCACCTGCGGCAGTTCCAGCGCCCGGTTGATCCAGGCGCCGCAGTTCACCGTGGCCGGGAAGCGCACCCAGTCCGGGTGGTTGTCGAAATGCAGCAGCGTCACCTTCTCGCGCAGCCGGGCGAGGAAGAGCGTGGCGAGGTGATGGAAGTCGCCGGAGCCGTAGAAGGCGATGGTGCCGGGGACGTTCTCCGCCCCCGCCGCCTCGCGCAGCCTTTCCCGCAGCCGGGCCAGCGGCCGGCGGGCGGCGACGATGCGCAGCCGGGGTGCCAGGTCACGCGCCCCGATGTGGATCGCGCGCCCGTCGCGCAGCAGCCCGGCGAGGCCGGGCTGGCTCGTCAGGGAGGCATCCAGATCCAGCACAAGCACGGGCGGGCGTGCCGCCTCTGTCCCGGAACAGGCGCGGCCAGGCCCGATCGACAGGGTCTCAGGCAAGGCTGCGCTCCCGCCAGCCGTGCGGGCCCTTCACGGGGACAGCCAGCGGGGCATTCGGAGCACGGTGCGGGCGGCTCTCCAGCCAGGCCAGGAAGCGCGGAAGCAGCTCGGCGAAGTCGCGGAAGGGCTGGTGCGCAATGCCCTCGGCCTCGCAATGGGCGATCAGGCGGCTCTTGGCAAAGACGAACCCGGCCTCGCCCGCGGCGCAAAAATCGGAACGCCCATCGCCGATGAGCAGTCCCGGCAGGCCGGCCGGGCCGGTAAGGCGGGCGCATTTGCAATGGCCGGATGCAGCCCGGCATTCGGCGCGGGCATGGGGAAAGCGCAACGCCCAGTGTTCCGCGCCCACCCGCTCCAGCCGGTTGGCCAGCACCGGCAGCTCGCCCAGCCCGGCCTGGCGCAGCACGCCAGACACCACGCGGTCCAGCCCGTCGGAGAGGACCATCACCGGCAGGCCCCGCGCCCGGCAGAAGGCCATGAAAGCCGGCACGCCGGGATCGATCCGCACCGAGGCGATGAAGCCGTCCAAAGCTTCCGGCGTCAGGCGCAGCAGCTCCACCTGCCGGCGCAGGCATTCGCGCGAGCCGATCGCGCCGCGCAGCCATTCGGCCTCGACATCCAGCCAGGCCGGGTCGGCGAAGCGTTCCAGCAGGAGGTCGGTCGTATCCTGGAGGGAGATCGTGCCGTCGAAGTCGATATAGACCTGGAACTCTGCGGACACCGTGCTGGCCTCATCAAGGGCGGGTGGTGTCGCTAGCGCAAGGCGCGTGCCATCGGGTGCCTGAAGGGGAAAACAGCCTCCAGCCTGGGGAAACCGACGACAGAGGCCCCCGGACGAGCGGTTCCGGAGCTACAAATCTTGTAGCCATCCCCGGAATGCGGGGCCCGGCATCTGGTCAGCCGAGCCTGCCTGCCAAGCCGGGATATCGCCATGCCACCCATAAAATCCCGCCGAATCAACTCATTGTTTCGTGATCCCTCATTCTCTCCCGTCTGCCATCACGGCTGGAACGGCACCTGCAATGGCCTGCCCACCCGGCCTGCCGGTCCCGTACCCCGATGGCGCGGCGACCCGGGGGGCGCGGCAGATCGGTATCCGCTGAGACACGAGACATCATGACCTTCAGCTACCAGAACCCGGACCGCAGCCGGACCAGCGCCGCCCTTTTCGCCAAGGCCAGCGAAGTGATCCCCGGCGGCGTCAACAGCACCGCCCGCGCCACTTGGTCGGGCTGGGACCCCTATCCGCTCTTCATCTCGCACGGCACCGGCGCGCGCCTGACTGATGTCGATGGCAACGAGTACATCGACTACCTGCTCGGCCTTGGCCCGATGCTGCTCGGCCACCGGCCGCCGCGCGTGACCCAGGCGGTGGTGGACTGCATCCAGGAACGCGGCACGGTCTTCGCCTTGCCGGCGGCGGAGGAGACCGATCTCGCGCGCAAGATCATCGCCGCCATTCCGAGCGTGGAGCAGGTCCGCCTCTGCAACACCGGGACCGAGGCCGTGCTCTACACCGTGCGTCTCGCCCGCGCCTTCACCGGCCGGCGCAAGGTGATCCGCTTCGAGGGCATGTATCACGGCTTCTCCGACGGCGTTTACTGGAGCAAGCACCCGGATCTGGGCCGTGCCGGCCCCGATGCCGCGCCCCGCCCGGTGCCGCAGGGCCCCGGCATGCCGGCGGGCATCGACCAGTCTCTGATCATCCTCCCCTGGAACGACATCGCCGCGCTGCGCGAGGCGCTGGAGCGCGAGGGCGACGACATCGCCGCCGTGCTGACCGAGCCGGTGATGTGCAACACCGGCTGCATCCTGCCGGAGCCCGCCTACCTGGAAGCGATGCGCGACCTGACGCGCAAGCACGGCGCGCTGCTGATCTTCGACGAGGTCATCACCGGCTTCCGCATCGGCCTCGCCGGCGCGCAGGGGCATTACGGCGTCACACCGGACCTGTCGGTCTTCGCCAAGGGCCTCGGCGGCGGCTTCCCGGTCGCCGCCATGGGCGGCCGGCGCGACATCATGGCGCTGGTGGCCGAGGGCCGCGTCTCCATCGCCGGCACCTACAACGCCAATGCCATCGCCGTGGCGGCGGCGAACGCGGCGTTGGACGAACTGGCCCAGCCCGGCATGTACGAACGCCTCTACCGCGTCTCCGACCGTCTGCGCGAAGGGCTGCAGCGCCTGGTGCGCGACCTGCGCGCCCCGGCCCATGTCGTCGGCCTCGGCCCGGTCTTCCAGCTCTGGTTCTCGCGCGAGCCGATCCGCAACTACCGCGACGCGGCCCGCCATGCCGACCACGACGCCTTCCGCCACTGGTGGGAGGGGATGCTGGAGCGCGGCGTGCTGTTCCACCCGGG
Organism: Roseomonas mucosa ATCC BAA-692; assembly: GCF_000622225.1. Lineage (GTDB taxonomy): Bacteria > Pseudomonadota > Alphaproteobacteria > Acetobacterales > Acetobacteraceae > Roseomonas > Roseomonas mucosa. The sequence goes on along the minus strand of NZ_KK211415.1, from coordinate 32,813 downwards.
AGCCTACGAGAACCTCTTCGTCTCCTTCGCCCATACGGAGGACGACGTGGACCGCACGCTTGAGGCCGCCGAGTCCACGCTGCGCGAGATGCTGGTCGCCTGAGCGCTGCCCGCTTCCTGTGACGCCTGGGGCGGCGCACCGCCGCCCCTGGCATGGCGCGCCGCGCAGCCGGCACGGAGTTCCCCATGTCCGCGATGATCCTCACCTTCTGGATGCTCAACATCCTGCTCGACACCGGCGGGCAACTGGCCTTCAAGGCGGCCGCCCGCACCGGCGGCGACGGCATGGCACGCTGGCGGGCGATGGCGGCGCGGCCCTGGCTGTGGCTCGGCCTCGGCTGCTATGTGGCCGAGTTCGTGGTCTGGCTGGCCTTCCTGTCCCTGGTGCCGCTGTCGGACGGCGTGCTGCTGGGCTCGGTGAACATCATCGCCATCATGATCGCCGGGCGCTTCCTGTTCGGCGAGGCTCTGACCCGGCTGCGGGTGGCGGGCATCCTGCTCGTCGCCTTTGGGGTGGCGGTGGTGGGAATCGGCTGATGCGGCGCTTCTACCTGCTGGGCTTCCTGCTGCTGCTTTCCTTCGACGCGCTGGCGCAGATCAGCTTCAAGTATGCCGCCATGGGCGCGCTGCCGGTCACGGCCGACCTCGCCTGGCTGGGCCGGGTCCTGGCGCAGCCCTGGGTCTATGTCGCGCTGTGCGGCTATCTCGGCGCCTTCTTCACCTGGATGGCCCTGCTCCGGCACGCGCCGATCGGCCCCGCCTTCGCCGCCTCGCATCTGGAGGTGCTGGTGGTGATGGTGCTCGCCGTGCCGCTTTTCGGCGAGCACCTGGGCTGGGCGCAGATCCTGGGCGGCACGGCGATCCTGGCCGGGATCGTCTGCCTGGCCCTGAGCGAGACGGACGAACCGGAGGCCGGGGCGGCGGGCACCCACGCCGGGCCGGGGCCGCATCGGAACGGGATGCCATCGACAGCCCCGTCGCCCGGCGCCGTGCCGGGTTGATTCCCACCGCCATGGCTCCTTCCCGGCTTCCGCCGCGTTCCCCCTGGCGCGAACTGCCTCCGACCGCGGGTCTGCCGCTGCTCTGGCGCGACCTGCGCCCGGGCGGCGGTGCGGGAGGGATGGAAGCGGCGCTGGCGGATTTCCTTGGCCTGGAGGAGGTGTTGCTCACCTGTTCCGGCACCGCGGCGCTGATGGTGGCGCTACGCAGCCTGATGGCGCGGAGCAGCCGGCGGCGCGTGGCGGTGCCGGGCTTCACCTGCCCGCTGGTGGCCATCGCCATCCATGCGCTGGGTCTGGAGGTCTGCCCCTGCGACACGCTCCCCGGCACGGCGGAGCTGGACCCGGACAGCCTCGCGCCGCTCTGCGACGAAAGGCTGCTGGCGGTGCTGCCCACCCATCTCGCCGGCCGGGTGGCCGCGCTGGACGCTGTGCTGGCCCTGGCCGAGGGATGCGGCGCCTGGGTGATCGAGGATGCGGCCCAGGCGCTGGGAGCGCGGGCAGGGGGCGTGCCGGTCGGTCTGCGAGGGCATATCGGCTTCTTCAGCCTGGCGGTCGGCAAGGGCCTGACGCTCTATGAGGGCGGCGTGCTGGTCAGCCGCGATCCGATCCTGCGCCAGGGGCTGCGGGACAGCGCCGCCGCCATGCTGCGCCCCGACCGGTGGATGGAGGCACGGCGCAGCCTGGAACTGCTCGGCTACGGGCTGCTCTACAACCCGCTGGGCCTGACCATGGCCTATGGCCGTGGCCTGCGCCGCGCCCTGTGTGCCGGCGACACGGAAGCCGCGCTTGGCGACCGCTTTCCACTCGACGTGCCGCTGCACCGCGTGGGCTCCTGGCGGCAGGCGGTGGGGCGCCGTGCCCTGGCGCGCCTGCCTGACTTCCTGGAAGCGACCCGGCGGCAGGCGCAGGGCTTCGCCGCTCGCCTCGTCCCATGTTCCGGCCTGCGGGTGCTCGGGGACCGCCCGGGGGAGCGGGGCACCTGGCCCGTCCTGGTGCTGGTGTTCGACCGCGCCCGGGATGCCGAGGCCGCGCTGGCCCGGCTCTGGAGGGAGGGGCTGGGCGTCAGCCGGCTCTTCGCGCGCGCCCTGCCGGACTATGCCTATCTCGGCGGCATCGTCCCGGATCGCCCCTGCCCGCGGGCGCGCGACTTCGCGGCGCGTAGCCTCAGCATCGGCAACAGCCTCTTCCTGCGACCGGAGGAGCAGGAGCGGATCCTCTCGGTGCTGCGGGGCGGCGCGGGTTCCGCCTGACTCGCGAAGCCGTCCCGGATTTCGCCATGGGGCCGCGCGACAGCCACCTTGCCCCTGGCACCGGAGGAGGCCAGGGGTGACGCGCCCCGGCGGACGTTCCGCACGCCGCTTCCAGGCTGCCGTTCAGGCGAGGAGCAGCCAGGCCAGGCTGCCCAGCCCCGCGAGCAGGCAGTAGTAGGCAAAGGGGTTCAGGGCCCAGGCCTCGTGCTCGCGGAAGTAGCGCATCAGGAAGGCAGTGCTGAGCCAGGCGGTGACCCCCGCGACGGCAGCGGCCAGGACCGAGAGGCCGAAGGTGCCGGGCGGGATGGCCGCATGCAGCAGCTTCGGCACCTCCAGCACGGTCGCGCCCAGGATGATGGGCGTGGCGATCAGGAAGCTGAACCGCGCGGCGCCCTCGTGCCCGACACCGCGCAGCAGGCCGCCGACGATGGTGGCGCCACTGCGCGAGATGCCGGGGATCAGGGCTCCGCATTGCCAGATCCCCACCACCAGGGCGTCCATTGGCGTGAGCGAGGACATGGAGCGCGGCGCGGTGGCGCGCCCGCGCAGCCTTTCGCCGAACAGCAGCAGCAGCCCGTTGGCCGCGAGAAAGGCCGCGGCTGCCACGGGGGAGCCGAACAGGCCCCGCAGCGAATGCTCCAGCACGAAGCCGACGATCACCGCGGGAATGGTCGCGATGACGATGAGCAGGAGCAGGCGCCGGTTCTCCCGGACCTTGCCAGCCTGTCCCGCCCCCAGCACGCCCCGGATCAGGGCCAGCCAGTCGCGCCAGAAGTAGAGCAGCAGCGCCAGGGCGGTGCCGACATGCAGCATGACCAGGAAGGGCAGGAATTCCGGCGCGCGCTGGTCCAGGTTCCAGCGCAGCAGGGCCGGGAGAAGGACGGCATGGCCGAGGCTGCTGACGGGAAACAACTCCGTCGCGCCTTGCAGGATCGCGATCAGAATGGCCTGGAGGGTTGTCAAGAAAAGCTGCTCCTGCTGTCCGGCACCCGGGCCGGCCGGGGATGGAGTTGGCCCGGGTGCGGGTGTTGGTGTGAGGCCGGAAGGGCAGGGGGCCGGATGAAGCCAGGCCTGGCACGGGCCGGTCCAGGAGTGATCCCGGACCCGGTGGAACGGGCGCGTGGCATGACCGCACCGGGGCACATGCCGTCGGAGCCGTGGCCTGCCCCGAAGGACACGCCATCGCTCCGCGGCGACGGGTGCCGCGCGCTTCAGTCAGGCTCCGCGGTCCGCCTCCCGCTCCTGTGGCAGAGCGCGGCCGTGACGCCCGCGTCGGAGGTGGAACGGAACATCGTCGACGCCTCTGCGGCCCGGAAGGACCCGCACCATGGGGGCGGCGACATTGCCACCTCCTCGCCGGGTGATGTGCTTTTCCCAATAAAGCGTGAGCGGGGCCCGGCGGCGGCGCTTCCGCATGGCCGCAACGCCTGCCGGTACTGGCGGCCGTGGTGCCGCTTCCCAGGCGCGGGCCCGGCTGATAGGCCAGGGCTGGTGCCCCGGTTCGGGTGGTGCCGCCGCTTCCTGCCAGGACCCCTCCCGTGAGTCTCATCGCGACGATTCTCTCCCTGGGCAGCGGCCTCCTGGCGGTGATCGTCCTGGTGCAGGTCATGGCGGCCCGCACGGGCCTGCCGGACGCCACGGTCCTGTCGCTGGCCGGCATCGCGCTGGGCAGCCTGCTTCCCTTCGCCGCGGCCATTCTGCCGGGGCCGGTGCAGGATGGCCTGTCGTTGCTGTTCAGCCCCAGCCTGCCGGCCGAGGCCTATCTCTGGGTCTTCCTGCCGCCGCTCCTGTTCCAGTCGGCGCTGTCCATCGAGTTCCGCGAGATGCTGCCGGACCTGGGGCCGATCCTGCTCCTGGCCGTGGTGGCCGTCTTCGTGGCCACGGCCGTCATCGGCTTCGCCATGGCGGCGGTCACGGCGCAGGGGCTGACGGTCTGCCTGCTGCTCGGCGCGATCATCGCCACCACCGACCCCGCCGCCGTCATCGCCGTGTTCCGGGAGGTCGGGGCGCCGGGGCGGCTCATGCGCCTGGTCTCCGGGGAAAGCCTGCTCAACGACGCTGCCGCCATCGCCATCATGAGCGTCCTGCTGGCGATGCTGAGCGGCGATGCGGCCGCGGCCTCGCCCATCGCCGGATTGCGGGAACTGGCCGTATCCCTGGGGGGCGGGGCCGTCTTCGGCATCGTCGCCGGCCGGATCACCGCGGCGCTGCTCCCCGCCCTCGGCGGGCTCGCCCTGGCGGAGGCGGCCCTCACCCTGGCGCTGCCCTATCCGCTCTACCTGCTGGCCGACCAGGGGATCGGGGTCTCCGGGGTCGTGGCCATCGTCGCGGCGGGCCTGGTGATCAACGCGCTGGGCCGCACGCGGCTTTCGCCCCGGAACTGGACGCATCTCCAGCTCATCTGGGAACAGCTCGCCATGCTGGCCGGGGCGATGATCTTCCTGCTGGCCACGCTGCAGGCCCGCCACCTGCTCGGCGGGATGGAGCTGCACGACCTGCTGCTGCTTCTCGTCCTCGTCGTGGCGGCCCTCGGCGCGCGGCTGCTGGTGCTCTTCGGCCTGCTGCCGCTGCTGGGCTGGCTGCGACTCGGCGCGCCGGTGAGCACGGCCTACAAGCTGGTGATCGCCTGGGGCGGCCTGCGCGGGGCAGTGACGGTGGTGCTGGCGCTGGGCCTGGCGGAGAACCCCGTCCTGCCACCGGAACAGCGGCTCTTCGTCGCCCGCTTCGCCACCGCCTTCGTGCTCTTCAGCCTGCTGGTGAACGGCACCACGCTGCGCTGGGTGATCCGTATGCTGGGCATCGACCGCCTTTCGCCGCAGAACCAGGCCCTGCAGTGGCAGGCGGTGCATCTGGCGACGACCGAGGTGCTGGGACGGATGGCCGAGACCGCCAGGACCTTCCATCTGCCGGAGGAGATCGCCCGACAGGCGGCGGCGGAATACCGCACCGGCATGGAAGCCGGGCTGGCGCAGGAGGATTTCGACCTGGCCCTGCCCGAGCGGGACCGCCTGATCATCGGGCTGGTCACGCTGGCCACGCGCGAGCGCAGCCTGATCCCGCTGTTCAGCAGCGGCGTCATCTCCATCCGCAACCTCGATACCATGATGCGCAACACCGGCGACATGATCGATGCCGCGCGCCGGGAGGGCCGCCTGGGCTACAACCGCGCCGCGCAGAGGATCCTGCAATCGGGCTGGACCATGCCGGTCCTGGAATGGCTCGACCGGCGCCTCGGCCTCCGCCGCCCGCTGGAGAATGCGCTCTCCGACCGCTTCGAGCTCCTGCTCTGCCGGCGCGCGGTCCTGGAGCAGCTCCGCCGCTACAACCAGGCCTCCATCGGCCCGCTGCTGAGCGGCCGCATGACCGTGCTGCTGGACAGCGTCCTGGTGGGCCGGATCGAGCGCCTGGACCAGGCCGTGGACCAGATGCGTGCCCGCTTTCCCGACATCACCGCGACGCTGGAGAAGCGGCTGCTGCTTCTGCAAGGGTTGCGCGACGGGGCCAGGGTGATCGACCGCATACGGGACGAGAGCCTGATCTCGCCGGAAGTCGCGGACCGGATCCAGCGCACCATGCGTGCCTCCTGGCGCATCGCGCTGACCCGGCCGCCGCATCGCCGCGACGGCCGGGAAAGCCGGCAGGACGAGGCGCCGAAGGCCGCGCCCTGACCGCGGCGGATGGCCGGCGCGGCCGAATTCGAGTTCCGGGGCCGCGGGACAGCGGGAAGCGGCGGGAGCGGAGATGGAGAGGATCGGTCCCCGGGGTTGCATTCCGGGCCGTCTGGAACGACGTCCCCGCGCCTTGCCCCCTCCGCCCATCCTGTGGCCATGTCGGCCGGATACCTCCCCCTTTCCCGAACACGGATCGCAGCGAGCACCATGACTGGACCGAGACCCCTCTCCGCAGCCGCACCGGATGGCGCGGCCAGGCCGGACGGGGGCATGGCGGCGGACCCCACGGAAGAACCCGCCACGGAGGTGCCCATCCCTCCGGATCTCGCCCCGGCCACCGCCCCGCGCGGCAGCGTTCCGGCCAGCCTGGCGCCGCAGGACAACGTGCTCGGCGGCATCCTGCTGATCCTCGGCGCGGTCACGCTCTTCTCCTGCTCCGACGCGGTCTCCAAGCATCTTCGCGGCACCCTGCCGAGCGGCGAGATCGTCTGGATCCGCTATCTCGTCTTCGTGGCGATGACGCTCGCGCTTCTGGGGAGGAACCGCTTCCGCGGCCTTCACGCGCGGCGGCCTGGTTTGCAACTGCTGCGCGGGCTCTGCGTCCTCACCTCCTCCGTCCTCTTCGTGATCGGCCTCGGCTACCTCCCGCTCGCCGAGGCCACCGCCATCAACTACGTGGCGCCGACCTTCATCACCCTGCTTTCCATCCCGGTGCTGGGGGAGGTGGTCGGGCCACGCCGGTGGATCGCGCTGCTGGTGGGCTTCGTCGGCGTGCTGATCGTGGTGCAGCCCGGCGGCGGCACCTTCCAGTGGGCGGCCGTCCTGCCCTTACTTACCGCCGCGGCCTGGGCGGGCGCGGTGGTGATCACCCGCCGCATCGGCGTGGCGGACCATCCCGGGACCACGATGTTCTGGACGGCCTGCACCGGCTTCGTGGCGCTGACCCTCTTCCTGCCCTTTGATTTCCGCATGCCGACGGGTTGGGAGCTCGGCCTCGGACTGCTGCATGGCGTGCTGGGCTCGGCGGGGCAGATGCTCGTGGTGCAGGCCTACCGTCAGGCGCCCGCCTCGGTGCTGGCCCCCTTCTCCTATGGCCAGATCGTCACCTCCGCCTTCGTCGGCTATGTCGTCTTCGGCGCTTTCCCGGGGCAGGCCATGCTCCTGGGCTCGGGCGTGATCATCGCGAGCGGCCTCTACACCGCGCATCGCGAAAGGCTGCGGGCGCGGGAACGGCGGGGAGAGGCCGGCTGAAGGCCGGCGGCCCGTGCCTCCTGCGGGCGGCCGCATGGCTTCGCGGAACCTGTCCGGCAGCGGATGGCGGTCCAGCCCGGGCGAAGCCTGCCGGGCCAGGATGTCCGTGCCAACCCGGAAAGGCACCGCGGCGTTTGGCCAGGGCCCGTCCGAGGATGCCGACCGCATGGCCCCTGCCGCCCACCCGCCGCCACGCAGCGGCACGCTCCCCCGTATCCGCTACGGGCTGGACGGGCTGAACGTCTTCCTGGCCGATTTCCAACCTGTCCGTCACCGGCTCGCTTGCAACCCTGCTCTGGCTCGTCGCGATCCGCCGCGAGGGCCAGGACGCCAGCGCCTGGAGCTTCCTGAAGCTCCGCGCCCTGGTCATGCCGCCGGCGCTGCCGCTCTCCCTTGCGGCGCTGATCCACCGGCCCTTCTAGGGCGCAGGGAAAGCCGGCCTTCAGTGCCCCGCGCTGAGGCAATCCCGGTGTGCCTGGGCACCGGCGACGTAGGCGTCGAACTGGTCCTTCGCGGCGTAGTTCGCCTCCGTCTGCCGGGCCTGTTCCGCGCAGAAGGCCGCCCTGTCGGCCGGGCTGGCCGGAGTATTCGCCGTGCGGAGCCCACCGGAGCATCCCGCGAGCGCGCACAGGATCAGCGGATAGAGCCAACGCATGAAGAAACCCCGGAAACACAGAGCGTGGATTACTGCCGTCCCATGCAGTGCGTCACAAGGTCCCCCAGGGTTCCATCCCTCATGTGCCGGGCGCGGGGCCGGTTACGATCGCGAGCGGACCGATCGTGTCACGGCAGACACCTCTGCAACTGGAGGAGGGTATCACGGCGTTCCCGGCATGAGGATTTCATCCCGATCGTACCATTGGTATAGGCGGCCTTCATGCCTTCCAGCTCCCCCCGTAGCCCTGCCTGCGTCCGAATTGCGCCCTGCACCAGGGAGCGAGGGGCATCGGGGCGACGCCGGATAGCCGGCGTGGCCGTCCAGGCCAGGGTCACTGGCGATGGCCGGTCCACCCGATCCTCCGGACAGGCCAGCCGCCCGGCGGACAAGGCGCCGGTGGAGTCCCGATCGTCGTGACCGACCAGAACGAGGACCGTCCCTGGACGGAGGCCGACCGGCTCGCGGCTCTGGACTGCTACGCCATTCTCGACACGCCCCCGGAGCAGGATTTCGACGACCTCGCCCGCTTGGCCGCCGATTTGCTCGAGGCGCCCATGGCCGCCGTGAACCTGATCGCGAAGAGCCGACAGTGGTTCAAGGCGGAAGTCGGCCTGGGCGTGCGGGAGATGCCACTCGACAACTCGATCTGCTCCCGGATGATGCTCCAGCCCGGCGAACTGGTTGTCCCGGACCTCCTGGAGGACCCCCGCTTCAACTGCAACCCGCTGATCACCTCGGAACCGGGGCTGCGGTTCTACGCCGGCCATCTGCTGGAAACCCCGGACGGGCTGCCCCTGGGCACGCTCTGCGTCCTCGACACGAAGCCCCGGCCGGAGGGCCTGACGCCCCGGCAGCGATTCGTGCTGAAGACCCTGGCCCGCCAGGTCATGAGCCAGCTGACCCTCCGCCTGAGCTTGGCGCAGCAGGCCCGGTCGGAGGCGCTCCGGCGGCAGATCCTGGACAGCGCCACCGACTTCGCCATCATCAGCACGGATCTCGCGGCGCGGGTCACCGGCTGGAACACCGGAGCGGCGAATATCCTGGGCTGGACGGAGGCCGAGATGCTCGGCCGGGCGGCGGACGTGATCTTCGTGCCGGAGGACCAGGCGGCTGGCCTGCCGGAGGCCGAGATGGAGCGGGCGACCCGGGACGGCCGGGCCGCCGACGAACGCTGGCACCGCCGCAAGGACGGCTCCCGCTTCTGGGCCTCGGGCGAGATGATGCAGCTCCGGGACGAGCGGGGCGCCCACACCGGCTACCTCAAGATGTTGCGGGACCGGACCGAACAGCACTTCGCCGGCCAGGCGCTGCAAGCGATCAACGAACGCTTCCGCCTGGCGCAGCGGGCGACCCGCGACGCGATCTGGGACTGGAGCTTCGCGGACAACAGCGTGCTCTGGAACGAGGCGCTGGAAGATGCCTATGGCTGGACCCCCGGGCAGGTGGAGCCGACCGGGGACTGGTGGATCGCCCAGATCCATCCCGGGGACCGGACGCGGGTGGATCGCAGCATCCATGCGGTGATCGACGGCACCGGCACGGGCTGGACGGAGGAATACCGCTTCCGCCGGGCCGATGGCAGCTACGCGGACGTGCTGGACCGCGGCTACGTCATCCGCGACGCGGAGGGACGGCCGGTCCGCATGATCGGCGCCCTGCTCGACCAGAGCGAGCGCCGCCGGGCCGACGCCGCCCTGCGCGACCGGGAGAACCGACTGCGGCTGGCCACGGCGGGGGCCCGGATCGGCACCTTCGACTACTGGGTGCGGACGGAGGAGCTGACCTGGGACGACCGCTGCCGCGCGCTGTTCGGCCTGCCGCCCGGGGTGCCGGTAAGCTACGAGGGCACCTTCCTGGCGGGACTGCATCCTGAGGACAGGGTGCGGGCGGACGAGGCGGTGCGGCGGTCCATGGACCCGGCGGGATCGGGCCGCTTTGCCGCCGAGTACTGCACCGTCGGGCTGCGGGACGGGATCGAGCGCTGGGTCTCCGCCCAGGGCGAGACGCATTTCGAGGATGGGCAGCCGGTGCGGCTGATCGGAACCGTGCTCGACATCACGGACCGCAAGAGGGCCGAGGAGGCCCTGCGCGAAAGCGAGACCCGGTACCGCACCCTGTTCAACTCGATCGACGACGGCTTCTGCATCATCGAGTTCTTCGACGGGCCGCACGGACCGTTGAGCGACTACGTTCATGTCGAGGCCAATCCCGGCTACGAGCGGCATACCGGCATCCCTGACATCGTCGGCAGGACGATCCGGGGCTTCGCGTCCGACGAGGCGGATGGCTGGGTCGAGCTCTACGGAGGCGTGCTCCGCACCGGCCAGCCGATCCGCTTCGAGCGCTACTTCGCCGCGGCGGGACGCCATATCGAGGTCTCGGCCGCCCGGATCGAGCCGGCGGGCCGGCGGCAGGTGTCGGTGCTGTTCCGCGACGTGACGTCGCGACGGGAAGCGGAGGCCGCCCTGCGCGCCAGCGAGGCGCTGGCGCGGGAGAACATCCAGCGCGTCCAGCTCGCGCTCGCGGCCGGGGCCATCGTGGGCACCTGGTTCTGGGACCTGCCGACCGACCGCTTCACGGTGGACGAAGCCTTCGCCCGCAGCTTCGGCCTCGATCCCACGCTCGGGCGCGTCGGCCTCAGCCTCGAACAGGTGGTCGCGACCGTCCATCCCGACGACAAGGCGGGCCTCATCGCCGCCATTGAGGACGTCATCGCCCGCGGCGGCGCCTATGCCCACCAGTACCGGGTGCGGCGCAACGACGGGCAGTACTACTGGATCGAGGCGAATGGCCGCGTCGACCATGCGCCCGACGGCACGCCGCTGAGCTTTCCCGGCGTGCTGGTCGACGTGGAGGAGCGCCGCGCCATGGAGGCGGAGCGCGACCGTGCCACCGCCGAGCTGCGCGCCCTGACCGAGACGCTGGAACAGCGCATCGCCGAGCGCACGGCCGACCTGCTGCTCGCCGAGGAGCAGCTGCGCCAGAGCCAGAAGATGGAGGCCGTCGGCCAGCTCACCGGCGGTATCGCGCATGACTTCAACAACCTGCTCACCGGTATCATCGGTGCGCTGGAACTGCTCAGCACCCGCGTCGCCCAGGGGCGGTACAAGGACGTCGATCGCTATGTCGGGGCCGCCCAGGGCGCGGCAAGGCGGGCCGCCGCCCTGACCCACAGGCTACTGGCCTTCTCGCGCCGGCAGACCCTCGACCCCAAGCCGACGGACGTGAACCGCCTAGTGGCGGGAATGGAGGAGCTGGTCCGCCGCACCGTCGGGCCCTCCGTCGAGCTGGAGGTGGTGGGCGCGGGCGGGCTGTGGCCGACGCTGGTCGATCCCAACCAGCTGGAAAACGCGCTGCTGAACCTGTGCATCAACGCGCGGGATGCGATGCCCCATGGCGGCAGGCTGACCATCGAGACGGCCAACCGCTGGCTCGACGAGCGCACCGCTCGCGAACGCGACACCGCGCCGGGGCAGTATATCTCGCTCTGCGTCTCCGATACGGGCATGGGCATGGCGCCCGACGTGATCGCCAAGGCCTTCGACCCGTTCTTCACCACCAAGCCGCTGGGCCAGGGCACGGGGCTGGGCCTGTCGATGATCTATGGCTTCGCCCGGCAATCGGGCGGGCAGACGCGTATCTACTCGGAGGTCGGGCAGGGCACGATGGTGTGCCTGTACCTGCCGCGGCACCTGGGCGAGGCCGAGGTGGCCGAGCCGGTGCCCGAACTGGCCGAGGCGCCCCGGGCGGAACTCGGCGAGACCGTCCTCGTCGTGGACGACGATCCCACCGTGCGGATGCTGGTGATGGAGGTGCTGGAGGAACAGGGCTACGCTGCCATCGAGGCAGGCGACGGCGCCTCGGGCCTGCGGGTGCTGCAATCCGATGCCCGCGTCGACCTGGTGGTGACGGATGTCGGACTGCCCGGCGGCATGAACGGCCGGCAGATGGCCGATGCTGCCCGGGTCGGACGGCCGGGGCTGAAGGTGCTGTTCATCACCGGCTATGCCGAGAACGCCGTGGTGGGCGACGGGCACCTGGAGCCGGGCATGCATGTCATGACCAAGCCTTTCGCCATGGAGGCCCTGGCCAGCCGCATCCGGGAACTGATCGCGGCAGGATAGGCCGCCCCCAGGCCGCGTCCGCTTCGCCGGGTGGCATACGCATGGTGGACCGGGCCTGACGGCCGGGCCTCCGCCGCATTCCGCTCCGCGCGATGCCCGCCGGGGCTTGAGGCCGGGTGCCGCATCGCGTTACGCTTCCCGACGCCGTCATTCCAGCATGTTCCTGGTATCGCGGCCGGCCTGTTCCATCGGGTCATGGGCCGTGACGCCTTGCCACAGGGCGTGGCGTGCGGCTCTTCCGGATGCCGAACGGGCCGGTCGGGGCAGCCGGGCGCGTGCCTGCGTTCGCCCGTGCCGGGAGCATGTCGGCCAGGGGGCATGTTGATGGGGCATCTGATCGTACGGCGCATGTCCGGTCCGGACGATCCAGCGAAGGGCTGATCATGAACTACGTTCCGAAGACCAACGACATCGCCGGGCTGATCGAGGCCGACCGCGCCCATGTCTGGCACCATCTTTCCCAGCACAAGGCCTATGAGACCGTCGATCCGCAGCTGATGGTCGAAGGCCGGGGCATGCGCGTGTGGGATGCCAAGGGCAAGGAGTATCTGGACGCCACCTCCGGTGGGGTCTGGACGGTCAATGTCGGCTATGGCCGTGAATCGATCGCCGATGTGGTGCGCGAGCAGCTGGTGAAGCTGAACTACTTCGCCGGCGCCAAGGGTAGCGCGCCGGGGGCGGCCTTCGCGAAGCGGCTGATCGAGAAGATGCCGGGCCTGACCCGCGTCTATTACTCGAACTCCGGTTCCGAGGCGAACGAGAAGGTCTTCAAGATGGTGCGCCAGATCGCCGCGCGCCATCACGGCGGCCGCAAGTGGAAGATCCTCTATCGCGAGCGCGACTACCACGGCACCACCTTCGGCGCCCTGGCCGCCTGCGGCCAGCCGCAGCGCAATGCCGATTACGGCCCCTTCCCCGAGGGCTTCGTGGAGGTGCCGCACTGCCTGGAGTACCGCAGCCAGTACCCGGATGCCGCGGATTACGGCATTGCCGCCGCCAATGCGATCGAGGAGGTCATCCTGCGCGAGGGGCCGGACACGATCGGGGCCATCTGCCTGGAGCCCATCACCGCCGGCGGCGGCGTCATCACCCCGCCGGCCAGCTACTGGCCGCGCGTGCAGGAGATCTGCCGCAAGTACGACGTCCTCCTGCATATCGACGAGGTGGTCTGCGGCCTGGGCCGGACGGGGGCCTGGTTCGGCTACCAGCAGTATGGGGTGAAGCCGGATTTCGTGACCATGGCGAAGGGCCTGGCCTCGGGCTACGCAGCGATCTCCTGCACCGTGACGACCGAGGCGGTCTTCGACCTGTTCAAGGACAATGCCGCCGATCCGATGAGCTACTTCCGCGACATCTCCACCTTCGGCGGCTGCCTCGCCGGCCCTGCGGCGGCACTGGAGAACATGCGGATCATCGAGGATGAGGGCCTGCTGGAGAACACGACGGCGATGGGCCAGCGCCTGCGCGGCAACCTGCTGGCCCTGATGGAACGCCATGCGGTGATCGGCGACGTGCGCGGCTGCGGCCTGTTCCAAGGCGCCGAGCTGGTGGCGGACCGCAGGACCAAGGAGCCGCTGGCCGAGGCCAAGGTCCAGGCCGTGGTGGCGAAGTGCATGGAGGCCGGCGTCATCATCGGCGCCACCAACCGCTCCTTGCCGGGGCTGAACAACACCCTGACCCTCAGCCCCGCCCTGATCGCGACGGAGAAGGACATCGACCGCATCACCGATGCGATCGACCAGGCGCTGACCGCCGTCACCGCCTAGCGTCCTGCCCGTGAGGCCCGCCGCATCGGCGGCGACCTTCGCGGGCCGGCAGGCCGCTGAAAGCAATGGTTCGTATCACGCCCAAGGAGGCCGCCGCCCGACAACTGGCCTCCTTGGGCTATCGGCGCCAATGCTGCGCCCCCGGGGGATGCCAACGCGCGATGCATCCGATCAAACGCCCCTGGAGCCAGCGAGGCTGGCGCCGCTGACCGGCCAATGACAAGACAGACGAGGGGACCAAGGAAACCATGGTCGGAAGCAACAGGCATAGTTCCGGCGGCCGTATCGGCGTGGTCGGCAGCAACATGGTCGATCTCGTGACCTATATCGATCGCATGCCCGAGGCCGGGGAAACCCTGGCGGCCCCGTCCTTCTCGATGGGCCATGGCGGCAAGGGTGCCAACCAGGCCGTCGCCGCCGCCCGGCTGGGGGGCGATGTGATGCTGGTCAGCCGTGTCGGCGACGACCTTTTCGGCGAGGGCACGATCCGCAACTTCCAGGAATCCGGGATCGACGCGCGCCATGTCCGTGCCGTGCCGGGCACGCAGAGCGGCGTGGCGCCGATCTTCGTCGAACTTTCAGGCGAAAACCGCATCCTGATCGTCAAGGGCGCCAACGAGCACCTGCTGCCCGCCGATGTCGAGGCGGCGGCGGAGGACCTGCGGCGATGCAGCCTGATCCTGCTGCAACTCGAGATCCCACTGGAGACGGTCTACCACACCATCGACTGGGCGACGCGGGAAGGGATCGAGGTTCTGCTGAACCCGGCGCCGGCGACGCCGGAGCTCGATGTCGGACGGGTCCTCGCCGCCACCTTCCTCGTGCCGAACCAGACGGAGCTCGCCATCATGACCGGCCTGCCCACCGCCACGCGCGAGGAAGCGGAGCGGGCGGCGAGGGTGCTGGTGGAGAAAGGCGTCCGCACGGTGATCGTCACGCTGGGGGCCGAAGGGGCCCTGCTGGTGACGGCGGAAAGGGTGCGGCATGTGCCGCCCGTGACGGTCCGGCCGCGCGACACCAGCGGTGCCGGGGACGCCTTCATCGGCGCCTTCGCCCAGCACTACGTCCGCTCGCGCGACATCGAGGCCGCCATGGCCTGGGGCGCCACCTATGCCGCGGATTCCATCACACGCCCCGGCACGCAGAAGGCCTTCGCGGATGCCGCGGGCTTCGAGGCCTTCCGCGCCGGCCTGACCGGGGCGCGCGGAGCGTTCTGACAGCTCGGCGCTCACTGTTCGGCGGGCAGCCCTCATGGCTTCGGCGCCAGTGCAAGTCTCACCTCTCCGATGAAGCGGCGGCCGAGTGGTGAGAGCGGCTTGCGGTTCGACCAGAAGGCCCAGGCGGTGGCAGGGATGGCCGGCTCGAAGGGACGGATCTCCAGCCTGCCGGGCGGCGGATGCGCGGCGGAGAAGGGATCGACCACGGAGACGCCGGTGCCCGTCTCGACCAGGGCGCAGGCGGTGCTGCAGGTGCGGACCTCCGCCCGGAACAGGAAGGGCTGCCGCGCGGACTGAAAGGCATGACGCACGGCGGCCCCCATGCGCGTATCGGCATCCAGCGCGACCAGGCTGTGTGCGCCCAGATCCCCGGGTGTCACCACGGCAAGCCCGGCGAGCGCATGGCCGGGCGGGCAGATGGCGACCATCCGCGCCTCGGCCAGCACCTCCACCTCCAGCATCGCCTGAGGCCCCAGGCCGAGCCCGATGCCAAGATCGGCGGCCCCGCTTTCCACGGCGCGGACGACGTCGTTCAGGTCGCGGATGTCGAAATGGATCTTCAGCTTCGGATGGCGCCGGGCGAAGCCGCCCAGCACCCGCGGCACCACGCCCTGTCCCAGGGGCGGTGTCGAGAGGATGCGCAGGCGGCTGGTCTTGGCCTCGCGCAGGTCCTGCAGGCGATCCGTCAGCGCCGCATGCAGGGCGAGCAGGGGCTCTGCTTCCTCCTGCACGATGCTCGCTGCCTCCAGCGGATGGAGGCGGTTGTTGACACGCTCGAAGAGCGGGAAGCCGAGCTGCGCCTCGATCTGGCGGATGGCGGTGCTGACCGCGGGCTGCGAGAGGTTCAGGTGCCGGGCTGTGGCCATGGTGGTCTGGAAGCGGACCATGGTGCGGAGGATTTCCAGCTGGCGCAGCGTAAGCATGCGGCAGCCTATAAACAAACCATATAACTCCGGCAATTATTCCATGGCATTGGCCCTTGTGCTGCCCAGAAACGCTTCGCATGATCGGAGCGCTTCCGGCCAACAAGGTTCCCGCCATGTCCCGCATCCTCCGCCTCGCCGCCGCCCAGATGGGACCCACCCAGTGCGTGGACAGCCGGGAAGCGGTGCTGGCCCGCCTGATCGCGCTGCTGGAACAGGCGGCAGGCCAGGGGGCGCAGCTCGTGGTCTTCCCCGAACTGGCCTTCACCACCTTCTTCCCCCGCTGGCTGCTGGAGGGGGCGGAGCTCGACCAGTACTACGAGACAGCCATGCCCAACCCCTCGGTGCAGCCGCTCTTCGACCGCGCGAAGGCGCTGGGTGTTGGCTTCTATGTCGGCTATGCCGAGCGCACACCGGAAGGGCGGCGCTTCAACAGCGCCATCACCACCAGCCCCGATGGCAGCATCCTGGCCAGGTACCGCAAGGTGCACCTGCCCGGCTCGGTGGAGCCGCGTGTGGGGGACCGCTTCCAGCAGCTGGAGAAGCGCTACTTCGAATACGGCGACCAGGGTTTCGAGGCTTTCCGGGGTCCGGAGGCCTGGGGCCGGCCGGTGATGGGCATGCTGATCTGCAACGACCGCCGCTGGCCGGAAGCCTGGCGTGCCTATGGGCTGCAGGGCGTGGAACTGATGCTGATCGGCTACAACTCCGCCGCCTATGACCCGAATGGCGGCAGCACCGAGAACGAGGAGATCCGCACCTTCCACTCCAACCTGGCGGCGCAGGCCAATGCCTACATGAACGCGACCTGGGCGGTGAGCGTGGCCAAGGCCGGCAACGAGGACGGCTCCGGGCTGATCGGCAGCTCGGTGATCGTCGATCCGAACGGGGTGATCGTGGCGCAGGCCAAGACCCTGGGCGACGAGGTGGTGGTGGCCGACTGCGACCTCGACGCCTGCCGCCAGGGCAAGGAGAAGATGTTCAACTTCGCCGCCCATCGCCGCCCCGAGCATTACCGCCGCATCACCGAGCAGGTCGGTGCCATCCTGCCGGATTGATGTGCGCAGGCGCTGGCAGCCACGGGCTGCGCGGGGCGGCTGCGACCTGCCGGGCGATCCATTTCGCAGGAAAGGCTTCCGGCATGTCCCGTATCCTGGTGATCAACCCGAACAGCTCGCCGAGCTGCACCGACACGATCCGGGCCTCGGTGCAGCCCCAGGCCATGGCGCACGGGCCCCGGCTGGAAGTGACCGGCCTGCCGGAAGGTCCACCCGCCATCGCGACCTGGCGAGACTGGCACGCAGTGGCCGAGCCGCTCTGCCGTCTCGTGGAGGCGGAGCCAGCCGAGGCCTATGTCATCGCCTGCGTCTCCGACCCGGCCATCGACCTGCTCCGCAGCGTGACCCCGCGGCCGGTTCTCGGCGCGCTGCGTTCCGGCATCGCCGCCGCGGTGGCGCGGGGCGAGCGTTT
Source organism: Roseomonas mucosa ATCC BAA-692 (assembly GCF_000622225.1). GTDB lineage: Bacteria > Pseudomonadota > Alphaproteobacteria > Acetobacterales > Acetobacteraceae > Roseomonas > Roseomonas mucosa. The sequence continues at coordinate 15,482 of NZ_KK211415.1, read as the reverse complement.
CGGCATCATCGCCTTCGTCGAGGCGAGCGTGCAGCGTCAGCGCCGCGTGTTGCAGGCCATGGGTCTGGAGGCGCGCTGCGTCGCGAGCCTGCCGCTGAACCTGCCCATGGAGATCCTGACGGGCACGGAAGGACCCCGGCCCCGCCTGCTCGAACTCGGGCAGGCGCTGAAGGCACGGGGAGCGGACAGCGTGATCCTCGGCTGCGCCGGCATGGCCGGGCACCGGCGCTTCCTGGAGGATGCGCTCGGCCTGCCGGTGATCGAGCCCTGCCAGGCGGCCGTCGCCCAGGCCCTGCTCGCCACCCTGGCATAGTCCCCCGCACCGGGCACAGGGACCACGGTCCGGGGGGAAGACGCGGGCACCCCGGCCCCATGCACCCCGCCGGCGAGCCTGTTCTAGCCCGCGCCCTCCCTGCGCCCGAACGGCCGCTTGCGGTCGCCCCGGAGCGTGCAGGCGGCATGGATCAGCGCAAGGTGGCTCAGCCCCTGCGGCGTATTGCCGAGATGGTCGCCGGTCCGAGGCTCCACCATCTCGCTCATGATGCCGACCCCGGGGGCGACGGCGTCGAGCGTGCCGGTGAAGACCGCCTCGGCTTCCGCGTCGCGGTCCAGCATGGCCAGGGCCTCGGCCATCCAGAAGGAACAGGCCAGGAAGGCCCCCTCTTCCTGTTCGGCGCCGGAATAGCGGTAGAGCAGGGCGCCCCGGCCGAGTTCCGCCCGGATTGCGTCCAGCGTCGAGGACAGGCGTTCCCGTCCGTCGAAGCCGAAGCGCACGGCCAGGGTCAGCGAGGCATCCAGTCTCTCGGTGCCGGGGAAGAAGGTATAGGCGCGGCGCTTCTCGGACCAGCAATGCGTGTCGATCCATGCCGCGATCCGGTCCCGCTCGCGCTGCCAGCGCGGCACGCAGGTGGAGGGCAGGTGCCCGGCCTCCGCCAGCTCCACCGCACGGGCGAGGGCCTGCCAGGCGCTGATCTTGGACATGGTGTAGTGCTGCGGCTCCTCCAGTTCCCAGATGCCGGAATCCTTTTGCCGCCAGCGATCGGCACATTCATCCGCCAGCCCGGACAGCACGCGGGCGCTGCGCTGGTCGATGATATGGCCGTCGCCGACGAAAAGCGCCGCCGTCTCGAAGATGTCGCCATAGACGCCGTGCTGGTGCTGGTGCGCGGCGGCATTGCCGATCACCACGGGGCCGGAGCCGCGATAGCCCGGCAGCGCCTCGATCACCCTTGCCTCCGGTGCCTTGTCGCCGCAGAGCGTATAGAGTACCCGGGGACCGTGCTCGCCCAGCCGCTGCATCAGCCAGGTGAAGGCGGCCTTGCTTTCCGCCATGGCACCGATGCGGAGGAAGGCGTTCACCGTATAGGCGGCGTCGCGGATCCAGGCATAGCGGTAGTCGTAGTTCTTGTCGCCGCCGATCCGTTCCGGCAACGCGGCCGTGGCAGCCGCGGCGATGGCGCCGGAGGGTGAATAGAGCAGCAGCTTCAGGGCCAGGGCGCTGCGCCGGACCGCCTCCCGGTGCGGACCGTCATAGCGCAGGTCCCCCGCCCAGCTGCGCCAGGCCTCGTCGCTGGTATCGATCCGCGCATCGATCTCCTCGATCGGCAGCACGCCCAGCGGCTCGTCCTCGGCAGCCAGGAGGGCGACGGTGGCACGCTCACCCTCGGACAGCGTCACCGTGGCGGTGATGCTGCGGTCCTGCTCCTCCAGGATGCGGATGTTCGGCGTGCAGCGCATCATCCCGAGCAGCGGACCGACATGGAAGACGCAGCCGTTCGGGTTGGGCTGGAGCCAGGGCGAGGCCGTGTCTCCGCGCGTGCCGAAGACCGCCTGGATATGGAACCGCACCGTTCCGGCGAGGCCCTCGATGCGCCGGGCGAACTCGCTCCAGGGCAGGCGCCCGGCCAGGCTGCTGTTCAAGGATTCCGTGACCCGGACGCGCCCGCCCGGGGTGGTGACCAGCGTCTCCAGGATGTTGCTGTCCGGGCGATAGCGCCGCTCGACCTCGAAGGCACCCTCGGGGCGAATCTGGAAATAGCCGCCCTCTCCGGGATCGAGGATCCGGTCGAAGAGGGGCGGTGAGTCCATGTTGGGCACGCACCACCAGCCCACCGCCCCATCCGGCGCGATCAGCGCCACGGACCGCCCGTCGCCCAGCGCGGCATAGTTCTGGATGGGAAAGCCGGCGCCCTCGGGCGGGCTTTCCGCCGGGGCGGGAATGGAGATCCGGTGCATGTCTCGTTGCATCGTCTGTCTGTGGGGAGCAAAGCGGGAAGCGCAACCGCCCCAGTGGCACGATGCCTGCCGGAAAGACGCGGAACCGGGTGCCGGCGGCCGCTTGATGCCGCGCGATGCGCCCCCAGTTGCCCTGCATGGAACCAACCCCTCCCAGGCCCCCTTCCAGCGCCCCGGCCGCGGACCGCAATGGCCCGGACGCGATCCGCCTCGTCCTGCTGCACTTCCTCGGCGGCAGTGCCCGGGAATGGCAGGAGGTGACGCGGTGCCTGGGGGAGGGGGTGCGGCCGCTGGCCCTCGATCTGCCGGGCTTCGGCGCGGCGGCGGCGGAACCCGGCTACGCCGTCGCCGACATGGCGGATCGCCTCGCCGGGATCATCGCCGCACAGCTCCCTAGCTGTCCCCCTGGCTGTCCCCCTGGCCGCTGGGTCCTGGTGGGGCACAGCATGGGGGCCAAGCTCGCCGCGGTGCTGGCGCGAAGGGCGCTCGACGGGGAGGCGGGGCTGGAGGGCCTGGCCGGGCTCGTCCTGCTGGCGGGTTCGCCCCCTTCGCCCGAACCCATGGCGGAGGCCCACCGCGAGGAAATGCTCGGATGGTTCCAGGGACCGCCCGAGGAGCGCCGCGCCCAGGCGGAGCGTTTCATCGACAACAACGTCGTCACACTGCCGCCCGAGTCACGCCGCCTGGCGATTGAGGACGTGTTGCGCGCCAACCCCGCCGCCTGGCGCCACTGGCTTGAATCCGGCAGCCGGGAGGACTGGGGCCGGCGCGTCGGCATCCTGCCCTATCCGACGCTGATCCTGGCTGGCGGCGAGGACGCGGATCTGGGCCCGGCGGCGCAACGGAGGCTCATGGCGCCGCACTTCCCCGAATCCCGGCTGGAGGTCCTGTCGGGCCTCCGGCACCTCCTGCCATTGGAAGGGCCGGAGCGTGTCGCGGCCCTGATGCGGGACTTCCTGGCCGAATGCGCGCGTTGAGCGCCGCACCGTCGCGTCAGCCGGGCACGCTTTTCCCGGCGCCCCCCGCGAGACCCGGCATGGAGAGGGGATATCGCTCCCGCAGCGCCTGGAAGGAGATCAGCTCCCCCGCGATGGCGCTGGCGGCCACGGTCGGCGGGCTGGCGAGCCAGACCTGGCCGGGGCCGGAGCGGCCCGGGAAGTTGCGGTTGATGGCGCTGACCGTCACCTGGGAAGGAGAAACCGAGACTCCGGGGCCACAATTGGCGCAGGCGCCGCAGGCCGGCTGCAGGATCTCGGCGCCAATGCGCGCGAAGGTGTCGAGGTAGCCGCGCGCCGCGCAATAGTCCCGCACGGCCGCCGTGCCGAACTGCAGAAGCAGCCGGACATGCGGCGGCGGCCTGAGTCCGCGCGCCACGGCCCAGGCCAGCACCTCGTGGTAATGGTCGAAATCCTCGCGCTTCCCGGCGGTGCAGGAGCCGCCATAGGCGATGTCGATCCGCACCGGCCCGTCCAGCGCCGCGACGGGCACGCCCCGCCCCGGATCGCCCGGCGCGGCGAGCATGGGCGACAGGTGCGACAGGTCCAGGGTGATCACCTCGGCATAGGGTGCCCCCGGATCGCTGCACATCCAGGGTTCCGGCTCGAAGTCGATGCCGCGCCGATCGCGCAGAAAGCGCCGGGTTTCGGCATCGGGGGCGACAATCCCGGCGAAGCCCCCCAGCTCGGCCGTCATGTTGGTGAGCGTGGCCCGCTCGTCGATGCCGAGGCAGGCAACGCCCGGCCCCGCGAACTCGAAGACCTTTCCGACGCCTGTGCCGGCCTTCAGCCCAGGCCGGGCGAGGAGATGCAGCACGATGTCCTTCGCGGTCACGCCGGGCGGCGGGCTGCCCTGCATCTCGATGCGCAGCACCTCCGGCACCCTCAGCCGCACCATGCCGGTCACCATGGCATTCGCCATGTCCGTGGTGCCGACGCCGAAAGCCAGGCAGCCCAGCGCACCGCTGTGCGGCGTGTGGGAGTCGGTGCCGACGATGAGCCGCCCCGGCAGGGCGTAGCGTTCCGCCACCAGGGCGTGCGAGATGCCTTCGGAGCCCTCTCCGCCCGGAAGGTAGCCGTGATCCGTCAGCCCATGCTCGGCGACGAAGGCGCGGTGCGCCTCCGACAGCGCCCGGACATGCGGCAGCAATCCGCGCTCCACATGTGCCGGGCTCCGGTGCGCGTAGGAATAATGGTCCTCGAAGGTGAGGATGGAGCCAGGGTCCTCCAGCACCGGCGTTTCGCCGAAGGCGCCGCGCAGCATGAAGCGGCACATCGCCGTGTAGATGTCGTGGATGAAGCGCAGGTCGGCGCGCACGAAGATCCCCGAGCCCGGTTCGGGCCGCTCCCCGGCACCCGGAACCGCCACGGCATGGCGGGCCAGGATCTTGGCGGCCAGGGTCTGCGGCCCCGGTAACACCGCCGGGCGTGCGCCGGATGCGTGCCGCAGCACGCACCGTCCGTAGGCCAGCAGCCCGCCGGCCCGCAGCACGGCGGCGGTGACCGCGTCCCGGCCCGCGACGAGCTCCTCCACCCCGATCGACTCGCCGCGCCGGATGCGTTCGACCAGCCCGAAATCCGTCGAGGTGAAGAGCCCGAGATTGTCGGCGTTCTGGCGGTAGATACGCTCGAAGCTCTCCGCGATGACGAGCCGGATGCCGGCCATCTTCTCGGCCAGCGGGCTGTGCTCGCGGGAGGAGCCCTTGCCGTAGCGTGCCCCGGCGACGACCACCGAGAAGCCACCCGCGCGCGCCGCTCCGGGCTGGAACGGCAAGGCGTCATCGCATTTGACGCCGGTATAGGCATGGTCGGCCAGCGCTTCGTCGAAATGGACGAGCGACGGCAGGGGGGTGATCTCGTCGGTGGAGACGTCGTCGCGCAGCCGCCCCGCTTCGGCAAGCGTCAGGTCGCAGCCCCCGAGCTGCGCCGTGACCAGTTCCGGGTCGCCGGACAGGAAGAGGACGCGTCCCGGCAGTTCCAGGCGGTCGCTCATTCCGCCGCCATCGGCAGGTCGGGTGCCCAGAGCAGGCCCGCCGCTGCCATGCGCCCGATCTCTGCCTCGGACAGCCCGGCCTCCCGCGCGATCTCCAGGCTGTGCTCGCCGCTACGCGGCGGCTGGCGCCGCAGCCCCAGGCGGGCGCCGTCCACGGCCACGGGCAGGGCCGGCAGCCCCGCCAGCGGGCGCGCGGCGGTGCCGCCGGGCGCGACGCGGGCGGCGCCTTCGGCGCTCGCCATCTCCGTGTCCAGCAGGCCGCCCGAATTCCGCAGATGCGGATCGTCGAAGAGGTCGCCCGGCCGGGCGATCGGCGCGAAGCTCAGCCCCAGCGCCTCGCAACGGGCCATCAGCTCGGCCTTGGAAAGCCGCCGGAAGACCTCCGCGACGCGGGGCAGGTATCGGGACCGGTCGAGCACGCGCTGCGCCTGGGTGGCCAGCGCCGGGTCGCGCAACAGGTCCGACAGGCCGAAGGCCTCGCAGAAGCCGCGCCACTGGGTCTCCGTCACGACGCCGACGAAGACCTGCTCGCCGGGATCGGCCGTGTCAAAGACGTCATAGACCGACCAGGGCTTCACCATGGCCGGATCGCCGAAGGAAGGCGGGTTCTGCCCGGTGATGGCGTTGGCGGCCATGTGCTGCGCCATCAGCACCATGTTGGTCTCGAAGAGCCCCGACTGCACATGCGCGCCCCGCCCCGTGGCCTCGCGTTCGCGCAGCGCGCCCAGGATGCCGATCACGCCGAACAAGCCGCCCATGATGTCGTTGACCGAGGAGCCCGCGCGCATCGGCTTGCCAGGCAGCCCGGTCATGTAGGCGAGGCCGCCCATCATCTGCACGACCTCGTCCAGCGCCGCGCGGTGCTCGTAGGGGCCGGGCAGGAAGCCCTTGCAGGAACAATAGATCAGCCGGGGATTGAGCGCGGAAAGATCGGCATGGCCGAGTCCGAGCTTGTCCATCGCGCCGGGGCGGAAATTCTCCAGCACCACATCGGCCTCGGCGGCGAGGCGGCGCACCAGTTCCAGGCTCTCGGGGCGCTTCAGGTCGAGGCACAGGCTGCGCTTGTTGCGGTTGAAGCTGGGGAAGAAGCCGATCGCCGCGCCCATCAGGCGCCGGGTGTTGTCGCCTTCCGGGCCTGGCTCGACCTTGATCACGTCGGCGCCGAGATCGCCCAGCACCATGCCGCAGCTCGGCCCCATGATCATATGGGTGAATTCCAGCACGCGGATGCCATGCAGCGGACCGGTCGTGCCGCGCGGCGTGGCCGGGACGGCCTCCGGTGCCGCCTCGGCCGGCCGGGCGGCGGCCTCCCGCGCCGGATGGAAGGTGCGCGGGATGCCGGCCCTGGCGACACGGCCGTGCAGCACCTCGCCGGGCAGGTCTTCCTGCAACAGGGCACGCGTTTCGATCAGCGCGGCGAGATCGATGCCCGTGTCGAAGCCCTCCGATTCCAGGAGATAGACCAGGTCCTCCGTGTCGATGTTGCCCACCGAGCCGGGGGCGAAGGGACAGCCGCCGAGCCCGCCCAGGGCGGCATCGAAGCCGCGCACGCCTTCCTCCAGCCCGGCCAGCACATTGGCCAGCCCGGTGCCCATGGTATCGTGCAGATGCAGGTTGCCGAGGCGCACGGGGCCGAGCTCCAGCCGCACCGCGCGCACCAGGCGGCGGACCTGCCGGGGGCTGGCATAGCCCAGCGTATCGGCCAGGGCGACAGCATCGGCCCCGGCCCCGGCCAGTTCGGCGGCCAGGGCGATCACCTCGCGCTCCGGCACCTCGCCCTGAAGGGAGCAGCCAAAGGCGGTGGAGATCCCGGCCTCGATCGAGGGCCGCGCCGCGCCGAGCGTGCGGGCCCATTCCACCACGCGGCGGAACTCCGCCACCTGCTCCGCCCGGCTGCGGCGGACATTGGAGCGGCTGTGCGCCTCGCTGGCGGAAACGGGCAGGACGATCGCTTGCGCCCCGGCGGCCGCGGCATTCTGCGCGCCGCGCAGGTTGGGCGCCAGCGCCATCACCTGCAGCCCCGGATGCGAGGCGCGCAGGCTGCCGACCACCTCGGTGGCATCGGCCATCTGCGGCATGGCGGCGGGCGGCACGAAGCTCGCCACCTCCATCTCCGGGATACCGGCTTCCGCCATGGCGGCGATCCAGCGCAGCTTCGTCCCGGTCGGCATCACCGACCGGATCATCTGCAGGCCGTCGCGCGGCCCTACCTCCCGCACCGTGACGGCGGGTTTTTCCTTGGCGTTCCTCATGCTCGCATGATGCCCCCGCGAGGCGCGGAGGTGAAGCCGTGGTTGGCGGGATCAGCGTCCGCCATCCGCGGAAGTCGGCCGGGCCAGATGATCCCGCAGCAGCCGCGCGGCGGGGGGCAGCATCGCCGCCGGCCGGGTGATCAGCCGCAACTGCCGCCGCGCCCAGCCCTCCTCCAGCGGCACGGCGCACAGGGCAGGCGTCCCGGGGCCTGTCCCGGCCAGTCCCTCCGGCACCACGGCGAGGCCCAGCCCCGCCGCCACCAGGCCACGGGCCGCCTCCGTCGCGCCGACCTGGAAGCGGAATTCCAGCCGGTGGCCGAGCCTGCGTGCCGCGTCGTCCAGGATCAGCGACAGCGCGCCCCCCTCCTGCACGCCGATGAGCGGATGCTCCAGCAGCGCACCGAAGCGCAGGGATCGGGCCGTCGCCAGGGGATGGTCCGCCCGGCACAGGACGACCAGCCGGTCGCGCCGCCAGGGGCGGGCCTCCAGGGAGGACAGGATCTCGCTGGCGCTGGTGATCAGTCCCAGGTCCCCCCGTCCTTCCACGAGGTCGTGGAGGATCGTGCCGCTCGTCTCCTCCTTCAGCTCGACACGGATGGCGGGATACCGCGCCGCGAAGCCGGCCAGCAACGCCCCCAGGTCGTGGCCCGCGATCACCGAGGCCGAGGCGCCCAGCCGGACGCTGCCCTGTCCGCCACTGGCGAAGGCGCGGAAATCCCCGGCGAAGCGGGCCGAGAGGTCGAAGAGGGCGCGCGCATGCTGCGCGATCGCCTCCCCCGCCGCAGTCGGGCGCACCCCGCGCGCACCCCGTTCCAGCAGCGGCAGGCCGCAGTCGCGTTCCAGCAGTTGCAGACGCTTCGCCGCCGCCGAGGTGGCGATGCCGCAACGCTGCGCCGCCTGGGTGATGCTGCCGAGCTCCACCGTCGCCAGCAGGATGCGCAGGGTCGTCCAGTCGGCCTGGAAGGGGTTCATGAGGCATGCCCATCACGGGATCGGGGTTGGCGTGGCGCGATGATGGCCGCTGCCGGAGGGTGCCGAAAGACCGGCTTGGCTTGCGGAGACCGGAGGGTTAGACCTGGGCCAAAGCATGATCCGGCGGGGACGAACCCGGCGGCAGGGAGGAGATCAAGGCATGAAGCGGCGCAGCTTCCTCGCGGCGGGCATGGCTTCGCTCGCGGCCCCACGGCTGGCAGGCGCCCAAACGAATGGGCGCCCCTCCTCGGTGCTGCGCGTCATTCCGCAGGCGGACCTGGCGGTGCTGGACCCGGGCATCACCACGGCCACGGTGACACGCAACCACGGCTTCATGATCTTCGACACGCTCTATGGCCTGAACGCCGTCGGCGAGCCGGTGCCGGAGATGGTGGAGGGCCACGAGGTCGCCGATGATGGCCGAAGCTGGATGCTGCGGCTCCGCGGCGGGCTCCGCTTCCATGACGGGGAGCCTGTGCTGGCCTCGGATGCCGTGGCCAGCCTGCGCCGCTGGGCGCGCCGTGATCCCTTCGGCAAGACGCTGATGGCCGCGACCGACGAGCTGTCCGCGCCTGACGACAGGACCATCCTTTTCCGCCTGAAGCGTCCCTTCCCGCTGCTGCCGCTCGCCCTGGCGAAGACCACGCCCTACACGCCCTTCATCATGCCGGCGCGGCTGATCCCCTCCGATCCCGGCACGCCGATGGCGGAGATGATCGGCAGCGGCCCCTTCCGCTTCCTGCCCGATGAGCGGCTGCCGGGCGCGCGGGTGGCCTATGCGCGCTTCGACGGCTATGCGCCGCGCCAGGGCGGCCAGCCCGGCCTTTCCAGCGGCCCGAAGCAGGTGCATTTCGAGCGGGTGGAATGGCAGGTGATCCCCGATGCCTCCACCGCCCTGGCGGCGATCCAGAACGGCGAGGTGGACTGGTGGGAGCGGCCGATCCCCGACCTGCTGCCCCTGGTCCGGCGCGACAGGTCGCTGCGCGCGGAAATCACCAACCGCGCCGGCACGATCGCCTTCATCCAGTTCAACCACCTGCATCCGCCCTTCAACAATGCTGCAATCCGCCGATTGGTCCTTTCCGTGGTGAATCAGGACGAGTTCGAGCAGATGATCAGCGGCACCGATCCTGGCCTGCGCGGCGGCAAGGTCGGCATCTTCCTGCCTGGCGGCCCGATGGCCACCGAGGCGGGGCTGGAGGAGATGCGCGGCCGGCGCGACTTCGACGCTCTGAAGCGCGAGCTGGCCGCGGCCGGCTACAAGGGCGAGCGCGTGGTGATGCTGGTCGGCACCGACAGCCCGGTGAACAACGCCGTCAGCGAGGTCATGGGCGACCTGCTGCGCAAGATGGGTTTCAACCTCGACTACCAGGCGATGGACTGGGGCAGCGTGGTGCAGCGGCGCGTCAACCAGCAGCCGCCGGACAAGGGCGGCTGGAACATCTTCGGCGTCAGCGCGGACGGCGACTATTTCACCGACCCGACCGTGGTCCCTTCGATCCGGGCCAATGGCCGGGATGCCTGGGTGGGCTGGCCAACCAGCGCGCGGGTGGAGGAGCTTTACCGCGACTGGTTCCTGGCCTCGGATCAGGCGGAGCGCCAGCGAATCGCGCGCGAGCTGCAGGTGCAGACGCTGCGCGAGGCCAACTGGATCCCCGTCGCACAGGTCTTCCTGCCCACGGTGCTGCGCGCGGATGTCGCGGGCGTGCTGCCCGGCTTCGCGAAGTTCTGGAACGTGCGGCGCAGCTAGCCGGTTCCAGTCCACCGGGAAAAGGGGGAAGGCGTGACGGGCGTCGATCTTCAGGCCCTGGCGGAGCTGGAGCGCAAGGTCCTCTGGCTGGCGACATGGACCATCCATCATGCCAACCATCTCCGCCCGAACACGGACGGGCTGAAGGTCGGCGGCCACCAGGCCTCCTCCGCCTCCATGGCGACGATCCTGACCACGCTCTACCTGGCGGTCCTCCGGCCAGAGGACAGGATAGTGGTTACTAATCCGGCCCTCAAAAAGGTATCATGTTGTCTATGCGGCGTAGCGGACGGAAGGGGCCTGGAAGAAGGCCCGGACCTTGGCGGGGCGGCGC
>NZ_KK211415.1:0-3036 GCF_000622225.1 Roseomonas mucosa ATCC BAA-692 | reverse complement strand
GTTTCGATCCACGCTCCCGCACGGGGAGCGACCCCGGCACTTTTTTCTGTGAAAGCTCCATGGTTTGCCCGCCACTCGTCGCGAACCAGGGTGGAAGCCTAGGTCGGTCCGGCAGCGTCTTTCCGCTTATACAAACTCTTCTTCTGTTTTCAATGAGTTCAGCGCTCCGCGAGCCACCACGCCACGGCATGGTCGCTACCGGATCGCGCAAATTGTGTCATCTCAGAAGACCAATGGTCCTTCCAGATCCAGAACGGGCTTTGCACCCATATGTTCCACCCGGGCTCTGCCCGAAGCGCCGAGGCGGTAGAAACGCAGGCTGTCCTGCTCCAGATCAACCTCGGCCATCAGACGCGCGCGTAGCGCGGCCCACTGTGCCGGGTCAACTTCGCATTCGAACACGGAATTCTGCACCCGCTGACCATGGTCGAGACAGGCACGAGCCACACGTCTCAACCTGCGACGTCCCGCTGGCGTCACGGTGCTGACATCATAGGTGATGAGCATGAGCATGGCTTTGGCCTACTTCCAGAAGAAGCCGGGATAGCCATCCAAATCATCGCGCAGGTGGCGAGCCAGAAGCTGTGCCTGTAGGTAAGGGACCAACCCAAGCGGTACGGCCTCACCCAGAAAGCCATGCCGCAGCGTGGTGCGCTTGCGTTCCTGCCAAGCGATCAGCACCTGCTTGCGGGCGTCGTCGGTCAGGCGCACACCGCCGGCCTCCTCCACGACGAAATCCCCAGCCCGCAGCTGTCCGCGATTCACCAGGCTCAGCGCCAGGCGATCGGCCAGCACCGGCCGCAGCTCCTCCATCAGGTCCAGCGCCAGCCCGGCGCGACCAGGACGGTCACGATGGAGGAAGCCCACTTGTGGGTCCAGCCCATGCGCCTCCAGCGCGCCGCGGCAATCATGCCCCAGCATGGCATAGAGGAAGGAAAGCAGCGCGTTCATGCGATCCAGCGGAGGCCGGCGTGAACGACCGGTGAAACCCATGGCGGCGTCCGTAGCGCGAACCAGGTGCCCGAAGACGCCGAAATACAGCGCGGCCGCCTCACCTTCCAGGCCGCGCAACAGGTCGATGTCTGCCGCCAGCAGGATTCGGCGCGCCTGATCCAACAACCGGGCGGAACAGAGTTCCAGCGTTTCCCGCACCGGTGCCTCCATGACGGCGCCATGGTCACGCAATGCTCTCAGCAACACGACGCGCTGGTTCGCCACCTTTGCCGACACGATGCCGCGCACGATCGGCACAGCGCGCGTCGGATCATCCGCCAACCGGTACTGCGCGCGGCGAAGTAGGACGTTGCCGCTGCGTGCGCCCTCGATCCGCGCCAGGAAGCGCCCGTTCGGGTCGAGGCAGGACATGGTGATGCCGCCCTCCGCACAGGCCGCCATGAGGGCGGGCGAGAAGCCGGGACGTCCGAAGGTGACCAGCCCCTCCAGCATGTGGAGCGGCGCACGGCCGACCTCCTCACCCTCCACCTCGACCACGAGGTTGGCACCGTCCTTGCGCAGCCAGGCTGCATCGCGCGTGACGTAGATCGTGTTCAGCATGCGCCGCATCGGATCACTCCCCCGCCGCCAGTTGCCGCGCGAGCCAGGCGGCAACCTTCGGCGGCTTCTCCAGACGGGCGGGTTGGCACAGGTCGCTCATCGAGCAACGCTGGCAGCCCGATTGCAGCACCGGCGGTGGCGTCACCCCCGCCAGGATGTTCGCCCGCGCCGCCTCCGCCGTGGCAGCCGTCAGAGCCCGCAGCGCCTTGTCGAAACGCACCACGACCCGGCGCCGGGTCTGGCCGTAGAACAGGGCACCCTCGGGGATGGTCGTGCCGGACATCTCCTCCAGGCAGACGGCCTGGGCGCAGAGCTGCACCTCATCCGCCCGGTGCGCCTTTGGACGGCCGCGCTTGTATTCGACAGGATAAGGCTGTGGCGGGCGGCCACGAAACTCCACCGTATCTGCCTTGCCCACCACGCCCAGCGCCAGGGAGCGCAGGGCGATCCCACGGGCGACCCTCAGGCCTGGCCGCGTCTCGCCCTTTCCGGCATCCACCCGCTCGTGCAGCAGCCTGCCCTCGGCGGTCGCGCCATCCTCCGCCCAGAGCTGCTCCACATGGATAAGCGCGCATTGCCGCGGGCAGAAGATCTGGTGCTGCAACGCCGAGAGCGGGATCAGCCCGTCCTCGGCCTCCGGATGATGGGGAACCGGCATGGTACGACGCTCAACGCTCGATCACCTCCACCCCCTCCGGCAGCCCGTCGCGATCGACAGTGATGTCGTAATCAGCGAAGCTGCGGGCGGCAGGCCAGTTGTCGATCGTCTCCGCGCCCACGGGGTGGCGGCTCTCCCCCTTGCGCCGCCAGCAGCGCACCCGGTCGAAGAGGTCGCTGGCCCGCGCATTGCCCAGCGCCGTGGCGTGCCGGAACACCACCAGGCGTCGCGTGGCCATCTCGCCCCGGGCGGCGGAGCGGTCATGCTCGAACATCTGCATCAGCCCCTCGAACAGCAGGTCGAGATCGGCTTCGGAGAAGCCCGTGCCCTTGACCGGATGCGAGGCGAGTGGCGCGGAAACGAAGCCGTGCGCGCGGTAGAGACCGTAGGGGATAATGTGCTTGCGGCCCATGGTGCGGCCACCCTTCTCCTCCGCATCCTTCTCGGTGGTGGCGGCGAGACGGGTGATGGAAATCTCCAGCGGCAGCACCGGCTCGACCGAGGTGGCGAAGGTACTAATCCGGCCCTCAAAAAGGTATCATGTTGTCTATGCGGCGTAGCGGACGGAAGGGGCCTGGAAGAAGGCCCGGACCTTGGCGGGGCGGCGCTGCAGTCCGCGCATGTAGGCGGTCAGGCCGGCCTTCAGCGAAGCCTTGTCCCTGGGCACCGGGCGTCTTGCCATGGCTTGCTTGACGTCGTTGTTGAGGAACTCGTCTGGGTTGTGCTCCGGGGCGTAGGGCGGGAGGTAGAACAGTTCGATCCGCTCGGCATTGGCCTTCGCCCAGGCCGTGACCGGCTTGGCGCGGTGGACCCGCAGGTTGTCG
>NZ_JHWD01000025.1 GCF_000622225.1 Roseomonas mucosa ATCC BAA-692 | reverse complement strand
CTCGCGCCGCGGCCGCGCCTCGTTCGCCTCCAGCAGGCGCTCCAGATCGGCCTGCCAAGGTCCCAGCTTGGGCTGCGGCTGCCGCGCCCGGCTGTAGCGGAATTCCGTCTCCCCGGACCGCAGAACCTTCCGGACCACCTTTCGCGAAATCCCGAGCTCGCGACAGATCGCCTTGATCGACTTGCCCTGCACCCAGTGCAGGCGCCGGATCTTTGCCACCGTCTCCACGACCAGCATCCCAGCCCTGGCTCCCGATCATCCCGGGAACCACTGTGAACCCCGCCGTCAGTGGGGTCCCGTTTGGACGCCGATCACCCCTCCAACAGGGTTCCTATTCCATGCCGTTCCACAACGATGATCGAGGCCACTCGTGCCCAGCTCAGCGATCCGGCCCGTTCCAATGGTGTGAAGGTGACGTCAGAGCGCCTTCCCGCCGATCTCTTCGTGGACACACTCTACCGGGGACTGTTGGACCGGCAGCCTGATCTGGCTGGCTTCCACAGCTTCACCGATGCACTGGAGAAGAAAGCTCTGCAGCCGGTGGACGTCGTGCGAAGCATCGTCGGCAGCGCGGAATTCAGCAGGAGCTATGCGCAGCGCAGCCCAAGCGGCAGAACCGCTGGCAGGCAGCCGTCCGAGGAGAAGCCGCATACCATGGCGCGCGAACTCCAGCAGCGCCTGTTCGGCGAGGACATCTACGCCGGCTTCGCTCCGACCCTGCGCAAGGACCTGCAAGGCTGGAACAGCCACCACCCGGCCCTGACGCGGGAAATCACCGCACGCAGGCCGCGCATCGTCATTGATGTCGGTGTCTGGAAGGGTGCTTCCACCATCCACATGGCAAAACACATGCAGGCGCTGGGGCTGGATGGCGCGGTCATCGCCGTGGACACCTTCCTCGGCAGCCCCGAGCACTGGAACCGCGACAGGCCGGACCGGATCTTCGAGGATCTGGGGCTGAAACATGGCTGGCCCTCGCTGTACTGGCAGTTCCTGTCCAACGTCGTGGCGGAAGGCGTCTCGGACCTCGTCCTGCCTGTCCCACAGACCTCCGAGAATGCCGCGGTCATCCTGCAGCGCCTCGGCCTGCGGGCGGGCATGGTCCACATCGATGCCGCGCATGAATACGAACCCGTCCTGCGCGATGCGCGCATGTACTGGGATCTGCTGGAACCGGGCGGCCTGCTGATCGGTGACGATCATCCCTGGCCCGGCGTGGCCCGTGCCGCCCGGGATTTCGCGGCGGAGGTTGGGCAGCCGCTACGGGTCGAGGAACCGAAATGGATGATCGAGAAGGCCTGATGGTGTCGATGCATACCGGAGCACCGGCCATGATCCCTGATGGAGAAACCCTTTGATCTCCCGCGACGACGTCATCACGGCCTATGAACTGATCCTGGCGCGGTCGCCGGAGTCGGAAGCCGTCATCGAGGTGCAGTGCGGATATCCGGACCGCGCCAGTTTCGGAAAGGCACTGCTGCGGTCGGAGGAGGCGCAGCACCGGTTGCGCGACGTTCTGCGGCGCGCGGTGGAGCCGCATCCGGCGCTGTCCCGGCAGGACATGGGGGTGTTCGGTCGCTTTCCCCATGCCGGGGGAGAAGGCGAACCAGGTTTCATCCGCGATTTCCTGGGGGTGCGGACCAGCACGCGCTACTCCCCGACCTTCGCACCACATGACGGCAAGGTTTTCGATGTACCGCTGAAGGCGGATTTCCATGCCGAGGCGCCGGAATGGCTCGGCTTGCTGAAAAGCGTCCTCTCCGCTGGCAGCCGCTACCGCATCCTGGAGATCGGTGCGGGCTACGGGCCATGGCTGGCAGCGGGCCATGCGGCGGCCCGGCGCCGTGGCATCGATGACATCCTGCTCTATGGGCTGGAGGCCGATCCCGGCCGCTACATCTTCCTGCAGGAGCACATGGCGCAGAACGGGGTCGACCCCGCCGTCTGTCGGCTGATCAACGCGGCGATCGGTACGGCGGATGGCACGATCCCCTGGCCTGTCAGCGCGGATGCGGCGGCCGACTATGGTTCGCGGCCTTTGGATGCGGATGGCCAGGATTATCGCGGCCACGCTCATGCCAAGGTGATCGACCTGCCCATGCTGGGGTTGACCGGGCTACTGGGCCGTGAACCGTTCTGGGACCTGGTGCATGTGGATATCCAGGGGCTGGAGACCGATGTCTGCAGATCGGCGCTGGAGGCGCTCGACGCCCAGGTGCGCTGGCTGGTGATCGGTACCCACTCGCGGAAGATCGACGGGGACCTGCTGGAGATGTTCTGGCGTCATGGTTGGGTGCTGGAGCACGAGCAGCCCTCGCGCTTCAACTTCTCGCGAAACGCAAGGAACCTGGAAGCCATGACCGTGGCGGACGGAGCGCAGGTCTGGCGCAATCCACGGCACGTGCCCGGGGGCTGACGGAAAAGCCTACCCCCGCGACACCGACACCGCCGCCGTGGTCCACTCCTTCGTGGTACCCGGCTCCGGGTCGCAGCGCACCTTCATACCGGTGGCCTGGGCATTGCCCCAGATGGAGCAGAAGGCCACCTGCGAGGCATCCTGCCCCACGGCGATGCGGGCCACCCCGTCCAGGGCGGTCTGCCGCGTGGCGTCGAAAACGTACCAGCACGGTCCTTCCGGCCCCATCAGCAGCGCCTCGAAGATGGCGTGGAAATCCGGCGGCTGGAGGTGCGGCGCATAGGCGGCCAGGAAACGCGCGGGGATGCCCAGGGCGCGGGTGAGGGCGATGCCCAGATGCGCGAAGTCGCGGCACACCCCCGCGGCATCCGTCAGCACGTCCAGCGCCGTGGTCCGCACATCGGTGCTGCCGCGCTGATAGGCGGTGCGCTGATAGATGTAGTCGCAGACCGCCGCCACGCGGGAATGACCCTGGGCGAGCCCGCCGAACTGCGCCTGGGCGAAGCCGGTGAGCCGGTCGCTCTCGCAGTAGCGGCTCGGCAGCAGGAAATGCAGCGCCTCCTGCGGCACCTGCTGGACCGGCATCTCGGTGATCCCTGCCGGGTCATGCACCACCGGCTCGCCCTGCACCTCCGCCTCGTAGCGTAGCTGCACGAGGCCGGCCGGGGCCAGGACGCGCAACCAGCGGATGCCATCCACGCTGCGCCATTCCTCGCCCGGCTGGCCGGTGGAAAGCGTCAGGCTTTCCCGCAGGATCTTCTGGCGCGCGGGCGGGTCCTCCGAGGGACGGACCGCGAAGACAAAGGTGCTCGGCCCGGAGGCCTGGTAGTCGAGGGTGCAGCCCAGGCTTCGCGGCGGTCGTGCCATTCAGATGCTTTTCCCGTGGCAATGCTTGTACTTCTTGCCCGAACCGCAGGGACAGGGCGCGTTGCGCGGCGTCCGGTCCCAGGTGGACGGGTCGTCAGCGCGCACGCCGGGGGAAAGTTGCACCGCCGCATCGGTGGTGGCGTGGCCATAGCCGGGGAAGGCCGCGGGCTCGGCCGCGCCGCCCTCCAACAAGGAAGGCGGGGCCGGCT
Source organism: Roseomonas mucosa ATCC BAA-692 (assembly GCF_000622225.1). Lineage (GTDB taxonomy): Bacteria > Pseudomonadota > Alphaproteobacteria > Acetobacterales > Acetobacteraceae > Roseomonas > Roseomonas mucosa. Next base: position 46,391 of record NZ_JHWD01000025.1, on the reverse strand, counting down.
GGCGTGCATCCGTCACCTGGACCGGCTCGGGGGTGGGCAGCGGCTGCTCCGGCATCAGGTTCACATGCATCAGCCAGCGGGTCACGTCCTCCCGCAGGTCGAAGAGCATGCCGTTGAACAGGTTGAAGGCCTCGGACTTGTACTCGTTCAGCGGGTCGCGCTGCGCATAGGCGCGGAGCCCGATGCCCTGCCGCAGGTGGTCGAGGGCGAGGAGGTGGTCCTTCCACACCTTGTCGAAGACCATCAGCAACAGGGACTTCTCGATCTCCCGCATCCGCTCCGGCCCGATATTGGCGGCCCGGGCGGCGAAGGCCTGGTCCGCGGCCTCCTGGATGCGGTCGCGCAGATGCGCCTCGTCGATGCCTTCCTCGCGGCCCCATTCGGCCACCGGCAGGTCGAGGCCGAGAAGCGTCAGGACACGCTCCTGCAGCCCCTCCAGGTCCCACTGGTCCGGATAGGAATTCTCCGGCACGGCGCGGGCGACCATGTCGTCCACCAGCTCGCGCCGCATCTCGGCCACGGTCTCGGCGACGTCCGCGGCCTGCATGAAGGACCGGCGCTGGGAATAGACCTCCTTGCGCTGGTCGTTCATCACGTCGTCGTACTTCAGCACGTTCTTGCGCATGTCGAAGTTGCGCGTCTCGACCTTCTTCTGCGCCTTCTCCAGGGCCTTGTTGATCCAGGGATGGACGATGGCCTCGCCTTCCTTCAGCCCGAGCTTGCCGAGCATGCCGCCCATGCGGTCGGAGCCGAAGATGCGCATCAGGTCGTCTTCCAGGCTCAGGAAGAAGCGGGATGCGCCAGGATCGCCCTGGCGGCCGGAGCGGCCACGGAGCTGGTTGTCGATGCGGCGGCTCTCGTGCCGCTCGGTGCCGATCACGAACAGGCCGCCGGCTTCCTTCACCCGCGCGGCGGCGGCCTCGACCTCGCGCCGGATCTCGGCCATGCGGGCCTCGAATTCCGGCCCCTCCGGCTCGCCGGGGAAGGAGGCGCGGGCCAGGGCCTCGGCATTGCCGCCCAGCTTGATGTCGGTGCCGCGCCCGGCCATGTTCGTGGCGATGGTCACCGCGCCCGGCCGGCCGGCCTGGGCGATGATCGCCGCCTCCTGCTCGTGGTAGCGGGCGTTCAGCACCTGGTGCGGGATGCCCTTCTTGTTGAGCAGGGCGCTCAGCAGCTCGGACTTCTCGATCGAGGTGGTGCCGACCAGGGCCGGCTGGCCGCGCTCGCGGCACTCGGCGATCAGGTTGGCCACCGCCTCGTACTTCTCGGTGGCGGAACGGTAGACCTCGTCATCCTCGTCCCGGCGGGCGACGGGGAGGTTGGTCGGGATCTCGACCACCTCCAGCTTGTAGATCTCGGCGAACTCGTCCGCCTCGGTGGAGGCGGTGCCGGTCATGCCCGCCAGCTTGGGGAAGAGGCGGAAATAGTTCTGGAAGGTGATCGAGGCCAGGGTCTGGTTCTCGGGCTGGACCTCGACATGCTCCTTGGCCTCCAGCGCCTGGTGCAGTCCGTCGGAATAGCGCCGGCCCTCCATGGCGCGGCCGGTGAACTCGTCGATGATGATCACCTTGCCGCCCCGGACCATGTAGTCCACGTCCCGGGCGAAGAGCGCATGGGCGCGCAGGCTCTGGTTCACGTGGTGGACCAGGGTGATGTTGCTGGCGTCATAGAGGTCGCCCTCGGTCAGCAGCCCGGCCTCGGTCAGGGCAGTGGCCATGGCCTCGGTGCCGGCCTCCGTCATCACGACGGTGCGCTGCTTCTCGTCCTTCTCGTAGGTGGACTTGTCCTTCACCACCTCGCGGACCACCGCATCGACCTGGCCGTAGAGCTCCGAGCTCTCGTCCGAGGGGCCGGAGATGATCAGCGGCGTGCGGGCCTCGTCGATCAGGATGCTGTCCACCTCGTCCACGATGGCGAAATGGAAGTCGCGCTGGACCATCTCGTCCAGCCGGTACTTCATGTTGTCGCGGAGATAGTCGAAGCCGAACTCGTTGTTGGTGCCGTAGGTGATGTCGCAGGCATAGGCGGCGCGGCGCTCGACGTCGTTCAGCCCATAGACGATCACCCCGGTGGACAGGCCGAGGAAGCCGTAGAGCCGGCTCATCTCCCCGGAATCGCGCTGGGCGAGGTAGTCGTTCACCGTCACCACATGCACGCCCTTGCCGGCCAGGGCGTTCAGGTAGACGGCCAGGGTGGCGACCAGGGTCTTGCCCTCGCCGGTCTTCATCTCGGCGATGCGGCCCTCGTGCAGCACCATGCCGCCGATCAGCTGCACGTCGAAATGGCGCATGCCGAGAACCCGCTTGCTGGCCTCGCGGCAAACGGCGAAGGCCTCCGGCAACAGGGCGTCCAGCGTCTCGCCCTGGGCGAGGCGGTCCCGGAACTCCTGGGTCTTGGCGCGCAGCCCCTCGTCGGTCAGGGCGGCCACCTGCGGTTCCAGCGCGTTGATGGCAGGCACGCGCGCCTGGTAGCGCTTCACGGCGCGGTCGTTCGAGGTACCGATGATGGCGCGGGCGAGGCGTGCGAACATGTGCTTTCCGGGTCTCTCCAGGCTCCCGGGGGCAGGAGCGGTCCCGCGGGCGCGACATCGGCCCGGCGGCAAGGGGCCGCCGGGTATGCCGCCGGACAGATAGGGGGGAGCGGGTACGGGGTCAACGAAATGGCGGCGCGCACCGACCCCGTGCCAGGGTAAAAGCGTGGCGCCAGGGCGGCCGCGCCCGGTGCCGGAGCGGCGGCGCGGCGCGCGCGGCGATGCCGGCGGCGGGGCAGGGCACGCGCGAAAGGGTGATCGGCGCGGTCCTGCGCGGGCCTGTTTGTTACAAAGAAGAAAATTGCCGGACGGCGCCAGGACAGGTCAGCCTCCCTGTCGCTTCCCGTCCCTCAGGACGGGAGATTCGGAGGCGACGTCTCATGTGGGTCCTGCTCCTGCTGCCCTTTGCCGGGCTGCTCTGGGTTCCGTTCTACAACCATGTGCAGCCGGAACTCTTCGGCTTCCCCTTCTTCTACTGGTACCAGCTTCTCTGGGTGCCGATCACCTCCTTCCTCACCTGGCTCTGCTACCGCGCCATCCGGAAGCGGGAGGAGGGCCGGTGAGCGGCGGCATCGACTGGACGGCCCTCTGGGTCTTCATCGGCTTCTTCGTGCTGGTCACCGCCATGGGGTTCTTCGCGGCCCGCTGGCGGCGGCCCAGGACCCTGGCGCACCTGGACGAATGGGGGCTGGGCGGGCGGACCTTCGGCACCTGGATCACCTGGTTCCTGGTCGGCGGCGACTTCTACACCGCCTATACGGTGATCGCCGTGCCGGCCGTGGTCTATGCGGTCGGCGCCTACGGCTTCTTCGCCCTGCCCTATACGATCATCGTCTATCCGATCGTCTTCGCCATCATGCCGAAGCTCTGGGCCGTGGCGGCCGCGGGCGGGCATGTGACGGCGGCCGACGTGGTGCATGCCCGGTACAAGTCCCGGCCCCTGGAGCTGGCGGTGGCCATCACCGGGGTGCTCGCCACCATGCCCTATATCGCCCTCCAGCTCGTGGGCATGGAGGTGGTGCTGGCGGCGCTGGGGCTGACCGGGGAGGTGCCGCTGGCCGTCGCCTTCATCATCCTGGCCCTCTACACCTATTCCTCGGGGCTGCGGGCGCCGGCGCTGATCGCCTTCGTCAAGGACATCATGATCTACATCGTGGTGATCGTGGCCGTGGCCATCATTCCGATGAAGCTCGGCGGCTATGCCAATGTCTTCGCCTCGGCGGAGCGGGTCTTCGCGGCCAAGGGGGGCGCCACCGGCCTGATCCTGGCTCCCAGCCAGTACCTGCCCTATGCCACGCTGGCGCTGGGCTCGGCCCTGGCGGCCTTCATGTATCCCCACACGCTCACCGGCATCTTCGCCAGCAACTCGGGCAACACCATCCGCAAGAACGCGGTGCTGCTGCCGGCCTATACCATCCTGCTCGGCCTGATCGCCCTGATGGGCTACATGGCCCATGCGGCGGGGATCGTGACCACCACCCCGACGGCCGTGGTGCCCCTGCTGTTCAAGGCGCTGTTCGACAGCTGGTTCGCCGGCTTCGCCTTCGCCGCCATCGCCATCGGCGCGCTGGTGCCGGCAGCGGTGATGAGCATCGGCGCCGCCAACCTCTTCACCCGCAACTTCTGGAAGGCCTATGTGAACCCCCAGGTCACCCATGCCGGGGAGGCTCAGGTGGCCAAGGTCACCTCGCTGGTGGTGAAGGTGGGGGCGCTGGCCTGCATCCTCTTCCTGCCGACCCAGTTCGCGCTGGACCTCCAGCTCCTGGGCGGGCTCTGGATCCTGCAGACCTTCCCCGCCGTGGTCTTCGGCCTCTTCACCAACTGGTTCCGCGGTGGCCCGCTGCTGCTGGGCTGGGCGGTCGGTTTCGTGGGAGGCTCCTGGATGGCCTGGAGCGACGGGCTGAAGCCGCTGCACAGCCTGGTCCTGGGCGGCGGGACCTATACCTTCTATGTCGGCATCCTGGCCCTGGCGCTGAACCTGGCCGTAGCGGTGGTGGCCAACCTGGTGCTGCGGCTGATCCAGCCGGAACGGGCGGCACGGGCGGTCTGATGCCCCGGGCGCCACGCTTCGTGGCAGCCCCCGGGGGAGGCTCCGCCTGCCCCCGAACCCCCACCGCCGGGGAGCTGTCGAAGCAGTGCTTCGACCTCCCCGGACCCCGCCTTGCGTTGGCCCGGAACGGCAAGGCCAGCCTTCCGCCCGAGCCCAGGCCAGTGGATCGGCGGGGCGCCAAAGACACCCCGTCCGCGCTGGCGGCGCCCGCGGTCGCAGGAAGCGCCAACTCGTCGGGGCCAGGGCACGCAGTGTCCTGGGTCCTGGCGGATAGGGGGAAAGGCGCTGCCTTTCCCAGGGGCGGCTCCCAGGGGCGGCTCCCAGGGGCGGCTCCCAGGGGCGGCTCCCAGGGGGGGGCTCCCAGGGGCGGCATTCCCGGGCCTTCACGGATCGGCGCAGGCGAAGCTCGATGCCTCCGTGACCGGCCCTTTGCCGTCATGGCGCCCGCGGCCGGGACGGTGGTGGCGGAGAGCAGGTTGGTGTCGTCGAGGCGCATCCCCGCCAGCGCGGCGCAGCGCGCGGCCTCGGGCGCGGCACCGGGTGCGGGCTGGATCGGGCCGGGTTGGGCCAGGGCCGGGCCGAGGCCGAGCAGGGCCAGAGCGGCCAGGGCGAGGCCGCCCCCGCGCAGGGCGGCGCTTCGGTCCGCCGGAACGGCGGGGCAGGGGACCGGTATCCGGTCGGGCATGGTTTCTCCTCCCTCGGCCGCCCCTTCCCGGGGCGGCTCCGGGCCGCAGGATAGGCGAGGAGACGGGCTTCGTCGGCGATTCTCGCCCCGCCCGCCGGTCCGGTGTGGGGGCGGGCGTGTTGCGGCCTGTTGCCGCCCCTCCGGAGGGTGGCCCCGGCGAGAGGTTTCGGTACGGAAGCGTGCCTTGCCGTCCCGCAGCATGCGCGTCATGGTGCCGCGCCCTTTTCGACCGGACTTGTCTGATGCGTTTTCCCGTTCTGATCCTGTCGCTCGGACTGCTGTCCGGACCCCTGGCTGACGCGGCCCTGGCCCAGACCTCGGCGGTGCCCAATCCCACGGCCGCCCCCGCCTCGCCCCAGGCGGCGCAGCAGCCCGCCGACCCGGTGGTGGCCCGGGTGAACGGGGAGGAGATCCGCCTCAGCGATGTCCGCGACGCGGCACAGGACCTGCCCGCCGAGGCGCGCAACGCCCCGCCGCAGGTGCTCTTCCCGCTGATCGTGGACCAGCTCATCGCGCAGAAGGCGGTGGCCGCCGCCGCCCGCGCCCAGGGGCTGGAGAAGGACCCCGAGGTGCAGCACCGCATCGCCGTGGCCACCGACCAGGAGCTGCAGCAGGCGCTGATCCGCCGCGACGTGGCCCCCGCCCTGACCGACGAGGCGCTGCGCAAGCGCTTCGAGGCCGAGCAGAAGAGCCAGCCGGCCGAGGAGGAGGTGCATGCGCGCCATATCCTCGTCGCCAGCAAGGAGGAGGCGGACAAGGTCCTGGCCGAGGTGAGGAAGCCGGGGGCGGATTTCGCGGCGATCGCGCAGAAATACTCGACCGACCCCAGCGGCAAGGGCAATGGCGGCGACCTGGGCTTCTTCAAGAAGTCCGACATGGTGCCGGAATTCGCCGAGGCCGCCTTCGCGCTGAAGCCCGGCCAGATCAGCCCGGCGCCGGTGAAGTCGGCCTTCGGCTGGCACATCATCAAGGTCGAGGAGCGCCGCGCCGCGCCGCCCAAGAGCTTCGAGGAGCAGCGCGCCTCGCTGCGCCAAGCGGCTTTCGAGGAAGCCGTGAATGCCGCCCTGGAGAAGTACAAGGCCGGCGCCAAGGTCGAGCGCTTCAACCTCGACGGCACGCCGCAGCGCCAGCCCTCGCCTCTGGACGGTGCCACGCCGCCCGCCCCCGCCCAGAAGAACTGAAATCACACGAGCGCCGAGAACACCCATGGCCAAGGACCTTCCGGTTTCCCCCCTCGCGGTGCCCATGCCCGCCTTGCCGCCCGTCGCGGGCGTCCGCCTCGGCACGGTGGCGGCGGGCATCCGCTACAAGGGGCGCGACGACCTGATGATGATGGTCTTCGCCCCCGGCACCACGGTGGCGGGCGTCTTCACCAGCTCCAAGTGCCCCGGCGCGCCGGTGGACTGGTGCCGCAAGGCGCTGGAGGGCGGCACGGCCCGGGCGGTGGTGGTGAATGCCGGCAACGCCAATGTCTTCACCGGCCGGGCGGGCGAGGAAGCGGCGCGGCTTTCCGCCGAGGCGGCGGCAAGGCTGGTCGGCTGCGCGCCCTCCGAGGTCTTCCTGGCCTCCACCGGCGTGATCGGCGAGGTGCTGCCGCACGAAAGGCTGACCGCCGCCCTGCCGGCCCTGCATGACGGCCTCTCGCCGGAAGCCTGGGCGGAGGCGGCGCGCGGCATCATGACCACCGACACCTTCCCCAAGGCGGTGACGCGGCAGGCGCGGATCGGCGGTGCCCCGGTGACCATCACCGGCATCGCCAAGGGTTCGGGCATGATCGCGCCGGACATGGCGACGATGCTCTGCTTCGTGGCGACGGATGCGAAGATCCCCGCCGCCGCGCTGCAATCGGCGCTGAAGGCCGGGGTCGAAACCTCCTTCAACCGCACCACGGTGGACAGCGACACCTCCACCTCCGACACGGTGCTGCTCTTCGCCACCGGCCAGGCGGAGCATCCCGAGGTCACGGCCGAGGGCGGCGAGGTCCTGGCCGATTTCCGCGCCGCGCTGGCCGGGCTGCTGCACGAGCTGGCCCTCCAGGTGGTGCGGGATGGCGAGGGCGCGCAGAAGCTGATCCAGGTGGCGGTGCGCGGCGCGGTCTCCGACGCCTCGGCCAAGGTGGTGGCGCTGGCCATCGCCAACTCGCCGCTGGTGAAGACCGCCATCGCGGGCGAGGACGCGAACTGGGGCCGCATCGTCATGGCGGTCGGCAAGGCCGGCGAGCCCGCGGACCGTGACCGGCTTTCCGTGGCCGTCGGCGGCACCTGGATGGCGCGCGAGGGCGGCGTGGTGCCGGGCTATGACGAGGCCCCGGTGGTCGCGCACATGAAGGGCCGGGAGATCGAGATCGAGGTGGATCTCGGGCTGGGCGAGGGCAGCGCCACGGTTTGGACCTGCGACCTCACCCATGGCTACATCGATATCAACGGGTCGTACCGGAGTTAGCTTGGCGAGAACAACGGTCTAACGCGGGTCCGCAGGGTGCTGGCGAGGGCGCCGACGGCGGCCCCGGCCTCCCTGCGCCAGCATGGAGGTGCCCTGGATCTCTCCATGCCCCGATAAGCTTATCGGGTTTACCGGAGCGTCAGCGGAAGGACCCAGCAGGCGCTGGGTACGGCGAAGGGCACATGGGTTTTGTGCCGTTCGCGGATGTCACGGCGGCGCCTCAGTGACACGGCATGCTGTGAGACTGCGCGAGGGCGCATGTGGCCTCGGGAGCAAGGTCCTCCGATCTTCCCATGGCATACGCCGCGAGGAACAGGAGACCGAGTATGGCGGCGACCGGAAGCCATTTCCGGGCTCCGCGTAGCGCCCGGGAAGCCTGGGGCGCTTCCGGGACGGAGCCTCCGATGCCGGGGCCACATGCGGCACGCAGGCGATCATAGTGATCGGGTGACCCAGGCGAAGAAGGGGAGAGACGCACGGTCCAGCTTTCCCGCGATAGATGCTTTGCGCATCGGTATGGTCCTTACAATGTGGCGTCCCGAGGGCGATTGTCTGTGATCTGGCGCACACTGCGCCTGGCTGCCCTTCAGTGCAGCCGGAAGCGCAGGCCGCGGACGACGCTCCGGCCGGCGGGCCGGAAGTAGTGGCTGCGGGTACGGACCGAGGCGGAGCGGGAACGCCCCGAATAGGAACGGACCTCGACCAGCCCTTCCGGAACCGGTCGCGCCTGGTGCAAGCCGGCGGGCTGTGAGACCGCCGCAGCCGCCTGTGGGCCGAAAAGGAACCCGGCGGCGACAAGGGTCGCGGCGAGCGCGAGGCTGCGGAACATGGATGACTCCGGAAACGCAACCAAAAGTTGCATTTCCGGAACCGCCTCACAAGCCATGGCGCCCGGGCCGCCGCAGGGCCCCGCCCTCATGCCCGGAAGGCAGTCCGGCGCCGCCCCGCGATCCTTCAGCGGCCGCCGCGATAGGCGCGCAGGATGGCTTCCCCTTCCGGACCCGCCCGCTGCACCCAGGCGGCCTGGACGGGCGCCGCCGCCGCTTCCAGGGCGGCCCGCAACGCGGGCGAGGTGGCGATCGTCATCCCATGCGTCCGCATCCGCGCCTCGTTCTCCGCCATGCGGGTCTCGATGGCCTTGAACTGGCGCGCCTCGGTGGCCTTGCCCGCCCGCGCCACCGCCGCCTGCCCGGCTTCCGGCAGCCGTTGCAGGGCCGCCGTGTTGCAGAAGGCGAGGCTCAGCGGCCAAGCATAGTCGATGGCGGTGAAATGCGGCAGGATCTCCCAGAGCCGCGCCCCGGCGCCGCCATCGCCCGAGGACAGAACCGCGTCCATCTCGCCGGATTTCAGCCGCGGCAGGGCGTCGGCGAAGGAGATCTGGGACGGCTCCGCGCCCGCCGCACGCATCACCGTGGTCCCGGACTCGTCATAGGTGCGCACGCGCAGGCCCTTCAGCGATTCGGGGCCGGTCACCGGCCTGCGCGACCACAGGCCCGTGGCGGGCCAGGGCGTGGCATAGAGCAGGGTGAGGCCGCGCTCCGAAAGCACCTTCACATAGGCGGGGCGCGCCGCTTCCAGCAGGCGGCGCGTGTCGTCCGCGGAGCCGGTGAGGAAGGGCAGGGCGGAGAGCTGGAGGATCGGCGCCAGCCCGGCCAGCGCGCCGGTGAAGGCATCGGCGGCCTCCGGCTTCCCCTGGGCGACGGCGCCCGGCATCCTGGCGGAGCGCAGCCCATCCGGCGCATCGAAGGCCGGCCGGACATGCAGGATGCCTTGCGCCTCCAGGTTCGCCGTCTCGGCGAAGAAGGCGATTCCCTCGCCCGGCATGGCGGTGGCCGGGTATTCGGTGGCGATGCCCCATTCGGCCGCCTCGGCCCGCGCCGGAAAGGTAGCCAGGCCCAGCAGCGGCGTCATCGCCATCAGGGCACGTCGCGTCGTCATGTGATCCATTCCCCAGTCAGCTCCCCACCCGGGCGGGGCCACCGCGCCGGCTGGCGGCGTGCCCTGATCTTGCGAGGTTGTGCTGATAACCAATTCATCATCTCATGGCTGCAAGCTACGCTCCAGAAGCGAGCCGCGCGTTCCGTCGGGAGAGACCGGATGGGCGCGCCGGCCCCGCGCGGCTTTCAGCAGGATCCGCCGGATGTTCCGTACAGGGCCGGAGGCGATATGACAGGGGAGGGTAGGATGGCGCGGCCGCGGTCACCGCACGCCGCAGCGGCGGGTGACGAGGGCGCCGGCGCGGCCGGCCTCCGGAGAAGGCTCCGGTCCGTCGCCGCATGGTTCGGTGCCGATCTGGGCCTGATCCTGGCGATCCTGCTGCTGTTCTGGGGCGGCATCGCCCTGCATCTGCAACGCGAATACCAGCGGAGCCTGGACAACGCGACACGCAATGCCGGCAACCTGGCCGGGGCCGCGCAGCAGATCATTGCCCGGACGGTGGAGGCGATCGACCAGCGGCTGCTCTTCATCCGCGAGGCCTACCGGCGCGACCCGGCCGATTTCAGCCTCGACTTCCTGCGCCGGGAACATGGCTTCCAGCAGGACATGTCGCTGCAGACCGCCGTGATCGGCCCTTCGGGGCGGCTCTGGCTCAGCAATCTGGGGGCGGTCCAGAACGGGGTGGACCTGTCCGACCGCGCGCATTTCCGGGTGCATCTCGATACCCAGCAGGACGAGCTCTTCATCAGCGTGCCGGTGATGGGGCGCGAATCCGGGCGCTGGTCGGTGCAGTTCACCCGGAAGCTGCTGACGGGCGACGGCCGCTTCGGCGGCGTGGTGGTGATCTCGCTCAACCCCTATTGGCTGACCCAGGTCTACGACACGCTGGATATCGGCCGTGGCACCGTGACCCTGGCCGGGCTCGACGGGATCATCCGGGCACGGGCGCCGGAGGGGGCTGGGGCACTCGGCAGCAGCATCGCCGGCAGCGACCTGATGACGGAGGCGCTGATCCGCCCGCAGGGCACCCTCCGCGGGCGGAACCCGGCCACCGGCGCCGAGCGGCTGGCCGCCTTCCGGCGGGTCGGGTCCTTTCCCCTGATCGTGGCCGTCAGCAACGACATGGCGGAAATCCTGCAAGGCTACGACGCCTACCGGCGCAGCGTCCTGTCCTCCGGCGCGGTGCTGACGGTGCTGATCCTGGGGACGGGCGGCCTGCTGATCCGCCGCAGGAGACAGCGGGCACGGTCCCAGCAGGCATTGTCCGACGCGATCGAGAACATCAGCCAGGGCCTGGTCATGGTGGCGCCGGACGGGCGCATGCCGGTGGTGAACCGCCGCGCCATGAGCCTGCTCGGCGTGCCGGAAGGGCAGCGGTCCGCCTTTCTGCGCGGCGGGCAGGTCCGGGACATCCTGCCGGAGGACTGCGCGCTGGACCCGGGCGCCGGGCGGCTGGCGCCGCTCTACCGCTGCACGCGCCCGGATGGCACGGTGCTGGAGGTCCGCAGCCAGGTCCTGGGCAATGGCGGCCTCGTACGGACCTTCACCGATGTCACGGAGCAGACCCTGTCGGAGCGGCGGGTGCGCTTCCTGGCGCATCACGACCCGCTGACCGGCCTGGCCAACCGCCTCCTGCTGCATGAGCGTCTCGACCGGGCGATCGGGGAGGCCGGCGGGCGGGAAGGCAAGCTCGTGGTGCTGGCGCTGGATCTCGACCGCTTCAAGGTGGTGAACGACACCTATGGCCACGCGGCGGGCGACCAGCTCCTGCGGCAGGTGGCGGAGCGTCTGGGCGAGCTGGTCGGCCCGGACGACACGGTGTCCCGCCTCGGCGGCGACGAGTTCGTGATCCTGTGGCGCGGCACGGCCGCGCGGGACGGGGTGGAGCCCCTGGCCCGCCGGATCGTGCGCAGCCTGGTCACGCCCTTCATCCTTGACGGCAACATGGCGCAGGTCGGCACCAGCGTCGGCATCGCCCTGCATCCGCAGGATGGCGCGACGCCGGAAAGCCTGCTGCGCAACGCGGACACCGCCCTGTACCGCGCCAAGGCGGAAGGGCGCGGCACGGTGCGCTTCTTCGAGCCCGCCATGGAGGTGGAACTCCGCGAGAGGCGGGAGATGGAACAGGACCTGCGGCTGGCCCTGCAGGCCGATCTGCTGGAACTGCACTACCAGCCGATCATGACCTGCGGGAACGGCGCGATCCGCGGCTTCGAGGCGCTGCTGCGCTGGACGCATCCGGTGCGCGGGCCGGTGCCGCCCGCCACCTTCATCCCCGTGGCGGAGGAAAGCGGGCTGATCCTGCCGCTCGGCCGCTGGGTGATGGAGCGGGCCTGCGCCGAGGCCGCGACCTGGCCGGAGCCGCTGCGGCTGGCGGTGAACCTGTCCCCCGCGCAGTTTCGCAGCGGCAACCTGCCGGCCATCGTGGACCGCGCGCTGGAGCTTTCGGGCCTGCCGGCGGAACGCTTGGAGCTGGAGATCACCGAGGGGCTGCTGATCGGCGATGCCGAGGAGGCGCTGAACGCGATCCATGCCCTCAAGCGCCGGGGCGTGCGGATCGCGCTCGACGATTTCGGCACGGGCTATGCCAGCCTGGGCTACCTCCACCGCTTTCCCTTCGACCGGATCAAGGTGGACCGCTCCTTCGTCCACGCGATCGGCCGGCGGAACGGTGCGCATGCCATCGTGGAGGCGGTGCTCGCCATGAGCAGCAACCTGGGCATGGAAGTAACGGCGGAGGGCGTGGAGACCGAGGAGCAGTTGCGCTTCCTGCAGCACCGTGCCTGCGACGAGGTGCAGGGCTTCCTGCTGGGCCGGCCGATGAGCCGGGAGGCCGTGGCGCAGCTCCTGCGGGCGCACGGGTTGCGGAATGAGCGCCTCACCTTGCCCTGACCTGGGCTCCGAAGGACATCCGTCGGCGGAAGGATGCCACGGGAACCGGCCAAGCAATGGCGGGAGGCAATCCCATCAATAGCATGCGATTTATTTTACTCTCATGATTTAATTCCACGGAATAAACTTGGCGCAAATCATTAATACTTAATTCTTCTTCAAAACTAAGTACTCTATTTGGTTTACATGGGGTGTTTCGGTTTGTATCAACCCCGCCCGCAACAGATGAAGCGGGATTCGGTCATGAAGTGGTACAAGCCGACCGACCTACCGGGCGAACTCGAGATCGTCTGGATCGACGATCCGAAATGGGGGCTGACAGTCGGCTGTGTCCGGCGTGGCGTCTGGGAAGTGCCCGGCGAGGGGCCGGGTTCCGCGAACCCGACGCGATGGGCGCGAATGCGCGAGGATGGTCCCACGCCTGCCCAGATCCAAAGGCCGAAGCTGCCCTATCGCAGATAGCCCGGCCCACGCCGCCAACCCACGGCCGTACCTCGCCTGGAAGGCGCGAGGGACCGTCCGCCACCGTCCCCGACAAAGACGCAGCCGTGCAGCAGAGGCCTCGTGCATCGAACGAGGGAACCGGCTCGGAAGCAGAGGGGGATGTTCAGGAAGGTCGTGGTGCTGCTGGAGAGATTCGAACTCTCGACCTCTCCCTTACCAAGGGAGTGCTCTACCCCTGAGCTACAGCAGCAATCGCGGGGTGGGCGCTCCTTAACCGCAGACGGCGGGCAGGGCAAGCCCCGCCCGGCAGCTTCACAGCAGGAAAAGCGGAGATGGCTCCCATGCCCGTGACCGGGCTGTCCGCAGGGCGAAGCCGAAGGTGCTTCAACAGGAACACATCATGAACTAGTATGCCGCCTGGATATTCGGCCCGGAAGGGGAAAGAGACCCATGGCTGGGAATCGGCAAGGCGCGCCTCAGGCGCCAGAGCGCCAGGCCCTGGCGCGGCTCGCGGAACTGGCGGGCAAGGGCGCGGCTCCCGACCGTGTGCGGCGGGAGGTCGAGACCATCGTGGATGACTGGCGCCGCGGCGTGCTGGGCCACGACGAACGCGCGGCGCTGCGCGAGCGGCTGGAGGAGATGCACGGGCAACTCGCCGAGGGCGTGGAATCCGTGGAGGAGCAGATGGCCGAGATCGGCCAGGACGAGCGCGCCGCGCTGCTGGCCGGGCGGCGGTCCCTGGCCGCGCTGGTGGCCGCGCGCGACGCGCTGGCCCGGGCTCATGGCGCGCTGCTGCCGGCCTGACCGGCGATCTGCTCTATTCTGCCGCCCGGGCCGGCGAGTCCGGCACCGGAGAGCGACAGGGAGGGAGCGGCCATGCGCGAGAACAGGGTCGGGACGCTGTGGGGGCGTGGCGAGGCGGTGGTGAATGGCTGGCTCGCCATTCCCAATGTCTTCTCCGCCGAGACCATGGCGCATGCGGGCTGGGATTCGCTCACCATCGACATGCAGCATGGCGTGGTGGACTACGCCGCCGCCGTGTCGATGCTGACGGCGATCTCCACCACGGAAACCACGCCCATGGTGCGCGTGCCCTGGCTCGATCCGGGCATCATCATGAAGATGCTCGATGCCGGCGCCTATGGCGTGATCTGCCCGATGATCAATACCCGCGCCGATGCGGAGCTCTTCGTGTCCTCGCTGCGCTACCCGCCGCGCGGCATGCGCTCCTTCGGCCCGATCCGGGCGCTGCTGCATGCCGGGCCGGACTATGCGCGGCACGCCAACGACACGGTCTTCGGACTGGCGATGATCGAGACGCGGCAGGCGCTCGACAATCTCGACGAGATCCTCTCCGTCGAGGGGCTGGACGCCGTCTATGTCGGCCCCGCCGACCTTTCCCTCGCCCTGGGCTGCACGCCGCGCTTCGACCAGGAGGAGAAGCCGGTGGTGGAGGCGATCGACATGATCCTCGCCAAGGCGAAGGAGCATGGCGTGGTGCCCTGCATCCACAACGGCACGGCGGAGTACGCGCTGCGCATGGTGGAGAAGGGCTTCCGCTTCGTCACCGTGGCCTCCGACGCCCGGCTGATGGCGGCAGGGGCGCAGGCAACGGTGGCGGCGATGCGGGGCGGGCCGAGGCCGAAGGGCCCCGGCACATCCGGGACCTACTGAACCGCCCCGCCCGGACGGCGCCTATTGCCCCAGCCGCATCGCGATGCTGCGGGCATGGGCGCCCAGCCCCTCGGCCTCGGCCAGCGTGACGGCGGCGGGGCCGATGCGGTGCAGCCCGGCCTCGGTGGCCGAAACCCAGGTGGTGCGCTTCAGGAAGTCATAGACGCTGAGCCCGGAGGCGAAGCGCGCCGTGCGCCCGGTGGGCAGCACATGGTTCGGCCCGGCCACGTAGTCGCCCAGCGCCTCCGGGCACCAGCCGCCGAGGAAGGCCGCCCCGGCATGGCGGATGCGGGCAAAGAGCGCCTCCGGCTTCTCCACCAGCAGCTCCAGGTGCTCCGGCGCCAGCCGGTCGCAGAGCGCCACGCCTTCCTCCCAGTCCCGCACCAGCAGGATGGCGCCGTGTGCTTCCCAGGAGGCGCGGGCGATCGCCTCGCGCGGCAAGCTGCGGAGCGCCTCCTCCACGGCGGCGGCGGCGGCCTCGGCCATGGCCCCGCTGTCGGTGATCAGGATGGCCTGGGCGGCCTCGTCATGCTCGGCCTGGGCCAGCAGGTCGATGGCCACCCGCCGCGGGTCCTGCGCCGCATCGGCCAGCACCACGACCTCCGAGGGCCCGGCGATGGAATCGATGCCCACCCGCCCGAAGACCTGGCGCTTGGCCTCCGCCACATAGGCGTTGCCGGGGCCGACGATCTTGTCCACCGGCCGGATCGAGGCGGTGCCCCAGGCCAGGGCTGCGATGGCCTGCGCGCCGCCGATGCGCCAGACCTCGGTCACGCCGGCACGGTCGGCGGCAGCCAGCACCAGAGGCGGGATCTCGCCATCCGGGGTCGGCACGGTCATCACCACGCGCCCCACCCCCGCAACGCGCGCGGGCAGGGCGTTCATCAGCACCGAGGAGGGATAGGCCGCCTTGCCGCCGGGGACATAGAGGCCGGCCGCGTCCACCGCGTTCCAGCGCATGCCCAGCATCAGCCCGTCCTCGGGCAGCACCATGTCCTGCGGCATCTGCGCGGCGTGGAAGCGCTCGATCCGCTCCGCCGCCACGTCCAGCGCCGCCAGCAGCTCCGGCCGGCAGCGCGCTTTCGCCTCGGCCACCTCCGCCGCGCCGACCCGCAGCGCACCGATGCCGGCAGGGGTCCAGCGGTCGAAGCGGGCGGTGAGGTCCAGCAGCGCCGCGTCGCCTTCCGCCCGCACCCGGGCGATGATTTCGGCCACCGGCCCGTCCACCCGCGCGGTCGTGTCCCGCGCGGTGTCGAGCAGGGCGTCGAACTGGGGGCCGAATTGCGGGTCGCGCGTGTCGAGGCGCTTCATGCGGGCGGGTCCTTGCCGTGGCGTTCCGCATGGCCCGCGGCCCCCTGCCGTCCAGGCCAAGCCAAACGAATGGGAGGTCGAGGAACCTCAGGTTCCTCGCGGGAGAGCGCGAGAGGGCGGCGCCCTCTCGTGAACCATGCGCGCGACGCCTACAGGCAAAGCCCGCCCGGCTTCAACCCTTCGCGTCAACCCTTCTCGTCAACCCTCCAGGGCCGCCCGCAGCCGGGCGATCCAGGCGCCGATGGCCTCGGGCTCGGTCTTGAGCGCGGTGCGGTTGACGATGAGGCGGGAGGTGACGGGGGCGATGACCTCGGTCTCCACCAGTCCGTTGGCCTTCAGCGTGCCGCCGGTCTGCACCAGGTCCACGATCAGGCGGGACAGGCCCATCGAGGGGGCGAGCTCCATGGCGCCGTTCAGGTGGACGATCTCCGCCTGCACGCCTCGGGCGGCGAAGTGCCGGGCGGCGATGCGGGGATACTTCGTCGCGACGGTGACGGTGCTCCAGCGGCTGGGGTCGTCCGTGGCGGCGCGCTCCACCGGCTCCGCCACGCTGACGCGGCAGGCGCCGATGCGCAGGTCGAGGGGCGCGTAGATCTCGGGGTAGTCGTGCTCCATCAGCACGTCGGCGCCGCAGACGCCGATCTGCGCCGCGCCGAAGGCCACGAAGGTCGCCACGTCGAAGGAGCGGACGCGGATCACGTCCAGCCCCGGATGGCTGGTGGCGAAGCGCAGCTTGCGGCTCGATTCGGAGGAGAAGTCCGGCTCCGGATGCAGCCCGGCCTTCGCCAGCAGCGGCGTCAGCTCCTTCAGGATCCGCCCCTTGGGCAGAGCCATGACGAGCCCGGTCTCGGCATCGCGGAAAGCCGCGGCATCGGGAAGCGGATGGTCCATGGCGGCGCCTATGTCCCAGGCCCCACCCGGGATGCAAGCGCGCAGAACGCAGGGGTCGGCCGCGCGAAAGGCGGCCGGCCCCGTTCCAGGCCCGTTCCGGCCCTTGCCGGTCAGTCCCGCAGGCGCCCGATCTCGGCGCCCACCGCCGCCAGCTTGGCCTCCACGGCCTCGTAGCCGCGGTCGAGGTGATAGACCCGGCTGACGATGGTCTCGCCCTCGGCGGCGAGGCCGGCCAGGATCAGCGAGACCGAGGCGCGCAGGTCGGTGGCCATGACCGGGGCGCCGGAGAGCTTCGGCACGCCGCGCACGATGGCCGAGGAGCCGTGGACGTTGATCCGGGCGCCCATGCGGGTCAGCTCCGGCACGTGCATGAAGCGGTTCTCGAAGATCGTCTCGGTGAGCATTGAGGCGCCGTCGGCCACGCACATCAGCGCCATGGTCTGGGCCTGCATGTCGGTGGCGAAGCCGGGAAAGGGCTCGGTCATCACGTCCACGCCGTGCAGCCCGTTCAGGCGGCGGACATGCAGCCCGCCCGGCTGGTCCTCCAGCACCACGCCGGCCTCCTGCAGCACGCGAGCGCAGGCGCCGAGCTGCAGCACGCTGGCGCCCTCCAGCAGCACCTCGCCGCCGGTGATGGCGGCCGCGCAGGCATAGGTGCCGGCCTCGATCCGGTCGGGGATGATCGGGTGGGTGGCGGCGTGCAGGCTGTCCACGCCCTCGACGGTCAGCCGGTCGCTGCCGACCCCCTCGATCCGCGCGCCCATGGCGATCAGGCACTGGGCGAGGTCGCCGATCTCCGGCTCGCGGGCGGCATTCACCAGCTCGGTCGTGCCTTCGGCCAGGGCGGCGGCCATCAGCAGGTTCTCGGTGGCGCCCACGGACACCTTGGGAAAGACCACCCGCGCGCCCTTGAGCCGGCCCTCGGCCCGGGCGTCGATATAGCCGCCGGTCAGGTCGATGCGCGCGCCCAGCGTTTCCAGCGCGCTGAGATGCAGGTCCACCGGGCGGGTGCCGATGGCGCAGCCGCCGGGCAGGCTGACCTTGGCGCGGCCGTAGCGGGCCAGCAGCGGCCCCAGCACCAGCACCGAGGCACGCATCTTCCGCACGAGGTCATAGGGCGCCTCCAGGTTGGTGGCCCGGCCCGACATGCTGATGCGGCGGCTGCCGGTGTCGTGCTCCACCGCGAGGCCGTGCTGCGCCAGCAGCTTGCCCATGGTGCGCACGTCCTCCAGCGCCGGGGCGTTGGTCAGGACCAGTTCCTCCGGCGTCAGCAGCGCCGCCGCCATCAGCGGCAGGGCGGCGTTCTTGGCGCCCCCGATGGGGATGCGGCCGCGCAGGGGCCTGCCCCCGCGCACGCGAATACGGTCCATTGCGATAAGCCCCCTACTGTATTCCCGGAATCCCGCCGCCGGCCATCCGGGTCACAGGCGGGGCAAGGCTACGCCGCGCTGGCGCATGTACTTGCCCGCCCGGTCGGCATAGCTGACCTCGGGCGCCCCCGCGCCCTGCAGGAAGAGGAACTGGCAGATCCCCTCGTTGGCGTAGATACGCGCCGGAAGGGGAGTCGTGTTGGAAATCTCGATCGTCACCTGGCCTTCCCATTCGGGCTCCAGGGGGGTGACGTTCACGATCAGCCCGCAGCGGGCATAGGTGCTCTTGCCGAGGCAGATCACCAGCACGTCGCGCGGGATGCGGAAATACTCGACCGTGTGCGCCAGGGCGAAGGAGTTCGGCGGGATGATGCAGGTCGCCCCCCGGCGGGTGACGAAGCTGTCCTCGGCGAAGTGCTTCGGGTCCACCAGCGCGTTGTCCACGTTGGTGAAGACCTTGAACTCGTCGGCCACCCGGGCGTCGTAGCCGAAGGAGGAAAGGCCGTAGGAGATCACGCCCTCGCGCCGCTGCGCCTCCACGAAGGGTTCGATCATCCCGTGTTCCGTCGCCATGCGGCGGATCCAGGTATCGGGCATGATCGACATGGGCGGGCAGGTCCGGCGGAAAAGGCGGCGAAGGACGGGGACTTAGCCCGCCGGAGCGGGGCGGGGCAACCGCGCGCCGCGCGGTTCAGCCCCCCGGGTCGGCCGCGGGGGCGCCGGGGCGCGGCCCCGGTCCCGCGGAGCCGGCCTCGTCGCCGGCCTCGTCGCCAGTCCGGGCGGCGGTCCGGGCGGCGGCCGGCGCCGCGTCCGGCATGGCCTCCGGCGCCGTTTCCGAGCTGGCCCGGGTGGCCCCCTGGCTGGCTTCCTCGCCGGTTTCCTGGGCGGCGCGGGCGCGGCCCTGGGCCTTGCGGCGGCGCAGGTTCTCGCGCAGCGCCCGGGCAAGGCGCTCCTGCCGCTCGATCTCCGTGGCGGCGCGGGGGCGTTCCGGCGAGGCGGCCGGGGGATCGGAGGAGGGGTCGCGGTCCTGCATGGTGCCTGGGTGCCGCGAAGGGCGGGGATGGGTCAAGCAGGCGCGGCCCCGCGGACTGGCGCGGAGGGGAGGCGGCATCGCCCGGGCGCCGGTCCGCCCCCCCCGAAAGACGTGATTGCGCCGGGCGCGTCCCGGCGGCAAACCGGCCCCATGCCGCTGCCCCAACCTCCCGCCGCCGTCATCTTCGACATGGATGGCCTGCTCTTCGACAGCGAGGCCCTGTACCGGGAAGCCCTCTTCTCCGCCGGGGCGGAGACGGGGCTGCCGGTGAGCGAGGCGCTGTACCGGCAGATGGTCGGCAATCCCTGGCCGACCATCTGGAGGCTGCTGCTGGACCTCTACGGCTCCGAGGATTCGGTGGCCGCCCTGCGGGCCGCCTGGACACGGGATTTCGAATCCCTGGCGGCGACGCGGCTGGCGCTGAAGACGGGGGTGGTGGAGATCCTGGACGCGCTCGACCGGCTGGGCCTGCCGCGGGCCATCGCCACCTCCTCCCAGCACCACAAGGTGGAGCACCATCTCGGGATGCATGGGCTGGCCGGGCGCTTCCATGCCGTGGTGGCGCAGGGCGACTATGCCGCCGGCAAGCCGGCGCCCGACCCCTTCCTGCGCGCGGCGGAACGGCTGGGCGTGGCGCCGGAGCTCTGCCTGGCGCTGGAGGATTCGCACAACGGCGTCCGCTCCGCCGCCTCGGCCGGGATGATGACCGTGATGATCCCTGACCTGCTGGAAGCGACCGAGGAGATGCGCGGCCTGTGCCGCGCCGTGGCGCGCGACCTGCACGAGGTACGCCTCTTCCTGCTGCGCTCGCACGGCGTGGCGGCGGACTGAGCCGGGCCACTTCCCGCGGCCCCGCCGCATGGCTGGTCCCTGCCGCGACGTCCTTGCTTGACCGGAAGGGGCGTCAAGACCATGTTCCGCCCCGTTCCACGCTCCCCCCGGGCGCGCCCGCGCGCGTCCGCAACACAAGAGGATGCATGTCGAAAGAAGACATGATCGAGTTCAGCGGCCAGGTCGTCGAGCTGCTGCCCAACGCGATGTTCCGAGTGAAGCTCGACAACGACCACATGGTCCTGGCCCATACGAGCGGGAAGATGCGCAAGAACCGCATCCGCGTGCTGGCAGGCGACCGCGTGAATGTCGAGATGACGCCCTACGACCTGACCAAGGGCCGGATCACCTTCCGGTTCAAGTGAGCCGGTTCCGGTCTGTTGGCCGATCCCGTTGACCTGACCACCCGCCGGACACGGCGTGTCCCGCCGGTGGCCAGCGAAGAGGTTCCCCCGATGCAACGGCCCCTCCCGGCGGAGCGGCCGCCGCTCGTGCTGGCCAGTGCCAGTCCACGGCGCCTGGATCTCCTGGCCCGGTTCGGCGTGGTGCCAGACCGGGTCGAGCCCGCCGATATCGACGAGACCCCCGGCAAGGACGAGCTGCCGCGCCTGCTGGCGGCCCGTCTGGCCCGCGGCAAGGCGGAGGCCGCCGCCGCCCGCGCGCCGGATGCGCTGGTGCTCGCCGCCGACACGGTGGTGGGGGCCGGGCGCCGCTGCCTCGGCAAGCCGGCGGACGAGGCGGAGGCCCGGCGCTTCCTGGAACTGCTCTCCGGCCGTCGCCACCGGGTGACCACCGGCGTCTGCCTCGTCACCCCCGGCGGGACGCGGCGGGAGAGGCTGGTGACGACGATCCTCGCCTTCCAGCGCCTGACCCGCGCCCAGATCGACCATTACCTGGAAGGCGGCGAATGGCGCGGCTGTGCCGGCGGCTATTCCATCCAGGGGCAGGCCGAGGCCTTCGTCCGCTTCCTGTCCGGCAGTCATTCCAACGTGGTCGGCCTGCCGATGTTCGAAACCGCGCAGCTCCTGCGTGGCGTGGGATGGCTGCGGCCCTGACACGCCCCAATCCGGACATGCTGATCCTGCACGGCGCCTCGCCCGGCGAGCGCCGCACGGCGCTGCTGCGCCGTGGCGTGCTGGAGGAAGCCTGGATCGAGCGCCCCGCCCGGCCGGACGGGGTGGGCGACATCCTGCTCGGCCGCGTCACCGCCCGCGTTCCGGCCCTGTCCGGGGTCTTCCTGCTGCTGCCGGGGGAGGAAAGCGGCTTCCTGCCCGATGCCCAGGGCGGGGAAGGGCTCTCGGAAGGCAGCCACATCGCCGTCCGCGTGGTGCGCGGCGCCCAAGGCGGCAAGGGCCCCCGGCTGGACCGCAAGCTGCCGAAGGATCTGGACCTGCCTTCGCCCCTGCCTGGCCCGCCTCGCCTGCTGCAGCGGGGGCCGGCTGCGGTGGAGCGCCTGGCGCAGGCCTTTCCGAAGGCCACGCTGCGGACCGACTCCGCCGAAGCCGTGCCGGCGCTGCGGGCCCTGGGGGCGGAGAACGTGTCCCTGGCGACCGGACCGGTCTTCGGCGAGGAGTTGGAGGACGCCTTCGACTCCCTGGCACGGCCGGAGGTGCCGCTGCCGGGCGGCGGCAGGCTGCTGATCCACCCCACCCCGGCTCTGGTGGCGATCGACGTGGATACCGGCGCGGCCACGGGGCGGGACCGCACGGCCCAGGCCCGGGTGAACGAGGCCGCGCTGGCCGAGGCGGCACGGCAGATCCGCCTGCGCCGCTTGGCGGGGCCGATCCTGATCGACCTCGCCGGCATGGCCCCCAAGGCGCGGGGCGCCTTCCTGCCGGCGCTGCGCGAGGCCGCGCGCCCCGACACGCAGCTGCGCATCATGGGCTTGACCGCGCTCGGCCTGATCGAATGCGTGCGGACCCGGGTGCATCCGCCGCTGCACGAGGTCACCGGGCAGCCGCCTTCGCCGCTGACGCTGGGCCTTGCCGCGCTGCGCCGCGTGCTGGGCGTGCTGCGGCACCGGCCCGGCCTGCGCCCGGCGCTGCGGGCGCATCCGCGCGTCCTGGCGGCGCTGGAGACATGGCCGGGCGCGCTGGAGGAATTCGAGGCCATGGCCGCGCTGCCCCTGGTGCTGCGGCCCGACGCCGCCATCGCTTTCGGAGAGGAGCTTGCCGAGGATGCCTGACCGCCCGTCCAACACCCCGTCCAATGCCCCGCCCGGTTCCGCCGCCAGGCCGGAACATCCCCGCCGTGGCGCCCGCTGCCCGATCTGCGGCCGCCCGGTGGTGCCCGCGCACCGGCCCTTCTGCTCGCCGCGCTGCCGGCAGGCCGATCTCGGCCACTGGCTGTCCGGCAGCTATGCCATCCCGGGCGAGCCTGTCGCGGAACGCGATCCCGACCTGGAGGACTGAGCCACTCCCCCCCGTGCCGGATGCGTCAAAAAGATTGCGGCGGGCGGCTGGACACTGGCCGGGGGCTGGGCTAATTCCGCGCCACGCCAAGAGCGCTGTGCCCAGGTAGCTCAGTTGGTAGAGCATGCGACTGAAAATCGCAGTGTCGGTGGTTCGATTCCGCCCCTGGGCACCATCTCTTTTCCTGACACCCCCTCCTTTTCACCATCGGGATGCTCCGGCTCCTATGGCGAAGCGCGGCCGTTTCCGCTGCCTGGCCCTGTGGGGCCGTTCTGGCTGGCCTGCGGATCGGCGATTGGTTTCCCGGCCGGGTGGGAACAAGCTCTGTCCCGTCCCTCCCGGGCGCATCCGCACCGGAGGTTGCCGTTGCCGGCGGAGCATCCCCCGGACGGCATGACGATCAGGACTGGAGGACAGGTGTGAGCGATTTTCCCGATTCCGGGCGTTTCGATGCCGACAGTGTCCGCACATGGATGGAAAAGCAGCGGGCCGAGAAGGAGGCGGAGGCACGGCGTGCCGAGGAAGAGAAGCAGAACGGCATGTCCGAACTGCGCCGCTCCTTCGAGGAGCGGGAGCTGCCGCCGGATGCGCTGACGAAGCTCCAGGGCATGATCCGGCGGGCCGCGCTGGACGGGGAGCGGGAAGTGCTGGTGCTGCACTTCCCGTCGCAATGGATGAAGGACAGCGGCCGCTCCATCACCAGCGGACTCGACACCTGGCCGGAGCAGCTCGAAGGCTTCGCGCGCCGTGCCTATGATTTCCACCAGAAGGAACTCACGCCGCGCGGCTTCGGCATCCGGCCGGTGATCCTCGACTACCCGAACGGCATGCCGGGCGATGTCGGCTTCTACGTCACCTGGAAGACCGACCTGGACTGACGCCAGCCGGCCCGCGGCACCATCGGAGGTTGTCGGCAGGGGTTGTCAGCCCCGGCAACGGAAGACAGTTTGCTGCGTCCGGCCGGGGGCAACCCGCCCCCGGCCCTGGACAGGGAGAAGCTGGACCTATGCGACACCTCCTCGCTTCGGCCGCCATGGCGGCCATGCTGGGCGTTGCGGCGCCCGTGATGGCGCAGCCGGCGGCGGGCGACACGCCCACCGCCGTCAGCACCACCGCCGAACTCGCCGAGATCTGCCTGCCGAGTACGCAGGGTGTGCAGCGGCTGGAAGCCATCGCCTACTGCCAGGGATATTTCACGGCGGCCGGCCAGTACCATGCGGCGCTGCACCCCGCCTCCTCGCGGCGGCCCCCACTGTTCTGCCTGCCGAATCCCGCCCCGACCGTGGCGCAGTCGGCGATCGCCTTCGCCAACTGGGCGAAGCAGAACCCGCAATACGGCAGCGAGCCGGCCCCCGACGGCCTGCTCCGCTGGGCGCAGGCGACCTATCCCTGCCCGCAGCCCGCCGCCCGTTCCACCCGCCCGGCCCGCTGATCATGAGGACGACCATGACGCTCCGTTCCGCCCGTTTCGTCCTGCCCCTCCTGGCGCTGGGGAGCCTCTGCGCCTGCCAGGGCATGAGCGATTCGCAGCGCCGCGTCGGCACGGGCGCGGCCGGCGGTGCCGCCCTGGGCGCGGTCGCCGGCTCCTTCAGCGGCAATGCCGGCTGGGGCGCGCTGATCGGCACAGGTGTCGGCGCGGCCGGCGGCTATCTGTGGGACCAGTCGGAGCGGGCGCAGGACCGGGCCTTCCAGCAGGGCTACTACCAGGGCCGCCGCGGCCGCTGAGGCGGGTTGCCCGAAGGGCGCATGAAAAAGGGGGCGCCGCCGGGCGCCCCCTTCCGCTTTCCGGCCCCGGGGGCAGGTCCCGGGGGCAGGTTCAGGTGTTGTTGCTGACATCCAGCGGGGTGGCGCCGAAGCTGTTGTTCGTCACCGGCGGGTTGCCCTGCGGGGCACCGCCCACCGCGGAGGAACCGGCATTGCTCTCGTTCAGCACCGTGGCACCGAAGCGGCCGCTGGTCACCGGCATGTCCGCCGAGGGCATGCCGGTCACGGCGGAGGAGCCGGTGCCGCTGACATCGCGCGGGGTGGAGCCGGGAGTGAAGAGGGAATAGCCGCCGCCCTCGGCCGCGAAGGCGACGACCGGGGCGGCGGCCAGGATCACCGCGGCCAGGAGGGGGGTGAAGCCACGGCGAAGGGAAATACGCATGAAAGGCGTCCTTGGTTATTCTTCAGACGGATCGTGAGTGGTCCGTATGGGCGTCTAGATAGCTTCCTAATTGCACCGAAAATCCGCTTATTGGCGGATAGTTTGTTCGGAAAATCAGAACAAAACATCGAACCGTCATTTTCCCCATCGCGATCCCACCTGGCGGAAGCAGGGGCCGCATGAAACGAACCTGACGGGAAATTCCCCGCAAAACACAGTAAAGGCAAAGGCTTGTCCCTGGGGGCGAGATGGTCCTACAGGCACTGCCGGAAGGGAGACCGCATGGATCAGCCTGTTTTCCGGCCCGGCCAGACTGGCCATGGCCCGCCGTCCCACCGGCCGCGCATGGTTCCGCATGGCTGGCCTGCGGTCAGCGGCTCCTGGCTCAGCCCGGCCGGAGGGTACCTCCATGCGCGCCCGTGACCTGGGCCTGGCCTGCGGCAGCCTGCCGCCCGGCAGCCGCAACAGCCTGGCCGATGTGCCGGGCGTGACGGCCGGCCACCGCACCCTGGTCCGGGGCGAGGGGACCCGTACCGGCGTCACCGCCATCCTGCCGCATGGGGGCCGCCTGTTCCGGGAGAAGCTCCCCGCCGCCGTGCATGTGCTGAACGGCTTCGGCAAGAGCACCGGGCTCGTGCAGATCGAGGAACTGGGCGAGATCGAGACGCCGATCCTGCTGACCAACACCTTCGGCGTGGCGGCCTGCGCCGAGGCGCTGATCCGGCACGCCGTGATGGAGGAGCCGCGCATCGGACGGCGCACCTCCACGGTCAATCCGGTGGTGCTGGAATGCAATGACGGGCACCTGAACGACATCCAGGCACTGGCGGTCGCGCCGGAGGATGCGGCAGCCGCCATTGCCGCGGCCAGGCCGGAATTCGGCTCCGGTGCGCTGGGGGCGGGAACGGGGATGAGCTGCTTCGGCCTCAAGGGCGGCATCGGCACCGCCTCCCGGCGGCTGCGCCTCGACGAGACGGATTTCCACCTCGGCGCGCTGGTGCTGGCCAATTTCGGCCGGGCGGGCGACCTGCGCCTGCCGGACGGGCGGCGCATCGACCCGCGCGGCGAGGAGGCGCCGGAACGTGGCTCGGTGATCGTGGTGCTCGCGACAGATGTGCCGCTGGAGTCCCGCCAGCTCCGCCGCGTCGCGGTGCGGGCCGGGGCGGGGATCGCCTGGACCGGCTCCTTTTGGGGGCATGGCAGCGGCGACATCTTCCTCGCCTTCTCCACGGCGGAGCGAATCCCGCATATGCCGAAGACGGACCTCCTGCCGCGCCGGGTCCTGGCAGAGGGGAGGATCGACACGCTCTTCCAGGCGGCGGCCGAGGCGACCCAGGAGGCCGTGCTGGATGCGCTGGCCGCCGCGGAGCCGATGACCGGCTTCCGCGGCCATCACCGTCGCGCACTCAGGGAGTTCCTCGCATGAAGATCTATGTCTCCGCCGATATCGAGGGCGTGGCCGGCGTGGTCTCGCCGCAGCAGGGCCAGCCCGGCAACCCGGAATACGAGCGCGCCCGGCGCCTGATGACCGAGGAGGTCAGCGCCGTGGTGGCGGGCGCCTTCGCAGGCGGCGCCACCGAGGTGCTGGTCAACGATTCCCATGGGCCGATGACCAACCTCATCCCGGAGCTGCTGGACCCGCGCGCCGAGCTGATCCTGGGCAAGCCCAAGCCGATGAACATGTGCGCCGGCCTGGACGGGGGCTTCAGCGGGGTGATGTTCACCGGCTACCACACCGGGGCGGGGCGGCATGGCGTGCTGGCGCATACGGTGAACGGCTTCGCCTTCCGCACCATCCGCCTGAACGGGCGGCCCTGTTCCGAGGCGACGCTGAACGGCGCCTATGCCGGCAGCCTGGGCGTGCCGGTCCTGCTGATCTCGGGCGACGACCTGACGGCGGAGGAATGCGGCGAGCATTTCCTCGACGCGCGCCGGGTGGTGACGAAGCAGGCGCTCGGCGCCCGGGCCGCGCGCGCCATCTCGCCCGCCCTGGCGCGGGAGCGGCTGCGGACCGAGGCGGAGGCGGCGGTGCGGGAGGCGCGGACGCGCCGGCTGGCACTCTTCACCATCGTGCCGCCCTACCGGCTGGAGATCGTGCTGAACACGCCGGCCCTGGCCGATCTCGCGGCCATCATCCCGGCGGCGGAGCGGCTCGACCCGGTGACGGTCGGCTTCGATGCCGGGGGGATGGGAGATGTGCTGGGCTGGGTGAACACCGTCTCGGCGCTCTCGGCCTTCCTGCGCTGAGGGCCGCTCGCGGCACCGTTGCGGAATCGGCCGCGATGAACCGTGGCGGCGGGGCTTGCGATCCATGAGACCGCCCGCGATCGACCTCCGGCTTCTGCGGCAGTTCGTGGCCGTCGCCGAGGAACTGCATTTCCGCCGCGCGGCATCCCGGCTCAACATCTCCCAGCCGCCGCTCACCGCCGCCGTGAAGCGGCTGGAGGAGGAGATCGGCGCCGTTCTGCTGGAGCGTGGCCGCCGGACGGTCGCCTTGACGCCTGCGGGCCGGACCCTTCTGGAGGAGGCCCGCAAGCTGCTCGGCCAGGCCGAGCTGGCAGTCGCGGCGACGCGCGACGTGGCCGCGGGACGGCGCGGCCTCGTGCGCCTCGCCTATGTCGGCAGCGCCATGTACGGGCGGCTTCCCGGAGCGATCGCGGCCTTTCGCCGGAGCCATCCCGGGGTAAGGCTGGTCCTCACGGAAGCGACGACGGCGGCCCAGGTCAGAGGGCTGCGCAACGGCGGCATCGATCTGGGAGTGCTCACCCCGCCGCTCGCCGATGCGGGCGGGCTGGAACTGCGCGGCTTCGATTGCGACCGGCTGGCCATGGCGCTGCCCGCCGCGCATCCGCTCGCGCGGACCGCGACGCTCGCCGATCTTGCGGGAGAGCCCTTCATCCTCTGGCCGCTGCGCGAGGGGGAGGGGTTCCACGCCCGTGCGATCCGGCTCTGCCGCGATGCCGGCTTCCGGCCCGACATCGTGCAGGAGGCACACGGCATGCACGCGGTGCTGTCGCTGGTGGCGGCGGGCGCGGGTGTCGCCCTCGTGCCCTCGCGCATGGCGCGCCTGCATCCCGACACCGTCGTCTTCCGCCGGATCGACAACGACGCGGCGGATTTCGAGACCTCTCTCGCCTGGCCGGCCGGGCGGCTCGATCCGGCCGCGAGGGAGCTTGCCACGGCCTTCGCCTGATAGGCGGCGCGTATCACGGCACCCCCGGATCGGTATTTGAAGGAATGGCTCCGGGCGAGCAGCTTCGGGTGGTCAGGGAGCGGCCCATGGGCGGACATCATTCACGGCGACGGCATCTGTCATGGCTGGCGAGCGGCCTCGCATCGATGACGATGGCCGGCCCGGGCCTGACAGCATCCGAGAGGACCGGCATGATCCACCAGCTTCGCATCTACGAGATTTTCGACCGCAACAAGGCGGCATTCCATGCCCGCTTCCGGGACCATGCGGCTCGCATCATGCGGCGCCATGGTTTCGACATCGTGGCGATGTGGGAGGCCGGCCCCGCGGGCGCGCCGAAATTCGTCTATCTGCTCCGTTGGCCCGACGAGGCGACACTCGATGCGCGCTGGGCCGGCTTCATGGCCGATGAGGAATGGTCCCGCATCAAGGACGAGACCGGGGCCCGCAAGGGAAGGCTGGTGGGCGAAATCGAGAACCTGGTGCTGCGGCCAGTCGACTACTCGCCGGCCCTTTAGGGCGGATCCCGGTCAGGCGGAGCCGCCCGACCGGGCGATATTCCCGTGGGGGTCCCCCCGCGCGGATCGGGGCGCGGCCACGGCAAACGCTTCTTGCGTCCCCGCCCCCTCTTTGCTATAGGAATATAGTCAACTATCAGCCCCATGCCAACCAGATGCCGGTACACAATCCTGGCTGGCATCCGGTTGCCCCGGCATGAGCGGGCCATTCATCCGTCTGGGCGGATAAAAGACTAAAATCCTAAAAACACTCAAATCCGAAACAGCACGGGTGATGGAATGTCCCGGCTCGTGAGGAGGGAGCGGCAGCGGCTTCGTCGGCGGCGGCCCGGAGGAGAGGCTGGCCTTTCCTCCGGGCCGGTACGCTCAGCGCCCGTTCTGCTTCCGCCACTCGGCGAAGAGCTCGAGGTTCTTTTCGTTCGTCGCCGGGTAGAGGCCGATGATCGTGTGGCCCTCGCGGACGCGTTCGGTGACGAAGTCCTCATAGGCGGTCATGCCGACCGCTTCCTCGGCGATCTCGTCGGCCAGCGCGGCGGGAAGGATGATCACCCCGTCATTGTCGCCGACCACGACATCGCCCGGAAAGACCGGGGCGTCGCCGCAGCCGATCGGCACGTTGATGTCGATTGCCTGGTTCAGCGTCAGGTTGGTCGGCGCCGAGGGGCGGCTGTGGAAGGCCGGAATGTCGAGCGTCGCGATCTCCGCGGAGTCACGGAAGCCGCCATCCGTCACCACGCCGGCCACGCCGCGCGCCTGCAGGCGCGTCACCAGGATGCCGCCGGCGGACGCCGCGCGGGCATCCTTGCGGCTGTCCATCACCAGCACGGCGCCCGGCGGGCAGGTCTCGACCGCCTTGCGCTGCGGGTGCTCCGGGTCGCGGAAGACGGACATGTCGTTCAGGTCCTCGCGCGCCGGCATGTAGCGCAGCGTGAAGGCCTCGCCGACCATGCTCTCCTTCAGCGGGTGCAGCGGACGGACGTCCTGGATGAACTGGCTCCGCAGACCGCGCTTGTAGAGGATGCTGGCGAGCGTCGCGGTGCTGACAGCCTTGAGCTTGTCCCGGGTCTCGGGCTTGAGCGTGGACATGGCGTTTCCTCAGAAGATCACGGGTTCGGAGACGGGCGCGCCGAAATCGGTGCGCAGGAAGTCGAAGTCGCAGCCCTGGTCGGCCTGCTGGATGTGCTGGCTGAACATCCAGCCATAGCCGCGCTCGAAGCGCTTCTCCGGCTGCTTCCACTCGGCGCGGCGACGCTCCAGCTCCTCATCCGTCACTTCCATGTGGATGGTGCGGGCATCGACGTCGATGCTGACGATGTCGCCGGTCTTCAGCAGCGCCAGCGGGCCGCCGATATAGCTTTCCGGCGCCACATGCAGGATGCAGGCGCCATAGGATGTGCCGGACATGCGCGCGTCGGACAGGCGCAGCATGTCGCGCAGGCCCATCTTCAGCAGCTTCTTCGGCATCGGCAGCATGCCCCATTCCGGCATGCCCGGCCCGCCCTGCGGCCCGGCATTGCGCAGCACCAGGACGGAGTCCGGCGTGAAGGGATAGTTCTCGTCCTCCACCGCCTTCTTCATCGAGGGATAGTCGTCGAAGACGAAGGCCGGGCCGGAATGCTTGAGGAACTTCTGGTCCATCGCGGCGGGCTTGATGACGCAGCCGGAGGGGGCGAGGTTGCCCTTCAGCACCGCCAGCGAGCCCTCGCCATAGATCGGGTTGCCCAACGGCCGGATGACGTCGTCGTTGTAGACTTTCGCGCCCTCGATGTTCTCGCCCAGCGTGCGGCCCGAGACAGTCAGGCAGCCGAGGTGCAGGAACTCGCGGATCTCGTTCATCAGCGCGCGGATGCCGCCGGCGTAGAAGAAGTCCTCCATCAGGTACTGGTTGCCCGAAGGGCGGACATTGCCGATCACCGGCACCTTGCGGCTGTAGCGCTCGAAATCGTCGAGGCCGATATCCTGGCCGGCACGGCGGGCCATGGCGATCAGGTGGATGATCGCGTTGGTCGAGCAGCCCATCGCCATGGCGACGGCGATGGCGTTCTCGAAGGCCTCGCGGCTCTGGATCTTCTGCGGCGTCAGGTCCTCCCAGACCATCTCCACGATCCGGCGGCCGGATTCGGAGGCGAGGCGGATATGGCCCGCATCGGCGGCGAGGATCGAGGAGCCGCCCGGCAGCACCATGCCGACCGATTCCGCGATCGCCGTCATGGTGGAGGCCGTGCCCATGGTCATGCAGGTGCCGTAGGAGCGGGCGATGCCGCCCTCCACGCCCAGCCAGTCCTGGTCGGTGATCTTGCCGGCGCGCAGCTCGTCCCAGTACTTCCAGCTGTCGGAGCCGGAGCCGAGCGTCTTGCCCTGCCAGTTGCCGCGCAGCATGGGGCCGGCGGGCAGGAAGATCGCCGGGATGTTCATGCTGGTGGCGCCAAGCAGCAGGCCCGGCGTGGTCTTGTCGCAGCCGCCCATCAGCACCGCGCCGTCGATGGGGTGGGAGCGCAGCAGCTCCTCCGTCTCCATCGCCAGGAAGTTGCGGTACATCATGGTGGTCGGCTTGACGTAGCTCTCGCTTACCGAGATCGCCGGCAGCTCCACCGGGAAGCCGCCCGCCATCAGGATGCCGCGCTTCACGTCATCGACGCGCTGCTTGAAGTGGACGTGGCAGGGGTTCAGGTCGGACCAGGTGTTGATGATCCCGATCACCGGCTTGCCGGTCCACTCCTCGGGGGAATAGCCCATCTGCATGGCGCGGGAGCGGTGGCCGAAGGAGCGCAGGTCGGCCGGGCCGAACCAGCGGCGGGAGCGCAGCTCCTCGAGCGGCTTGCGGCGGGGGAGCGGCGAGTTCTCGCCGCTCTCGGCCTCCAGCTCGCGCGGAGGCAGGTCGGGAGTTCCCTCGGGGGTCT
This sequence comes from Roseomonas mucosa ATCC BAA-692, assembly GCF_000622225.1. GTDB lineage: Bacteria > Pseudomonadota > Alphaproteobacteria > Acetobacterales > Acetobacteraceae > Roseomonas > Roseomonas mucosa. The sequence goes on along the minus strand of NZ_JHWD01000025.1, from coordinate 15,132 downwards.
CAGGCATCGGAAGACGAATCCGTTTCTTGCTTCGGTTCTTGTTCGGATGGGCCGCGGGGCCGGCACGCCGCCGGTCCCGCGGCAGCCGCGTTCAGTTCTTGCCGAGCGCGCCGTCGATGCGGCGCCAGAGGCCGAGCGGGTTGCCGTCGCGCAGCGCCTCCGGCAGCAGCTCGGCCGGGAAGTCCTGGTAGCAGACCGGGCGCAGGAAGCGGCGGATCGCCAGCGTGCCGACCGAGGTGGTGCGGCCGTCGGAGGTGGAGGGGTAGGGCCCGCCATGCACCATGGCGTGGCTGACCTCGACGCCCGTGGGGAAGCCGTTGATCAGGATGCGGCCGACGCGGCGCTCCAGGATCGGCAGCAGCGCGCGGGCGAAGTCCATGTCCTCCGGCTCCATCAGGACGGTGGCGGTGAGCTGGCCCTCCAGCTTCTCCGCCATCTCCTTCATCTTCTCCACTTCCTGGCAGCGGATGACGAGCGAGGCGGCGCCGAAGACCTCCTCCTCCATGGACGGGTCGGCGATGAAGTCCTCGGCCTTCGTGGCGAAGATCGCCGCCTGGCCTTGCGTGTCGCCGGACGCGATCTGGCCCTCGGCCACCTTCTCGACCCGCTTGTTGGCGGCGAGCTTGCCAATGCCTTCCTGGTAGGCCTTGAGAATGCCCGGGGTGAGCATGGTCTGGGCCGGCACCCCGCCCAACGCCTCGGTCGCGGCGCCGAGGAAGCGGGTCAGGTCGGGCCCTTCCGCCGCCATCACCAGGCCGGGATTGGTGCAGAACTGGCCGGCGCCCAGGGTGAGCGAGCCGACGAAGCCCTTGCCCAGCGCCTCGGCCCGCTTGGCCAGCGCGTGCGGCAGCAGGAAGACCGGGTTGATCGAGCTCATCTCGGCATAGACGGGGATCGGCTCGGGCCGGGCGGCGGCGGTCTTCATCAGCGCCGTGCCGCCGGAACGCGAGCCGGTGAAGCCGACCGCCTTGATGTGCGGGTTCGCCACAAGCCCCTGGCCGACCACGGCGCCGGAGCCGTAGAGCAGGGAGAAGGTGCCTTCCGGCAGGCCGCACTGCTGCACCGCGGCCTGGATCGCGCGGCCCACCATCTCGGAGGTGCCGGGATGCGCCGAATGCGCCTTCACCACCACCGGGCAGCCGGCGGCCAGCGCCGAGGCGGTGTCACCGCCCGCCACCGAGAAGGCGAGGGGAAAGTTGGAGGCGCCGAAGACCGCCACCGGGCCCACGGCGATATGGCGCTGGCGCAGGTCCACGCGCGGCAGCGGCTTGCGGTCCGCCAGCGGCGGGTCGATGCGCGCCTCCAGCCAGGAGCCCTCGCGCACCACCTCGGCGAAGAGGCGGAGCTGGCCGGTCGTGCGGCCGCGCTCGCCCTCGATGCGGCCGCGCGGCAGGCCGCTCTCGGCCATGGTGCGCTCGATCAGGGCATCGCCCAGATCCATGATGTTGCTGGCGATGGCCTCCAGGAACCGCGCCCGGTCTTCCAGCGAGGTCTCACGATAGGTGTCGAAGGCGGCCCAGGCGAGTTCGCAGGCGCGGTCCACATCCGCCGCGCTGCCGCCGCCATAGCTGGGTTCCATCGGCTTGCCGGTCTGGGCCTCGATGGCCTGGACGGGCTTGTCGGTGCCGCGCATGGCGCTGGCGCCGATCAGCATTTCGCCGGTGAGCTGCATGGTCGCTCCTCCCTTTTCTGGACCGGGCGGAGGGGATGTCCCGCTTCCGTCCCGTTGTCCTCGCCGGGCGCCACCCTCCCACACTCCGGGGCGAGCGGGGAGCGCCAAGCTGTCACCGGATGCTTGTAAGAGTTACATCTATGCCGGTCCAACTTATAAAATGGATGCGATCATGCAGGAATTGGATCGATGTTCGAGCTGAGCCAACTCCGCTGCTTCGTGGCGGTGGCCGAGGAGCTGCATTTCGGCCGCGCCGCCGCCCGGCTGCACATGACCCAGCCGCCCCTCAGCCGGCAGATCCAGCTCCTGGAGCATGCCCTGGATGTCCGGCTGCTGGAGCGCAGCAGCCGCTCGGTGCGGCTCACCCAGGCCGGGCGCGCCTTCTTTCCCGAGGCAAGGCGGCTGCTGCAGTTCTCGGAAGGCGCAGCGCTGGCGGTCCGGCGGGTGGCGCGGGGGGAGGCGGGCTCGGTCACCATCGGCTTCACCGCCGGCACCAGCTTCGGCTTCCTGCCGCGCTTCGTCTCGCTCGTCCGCCGCAGCCTGCCGCGCATCGACATGGCACTGAAGGAAATGGTGACGCGGGAGCAGATGGAGGCGCTGGCGGCGCAGCGGATCGACCTTGGCTTCGTCCGGCCGCCCTTCGACCGGCGGGGGGTGGAGACCTTTCCCGTCTGGAGCGAGCCCCTGGTCCTTGCCGTGCCGGAAATGCACCCCTTCGCCGAGGAACATGCGGGGCAGGGGCCGTTCCGCATCGCCGACCTCAACGGCCAGGACATGGTCATGTACTCGCCGACCGAGGGGCAGTACTTCCACGGCCTTGTCTCGGACATGGTCCGCTCGGCCGGGGCGCTGCCGAACTATGTGCAGTATATCAGCCAGATCCACACGATCCTGCCGCTGGTCGGCACCGGCCTGGGCCTGGCCATCGTGCCGGCCTCCGCCCGGCGCCTCGGCCTGCCGGGCATCTGCTACCGGGAACTGCCGGGCGCGCCCTCGGCCGATCTCTTCGCGGTGGTCCGCAACGGCGACAGCCTGCCGGCGCTGCGGATGATCCTGCAACTGCTGCGCGGCCCGGCCATGCGGCCGGACGCGGCGTGAGAGGCAGGGGCCTCCGGGCTCCCTGCTGGTCGCACCCGGGCCTGGAGGATCAATTCAACAATCGTATGGATCAATGCCATTTCTGGCTTGGACCGTTATCGCCCCGCTCCCCTATTGGTCTTGCATCAGTTGCATGACGTCTGAGTCGCTTCCGGTCCCTGTCGGGGGAAGGGCAAGCGGATATGGGCACGCAAGAACAAGGGGTGGCGACGGCCATGCCGCCGCTTCCCCGGGAAAGGTCCGCATGAGCAGCACGACATCCATCGGCAACATGGCCGTCCCGGCCGTGAAGGCCACCCGCGTCCGCTACGCGATCCTGGGCCTGCTCTTTCTCGTCACGGCCATCAACTATGCCGACCGCGCGACGCTCTCGATCGCCGGCACCGCCCTGGCGCGCGAGCTGAACTTCGACCCGATCGGCATGGGCTATCTCTTCTCGGCCTTCGGATGGGCCTATGTGATCGGGCAGATCCCCGGCGGCTGGCTGCTGGACCGCTACGGCTCGAAGCTCATCTACGGGCTCAGCCTGTTCTCCTGGTCGCTCTTCACACTGCTGCAGGGCGGCGTGGGCTTCTTCCACCCGACCTCGGCCTTCGTGATGCTCTTCGCGGTCCGCTTCGCGCTGGGCCTCGTGGAATCGCCGGCCTTTCCGGCGAACAACCGCATCGTCGCCGCCTGGTTCCCGACGGCGGAACGCGGCACGGCCACGGCGATCTTCAATTCCGCCCAGTACGCGGCGGTGGCCTTCTTCGCGCCCATCATGGGCTGGATCACCGCGAGCTTCGGCTGGGAATACATCTTCCTCTTCATGGGCGCGCTGGGCATCCTGCTGAGCCTCGGCTGGCCCTGGCTGATCCACAATCCCAAGGACCATCCGCGCGCCAATGCCGCCGAGATCGAGCTTATCGAGAAGGGCGGCGCACTGGTGGACATGGACCGCGCCGGCACCGCGCCGCCGGTGAAGATCCGCTGGACGCATGTGAAGCAGCTGCTGAGCCACCGCCTGCTGCTCGGCGCCTATGCCGGCCAGTATGCCATCACCGCGCTCACCTACTTCTTCATCACCTGGTTCCCGATCTACCTCGTGCAGGCGCGCGGCATGTCGATCATGAAGGTCGGCTTCGTGGCGGCCCTGCCGGCCATCTGCGGCTTCCTGGGCGGCGTGTGCAGCGGCATGCTTTCCGACGCGCTGCTGCGCCGGGGCATCTCGCTTTCCGCCGCGCGCAAGACGCCCTTCGTGCTCGGCATGGCGCTGGCGACGACACTGGTGGCCTGCAACTTCGTCCAGGCGGAATGGGCGGTGATCGCCATCATGGCGCTCGCCTTCTTCGGCAAGGGACTCGCCGCCATCGGCTGGGCGGTCATCTCCGACGCCGCGCCAAAGGAGATCACCGGCCTGACCGGCGGCATGTTCAACGCGATCGGCAACATCGCCGGGATCGTGACGCCGATCGTGAGCGGCTACATCATCGTCGCCACCGGCGCCTATGACGGCGTGCTGCTCTTCGTCGCGGCCCATGCGGTGCTGGCGATCCTGGCCTATCTCTTCCTGATGGGGCCGATCCGCCGCCTGACGCTGCGGCAGGACTGACCCCCAGCCTCCGCCCTCCCGCAGGGGAGGGCGGGGCGGGTCCCGACCGCGAGGCCGGGTTCCCCTCGAACCCCGCAAGAAGAGAGTGACGCCGTGAAGCCAGACATCCTCCTGCTCCAGGCCATGCCGGAACCGGTCGAGGCCGCGCTCGACGCCGCCTATGCCGTCCACCGCCTGCACAAGGCCGCCGACCCGCAGCAACTGCTGCGCGAGGTGGGGCCGTCGATCCGCGGCGTGGTCACCGGCGGCGTGAAGGGGGCGTCCCGCGCCCTGATAGAAGCCCTGCCGAAGCTGGAGATCGTCGCGGTCAGCGGCGTCGGCACGGATGCGGTGGACCTCGCCCATGCGCGGGAGCGCGGCATCCGCGTGACCACCACCCCGGGCGTGCTGACCGACGACGTCGCCGACATGGCCATGGCACTGATCCTGTCGGCGCTCCGCATGACGGCCTTCAACGACCGCTTCGTGCGGGCGGGGCGCTGGCGGGCGGGCGAGGCGCCGCCGCTGGCGCGCAAGGTCACCGGCCGCCGCCTGGGCATCCTGGGCCTGGGCCAGATCGGCCGCGCCATCGCCCGCCGCGCGGAGGGCTTCTCCATGGAGATCGCCTATACCGACCTGAAGCCGCTGCCCGGATGCGCCTACCGCTTCGAGCCGGAACTGCGGGCCCTGGCGGAAGCCAGCGACATGCTGGTCGTGGCGGCCTCCGGCGGGGAGCAGTCCCGCGGCATCGTCGGGCGCGCGGTGCTTGATGCGCTCGGGCCGCGCGGCTTCCTGGTCAATGTCGCGCGCGGCAGCGTGGTCGATGAGGCGGAGCTGGTCGCGGCCCTGGCGGAAAAGCGCCTGGGCGGCGCCGGGCTCGATGTGTTCCTCGACGAACCGAACGTGCCCGAGGCGCTGCTCGGCATGGACAACGTCGTGCTGCAGCCGCACCGCGCCAGCGCCACGGAGGAAACGCGCCTCGCCATGGGGCAGGTCGTGCTGGACAACCTCGCCGCCCAGTTCGCCGGCCGGCCCCTGCCTTCCGCGGTGGTGTAGCCGCCGCCGGGCCTTCCCGGCGGCGGACGGATCAGATCGTGCCCTGTTCCCGCCATTGCGCGATCTCCGCCTCGGACGCGCCGAGACGTTCGCGCAGCACCGCCTCGGTATGTTCGCCGAGGCGGGGAGGCGCCTGCTCATAGGCGATCGGCGTGCGGGAGAAGCGCATCGGGCTGGCCACGCTCGGGACCGTGCCGAGCTCGGGATGCCGCATCTCCAGCCGCATCCCGCGCGCCTGGGCCTGCGGATCGGCGAAGGCGGCCGCGACGCCGTTCACGGGGCCGCAGGGCACGCCCAGCGGCTCCAGTTGCGCCAGCCATTGCGCCGTGGTCTGTCCGGCGACGATGTCGCGCAGCAGCGGCACCAGGACCTCCCGGTTCCGCACGCGCCCGGTGTTGGTGCGGAAGCGCTCGTCCTCCGCCAGGTCCGGCCGCCCGGCGGCGGTGACGAAGCGGCGGAACTGCTCGTCATTGCCCACCGCCAGCACGATGTCGCCATCCACCGTGGCGAAGGACTGGTAGGGCACGATGCTGGGATGCGCGTTGCCCAGCCGCCGCGGCTCCCGCCCCGAGACGAGGTAGTTCAGCGCCTGGTTGGCCAGGGTCGCGATCTGCACATCGAAGAGGGCGAGGTCGATATGCTGGCCCTCGCCGCTGCGGCCGCGCTCGTGCAGCGCGGCCAGGATGGCGGTGGAGGCGTACATGCCGGTGAGGATGTCGGTGATGGCGACACCCACCTTCATCGGCTCGCCACCCGGCTCGCCGGTGACGCTCATCAGCCCGCCCATGGCCTGGAGCAGGAAGTCGTAGCCGGTGCGCTGGCGATAGGGGCCGGTCTGGCCGAAACCGGTGATGGAGCAGTAGATCAGCCGCGGGTTCACCGCCCGCAGCCCATCATGGTCCAGCCCGTATTTCCTCAGGCCGCCGAACTTGTAGTTCTCCAGCACCACGTCGCTTTCGGCGGCGAGGCGGCGGAGGATCTCCTGCCCCTCGGGACGGGTGAAATCCACCGTCACCGAGCGCTTGCCCCGGTTGGCCGAAAGGAAATAGGCGCTGACCTCGCTGGGCTGCCCCGCCGCATCCTCGACATAGGGTGGGCCCCAGCCGCGGGTGTCGTCGCCCGCGCCCGGGCGCTCGATCTTGATCACCTCGGCGCCCAGGTCGGCCAGGTTCTGGCTCGCCCAGGGGCCGGCGAGGACGCGGCTCAGATCGAGGACCCTCACGCCCTCCAGCGGACCGGCCATGCTGCTGCCCGCCCGCTCAGAAGGCGTTCAGGCCGGTCTGGGCACGGCCCAGGATCAGCGCATGGACGTCGTGCGTGCCCTCGTAGGTGTTCACGGTCTCCAGGTTCATGGCGTGGCGGATCACGTGGTACTCGTCCACGATGCCGTTGCCGCCGTGCATGTCGCGGGCCATGCGGGCGATGTCGAGCGCCTTGCCGCAGTTGTTGCGCTTGACCAGGGAGATCATCTCCGGCGCCACCCGGTGCTCGTCGAACAGGCGGCCGACGCGCAGCGAGGCCTGCAGGCCGAGCGTGATCTCCGTCTGCATGTCGGCGAGCTTCTTCTGGATCAGCTGTGTCTGCGCCAGGGGGCGGCCGAACATGACGCGGTTCATGGTGTAGTCGCGGGCGCGGTGCCAGCAGTCCTCGGCCGCGCCCAGCACGCCCCAGGAGATGCCGTAGCGGGCGCGGTTGAGGCAGGAGAAGGGCCCGGCGAAGCTCTTCACCCCCGGCAGGCGGTTCTCCTCGGGCACGAAGACCTCGTCCATCATGATCATGCCGGTGACCGAGGCGCGCAGGCTGAACTTGCCCTCGATCTTGGGGGCGGTCAGGCCCTTCATCCCCTTCTCCAGGATGAAGCCGCGCAGGGTCCCCTCGTCGTCCTTGGCCCAGACAACGAAGACATCGGCGATGGGCGAGTTGCTGATCCAGGTCTTGGAGCCGGAGACGGAGTAGCCGCCATCGACCTTCCGCGCGCGGGTGCGCATGGAGTTCGGGTCGGAGCCGGCATCGGGCTCGGTCAGGCCGAAGCAGCCGACCCATTCGCCGCTGCGCAGCTTCGGCAGGTACTTCTCCTTCTGTGCCTCGGAGCCGAAGGCGTGGATCGGGTACATCACCAGCGAGGACTGCACGGAGAAGGCGGAGCGGTAGCCGCTGTCGACCCGCTCCACCTCGCGCGAGATCAGCCCGTAGGAGACATAGCCGACCCCGGCGCAGCCATAGCCCTCCAGCGTCGCGCCGAGGAAACCCTGCTCGCCGAACTCGTTCATGATCTCGCGGTCGAAATGCTCGCGCCGGTTGGCTTCCAGGATGCGCGGCGCCAGCCGGTCCTGGCAGAAGGCGCGCGCCGCGTCGCGGATCATGCGCTCCTCCTCGTTGAGCTGCTCCTCCAGCAGCAGCGCGTCATCCCACTGGAAGCTGGGGCGTGCCGCCTTGGCCTTCGACTCGTGACCGGGGATGACGTTCATGTGGGCTCCTCCTTGATTCACGCCGGCCCGCCTTGCGCAAGGCGGGCCATCCGGGCGGGCCGCGGCGCAGGGATGCCGCCGGGGCCCGGGATCGCCGGCATTGTGGCGGCGGGTGACGGGAGGTCTACCCCCTTCGCACGGGAAACGCGACATCGCCGGGGGCGAAAGGCGAGGGGCGGCCCGCCGGACAGGGCCTCAGCCGGCCCGAATGAGCTCCCGCACCGTCTCGGCCAGCGAGGACATGGTCAGGGGCTTGGAAAGGGCCCGGTCCCGGCTGCCGAAGCGGCGGTTCTCATAGACCCAGGGGCGGCCGGTGATGAACACGACCGGCAGGTCGGGGAAACGCTGCCGCAGCATGGCGGCGACGTCGAAGCCGTCCTGCACCATGCCGAGATTGATGTCCGTCAGCAGCAGGCGGCAGCGTTCCGCCCCGCCGCAGGCTTTCAGGGCCTCGGAAGGGCCGCGGGCCTCGCGCACGGTCCAGCCTTCGTCCTCCAGGACGGAGGCGAGCGTGGCGCGCACCAGATCGTCGTCATCCACGATCAGCACGTCATAGGCGGCGTGGTCCAGGCGGGCCTGGTCGATCGGGCCGGGTGCGTTCACTTTGGGAGTCTGCATCACGTTGTGGGAAACGGCGGAAAAGGCGGGCGGAAACAGGCGCTGACCCCAGGCCATGTGCGGCCTAGGCTGGGCCGGGAGCGGAGACCCCGGAGACCGGTTTGCCATCCCGGCGCGGGAGAGGAGATCTTTTCAGCCAACGCCTCATCGGGATCCCCGGTACTGCCCCGACAAAAGTTGCACGCGAAATGTCGAATGTCTACCTGGGATTGTATTCCGTGATCGTTCCTCACTCCTGACGATCGGGTCAATCCTGCTGTCGGGACGCCTGCATCGCGGCCGGTGTCAGCGCGGGCTGGACGACGGCGCTGGCGAGCAGCAGAAGCAAAACCGAGAGCGGCAGGAAGGCGATCAGCCCGATATGGCTGAAGCCGACCGCACCCAGGACCCCGCCCACGAAGAAGCAGCCCAGGAAGCTGGACAGCAGGCGCAGCTTGGCGCGGTCCGCCCGTACATGGGGGGCGTTCGCCTCGGTCACGCGGATGTTCCAGTAGCAGAGCTTACCGAGTTCGATCCCGATATCGGTGACGATGCCGGTGACATGGGTGGTGCGAATCCGTGCGCCGGAGATCTTGGTGATGGTGGCGTTCTGCAGCCCCATCAGGAAGCAGAGCAGCGGCACCATCACCGCGATGGCGATGCCTGGAGGCAACTGCTCGCCCAGCAGGCCGAAGCCGGCCACGAGCAGGGCTTCCAGCAACAGAGGCAAGGCATACTGGCTACGCGCGTGATGCCGCCGGCACCAGTTGATGAGGATGGCCGAGCAGGCTGCGCCGCCCAGGAAGGAGCAGAGTGCCGTCAGCCCGGCGAGGAGCACGGTCCAGGCGCCGACCGCAGCGCCGTCCGCCATGGCCGAAACGATGCCCGACATGTGGGAGGTGTACTGTCCCACGATCATGAAGCCGCCGGCATTGATGGCCCCGGCGATGAAGGCCAGGGTCAGGCCGAACTGGATCTCGTTTGGTTCCGACCGGAACAGCATCCTCCAGCCGTTCTGCACCGGCCAGAAGGTGTTCGAGCGGTTCCAGGAACCCGGCTGCAATGCCTCGCCTCCCGACGTCACGGGGTCTCCGGGGACGGCCTGCGCGCCCCGTGCCTGTGCCGCATTCTGCGCCCACGCGGCGGGCTTGTCGCGCCCAAAGGGACGCATCCGGTCTCGCGCCGGGTGCGGGGAAGGGGCGGGGACGCCGTGGTACTGCCGGTCTTCAGAGCCTGGCGCGGGACACCGTTACGCCGGACACCTGGCTGCGCCCTGCCGGCGCTTCGGCCAGCCATTGGCGGGGTGCCTCGGCCTCCAGCGCGGCGGCGAGGTCGCCCAGGGCGTCGAGCGCCTGCTCGACCTTGTTGCGCCAGAAGAAGTTGTTGGCGAGGGCGGGGTGGTCGAGCAATTGCTCCTCTACCAGGCTGGCCAGGACCCGGGTCCGGTGGATCGCCTCCTGGCGCCCGGGGACCGGGGTGCATTCCTCCTCTTCCGTCTTCATGCGGGTGCGCTCCCTGCTCAAGGCCATGCAGATGGGGATGGCCGCCATCGCCGGGGATAGGTCGCCCGCTCCGCCGGCCCCCTTTCTCCGCCGGTTGTGATGGGGTGGCGCCGGAACGTCCCGGAACGGCCGCCATGCCGCACTTGCGATGGACCTGTGCCGCGTCCGGCGCCAAAAGGGCACCCGGATTGCATGTCGCCCCTCGCCCCGGAAGCCTCATCCGGCCGCCAAGGCGTCACGAAAGGATGCCCATGTCGGACGCCGCCGAACTGCCGCCGGTCAGCCTCGCCGGGGACGGCTTCCTGCCGCATACCTCCCATTGGGGTGTCTTCTCGGCCCGGTTGCGGGACGGCGCGCTCGCCGTCCGCCCCTATGCGGGCGATCCCGATCCGAACGGGATCATCGGCAACTTCCCCGCCGCCCTGCGCCACCGTGCCCGCATTGCCCGGCCCATGGTCCGGCGCGGCTGGCTGGAGCGCGGCCCCGGCCCGGACGGCCGGCGTGGGCGGGACGGGTTCGTCGCGGTTTCCTGGGACGAGGTGCTGGACCGGCTGGGTGCCGAGCTGGGCCGCATCCGTGACACGCACGGGCCCGGGGCGGTCTTCGGCGGCTCCTATGGCTGGGCCAGCGCCGGCCGCTTCCATCACGCGCAGAGCCAGGTCCACCGCTTCCTGAACATCGCCATGGGCGGCTATGTGCGCTCGGTGAACACCTACAGCTCCGGCGCGGCCAGCGTGATCGTGCCGCATGTGCTGGGCAGCTACGAGGATTTGACCCGCCGCAACGTCACCTGGGAACAGATCGCGGAGCATACCGAGGCGGTGATCGCCTTCGGCGGCATGGCGCTGAAGAACAGCATGGTGGCGGGCGGCAGCATCAGCCAGCATGTCGAGCGCGGTGCCATGGCCCGCGCCCGCGCCCGGGGCTGCGACTTCCTGCTGGTCGGCCCGCTGCGCAGCGACCTGCCGCCGGAGGCCGGCGCCGAATGGATCGCCAACATCCCCGGCAGTGACACCGCGCTGATGCTGGCCCTGGTGCATACGCTGGTGGCGGAGGGGCTGCATGACCGTGCCTTCCTCGACCGCCACACCGAGGGCTGGGCGGTCTTCGAGCGTTACCTGACGGGCGAGGCGGATGGCCAGCCCAAGGATGCCGACTGGGCCGCCCCGATCGCCGGTATTCCGGCGGAGGAGATCCGTGCCCTGGCCCGCCGCCTGCACGGCAGGCGCGTGCTGGTCGTGGTGGCCCATTCCCTGCAGCGCGCCGAGCATGGCGAGCAGCCCGTCTGGATGGGTGCCGTCCTGGCCGCCGCGCTGGGGCAGATCGGCCTGCCGGGCGGCGGCTACGGCTATGCGCTGGGCGCCATCGGCTATTACGGCCGCCGCAACAGCGCGGTGCCGCTGCCGACGCTGGCGCAGGGGCGCAACCGCGTCGCCGACTACATCCCTGTGGCGCGCATCTCCGACATGCTGCTGAACCCGGGCGGGACCTATCGCTACAACGGACAGACGCGGACCTATCCGGATATCCGCCTCGTCTACTGGGCGGGCGGCAACCCCTTCCACCATCACCAGGACCTGAACCGCCTGCGCCGTGCCTTCGCCGGGGTGGACACGCTGGTGGTGCACGAGATGGCCTGGACCGCCACGGCGCGGCACGCCGACATTGTCCTGCCCTGCACCATGACGCTGGAGCGCGAGGATATCGGCGCCAGCTCCAACGATCCGCTGATGGTGGCCATGCACAAGGTGGCCGAGCCCCATGGCGAGGCGCGGGACGATTACGCGATCTTCGCCGGGCTGGCGGAGCGCCTGGGCCGGGGCGCGGAATTCACCGAGGGCCGCGATGCCCGCCAATGGCTGGAGCATCTCTACGAGCGCACCCGCAGGGGGTTGGAGGAAAAGGGGCTGCCGGCCCCGGATTTCGCGCGGTTCTGGGAGGCGGGCAGCCTGACCCTGCCGCAGGAGCCCGACGATGGCGGCGAGCTGCGCCGCTTCCGCGAGGACCCGGTGGCGAACCCGCTGCCCACCCCCTCGGGCCGCATCGAGGTCTTCTCCCGCACCATCGATTCCTATGGCGAGGCCGATTGCCCCGGTCATCCCGCCTGGCTGCCGCCCGAGGACGCGCCCCGCCCCGGGGCGCCGCTTTTCCTGGTGGCGAACCAACCCGCGACGCGGCTGCACAGCCAGCTCGACTTCGGCGGCCACAGCGCGGGCGCCAAGCATCGCGGGCGGGAGGTGGCGCGGATGCATCCGCTGGACGCGGCGGCGCGGGGCATCGCGGAGGGCGATATCGTCCGCCTCTTCAACGCCCGCGGCGCCTGCCTCGCGGCGGTGGTGGTGACGGAGGATGTGCGGCCGGGCGTGGTGCAGCTCCCCACCGGCGCCTGGTACGATCCGGCCGACCCGGAGGAGGAGGCGCCGCTCTGCGTCCATGGCAATCCCAACGTGCTGACGCGGGATGCCGGCACCTCCGCCCTGGCGCAGGGCTGCACCGGCCAGCTTACCGCGGTTGAGGTGGAGCGCTTCACCGGCAACCTGCCGCCGGTCCGCGCCTTCGATCCGCCCGGCGGCTGAAGGACGCGCGGCGGGGCCGCCACCCTGGCCACGAGGCCGGGGAAGGGCGGGGTGGCCCCGTCGGCCTTTCCCATCATCCGGGTCCGAAATGAAAAGTGGATATCCGGGCTCACCGATACTTGTCGGCTCTGTGGCCGTGCTTTGCCGATATTTGCCGCCTTTGCAGCGTTCCATGTCCGGACAACCCGGAAGGCCGGGTGGACATGAGGTCGTACATGCTGGTGCATAGTAGGTGTCGCCTGTTCGGGGTTCTGGCCCTCGTGCCGATGGCGGGAAGTCTGTCGCCCGATGGCTGTGGCCCGCTTGGCCTCAACTGGTGCGGTGGCTGCGGCGGCCCCGGTGACCCTGGTTCCGGTGACTGGTGCTGAGGCGCTTCGCAGCCTGTGACAGCGGCGGCGGTTCAGGCCAGGAGTTGCCGCCACCCCGGCTGCGATCGCACGCCATCCATCCCGATGAGATCCACCGACGCGCCTGTGTCCGGCGTCACTGACGCGCCAGGCCATGCCGGTCCAGAAAGCCAGGACAATGAGTGCGGTCCGCCGGGCCCGTCCGGAAGTCTTCATCCGCCTTCGGCATGTCACAGGGCCGTGACGCAAGGCCTGCATGGCCGAACGGCTGCCATGCAGCAAAAGCCATAGTTAAACGGGGGAGAGGAGCCCCATTTCCGCGCCATGGATACGATTCCGCTTGGGGACCTTTTCACGATTCTGGGTGGCCTGTTCTGCACGGTGGCCGCCGTTCTCGTGCTGCTCGCCGTTCGTAGCTTCCTGAGGGAAGGGGAAGGCTGACCTCCTTGCGCCGGGCAAAGCCTTCGGGCTGCGCAGGAATGCGGGGGCTGCTGCCCCGGGGCGTCTGGCCCATGCTGCGGCTGGTCGGCTGCGGCACAATCGGACCGGAGGCGGCCACGGTGCGGAAAGGTATTCCGGTCGCCGGCACTGCGCCGAAACTGTCTGTCGGCGGCTTCGTGGGGGCTGCCTGCAGCCACGCACGCTGACCTGCCCCGGGCCCCTGCGTCACGTCACGCAGGCGCCTCGGAGGTCCTTGCGCTCGACCAGGGTCAGTTCCTCACCCAGCTGAGCCCGCTGCAACAGTATCCGGCAGCGCAGGGCGGGTATCAGCCTTGCCTCGCGGGACGCCGGGGCGCTGTCCCGAACCGGCAGGGCGGCTGGGGCCGAAGGGGCGATGGCCTGGACCGGGGACGGGGGCGGCGGCGGGACGGCCGGCCCTGCAACGAGGACCGGTGGTGCGGCGGGTGCCTGCGCGGGCGTTTCCACGAGTGGCTTCTCCACCAGCCGTTTTTCCGCCGGAGGTTCTGGTTCCGCCACGGCGAAGAGGGGCGGCAGGACCTGCGTTTCCCCGGCTGGGGCCGCTTCTTCCGCTGCGTCGGCCGCAGGAGCCGGTGCCAGGACCGGGCCGTCGCCCGACGGTGCCGAGGCCAGCCGTTCCTCCGGTGGACTTGGTGGTGGGAGCGGGATGGGGGGCGCCTCGATCCGGGCGATCCGTTCCAGCAGCCGTGTCTGCGCGTCCCGCAGCGCATAGAGCCGCTTCAGCAGTTCCTCTCCACTGGCACCGCCGCGCTCCTGGCTTTCCGGTGGTGCCTCGATGCTGGCCAGCAGACGGTCCATGGCGGCACCCAGGCGATCGACTCGCGCCATCAGGGCCTCCGGCGTTTCGGCATCCTCCTGCCCCGGCGCCGGGTCCGTCCCGGCCAGGAGATCGGCATCCGGATCCCGCGGGGCCGCGCGGGCCGGCAAGGAAGTCGTGGTGGCCAGCAGCAGGGATTTGCGGTCCACCTGCCCCAGCCGGTCGAGGATCAGCTGCCGTTCCTGGCCCAGTGCCTCCAGCAGCGGAGCGGGGTCGCTCTCCCGGGCTGGGCCCCAGGGATCGGCCTTCCGTGCCGTCATCACCACACCCGCCAGGATGCGGTCGATCGTCAGGCCGATCTGTGCGAGGCGTTCCTGGAGCGCGGCACGCTCCTGCTCCAGCGCCGGCAGGTTTTCCGGCAGGCTGGCGGACCAGGGGACGGCGGCCAGGGCCAGCCTGTCCGGAACCGCCAGCGGGGCCGCTTCCGGCGCTGGCCGGTCCGGCTTGGCCGCGTGGACATCCTGCCACGGCGTCATGGCCGCCAGGCTCGGCGAGCCGCCAAAGAGGAGCAGGCTGGTCAGAATGCGGAAAGAGCGCATGCCGTTCTTGTCCTCACCCCCTGAAGCATCCGCCTGTCTCTTTCGTTGCGGCGCGGTGCGATTTTCATGATCCCAGGCCTTAGAGCGCCTAACAGAACCGCCTAATCTGGCCGAGGCAGACGAGGGCGCAGGCGAGTGTGGTGAAGGCGAGGTGGATGTCGGCGCGGCGCTCGTAGCGGATGGTCAGGCGTCGGTAGCGGGCGAGCCAGGCGAAGGTACGCTCCACCACCCAGCGGTGTCGTCCGAGGCGGGCGCTGCTCTCGATGCCACGGCGTGCGATGCGCGGGGTGATGCCACGGGCGCGGCACTCCCGGCGGCAGCGACGGTGGTCGTAGGCCTTATCGGCGTGGAGTTTGCCCGGCCTTTGCCGTGGGCGGCCGCGATGGCCGATCCTGATCCGCGGCACGGCA
>NZ_JHWD01000024.1 GCF_000622225.1 Roseomonas mucosa ATCC BAA-692 | reverse complement strand
CGTCAGCAAGAGCCAACTCACCGGGTCCAGGGCCCGCAGGGTCCTGGCGGATAAGGGGGTGCGGGGGAAAAGGCGGAGCCTTGTCCCCCGGGGACGGAGCGACGCCGGATCACGCCACGGCGGCGGCGCTGCTTTTCCGGCGCCGGAGGTTCCGCAGGTCGCGCAGGTCCAGTGCCCCGAGGAGGTGGGCGGTGCCGAAATAGGTGGCCATGCCGGTGGCGACCAGGAGCAGGAGGCGGGCCACGCGCAGGCCTTCGGCGGGGAAGAGCAGGGCGGAGAGGCCCCAGAGGACCAGCATCATCACCCCTGCCGCCAGCAACATGCGGGGCACGCGGCTGCGCAGGCGCCGGTCTGGGTACCAGGCGCCGTGCCGGTGCAGCAGGAAGGCCAGCGCCCCGGCATTGACCCAGGCCGCGATGCAGGTGGCGAGCGCCACGCCGACATGGGCCAGGAACTGGATCAGGATCAGGTTTAGCACGAGGTTCAGCACCACCACGGCGATGCCGATCCGCACCGGGGTGCTGGTGTCGCCGCGCGCGAAGAAGCCGGGGGCGAAGGCCTTCACCAGCACGAAGGCAGGCAGGCCGACGGCATAGGCGGCCAGGGCATGGGCGGTGGCGGTGGCAGCCTCGGCCCCGAAGGCGCCCCGTTCGAAGAGGGCCTGCACGATCGGGCCGGCGGTGATCCACTGCGCCGCGGCGGCGGGGATGGCCAGTGCCAGGGAGAATTCCACCGCCCGGTTGAGCGTGCGGTGCGCCGAGAGCGGCTGCCGGGTGCGGAACTGCCGTGCCAGCATGGGCAGCAGGGCGGTACCGACCGCCGCGCCGATCACCCCCAGCGGGAGCTGCGCCACGCGGTCGGCGTAATAGAGGTAGGACACCGCGCCGGCCGGCAGCAGGGTGGCGATCAGCGTGTCGATGGCGAGGTTGAGCTGGGTGACGCCGGCGCCGAGGACGCCGGGCAGCATGCGCCAGAGCACGGTCTTCACGTCGGGCGTCAGCCGCGGCTTGCGGGGCAGCAGGGGCATCCCCTTTCGCGCCGCGACGATCCAGACCATGGCGAGCTGCGCGATGCCGGAGGCCATGACGCCCCAGGACTGGGCATGGCCGGGCGTGGCGACATAGGGGGTGAGGCCCAGCAGGGCCACCATGGCGAAGAGGTTGAACAGGATCGGCGCCGCCGCCGCCGCGGAGAAGCTGCCCAGCCCGTTCAGCACGCCCGAGACCAGCGCGGTCAGGCAGATGAAGAACAGGTAGGGGAAGGTGATCCGCGTCATCTCGAGCGTCAGCTCCCAGCGCAGCGGATCGTCGTTGAAGCCCGCGGCCAGGACCGTCAGCACCTGCGGCATGAAGATCCAGCCCAGCACGGTCAGCAATGCCAGCCAGAGGGCGAGGAGGGTGCCCATGCGCTCGGCCAGCAGGCGGGCGGCCGCGGGGCCTTCCGCCGACAGCGTGGCGGAGAAGGCGGGGACGAAGGCGGCGTTGAAGGCGCCCTCGCCGAACAGGCGGCGGAACAGGTTGGGCAGCTTCAGCGCCACGAAGAAGGCATCGGCCACCGGGCCGGCGCCCATGATGGCGGCCACCAGCATGTCCCGCGCGAAGCCCAGGATGCGGCTGAGCAGCGTCCAGGCGCCGACGGTAAGGATGCCTTTGAGCATGGGTGGGGCGCGTTCCCTCTGTGCCGAAACGCGCGTGATACAGGTCCCGCGATGCGAGAAACAGCCCATGGGCGGATCGCGGGACGGCCGGTCCCCTCGCGAATGGCGGTGTCTCCCCGGGCGGGGAGACGGGTTTGCCGGGGCGCCGGGCTGTTTGTTAAATCTTCGTATTCTTCTCCGCTCCGGGTGCAGCGGCGTCCCGGCAGGGGCGGAGGCCCGGCGGCCCCTTGCGCTTAGCGGGCCGGCAGGAAGCCGACCAGCTCCTCCGCCCGGCGGACGATCGGGTCGGCGATGCCGGCGGCCTTCCCGGCGCCCTGGCGCAGCGCGGCATCCACGGCGGCAGGATCGTCCAGCAGCCGCTTCATCTCCGCCTGGATGGGGGAGAGCTTCGCCACCAGCGCCTCGGCCAGCACCTCCTTGAAGGCGCCGAAGCCCTTGCCGCCATGCTCGGCCAGCACCGCGTCCGCCGTGCTGTCGGTGATGGCGGCGAGGATGCCGACGAGGTTGCGCGCCTCGGGCCGTGCCTCCAGCCCGCGCGCCTCGGAGGGCAGGGGCTCGGGGTCGGTCTTGGCGCGGCGGATCTTCAGCGCCACCGTGTCGGCATCGTCGGTCAGGTTGATGCGCGACTGGTCGGAGGGGTCCGACTTGGACATCTTCTTCGTGCCGTCGCGCAGGCTCATCACCCGCGCCGCCACGCCCTGGATCAGCGGCTCGATGGTGGGGAAGAAATCCACCCCGTAGTCGTGGTTGAACTTCTGGGCGATGTCGTTCGCCAGCTCCAGGTGCTGCTTCTGGTCGTCGCCTACCGGCACCTGGGTGGCGTGGTAGGCATGGATGTCGGCCGCCATCAGGTTCGGATAGACATAGAGGCCGACCGAGGCGCCCTCGCGGTCCTTGCCGGCCTTGTCCTTGAACTGCGTCATGCGGTTCAGCCAGCCGATGCGGGCGACGCAGTTGAAGATCCAGGCGAGGCGCGCATGGGCCGGCACATGGCTCTGCACGAAAAGGATGCAGCGCTCCGGGTCCAGGCCGCAGGCGATCAGCGCCGCAGCCATCTCGCGCGTCTGCCGCGCCAGCTCCTTCGGGTCCTGCCAGACGGTGATGGCGTGCTGGTCCACCACGCAGAAGAGCGAGGCGTCGCCGTTCTGCATCGGCACCCAGTTGCGGATGGCGCCGAGATAGTTGCCGAGGGTGGGAATACCGGAGGGCTGGATGCCCGAGAAGACACGCTGCATCGGGGGTGGAGACCGGAGCTCTTGTTGATGGAGCGGCGGTCTTCCGCCCCTGGCGCCCCGGCGTCAAGGGCGGGGCGCCTCCCGCCGGCCGCGGGAGGCCGGCTGGCCCTGGGCAGGCGACGGCGGCCCTCGTGACGGAATCGCAACATGGCACGGGGCCTGCTTGCCTGCGCCGGGCAACCGGATCGTTCCGGCAGGGAAGCACGGGTTCACGGAACGGACATCTCCTGCCAGCCTTCGCCCCGGCATCCGCGAGGCGGCCCAACCCATCCCGATGCGGCGGACCGGTATGCGGCGCCGCAGGAGAGAACACGCCATGAAGAATTCCGAGCCGATCTGGCAGTTCGTCGAGAACCACCGCGCGGTCTTCGAAGGGCTCAGCGACCGGGTCTGGGAGATGCCGGAGCTGAACTTCCAGGAGAAGCGCTCGGCGGCGGAGCATGTCGCGATGCTGAAGGAGCAGGGCTTCCGCGTCACCGAGGGCCTCGCCGGCATTCCCACGGCGGTGATGGGGGAGGCGGGCGAGGGCGGGCCGGTGATCGCCATCCTGGGCGAGTACGACGCGCTGCCCGGGCTGAGCCAGGAGGCCGGCGTGGCCGAGCACCGCCCGCGGCCGGGCGAGCATGCCGGCCATGGCTGCGGCCACAACCTGCTGGGCGCCGGCGCCATGCTCGCGGCCACGGCGGTGAAGGACTGGCTGGCGGCGAACGGGGTGAAGGGCCGCGTGCGCTATTATGGCTGCCCGGCCGAGGAAGGCGGCGCGGCCAAGACCTTCATGGTGCGCGACGGCGTCTTCGACGATGTGGACATCGCCATCTCCTGGCACCCGGCGCCCTTCTCCGGCGTGAACCCGGCGCATTCGCTGGCGATCCTGCAGGTGGACTACAGCTTCACCGGCCGTTCCTCCCATGCCGCCGCCGCGCCGGAGCTGGGCCGTTCCGCGCTGGACGCGGCGGAGCTGATGAATGTCGGCGTGAACTACATGCGCGAGCACATGCCGAGCAGCGCGCGCATCCACTACGCCTATCTGAACGCCGGCGGCATCGCGCCGAATGTGGTGCAGGGCGCGGCGAAGATCCGCTACCTGATCCGTGCCGCCGAGCTGCCGGAGCTTCGCAGGCTGGCGGAGCGGGTGGAGAAGATCGCCCAGGGCGCCGCGCTGATGACCGAGACCACGGTGGCATCCCGGGTGGTCAGCGGCATGAGCAACCTGCTCCCCAACACGCCGCTGGAACAGGCGATGTACGACAACTTCCAGCGCCTGGGCGCGCCGGAATTCGACGAGGCCGACCGCGACTTCGCCCGCGCCATCCAGAACACCGTGCGGCGGGAGGATATCGTGGCCGCGCATCGCCGCTTCGGCCTGCCGGTGACGGATGCGCCGCTCTGCGACCGCGTCGCGCCGCTCGACGCGCCGCCGCCGCCCAGCGTCGGCTCCACCGATGTCGGCGACGTCTCCTGGGCCGTGCCGACGGTGCAGGCGCGCGGCGCCACCTATGCCATCGGTACGCCGGGGCATTCCTGGCAGCTCACGGCGCAAGGCAAGACGCCCTATGCCCACAAGGGCATGGCGCATGTGGCCAAGGTGATGGCCGGCACGGCGGTCGATGTGCTGCAGAGCCCGGAACTGCTGGCCCAGGCCAGGGCCGACCACCAGGCGCGGCTGGCCCGCACGCCCTATGACTGCCCGCTGCCCGCGGGGCTGGAGCCGGTCTTCGACATGGCCGAGGGGGCCTGAAAGGGTGTGGCCTGGGAGGAGGTCCGGGGAAAGGCCGGTCCTCCTCCCAGGCACGGCTGGGCAGGCTGGGAGCGGGTCACGGCCAGTCCGGGTTCGGGATTCACCGACACCGCGGATGAGGCGTGTGCCGGGTGGCAAGCCCGTCGACGGCCTGCATCCGTCACCCGCGCCGGAAGAGGGGCTGTCCAGGCCTTGCCTGCGTCAAGCCGATGCCCCCATGCGGCCGATCTCGCCCGCATCCTGCAGGCTCCAGGCCTTCCAGCAGAGGTCCAGGAGCTGTCTGCTGCGATCCGTGGGAAGAATGCCTTCGGTCTGGCCCATGAACTTCTCGACGAGCTGTTGATCGGACATGGGGTGCAGTTGGCTTCCCACGGCGTGCTCGACGAAGACATGCATCGTGCGGCCGTCGTTGAGCGTCACGACCATGTCGGCCTGATCTGGCTTGATGGCGGGGTCCACCGTTGCCTCGACCTTCTTGCGCAAGGTCACCACGGTGGGGTCCTTCACGGCGGCATCGGTGAAGGCCTGTTCGCCCGCACGGCCCGTGACCAGTGCGACAGCCACGGCATGGAAGATGCTGAACTTGCCTTCCAGGCCGGTGCGTGGCTCGGTCTTGCCCATGAGGTTGAGCACCAGCGGGTGGACCTTCAGGGCTATGGAGCGGATGTCCCCGGGCCTGGGGCTGTTGGCGTTGCGCAACTGGATGGCGGCGTCGATCGAAGGGTGGGCGACGATGCCACAGGCGAAGGGCTTGTAGGTGTTCAGCGCCAGTTCGTATCGCTCGCCCAGGCCTGTTGTCACTTCGTCCCAGTTGTGCCGCGTGCTCAGCGCCTGCCCCCAGCCGTCGAAGCCTTCGATCGCCACATCCGAGGCGGTGTAGCCTTGCTGGGCCAGCAGGGCCGCGATCATCCCGTTCTGCGCGGCCTTGCCGGGATGGAAGCTCTTTGTGTCGGTGCCGAACTGCACCTTCAGCCCCACCGGCTGTGTGGCGGCCAGGCCCATGGCCCAGGTCATGCGCTGTTCATCCAGGCCCAGGACGCGCCCTATGGCGGCTGCGGCGCCGAAGACGCCCGTGGTGCCGGTGATGTGCCAACCCATGGCGTAGTGTTCGGGGAACACCGAGTTCCCGATCCGGCACTCGATCTCACATCCCAGGGTCAGCGCATTCATGAAATCCTGGCCCGACACCGGCCGGAACTGCGCGAAGGCCGTCAGGGCCGAGGCGACTGGCCCCGCCGGATGGATGATGGTCTTGAGATGCGTATCGTCGAAGTCCAGGACATGGGAGCTGATCCCGTTGACCAATGCGGCATTCGGTGCATCCAGCCGCTCGGTGCGGCCGAACAGGCAAGCCTGCTCCGGGCCGGAAAAAGGCTTCAGGGCTGCCACGGCGCGGCCTGGAGCATCCTGGCGTGACCCGCCAACCGCGCAGCCCACCCAGTTGAGGAGGGTGCGCGTGGCTTCCTTGCGGACTGCTTCCGGCACCTGGTCGGCGGGTGCCGATGCGGCGTAGCGGGCAATGATCCTGGTGACGGGCGGCGGTGCGGAACCCTTCGGCGCTGCCCCGGGGGCTGTAGCGGATGCAGGCTGGTTGCCGCCGCCGCTGTGCTGCTGCGCAATCGCCGGGCGAGCAAGAGCGGCCACGGCGATGGTGCCCATGATGATGTTGCGACGGTCGGTGGCGGTCATGGCGTGTCCCTGAGACGGTTTTCTTGTTGGAAGAGCGGCATGCTCGGCTTCTGACGGCACCCACGGATCGTGCGTGGCAGGCCAGGAGCGCACCGCCCATCCTTGCTGGAGCGAAAGGCAGCGCATGCCGCCGCCACAGAGTTAGCAGATTGTCGACAATATGACAATTGACAATTCCCTGGAACTCCTCAGTTCGCGATCCTATAGGGCGGTATGCTCGGCCCAACCCATCCGCTGGATCTGCTCCGCTCCCAAACTCTTGCAGGTGCGGTAGAGCAAGAGATCATTCGCCGCATCAAGGCAGGCGTCATCGTGGCAGGCACGAAGCTTAACGAGGCCGACCTGGCTGAATCCATGCAGATCAGCCGGGCGCCGGTGCGCGAGGCGTTCCGCTCGCTCGAAACCGCGGGACTGGTCCGTTTCGAGAAGAATCGCGGCGTCTACATCCGTGAAATCACGGATGAGGAGGCAGCGGAACTCTATGCCGTGCGCCGCAACCTGGACGAGATGGCCGGCCGGCTCCTGGCTCCCAGGATTACCGACCGGCAGACCGGCGAACTGGCAAGCATGCTGGAGGAACTGGAGGCGGCGTCTGTCTCAGGCGATGTGGCTCGTTACTTTCCCCTTAACATCGCTTTCCATGACCGCCTGATTGAAATGGCCGGCAACAAGACCCTGCTCGGCTTCTACCGGCAGGTCATCGACCGCATGCACCTGTTGCGGCGCCGGGGCTTTGAAACCGACAGCAGCAGCGCCGCATCCCACGAGGAACACCTGGCGATCCTGCGAGCCTTGCAGCTCCGGGATGCCGACGCTGCGTCCCGCGCCATGGGCCAGCACGTCAGCAACGGCTTCGAGCGGACGATCGGCGCCAAGCTGGCCGCCGGGGGGGAGCCTGCCACAGGGGCGACGAGGGGATGACGGTTGCCGTGGAGCGGCCGAAATCCTTCCGTGCCGTGATCTGCGCTTTGGACCGGAGATGGTCGCCGGTGAGGTTGACCACTAGTCTGGGCCGGACCGACAGAGGAGAGAGCCGATGCTGCCGACCATCAACAAGGATACGGTGCTCTGCATGTCGCTCTCCGGGCGGCCGGGCAACACCGGCACCCGTTTCCACAACTATCTGTACCGCGAGCTGGGGCTGAACTTCCTCTACAAGGCCTTCACCACGAAGGACCTCCCCGGCGCCATCACGGGCATCCGCGCGCTGGGCATCCGCGGCTGCGCCGTGTCGATGCCCTTCAAGGAAGCCTGCATTCCCTTCCTGGACAGGCTCACCGACTCCGCTGCGGCGATCCGGTCGGTGAACACCATCGTCAACGATGACGGGCATCTCACCGCCTACAACACGGACTACATCGCGGTGGAGAAGCTGATCGCGCGCCACGCCGTTCCGCCCGGCACGCCCTTCGCCCTGCGCGGCAGCGGCGGCATGGCCAAGGCGGTGGCCTCGGCACTGCGGGACGCGGGCTTCCGGCAGGGCACCATCGTCGCGCGCAACGAGGCCACGGGCCGCGCCCTGGCGGAGAGCTGCGGCTATGCCTGGCAGGCGGAGCCCGGCACGCTACGCCCCGCCATGCTGGTGAATGTCACGCCCGTCGGCATGTCGGGCGGACCGGAGGCAGAGGACCTGTCCTTCCCCGAGGACACGGTGGCAGCGGCGGAGACCGTCTTCGACGTGGTGGCCCTGCCGGTGGAAACGCCGCTCATCCGCCTGGCGCGCCGGTTGGGCAAGCGGGTGATCGACGGCGGCGAGGTGATCACCCTCCAGGCGCTGGAACAGTTCGTGCTCTACACGGGCATTCGCCCGGAAGAGGATCTGGTGCGCCGCGCCGCCGAATACGCCCGTGGCTGAGCAGGAGGAGCCCCGCATGACACCGCCCGAATCCCCGGATGCGGAGGAGATCCGTGCGCATTACGGCCAGCCCGACCCGCGCGTGGTGGCCAAGCAGCTCACCCGGCTGGACCGCCATGCCCGGGCCTTCATCGCCCTCTCGCCCTTCCTGGTGATCGCCTCGGCGGATGCGGAAGGGCGCTGCGACGCCACGCCGCGTGGCGACGCGCCGGGCTTCGTCGCCGTGCTGGACGAGGCGACGCTGCTGATCCCCGACCGGATCGGCAACCGGCGCGTGGACACGATGATGAACGTCGCCGGCAATCCGCAACTGGGGCTGATCTTTCTCGTCCCCGGCATCAACGAGACGCTGCGGGTCAACGGCCGGGCGGCGATGACGCGCGACGCGGCGCTGCTGGCGCCCCTCGCCGCCCAGGGCAAGCCGCCCCTGGCCGGGCTGCTGGTCTCGGTGGAGGAGGTCTTCTTCCACTGCGGCAAGGCCATGATGCGCTCCGGCCTCTGGGATGCCTCGCGGCAGGTCCCCCGCGCCTCCTTCCCCTCGCTGGGCCGCATCCTGGCGGACCAACTGGCCGAGGATGCGGAACGCAGCGAGGCCTGGATCGCGGAAAGCTACAGCAAGCGGCTCTACTGATCCGCCGGCCTTGCCGGGCGAAGCCATGCCCCGCCGGTCAGGCCGGGCCCGCCTCCGCCCGGAGCCGCATGGCGAGCACCATCCCCAGCCCCAGCAACGCCGCCAGGGCGGAGACGCCGAAGATGGCGGCATAGCCCAGGGCATTCGCCACAAGTCCGGCCAGCGGCCCGGTCACGGCATAGGACAGGTCCTGGAACGCCGCGAAGCCACCCAGGGCGGTGCCGCGTATCTGCGGTGGCACGTGCTTCACCACCTCCACGCCCAGCGCGGGGAAGACCAGGGAACAGCCCGCCCCGGTGACGGCGGCACCGGCCAGGGCGAGGAGCGGGGTCCCGGCGCTCCAGAGCAGGAGCAGCCCGGCCGTCTCGACCGCGAGGGAGGCCAGGGCGACGGGAATGCCGCCGAACCGGTCCGGCGCATGGCCGAGGAGGATGCGCACCAGCACGAAGGCGCCCCCGAAGCAACTCAGCGCCAGACCGGCATGCGGCCAGCCCCGGTCGGTGAAGTGCAGCGTGGCGAAGGCGCCGATGGCGGCAAAGCCGATCCCCTGCAGCGCCACCGCGAGGCCCGGAAGGCGGATCCGCCCGACGATGCCCCAGAAGGAGCCCCGCGTGCCGCCGGCCGGCCGGGTCGCGGTGATGCCGGTGGTCGTGACGAGGGCGAGCAGCGGCAGCAGCAGCGTGGCGAGGCCGACGATGGCCATCCCGCCCCCGGTCGTCCCATCCAGGCCGGAGAGCCAGAGCCCCGCCGGTGCCCCGGCGGCGAGGGCGCCGTACATGGCCATGCCCATCCAGGACAGCACCCGCCCGGTGCGGGGCTGCCCGACCAGGCCGATGCCCCAGGCCAGGGCGCCGATGACGAGCTGGCTTTCCCCGAAGCCCAGCACCAGGCGGCCGGCCATCAGCAGCAGGAGCCGGGGCAGCGCTTCCAGCGGCAGCAGGGCCGAGAGCATGTAGACTGCCCCGGACAGGGCGCAGAAGACGAGGCCCGACCGCATGGAGCGGCGCGCCCCGGAATGGTCGGCGAGGCGCCCGGCATAGCCGCGGGTCAGGATGGTGGCGACGAACTGGATGCCGATGCTGAGCCCGGCCACGACATTGCCGAAGCCCAGCCCATCATGGACATAGAGCGGGATGACCGGCAGCGGCAGCGCCACCGTCATGTAGGCGAGGAAGACCGCCAGGGCGAGGCGCGGCAGGGCCGCCGCATCCGGCGTGCTGCTGGCGGAAGGGATGCCACCCGGAGAGGTGACTTCGTGGAGGGGGGTGGAGCGCGGCGTGGAAGCGCTGGTCGGGTCCATGGGACTATCCTCTCCGCGCCGTATGGAGAAGCAGGCGGCCCAGCGAGCACGGCGCATCCCCATCCGGCACGATGTCCAGATGTGATGCGTTGGCTCACGTCGAACGCTTACGGCGGCCCATGGAGCGGCCACGCCCGCGATATGCCATGGCGGGGCAGGGGCACGTCAAGACGGTCTCGCCGGCTGCCATGATGCCGTGCACGTCATGGTCACGCCGGAAATGACATCGATGTCATTTATCGTGTCCTTCATGCGACACCCAGGCGTATCCGCAAGGTCACAACAGGATGAAGGTCCAAGGCCTTATTGAGATTGATTATCAATTAGATTAGGCGCCAGAGCGCATTCTGCCGCTTGATGGACGTCGCATACACATGGCCCTCCGACCGATCCCGATCTGCCTTCCCCTCGTGGCTTCCTGGCGTGGTCTCCTGCTGATGACCGTCGCCGTGACCACCCTGGGCCCCTCCACCGGCTTTGCCCAGGATGCGGCTGCCCAAGGCCAGGCAGCGGATCAGGCTGCCGCCGGCACGCTCACCCTGCCGACCGTCGATGTGCAGGGCACGGCCTGGCGGAGCTGGCAACCGGTGGACGGCTATGTCGCTCCCGTGGCCACCACCGGCACCAAGACCGACACGCCGCTGATCGAGTCGCCCCAGTCCACCAGCGTCGTCACGCGGCAGCAGATGGACGACCAGGCGGCGCAGACCGTCTCCCAGGCGCTGCGCTTCACGCCGGGCGTGTTGTCCGAGATCCGTCCCACCTCCCGCTACGACAGCAACTTCATCCGCGGCTTTGGCGGCCAGGGCGTCGGCGCGGCCTATGTGAACTTCCTCGACGGGCTGCGGCAGCAGCGCGGCGTCTCCTACGCCATCCCCTCGGTCGATCCCTGGCTGCTGGAGCGCATCGAGGTGCTGCGCGGCCCGGCCTCGGTGCTCTATGGCCAGACCGGCTCCGGCGGCATCGTCAACCTCGTCAGCAAGCGCCCGACCGAAACGCCGATCCACGAGGTCCGGCTGGAGGCCGGCAACCGCGCCCGGCTGCAGACCGCCTTCGACTTCGGCGGCAAGCTGACCGAGGATGGCCAGTTCCTCTACCGCCTGACCGGCATCGGGCGCACCGCCGACACACAGTACGAGAACGTCAAGGAACAGCGCATCGCCATCGCTCCCGCCCTGACCTGGCGGCCGGATGCCGATACCACGCTGACCTTCCTGAGCAGCTACCAGCACGATCCCGAGGGCGGCTTCTACAACTTCGTCCCGGCGGTCGGCACGGTGCTGCCGAACCGCAACGGCAAGCTGAAGCCGAGCTTCAACCCGGGCGAGCCCGATTTCGACAAGTACGACCGCACCGTCGCCTCGGTTGGCTACCAGTTGGAGCACCGGCTCGACAGCATCTGGACCGTCCGGCAGAACTTCCGCTATTCGCACATCGATTCCGAGTTCTCGGCGGTCTCCTTCCGCTCCCTGGCGGCAAACCAGCGCACCGCGTCCCGCGCCACGACGCTCTCGATCGAGCACGCGGACACGCTCGCCCTCGACAACCAGGCGCAGGCGGACTTCAACACCGGGCCGGTGCGGCACACGGTGCTGGCCGGGCTCGACTGGTCGCGCAGCTCGGCCAAGCGGCGGCTGGGCCAGGGCACGGCGACCACGCTTGACATCTTCGCGCCTGTCTATGGCAGCTACATCGCCCGGCCGCGGATCGGCGCCTCCGGCACGACCTACCAGAACACGGACCAGCTCGGCCTCTACGGGCAGGACCAGATGGTCTGGGACCGCTGGCACCTGACCGTGGGCGTGCGCAACGACTGGGCGACCAGCGAGACCTATACCCGCACCTACAGCACCCGCTCCAGCCAGGACGACAGCAAGTTCACCTGGCGCGCGGGGCTGCTCTACCTCTTCGACAACGGCTTCGCGCCCTACGTCAATTATTCCACCTCCTTCCTGCCCAACAGCGGCACCTATGCGCCATCGCGCGGCGGCAGTTCCTTCGACCCGACGACGGGCGAGCAGTACGAGGCGGGCGTGAAGTACCAGCCGCCGGGGATGAACAGCTTCGTCCAGGTCGCGGCCTATCATATCAAGCAGAAGAACGTCCTGACCCAGGACCCGATCAACACCAACTACAGCATCCAGACCGGCGAGATCCGCTCGCAGGGTGTCGAGGTCGAGGGTCGCGCCAGCCTGACCAGCAACATCGACCTGATCGGCACCTACAGCTACATCGACGCCGAGGTGACGCGTTCCACCACCGCGAACGTCCAGGGCAAGCGCCCACAGCAGGTGCCCGAGCACATCGCCAGCGCCTGGGCGAACTACCGCTTCACCGACGGCTTCCTGCGCGGCCTCTCGCTGGGTGCCGGCGTGCGCTATGTCGGTTCGACCTACGGCGACGAGACGAACAGCTTCAAGGTGTCGGACTTCACCCTGTTCGACGCCGCGGTGCGCTACGACGTCGGGGAGCGCTTCCCGCAGGCCAAGGGCCTGGAGCTGACGCTGAACGCGAACAACATCGCGGACAAGGCCTATGTCTCCAGCTGCTCCTCCTCCAACGCCTGCTATTTCGGCGACCGCCTGCTGGTGATCGCCGGTGCCCGGGTGCGCTGGTAGGAGCACCCGCAACCATCCGGCGGGACGGCGCTTCTCCTGGCTTTGAGGAGGATCTCGCCATGTCCCGCTGGATGCTCGGAATGACGGCCTGCCTGAGCCTGGCCGGGTTCGCCGCCTGCAGCTCGCCGTCGCAGCCCATCTATACGCCCGGCGTCGCCGCCATCCCCGACCCCTATTGCCGTGAGGCCGCGGCCAATGCGACCGGGGCCGCCTATACCGCCTCCGTGACCGGCCTGCCGGCCGACCAGCGCCGCGCCGCCCGGGCACAGGATTTCGCCTCGCGCGGGTGCTGAGAAGATCGGTGGGCGCGGCGCTTCGTGGCTACCCGCCGGGGGCAAGGCTCCGCCTTGCCCCCAAGGAGCTTCCCCGGCGCAACGAGGCAAGCCACGGGCCGGGCTGGCCGCCGCGTCAGGCCGGGCCGGGGGGAAGGGGTGTTTCCACGGCCAGCGGCTGCCCACGGACCAGCCGGTGGATGAAGCCCAGCTTCTCCACCGCGTGCGGGGACAGCACAAAGGGGTAGAGATCCGCCAGGCCCATCGAGCGGTTCAGGCTGTTGACCGCGAAGCTGAGCGGCAGCCAGGCATCCACGATCGCCCCGATCGTCTCGGCGGTGTATGGATCGAAATCGATATTGGTGCTGAGGGAGCCGTCGTCCGGCACCTCGGCGGGGTGGACGCTGATCCCGAAGGCGCCAGCCATCTCCAGCGTGTCCACGATGTGCAGGTAGTGCGTCCAGGTCTCGGCGAAATCCTCCCAGGGATGAGCGCTGGCATAGGCGCTGACGTAGTTCTCCTGCCAGTCCGCCGGCGCGCCATTGGCATAGTAGGTGTCGAGCGCCTGCTGGTAGTCCTGCCGCTCGTCGCCGAAGAGGTCGCGGAAAGCCTCCAGCTCGCCATTCGCGCCACGCTCGACCAGCAGATCCCAGTAGTGATGCGCGATCTCGTGCCGGAAATGGCCGAGCAGGGTGCGATACACCTCGCCCAGATGCTTGCGCATCTCCTCGCGCCGCACGTCGTCGGCCTCCTTCAGCGCGATGGTGATCACGCCGTCGTCATGGCCGGTCATGACCTTGGTACCGCCGGCCATGTCCTCCTTGAAGTCGAAGACCAGCCCGTGCTCCGGGTCCTCCTGCCGTGTGTGCAGCGGCAGGCGCAGGCGCAGCAGGCTGTAGAAGAGCCGGTGCTTGGCCACTTCCAGCGCCCGCCAGTGCTCGATGTTCCCCGGCTCGGCGAGGTTCGGAACGATCCGGTTGTGCCGGCAGGCGAGGCAGAAGTCCTCCGCGGAATCCGCCGGAACCAGCCAGTTGCAGACATCATGCTGCGCGTTGCGGCAGAAGCGGTAGCGGCGCGTCCCATCCCGCGCGCCCAGGGCCCGCCAGGTCCCGCCCCCCGCTTCGTCGTCCGGCTCCAGGGCCGACATCGTCTCCTCCTCGGCCAGGTAGCCGAGGCGGTGCTGGCAATGGGTGCAGGTGGTGTTCTCGAAATAGAGGACCTGGCCGCAACTCTGGCAGGTGAAAAGTTTCATGATGGCCGTCCGGCGGTTCGTATCGGAACAACAACGCCGGCTGTCCCGCGAGTTTCCGTGAGCCTGCCATCTCCGCGCCGGACAGGGAAGGAGGGTGGCGGGCGGGGCGGCACCCCGTCCCGGAGCCTCCCCCCGGCGCCTATCCCTATCCCTCCGGCGGTACCGAGCGGCCGAGCGACTGCATCAGCCGGTTCGCGTTCGCGAACATCGCCACGGCATGGATCAGGTCCAGGATCTCCAGATCCGACAGGCCGGCCTCCCGCAACGGCACCAGGTCGGCGGGCATCATGTCCTGGGGGGTGGCGGTCAGCTTCGCGCTGTAGTCCACGATGGCACGCTGCCGCGCGTCCAGCCCCTCCGCCGCGATGCCGTGCTCCAGCAGGGCGCGCATCACCGCCTCCTGCTTGCCCAGTTCCACGAAGCGCCGCGCATGGACCGAGGTGCAATAGACGCAGCCGTTGACGATGGAGACGATCGCCGTGGCCAGCTCCCGCTCCGCCCGCGGCAGCCCCTTCGGCGCGTACATCACCTTGGTAAAGAGCGCCCCCCGCTCGCCCAGCGAGCCAGGATCGTGCACCAGCGTGCGGAAATAGACCGAGCGGCGCTGCGCCGGCGGACAGGCATCCAGGGCGGCGATCTGCTCCGGGGTGGCGCTGGCTTCCTCGACCGGGGGCAGGCGCGGCTCCCAGCCAACCTCCTCCATGGTGAATCGGCTCATGCGGCTTCTCCCTGAAGCTCGCCCCGCAACTGGCGCAGCCCGGCGAGCAGGCGCACCTGATAGGGCACGAAGGACACGAGTTGCGTCACCGCCACGATGTCGCGCGCGGTGAGGCCCATGGCCAGCAGCCGGTCGATATCCGCCTGCCCGCAATCGGCGGGGCGTTGCGCCACCATGTCCGCATAGCGGAACAGCACGGCGAGGCGGCCCTCGCCTGCCGGGGCGGGGAAGGCCTCCGCCGCCGCGATCTCCTCCGCCGAGCCGCAGGCGGCGAGCAGCGCGCGGTAATGTGCCGCCAGCACCGCGTCGCCCTCGATCAGCGCGCCGCGCAGCGCCAGCGCCGCCCGCTCGGCCAGGGAGACCCGGCCCGGCCGCGGCGGCAGCACCAGCTCGCGATAGGCGCCTTCCTCGTGCTTCAGGATGTCGGCGCGCTCGCGCCGCAGCCGTCCAAGCGGAGAGGCTGCATCGATGCCGAGCAGGTGCTCGGCCAGATCGGGTATTTCCATGTTCATGACGTGCGGCTCACCATCATCGCGGTGGTACGGTCGCTGGTCTGCGGCGTGACCTTCAGGTGCCGCTTCGCCGCCCAGAGGTTCTGGTAGTGGAAGAGCGGGATGATGCCGGCATCCTCGGCCACCACCTGCGCCGACTTCCGCAGGATCGCCTCGCGCTTGGCGTCGTCGAACGCGGCCATCGCATCCTCCAGCGCCTGGTCCACCTGCGGGTTGCTGTAGCGTCCCCAGTTGGAGACGCCGCGCCCCTGCCTGGGATCGACGCTGCCCAGCACGTTGATCAGCGCGTAGCTGCCCTCGCCCGTGCCATTGCCCCAGGCCAGCGTGGTCATGGCGTAGTCGCCCGTCTTCACGCCGGAGGAATAGACCGACCAGGGCACAGCCTCGACCTGCGTCTTCACGCCGACGCGGGTCCACATCTGCGCCACCGCCTGCGCAACCTGCGGGCCCAGCACGTAGCGATCGTTCGGCAGATGCAGGGTGAGCTGGAACCCGTCCGGATAGCCCGCCTCGGCCAACAGCGCCCTGGCCTTGTCGGGCTCGAAGGCGGGCGGCCTGATCGAAGGATCGTAGCCGAAGCTGCCCTCCGGCATCCATTGCCCTGTCGGCGTGGCGGTGCCGTTCATCAGCCGATCGCAGAGTGCGTCGCGGTTCACCGCCATGGTCAGCGCGCGCCGCACCCGGATGTCCAGCATCGGGTTCTTCGGCAGAGGCGAGCCGTCATTGGCGAGTGCGAAGGGGCTCGGCTTCTCCGAGAAGCTCGGCTGGAGCAGCAGCATCCGCAGGCCGGGATAGGCGTAGAGCACCACCTCCTTGCGCGAGCGGATCTGCGCCAGGTCGGAAACGGAGACCTTGTCGATCACATCCACATCGCCCGCCAGCAGCGCCGCCGTGCGCGCCGGGGCGCTGGCGACGTAGCGGTAGTCCACCTCGTCCCAGTCCGGCTTGCCACCCCAGTAGTCGGGCCGCGCCTTCATCCGCACGCGCTCGCCAGGGGTGAAGGACACGAAGGTATAGGGCCCGGTCCCCACCATCGCCTTGCCGCTGTTGAAGTCGTTGCTGGACGCGCCCTCGGTCGCATGGCGGCTGACGATATGCACCGAGGCGAGGTTCAGCGGCAGCAGCGGGTTCGGCTCCTTGGTCGTGACGCGCAGCGTCAGTGGGCCGGTCGCTTCCACCTTCTCCACCGTGCGGAGATAGCCGGCGAAGCTCGCCGTGCTGCCCGGCACGTCCGGGGCGCGGGCATAGGAGAACACCACGTCATCGGCGGTGAAGGCCTTGCCGTCCGACCAGGTGACGCCCGGGCGCAGGATGAATTCCCAGACCCTCTCGCCCACCGGCTTCCAGGACAATGCCAGCCCCGGCTGCAAGCCGCCCTCGGTGTGGTTCTCGATCAGCAGATCGAAGAAGTGCAGGTCCACCGAACGGTCGCCGGCGAAGTTGTTGAGCTGCGGATCGAGCGAGGAGACCGGATCGCCGAAGGCGATGGTCAACTTCCGGCTGCCCTGCTGCGCCTGCGCCCTTCCTGGCCATGGCAGGAAGGCGGCGGCGCCGAGGCCGGCGAGAAGATGTCGTCTCTGCATCCCGGGAAATCCCTTCATCGCTTTGCGTCGCTCCTGTGGCTGCCCCCGGAAAGGCGCCGCCTCTTCCGGACCCTCTCCGCCCAGGGGAATGGCATTCCCCTGAGACCCCGCCTTTCTGGGCGCCCGTGGCATTCCTGCTTCCCGATCCCGCGCCGGGGGAGATGGCGGACAGGCGGGGTCCTGGAAAGGGTCAAAGAACGGCTCCCCCGCGGCGGCGCCTTTCCCCGGGGCCACGGGAGCCTCAGGCCGCCACTCCGGCCGACGCCCATTCATCTCCCAGCAGTTCCGGCACCGCGAAGGCGCGCAGCCGGTCGTAATGGATCTCGCGGTCCTCGACGAAGAAATGCCGGGCGATGGACTGGGCGAGGCGCTGCGCCCCGGCGCTGACGGCGGGGATGTCGCCGGTCAGCTTCCCGTGGCTGAGCGAGGAGGGGTAGTTGAAGCAGTGGATGCGCGAAAGGGCCGGGCAGGCGCCGGGATGCTTCTCCAGGAAGCTGAAATCCGGCGCGAGGTCCGGCGAATGCGCCAGTTCGGCATTCTCCTCGCCAGGGGTGGGGGCGAAGCGGTCGCGCCAGAAGCGGATCTCGGGCGCGACGAGCGCCAGCTCCGGCCTTTGTGCGAGGTCCACGCCGAAGCCCGTGGCGAAGATCACGAAATCCACCGCCTGCCGGCCCTGCGGCGTTTCCAGCACCAGCGCGCCACCTTCCTCGCGCAGCGACAGGACCGGACTGCCGAGATGCAGCCGTGCCTGCGGATGGCGCGAGACGCGCAGCGTGCTGTCGCGTGGCGGCGGCGTCTGCTCGCTCAGGACATGGTGCATGAAGCGCCACTTCCATTCGTCCGGCAGGCCGGCGAAGCCGTGCACCACGCCCTGGCTGCCGATGCCGGTGAACTTGTTGACGCGCGGCAGCGCCCGGCGCCGCACGAACATGTCCAGGCTGGCCGCGCCCGCCTCCAGCGCCGTCGCGGCATTGTCCATGGCCGAGGCGCCGGCGCCGATCACCGCCACGCGCCGGCCGCGCAGCGCGGCGAAGTCGATATCGTCGCGCGAATGCGCCCAGAAGCGCCGGCCAATCCCGCGCGCCAGTTCCGGCACGAAGGCGCCGCCGAGTCCGTCGCGCCCGGTGGCCAGCACCACGCGCCGCGCCAGGATGGTGGAGCCGGCGCTGTTCTCCACCGCGATCAGCTCGTCCGCGCGCGGGCGGAGAAGGGAGACGCTGACGCCGTTGCGCACCGGCACCTGCATCACGCGGCGGTACCAGCGCAGGTAGTCCATCCACATCGGGCGCGGGATCTTGCCCAGCGCGTCCCAGGCGGCGCGGCCGTGCTGCGCCTCGTACCAGGCGCGGAAGGTCAGTGCCGGCAGGCCCAGCGCCGGCCCGGCCAGCGTCTTGGGCGAGCGCAGCGTCTCCATCCGCGCCCAGGTGGCCCAGGGGCCTTCCTCGCCCTCGGGCGCGCGGTCCAGCACCTGCTGGTTGTCGATGCCGAGCAGGCGCAGCGCCGCCGAGGCCGCCAGCCCGCACATGCCGCCGCCGATGATGGCCACGTCGGTCACGGGCCGATCGTCTGCCTCCCGCGTCGGGACCCAGGGCTTGCCGGGCAGCTCCAGCCATTCGAGGTCGGCGCGCAGCCGCGCCTCCAGGGCCGGAAGGCCGTGCGGCGCTTCCGCCACGGCTGGGTCGCGGGAATGCACGGGCTCGGTCATCGCGCCGGCTCCTCGTTGTCTCGGGGGTCGTCCTGGGGGGAGGCCGCCTGGCGGGCGGTCAGCAGGTCCATGGACCGGGGCGGATGAAGGCGGAAACCCGGCAGCTCCTCCGCCGCCTCGCGGGCCGCCTCGATCACCCGGCGGGTGAGGAGGGAGGGCGGCCGTGCCGCCGGGGTCAGCACGCTCCAGAAGAAGGGGATCGCCGTGTCGAGCGGCCGGATCGCGAGCCCCGTGGCCGGCAGGCCCTGTGCCGTCACCGGGTCGATCAACGCCACGCCCAGCCCGGCCCGGGCCGCGGAGGCTGCCAGGATCGAGGCATTCACCGCCATCAGGCCGCGCGGGCGCGCCTCGGCACGGGCCAGCGCCGTCTCGATCCGGTGGCGCAGGCGGTGCGGGTCGGCCACCGTGATCAGCCGCTCCCCGTCCAGGGCGCGCAGCGGCAGGCAGGTCTCCCCGGCCAGGGGATGGGCGGCTGGCAGCACGGCGACGCAGCGGCTCTCGCCCAGCCAGTGGACGTCCAGCCCCTGATGGTCCACCGGCAGGCTGGCGAAGCCCAGCACGGCGCGGCGGTCGAGCAGTTGCCGCACCACCTCGCCCGCCGGGACGGCGCCGAGCCCCAGGTTGCGCGGCAGGTCCTCCGCCGGCAGCCGCGCCAGGGCGCGGGGGATCAGGCCCATGGCCAGGGCGGGGATGGCGGCGATGTCGAGCGAGGCCAGCTCGCCCCGGGCGATGGCCTCGGCCCGTTCCTCCAGGCGCCGCAGGCCGGCCAGGGAGGGCTCCACCTCGTCATGGAACCGCAAGCCCTGTTCGGTCGGGGTGATGCGGGGGCCGTTGCGTTCGAAAAGGGTAAAGCCGAGGGCCGCTTCCAGCTCTTGCAACTGGCGCGAGATCGCCGGCTGCGAGCGGCCCGTCAGCCTTGCCGCCGCGGTCAGGCTGCCGCCCGCGATGATGGCGCAAAAGGTTTCAAGCTGCCGGAGTTCCACAGCCCCAGCCAATCATGCACAAACGTATTGATGCAAGTCCTATCATGCGTGGATTTTATGGGCCTGCCGCGATGACGGACTGTGGCAGGATCGGCGCCGTCCTTGCTGGGCGCAAAAGAACGAGTTAGTTATGGCGCATAACTAATAAACGGGAGGAAACAATGGCGACGGAAATGAGCCGGCGCGGGCTGCTGTCCGCCAGCGCCATGGGCGCGACCACGCTGGGTGCCGGGCTGGGCACCGCACTGGCGCCCCCCGGTGCGCAGGCCCAGACGCAAGGCCGAGCCCCGAACCAGGCCACGCGACAGCCCAACATCATCTTCATCATGGCCGACGACCTGGGGGTGGCGGATGTTTCCTGCTACGGCCAGCGCGCCTTCCGCACCCCGGCGGTGGACAGCCTGGCCGGGCAGGGGCTGCGTTTCCTGCAGGCCTATGCCAGCTCCGCCGTCTGCTCTGCGACGCGCACGGCGCTGATCACCGGCCGCTACCAGTACCGGCTACCGCTCGGGCTGTGGGAACCGCTGTCGCGCACCAACGAGGTCGGCCTGCCGCCCGAGCATCCGACACTGCCCTCGCTGCTGAAGCGTGCCGGCTACAGCACCGCCCTGGTCGGCAAATGGCACCTGGGCGCCCTGCCGAAGTTCGGCCCGCTGAAGAGCGGCTACGACCGGTTCTGGGGCTTCCGCGGCGGCACCATCGACTACTACACGCATCGCGGCACGGACGGGAAACCCGATCTCTGGGACGGCGACCTGGCGATCGACCAGCATGGCTATGCCACCGAACTGCTCGGCCGGAAGGCGGTGGAGGTGGTGCGGGACTTCGCGCAGGCGGGCCGCCCCTTCTTCCTCAGCCTGCACTTCAACGCCCCGCACTGGCCCTGGGTCGGCCCGGGCGACGAGGCGGAATCCGAGCGGCTGAAGGGCAAGGACCTGCGGAACTTCGACGGCGGCACGCTGAAGACCTACGGCCGCATGGTCGTCTCGATGGACGAGCAGATCGGCCTCGTGCTGGCGGAGCTGGAGGAAAGGGGGATCGCCCGCGACACCATTGTCATCTTCACCAGCGACAATGGCGGCGAGCGCTTCTCGGATGTCTGGCCCTTCAACGGCCGCAAGACGGAGCTGCTGGAAGGTGGTCTGCGCATCCCCGCCGTCATCCGCTGGCCCGCCCGGATCAGGCCCGGCGGCACTTCGGAGCAGGTGATGGCCAGCATGGACTGGCTGCCCACCCTGCTGGCCGCCGCCGGCGGGCAGGCCGATGCGGCCTATCCGCCGGATGGCATGGACCTGCTGCCGGCCCTCGACGGCGCGGCGCCTGTGCCGCGCCGGCTGTACTGGCGCTACAAGGCCAATGCCCAGCGGGCGATGCGCGACGGCGACCTGAAGTACCTGAAGATCGGGGAGAACAGCTTCCTGTTCAACGTGGTCGAGGACCCGATGGAGCGGGCGAACCTGAAGGCCCGCCAGCCCGCCGTCTTCGAGCGCATGGAGCAGGACTGGCTCGCCTGGAACGAGACGATGCTGCCGGAGATCGAGGAAAGCTTCACCGAAGCCTATAGTGCCTCGCAGCTGGCCGATCATTTCGGGGCCAGGCCGCCCAGCGGGAAGCCGGACCTGCCGCCGCCGCCGAAGCGCTGAACCGGCCTGCCGGCGGGCCTTGCCCCGGCGCGACTCCTGCGAAGGGTAGCATCGCCCAGCTTGAGGTGCCGCGCCCGTGGCGCCCCGGGGGTGCTCGGGGGTGGGCTCCGCCGGCCCTCGGAAAGCCGCGCGGCCACGGCGCATGGACGACCCGAGCGCGGCGCGGGGGCATCCGGGCCGTGGCCTGTTTCCAGGGGGCGGGGAACGTGTAGAATTCCGGGCATGCTGTCCCCCGACATGGAGCCCCAGCGCGCCGAAGCCTATCAGAGGCTGCGGCAGCAGGAGCTGATCGCCGAATTCGGTCTTTTCGCCCTGAGGGGCGACAGCCTGCAGCCCTCGCTGGACGAGGTCTGCCGCGTGGCGGCCGATGGGCTGGACGTGCCCTTCGCCAAGGTCCTGCGCTTCCTGCCCGGGGAGAACGCCTTCCTGGTGCAGGCGGGGGTCGGCTGGCATGCCGGGGTCGTGGGCCATGCCCGGCTGGGAGCGGATCTGGAAAGCCCCGCCGGCTATGCCTTTCGCACCGGGCGACCGGTCATCTCCAACCATTTGACGGAGGAAGCCCGCTTCCGCACCCCCGCCCTGCTGGTGGAGCACGGGGTCAGGCGCGCGCTGAACGTGCTGATCGGCAGCGGCCAGGCCGTGCCCTACGGCGTGCTGGAGGTGGACAGCGGCGACCGCACGGATTTTGAGCCGCGCGACATCGCCTTCCTCCAGGCCCTGGCCAACGTCATCGCGGCGGTGGCGGACCGGCAGGCGCGCCAGGTGGCCCTCGCGCACAGCGAGGCGATGCTGCAAAGCGTCTTCGAGAGCAGCCCCGACTGCATCAAGGTGCTGCGGGGCGACGGCACGCTGGTCCGCATGAACCACAACGGCCTGTGCCTGATGGAGATCGACGATTTCGCCAAGGTGGCGAACTGCCCCTGGGAAAAGCTCTGGCCCGCGGACCAGGCGGAACATGTCCGCGCCGCCATCCGCGCGGCGCGCCAGACCGGGATCGGGCATTTCGAGGCCTTCTGCCCCACGACCAAGGGCACGCCGAAATGGTGGGACGTGCTGGTGGCACCCCTGGGCGGGCAGGGGGAGGACGAGCAGTTCGTCGCCATCTCGCGCGACGTCACCGACCGGGTGAAGGCCGTGGAGGCCAAGGACGCGCTGCTGCGGCAGCAGGACCTTCTGATGCGCGAGGTGCATCACCGCATCCGCAACAGCCTACAGCTCGTGCATACGTTGCTGCAGCTTCAGGCCGGGCATGTGAACGACGGCGGCGCCCGGGCGCATCTGGCCGAGGCCGCCCTCCGGGTGCTGACCGTCGCGGCGGTGCACAAGCGGCTCTACGAGGGCAACGACGTCACCGAGGCGGACCTCGCCACCTATCTTGGCGGCCTGCTGGACGACCTGCGCGGCAGCCTGTCCGACGAGATCGTCGGCCGTCCCATCCATCTTTCGACCGAATCCCTGATGCTGTCGCCGGACAAGCTGACCTCCCTGGGGCTGATCGTGACCGAGCTGGTGACCAACGCGCTGAAATACGGGCACGGCACGGTCTCCGTCTCGGTGCAGCCGCTCGGGAAGGTGGCGCGGATCGCGGTCGAGGACGAAGGCCAGGGCTTTCCGGCCGATTTCGCCCCGGTTCGCAGCCGTGGCCTCGGCATGCGCCTGTTGCTGACCCTGGCCCGCAAGCCCGACGGCGTCCGGGTGGACCGTGGCGTGCCCTGGGGCCGGATCGTCGTGGAGATGCCGCTGGGCTGACGCCCCCTCCGGCCGGCCCCGCTACAGCCCCAGCACGGGCCCCGGGTCGATCGAGACGCCCCGGCAGAAGAGGCCCAGGTGCAGGTGCGGCCCGGTGACGCGGCCCGTGGCACCGGAAAGCGCCATGGTCTCGCCGCGCCCCACCCGCTGGCCCTCCCGCACCTCGATGCGCGACAGGTGGGCGTAGAGGCTGGCCACGCCCTGCCCGTGCTCGACGATCAAGGTATTGCCGGTGAAGTAGAGGTCTGCCGCCAGGGTCACCCGCCCCGGCGCCATCGGGGCGGTCGGCGTGCCGGTCGGCACGGCGATGTCCAGGCCGAGATGCGGCGCCCGCGGCTCCCCGTTCAGGATGCGCTGGCTGCCATAGACGCCGCTGATGCGGCCCCGTGCGGGCCAGTCGAAACCCTCGGCATAAAGCGCCACCGGGGTTTCCACCGCGCGGGCGGCGTTGATCCGCACCTGCTCGGCGCGGATGCGGGCGAGGTCCTGCGCGTTCGGCGTCACCTGCCGGGACGGCAGGCCGTTCAGGCGCTGGATGTCCCAGTGGCGGGGGGCGATGGCGAGGCGGCGGATCTCGGTGCGGCCGCCGGGCGGGGTGATGCCCAGCGCCGCCTCCGGCCCGGCATCGCGGCTGAAGCCCAGGGCGAAGTGGCCATCCGCCGAGACCGGCACCGGCTTGCCATCCAGGGCGAGGCGCGTGCCGGGCGCAGTGCGGCCGGCGACGAAGCCGCCCTGGGTCAGGCCGGCCGGGTTCATCTCCAGCGCGGGCGCGGAGGCGGCGGTGCCGGGCCGCGACTCGGCGGAACCGGCGCAGCGG
The DNA here is from genome assembly GCF_000622225.1 of Roseomonas mucosa ATCC BAA-692. Classification (GTDB taxonomy): domain Bacteria; phylum Pseudomonadota; class Alphaproteobacteria; order Acetobacterales; family Acetobacteraceae; genus Roseomonas; species Roseomonas mucosa. Next base: position 33,314 of record NZ_JHWD01000024.1, on the reverse strand, counting down.
GCGAGCAGCAGGGCTGGCAGGGGCAGCAGGAGGCGGCGTGCGATCACAGCAGGGAACCCTGTTCCTTGGCCTTGGGTGTGCGCGGGCGCTTCGGGGGGGCACCCCGGGTGTCGGCGGCCTCGATGACGCCATCGGCGAATTCGATCTGCAACCTTGCCCCGGGATCGACCTGCGCGGCACGGGTGACGGGCCTGCCCTCGCCGTCGCGCACCAGGGCGAAGCCGCGCTCCAGCAGCCCCTGGTAGGAGGCGCCTTCCAGCCGGGCGGAAAGCCCGTCCAGCGCCAGCCGCCCCTCGCGCAGCCGGAAGCGCAGGCGCGGCGTCGGGTCGGGTAGGCGGGCGAACTGCCGCGCCGCGCGGTCCAGGACCCGCGACACGGCAGCGCCGGAGCGGGATTCGAGGAGCTGCAGCCGCGCCCGCCGGGCCGCCAGCATCTCGCGCGGGTGCAGCAGGCGGGCGGCGGCGTCGTTCAGCCGTGCCCGGCGGTCGCGCAGCAGCACGCGCGGCGCCAGGGCGAGGCGCTCCCCCCGGTCGTCGAGGCGCTGCCGGGCGTTCAGCAGCATCCCCGGCAGGTCCGGCAGGGCCGCCGTCGCCCGGGCGAGGCGGTAGCGCACCTGGTCCAGGTGAGACTGCCCGGCGCGGGTGAGGCGCAGGGCGCGCTGCTGCACCTGGGCCAGAAGCTCGGTGCGGGAGGGCACGGCGAGCTCGGCGGCGGCGGTGGGGGTGGGGGCGCGGCGGTCGGAGGCGAAGTCGATCAGCGTCGTGTCCGTCTCGTGCCCCACCGCCGAGATCAGCGGGATCTGGCTGGCGGCGGCGGCGCGGACCACGATCTCCTCGTTGAAGGCCATCAGGTCCTCCAGCGAGCCGCCGCCGCGCGCCACGATCAGCACGTCCGGACGGGGGAAGCCTTCCGGCAGGGCGTTGAAGCCGGCGATGGCCGCCGCGACCTGCTCCGCCGCGCCGGTGCCCTGCACCGCCACCGGCCAGAGCAGGATGCGGGAGGGAAAGCGCCGCAGCAGGGTGGTGCGGATGTCCTGGATCACCGCGCCCTGGGCGCTGGTCACCACGCCGATCACGCGCGGGAGGCCGGGGAGGGGGCGCTTGCGCTCCTCGCCGAAGAGGCCCTCCGCCTCCAGCGCCTTTCGCAGCCGCTCGACACGGGCGAGCAGCGCGCCCTCTCCGGCATAGTCCAGCCGGTCCACCACGATCTGGTAGGTCGAGCGGTCGCCATAGGCGGTGATCTTGCCGGTCGCGATCACCTCGGTGCCGTTCTCCGGCCGCAGGCCAGTGCGCCCGGCGCTCCAGGCCCAGATCACCGCGCGGATCTGCCCGCCCTCGTCCTTCAGCGAGAAGTAGAAGCGGTTGGCGCCATAGGGGCGGCATTCCGTGACCTCGCCCCGGATGCGGACGCGGCCGAAACTGCTCTCCAGCGTGCGCTTCACCGCGCCCGATATCTCGGCCACGGTGTATTCGGGGATGTTGGAGGCTCCAGGGGAGCCCTTGGCGGCGGAGGCGGCGGTTTCGCTCATCGCCGTCCATTATGCTACGCGCCGGGGCGACCGACAAAACCGGGCCTTTCCCGAGGCGCCGGGCGACTGGTGGAGATCGCGCGATGAAGGTGCTGCTGGTGGGCGGCGGGGGGCGGGAGCACGCCCTGGCCCGGAAGCTGCTGGATTCCTCCCTGCTGACCGGGCTCTGGGTGGCCCCCGGCAACGCCGGGATCGCGCGGATCGCCGAATGCCTGCCCGTGGCGGCCGAGGACGTCGCCGGGCAGCTCGCCCTGGCGAAGGAGAAGGAGGTGGACCTCGTGGTGGTCGGCCCCGAGGCGCCGCTGACCCTGGGCCTGGCCGATGCCTGCGCCGAGGCGGGCATCCGCTGCTTCGGCCCCTCCGCCGCCGCGGCGCGGCTGGAGGGCTCCAAGAGCTTCACCCGCGAGGTCGCCGAAGCTGCCGGCGTGCCGGGGGCCGAATGGGCCTGCTTCACCGACAGCGCCGAGGCCATGGCCTATGTCCGGGCGAAGGGCGCGCCGATCGTGATCAAGGCCGACGGCCTCGCCGCCGGCAAGGGCGTGGTGGTGGCCGCCACGCTGGAGGAGGCCGAGGCCGCCGTCACCGACATGCTGGATGGCGGCATCCACGGCGCGGCGGGCGCCTCGATCCTGGTCGAGGAATGCCTGGCCGGCGAGGAGGTCTCCTTCTTCGCCCTCTGCGACGGCAGCCATGCCCTGCCCCTGGTCGGGGCGCAGGATCACAAGCGCGTCGGCGATGGCGACACCGGCCCGAACACCGGCGGCATGGGCGCCTATTCTCCCGCCCCGGCCTTCACCGAGGCGCTCCAGGCCGAGGCGATGGAGCGGATCGTCCGGCCGACCCTGGCGGAGATGGCGCGGCGCGGCGCGCCCTTCCGCGGCGTGCTCTTCGCGGGGCTGATGCTGACGGCGCAGGGGCCGAAGCTGATCGAGTACAATGTCCGCTTCGGCGACCCGGAATGCCAGGTGCTGATGACGCGGCTGCGCTCCGACCTGCTGGCGGCGCTGATCGCCGCCTGCGACGGAGAGCTGAAGGATTTCGGCCTGCGCTGGTCGCCCGACCCGGCCATGGTCGTGGTCGTGGCGGCGCGCGGCTATCCCGGCGCCTATGCGAAGAACACGGCGATCCGCGGGCTGGACGAGGCCGGCGCCGTGCCGGGCGTGGTGGTCTATCACGCGGGCACCTCCGCCGGGCCGGGCGGCGAGATCCTCGCCACCGGCGGGCGCGTGCTGGGCGTCACCGCCACCGCGCCGACGCTGCGCGCGGCCCGCGACGCCGCCTATGCCGCCGTGGATGCGCTGGACTGGCCAGAAGGCTTCTGCCGCCGCGACATCGGCTGGCGGGCGCTCGGGGCGGGGTGATCGGGGGCAGCGCCCCTGGCCCGGAGGAAGGCTCCGCCTTTCCCCCGATCCCCGCTTATCCGCCGGGACGCTGCGCCCCCTGGACCCGGTGGGTTGGCCCCCGCTGCGGCCGGATCGCGCCGGAGAGCATGGCTTTCCGGCGGACTGCCGGTGCCACCAGGGTGGGCAGCGTGTCCTGATCCCCTTCCCCGGGGCCGGCCACGAAGCGCGCCGCCAAAGCCCGGGCGACGGCCGCCATCCGCATCAGCCGCGCTCCTGCCGCCAATAGGCGGCGCAGTAGCAGCGGTCCTTGTCCAGCCCGCGCTCGTCGCGCAGGTGGCAGCGCATGGACTGGGCGACCTGGAACTCGGCAGCGGCCCAGGCGGCGGCGGTGCCGCTTTCCGGCCAGTGCAGGGCGCGCAGGGCGGCGGGCAGGAGGTTGGGCGTGCCGGCGGGAAGTCCGTTGCGGTGCAGCCAGCGCAGCGCGACGCCGGGCGGGTGGGGCAGGTCCTGTTCCTCCCGCGCATCCGCGACCTCGACGATCGCCACGCCGCGCGCATCGGAGGGCAGTTCCTCCAGGATGCGGCCGATGGCGGGCAGGGCGGTCTCGTCGCCGGCCAGGACCACCCAGTCCGCGACCGGCCCCTCGCCCCCGCCCGGGCCCAGGATGCCGACCGGATCGCCCGGCGCCGCCCCCAGCGCCCAGCGCGAGCCGGGACCCGAACCGGCCTCGTCGTCGCCCTCATCCTCGCCATGCACGACCATGTCCACCTCCATCCAGGCAGCGGCGGGGCCGATGCGGCGGATGGTGTAGACGCGCGGGATGGCCGCGCGCGGCCCCTGCGGCCAGACGGGGGCGCCGTTGGGTCCGGCGACGGGCCATTCGGGGTCCAGCACGCCCGGCGGCGGGATCAGCAGGCGCAGGTGCATGCCGCCGACCGCGAAGCGCCCGAGGTCCGGCCCCGCCAGGCGGATGCGGCGCATATGCGGCGTGACGGCGGCGTTGGAGACCACGCGCATGGCGCGGAAATAGGGGAGCTGCGCCGTGTCGCAGCCATCGCCGGCCCAGGCGAAGTCCGGCTTCAGCCCCTCTTCGAGATTCTCCACATACCAGGCCAGGAGGCCGCGCAGCATGGAGAGGGAGGCGGCGTCCTCCGAGGAAACATCGAGGCGCAGTGCCCGTCCTTCGGTCGTCAGCATGGCGCGGCCCAGCCGGTGCGAGATCCAGGCGAGGCCCTCCTCCCGCCGCACGGTGGCGCCGTAGTCGCCCAGCCCTTCGCAGAGCCGGTCGAGCTGACGCGGCGGGTCCGGAAGCTCGATCCGGGTGCGGGCACGCAGGGTCGTGATCGCGTTCATTCTCGGGGCCCTGAGATGGGACTTGTCCAGGCAGGACTTGTCGTGACACCCCAGCCTGGGAGGCTGGTGTATAATTGATAATGATTATCAATACAGCCTGAAACGGCCTTCCGCAACCGCCTTCCGGAGCAGCAGAGCCCATGACGGCACGCGCCGAACTCACCGAGAAGATTGTCCGCATCAAGATCGAGCGGGACCTCACCTGGGCGGGCCTCGCCGCCCTGGCCGGGGAGCTGAGCAAGGAATACGTGACCGCCGCCCTGCTGGGGCAGATGCCCCTGCCCGGGCCGGCGGCGGAGGCGATCGGGACGGAACTCGGCCTCGACAGCTACGAGATCAAGCTGCTGCAGCAGCCGCCCTATCGCGGCTCGCTGCCGACGCAGGTGCCGACCGACCCGCTGATCTACCGCTTCTACGAGCTGATCTCGGTCTATGGCACGACCTTCAAGGCGCTGATCCACGAGGAGTTCGGCGACGGGATCATGAGCGCCATCGACTTCCGCATGGATCTGCAGCGCGAGCCCAACAATGCGGGCGACCGCGTGAACATCACGATGAGCGGGAAGTTCCTGCCCTACAAACAGTACTGAGGCGCTTCCCCGCGCGGCTGGCGGCCGGGGGGAGGCGAAGCCTCCGCCCGGGGCCGGAGCCTGCGCGCGCCGCCGCTACAGCACCGCGCGATACATCGCGACGACATCCTCCCGCACCATGTCGCGCGGGTTGTTGGCGAGGAGGCGTTGCAGCCCGCCGACCACTTCCTCCGCCATGCCGGGAAGATCCGCCTCGGTGACGCCGAGCTGGCTCATCCTCGTTTCCAGCCCGACACTTCCGGCGAGCTCCTCCAGCGCCGCGACGAAGGCCTCGGCGGCCTCCCGCGCGCTGGCGAAGCGGCGGCCCGGCAGGAGGCAGGGGGCGAGTTCGGCATAGGCTTCCGCCGCTGCCGGAAGGTTGAAGCGGAAGACCGGCCCCATCACCAGCGCGTTGCTGTGGCCGTGCGGCACATGGAAGCGTGCGCCGAGCGGATAGGACAGCGCATGCACCGCCGCGACGGAGGCGTTGACGAAGGCCATGCCGGCCAGCATCGCGCCCTCCAGCATCGCCTCGCGCGCCGGAAGGTCCGTGCCATCCGCCACCACGCGGCGCAGGTTGCCGCCGAGCAGGGCCAGCGCCTTCACCGCCAGCGCGTCGGAGACCGGGTTCTTGCGCGTGCGGCTGGTATAGGCCTCGACGGCATGGACCATGGCGTCGAGCCCCGTGGCGGCGGTGACGCGCGGCGGCATGCCGAGCGTCAGCCCCGCATCCAGCAGGGCGATATCGGGCAGGAGCTGCGGCGCGTAGATCGCCTGCTTCTCGTTGCGCTCGCTGGTGACGACCGAGGCCCAGGTGACCTCGGAGCCGGTGCCGGCGGTGGTGGGCACCTGGATCAGCGGCAGGCGCGGCCCGTGCGCCTTGTCCTGGCCGTAAAGCTCCTCGACCGCCTGGCCGGAGCGCAGCAGCAACGCCACCAGCTTCGCCGTGTCGAGCGAGCTGCCGCCGCCCAGCCCCACCACCCCATCCGCCGCGAAATCCCGCGCGGCAGCCAGGGTGGCGCGCACCGTGGCCACGGGCGGATCGGCCTGCACGCCATCGAGCACCCGCGCGGTGAGGCCGGCGGCGGTGAGGGCGGAACGGGCGTGCGCGGCCAACCCGCCCTCGACGATGCCACGGTCGCAGACGATGGCGACACGCTTCGTGCCCAGCCTGTCGAGGCCGCCCGTCTCCACGACGATGCGGGGGACGGAAAGGAAGGTGAAGCCGCCCATCAGTCGTAGTATTCCGGCGCCTTGCGGAAGCCGGGCCAGGCATCCGGGTCGTGGCCGGTCACCACCTGGGCCTTTGTGCGTTCCGCCAGATGGCGCAGCTTCTGCACGGAGCGCACCGTGTCCACCGTGGAGGCCAGGAAGCCGGGCAGCGCCTTCTCCTCCCAATGGTCGGTGGTATAGGCGGCATCGACGGTCAGCAGCATCGGCCCGCTCCTCGGCGGGCGGACCAGGAAGCTCTGGTGCCCCGGCGCGTGGCCCGGGGTGAAGACCGTGGTGAGCGTGCCGTCGCCATAAAGGTCGAAATGGTCGTCGTCGGTGCCGTTCAGGAACTCCCAGCGCAGGCCGGGGCGGTCGAAATCCTTGCGGATATAGCCGCCGGCCGCGAACCAGTCCGGGGTGAAGGCGTATTCGTATTCCGCCCGCTGCACCACATGCGTGGCGTTCGGGAAGCGGCCGATCGCGCCGGTATGGTCGAGATGCAGGTGGGATTGCAGCACGAAGCGCACGTCCTGCGGCCGGATGCCGAGGCCCTCAAGCTGCGCGACGCAGCCTTCCTCGGGCTTCATGTCCGGCCAGTACACGTCGCAGATCCCGCCCCAGTGGCCGCGTGCGTCGGTGGCGACCTCCACCGCATTGCCGCCGTCGATGATGGTGTGGCCCTGCGGATGGGTGATCAGGAAGAAGGGGACGGGGATCTCGTAGGGCGCGCCGTCGCCCTGGTTCATCTTGATGTTATGGACCTTGCACTTCAGCGTGCCCGACTGGAGCATGTAGAGCCGGATGTCGTTCATGGCGTTTCCCCGTCCTGTCGTCGCGCGTGCCTTGCCGGCACGTCAGAAGGCTTCGCGGTAGAGGGCGAGGGCGTCGGCCTCCGTCACCTCCACCGGGTTGTTCACCAGTAGCCGCGTCTGCTTCATCGCATCGGCGGCCAGCATCGCCAGGCTGTTGTCGGTGACGCCGACATCGCGCAGGCGGCGCGGGGCGCCGCTGCCGTCCATCAGCCGCTGCATGCTGTCCACGAAGTGCAGGGCGCGTTCCTCGGCCCCACCCGCGCCGGGACCGTTCAGCACCGTATCCAGCTCGGCATAGAGCGGTGCGGCGGCGCGGGCGTTGAAGCGCAGCACCGGCCCCAGCATCAGCGCGTTGGAGAGGCCGTGCGGCACGTGGTAGTGGCCGCCCAGCGGATAGGCCAGCGCATGCACGGCGGCGACCGGCGCATTGGCGAAGGCCTGGCCCGCCAGCATGGCGCCGAGCAGCATGGCCTCGCGCGCCGCGCGGTCCCGCCCGTCGCGGCAGGCGGCGAGGAGATTGCCGCCGAGCAGGCGCAGCGCCTCCCGCGCCAGGGCGTCGGAGAGCGGGTTCTTCTTGTGCCGGCTGGTATAGGCCTCGATGGCGTGCACCATGGCGTCGATGCCGGTGGCGGCGGTGTGCAGCGCCGGCAGGCCCAGCGTCAGCTCCGCATCCAGCAGCACCGCATCGGCATAGAGCTGCGGCGCCACCACGCCCATCTTCGTGGTTTCGCCGGTGGTGAGGATGGAGATGTTGGTGACCTCCGACCCCGTGCCGGCGGTGGTGGGCACCAGGACCAGCGGCAGGCGCGAGCCCGTCACCTTGCCGATGCCGTAGATCTGCGGCAGCTCCTGCTCCGTGACCAGCAGCACCGCGGCCAGCTTCGCGACGTCGAGCGAGGAGCCGCCGCCCAGGCCGAGCACGATCTCCACCCCGGCCTCGCGCGCCTGCCGCACGCAGTCGAGCAGCACGGATTCCGGCGGGTCCGCCACCACCGCGTCGAAGACGGTGGCGCGGAAGCCCTCGGCCTCCAGCCCGGCCAGGACGGGGCCGAGAAGGCCGGCCTTCACCAGCCCCGCATCCGTCACCACCAGGGCGCGGCGTCCGGCGAAGCGGGCGGCCAGCATCTCGCCCAGGCGTTTTGCCCCGCTCCATTCCACCTGGATCGACGGGACCGTGCGGAACTCGAAGGTTGGCAGAGGGCCGGTGGACATGCGCTGCTCCGTTCGGGCTGTTCTGATGTTCCGGCTATCCCGCTGCCGGCGCCCGGCGCCCGCCGGTAGCGGGCGGCTCAGGGAGCGGACGAAAAGGGCGGGGCACGGCGTTTTCCTCGGATGAACCGTTTCGGTTCTGCTTTATACGAAGGGGCCGGCGAACCACGCCGGATTCGATTTCCAGAACGATCCTCCTGGGCCGCCGAAGCTGTCAAGCATCAGCCGGCGGGGTGCTTTCCGGGGCCGGGAACATGGCGGGCGCGGCCTGCAGGCTTCGGGATCGGGAGGGCCGGCGCCGCCTCCGGGCATCGCTGGTTCGCCCCGCGGAAACGAGGGGGGATCCGCCCGCGCGCTGCAAAATGAAGGGAAATTTAATCAATCATCCTGGCATCGCAGCGAAGTGATCCCTAACAGGACCCGCTCCGGGCTCCATGCCATTCCAGGCTGCCGAACGGGGAATGAAGACCACGCCATGCAGAGACTGACCACCTATATCCTCGTCGCCATGCTTCTCGGTATCGGCGTCGGCTATGCCTGCCACGAGGTCTGGCCCGATCCGAACACCTCCCGCGTCATCGCCGGCTACATCTCCCTGATCAGCGACATCTTCCTGCGTCTGATCAAGATGATCATCGCGCCGCTGGTCTTCTCCACCCTGGTCGTGGGCGTCGCCCATATGGGCGATGTCGGCGCTGTGGGGCGGATCGGGGGCAAGGCGATGCTGTGGTTCGTCACCGCCTCGCTGGTCTCGCTGCTGCTGGGCCTGGTGCTGGTCAACCTCCTGCAGCCGGGGGCCAGCCTGGACCTGCCGCTGCCCCAGGCCGGGGCGACAAGCAGCGTCCAGGCCTCCTCGCTCACGCTGCGGGACTTCGTGGCGCATCTCGTGCCGGTCTCGATCTTCGATGCCATGTCGCGCAACGAGATCCTGCAGATCGTCGTCTTCTCGCTGCTCTTCGGCATCGCCGCCGCATCCCTGGGCGAGAAGGCGCGCCATGTCGTGCAGTGGATCGAGGAGCTTTCGCACGTCATCCTGCGCGTCACCGGCTATGTCATGCTGATGGCGCCGCTGGCGGTCTTCGCCTCCATGGCGGCGATCGTGACCACGCAGGGCCTGGGCATCCTCGTCACCTATGGCAAGTTCGTGGCGGAGTTCTATCTCGGCCTGGCGATCCTCTGGTGCCTGCTGGCCGCGGTGGGCTTCCTGTTCTTCGGGCGGCGGGTGATCGAGCTGGTCTCGCTGGTCCGGCAGCCCTTCCTGCTGGCCTTCAGCACCGCGAGCAGCGAGGCCGCCTATCCGCGCCTGATGGAGCAGCTCGCGCGCTTCGGCGTGAGCCCGAAGGTGATCAGCTTCGTGCTGCCGCTGGGCTATTCCTTCAACCTCGACGGCTCGATGATGTACTGCACCTTCGCCGTCGTCTTCATCGCCCAGGCCTACAACATCGAACTCACCTGGGGGCAGCAGGCGGTCATGCTGCTGGTGCTGATGCTGACCAGCAAGGGCATGGCCGGCGTGCCGCGCGCCTCGCTGGTGGTGATCGCGGCCACGCTTTCCACCTTCAACATCCCCGAGGCCGGGCTGCTGCTGATCATCGGCATCGACCAGTTCCTGGACATGGGCCGCTCCGCCACCAACGTCATCGGCAACTCCCTGGCGGCGGCCGTGGTCGGCAAGTGGGAAGGCGACCGGACGCCCGGGCCCGGCTCCCAGCCGCAGCCGGAACCGTCGCCCGGCACCTTCGACGAGGCCGAGGCGCGGGAGGCCGCCACGGCCCCGGTGGCCTGAAGGGAAACCCTGCTCCCCCCGGCGGAAGCCTGCCGGGGGCGCCCTTCAGACGCGCCGCCGGCGGCCGCGGGTCATCAGGCCCAGCACGTCGTCGTGCCAAGCATAGCGGTGCACCAGGGCCATCGCGACATGGCCGAGGATGAGCGCCAGCAGCACCCAGCCGAGGAAGCTGTGCAGCAGGTCCCCGGGGGCCGTCATCCAGGCGATCTTGCCCTCGAAGCCGCTCATCACCGGGATGCCATAGGGGGTGAAGGGCTCGCCGGAGCCGTATTGCCGCAACAGCGCCAGACCCGGGACGAGGATCATCAGCAGGTAGAGCACTAGGTGCCCCATCGTGGCGAGGCGCCCCAGCCGGCCCGGATGCGGCGGGCGGCGCCGGATGTTCAGCAGCCCCCAGGCCCCCCGCAGCAGCACAAGCACGAGCAGCGTGAAGCCCATGGTGAAATGCGTGCTGCCGACAAACTTCGTCACCCCGGCCTCGGGCACGGTGACGTAGAGCAGGGCACCGGCGAAGTGCCAGGCGAAGCAGGCGGCCATCAGCCAGTGCAGCATGCGGCTGACGATGCCGTAGCCCGCAGGACTGTCCATGCGGGAACCCTCCTTCGGCTCTGGCCGGGGCGGTCCCCCGTGCCTTCCCGTCCGGGATCTGGTCCCGCATCCCCCGGCTGCCTAGCCATGGCCGGGCAGGTTGTGACCCGGTGGCGGCGGACGGAGGGCCCGCCGCCTGGGCCGGGTCTAGGAGAGCGCGCCCTGCCGCTCCATCCTGGGGGCCACGGAGCCGCGCTCCAGGAAGCTCTCGTCCAGGTCGGACACCCGCGCCGCGCCGGTAAGCGTCATGGCCACGCGCATCTCCTTGTCGATCAGGTTCAACAGGTTCAGCACCCCCGCCTCGCCCCCCGTCGCCAGCGCATAGACGAAGGCCCGGCCCAGCATGACCGCATCGGCCCCCATGGCCAGCGCGCGGACCACGTCCAGCCCATTGCGGAAGCCGGAGTCGGCCAGGATCGAGAGCTTCCCCTTCACCGCCGCGGCGATGGCGGGCAGGGCCCGCGCCGAGGAGAGCACGCCGTCGAGCTGCCTTCCGCCATGGTTCGACACGACGATGCCATCCGCGCCGAAGCTCACCGCGTCACGCGCATCCTGGGGGTCGAGGATGCCCTTGATGACCATCGGCCCCTCCCAGAAGTCGCGGATCCACTCCAGGTCCTTCCAGGAGATCGACGGATCGAAATTGGCGCCGAGCCAGCCGATATAGTCCGCGAGCCCGGTCGCCTGGCCGCGGTAGCGCGACACGTTGCCCAGGTCGTGCGGCTTGCCCTTCAGCCCGACATCCCAGGCCCAGAGCGGATGCGTCATCGCCTGGACCATGCGGCGGAACGGGGCGTTCGGGCCGCTCATGCCCGAATGCGCGTCGCGGTAGCGCGCGCCGGGCATCGGCATGTCCACGGTGAAGACCAGGGTCGTGATCCCGGCCGCCTTGGCCCGTTCCAGCGCGTTGCGCATGAAGCCGCGGTCGCGCAGCACGTAGAGCTGGAACCAGATCGGCTTCGTGACCGCCGCGCTCACCTCCTCGATGTCGCAGACCGAGACGGTGGAAAGGGTGAAGGGGATGCCCTTGGCCTCGGCCGCCCGCGCCGCCTGCACCTCGCCGCGCCGGGCGAACATGCCCGTCAGCCCGACCGGCGCCAGCACCACGGGCATCGACAGGTCCTGCCCCAGCACGCGCGTTTCCAGGCTCAGCTCGGACATGTTCTGCAGCACGCGCTGCCGCAGCGCGATCTCGGCCAGGTCCTCGACATTGCGGCGCAGCGTGCGCTCCGCATAGGCGCCGCCATCGGCGTAGTGGAACAGGAAAGGCGGCAGCCGGCGGCGGGCGGCCTCGCGATAATCGGACGGGGAGGAGATGATGGGCGAGAAAATCACGGGTCTGTCTTCCGGTCAGGGCCGCCGGTTCGCCCGGACAGCAGGGAACGAGGCGGGTTGGAACGGGCGAGGCGGGCCTCGTCCTCGTCGATCGCCTTCAGGGTGAGTCGCACGAAATCGATATGGGCATCCGAGGCGGCGCGCGCACGGTCGGGATCGCCGCCGAGCACCGCCTGCATCAGCAGCCGGTGCTGCTCCGCCAGGGCCTCGGAGACCCTTGGCACGAGATAGAGCTTCTCCAGGCTCTGCGAGGTGCTGGCCGCCAGCAGGTCGAACATGCCGCGGATGATCTGCTGCAGCACGAGGTTGTGCGAGGCCTCGGCGATGGCGAGGTGGAAGGCCGCGTCCACCTGGGCCAGCACGGCCGGCGTCGCCGCCTCGTCATCCCGCAGCGTGGCCTCGAAACGCCCGCGCAGACGGCTGCGATCCTCCTCCGTGGCGCGGCGCGCGGCATGGGCGGCGGCGGCGCCCTCCAGCGCGAGACGGATCTCCAGCACGTCGTAGCGGTAGTCCGGGTTGTCGCGGAACAGCTGCTCCAGGGGCTCCACGATCGCCTGACGGCCCCAGTTGTCCCCCCTGGTGCCCTCCCCGCCGCCCGGCAGGGCGCGGACGAAGGTGCCGCCGCCCTGCCGGCTCGACAGCAGGCCCTGGCTGGCGAGCATCTGGATGGCCTCCCGCACCGAGGAGCGCGACACCCCGAACTCGCCGGCCAGCGCGCGCTCTGCCGGCAGCCGGTCGCCGATCCCGAAATCCCCCGCCAGCATCCGCTTCCGCAGCACCGTGGCGAGCTGCGAGGCGAGCCGTCCGCCCTCGGCGGGGGATGTCGCGTCCTGCTCCATCAGGGGATCATACCGGTCAGCCAGTAGGCCTGCGCCAGGGTGATCAGCCCGGCCATGCAGGCGAAGGCGAGGCTGTGCCGCACCGTGAAGCGGAAGAGGTCGGATTCACGCCCGACCAGCCCCACGGCGGCGCAGGCGATGGCGATGGATTGCGGCGAGATCATCTTGCCCGTCACGCCGCCCGTCGTGTTCGCCGCCACCATCAGGATGTCGGACACCCCGATCTGCTGCGCCGTCGTTGCCTGCAACGCGCCGAAGAGCGCGTTCGAGGAGGTGTCCGAGCCGGTCAGGAAGACGCCGACCCAGCCCAGGAAAGGCGAGAAGAAGGGAAAGGCCGCCCCGGTATGCGCCAGGGCCAGGGCCAGCGTCGCCGAAAGGCCGGAATAGTTGGCGATGAAGGCGAAGGCCAGCACCATGCCGATGGAGTAGATCGGCGTGCGCAGCTCGGCCAGCGTCTCTCCGAAGGTCCGCACCGTCTCCAGCGGTCGCTGGCGCAGCAGCAGGGCCGAGAGCAGGGCGGCCAGGAAGATCGCCGTGCCGGTCGCGGAGAACCAGTCGAAGCGGTAGATCGCGTCATAGGGCACGGGCCCGGCGGTGATCGGCGGCATCTTCTCGACCAGCCGGTGCAGCGAGGGCACGGGAATGGCGATGACCCAGCCGCTGAGCGCCCCGCCCGCCGCGAAGAGGCTCTTGAAGGGCTTGATGCTCCAGAGCGTCACCATGGCCGTGAGGATCAGGAAGGGCGACCAGGCCAGGATGATCTCGCCCGGCGTGTGGCGGCGTGCGGCGGCCGGTGCCATGCCGCCGACCGTTGCGACCTGCGCCCCGGCGGGCTGCGCCCGGACCATGCCCGAAGCCTCCGCCTCCGCCGTCTCGAAGCGGAAGATCCGCGCCGGCTTCCAGACGCGCAGGAAGAGGGTGAGGCAGAGCAGGGAGGCCAGGGAGGAGGTGATGTCCGGCAGCTCCGGGCCGATGAAGTTCGAGGTCAGGAACTGCACGATGGCAAAGGAGCCGCCCGCGACCACGACCGCCGGCCAGGTCTCGCGCACGCCGCGCCAGCCGTCCATGATGGCCATGACCCAGAACAGCACGATCAGCGTCATGAAGGGCAGCTGGCGGCCCGCCATCTGGCCGATGACGAAGGGGTCCAGCCCCGTCACCTGTCCCGCCACGATCACGGGGATGCCCATGGCCCCGAAGGCCACCGGCGCCGTGTTCACGATCAGGCAGAGCCCGGCCGCGTAGAGCGGGCGGAAGCCCAGGCCGACCAGCAGCGCGGCGGTGATGGCGACCGGTGCGCCGAAGCCCGCCGCGCCCTCCAGGAAGGCGCCGAAGGAGAAGCCGACGATCAGCAGCTGCAGCCGCTGGTCCTCGGTGACCGAGAGGATGGAGGCCCGCACGATCTCGAACTGCCCCGTCCGGACGGAGATCTTGTAGAGGAACACCGCCCCGATGATGATCCAGGCGATCGGCCACAGCCCGTAGACAAAGCCATAGGCCCCGGAGGCCAGGGCCTGCCCCGCTGGCATGCCGTAGAACAGCACGGCGACCGCGAGGGCGAGCACGACCGTGATCGTGCTGGCGACATAGCCCTTCAGCCGCAGAACCGTCAGCGCCAGGAAGAAGAAGGCGATCGGCACGAAGGCGATCAGGCTCGACAGCCAGATATTGCCCAGGGGGTCGTAGTTCTGCGGCCAGGCCGACATGGATCGTCCTCCACACTCACGGATGCGAGTGGCTCTTGGTGAGGCTAAATTGGTCTGTCCAATTCAGCTTGTTTTCACTTCAAGTTGTTTTTATCGAGGCGGCCATCAGGCGGTCAACTATCTTTTAACTGTCCTATTCACGTTATTGGTCTGACCATTCGAATGCTTCGCAGCGGATGTGCCGTGTTGCCGATCGGAGGAGGAATGGGCGAGCGGGGTGTGTATGGGACCGCCTGGCGGTGCCGTTCCGGCACGGAGCGCGATGTGCCTTCCATCCGGTAACCCGGCGTGGGGAAGGCTTCGTCTTCCCGTGTCAGCCCGAAGCAGGCAGGAGCCGAGGCCGGACCACGCCCCGGAGGACCCCCGCGCTAATCCCGGCGTGAGGCATGTGGTTGACTCCGGGGGAGAGGTTCTGCCTCTCCCGCCGGGGACCGAAGCCGTTCCCCGGGCCCCGGGCCCCGGGCCCCGGGCTCTCGTTGGCTCCGGTGGAGGCCGTCAGCCTGCGGCCTGAACCCCAAGGAACAGGTGGAGACGCGGGGCTCCCGAGAAGGAAAACACCGCCTTCGCGCGGGTGCCACCCGCGGTCCGCCGGAGAGCATGGCTCCCTGGCGCGATCCGGTCGAAGCGAGAACCAACGAGCCGGGTCAGGGCACGCGGTGTCCTGGCGGATGGGGACAGGGGGTCGACGCATTGCGTCGATGGCGGAGCCTTGTTCCCCGGGCGGAGCAGCGCCGGCCCCCGGCCCAATCAGCCCAGCGGCGGCAGGCAGGCCCCGGCCAGCAGCGCGAAGGCGCGGGCGCGGTGGCTGATCGCGTTCTTCCGCGCCGGGTCCATCTCGGCGAAGCTCAGCGTCTCGCCCGCCGGCACGAAGATCGGGTCATAGCCATGCCCGGCCTCGCCTCGGCCCGGCCAGATCCAGGTGCCATGCGCCTCGCCCAGGAAGCCTTCCGTGTGTCCGTCCGGCCAGGCGAGCACCAGGGCGCAGGAGAACCAGGCACCGTGGTCCTTTCCCTCCGGATCGGCCTCGCCGGCCTTGCGGGCGACCTCGGCCATGGCCCTGGCATAGTCGCGCGTGCCGTCCGGCTGCTTCGCCCAGTCGGCGGTCCAGACCCCCGGCATCCCATCCAGCGCCGCGACCGAGAAGCCGGAATCATCCGCGAGCGCCACCTGCCCCGTGGCCGTGGCAGCGGCCAGGGCCTTGATCCGCGCATTGCCGAGAAAGCTGCTTTCCGTCTCCTCCGGCTCCGGCAGGCCGAGATCGCCCACCCCCGTCACCTCCAACCCCCAGGGGGCCAGCAGGGCGGCGACCTCGCGCACCTTGCCGGCATTGTGGGTGGCCAGGATCAGGCGCTTCTCCGTCAGGCGGCGGGTCATGCGGGGGCTCCCTCGGCGATGGCCTGCCGCTGCGCGGCGAAGAGTTCCTCCGTTCCGTGCCGGGCCAGAGCCAGCAGGCCGTCGAACTGCGCCCCGGTGAAGGGCGTGGCTTCCGCCGTGGCCTGGATCTCGACGATCCCGCCGGCATCGGTCAGCACGAAATTGGCATCCGCCCCGGCCGCGCTGTCCTCGGCATAGTCGAGGTCGAGCACTGCCTCGCCCTGCCACAGCCCGGCCGAGACCGCGGCCACATGCCCGGTCAGCGGGTTGCGCGACAGGATGCGCATCCGCCGGCAATGCTCGAAGGCGAGGTGCAGCGCCACCCAGGCGCCGGTGATGGCAGCGCAGCGCGTGCCGCCATCGGCGGTCAGCACGTCGCAGTCCAGCACCACGCTCATCTCGCCCATCGCGGCACGGTCGGTCACGGCGCGGAGCGAGCGGCCGATCAGGCGCTGGATCTCCTGCGTGCGGCCGGACTGCTTCCCCTTCGCCGCTTCCCGGTCTCCGCGCTGGTGCGTGGCGCGGGGCAGCATGCCGTATTCCGCCGTTACCCAGCCCTGGCCCTTGCCGCGCAGGAAGCCGGGCACCCGCCCCTCCACGCTGGCGGTGCAGAGCACCTCGGTCAGCCCCATGCGGATGCGGCAGGAGCCCTCGGCATGGCGGGCCACGCCGGGTTCGATGGAAACAGGGCGCAACGCGTCAGGGGCGCGGCCAGAGGGGCGCGTCATGGGGAGCTCCGTCATCCGGTCAAGGTATCCGATCCCGGCAATCGGATCCGGGGCCGAGGCATCGGCGCGACAGGGCCGGGTGTCAACCACCGATCCGGATGATGGACGCAGCCATCATGGTCGTCTTGCACATCATTTCCGCCATTGCGCCGTCCCGGGGGACAAGGCTCCGCCTTTTCCCCCCGTCCCCCTTATCCGCCAGGAACCTGAGGTTCCTGGACCTCCCGTTCGTTGCCTCTTCGCTGCCGGCCGGATCGCGCCAGAGAGCATCGCTCTCCGGCGGACTGCCAGTGCCACCAGCGCGGACAGGGTGCCTTATCTTCTTTCCGGGAGCCCCGCGTTGCCACCTGCTCCCAGGGATTAGGGCGAAGACTGACGACAACCACGGGAACCCACGAAAGCCCGGGGTCCGGGGACCGGCTTCGGTCCCCGGCGGAGAGGGGGTCCGGGGCGAGAGGCGGCGCCTCTCCCCCGGGGGCCGGCCATGGAGCGCAGCGGCCAGAACGAACGGCCCTTCGCACAACGGGCACTCGGTTCAACCCGGCTGGCTGCCCGGGCTTTCCGTGTCACCCGTTCGCGGCCTGACCGGGCCTGTCTCTTCCGGCGAGGCGTCCGCCTGCCCTTTTTCCGGCGGCGGGGCGGGCGCCGCTCCGCCGGCCCGGAGCAGGGCCAGCAGCCCTTCCAGCACCTGTTCCGGGGCGGGCGGGCAGCCGGGGATCAGCAGGTCCACCGGCAGCACCGTGCCGACTCCGCCCTCCACCGCCGGGGAGGTGTGGAAGCAGCCGCCATCCACCGCGCAGTCGCCCACGGCCACCACCCAGGCGGGACGTGCCATGCAGGCATGGGCACGGCGCAGCGCCTCCGCCATGTTGCGCGTCACCGGTCCGCTCACCAGCAGCAGGTCGGCCTGCCGCGGCGAGTCCACGAAGCGCAGGCCAAAGCGTTCCAGCTCGTAGGGCGCCGCATCGAGGGCGGCGATCTCCGCCTCGCAGCCGCCGCAGGAACCGGCGTCGATCTCCCGGATCGCCAGGCTGCGCCCCAGCCGGGCACGGGCGCCGGCGGCCATCCGCGCCGCCAGGGCGGCGACCAGGTCATCCGGCGGCCGCGGCGGCGCCTCCGCCGGCGGGGCATGGAGCAGGTTCCGGATCAGGCGCGACCAGGACAGGCGGGCGCTCACCGGGCGCTTCCCATGTCAGGCCGGGCCGCGCCACCACCGGGCCTCCGGCCGGGCTCCGGCGGGCTCACAGATCCACCCCGCTGCAGGTCAGGCCGAAGGAATGCTCGCAAAGGGGGAAATCGGCCAGTTCGCCTCCCTCCATCACCGCCTCCAACAGGGGCCAGTGCAGCCAGGACGGGTCGCGGACGAAGCAGGCGCGTACCAGCCCCTCGCCATCCAGCGAAAGCCAGTGCAGCACCTCTCCCCGTGCCCCTTCCACCACGCCCGCTCCTTCCCCGGCGCGCGCCGGCAGGGGGATGGCGATCTCCCCTTCGGGCAGCGCGTCGAGCAGCAGGGGCAGGAGCTGCAGGCTTTCCCGCGCCTCGGCCAGGCGCAGCGCCAGCCGGGCGGCCGCGTCGCCACCCTGGGAGCGTGGGATCTCCATCCGGTCATAGGGCGCGTAAGGCAGGTCCCGCCGCGCATCGAAATCCCGACCGGAGGCCCGGCCGACCACGCCCCCCGCCGCGAAGCGCTCCGCCAGGGGGAGCGGCAGGCGCCCGGCCCCGCCCAGGCGCTCGGCCGCCGGGGCGGGCTGCGGCGGCAGCGCCGCCAGTCCCGCCGCCACCACCTCCAGCGCCGCACGCAGCGCCGCCTCGCCCTCCGGCATCAGGTCCGCCGCCAGCCCGCCCGGAACCACCACATCCATGGCCAGCCGGTGCCCGAAAGCGGCGCCGATCGCCCGCCGCAGGATCTCCCGCAGGCGCGCCGCCGCCGCCGCGCACTCGCCCGCCCCCGCCGCGCGGCAGGCGGCGGCCCAGGCGTCCAGATGGTTCGCCACGCGCTCCATCTCCGCCAGCACGCCGCGCAGCACGGTGGCGCGGGGCGGGACGGCGCGGCCGGCGGCCGCCTCCGCCGCCATGGCGAAGGCCCAGCCATGCGCCACCGCATCCACCCCCGACAGGCGCGCGGCGAAGCGGGCGGCGCCACGCGGCGACTTGCCGCGGATCAGCCCCAGCGTGCCCTTGTGGGCATAGCCGAGCCGCGCCTCCAGCCGCGTCACGCGCTCGCCCAACAGGTCCAGGCGCAGATGTGCGGGTTCCGCGATCCCGGCGCGCACGGGGCCGAGGGCGAGCTGGTGCAGCCCCTCGCCCTCCGGCGGCGGGCGGAATTCCGGCTGCGGCGGCGGGGCCGACCGGCGCACCGGCACGGCGGCAAGCGGCCGGTCGAAGAGCCAGCGGCCGTGATCCAGCCAGGGGCGCGGATCGGCCGCCCCTGAATCCACGGCAGGAATGGGGGCGGACGGGCCGCTCCTGGTGGAGCCGAAGGGAGTCGCGCCGGAGGCGGCGGGGACGGAGAACACCGCGACGGCGGGAACCGGTCCACCCCCGTCCTGCGCGCTGGCGCCCCAGAGGTCGCGCGCCGCGCGCTCGAACAGGGCGGCGCCCGGCCGCGCGGGCGACAGCGCCGCGAAGCGCCCCTCGCGCAGCGGCGCCGAGGCCAGCAGCAGCCGGGCCGGCGCGCCGCCCTCCGCGGCACGCTTCAGGAAGGCGGCATGGACCAGCCCCGGCTCGGCCCAGAGGCCCAGCAGTTCCAGCGCCGGCTCCTGCCGCAGCGCGTCCGGCAGGGCATCCCAGTCCGTGCTGCGGAGCAGGTAGCGCTCATGCGGATGGCAGCTCTGCGGGCTGCCGGAACGGATCAGGCGGGAAGCGGCTTCGGTCATGCACCCCAGGGGGTTCCGGGACGGATCGGGACGGACGCACCAAGCGGCAGGCGGGCCGGTCTGGCAAGGTGGCCGCACGGGCTTGTCATGCCGCCGGGTGGAAGACATGGCCTTTCCGCCGCCGGAGGATGCGCCGTTCCGGCCGCCCCGCCGCTTCCGCGCCTCCGCGAACCGGCCCCTTCCGGCGCGGAGGCGCCTTGCCAAACCGGCGGGGCGGGTTTCCCCTGCGGCATCGCGCTTCCCCACCGGCCCCCCCGCGCGCGGAGCCGGGTGGCGGCGGCCAGAGGAACCGCCGGAGGGCGGAAGGGGTGAGCATGGAATACCGCAGCATCGAGGCCGCCGCCGAGGCCCTGGCAGACTGGCGCACCAGCAGCCTGGAACTGGTGGAGGCCGCGCTGGCGCGGATCGCCGAGCCGGAGGGCGAAGGGGCGCGTGCCTTCGTGGCGGTGCAGGCGGAACAGGCCCGCGCCACCGCCGGGGCGATGGACGCGCTGCGACGGGCCGGGCGGGCGCCGTCGCGCTGGGCGGGCATCCCGATCAGCATCAAGGACCTCTACGACCAGGCGGGCGTCACCTCGACGGCAGGCTCCACGGCGCTGAAGGACGCGCCGCCCGCCACCCGCACCGCCCCCTCCGTGGCACGGCTGGAACGGGCAGGCTTCGTGGTGCTGGGCCGCACCAACATGGTGGAATTCGCCTTCTCCGGCCTCGGCGTGAACCCGCATCACGGCACCCCCCGCTCGCCCTGGGACCGCGCCACCGGCCGGTTGCCGGGCGGCTCCTCCTCCGGCGCCGCGGTGGCGGTGGCGGACGGCATGGGCCTGGCCGGGCTCGGCTCGGACACGGGCGGCTCCTGCCGCGTGCCGGCGGCGCTCTGCGGCATCGTCGGCTGGAAGCCCACCGCCAGCCGCGTGCCGCTCACGGGCACCGTGCCGCTCAGCCACACGCTGGACAGCCTCGGCCCCCTCGCCAACACCGCCGCCTGCTGCGCCGTGCTCGACGCGATCATGGCGGGGGAGGAAGAGGGCGCAGCCCCGGCCCCCGCCGCGCTGTCCGGCGCCCGCCTCGCCGTGCCGCGCAGCACCTTTCTCTTCGACGGCATCGAGGCCGCCGTGGCCGAGGCCTTCGACGCGGCGCTGCGCAGGCTGGAGAAGGCCGGCGCGCGGATCGAGGAGATCGACTTCCCCGAGCTCCGCGACATCCCCCCCGCCAATGCCAGGGGCGGCTTCGCGGCAGCGGAATCCTGGGCCTGGCACGCGCCGCTGATCGTGCGCGCCCGGGATGCCTACGACCCGCGCGTGCTGGCGCGCATCGAGAAGGGCGCGGCGATGACGGCGGCGGACTATCTCGACCTCCAGGCGGCGCGGGCGCGGATCGTCGCCGCCGCGAATGCCCGCACCGAGGGCTTCGACGCCTTCCTCTGCCCCACCTGCGTCGTCATCCCGCCCCCGATCGCCGCGGTGGAAACAACGGAGGAATACAACCGCCTGAACCTCCTGCTGCTGCGGAACACGGCGGTGGGCAACTTCCTCGACCGCTGCTCCATCAGCCTGCCCTGCCAGGCCCCCGGCACCGCCCCGGTCGGGCTGATGCTGACGGGCGCGCAGGGGGCGGACCGGGCGCTGCTGGCGCTGGCCCAGGGCGCCGAGGCCGCGTTGCGGGCATGAGCCCGGCGCCGCGCTTCGGCCGGCTGGCGGACGGGGCACGGCCGGCGGCGGGCGGGGAGGCCTTCACCAGCCTCGCCAGCCTGCCCGGCGCCCGGATCGAGCGCATCGCCTCGCGCGGCCCCCTCGGGCCGGAAAGCCTGGGCTGGTACGAGCAGGACTGGCCGGAATTCGTGCTGCTGGTCTCCGGCGCGGCGTTGCTGGATTTCGGCGGCGGCCAGGAACGCCGCCTCGCCCCCGGCGACTGGGTGCTGCTGCCGGCGGGGTGCCGCCACCGCGTCGCCTGGGTCGCCCCGGACGAGGACACGCTCTGGCTCGCCGTGCATGGCGGGCCGGAGGGTCCCGCCCCGACACTGCCCACCGGAAAGGCGGACGGAACCGGGCCCTGACGCCTCCCCGGGCCACAGGCCGGGCCGCTTCCCTTCCGCCCCCGCCGTGCCGCCATCAGGCGCCGCAGGCCGCGGAAACGGGCCGGATGCCCTGTGGCTGCGTCTCCGGCCGCAGGTAGAAGCGGTCCAGCTCGGCGCAAAGCCGCTCCTGGAGCGCGGCGGGCACCTGGTCGCGCCCCCGGTCCCCGGCGCCATCCAGGAAATCCCGCAGCAGCGCGTCGATCCCCGCGGCCTGCCCGGACGGCAGGCCGAGCTGGCGAAGGTCCTCGCCGATGCTCCCGTCCTCCGTCCGCAGATGCCGGTTCGTCGCCGCGGCCGGGCATGGCGTCCGGACCAGCACGATGCGGGAGGCGGAGGGGCGCGGCTCGTATCCGACCAGGGCGGCCCCGGCGATGATGCCGCAAAGCGCGCTGGCGGGCGGGCCGGGAATGTAGAGGCTGGCGTAGAGCGGCGGGATGTCGCCCTGGGCGCGCAGCAGGACATGCGCCGTGCGCCCGCGCAGCAGGACCTCGCCCATGAAGTGGAAGGTGCCGCCGAACAGGGCCTCGGTATAGTCCGCCAGCAGGTGCTGCCCCCGCTGGGATGGCAGGAACTGCAGCGCCCCCCGGATCAGGTTGTCGGGATGGTAGGGCGACCAGGCCCGGGAATAGCAGGCATAATGGCCGCAGAGATGGCCGCCGCTCACGTCCGGCGGCCTTTGCGCCTCCGCCGGCTGGTGCGGCGGCAGTTCGGCGCGTCGCAGCAGGTCCGCCGCATCGGCCTCGAACAGGGTGCAGACCTCGCCCAGGAAGGCGTCCAGGGTACAGGAAGCGATCCAGGCACCGGCGCGGCGTGTTCCCAGCACCTTCGCCCAGTCGTCATAGAGCTGGACCGAGCGCGGCAAGGCGCGCCCCTGGAGCCATTTGTGCGAGCGCTCCAGGTCGAAATGCGTGGCGGGATTGGCCACCCGGAAGCGGGCGCAGAGTTCCTTGCGGCCGGAGCAGCCCAGGGCGGCAGCGGTGAGGCGCAGCTTCTCGGCGATGGCGGCCATGGGACCGGCCCTCCTCACGAGGGAGTTCCATCCGGGCGGAAAGCCGGCGGGGCCTCTCCCCGTGGCGGCCATCCGTGGAATCCCCCTGTCATAGCCTGGAAATTCCACGATCGCTGTACCCGACGGCACACCCCGCCGCGGCAGGATGATGGCCCTCGCCGATGCGGTGGAGCCCTCCCGGAACAGGCTCCGCCACCGGCCCATCACCGCTCCTCGCGAGCCTGGGAGACGCTGGACATGACCCTGCGAACCATGGTGGCCCCCCTGTCCTTCCGGGCGGCGCGCTGGCCCGGCCAGCGGCTCGCCCTGCCGCGGATCGACCTGCTGGCGCTCTACGGCGCCTGGATCGGCCGGATGGAGGATGCCCGGCGGCTCAGCGAGATGGAGCCCCGCCAGGCCCGCGACATCGGCTGCGCCGCCGGCACGGAACGCGCCCCGGAAACTTTCGCCGCCGATCCCCGCCCGCTCTGGGGACTGGGCCTGACCCCGATGCCGAAGGCATCACAGGAGATGCGCGGGAAAGGTTGATACGAAAGGCGGCTCACCCCGGCTGCCAGCCGGTGCTTCACGTCGGGCGTCGCGCTGTCCCGGGGGACAAGGCTCCGCCTTTTCCCCCGGCCCCCCTTATCCGCCAGGACCCTGCAGGCCCTGGACCCGATGAGTTGGCTCCGGCTGCCGGCCGGATCGCGCCGGAGAGCCTGGCTCTCCGGCGGACTGCCGGTGCCGCCAGCGCGGACACGGGGTCTTCTTCTTTTCGCGAGCCCCGCGTCTCCACCTGCTCCCCGGGGATCAGGCCGAAAACCAGCGGCAGCCACCGGAACCCACTCAAGCCCGGGGTCCGGGGACCGGCTTCGGTCCCCGGCGGAGAGGGGGTCCGGCGGGAGAGGCGGCGCCTCTCCCCCGGCGGCCAGCCACGAAGCGCGATGCCGGAACCGGCCCCGTCGCCGGGCCGCCACGCGGCACAACGACCCAGGGCGGTAGTCCCGGCTTCCGCCGGCGGCCGGCATCGTGCCGTGCGCGGGGCGGGTGGAGCGGCCGTCCGCTGCGGGGGCGTGGCGGTCAGGCTGTCCTGGACCGTTGCGGCGGGACGAGCACCTTGTCGCGGTAGTTGCAGAATTCGCGTGCCGCGCAGCGCCAGCATTCCGGCAGCCGGGCCTTGCAGACATAGCGCCCGTGCAGGATCAGCCAGTGATGCGCGTCGCGCAGCCATTCCTGGGGGCAGCGCTTCAGCAGCGCCTCCTCCACCTCCCGCACATCCTTGCCCGGGGCGAGGCCGGTGCGGTTGCCCAGGCGGAAGATATGCGTGTCCACCGCCATGGCGAGCTGGTGGAAAGCGACGCTCAGCACCACGGAGGCGGTCTTGCGGCCGACGCCGGGCAGGGCCTCCAGCGCCTCGCGGCTGTCGGGCACCTCCCCGCCATGCCGGTCCAGCAGCATCTGCGACAGGGCAACCACGTTGCGCGCCTTGCCTTGCCAGAGGCCGATGCTGCGGATGTGCCCGCCCACGCCCTCCACGCCCAGGGCCACCATGGCGGCGGGGTTGTCCGCCACCGCGAAGAGGCCGCCGCGCGCCGGGTCGGTCGCCCGGTTCACCGCCGCATCGGTGGTCTGGGCGGAAAGGACCACGGCCACCAGCAGGGTGAAGGGGTTGCCGTAATGCAGCTCGGTCTGCGCATCCGGATTGGCGTCGCGCAGCGCCTCCAGGAAGCGCAGGGCCTGGGCGGGCGGCATCCGCCGGGCCCGGCGTGGCTCCCCCGCCGTGCCGTGCAGGGCGGTGGCGGGGCGGCGGGCAGGCCGGGACCGGGCAGCGGGCGGCTTTTCGGAGGATTCGGCTGGCACGGCGATCTCGCTAGCCTATCTTTCCCCACCATGACAGTGGATGTGCCCATGGGGGAAGCGCCCATCGGGGAGGCCCGGCACCTGGAGGAGCCCGTGCTCTTCGAGGCCGTCAGCGTGCCGCCCCGCTCCTGGACGCCACGGGCCTTCCTGGTGCTGGCGCTGCTCCTGGGCTCGGCGGCGGCGGCGCTCTGCGTGGTGTTCTTCCTGCTCGGCGCCTGGCCCATCCTGGGCTTCATGGGCTTCGAGATCCCGCTGGTGCTGGCCCTCATGGCGCTGCACCACCGGCGTTCCGGCCGGGTGTCGGAGATTCTTTCCCTGACGGCGGACCGGCTGCGGGTCCGGCGCACCGACGCGCGGGGAAGGCGGGAGGAGTTCCTGCTCCAGCCCTACTGGACCCGTGTGGAGCTGCGCAGCCACCCGGGTTCGGCCGGCCAGCTCCGGCTCCTGTGCCGCGACCGGGGGATCGAGATCGGACGCTGCCTCTCGGGCGAGGACAAGCGGGATCTGGCGCGGGCCCTGGAGACGGCCCTGTGCCGCTACCGGGAGCCCCGCTTCGACAACCCCCAGCTTCGGGACTGAGATCCGCATGGCCTGACCGCAGGGACGGGCATGGCGTTCAGGCGATGCCGACAGCCCCCGGCCAGGGGGCCTGTCTCAGTCGACCGGGGCGAGGCTCTTGATCAGGTCGAAGACCCGCTTGCGCACGGCCGGTTCCGTGATGCGGTAATAGGCGCGCACCAGTTCCAGCGTCTCGCGCCGGTTCAGCGTGTCGTCCTCGAAGCCTTCCTGCCCCTCGGCGAAGCCGGCCAGCCGGGTGCGGCTGCCGCCACCCACGCCATCGGGCATGTCGTCGAAGAAGAAGCCGATCGGCACGTCCAGCACGCGCGCGATGTCGAACAGGCGGGATGCGCCGATCCGGTTCACGCCACGCTCGTATTTCTGGACCTGCTGGAAGGTGAGGCCCAGCGCCTCGCCCAGCTTCTCCTGGCTCATGCCCAGCAGGGTGCGTCGCAGGCGGACGCGTCCTCCCACATGGACATCGATGGGGCTGGGGCGATGCTCCCGCTCGCCACGCTCAGCCGGCTCGTCCCTCGACATCTGACCGTTCTCCAATTTTCCGTTCGGCCGGCTCTTGCCAGGCACATCATCCGTACGACGGCGCGTTTCCTGGGCGTCTCGGGCGAAGGCTATCGACTGCACCATGGAGCGGCTGCCCCCTCTGTTCTCTCTATAACCTGCGATTGCAGAAAGAATTTGTCAACTCTTTTGAGATTTCTCTTTTTTTAGATCATCTCTCCCAGCTTTTCCAGCACAATTTTTGGCTTCCGCCGCCGGAAACCCGCCAGAAAACAGATCAGAGCCAGAAGTCCGGGTCCCCACAATCCCGTTTTCGAGAACAATGTCGGGGGCAAACGGCCAGGGAGCGGAGTGGTTACAGCCCCCATCAGGCCCAGGCCCAGATGAGCCCTCTCGCGCCCCTGCGAATCGAATACGGCCGAGATGCCCGTCTGCGCCGCGCGGGCCAGGGGCAGCCCCTCCTCCACGGCCCGCAGCCGGGCCGCCGCCAGGTGCTGGTAGGGTCCGGCCGACTGGCCGAACCAGGCGTCGTTGGTGATGTTCAGTATCCAGTCGGGCCGGTCCCGCTGCAGCACCACGGCCCCCGGAAAGATCACCTCGTAGCAGATCAGGGGCGAGAAGCCGGGCAGGCCCCCAAGCCGCAGCGTCACCGGCCCCGTGCCGGCGGAGAAGTCCATCCCGCCCCGGATGACGCGCAGCGGCAGCAGGCCGGACAGCGGCATGTACTCGCCGAAGGGCACCAGATGGCTCTTGTCGTAGCCGCCCAGCAGCTCCCCTTCGGAATCCACTCCGACCAGGCTGTTGTACACCGCCCGGAGGCTGCGGTCGGGGCCGAACTCCGCCCGGTCCGTCCCGCCCAGCAGGATTCCGCCCGGCGGCAGGGTCTCCGCCACATAGCGCCGGGCATCCGGGTCCTGCGCCAGCAGGAAGGGGCTCGCGGTTTCCGGCCAGACCGCCACGATGCGGTTGCCGGGCGGCGCGGCCTCCACGGCGCGGGCCGTCCCCTGCTTCGTCAGGTCGAGATAGCGGCGGAAGATCGCCCAGCGCGAGGCCGGGTCCCATTTGAGCTGCTGCGCGATGTTGCCCTGCACCAGCACCAGCGTCACCGGCTGGTCCGGCGGCGCATCCTGTTGCAGGCGCCAGACGCCGAGCAGGCCGAAGCCCGCCAGCCCGGCCAGCGCCCCGGCCATGCCGCGCCGGCCGAGAAGCGGGGCGCAGGCCAGCAGCACCGTGACCAGCGAGAGCCCATAGGCGCCGATCCAGGCCGCGCCCTGCACCGGCAGGGCATCGAAGGCCCAGGCCGAGCCCAGCAGGTTCCACGGGAAACCGGTGAAGGCCCAGCCCTTCAGCATCTCCGCCCCGGTCCAGGCCCCGGCGAAAGCCAGGACGCGGCGCCAGCCGGGCGGCGAGGCCCAGGCCGCCAGGGCCGGCAGGATGGTGAAGGCCCCCATCGGCAGGGCCAGCGCCGGTACGGCCAGCGGCACCGCCCACCACAGGCGGTCCGCCTCCACCAGGATCGCCTCGGTGATCCAGTAGAGGCCCGCGACCTGGAAGCCCCATCCCCAGGCCCAGCCGACAGCCAGGGCGCGCCAGCGGCCGGGCGCGACGTCGAGCAGCAGGAGCAGGCCCGGCAGGGTCAGCCACAGCACGGGCACGAGATGCAGCGGCGCCAGGGCCAGGGCTGTCAGGGCGCCCAGCAGGGCGGAAGCCGCGAGCAGGCGCCAACCATGGAGCCTTGCGGCGAATCGGGACAGATTCGTGAACACGCCGGGCTGGTAGCCAGGGGTTGACCCCCCGGCAAGCCACAGTTGGTGACGATCGGGGGAGGCGGCTGGCTCCCCCTCCCCGGCCCGTCCCTTCCCCCTCGCTACTCCGCGGCCTGCCGCGTGTCCGCCGGGTTGTCCACCAGGGGACGGCGCACCCGCAGGCGGCGGATGCGGCGCGGGTCGGATTCCAGCACGCGGAACTCCAGCCCCGAACCGGGATGCGAAACCAGCTCGCCCTTCTTCGGCACCCGGCCGGCCAGGGTGAAGACCAGCCCGCCCACCGTGTCGATGTCCTGGTGATGCTCTTCCGGCGTCAGGATCGGGCCCATGCGGGCCTCGAAATCCTCCACCGGCATGCGGGCATCGACGTCGAGCGTGCCGTCGGGGCGCTCCACGATCTGCGGCAGCTCCTCCTCGTCATGCTCGTCGGAGATGTCGCCGACGATGGTCTCGACCAGATCCTCGATCGTCACGAGGCCGTCGATGCCGCCATACTCGTCCACCACCAAAGCGAGGTGGATGCGGGCCATGCGCATCTGCAGCAGCAGGTCCAGCACCGGGATCTGCGGCGCCACGAAGAGCGGCTTGCGCAGGATGGCCTTGAGGTCGAAGGCCGCCTCGTGCCCCACCGCCGCGAAGACATCCTTGATGTGGACCATGCCCACGATGTCGTCGAGGTTCTCGCGATAGACCGGCAGGCGGCTGTGTCCCTCGCGCTGGATCAGCTCGATGGCCTGCTGCAGCGTCAGCTTCTCGGGCATGGCGACGATGTCGGCGCGCGGCACCATGACGTCCAGCGCCGTCTTGCCGCGCAGCTTCAGGACATTGCCCAGCAGCAGGCGCTCGGCGGCGTCGAGCTCGGGCGGCTCGCCCGGATCGCCCTCCTCGCCACTGCCATCCACCAGCGCCTCGAAGCGCTCGCGGACGCTTTCCGCCTCCTTCCTGCGGGTCAGCGCCCCCAGCCACCAGAGCAGGCCGCGCTCGCCCCCGCGCTCACCCTGGCCGTTCTGGCCATTGCCGTTGCCGGCGGCCGGCGTGTGCTCGCTCATCTCAGGCCACCCCTCGCCAGGGATTGGGCAGGGCGAGGCGGCGCATGATCCGTGCCTCCGCCCGCTCCATCCGCCGGGCCTCGCCCGCATGGAGATGGTCGTAGCCCGCCAGGTGCAGCGCGCCATGCGCCACCAGATGGGCCAGATGCGCGTGCATCGGCCGCCCGGCCGCCCGGGCCTCCCGCCGCACGACGCCCAGCGCCACGGCGATGTCGCCCAGCAGGCCCGGCATCTCCGCCGGAAAGGACAGGACGTTGGTCGGCTTGTTCTTGCCGCGATGCAAGCTGTTGAGGCGCTTGATCTCGCGGTCGTCGGTCAGCAGCACCGTGACCATGCCGCCGACCGGGGCGCCGCCGCCGGCCTCGGCCAGCGCCGCCACGGCGGCCTCCTGGGCCAGCCGCGCGACGCGCGGCACCGCCGCATGCCAGCGCGGGTCCTCCACGACGACATCGATGCATGGCTCCGCCATGACGACATCGACGCATGGCCCCTCCCCGGAGCCATGCCCGTCAGCCAGAAACGATTCCCGGGCGACGCCCGGGCTACTACTCGACGGGTCCATCCCTGTCCTTTCCGCGCCGGCTTGCCCTCATGGCTCCGGCCCTGTCGTCCTTGGCATCGAATCGTGCGTAAGCCGCAACGATCCGGCCCACCAGCGGATGGCGCACCACATCGCCCTCCGCGAAACGCGTGACGCCGATCCCCTCGACGCCCTCCAGCACACCCAGCGCCTGCACCAGCCCCGAGCTCTGGCCCGGCGGCAGGTCCACCTGGGTCGGGTCGCCCGTGATCACCATCCGCGTGCCCTCCCCCATGCGGGTGAGGAACATCTTCATCTGGGCCGGCGTGGTGTTCTGCGCCTCGTCCAGGATGGCGAAGGAATGCGCCAGCGTCCGCCCGCGCATGAAGGCCAGCGGCGCCACCTCGATCTCGCCCGTGGCGATCCGGCGCGTCACCTGCTCGGCCGGCATCATGTCATGCAGCGCGTCATAGAGCGGGCGGAGATAGGGGTCCACCTTCTCCTTCATGTCGCCGGGCAGGAAGCCCAGCCGCTCGCCCGCCTCGACCGCCGGGCGGCTCAGCACGATGCGGTCCACCCGCCCCGCCATCAGCAGGGCGACGCCCTGGGCGACGGCGAGATAGGTCTTGCCGGTGCCGGCCGGGCCGATGCCGAAGACCATCTCGTGCCGTGCCAGCATGTCCATGTAGCCCGCCTGGGCCGGGGAACGCGGCGCGATGGCGCCCTTGCGCGTGCGGATCGCCGGCAGGTCGGACAGCGGCAGGCGCGGGTCCTCGGCCTGTTCCGCGCCCTTGACCGCGAAGCGCAGCGCCGCCTCGACCTCCGACATCCCCACACCTTCCCCCCGCCGCAATCGGGCCCAGAGGCCACGCAGCGTGGTTTCGGCGGCCTCGGTCTCGACCCCGCCGCCGGTGACCGTCACCCGGTTGCCGCGGGCGGCAATGCGCACGCCCAGCTTCTGCTCGATCCGCGCGATATGGCGGTCGTGATGGCCGAGCAGCAGCGGCAGGAGGGTGTTGTCGTCGAAGGTCAGGGAAACCGACCGCGTCCCCGGCCCGGCATCGGCCAGGAGGGGACGGGCGAGGGCCTGGGGATCCGCCCGGAGGGCGATGGCGGGGCTGGTCAAGCGGTGGCGTGCTCCGATACCGGTTGAACGGGGTCCAGAAGGCCGGCCACCGGAGAGGTGGCGGCCAGAAGCGTGGCTGACAGTGAATTGGGGTGCGCGGCGTCCAGGCGCACCCTCGCCATCCCGCCTATCAGCCCTGCGGGGGCGGAAAAATGAACCGGCTGCAGCCAGGGGGAGCGGGCGGCGAGCTGGCCGGGGTGGCGCCCGGCGCCGGTGACCAGCACCTCGACCTCCCGCCCCACGCAGCCGGCGTTGAAATCCTGCTGCTGCTCCCGCAGCAGGGCCTGGAGCGCCTGCAGCCGGGCATCCTTCTCGGCCTCGGGCACCTGGCCATGCATGTTGGCCGCCGGGGTGCCGGGACGGGCCGAGTACTTGAAGGAATAGGCGAGCGCGAAGCCGGTCTCGCGCACCAGCGCCATGGTGTCGGCGAAATCCCTCTCGCTCTCCCCCGGATGGCCCACGATGAAGTCGGAGGACAGGGCGATGTCCGGCCGCGCCCGGCGCAGCCTCTCCACGATGCCGCGGAACAGGGCGGCGTCATGGCCCCGGTTCATGGCGCGCAGGATGCGGTCGGAGCCCGACTGCACCGGCAGATGCAGGAAAGGCATCAGCGCCGGCACCTCGCCATGGGCGGCGATCAGGTCGTCGTCCATGTCGCGCGGATGGCTGGTGGCATAGCGCAGGCGGACGAGGCCCGGGATCTCCGCCAGCGCGCGGAGCAGCCGGCCCAGCGTCCATGTCCGCCCGTCCGGCCCCTCGCCGTGATAGGCGTTCACGTTCTGGCCGAGCAGCGCGATCTCGCGCGAGCCCTGGGCCACGAGGCGCCGCGCCTCGGCCAGGATGGCGCCGGCGGGGCGGGAGAACTCGGCGCCGCGGGTATAGGGCACGACGCAGAAGGAGCAGAACTTGTCGCAGCCCTCCTGCACCGTCAGGAAGGCGACCGGCCCCTGCGGCGTGGCGGCCTCGGGCAAATGGTCGAACTTGTCCTCGGCCGGGAAGTCGGTCTCGATCACCTGCCCGGCGGCGCGGCTGGCGCGGGCCACCATCTCCGGCAGGCGGTGATAGGTCTGCGGCCCCAGCACGATGTCCACCCAGGGGGCGCGGGCGGTGATCTCGGCACCCTCGGCCTGGGCGACGCAGCCGGCGACGGCGATGATCGTCTCCTTGCCCCCGGCCGCGCGCTCGCGCTTGGTGTCGCGCAGCCGGCCGAGGTCGGAGAAGACCTTCTCCGAGGCACGCTCGCGGATATGGCAGGTGTTGAGGACGACCATGTCGGCCTCCTCCACCGCCTCGGTCGGGGCATAGCCGAGCGGCGCCAGGACATCCGCCATGCGGGCGCTGTCATAGACGTTCATCTGGCAGCCCCAGGTGCGGATCAGCAGCTTCTTGCGGGGAGCGGCGGGAGCCTGCCCTGCCTGCGTCGGGGCGGGTTCGGTTCCGGGCATCGCCATCGTTTCAGTCATGCGCACAAACCATCCTTCCGCCCGGCGGTGGAAAGGCCGGGTCGCGGCGGGGATGTGCGGCCCCTGGATGCAGGGGTCAAGCGACTCCGGAGGGGGGCTGGCGTGCCATGTGCCGCAGCGTCGCGGATGCTGCGGTGCGTGGTCAAGGGTGCCGGCACCCCGGCGCGGGCGGCACGACGCCCCTGTGGAAAGGCCCCGGGGCGCGGCCGGTCCAGGCGAAACGCCTGAATCCAGTGGGTTCCGGCGCCTCGTGCACCAGGATGCGGCGATGGGGATGGCGGGGCGGCGGGGGCAGTCTCCAAAATGTCACCCCCCCCCGAACCCGGAGCCCCGCCCG
The DNA here is from genome assembly GCF_000622225.1 of Roseomonas mucosa ATCC BAA-692. Lineage (GTDB taxonomy): Bacteria > Pseudomonadota > Alphaproteobacteria > Acetobacterales > Acetobacteraceae > Roseomonas > Roseomonas mucosa. Next base: position 1,796 of record NZ_JHWD01000024.1, on the reverse strand, counting down.
GGGCGGCCAGGGCAGGGCCTTGGCGCCCCGGTCCGGGAAGACCGCCGCCGCCGCCTCCAAAACCGGAACGGGCGGCCACCGCCCTCAGTGCCCCGCCGGCCCGTCCGGGGCGGACGGGCCAGCGGGGTGCGGTTCGGACAGCCGGTTCTGCCGCAGGGCGGCCGCGCCCTCCGCCACCCTCCGTTCGGCCATGGCGGAAAGCTGCTTGCGGTTCGGAACATCGGAGGGATGGACGGGCGGGTGCAGCAGCACCGTGGCCCGGGCCCCCGGCAGGCGCGCCAGCATCCAGGCATGGCCGGCGATGCCCATGTCGCCGTACCAGGCGAAGACAGGGCGGTCGATGCGCGCCAGCGGCATGTAGCCCAGTCGGTCATAGACCACCGAGACCGGCTGCACCCATTCGGCCGCATCGGCGATGCCGAGGAAGGAGGAGCGGAAGGGCAGCACCCGGTTGCCGTCGTTGCTGGTGCCTTCCGGGAAAAGGAGCAGGTTCTCGCCCTGGGCCAGATGCTCCCGCATTGCCGCCGCCTCCTCCCCCGTCCGGGCGCGGGTGCGGCTGACGAAGATCGTGCGCCCCAGCTTCGCCACCGTGCCGATCACCGGCCAGCCCCCGACCTCGGCCTTGGCGACGAAGCAGGCCTTCAGCGTGCCGCCGAGCACCATGATGTCGAGCCAGGAGCTGTGGTTGGACAGGTAGAGCGCGCGCGGCCCGGCCGGTGCCGCGCCGAGCACCCGCACCTCCAGCCCGAAGAGCCGGCAGGCATTGCGCCAGAAGAAGCGGGCGAAGCGGATCTTGCCCTGCCCCGGCAGGGCCAGCAGCACCGCCTGCACCGGCATGCAGCAGAGCATCCAGAGCAGCAGGCAGAGCAGGCGCCGCACCGCCCGCAGGCGCCCGCCCAGCGGCCGGGGACCCATGACGTCGGAAAAGGCCCGTCCCGGCAGGGCGGCATGGTACCGCGGCGGCTGCCCGCGCCGGCCCGGGTCGGCGACGGACGGAGAAACCGGGGCGTCGTCTCCGGACATCACCTCCCCGGACCTCGTTCCCCTCGGCATCGCACCAGATGGTGCCGGGGCATGAGAAAGACCGGGCTTTGCGCCCACGGCCGATCCGGCGGGTGACCGGCCGGCGACCGGAGCAGCGGGTGTGACGGCCTCCATGCCCCCTCGCCTAGCGCGTGCGGCGCCGTACCGCAATCGTGCCGCCCCGCCCCTTGTTCCGGGAAGGGAAGGCTGGCCTTCCGCGTTGCGCTTCGTGGCTGGCCGCCGGGGGAGAGGCTCCGCCTCTCGCCCCGGACCCCCTCTCCGCCGGGGACCGAAACCGGTCCCCGGACCCCGGGCTTTCGTGGGTTCCCGTGGTGACCGTTATCCTGGGGCCTGCTCCCTGGGAGCAGGTGGAGAGGCGGGGCTCCCGAAAAGAAGGACACCGTGTCCGCGCTGGTGGCACCGGCGGTCCGCCGGAGAGCATGGCTCTCCGGCGCGATCCGGCGTCAGCAAGAGCCAACTCACCGGGTCCAGGGCCCGCAGGGTCCTGGCGGATAAGGGGGTGCGGGGGAAAAGGCGGAGCCTTGTCCCCCGGGGACAGAGCAACGCCAAACATGGAGCGCAACCGGAAAGCCATCACCCTGCCGGACCGCGCCTCAGCCTGGCAGGGCGGCGATGGCCTGGATCTCGAAGCGCATGCCCGGCGCGACCAGCCCGGCCACCACGACGCTGGCCCGGTTGGGATAAGGCGGCTGGAAGAATTCGCGATAGACCTCGTCCACCGGGGCCATGTCGGCCGCGTCGAGCAGGTAGAC
>NZ_JHWD01000023.1 GCF_000622225.1 Roseomonas mucosa ATCC BAA-692 | reverse complement strand
CATTCGCCCAGTCCGGCGGCCAGTTGCTGTTCCACCTTGTCAGCCGTCTCTACGAGCAGACCTCGGTCATCGTCACCACCAACCTCGCTTTTGGTGAATGGCCCAGCGTCTTTGGGGACGCCAAGATGACCACTGCCTTACTCGACCGCCTCACTCACCACTGCGACATCGTCGAGACCGGCAACGATAGTTGGCGATTCAAGAACCGCGCCTGAACGCCCCCTCAACACACCTCACAAGAGGGTCCCTTTTGCGTGCCGATCTGGGGTCCCAATTCAGTGCCGATTGACACGCCTCGATAGCCTCCATGGCCTTCAAGCGGCGGCTGCGTGCCTCGACCAAGTCGCGGGTTTGGAGGGTCCGCACGACCTCTCGCTTGCCACCGAAGTCGGCCCACCGGCTCCGAGGGATGATGTACCGCGCATACCAGCCCTGACTAATTCGCCGCAGGTTCGCCATGTCGCCTCCTCTGGCTTGTGCGCCTCGCTGGCGCTGTGAGGAGGGCGGCGGCTTACCGTCAGGCATTACCGTCATGGATCATCGTTCAGCGGTAATAGGCAAGTTAGAGCGTTGATAAAAGGGTAAATTCTGAAAGGGAGTGTCCCCGGCGGGATTCGAACCCACGGCCCCCAGATTAGGAATCTGGTGCTCTATCCTGCTGAGCTACGGAGACGCACAGGCCGCTTAGCACGACCGACACCGGCCGGGAACCGCCTGCTTGCACAGCAGGGGGAGGCACAGCCACGGCGCGGCCGCGATCAGGAACGCCGGCGGAAACGCTCCACCGCCGAGACCAGCGCCGTCCGGACCCCCGGCTCCAGCGCGGAATGCCCGGCATCCGGCACCAGGGTCAGGCGTGCCCGCGGCCAGGCCTCGGTCAGCGCGAAGGCCGTGGCCGGCGGGCAGACCATATCGTAGCGTCCCTGCACGATCTCCGCCGGGATCGAAGCGATGCGGTCCATCCGCCCCAGCAGGCCCTCGGGCGGCAGGAACAGGTCATGGGCGAAGTAATGCGCCTCGATCCGCGCCAGGCCCAGGGCGGAACGGTCCTGCGCGAAGCTCGCGACCAGCTCCGGCGAAGGCAGCAGCGTGCTGCACATGCCCTCGAAGTTGCTCCAGGACCGGGCGGCGGAAAGATGCACCACCGGGTCGGGATCGGTCAGTCGGCGCAGATAGGCGGAAAGCAGGTCGCCCCGCTCCTCGGGCGGGACATGCTCGGCGAAGGCGGCCCAGGCATCCGGAAAGATCCGGCGCAGCCCATAGAGGAACCAGTCCACCTCCTCCCGCCGCCCCAGGAAGACCCCGCGCAGCACGCAGCCCAGCACCCGCTCGGGATGCGCCTGGGCATAGGCGAGCGCCAGGGTCGACCCCCAGGAGCCGCCGAAGAGCAGCCAGCGCTCGATGCCCAGGAACCGCCGCAGCGTCTCGATATCCCGCACCAGATGCGGCGTGGTGTTGTCGCGCAGCTCCCCCAGCGGCCGCGAGCGCCCGGCGCCGCGCTGGTCGAAGATCACCACGCGCCAGTGGCCGGGGTCGAAGAAGCGGCGATGCACCGCCCCCGCCCCCGCCCCCGGCCCGCCATGCAGGAACAGCACCGGCTGGCCCCGGGGATTGCCCACCTGCTCCCAGTACATCACGTGGTTGACCCCGTCCGCCGCGGCGCCCGAGGGCGAGAGCGGCAGCAGGCCGGTCTCGTAGGGGGAGATATCGGGAAAAAGATCGCCGCGGGGCATCGCGCCTTTGGTCACCGGAAGCATAAGGGAAGGCCATCATGCACAAGATGGTGCGCGCCCGCCATCTGCCCCCTTCGCCCGCGCGCCTCCTGCGCCTAACTTGGACCGTCATGGCGAGTTCATTCCCCACGCGCGAGCCCCGAGGCGGCAATCCGGACAACGGTCCGGGCGGCGATCCGCAGCGCCACGCCCCCGGCCGCACGGGCCCCGGGCGCCCGGGGCCCGGACGCCTGGGAAAGGACGGCCCCTTCCAGCCTGGCGCGGGACGCTCCGGCGGCAAGCCCGGCATGGTGCGCTGCGCGGTCTGCGGAACGGAAAGCCGGCAGCCCCGCGCCGTCGCGCCGCCGCCGGAACAGGCCCCGGACCTGGATCTGCGCCCCGGGGAACCGCTGCGCTCCACCATGCGCTTCTGGCTGCAGCAATGCCCCCATTGCGGCTATGCGGCGCCCGACATCACCCGCGCGCACCCGGCCGTGGCCCAGGCCGTGGCCGCCGCCCCCTTCCGCGCGCTGGTGAACGAGACGGCGCACCCTCCCCTCGCCCGCCGCTTCCTGGGCTGGGCACATGTGCTGGAGGAAAGCGGCGCCCTTCATGCCGCCGCCGAGGCGACGCTACAGGCCGCCTGGGTGGCGGATGACGAAGGCCTGCCCGAACTCGCCCGGAGCTGGCGGCTGGAGGCCGTGGCGCTCTGGCGCAGCGGCCCGCCCCTGGCGCCCGAACAGGCAGTGCGCGTGGTGGACGCCCTGCGCCGCGCCGGCGCCTGGCACGAGGCCGCCCATGCCTGCCGCCTCGCCATCGCGGCCGCCACCGAAACGACGGACGAGGTCCTGGCCCTGGAAACGCGCCTGATCGCGGCCGAGGATGGCGGGCGCCACACCCTGGCCTCCGCCCTGCCGCCCCCCGCGCACCGGCCCCATGTCAGCCATAACGGCCCTTCCACCGCCATCGACCGGACAGCCGGCTGGTGGGGCCGGATGAAACGCTTCTTCGGCGGCCACTGACCCCCGGCCAAGCGCCTCAGCCGGCGCGGCGACCTCGGTTGTGGACCACGAAGCCACGGATGGCATCCACCAGCGCCTCGGGCTCGTCGGCACGGATCGAATGGCTGCTGTTCTCGAAGATCCGCAGGTCGGAGCCGGGAACCAGGCGGTGGATCTCCTCCGAGAATTCCGGCGCGCAGATCCAGTCGTGCCGCCCGGCCAGGATCAGCGTGGGCGCGGTGATGCGGCCGAGTTCGGGCCGCAGGTCGAAGCTGCGCAGGAAGCCGCCCGGACGGAAGGCGCGGTTCAGCGCCTCGGGCTCGTGCAGGGTCCGCATCCGGCTGGCGGTCCCGGCGGCGGGATCGTAGCGGCGCGAATAGAGCGGCCCCATCACCTCGTAGTAGTGCCGCACCTCCTCCACCGTGCGGAAGGCGCCATCCCAGAGCATGTCGCAGACGCGGCGCTGTTCCGGCGTGCCGGTCTCCTCGATGATCCGCTGCGCCCGGGGAACGAAGCCGCCATGGGAGGCGGTGACCACCAGCACCAGGTGCGACACCGCCTCGGGATAGCGGGCCGCATGCGCCTGGGCGACCATGCCGCCATAGCTGGTGCCGATGGACACGACCGGCCCCAGGCCGAGATGCCGGCGCAGCGCCTCCATGTCCTCGACATTCTCGTCGAGGTTCCAGCTCTCCGGGTCCTTCTTGCTGGAACGCCCCTGGCCGCGATGGTCGAAATAGACGAGCTGCATCCGCTCCGCGAGCGGCGTGTAGCCTGGCTTGAAGCCACTGTGGTCCCCGCCCGGGCCGCCATGGATCACCATCGCGACCGGGCGCTCGCGCATCGTGTCGCCATCGGGCACCAGCCCCATGCCTTCCACGTCGAAATAGATCTCGGTCCCACGGATGCTGGCGCGCATGCGGCCTCCTCGCCCGGGCGGTCCGCCGCCCCTGCCTGATTCCAGGCCGCGAGCTTAGCCCCCGTTCGGCCCATGCGGGAATCCCGGCCTGGACGGCACCACGGACCCCGGACGGAAACGCGGGGGACGCCGGCCACGGAAACGCAACAGGCCCCGCCGGTATCGCCGGCAGGGCCTGTTCCGTGAAGCTGAGGACAATCCTCCCGGGCGGGGGTCAGGCCGCCAGGGCGCGCCGCAGCGTGTCGCCGTTGCGGAGCTGGACCAGCGTGAAGAGCCCCGCCGGCGGGCAGGGCTCGATCGCCTCGATCTCCGCGGTCTCACGGTCCAGCAGGGCGGAAAGCTCGAAATCCGGATGCCAGCCGAGGACGCGCGACAGCGGCGCCATGGCCCGCTCGACCCACCAGCGGGGCCCGGCCTCGGCGGCGAAATGGTTCACGAAGAGCAGGCGGCCACCGGGGCGGACGACGCGGCTCATCTCGGCATAGAGCTGCCGCGCGTTCGGCACCACGGAGGCGGTGAACATGGCCACCGCCATGTCGAAGGCGCCGTCCTGGAAGGCCATGGCCTCCGCGTCCATCTCCAGCAACCCGTCCACATTGGGCAGCCGCTCGCTGGCCACGCGCTCGGCGGCCTTCTCCAGCATCTCCCGCGACAGGTCGATGCCGGTCACGCGCAGGTCGCGCCGGTAGAGCGGCAGGGCCAGCCCGGTCCCGACGCCGACCTCCAGGACCCTCGCGCCGGGCAGGCGGTTGACCGCCGCCACCGCGCGCTTGCGCCCGAAAGCCGAGACGCCGCCGAAGAGCGCATCATAGACCCCCGCCCAGCGCCGATAGGCATCCCTGACCGACGAAGCATCCAACGCTGCGCGCGGATGGTCCCGGCTCACACTGCTGCGATCCACCGCCGACGACATTCTGGCCCCAAGACTGCTTCAGGAAGGGATGCGCTAGACCACCGGGGGGCGCTGCGCAAGCCATAGGCAACGCAACTGCACGCGCCTCTCACGCGCGCACAACACAGATGTGTCCTCAGAGTCTCGCCGCACGGGAGGGCGGGGCATCGTCGCTTCGTTGCAGGGACGGCTCGCCAAGGGCGGCGGGCAAGGCCGTCTCCTCCTGCTGTGTCGTGCCGCCCTGGGCGGAGCCGGCCGTGGTCCGCGTGGGAAGCGGTGCGCCGAGGATGCTGGCCACCAGAGCGAGGCGGATCGGGTACATCGGGTACATCTGCATGTCGGCGGCCCAACGCCGCATCGGCGCACGGGTTTCCCCTTCCGCCATCACCCGCAAGCTCGTTTCTTTTCAAGAACATGGCCGGATGGCCCCGCCATGATGCCCGCCGGGGCCAGGGCCGGCCCGGGCGCCCGGCCCGCCGGTTGCGCCACCGAGGCGAACATCGAGGCCAGGAAACACGGACCGGGCGGAAGCCTCCCGGCCCGAGGCCCGGCCTTCAGCCGCGCGAATGCCTCGGCGGTCCGGCGTGGCGGAAGGACTGGGGACGCCCATGCCCGCCCCCGGGGCCGCCACGGGGGCGATCCCGGCCCTGGCCCTCGCGCGGCCCGCTGAAGGAAGGCGGGCGCACGGGGCTGCCATGCCCCAGCGGTTCCACCTGGATATGCGCGTCCTCGCCCTCCGCCCGGCGCGCGGCGGCGGCGAAGCGGCTGGCGGCGGCGGCGGCCACCTCGAACTGGGTCTCGCGGCCCAGGATGCGGATCCGGCCGATCTCCCCACGCGTGACATGGCCACGCCGGCACAGGAAGGGCAGCAGCCAGCGGGGATCGGCATTCTCGTTGCGCCCGACGCTGGCGCGGAACCAGACGCCCTCCGGCCCGCCCTGGCGCTCCGGCCGCTCGCGCGGGGTGCGGTCATTGGTGTCCGACAGCTCCTCCGGCGCCGGCAGCGGGCCGCGCAGGGTGCGGATCAGGGCGGCGGCGACCGCCTCGGGCGCGTTCTTCTCCAGCAGGCCGCGGGCCAGCGCCAGATCGTCCTCCGCCGCCTCCTCGGCGACCAGCTCGCCGGCCTGGACGGACAGGCGCTCGTTGTCCTTGGCGCGGATCGTCTCGGCGGAAGGCGGCGGCCCCCAGCTCGCCTGCACCCGGGCGGCGGCCAGCAGCCGCTCCCCGGTGCGACGGCGGTTATAGGGCACCAGCAGCACGCTGATGCCCTTCCGCCCGGCCCGGCCGGTGCGGCCGGAACGGTGGGTCAGGGTCTCGGGATCGCGCGGCAGCTCGGCATGGATCACCAGCCCCAGATCCGGCAGGTCGATGCCGCGCGCCGCCACGTCGGTGGCGACGCAGACCCGCGCCCGCCCGTCGCGCAGCGACTGCAGCGCACGGGTGCGCTCGGACTGCGACAGCTCGCCGGACAGCGCCACGGTGGAGAAGCCGCGCTCGGTCAGGTTGCCGTGCAGCCGGGCCACCATGGCGCGGGTGGCGCAGAACACCATGGCAAGGCGTGGGTCCTCGAAGCGCAGGATGTTCACCACCGCCCGCTCGATCTCGTGCGGGGCGATGGTGATGGCGCGGTGCTCGATGTCGCCATGCCCGGCGCCGTCGCTCTTCACCTCGATGCGCTGCGCGTCCTTCTGGTAGGAACGCGCCAGCGTGGCGATCTCGTGCGGCACGGTGGCCGAGAAGAGCAGCGTCCGGTGCGGGTCCGGCAGCGTGTCGAGGATGGCCTCCAGCTCCTCGCGGAAGCCGAGGTCCAGCATCTCGTCCGCCTCGTCCATCACCACGACCTGCAGCGTGTCCGGCCGCAGGTTGCCGCGGTCCAGGTGGTCGCGCAGGCGGCCCGGCGTGCCGACCACCACATGGGCACCGCGCGACAGGTCACGCCGCTCGGCCACCGGGTCCATGCCACCGACGCAGGACACGACCCGGCCCCCGGCGCTGCCATAGAGCCAGGCCAGCTCGGTCTTGACCTGCAGTGCCAGCTCGCGCGTCGGCGCGATCACCAGGGCGAGCGGCGTGCCGGCGGGGGGAAGGCGCTCGGCCGTGCCGAGAAGGTTGCTGGCCATGGCCAGGCCATAGGCCACGGTCTTGCCGGAGCCGGTCTGGGCGGAAACCAGAAGGTCGCGCCCCGCCGTGTCGGCGGCGAGGACGGCGGCCTGCACCGGCGTCGGCTCGGCATAGCCGCGCTCGGCCAGGGCCAGGAGAAGGGGGGCGGGAAGATCGTCAGGAAAGGGCATGTCGTGCTTTGCTGAACGCGGCGCGCCGAACGGCGATGCGATCGGGGTCGAATTTTCGCCAGGGCCGACAGGACCACCGCAGGGCACCGCGCCCGGAGGCGCTGAGCAGAACGGCAGGGCGGAAGCACCGTCCACGGGTTGGCCGGATGCATACGGCCCGGCCACGCCGGAGGCTGCCCCGCCTTTCAGGCTCCGGCCAGGCGTCGGAACGCGCGCGGAAGGGGATCAGGAGCGCGGCAACTACCGAATTGCCCCCCGCAAGTCCAGAGAATTTGAGACATGCCCGCCCCGACGGCGCAGCCAAGGCAGGATCGTCCTGTTTGCACAACCTCGGATTGTATTTCATGATATCTTGATCTGGACTCGGGAAAGTTCCGGGCAAGACCGACCAGCAGTGCGATGCCCCCACGATCCATCGATCACCACCTTCCGCCAGAGCCCGGCCAGACACCCCTGGAAGGGCTGATCCGCCTCGACCAGCTCCGGGCCGTCCGGCGCAGCGTGCTCATCTCGCTTCCCGTCACGGTGCTGCTCAGCCTCTCCAACCTGGCGATGGCGAACTACGGCGGCCACGGAGAGGCTGGCTTCGCCTGGTTCTGGGCCAGCATCGCGGTCAACCTGCTGCGCAGCCTGCTTTGCGGCTTCCCGCCCCGCGCGGTGCTGCTGGAGGGGCGCGAATCCCCCGCCGTCCGCCGCTGGTTCCACGCCATGTGCCTGCTGGCCTGGTGCTCGGGCATGATCTGGGCGGCCGTGCCCGTGCTCTGCGACGGCTTCACGACATCCCAGGCGCCCTTCTTCCTCGTGGTGGTCTGCGGCATCACCGCCGGCGCCGTGGTGCACGGCACCGCCTATGCCCGCGTGCCGATCTGCTTCATCACCCCGGCCCTCTTCTCGGTGATCACCTGCCTTGTCTGGGCCGGCAGCTTCGAGCAGCGGATGCTGGCCGCCACGGTCGCCCTCTACACGATGGCACTGGTCCGCAGCGCCTGGGAGGGCGAGCGCGCCTTTCTCCAGGCCAGCCGCAGCAAGCAGGAGGCCCGGGCCCTGGCCACCTCCCTGCACGAGTCCCATCGCCAGACCCTCGACATCGCCGAGGACCTGCGCCACCGCGCCACGCACGACATGCTGACCCAGGCGCTGAACCGCGCCGGCTTCATGCAGGTCCTGGACGACAGCCTGGCCAGCGCCGCCGGCAGGACCGACGCCCCCCCCGGCGCTCCCCCCGGCGCCACCCCCGACCCGGCCGGCGCGCCGGCGCGGATGGAGGAAGGGCCGCACTGCCTGATGCTGCTCGACCTCGACGGCTTCAAGTCGGTCAACGACCTTTTCGGCCACAAGGCGGGCGACCTCCTGCTCGTCGAGGTGGCGCAGCGCCTGCGGCAGGCCCTGCCCCGGGGCTATGTGCTCGGCCGGCTCGGCGGCGACGAGTTCGCCGTGCTCGGCCGGCTCTGCCCCGCCAGCCTGGCGCCGGAGCGTGAGGCGGCGGAGCTGGCGACGCGGCTCACGGCGGCGGTGGCGATCCCCTTCACGGTCTGCGAGGCCGGGCGGGTCGGGGTGAGCATCGGCGTCTTCTGCGACCAGTCCTCCGGCATCTCCGCCAGCAGCGGGGAGATGCTCTCCTGCGCCGACGCCGCCCTCTATGCCGCCAAGCGCAGCGGGCGGAACCGCTTCTGCCTGTTCGACGACACCCTCCGGCACCAGCGGGAGGTGACGCGCGACATCGAGCGCGACCTGCCCCGCGCCCTGGCCGGGGGTGGGCTGCAGGTCCACTACCAGCCGCTGCTCCGCCGCCCCTGCGGCACCCTGGCCGGGATGGAGGCGCTGATCCGCTGGAGCCACCCCCGCCACGGGCCGATCGACCCGCCCGCCATCATCCTGGCGGCCGCCAGCGCCGGACAGGCCGAGCCGCTGCTGCGCTTCATCCTGCGCGACGTCTGCCGCATGATCGCCACACTGCGCCAGATGGGGCACGCCGATGCGGTGGTAAGCATGAACGTCTCGCCGCGCGAGATGACCCAGTTCGGCGTGGCCCGGCTGGTCATGTCCACCCTGGCGGAGTTCGGCCTGCCCCCCGGGATGCTGGAGATCGAGCTGACCGAGGAGGCGATGATGGACCTGCGCATCGCCCAGGCAGGGCTGGATACGCTCGGCCGCGCAGGAGTGCGGATCGCCATCGACGATTTCGGCGTGGGCTTCGCCTCCCTCGGCTCCCTGCAGAAGCTGGAGGTGGACCGGATCAAGATCGACCGCAGCTTCATCTCGGGCATGGTCAAGGCGCGCAGCGACCAGGTGCTGGTGCAGGCGGTGCTGAGCCTGGCCCGCTCGCTGGAGATCGAGGTCGTGGCCGAAGGCGTCGAGAACGAGGAGACGCTGCAGATGCTGGACCGCTTCGGATGTCCCATCGTGCAGGGCTACCACCTCTCCCCGCCCCTCCCGCCCGCCGCGCTGCTCGACCGGATCCGCCAGTGGGACGCCGTCCTCCCCCGCCCCGCCACCCGCGCCCTGCCCTGGCGGTGACCACCCGCCCCTGACCGCCCCCCGCGACTCCCCCTCGCGGGCGGGACCGGCCCACCGCCGGACAAGCATCTCCGGGTGCCGCGCGGCCTCCCCTTCCCGGCCGATCCGCTCTACATGCGGGGCGACATGGCTCCTCCTCCGCTGCTCCTCCTGACCGACATCCGGCTGAACTTCGGCACCACCCCCCTGCTGGCGGGCGCCTCCCTCGGCGTCGGCGCCGGCGAAAGGCTAACCCTGGTCGGGCGCAACGGCTCGGGGAAATCCACGCTGCTGAAGATCGCGGCGGGACTGGCCGAGCCGGACGGCGGCACCCGCTTCGTGCAGCCCGGCGCCACCGTGCGCTACCTGCCGCAGGAACCCGACCTTTCCGGCTTCCCCACCACCCTGGCCTATGTGGAATCCGGCCTCGGCCCAGGGGACGACCCCTACCGCGCCCGCTACCTGCTGGAACAGCTCGGTCTTTCGGGCGAGGAAACCCCCGCCGTCCTGTCCGGCGGCGAGGCCCGCCGCGCCGCCCTCGCCCGCGTCCTGGCGCCGCAGCCGGACATCCTGCTGCTGGACGAGCCGACCAACCACCTCGACCTGCCCGCCATCGAATGGCTGGAAGGCGAGCTGCGCTCCCTGCGCTCGGCCCTCGTCCTGATCTCGCACGACCGCCGCTTCCTGGAGAACCTGTCCCGCGCCATGGTCTGGCTGGACCGCGGCGTGACCCGGCGGCTGGACCAGGGCTTCGCCCATTTCGAGGCCTGGCGCGACCAGGTGCTGGAGGACGAGGAGCGCGAGGCGCACAAGCTGACCCGCAAGATCGCGCGGGAGGAGGACTGGCTCCGCTACGGCGTCACCGCCCGGCGCAAGCGCAACGTCCGCCGCCTCGGCGAGCTGCACGACCTCCGCAAGAGACGGCGCGAGCGGGTGGGTGCCCTGGGCAAGGTCAGCATGGCCGCTGCCGAGGCAGGCGGATCGGGCTCCCTGGTCGTCTCGGCGGAGGAGATCAGCAAGACCTATGACGGCCGCACCGTGGTCGCCCCCTTCTCCACCCGCGTCCTGCGCGGCGACCGGGTGGGCATCGTCGGCCCCAACGGCGCCGGCAAGACCACGCTGCTCAACATGCTCACCGGCAACCTGCCCCCGGACAGCGGCGAGATCCGCCTCGGCACCGGGCTGGAGATGGTGAGCCTGGACCAGCGCCGCGCCAGCCTCGACCCCGCCATGACGCTGCAGAAGGCGCTGACCGGCGACGACAGCGACCTCGTCCATGTCGGCGGCACGGCCCGACACGTCATCGGCTACATGAAGGACTTCCTTTTCCCACCGGAACAGGCCCGCACCCCCCTGGGCGTGCTCTCGGGCGGGGAGCGCGGCCGCGTCATGCTGGCCCGCGCCATGGCCCGCCCGAGCAACCTGCTGGTACTGGACGAGCCGACCAACGACCTGGACCTGGAAACCCTGGACCTGCTCCAGGAGCTGATCGCCGACTACGCCGGCACCGTCCTGCTGGTCAGCCACGACCGCGACTTCCTCGACCGCTGCACCACCTCGGTCATCGCCTATGAAGGCGCGGGCCGCTGGCAGGAATATGCCGGCGGCTATTCCGACATGGTGGCCCAACGCGGCCACGGCGTGCAGGCGCGCGCGTCCGCTTCCACCCTCGCCCCGGCGCGCTCCACGCCCGCCCCGCTTCCCCAGGCCGGGGAAGCCCTGGCCGGGCCGCGCCGGCTGAACATGCGGGAACGCGAGGCGCTGAAGACCCTGCCCGCCCGCATGGACAAGCTCCATGCCGAGATCCGCAAGCTCGGCGAGATCCTGGCCGATCCCGGCCTCTACGCCCGCGACAAGCCGCGCTTCGACAAGGCCAGCGCCATGCTGGCGGAGCGGCAGGCGGAACTCGCGAAGGCCGAGGAGGAATGGCTGGAGCTGGAAATGCTGCGCGAGGCCGCCGAGGGCAACTGACACGGGACGATGCGCTCCGGCGTCAGGGAGGACCGGAGAAAACGGGCCCAGGGCACGCAGCGTCCTGACGGAGTGGGAACATCGGGGACGAGGCAGCACCTTGCCCCCGGGCCAACGCCCCCCACCACCCCGGAAGCGGCCGAAGAAGGCTGCGGAAGCGGGATCAGGCCCGCAGCGGCCCCGCGCTATGGGTCGCCAGCACCGCCTCCGTCATGGCGTCCACCTCCACCAGCTTCACCTCATAGCCCCAGAGGCTGGCGAGATAGCGCAGCGTGTTCTCTGCATCCTTGGCCTGCAACAGGCGCCCCGGCGTGGTGCGGTGCTGCAGCATCAGCCGCCGGTCGCCCGCCAGGTCCACATCCACCACCTGCACGTCCGCGGTATTGACGCCGGGGTCATAGACGCGGGCCAGGGAACGGCGGATCTCGCGATAGCCGTCCTCGTCATGGATGGCGTCCACCAGCAGATAGGGCTCCCGCGTGTCGTCATGCAGGCGGAACATGTGGAACTTCCGCATCACCGCCGGGGACAGGAACTGCTGGATGAAGCTCTCGTCGCGATAATTCGCCCAGGCGTCGCGCAGCGTGCCCATCGGATCGCCGTTGCCGGCGAAATCGGGGAACCACCGCCGGTCCTCGGCGGTCGGCTCGCGGCAGATGCGCTCGATATCCGACATCATCGCATAGCCCAGCGCATAGGGGTTGAAGTCCCCCCCCGCCGGGTGGTCGAAGCCGGGCTGGGTGATGACGTTGCTGGTCGAATGCAGCACCTCCAGGAAGGCGGCGTCGTCGATCAGCTCCTTTTCGTGCAGCCGGGTCATGATCCGCTGGTGCACCCAGGTGGCACAGCCCTCGTTCATCACCTTGCCCTGGGGCTGCGGGTAGAAATACTGCGCGATCAGCCGGACGATGCGGATGATCTCCCGCTCCCAGCTCTGCAACCGCGGCGAGGTCTTTTCCAGGAAGTAGAGCAGGTTCTCCTCGGGCAGGCCGAGCCTGCGCCGTCGCTCCGCCACCGGGTCCGTCCCCGGGGCGGGCTTGGTGGTGGGCACCGTCCGCCAGAGGTCGTTATAGACCTTCTCGTCATACTCCCGCCGCTCGCGCTGCCGCCGCTCCTCGGTCTGCAGGTTGAGCTGCCGGGTTCCGGCATGGCGGTGTACCCCGTGATGCGACAGCGCATGGGCGGCATCGAGCACGCGCTCCACCGCCGCCGCCCCGAAGCGGTCCTCGCAGCGCGCCACGTAGGACCGGGCGAACTCCAGGTAGTCCAGGATCGAGGAGGCCTCGGTCCATTGCCGGAACAGGTAGTTGTTGCGGAAGAAATGGTTGTGGCCGAAGGCGGCATGGGCGATCACCAGCGCCTGCATGGTCGCGGTGTTCCCCTCCATCAGATAGGAGATGCAGGGATTGGAGTTGATCACCACCTCGTAGGCGAGGCTGGTATAGCCCTTCCGGTAGCTGACCTCGTGCTGCAGGAACCGCTTGCCGTAGGACCAGTGCCGGTAGGTCAGCGGCATCCCGTGCGAGGTGTAGATGTCGAGCATCTGCTCGGGCGTGATGATCTCGATCCGGTTGGGATAGACCTCCAGCCCCAGCTCCTTCTCGGCGATCTCCTCGATCGCGTCATAGGACCGCCGCAACGTCGGGAAATCCCAGTCCGTGCCCGTGTAGAGAAGTCCAGCCCCCATCGTCCTACCCTCCCGAGGCCCAGCCGGCCGGCGCCGTGCGCTTGCCGAACAGGTCTCGGAAGACCGGGAAGATGTCCTTCCGCTCCCCGACCCGCCGCAAGGCGAGGTTCTCGGCCCGTCCGGCGACCGGCGCATAGCCGCGCCACAGGTCGCTTTCGCCCCGGATCACCGCCCCGGACACGCCGACCTCGATATAGGCGAAGTACTGCACGATCGGCAGGATGCCCTTCTCCAACAGGGAGACGGTCTTGGGCGTGTCGCCGCTGTAGTTGTCGCCATCCGAGGCCTGGGCGGCATAGATGTTCCAGGAATCCGCCGGATAGCGTTCCTTCTGGATGCGGAGCAGCTCCTCCAGCGCCGAGGACACCACCGTGCCGCCGGTGCGCGGATCGGTGAAGAAGGTCTTCTCGTCCACCTCCTCCGCCGCCTCGGTATGACGGATGAAGACAAGGTCCACCCGCTTGTAGCGCCGTTCCAGGAAGACGTGCAGCAACAGGAAGAACCGCTTGGCCAGGTCCTTCATGCTTTCGGTCATGGAGCCGGAAACATCCATCAGGCAGAACATCACCGCCCGCGCGGTCGGCCGCGGCGTTGGGGTGAAGCGGCGGTAGCGCAGGTCCACCGGGTCCACCCAGGCGATCCGCCCCAGCCGCCGCAGCGCCGTTGCCAGCTCCTCGCGCAGCACCGGCAGGCGCTCCGGCGCTTCGCCACTTTCCTCCAGCCCGGCGATCTCGGCCTCCAGCGCCCGGATCTCGTCCGTCTTGGGGCGCCGCAGCCCGATCCGCCGCGCCATGGACTGGCGCATGGTGCGCGCCATGTCGAGCTGCGACGGTGCCCCATCCGTGCTGATCCCGGCGCGGGAGGGGGACACGTTCTCCACGTCCATGACCTGGGCCTTCACCAGGTCCGGCAACTCCAGGTCCTCGAAGAACAGGTCCAGGAATTCGTCCCGGGTCAGCACGAAGCGGAAGTTGTCCTCCGACTGTCCCTGGGCATTGCCCGCGCCCTGCCCCCCGCCACCATCGCCGCCACCTCCGGAGGGTGGCCGCTTGATGCGGTCGCCGACCGAGAACTCCTTGTTGCCGCCCAGCACGATGTCGCGCTGGCCGCTGGTGAAGACGGTGTGGAAGAAGGGCTCGTGCAGGCTGTCGGCGGGGATGGTGACCGCTTCCCCGCTCTTGCCGACCTCGCGCAGTGTCCCGCTGTCCACAGCCTCCCGCACTGCCCGCGTCACGGCGGACCGCGCGCGGGCCAGCACGCGCCGGCGGTTCTCCAGGTTCTTCCCGTGCGGATTCGGACGTCGGTCGATAATGTCCAAGCGGTGTGCCTCGCTCCCCGGAACCTTCAGGCCGACTGCTTCACGCGCATGTACCACTCGACCAGCCGGCGGACCTGCCGCTCGGTATAGCCGCGCGAGACCATGCGCTCGACGAAGTCGTTGTGCTTCTTCTCCGTATCGCCATCCTTCTTCGAACCGAAGCTGATGACGGGGAGCAGATCCTCGACCTGGCTGAACATCCGCTTCTCGATCACGTCGCGGATCTTCTCGTAGGAGGTCCAGGACGGGTTGCGCCCGCCATTGTTGGCCCGAGTCCTCAACGCGAACTTGACCACCTCGTTGCGGAAATCCTTCGGGTTCGCGATGCCCGCCGGCTTCTCGATCTTGGTCAGTTCCCCGTTCAGCAGCTCGCGGTTCAGCATCTGCCCGGTATCGGGATCCTTGAAGTCCTGGTCCTCGATCCAGGCATCCGCATAGTCGAGGTAGCGGTCGAACAGGTTCTGGCCATAGTCGTGGTAGCTCTCCAGATAGGCCTTCTGGATCTCGTTGCCGATGAACTCGGCATAGCGGGAGGCGAGCTCCGACTTGATGCTGGTCAGGTAGTTCTGCTCGACCTCGGCGGGGAACTGCTCCCGCTTCACGGTGTTCTCCAGCACGTACATCAGGTGCACCGGGTCGGCCGCGACCTCGGTCGGGTCGTGGTTGAAGGTGGCCGAGAGCACCTTGTAGGCGAAGCGGGTGGAGATGCCCTCCATCCCCTCGTCCACCCCGGCGGAGTCCTTGTACTCCTGCATGGTCTTCACCTTGGGGTCGGTCTCGCGGAGGTTCTCCCCGTCATAGACCCGCATCTTGGTGAAGGGCCGCGAATTGGCATGCGGCTTCAGCCGCGACAGCACGGCGAAGCGGGCCAGCATCTCCAGCGTGTGCGGGGCGCAGGGCGCCTCGGCCAGGGCGGAGGAGGAGATCAGCTTCTCGTAGATCTTCGTCTCCTCGGTGACCCGCAGGCAGTAGGGCACCTTCACCACGTTCACGCGGTCGAGGAAGGCCTCGTTGGTCCGGTTGTTGCGGAAGCTCTGCCACTCCGCCTCGTTGGAATGGGCCAGGATGATCCCGTTGAAGGGGATGGCGCCGATATTCTCCGTGCCGAGGTAGTTGCTCTCCTGCGTCGCCGTCAGCAGCGGGTGCAGCATCTTGATCGGAGCCTTGAACATCTCGACGAATTCGAGGAGCCCCTGGTTGGCGCGGTTCAGCCCGCCCGAGAAGCCATAGGCGTCCGGGTCGTTCTGCGAGAACATTTCCAGCTTGCGGATATCGACCTTGCCGACCAGGGCGGAGATGTCCTGGTTGTTGTCGTCGCCCGGTTCGGTCTTGGCGACGGCGATCTGCTTCAGGCGCGAGGGATGCAGCTTCACCACCCGGAACTTCTGCAGGTCGCCGCCGAACTCCTCCAGCCGCTTCAGCGCCCAGGGACTGGCCAGGCCGTTGAGGTAGCGGCGCGGGATGTTGAACTGCTTCTCCAGCACCGGTGCCATCCGCTCCGGCTCGAACAGGCCGAGCGGGCTCTCGAAGACCGGGCTGAGGTCGCGTCCGGCCTTGAGCACGTAGATGGGCTCCTGCTCCATCAGCGCCTTCAGCCGCTCGCCCAGCGAGGACTTGCCGCCGCCGACCGGGCCCAGCAGGTAGAGGATCTGCTTGCGCTCCTCCAGCCCCTGCGCGGCATGGCGGAAGAAGGCGACGATGCGCTCGATCGTCTCCTCCATGCCGTAGAACTCGGCGAAGGCCGGATAGACCCGGATGGTGCGGTTCAGGAAGATGCGACCGAGCCGTGCATCCTTGGCCGTGTCGATCGTCTCGGGCTCGCCGATCGCCTTCAGCATGCGCTCCGCCGGGGAGGCATAGCAGAGCGGATCGTCGCGGCAGGCTTCGAGGTATTCGGACAGGCTCATCTCGGCCTCGCGGCGCTGCTCGCGCAGCGAGGAGTGCAGGGAGAAGATGTCATCGAGCGGAGCCATGGAACCCTCCGGAAAAGAGATGTTGGCGACGGGCGGTGCTCTGGTCAGTCCTTGCGAAACGAAACAGCGGTCTGAATTCCGCGCCGCGCGCCGATGCCATAGGAAAATTCTGGGCACGGCTCGGGCAACGGCAAGAGAGCGATACACAACGGTTTCAAAGAAACGCGCCCCCTGGACCAGGGCGGACACACGGGATCAACTTCGGTTGCCCCGGCCCGTGGCAGGACGTTACAATCCCGCGGGCTTCACCTTGCTTGGATATGGAAGCGTAGGGCAGCGGTGCCAATAGCTTCAACTCCATTCCTCATCGATTGTGGGAAGAGAGTTGCACTGTGGTTTTCCCATCCTGCTGCATTGCCGCGACAGCATGACATGCCGGTGCCGGATTCGCTTCTTTTTTTGGATACCCCAGCGAAAACCCGGTGACATTCGGACCGTCCTCCCCACCCCGACGGCCACCCATGCAAATCGCTTGCCGCCGCGCCGCGCCGGCCGGCGGAAGGGTCCCGGGCGCGTCCGGACAGATCCCCACGCCCTCCTCCGCGCCCTCGCGCATCCCCAGGGGGCTCTTGATGGGCGGCGCGATCGGGCCTCTTGATCGGGGCCGCATTCTGATCCGGAGGCTCCCGATGACCCAGACGTCCCTTCCGCTCGAACAGCGCATCGACCGGCTCGCCGAGGTCGCCGTCCGCGTGGGCCTCGGCCTGCGGGAAGGGCAGGAGCTGGTGATGACCGCGCCGCTCGACGCCCTGCCCCTGGTGCGGCGGATCACCGAACATGCCTACAAGGCAGGCGCCTCGCTCGTCACCACGCTGCTGAGCGACGAGGAAATGACCCTCGCCCGCTTCCGCCACGCCCCCGACAGCGCCTTCGACACCGCGCCCGGCTGGCTCTTCGAAGGCATGGGCCGGGCCTTCGCCGGCAATGCCGCCCGCCTTGCCATCACCGGTGAGGACCCGAACCTGCTTTCCGCCCAGGACCCGGAAAAGGTCTCCCGCGCCAACCGCGCCCGCTCGAAGGCCTATCTGCCGGCGCTGGAGCGGATCGTGAACTTCGACATCAACTGGACCATCGCCTCCTACGCCACCCCCTCCTGGGCCCGGGCCATGTTCCCGGAGGAGGCGCCCGAGGCCGGGGTGGCGAGGCTCTGGGACGCGATCTTCGCCGCCTCCCGCGTCGATGCCGCCGACCCGGTCGCCGCCTGGGCCGCCCACAACGCCAGCCTCCACGCCCGCACCCGCCTGCTGAACGGCAAGCGCTACAGCGCGCTCCGCTTCCGCGGCCCTAGCACCGACCTGACCGTCGGCCTGGCGGACGGCCATGCCTGGCTGGGCGGGGCTGAGGTCGCCAAGAACGGCATCACCTGCAACCCGAACATCCCCTCCGAGGAGGTCTTCACCACCCCCCACGCGGCGCGGGTGGAAGGACATGTCCGCTCCACCAAGCCGCTCTCCTATGGCGGCACGCTGATCCGCGACATCGCCGTGCGCTTCGAGGGCGGCCGGATCGTGGAGGCCCAGGCCAGCACCGGGCTGGAGGTGCTGCGGAAGGTGCTCGACACGGACGAAGGCGCCCGCCGCCTGGGCGAGGTCGCGCTGGTGCCGCACTCATCCCCCATCTCCGCCAGCGGGCTGCTTTTCTTCAACACCCTCTTCGACGAGAACGCCGCCTGCCACATCGCCCTCGGCCAGGCCTACAAGACCTGCTTCGAGAACAGCGCCGGCCTGACCGACGAGACCTTCCAGGCCCAGGGCGGCAACAAGAGCCTGATCCATATCGACTGGATGATCGGCTCCGGCGAGGTGGACGTGGACGGCATCACCGCCTCCGGCGAGGCCGAGCCGGTGATGCGCCAGGGCGAATGGGCCTGACCGGGCGGGCCTCCTGACCGGGAAGGGCTGAGGCGGGACCGGCCCCGCCCGCCCCCGGGGGTCACCTCCTGGGGGCCACGGCGCCGGGCCGGGGCATCGCCGGCCTACCGTCAGCGCCGCGCTGGCACGCGGCCCCGGCTCTCCCCATCTTGCCCTCGGGCGGTCTAGAAACCCCGCCGAACCGCATAACGCACTGACAGGAAAGCTGCCGATGGACCAGCCCGTCCTTTCCCGGCCGTCTGGTCCGGAAACCCATGCCGCCACCGGGGCCGCCGAAACCGCCGTGGCGCGCGAGGCCGCGCGGCGCCGCGCCTTCGCCATCATCGCCCACCCCGACGCCGGCAAGACCACCCTGACGGAGAAGCTGCTGCTGCGCGGCGGCGCCATCCAGCTCGCCGGCCAGGTCCGCGCCAAGGGCGACCGCCGCCGCACCCGCTCGGACTGGATGAAGATCGAGCAGGACCGCGGCATCTCGGTGGCCACCTCGGTCATGACCTTCGAGCGCGACGGGGTGGTGTTCAACCTGCTCGACACGCCGGGCCACGAGGACTTCTCCGAGGACACCTACCGCACCCTCACCGCCGTGGACGCCGCGGTGATGGTGATCGACGCCGCCAAGGGCATCGAGGCCCAGACCCGCAAGCTCTTCGAGGTCTGCCGCCTGCGCGACATCCCGATCATCACCTTCATCAACAAGATGGACCGGGAGTCGAAGGACATCTTCGAGCTGCTGGACGAGATCGAGAAGACGCTGGCCCTCGACGTCGCCCCGGTCGCCTGGCCGGTGGGCGCCGGCCGCTCCTTTGTCGGCACCTACGACCTGCTCGACCCCGCCCTGCACCTGATGGCGGAGGGCTCCGGCCCGGTGAGGCTTTCCGGCCTCGGCGACCCGAAGCTGGACACGCTGGTCAAGCCCGACCTGGCCCGGGAGCTCCGCGACGGCGCCGAACTGGCCGGCGCCTATCCGGATTTCGACCCGGCGCGCTTCCTGGAGGGTACGATGACGCCGGTCTATTTCGGCTCTGCCCTGCGCGACTTCGGTATCGGCCACCTGCTGGAGGGCCTGGCCCGCTTCGCCCCCCCGCCCCGCGACCGCGCCGCCGACAGCCGCACCGTCACGGCCTCCGAGCCCGAGCTGACCGGCTTCGTCTTCAAGATCCAGGCGAACATGGACCCCAACCACCGGGACCGCGTCGCCTTCCTGCGCATCTGCTCCGGCCGGCTGCAGAAGGGCATGCGCCTGCGCCAGACCCGCACGGGCAAGCAGGTCCCCGTCAACGCCCCTCTCTTCTTCTTCGCCCAGGACCGCCAGGTGGCCGAGGAGGCCTGGCCCGGCGACGTGGTCGGCATCGCCAACCACGGCATCCTTCGAATCGGCGACACGCTGACCGAGAAGGAGGCGCTGAACTTCTCCGGCGTGCCGAGCTTCGCCCCCGAGATCCTGCGCCGGGTGATGATCGAGGATGCCATGGTGGGCAAGAAGCTCCGCACCGCGCTGGAACAGCTGGCCGAGGAAGGCGTGGTGCAGCTCTTCCGCCCGCTGGACGGAACGCCGCCGGTGGTGGGCGTGGTCGGCGCCCTCCAGCTCGACGTGCTGGCCGAGCGCCTGAAGGCCGAGTACGGCGTCCCCAGCCGCTACGAGAACACGCCCTGGAGCCTGATGCGCTGGGTCGCCTCGGAGGACGCGGCGGCGCTGGAACGCTTCCGCCGCGCCATCCCCCATGACGTGGCCGAGGACCACGACGGCGCGCTGGTGGCCTTCTTCAGCAGCGACTGGCGCCGCAACAGGGCGGCGGAGGACTTCCCGGAACTGCGCTTCCTGGAGGTCCGCGAGCAGCACAGCCTCATGACGAAGGCAGGGTGAATCGCCTGATGCGCGAGTAAATACTAATTTACTCGCGCTTCACGTTTGTTAATTATTAGGAATTATATCCCATATACGGCTTTTCGCGACCGCAGAATGTTGCGATCAGTAGCAGAGTTGTGATGAAGTTCTTGTTCACATTCCCCGGCTGTGCCACCCGATCAGCATCATTGTCGAGGAGTTGATCTGTGAGCACTCGTCCCATCGGTTCAACGGAAAGCTTTCTCGATTCGATCGGTGTCAATACCCATATCAATGACACCAGTGGTGGGTACGGGAATATCAGCAAGGTTATTTCCAATCTCGACTATATCGGCGTCACGCATGTCCGTGATGGTCTTACCGGTTCTTTGTCCACCGAGCTTTTCGAGGTCCTTGCCAACAACGATATTACCTTCTCTCTGCTGACCAGTGGCAACAACGGTGCCAGCCTCAGCAGCCAGATCTCGGCCATCGCGAAGCTGGAAAGCCTTTACAACGCGATCGACTACGTCGAAGGTCCTAATGAGACGGACTACTTCCCTATCAGCTATAACGGCCTGACCGGCTTCGCCGCGACCCGGGCCTTCCAGTCGGCCCTCTACTCGGCGGTGCACGGCAACAGCGCCCTGAGCGGCACGCCGGTCATCCAGACCAGCCTGGGCGACGGCAATTCCTACAGCCAGCTCGGCAACCTCTCCTCCTCCGCCGACTACTCCAACATCCACAGCTACTATTTCGGCTGGGGCTTCACCCGGAGCGTGGCTGACCAGGTGCCGGAACGGATCGCCGAGGCGCAGACCATTTCCCCCGGCAAGGACACCGTCGCCACCGAGGGCGGCTGGTCCACCGCCACCTATTCCAGCGACGGCTACGGCGTGAACGAGCGGACCCAGGCGGTCCTGACCCTCAACATGCTGCTGGACCAGTACAAGGACGGGGTCGACCGCACCTACATCTACGAGCTGGTGAACTCCGGCACCTATTCCTCCACCAACCTGCAGACCGGCTTCGGCCTGTTCAACGCCGACGGCACGCCCAAGCAGGCCGCCACGGCCCTGCACAACCTGAACAGCATCCTGTCCGACCCAGCGGCGGGCACGAAGGGCGTCTCGCTGACCAATCTCGGCTACACCCTCCAGGGCATGCCGACCGAGGGCCAGGACATGCTGCTGCAGAAGAGCTCGGGCAACTATGACCTGGTGCTGTGGAACGAGCCGACCATCTGGAACACGACCACCCACAGCGCCTATTCCATCGCCAGCCAGACGGTCACCATCAACTTCGACAACGCCCAGTCCGGCACGATCTACGACCCGCTCCTGGGCAGCACGGCGATCGCCAGCTTCTCCAACACCAAGAGCGTCCAGGTCGCGCTGTCCGACCACCCGCTGGTGGTCGAGGTCGGCACCGCCGCGACCGCCACGGTGGCCACGGACACCGCCACCACCGGGACGAACAAGATCGTCCTGCACGTCTCCGAGGACACCTACCAGGGCGATGCGCAGTTCGTCGTCCGCGTGGACGACAAGGTGGTGAGCGACGTGCTGACCGCCACGGCCTCGCACGCCGCCGGGAAGACGCAGGACATCACCGTCAGCGGCGATTTCGGCAGCGGCACGCACAAGGTCTCGGTCACCTACCTGAACGACCTCAACGGCGGCTCCGCCGGCGACCGGAACCTCTACGTGGAGGGGATCACGGTGGACGGCACGCTGTATTCCAGCGCCAAGGCCAACATGACCTATAACTACACGGCTGACTTCAACCTCAACTTCAAAGCCTCCAGCAGCGCCTCGTCGGGCAGCAGCACCTCCAGCTCGACGGCCGGCACCACCACCAGCAACGTCAGCACACCCAACGCCAGCAGCACCGACAGCATCACGCTGCGGGTGTCGGAGGATGCCTACAAGGGCGATGCCCAGATGGTGGTGAAGGTGGATGGAAAGCAGCTGGGCGACTCAGCCTATACCGTGACCGCCTCGCATGCCGACGGGAAGACCCAGGACATCACCCTCCACGGCGACTTCACCACCGGCACCCACAAGGTCGAGGTGGCCTTCATCAACGACTTCTACGAAGGCAGCGCCAGCGCCGACCGCAACCTGTACCTCCAGGGCATCGACGTGAACGGCACCTTCCACGCCGAGGCGGCCGCCAGCCTCACCTGGAATCACTCGGTCAGCTACGACCTCGCCTTCGCCTGAGGCGGGATGGGGCGGGCCGGGATCATCCCGGCCCCCTCCGCGGGATGGGCGGTGAGCGAAGCATCGTCGCCCTTCTCCTTCCGCCGGATCCGGCCGCCGCCGTAATGGCGGGCATAGCACTTCACGCATTCCGCGCCGAACAGGAAGATCAGCGTGGAATAATAGATCCAGAGCAGCATCACGAAGAGCGTCCCCGCCGCACCATAGGTGGAGGCGATGCTCGCCTGGCTCAGATACAGGCTGATCCCGAAGCGGCCGAACAACAGCAGCACGGCGGTCACCACCGCCCCGACCATCACCTCGCGCCAACTCAGCCAGCGGTTCGGCAGGACCCGGTAAAGCACCCCGATGGCCAGGCTCAGCAGCAGAAAGGACACGCCGGTGTTCAGCAGCTGCAGCACGACCTGCGTCCAGGGCAGCAGGTTCAGATAGACCTGCAGCGCCGCCATCACGGTATTGGCCAGAAGCAACACGATCAGCAGGAAGCCCACGCTGATCACCAGCCCGACGCCGAGCAGACGCGTGCGGATCAGTGCCCAGACCGTGGAACGGGGCGGCGGCACGTCCAGGATGGCGTTCAGGGAAGCCTCGACGGCGCTGAACAGCCCGCTGGCGGTGACCAGGATGCCGACGAGGCTGATCAGCGTGGCGGTCAGGCCGGAACCGAAATGGCTGGCGCTGCGCAGCAGGGACAGCACGAACTCCGTCGCCTGTGGCCCCACGATCTCGTTCAGCTGAGTCTCGACAGCCTTCTGCGCCGCCTCGGCACCGAAGACATAGCCCGCGATCGCCACCGCGATCACCAGGATCGGCGCCACCGAGAAGATCGCGTAGTAGGCGATGGCGGCGCCCCGCGTCATCGCGTCATCCTCGAAGAAGAGGAGGACGCTCTCCTTCACCACTCGCCATACACGCCGCAATCCGCCGGTTCCTTGAACTGTCAGGAGCCGCCACTCTTGGCGGCAAAGCCCATGGCATGAAAGTCACATCAGCGTCGGGGCCTGTGGCAATTCCGCCATGGTCAACGGCAGGGCGCAACGCGGGAACCAGCTGGCCCCAGCCGGCCAGCCACGTCGTGTCGCCGGTCCTGGGGCCGCATCCGGCAGCGGCCCCGGCGCCGGTTCCCAGGGCAACGGGGCAGGCTGCTCAGGCGTCCTCGGCTTCCCAGAAATCCTCCGCCAGCTCCGCCTTGAAGGAGGCGCGGGCCTTGCCGCCGTCCACGTCCTCGATCAGGCCGAGCGGCAGGTAGTGGTGCTTGCCGGCCGCGCCACGATCGGACTTGGTCAGCTTGATGCGATCGCCGATGACGTGATCGACCGTGCCGATATGGCCGCCATCCGCACCGATGATCTCCATGTGCTCCTTGATCGCGCTCGCATCCGCCATGGCCTGTGCTCCTCTTGCTGACAAAGGCACCGGCTTAACGCGCATCCGCGTCCCGGGATGCGGTGGCCCGTCGCGACCGGCCGGCGATCCAGAACCCCATCTGGCCGATGGCGCAGCCTCCCACCAGCACCAGCCCCGCGCCCACCGCCGGATCGCCGCCGATGGCAACCAGCGCGGAGCACAGGGCGCCCCAGCCCATCTGCGCGCAGCCATAGAGCCCGGCCGCCGAGCCGATCACGGCCGGGTTCACGCTGATCGCCCGGGTCAACGCCATGGGGCTCGCCATGCCGCTGCCGAAGGTGAAGAGCACCAGCGGCGGCATGATCAGCGCGACACTCATATGCCCCGACAGCACCACGCCCAGGAAAAGGCAGGCGCCGAGCAGCCCCGCCAGGCTGGCGCCGATCATCACCCGGTCGATCCCAGAGCGCCGCACCAGCCGGCTGGCGACCAGGCTGCCGGCGGAAAGGCCCAGCACCATGACGGCGAGATAGAGCCCCACCTCCTGCACCGGCCGGTGCAGTTCGTTGACGAAGATGAAGGGCGAGGCCGAGATGAAGCCGTACATGCTGGTGGTGGTGCAGGCCCCGCCCAGGGTGAAGCCCAGGAAGGCTGGCGAGCGCAGCAGCCGCAGGTAGTCCCGCATCACATGGCCCGCGCGGATGCCGGTCCGCATCTGCCCCGTCTCCGGCAGGCGCCGCCAGCACAGCAGCAGCAGCCCCAGCCCGACGGCGGCCAGCAGCCCGAAGATCGCCCGCCAGTCGAACAGCGCCACCAGCGCCCCGCCCAGGGCGGGCGCCAGGCCCGGCCCGGCCGAGACCATCAGGTTCAGCAGCGCCAGCCGTGACGCGGCGGCCTGCGGCTCCGCCGTGTCCCGCACCATGGCCCGCCCCAGGGCGAGCCCGGCGCAGCCGCCCAGCGCCTGGAAGAAGCGCGCCACCGACAGGCTGCCGATTCCCGGGGCGAAGAGCGCCACGAAGCCCGCGAAGGTATAGAGCATCAGCCCCGAGATCAGCACCGGCCGCCGCCCGAACCGGTCGGCGAGGGGGCCGTAGAAGAGCTGCCCGCAGGCCAGGCCGATCAGGTAGAAGGTGATCGCCCCCTGCATGGCCCCGGCGCCGACCCCGAGGCTGCGGGCCGCGCTCGGCAGGGCCGGCACGAAGATATGCATGGCCAGCGTGCCGGAAAACGTCACCAGGGCCAGCAGCCAGAGCGGGGGATGCGGTCTCGGGATCGCCTCGCCCGGCTCCAGCGGCACGGCGGAGGGCGACGCGGGGCGGTTCTCCGTCCCCTTCGTCAAGGATGCCATGCCCCGGAGCATGTCCCCGCCACCCGCCCCTGTCACCCCGGCCGGGCCGCCCTTTCCCGTGCCCGCGGCCGCGTCCTGCCGCATCCGGCGCCACCCCCTGCCCGGCCCCGGCGCGTCGGATGCGGCCGGACGGCGCCAATGTCCCGGAAAAAGCAGCCTTGTGGAGGACTCCGCCCCTGCCTATGGTGGCTTGCCCCGGCGGCAAGTCGCCGGTGGGGGGACGATGCGCCTCGGCTGGCCTGGATGATGGACCGGCCCTGACGCGACGACCCGTGCGCCCGGACTGGCGCCGGTGGCTGGCCGATCGCGCCCGCCATGACAGGCGGCCGTTCCTCCGGGAAGGTGCGGGTCCCGGTTCCCCGGCCGGTGCGTCCCGCGGCGCGCATGGGCGCTCTTTGCCAGGCAACCCTGGAACCTGCCAGCCCTCCGCGCGCCTGCCGCCGGCCCGCTTGCGCCGCGATTCCGCGATGCGCGCGGGGCCTGCGCGCGGTGCGCCCAACCATCGGGCCGGCCCTTTCCCGGGCCGCGCCCTGCGAGAGTGAGGACGGGACCGGCATGGCCGCGACGACGCGCCTATCGCGAATCGCCACGACGCCCTGCGCCGGCTTCCGCTCCGCATCCCACAACCGAGCCGACGCCGCCGCCCCGAGAGGCAGGCGGCTGTCGCGGAGCACACGCTTCCATGACCAAGCGCATGCTGATCGACGCCTCCCACCCGGAAGAGACCCGGCTGGTGGTGATGGATGGCAACCGGATCGAGGACTTCGACGTCGAGGCGGCTGACCGCCTCCCCCTCAAGGGCAACATCTACCTGGCGAAGGTGGTCCGCGTGGAGCCGAGCCTCCAGGCGGCCTTCGTCGAGTATGGCGGCAACCGCCACGGCTTCCTGGCCTTCAGCGAAATCCACCCCGACTACTACCAGATCCCCGTCGCCGACCGGCAGCGCCTGCTGGAGATGCAGGCGCAGGAGGCCGAGGAGGAGGAAGAGGACGAGGCGGAGCTCGACACCGCCGCCGAGCGCCCCGCCCCCGAGGACGACCGTGACCTGCGCCGCCGCGAGGCGCGTGAGCCCCGTGGCTCCCGCTCCGGCCGCTCGCGTTCCGTCAGCCACGCCGCCCCGGAAGAGCCGCCGGTGGACACCGCCCCGCCCGCCGGGGACGCCCCCGCCGCGCCGGAGGCCATGGCATCCGGGACCGCCGCCCCGGCGCCGGGCGGCGAGGCCGCGAACCCCGGCCCGCACCAGGTCTTCGGCGAAGCCATCCCCGAGCTTCCCCCTGGCCCTTCCCTTCAGGCACCGCGCGAGGCGGGCGAGGAAACCGCGCCCCTCCCCATCGCCCGCAGCGAGGCGGCCCCGACGGACGCCGCCCCGGAATCCGCGACCCATGAGCCGGCACAGGCCCCGGACGCGGCCTCCGGGACCGGCACGCCCGGCGAGGCCCAGGAAGGCAACGTCCAGGAAGGCAGCGTCCAGGAAGGCAACGGCGGCACCCCCCGCCCCGGTCGCGCCCAGCCCATGTCCATGCATGTGGACCAGGTCTCCGAGGGCGATCCGGTGCGCGAGGCCGGCGATGCCCTGGTCCTCGACGACACGCCCGAAGTCCCGCCCGAGACCCTGGGCGGCGATGCCGAGGGCGGTGGCGAGGAGGACCGCAGCCGCGAGCGCCGCATCCCGCCCCGCTTCCTGCGGCACTACAAGATCCAGGAGGTGATCCGCCGCCGGCAGATCATGCTGGTGCAGGTCGTGAAGGAGGAGCGCGGCAACAAGGGCGCGGCGCTCACCACCTACATCTCGCTGGCCGGCCGCTTCTCGGTCCTGATGCCGAACTCGCCGCGCGGCGGCGGCGTCTCGCGCAAGATCACCCAGGTCGCCGACCGCAAGCGCCTGCGCGAGGCGGTGGAGGAGATGAGCCTGCCCAAGGGCATGAGCATCATCGTCCGCACCGCCGGCGCCCAGCGGCCGAAGCCCGAGATCCGGCGCGACGGCGAGTACCTGCTCCGCCTCTGGGACGACATCCGCGAGCGGACCATGGGCTCCACCGCCCCGGCCCTGATCTACGAGGAAGCGGACCTCATCAAGCGGTCGCTGCGCGACAGCTACGGCCGCGACATCGACGACGTGGAGGTCGAGGGCGAGGCCGCCTGGAAGCAGGCCCGCGACTTCATGCGCATGATCATGCCGCAGCACGAGCGGCGCGTGCGCCTGTACCGCGACCCGGTGGTGCCGCTCTTCGTCAAGGCGGGGGTGGAACAGCAGCTCGACGCGATGATGTCGCCGGTCGTGCAGCTCCGCTCCGGCGGCTACATCGTCATCAACCAGACCGAGGCGCTGGTCGCCATCGACGTGAACTCCGGCCGCAACACCCGCGACCGGCACATCGAGGACACGGCCCTTCGCACCAACATGGAGGCGTCGGAGGAGATCGCGCGGCAGCTCCGCCTGCGCGACCTCGCCGGCCTCATCGTCATCGACTTCATCGACATGGAGTCGAGCAAGCACGACGCCCAGGTCGAGCGCCGCCTGAAGGAATCGCTGCGCACCGACCGCGCCCGCATCCAGGTCGGCCGCATCAGCCATTTCGGCCTGCTGGAGATGAGCCGCCAGCGGCTGCGCCCCAGCCTGACCGAGCACGCCTTCATGACCTGCCCGCACTGCCAGGGCCGGGGCATCGTGCGCTCGCT
This sequence comes from Roseomonas mucosa ATCC BAA-692, assembly GCF_000622225.1. Classification (GTDB taxonomy): domain Bacteria; phylum Pseudomonadota; class Alphaproteobacteria; order Acetobacterales; family Acetobacteraceae; genus Roseomonas; species Roseomonas mucosa. The sequence continues at coordinate 30,932 of NZ_JHWD01000023.1, read as the reverse complement.
GGAAAGCAGCGCGCTGCACGTCCTGCGCGCGATCGAGGAGGAAGGCGCCAAGCGCCGCGCCTCGGAGATCATGGTCCAGGCCGCCGAGCCGGTGGCCATGCACATCCTGAACAACAAGCGCGAATGGCTCGCCAACATCGAGGCGCGCTTCAACATGCACGTCCTGCTGTCGGGCGAGCATGAGATGTCCGAGGCGCAGTTCCGCATCGAGCGCCTGAAGGCCCAGACCATGCCGGCACCGCAGGTGGCGAGCCGTGCCCCCGCCCTGCGCATGGACTACCTGCCCGAGGCGGTGGCCGAGGAGCCGGAGGAGGCCGAGGACGAGCCGGAGGCCGAGGCCGCCCCGGCCGGCGACGACAAGGCCGAGCACCGTCCCGAGGGCAATGCGGACGAGAAGGGCGAGAACGGCCGCCGCCGCCGCCGCCGCCGCCGTGGCGGCCGCCGCGAGGGTGGCGAGCGCCCGGAAGCGGAGGCTGCGGGCGAAGGCGACGCCGACCAGGAGCAGCCGGTCCCGTCGGACGAGGCCGGCCCGCCCGATCAGCCCTCCGACCAGTCCCCCCATGAGGCCCCGGCCCTCCCCGCCGAGGCGGAAACCGCTCCGGACGAGGAGAAGCCCGGCGGGAAGTCCCCGGAGGCCCTGGCGGACGAGCGCGGCGAGGAAAGCCGTGGCCGCCGCCGTGGCCGCCGCGGCGGTCGCCGCCGCCAGGAGGAAGGCAGCGAGCAGACGGAGGAATCCTCCGAGGCCGTCCCGCCGCGCCGTGGCGAGCGTGCCGCCAGCCGCTACACCGGGCCGACCCCGGCCGATCCCTTCGGCGGCGCCTATGATCCGGTGATGGATGCCCTGGCCGCCGCCGAGGCCGCCGCCGAGGCCGCCGCCCGCCGCCTGACCGCCGGCGAGCTGCCGCCGCTGGCCGTGTCGATCACCGCCGGGCCGCCGCCGGAGATCCCGGCCGTGCTGAGCGGCGAGGATGCCGCGACGGCGCCCCTGCCCGTGGCGGGCGAGGCCGAAGCCCCAGCCCAGCCCCCCGAAGCCGCCCCCGCCGAGGCATCCGCGCCGGCCGGCGAGCCGGCCGGGGAGGCCACCGAGGAAGCCGTGGTCGTCGCCACCCTGTCGGAAGCGGTCGTGGAAGCCCCCGTCGCGGAAGCCCCCGTCGCGGAAGCGATGCCCCCGGCCAACGAGGCCCCGGCGGCTCCGGATGCCGCGGCACAGGCTGTCGAACCCGCCGGAACGGCGGCGGACGCCACCAGCGCCCCCATTGGCACCCCCATTGGCACCCCCACTGGCGCCGCCGAGCCCGTCGTGGGCGAGCCGGCGAAGCCCGTGGTCCTGGACGGGACCTCGCCGTCCCAGGCGCGCCGCGCGGGATGGTGGCGGCGTTGAGCGAGTCCGCGGCCGCGGCGGCGGAGGAGGATGCTTCCCTCTTCCCGCCGCTGCGGACGGAAAGGCTGCTGCTGCGGCCTCTGCGCCCGACGGATGCGGCCGACCTGCACCGCCTGGTGAACGACTGGGAGGTGGCGCGCATGCTGGCGCGCGTCCCCTTCCCCTACCCGCGCGAATTGGCGGATGACTGGATCGGCTCCACCCGGTCGCAGATCGCGGCCGGGAAGGCCTGGCACCTCGCCATCGTGGAGGAGGCGTCCCAGGGGCGCGAGCAGCTCGTCGGCTGCGTCGCCCTGACCCGCCCCGATACCGCCGCCCCGCGCAGCGCCGCCCTCGGCTACTGGGTCGGCCGGCGCTACTGGGGGCGCGGCATCGCCAGCGAGGCGGCGGGCCGCCTCGCCCGCTGGGCCCTGGCCAACCTGGACCTCGACACGCTGCAGGCCAGCGCCCTGGTGGAGAACGAGCGATCCGCCGCCGTGCTGCGGCGGATCGGCTTCGTCGAGGCGGGCACCGGGGAGCAGGAATTCTCCGCCCGCAACGCCCGCCTGCCCGTCCGCCTCTTCCGCGCCGGCCGGGCGGAGCTCTCGACCCCGGCCGATCCCGCCCCCGCCCCGGTCCTGGCGGAACAGCCCGTCCCGGCCGGTGGCTCGCGCCTGCTGCTGGTCTCCGCCTGCGCCCTGATCGACGCCGACGGCCGGGTGCTGCTGGCCCGGCGGCCGGAGGGCAAGGCCCTGGCCGGCCTCTGGGAATTCCCCGGCGGCAAGGTGGACCCCGGCGAAACGCCGGAAGCAGCCCTGATCCGCGAACTTCGGGAGGAGCTGGGCATCGACGTCGCGGAAACCTGCCTCGCCCCCTTCGCCTTCGCCAGCCACGCCTATGACGGCTTCCACCTGCTGATGCCGCTCTACCTCTGCCGCCGCTGGGAAGGCACGCCGGAATCCCGCGAAGGCCAGGCCCTCGCCTGGGTGCGGCCGCAGAAACTCGCCGACTATCCCATGCCCCCGGCCGACAAGCCCCTGGTCGCCCTCCTCCGCGACTTCCTCTGATCCGGCCGCCGCGCCGTCCCCGAGGGACAAGGCTCCGCCTTTCCCCCGGGCGCAGCCGCGAAGCGAAACGCCTATCCCTCCGGGCGGAACAAGACGCCTCCCCCGCATGACACACTTTCCCTCGCCACGGATGGTGGCACTCTGGCGCCCCCGAACCGCCGCCGGAGTGCCCTGCCTTGTCCGCCAACCCCACCGCCTGCCTCCTGATCATCGGCAACGAGGTGCTTTCGGGCCGCACCCGGGACGCCAACCTGCAGTTCCTCGCCACCCGGCTGGGAGAGATCGGCATCCCGCTGCGCGAGGTACGGGTGATCCCCGACGTGCCGGAGGTCATCGTCGAGACGGTGAACGCGGTCCGCCCGCGCTTCGACCATGTCTTCACCACCGGCGGCATCGGGCCGACCCATGACGACATCACCGCCGAATGCATCGCCCGCGCCTTCGGCGTGCCGTGGGAAAAGCACCCGGAGGCCATGGCCCTGCTCACCGCCCATTACGAGAAGCAGGGCACCGAGTTCAACGCAGCCCGGCAGCGCATGGCGACCATCCCGCGCGGCTCCGCGCTGATCCCCAACCCCGTCTCCGTGGCGCCGGGCTTCACCATCGGCAACGTGCACGTCATGGCTGGCGTGCCCCGGATCATGCAGGCGATGTTCGAGGCCCTGGCCCCCGGCCTGATCGGCGGCCGTCCGGTCCTCTCGCGCAGTGTGCATGCCGACGGGATCTACGAAGGGCAGATCGCGGAAGGCCTGGGGGCGATCCAGGCGCGCCATCCCGCGCTGGATATCGGCTCCTATCCCTATTACCGCCCCGACCGGAGCGGCGTGGCCCTGGTCGCCAAGGGTCTGGAGGAGGCCGAGGTCGTGGCGGCCGCGGCGGAGATGGTGGCGCTGATCCGGCAGGTCGGAAAGGAGCCGCTCGAAGGGGAACCCGGCTGAGGCACCCGCCGACCGTGCCTTGATTCCGGGCGAAGGTTAACAACCCAAAAGAGTAATCCTTGTGTTTAGGCGACTTTGCGTTGCATATGCTCTCTCATTACCACCACATGAGCCCGCGCGCGTGTGGAACCCACGAGGAATGGCCCCTGCCTGAGAACGGAGCCCCACCGGCCTGCCCGGAACCGGGATACCGGCCGGACCGGGCCCTTCCCGCGGGATGCGTGCCCGGGCCGGGGCCTGCCTTCCGAGGCGGGCCGGGGTTCCAGAAGGGGATAAGCCGCGATGCAAGAAGCCGTCCTGCACCACACCGCCGGAACCGCGGACACCTCCGCCGCGGAGCCCGCGCATGACCCGCAGGCCCTGCGTGCCCTGAGCCAGCAGGCCCTGGCGGCGGGCCGGCTGGAGGAGGCCCGGCAATGGGCCGAACAGGCCCGCGCCGCGGCGCCCGAGCACGACCTGCACACGGCCCTGCACCTCGCCGCCGTGATGCATCGGCAACAGGATCTGGCGGGCGCCGAGGCGGTCTTCCGCGCCCTCCTGCCGCACCATCCGAAGCACCCGGCCCCCGCCCAGCGCCTCAGCGGCCTGCTGCTGCAACAGGGCCGGGTCGAGGAAGCCTACCGCCTCGCCCGCCAGGCCCGCGACCTGGCGCCGCAGGACCTGGGCGCCGCCCTGAACCTCGCCCGCGCCGCCACCCAGGCGGATGACCCGGGCGAGGCCGAGCAGGTGCTGGAGGAGATCCTCGTCCGTGACCCGGGCAACCGGGCGGCCCTGCACCAGCTCACGGACCTGGCGCTGCGCCAGTCCCGCCGCTCGGAGGCCCGGCAATGGGCGGAACGCGCCGTCGCGGCCGCGCCGGAGGATATCGGCACGATCCTGAAGCTCGCCCAGGTCCTGCAGGCGCAGAACGACCTGGACGGCGCGAAGCAGCGCGTCGAGGCCGCGCTGGCCCTGGTGCCGCAGGACCTGAACGTTCTGCGCCGGCTCTGCGACATCGCGATCCGCCAGAACGACCTGCCCGCCGCCCGCGGCTACATGGAACGCGTCCTGCAACAGGCGGAACAGGACACCAACGCCCATCTGCGGCTGGTGGAAATCCTCCTGCGCAGCCGGGACTTCGCCGCCGCCCAGAAGGCGGTGACGCGGATGCAGGCGGTCTTCGCACCCGAAACCCTCGCCCCCGCGCCGGCCCCCACCCTGCCGCAGCCGGCCCGGCCCCAGAACCCGAACCAGAACCAGAAGAAGAAGCGCCGCCGCTAAGGCACCCGGCCCTTCGCGGGTCGCGGTTCCGCTTCGGGCCACCCTGGGGGGAGAGGCGCCGCCTCTCCCGCCGGCCCCCCTCTCCGCCAGGGGCCGAAGCCGGTCCCCGGGCTTGAGTTGGCGCCTGCGGTGGACATTTTTCCGCAGCCTGATCCCTGGGAGCAGGTGGGAAGGCGGGGCTACCGAGAAGAAGTAGACACCGTCTCCGCGCTGACGGCACAGGCAGTCCGCCGGAGAGCCATGCTCTCCGGCGCGATCCGGCATCGGCAAGCACCAGCGAAGGGGAGGTCCAGGACCCTCAGGGTCCTGGCGGAGTGGGGGTTTGGGGGCGAGGCGGAGCCTTGCCCCCAAGGCGCGCCCCTTTATCGTTCAGCGCAGCACCGTGCCGCGAGCCGGACGGCGGTATGCCCCCGCAGCACCCGGGGGCTGGGCATCACCAGCAGGCAGTCGTCATGGGGGGTGCGGATCTCCTCCTCCCCGTCGAGGGCGATCAGCGTGTTCCGGCGCGGGATGACCGTGCCGCCGCGGAAGCTCTCGGTGAAGGCGAAGCCATGCCGCCGCGCCGTCACCGTGCGGGTCACGCGCCAGAGCGAGGCGTCCGGAGCCGGTCCGGACAGCACCGTGCCGGGCATGGCCGGCTCCAGCAGGCCGAGGCGCCGCAGCAGGGCGCGCCCGCAGCGGTCCAGCAGTTCCGGCGTCCCCGGCTCCCAGTGCGCGCCGCCTTCCACCAGCAGCCCGCAGGCGCTGGAGGCGGGGTCGCGGAAGCGCGGATAGTCGATCAGCCGCAGCCCGTCCGCATGCCCGTCATCGGCCACCACCACCGGCGGCGTGCCAAGCGACAGCGCCAGCGCCTGCGCCCGGACGGAACGCCCGACCAGCAGCAGCGGATCGGAGGGCCAGAGCATCGAGTGCAGGTCGAGCAGCACGTCGGCGCTCGCCACCAGCGGCCGCAGCTCCCGCGCCCGGGCAAGTTCCAGCGAGGTGCGGGGCCCGTCCAGCACATGCGGCGCCCAGACCCGGTTGAGATCCTCCTCCACGAAGCGCGACATGGTGGGATCCTCCGGATCGAACCGGGCAAAGGCGTCGAGATTCGCGAAGACCAGGCTCAGCCGCCCGATGCGGGGCCGCAGCCCCTGCCGCAGCCATTCCGCCAGCACGATGGCCCCGGCGATCTCGTTGCCATGGACCAGGGCGGTGACCACCACATGCGGCCCTGGCCGCGCCGCGCCAAAGGACCAGGCGCCCGGCAGCAGGTTGCCCGCCAGGAACGGGGCGAGGTCCGGCACCGGCAGCCGCACCGGAAAACGCGCAAGCAGGCCTCTCAGCCCGATCTGCATTCCCCCCTCGCCCCCTCCCTCAGCCGCGCCCGCGCGCCTGCGTCACGAGGCGCCGCAGCGTCGCCAAGTCCACCGCCCCCGGCACCAGCGTGTCGCCGATCACCAGCGCCGGCGTGCCCTCGATCGACAGGGCCTGGGCCAGCCGCAGGTTCTGCTGCAGCCGCGCCTCGATGGCCGGGTCGTCCATGTCGCGCCGCATCCGCGCCCAGTCGAGGCCGAGCTTCTGCGCCTCCGCCTGCAGCACCGCCTCGGTCGGCTCCGCACGAAGCTGCATCAGCCGGTCGTAGAGCGGCACGAACTTCTCCTGCCGCTGCGCCGCCAGCAGGGCGCGGGAGGCCAGCACGCTGTTCGGACCCAGAATCGGGATCGCCTTCATCACCACGCGCAGCTTGCCGTCCTGCGACAGCAGCTCCTGCATGGTCGGTGCCAGCGCCTTGCAATAGCCGCAACGGGGATCGAAGAACTCCACCACCGTCAGGTCCCCGGCCGGGTTGCCCTTCACCGGATCGGCCGGATCGCGCAGCAGGGCCGCCGCCTGGGCCTGGATGGCATCGCGGCGGCCACGCTCCTGCTCCGCCTGTTGCGACTGCTGCATGGCCGCCACGGCATCGCGCAGGATGGTCGGGTCGGTGCGCAACGCCTCGCGCAGGATGCGCACGATCTCCTCGCGCTGTGCCGGGGTGAAGGACGCCTCCTCCGCCCGCGCGGCCGCGAAGGGTGGCAGAGGCGCGGCCACAAGGCCGGAAAGGGCCAGGAACAGGCCGGCGGCGATCCGTGTCCGCATGAATCATGTCCTTCCGAGACGCGCGTCGCGCGGTTCCGATCCGGGCAGGTGCCATCCCCGGGGCCCACCCGGCAAGCCGGGCCCGCCACCCCACGGCCCGATCCATCATCCGGCCCGATAGCCGAACCCGTGACCCTTGGCCGCACATCGTCCGGGGAATCGGCGGCCACGGCAAGCGCGCCCGCGCGCGACATGTCGATTCAGCAACGGGATCTGCCCGGTTGCCGCTGGATGGGAAGGCGTTTAAGGCGCCATTCGTGTTCCAGGGGCGCGGCGGCCCTCCGCGGGCATGGGAAGCCGCGGCGGTGGCATCCGGAAAGCCCTGGAGGAGGCCCCCGGCTTCCCCCTATGGGGTGGCCGGTGGCCTCCGCCATTGCCACAGCCCACCCGTCGAGCCGGCGGGCCGAACCGGTCAGGGAGATTGGACAGCAGCATGGTCACGGCGGTGCAGAACGAGGCCGGTACGGGCCGGACGGATGACGCCCAGCCCCGTTGGGCCCAGCCCCGCCGGCAGGCCGGGCGGCCGGAGGGCGGGCGCCGGATGCGCGGCCTTGGCCAAGACTCCATGGACCGGGGCTCCAAGGGTGGCACCCGGGGTGCCTCCCCCGCCCGGGCGCTGTGCCTGGGCCTCGCCGCCAGCCTGGCCCTGTCCGGCTGCTCAACCGTCGACCGGGTCAGCCAGAGCCTGGGCCTGACCGGCGGGGCGCAGCCCGGCGACCCGGGCTACGTCAGCGGCTTCCTCGGCGGCGCGGCGGCGGACGACCCGCGCGCGGTGCTGGTGGCGCGCGACGTCCTTTCGCGCGGCGGCTCGGCCGCCGATGCCGCCACGGCGGCGGCGCTGGTGATGGCCGTCACCCTGCCCTCCCGCGCCGGCCTCGGCGGCGGCGGCGCCTGCCTGTCCTTCGACCCGCGCCGGGGCACCACCGACGCCATCACCTTCCCTGCCGAGGCCCCCAGCCACGCCAGCCCCGGCGCCGACCGCCCGGCGGCGGTGCCGCTGATGGCCCGCGGCCTCTACGCGCTGCAGGCCCGGGCCGGACGGCGGCCCTTCGAGGAACTGGTGGCCCCCGCCGAGACCCTGGCCCGCTTCGGCGCCCAGGTCTCCCGCCCGCTGGCCACGGATTTCGCCACGGTGGGCGCGCCGCTGCTGGCCGATCCGCGCGCCGGGGCGGTGTTCCGCGGCGTCACCGCCGAGGGCTCGCAGCTCGTCCAGCCGGAACTCGCCAACACCCTTTCCCGCCTCCGCACCGCCGGCGTGGGCGACCTCTATCTCGGCGCCATGGCGCGCCAGCTCGCCGACGGCTCCATGCCGGCCGGCGGCGGCCTCCGCGTGGAGGACCTGCGCGACGCCATCCCGCGCCTGCAACAGCCCCTCACCGTGCGGGCCGGCAGCGACCTCGCCGCCTTCGCCCCCCTCGCCAGCACCGGCGGCGTGGCGGCGGCCGTCACCTTCCAGGCCCTGCGCAACGGCGAAGCGCCCGCCACGGCCCAGGCGCGCGGCCTCGCCGCGGCCAGCGCGGCCCGGGGCGGCGCCGATCCCGCCGCGCTACTGGCCAATCCGCCTGCCCCGGCCGGAAATGCCGCGCCCCTGCCCGCCTCCTCCTCGCTGGTGGTGGTGGACCGCGACGGCGGCGCTGTCAGCTGCAACTTCAGCATGAACAACCTCTTCGGCACCGGCCGCATGGTGCCGGGCATGGGCTTCCTGCTCGCCGCCGCGCCACGGCCGGGCGGCATCACGCCGCCGCTGCTTTCCCCGGTGCTGGTCAGCAACGCCAACATCAAGGCCTTCCGCTATGCCGGCGCCGGTTCGGGCCAGGAAGACGCGCCCCTGGCCGCCGCCCTGCCGGCGGCGCAGGCGCTCGCCCGGCGCGGCAGCCTGGCCGAGGCCCTGGCCGCGGTACCGGAACCCGGGCGCGGCGCGGCGCTCGCCTGCCCCGACTACCTGCCCGGCAATGTCGCCACCTGCCAGGCGGCGGTGGACCCGCGCGGCGGCGGCCTCGCCCTCATGGGCCGGGGGAACTGACGGCATGACCCAGGGGCATCGGAAGCCGCGGCCGGGGCCCGGCCTCAAGGTGGGGCGCGGCGCCGACGCACCGCCCTTCCTGGTCATGGACGTGATCGCGGCGGCCAATGCCCGCGCCGCCGCCCTGCCCCCGGGCGCGCCGGGCGTGCTCCGCATGGAGGTCGGCCAGCCCGGCACCGGCGCCCCGCGCGGCGCCGCCGAGGCCGTGGCGAAGGCGCTGCTGGCCAGCGAGCCCATGGGCTACACGGAGGCCTTTGGCCTGCGCCCCCTGCGCGAGCGCATCGCGCTCCGCTACGCCCGCCACTATGGCCAGCCCGTGCCGGTGGACCGCATCGCCGTCACGGTGGGCGCCTCGGGCGCCTTCCCGCTGGCCTTCCTCGCCGCCTTCGACCCGGGCGACACGGTGGCCATGGCGGCGCCCTACTACCCGCCCTACGCCAATATCCTCACCGCGCTGGGGATGCGCCCCCTGACGCTGCCCTGCGACGCCTCGACCCGCTTCCAGCCCACCGTGGCGATGCTGGAGAAGCTGGACCCGCGCCCCGCCGGCCTGATCGTCGCCTCCCCCTGCAACCCCGCCGGCACCATGCTCGCACCCGCCGAGCTCGCCGCCATCGCCCGCTGGTGCCACGCGAACGGGGTGCGCCTCATCTCCGACGAGATCTACCACGGCCTCAGCTATGGCGTGGAGGAAGCCACGGCGGCGGCCTTCAGCCCCAGCGCCGTGGTGGTCAACAGCTTCAGCAAGTACTTCTCCATGACCGGCTGGCGCATCGGCTGGATGCTGCTGCCGGAGGACCTGCTCCGCCCGGTGGAATGCCTGGCGCAGAACATGTTCATCTCCGCCCCGCACATCGCCCAGCTCGCCGCCCAGGCCGCGATGGACTGCACGGAGGAGCTGGAGGCCAACCGCGCCGCCTATGCCCGCAGCCGCGACATCCTGCTGCGCGCCCTGCCGGGCATCGGCCTCGACCGCATCGCCCAGGCGGACGGCGCCTTCTACCTCTGGTGCGATGTCGGCCACCTGACCAACGACAGCGTGGCCTTCTGCGCCGCCATGCTGGCCGAGGCCGGCATCGCCGCCACCCCCGGCGTGGATTTCGACCCGGCCCGTGGCCACCGCTTCCTGCGCTTCTCCTATTGCGGGCCGGAAGCCGACATGGCGGCGGCACCGGAACGCCTGGCCCGCTGGCTCGGGCGCGGCGGCTGATCCCTCACGCCGCCCGCGACGCCATCTCCGGCAGGAACGGGTCCGCCACCGGGTCATGGGTGCAGATGACCTGGACCTCGTCCGAATGCCCGCGCAGCAGCGCCCGAAGCGCCGCCTGGGACGCCGCGGCGATGCGCCCGCTCCGCTGCATCATCGTCTCATAGGCCAGGGCGAAAGGCGGGCAGCGCGGCGCAGCCCGCAACTCGCGCAGGTTGAACACCGCATCGCCCGCATGCAGCAGCCAGCCCGCCCCGGTCCGGACCGCGACGCCGCAATGCCCCGCCGTGTGGCCGGGCAGCGGCACCAGCACGAAGCCGGGCGGCAGCCCCTCGCGAAACGCCGCGAAGCCGAACCAGTTCTGGCCGAGCCGGTCGTGCTCCCGCATGTCGCGCCGAAGCTGTCCGGGCCGGTAGCGCATCGCCCCCGTCAGCCCCCGCCGCGCACGCGCATCCCGCGCCTCCCGCCCCGACACATGCACCGTCGCCCAGGGAAAATCCGTGAGTCCGCCCGCATGGTCGTAGTCGAGATGCGTCATCACGATATGGCGCACATCCTTGGGGTCGAAACCCAGGGTCCGGACCTGGACGATCGCCGTATCCTCCGGCGCGACCCGGACCCGCGTGGCATGGCGCGCGACGCCTGGCAGGCGCGCCTCCGGGTCGAAGACATCCCCCATGCCGAAGCCGGTATCCACCAGCACCAGCCCATCCTCCGATTCGGCGAGAAGGCAGCGGCAGGTCAGGCGCGACGGCCCCATGCCGGGCGTCAGCCCATCCCATAGCCCGCCCCCGAAGGGACGCATGCAGCCGCAGTGGAGGGTGTGAATACGCATGACCGGATGAACGCCGGCGCATGCGCCTTGTTGCGGCGGAACCTCCGCCCCCCTCCCTCGCATCTCCCCTAGTAGCGCGCGATCAGCACGACCCCGCCGACCATCAGCGCGCAGCCCAGCACCCGCAGCAGGCTCAGGGAGCGCACCTCGAAGCCGACAAGGCCGAAATGGTCGAGCAGCACGGAGGTCACCACCGCCGCGGTCAGGGTGAGGGCGGTGTAGGGACCGGCACCCAGCTTCTGCGCCGAGGTCAGCGTCACCAGCACATAGACCGCCCCGAGCAGGCCGCCGATCCAGCCCCACCAGGGCACCTGCCCCGCCCGCCCGCCCAGGCCCCGCCACGACAGCCCGAGAAAGGGCGAGGCCAGCAGCGCCCCCGCGACGCCGCCCGCATAGACCGCCAGCGCGGCCAGGACCGGCTGGCCCAGCACCTTGTTGAGCGTCGCGTTGGTGCCGGACTGGACCGTGTTCAGCGCACCGGCCAGCAGGGCCAACCCCCACAGAATCCAAGGCATGGCTGCTCCTTCTCCTGCGCCGGATGGCGCGGCGGCCGCCGGACCGATCCCGGCGAAGGGCGGCGACATGCGAGGTCAACCGATCCGCTCACCTCGCGTTGCACTCCCGTCGGGGCATCCGGGGGCATCACGACCAGTTGCGAGTCCGCTCGCTTGGCCACTCCCTCGGGGGCTGCGATGACCGTCTCCTCCCGCCAGAACCGGCCGCCGGGCCCACAGCCCGGAGACCGGCCAACGGAACGCGCCCAGGACCATGAACATCCACGAGACCTCCCCCGAGACCTCGCATGACGTCGCCCTGGCCGGCCGCTCCATGCCGCCCCTCTACTACCTCCACCCCCTGATGCTTGGCCCCCTGCGCGGCTGGGGGCCGGAACTGGCCCGCATCGCCGGGCTGGGCTTCGGCGGCGTGGCCATCCCGCCGGTCTTCGCCACCGGCGCCTCCGGCAACCTGTTTCACGTTTCCGACCACGACCGCCCGCACCCGCTGCTGGAGGCCGGGGAGGACGGCACCGAGGCGCTGTCCCGCATCGCCGCCGCCTGCCGCGCGGAGGGGCTGGCCCTTTGCCTCGACCTCATTCCCGAACGGGTCGCCGAGGACAGCACCCTGCGCGCGCAGCATCCCGGCTGGTTCGCCGATCCGGCCGGGCGGCGCCCCGATCCGCGCACCGATCCCGCCCTGCGCGGCTCCGTCCGCGGCGACCTGCGGCAGGAAGGCCTCGCCACCTGGTGGGCGGAGCGCCTGCGCCTCTGGACCCAGGCCGGCGTGTCGGGCTTCCGCTGCGAGGAACCGGAGGAAATCCCGCCCGAGGCCTGGCGCCGCCTGATCGCCGCCGCCCCCGGCGCCCGCTTCATCGCCTGGACCACCGGCCTGCCCCGTGACGTCCTGCCGCGCCTCGCCGGGCTGGGCTTCGCCGCCACCGCCAGCTCCGCTGCCTGGTGGGACTACCGCTCCCCCTGGCTCTTCGAGGAGCGCGACGCCCTCGCCGTCATCGCCCCACCCCTGGCCTTCCCCGAGGCCCCCTTCGGCACCCGCGTGGCGGCGGACCGGCACGACCCCACCCTGCGCGAACGCATCGCCCGCCGCGCCCTGGCCTTCGCCGCCGGCTTCGGCGACGGGCTGCTAGTGCCCATGGGCTTCGAAGCCGGCGCCCGCACGCCACTCGACCCCGCCCATGTCCGGGCCGGGGACTGGGCCTGGCTGCGCGACAACGCGCCCTATGACCTTTCCGCCGCGCTCCGCGAGGCGACCGCCCTGGCCCGCCGCCTCGCGCCCATGGCCGGGGGCGAGACCCGCTCCGTCGCCGCACCGGGCGCCCCGGTGGCGGCGGTGCTGCGCCTCGACGGGCGCGACGCGCGGGCCGCCGGGGCGGCGGCGCTGATCCTCGCCAACCCGGACGTGCGGAACAGCCGCGACCTGATGCCGGAGACGGTGCTGCCGGAACTGGGCGGCATGCTGGGCGGCTTCGCCGTGCCCGGCGGTTCTTCCACCCAGGCGCTGGTGCCCGGCACGCCGCTGCGCCTGGAGCCCGGCGGGGTGGTCGCCGCCACGGCGAAGCGCGGCCGGCCGATCCTGCGCGACGCCTCCGAACTGCCGGCGGAGGAGGCAGTGGAAAGCCCCCGCATCGCCATCGAGGCGATCACCCCCGTCGTGGATGACGGCCGCTTCCCTGCCAAACGCATCGTCGGCGAGGTGGTGGCCGTGGAGGCCGACATCTTCACCGACGGCCACGGCAAGCTGAACGCCGCCCTGCTCTGGCGCGCCGCCGACGAGACGGAATGGCGCGAGGCGCCGATGACGCTGGTTAGCAACGACCGCTGGTCGGCCACCTTCCCGCTGGAACGCCTGGGCCGCCACGTCTTCGCCGTGGAAGGCTGGATCGACGTCTTCGCCGCCTTCCGCGACGAGCTGGGCAAGAAGCACACGGCAGGCGTGCCGGTGCATCTGGAGCTGGAGGAAGGCCGCCGGCTGGTCGCCGCCGCCGCCGACCGCGCCGGCTCCGACATCCCGGGCCTCGCCGCCCTCGCCGCCCGCCTGCTGGACGCGGCGGATGCGGAACGCCTCGCCCTGCTTCTCGCCCCCGACACGGCGGCGATGATGGCCAGCGCCGACGACCGTCCGCACCGCCTCCGCTCCGCGCCGATGCCCGTGGAGGTCGAGCGCACCGCCGCCCGCTTCGCGAGCTGGTACGAGATCTTCCCGCGCTCGCAGAGCGGCGATCCGAAGCGTCACGGCACCTTCGACGACGTGATCGGCCAGCTTCCGCGCATCCGCGCCATGGGCTTCGACGTGCTCTACTTCCCGCCGATCCACCCGATCGGCCGGAAGAACCGCAAGGGCCGCAACAACACCCTCACCCCCGGCCCAGACGATCCCGGCAGCCCCTATGCCATCGGCTCCGAGGATGGCGGCCACGAGGCGCTGCACCCCGAGCTCGGCTCGCTGGAGGATTTCGAGCGCCTGCGCCAGGCCGCGGCGGACCAAGGGCTGGAACTGGCGATGGACTTCGCCATCCAGTGCTCCCCCGACCATCCCTGGCTGCGCGAGCATCCGGAATGGTTCGACTGGCGCCCCGACGGCACCATCAAGTACGCCGAGAACCCGCCCAAGAAGTACGAGGACATCGTCAACGTCGATTTCTACGCCGAGGGCGCGATGCCCTCGCTCTGGATCGCGCTGCGGGACTCGGTGCTGTTCTGGGCGGAGCGCGGCATCCGCACCTTCCGCGTGGACAACCCGCACACCAAGCCTCTGCCCTTCTGGGAATGGATGATCGCGGAGGTGAAGGCCCGTTTCCCCGACACGATCTTCCTCTCCGAGGCCTTCACCCGCCCCAAGGTGATGTACCGGCTGGCCAAGGTCGGCTACTCGCAGAGCTACACCTACTTCACCTGGCGCAACACCAAGGCCGAGATGCAGGAATACCTGACGGAGCTGACGACGACGGCGCCGAAGGAGTTCTTCCGGCCGCATTTCTTCGTCAACACGCCGGACATCAACCCGAAGTTCCTCCAGACCAGCAGCCGCCCCGGCCACCTGATCCGCGCCGCGCTGGCCGCCACGCTCTCGGGGCTCTGGGGCGTCTACAACGGCTTCGAGCTCTGCGAGGCCACGCCCGTCGCCCCGGGCAAGGAGGAATACCTCGACAGCGAGAAGTACGAGATCCGCGCCTGGGACCACGACCGCCCCGGCAACATCGTCGCCGAGATCACCCGGCTGAACGCCATCCGCCGCGAGAACCCGGCGTTGCACAGCCACCTGGGCGTCACCTTCCACAACGCCTTCAACGACAGCATCCTCTATTTCGGCAAGGCGACGCCGGACCGCTCGAACTGCCTGCTGGTCGCGGTGAGCATGGACCCCTTCAACGCGCAGGAGGCCAGTTTCGAGGTGCCTCTCTGGGAATGGGGCCTGCCCGACCATGCCTCGATCGAGGCGGAGGACCTGATGCGCGGCAACCGCCTCACCTTCGCCGGCAAGATGCAGCACCTGCGCCTCGATCCCGCCGACCTGCCCTTCGCCATCTGGCGCCTGCGCCCCACCGGTACGCCCTTCGGGGCTTGAGAGCGAACGAACCGAGATGTCCATGACGGAAGACCCGCACTGGTACCGCGACGCGGTCATCTACCAGTTGCACATCAAGAGCTTCTTCGATTCCAACAATGACGGGATCGGCGACTTCGCCGGCCTGATCGACAAGCTCGACTACCTCTCCGAACTGGGCGTGGACACGCTCTGGCTGCTGCCCTTCTACCCCTCCCCGCGCCGCGACGACGGCTACGACATCTCGGAGTATCGCGATGTCAGCCCCGACTACGGCACGCTGGACGAAGCCAAGCGCTTCATCGGGGAGGCGCACAAGCGCGGCCTGCGCGTCATCACCGAGCTGGTGATCAACCACACCAGCGACCAGCACCCCTGGTTCCAGGCCGCCCGCAAGGCGCCCCCGGGCGACCCGGCGCGCGACTACTACGTCTGGTCGGACAATGACGAGCTCTATTCCGGCACCCGCATCATCTTCCTCGACACGGAGAAGTCGAACTGGACCTGGGACGAGGAGGCCCAGTCCTATTTCTGGCACCGCTTCTTCAGCCACCAGCCGGACCTGAACTTCGACAACCCCCGCATCATGGTGGAGGTGCTGAACATCATGCGCTTCTGGCTCGATGCCGGGGTGGATGGCTTGCGCCTCGACGCCGTGCCCTACCTGATCGAGCGCGACGGCACCAGCAACGAGAACCTGCCCGAGACGCACGAGGTCCTGAAGACGCTCCGCCGCAAGCTGGACGAGGAGTACCCCGACCGGATGCTGCTGGCCGAGGCCAACATGTGGCCCGAGGACACGCAGCAGTATTTCGGGGTGGGCGACGAATGCCACATGGCCTTCCACTTCCCGCTGATGCCGCGCATGTACATGGCGATCGCGCAGGAGGACCGCTTCCCGATCACCGACATCCTGCGCCAGACGCCCGACATCCCCGACGGCTGCCAGTGGGCGATCTTCCTGCGCAACCATGACGAGCTGACGCTGGAGATGGTCACGGACAAGGAACGTGACTACCTCTGGAACACCTATGCCGCCGACAAGCGCGCCCGCATCAACCTCGGCATCCGCCGCCGCCTCGCCCCGCTGCTGGAACACGACCGCCGCCGCATCGAGCTGATGAACGGCCTGCTCATGTCCATGCCCGGCACGCCGGTGATCTACTACGGCGACGAGATCGGCATGGGCGACAACATCTATCTCGGCGACCGCGACGGCGTGCGCACGCCGATGCAGTGGTCTCCCGACCGCAACGGCGGCTTCAGCAAGGCCGACCCGGCCGGCCTCGTCCTGCCCACCATCCAGGACCCGCTCTACGGCTTCCAGGCGGTGAACGTGGAGGCGCAGTCGCGCGACGCGCATTCCCTGCTGAACTGGACGCGGCGGATGCTCGCCACGCGCAAGCGCTCCCGCGCCTTCGGCCGCGGCGGCATGCGCCTGCTCTACCCGGGCAACCGCAAGGTCCTTGCCTATGTCCGGGAATACGGGGACGAGAGCATCCTCTGCGTCTTCAACCTGTCCCGCACCTCCCAGGCGGTGGAGCTCGACCTCTCCGCCTATGTCGGCCGCGTGCCGGTGGAGATGCTGGGCGGCACCGCCTTCCCGGAGATCGGCCAGCTCACCTACCTGCTCACCCTGCAGCCCTTCGGCTTCTACTGGTTCGTGCTGGCGACCGAGCAGGCCCTCCCACCCTGGCACGTGAAGGCGCCCGAGCCCTTGCCCGACCTGCGCACCCTGGTCTTCCCGGCCAACACCACCGGCTTCGGCGAGGCGCAGAAGCGCGAGCTGGAGCGCGAGGTGCTGCCCAGCTACCTGCCCAAGCGCCGCTGGTTCGCCTCCAAGGGCGAGAAGCTTGAAGGTGTCAGCCTGAAGGCCATCGCCCCCTTCCCGCACGCCCGCTACGTCATCTTCGCCGAGATCGAGGCGAAGCTGCCCGACCGCACCGAGCGCTACTGCCTGCCCCTGGCCGCGGTGGAGGACGACGACAGCGCCAGCCCGCTGGCCTATCAGCTCGCCATCTCCCGCGTGCGGCAGACGCGCCGCGTCGGCTACCTGACCGATGCCTTCGCCTCCGACGACTTCGTGCATGCCGCGCTGGTGAACTTCCGCCGCAACAGCACCACGCAGAGCGACGAGGGCGAGATCCGCTTCATCGGCGGCGCCCTGCTGCACGGCATCGAGATCCCCGAGCGGCCGGAGATCCGCCGGCTTTCCGCGGAACAGTCCAACTCCTCGATGATCGTCGGCGACCAGGTGGTGCTGAAGATCCTGCGCAAGCTCTTCTCCGGCATCCATCCGGAGGCCGAGATGACGCGCCATCTCACCGAGGCCGGCTTCCAGAACATCGCCCCGCTGCTGGGCGAGGTGGTCCGCACCGGGCCGGACGGACAGCCGGTGACGCTGATGCTGCTGCAGGGCTTCGTCCGCAACCAGGGCGACGGCTGGGGCTGGACCCTGGACTGGCTGGCCCGCTCGGTGGACGAGGCCGCGCTGGCCCATGACGGGCACGAGGACATCTTCGCCGGCTACCTCAGCTTCGCCACCGCCCTGGGCCGCCGCCTGGGCGAGTTGCACGCCGTGCTCGCCGCACCGTCCGACGACCCGGCCTTCACGCCCGAACCCGCCGTGGAGGCGGACCGCACGGCCTGGGCCGAGGGCGCGCTGGAACAGCTCGAACCGGCGCTGAAGCTGCTGGAAAAGGCCACCGACCTGTCGGAGGCGGACGCGGCCCGCGCGCAGTCCCTGCTCAGCAAGGCCCAGGCCCTGCGCGGCAAGGTCCACGCGCTGGCGCAAGCCGCCGACGGCGCGCTCAAGACCCGCGTGCATGGCGACTTCCACCTGGGCCAGGTCCTGGTCTCCCAGGGCGACGCCGTGATCGTGGACTTCGAGGGCGAGCCCGCGCGCTCGCTGGAGGAACGCCGCGCCAAGGGCTCGCCGCTGCGCGACGTGGCCGGGCTGCTGCGCTCCTTCGACTACGCCGCCGCCGCCGCCGCCCAGAGCCACGACACGGGCAGCAGCTCCGCCGTGCCGCAGGAACGCCGCGAGGCGCTCCTGGCACGCTTCCGCCAGGAGGCCTCCGACGCCTTCCTGGCGGCCTACCGCGTCGTGGAGCACGCGGCGGAACGCCCCTGGGTGCCGGAGGCCTCCGAACAGTCCCTGCTCGATCTCTTCCTGATCGAGAAGGCTGCCTACGAGATCCGCTACGAGGCGGCCAACCGGCCCGCCTGGCTTCCCCTCCCCCTGCGCGGCCTGGCCGCCATCGTCGAGAGGCTGATCCCCGATGCGGAATGATGCCGCCATCCAGGCCCTCGCCGAGGGCCGCCACGGAGATCCCTTCGCCATCCTGGGCGCCCATGACGGCCCCGGGGGTAAAACGGTCCTGACCTTCCAGCCGGGCGCGAAGGCTGTGGAACTCCTCGACGCGGAAAGCGGCGAGGTCCTGGCGCCGATGGAGCGCATCCACCCCGCCGGCGTCTTCGAGGCTCCCGTCCCCGATGCCCGCCCCTACCGCTTCCGCGTCGAATGGCCCGGCGGCGTGCAGGAGACCGAGGACCCCTACAGCTTCGGCCTGCTGCTCGGCGACATGGACCTCTACCTCTTCGCCGAGGGCCGGCACCGGGAGATGGGCCGCGTCTTCGGCGCCCAGGCGATGACCCTCGGCGGCGTTCCCGGCGTGCGCTTCGCCGTCTGGGCCCCGAATGCCGAGCGTGTCTCGGTGGTCGGCGGCTTCAACAGCTGGGACGGCCGCCGCCACCCGATGCGCCTGCGGCGGGAGGCCGGGATCTGGGAGCTCTTCATCCCCCGCCTCACCCCCGGCACCGCCTACAAGTACGAGATCCGCGGCCCCGGCGGCGCCATGCTGCCGCTGAAGGCCGATCCCGTCGCCCTGGCCTCGGAGCTCGCCCCCGCCACCGCCTCCGTGGTGGCGGACCCGACGCCGCACGAATGGCAGGACGCGGAATGGATGGCCGGCCGTGCCGCCCGCCACGCGCCCGACGCGCCGATCGCCATCTACGAGGTCCACCCGACCTCCTGGTGGAAGGCCGAGGACGGCCATGCGCCGGACTGGGAGGGCCTGGCCGACCGGCTGATCCCCTATGTGGCGGAGATGGGCTTCACCCATGTCGAGCTGCTGCCCGTCATGGAACATCCCTTCGGCGGCTCCTGGGGCTACCAGCCGCTCGGCCTCTTCGCCCCCACGGCACGCTTCGGCACGCCGGACGGCTTCGCCCGCTTCGTGGACCGCTGCCACCAGGCGGGCATCGGCGTCCTGCTCGACTGGGTGCCGGCCCACTTCCCGACCGACGCCCACGGCATGGGCCATTTCGACGGCACCGCCCTCTACGAGCACGCCGACCCGCGCGAGGGGTTCCATCAGGACTGGAACACGCTGATCTACAATTTCGGCCGCAACGAGGTGCGCGGCTTCCTGATCGCCTCCGGCCTCTTCTGGCTGGAGCACTACCACGTGGACGGGCTGCGCGTGGACGCCGTGGCCTCGATGCTCTACCGCGACTACTCCCGCAAGCAGGGCGAATGGGTCCCCAACCAGTATGGCGGCCGCGAGAACCTGGAGGCCGTGGCCTTCCTGCGCGAGCTGAACACGGCGGTCGCCGAACGCTGCCCCGGCGCGGTGGTGATCGCAGAGGAATCCACCGCCTGGCCGGGCGTGACGAAGCCGGTCAGCGAGGGCGGGCTCGGCTTTTCCTACAAGTGGAACATGGGGTGGATGCACGACACGCTCCACTACATGCAGGAGAACCCAGTCAACCGCCGCTGGCACCACGACAGCATGACCTTCGGCCTCGTCTATGCCTTCTCCGAGAAGTTCGTGCTGCCGCTCAGCCATGACGAGGTGGTGCATGGCAAGGGCTCGCTGCTCGGCAAGATGCCCGGCGACGACTGGCAGAAGCGCGCCAACCTGCGCGCCTACCTTTCCTTCATGTGGACCCATCCGGGCAAGAAGCTGATCTTCATGGGCATCGAGCTTGCCCAGCCGACGGAATGGAACCACGACGCCGCCCTGCCCTGGCACCTGCTGGACGATCCCGGGCATCGCGGCATGCAGGACCTCGTCCGCGACCTCAACGCGCTCTACCGCGGCCTGCCCGCCCTGCACCGTCTCGACGCGGAACCCGCGGGCTTCGAATGGGTGATCGGCGACGACAGCGCGCAAAGCGTCTTCGCCTATCTCCGCCGCGGCCAGGATGGCGACCCGCCGGCACTCGTGGTCTGCAACCTCACCCCGGTGCCGCGCGAGGGCTACCGCATCGGCGTCCCGGCCAGTGGGCATGGGGGCGGCTGGTGGCACGAGCTGCTGAACAGCGATGCCGGCAACTACGGCGGCAGCAACCTGGGCAATGCCGGCGGCGTGATGGCCGAGGATCTGCCCAGCCACGGGCAGGCGCAATCGCTCTCGCTCATCCTGCCACCGCTCGCTACGATTGTGCTGTCCCCCGGAGCACTCAACACGCATGGCCCTACCCCCTGATCGCCTCGCCCCCGGGCGGCCTTATCCGCTCGGAGCCTATTGGGACGGTCTCGGGGTCAACTTCGCGGTCTTCTCCGCCCATGCGGAAAAGATCGAGGTCTGCGTCTTCAACGCCACGGGCCGCAAGGAGCTGGCCCGCTACGCCTTGCCGGAATGCACCGACGAGGTCTGGCACGGCTATCTCCCCGGCGCGCAGCCCGGCCTCGTCTACGGGCTGCGCGCCCATGGCCCCTACGAGCCCCGGCGCGGCCACCGCTTCAACCCGCACAAGCTGCTGCTCGACCCCTATGCCCGCAAGCTGGTCGGGCAGGTCACCTGGTCCGACGCGCTCTTCGGCTACCGCGTCGGCAACAGCCGCGAGGACCTTTCCTTCGACCGCCGCGACAGTGCCGTGGCCATGCCCAAGGCCCTGGTGGTGGACGAGAGCTTCACCTGGGGCGACGACCGCCCCCCCGCCACGCCCTGGACGGACACGGTGATCTACGAGGCGCACCTGCGCGGCCTCACCATGCGCCACAGCGCCCTGCATCCACGCCTGCGCGGCACCTTCGCCGGCCTGTCCGACCCGCGCATGATCGAGCACATGCTGCGCCTGGGCATCACGGCAGTGGAGCTGCTGCCCGTGCACGCCTTCCTGCAGGACCGCTTCCTGGTGCAGAAGAGCCTGCGCAACTACTGGGGCTATTCCACCCTGAACTTCTTTGCGCCGGAAGCCGCCTATCTCAGCACCGGCTCGCTGAAGGAGATCAAGGTCGCCATCCGTCAGCTCCATGCTGCCGGGATCGAGGTGATCCTCGACGTCGTGTACAACCACACGGCCGAGGGCAACGAGATGGGCCCGACCCTGTCCTGGCGGGGCCTCGACAACGCCAGCTACTACCGCCTCCTGCCCGGCGACGAGCGCGTCCACATCAACGACACCGGCACCGGCAACACGCTGAACATCGCCCATCCGCGCGTGCTGCAGATGGTGACCGACAGCCTGCGCCACTGGGTGCAGACCTACCGCGTCGACGGCTTCCGCTTCGACCTCGGCACCATCCTGGGGCGGGAGGCAAGCGGCTTCGACCCTGGTGCCGGCTTCTTCGACGTGCTGCGCCAGGACCCGGTCCTGTCCCAGGTCAAGCTGATCTCGGAGCCCTGGGACATCGGCCCCGGCGGCTACCAGCTCGGCAACCACCCGCCGGGCTTCGCCGAATGGAACGACCGCTTCCGCGACGACGTGCGCCGCTTCTGGCGCGGCGATTCCGGCCTGCGCCCCGGCCTCGCCAGCCGCCTCACCGGCTCCAGCGAGATCTTCGACCGCCGCCGCCGCCAGCCCTGGGCCTCGGTGAACTTCGTGGCCGCGCATGACGGCTTCACCCTGCGCGACCTCGTCTCCTACGCCCGCCGCCACAACGAGGCCAATGGCGAGAACAACCAGGACGGCCATGGCGAGAACTTCTCGGCCAACTGGGGCGTGGAGGGCGGGACGCAGCAGCCCTGGGTGCTGGAAACCCGCGCCCGGCTGCAGCGCGCCCTGCTGGGCACCGTCTTCCTGTCCGCCGGCACCCCCATGCTCCTGGCCGGGGACGAGATGGACCGCACCCAGGGCGGCAACAACAACGCCTATTGCCAGGACAACGAGGTCTCCTGGCTGGACTGGGAGCACGCGGCCACCCCCCGCGCCCAGGCGCTCGCCGAATTCGTTTCCCGCCTCGCCTGGCTGCGCCAGTGCTGGACCCCGCTCCGCCCCCGCTACTTCCCCCACAGCCGCACCGAGCCCGCCCCCGGGGTGCAGGACACCGGCTGGTTCGACCAGCACGGCCAGCCGATGCAGCCGGAGGCATGGAACGAGCCCGAGGCCCGGACGTTGACGCTGCGCCGCGCCGACATGGCCGCGGATGGCTGGGTCGAGGTCGTGATGCTGATGTTGAATGCCGACGGCGCGGAACAGAGCTTCCAGTTGCCGGAACCGGTGCTCCCCTGGCGGCTGCTGCTGGACACGGCGCTGCCGGAAGCCGAGGAGCGCTCCCTGCTGCCGGAGGAAACCAGCGTGACGGTGGGGGCGCATTCGCTGCTCCTGCTGGGCGCACGGGTCGAGAAGCCATGAGCGGCGCCCCCTCGCCCTGGGGCGCGGAACTCCTCCCGGACGGGGCGCGGACCCGCTTCCGCCTCTGGGCTCCCTCGGCCACGGAGGTCGCGCTGGAGATCGCGGACCACCCCCCCGCGCCCATGCGGGCGGAACCGGACGGCTGGTTCTCGCTGGAGGCCGCCGCCCCGGCCGGCACGCGCTACCGCTTCCAGGCCCGGCTGGAGGACGGCTCCACCCTCCCGGTGCCCGACCCGGCGGCGCGCTTCCAGCCGGACGACGTGCACGGCTTCAGCCAGGTGGTCGATCCCCGCGCCCATGCCTGGCGGAACACCGGCTGGAAGGGCCGCCCCTGGCACGAGACCATCCTCTACGAGCTCCATGCCGGAACCTGCGGCGGCTATGCCGGCATCCGCGCCATGCTGCCCCGGCTCAAGGCCCTGGGCGTCACGGCCATCGAGCTGATGCCGATCGCCGAGTTCCCCGGCCCGCGCAACTGGGGCTATGACGGCGTCCTGCCCTTCGCCCCCGCTGCCTCCTACGGCACGCCGGAGGAGCTGAAGGCCCTGATCGACGAGGCGCACGGCCAAGGCCTGATGGTGTTCCTCGACGTCGTCTACAACCATTTCGGCCCGGACGGCGCCTATCTGCACGCCTATGCAAAGGACTTCTTCGACGAGGGCGTCCACACCCCTTGGGGTGCCGCCATCGACTTCAAGAAGGCCCCGGTCCGCGACTTCTTCGAATCCAACGCCCTCACCTGGCTGCGCGAATACCGCTTCGACGGCCTCCGCTTCGATGCGGTCCACGCCATCGCGAAGCAGGACTGGCTCGACCACCTCGCCACCCGCATCCGGAGCGAGATCCAGGCCGAAACCCCCGGCCGCCATGTCCATCTCGTGCTGGAGAACGAGCGCAACGGCGCCAGCCATCTCCGCACCGGCCCCAGGGCGCCCGGATTCGACGCCCAGTGGAACGACGACGGCCACAACGTCCTGCACCCGCTGCTGACCGGCGAACGCGAAGCCTATTACGAGGACTTCGCCGACGATGGCGCGGAAAAGCTCGCCCGCGTCCTGGCGGAAGGCTTCCTCTTCCAGGGCGAGACCATGCCCCATCTGGGCCATGCGCGCGGCGAGCCCAGCGCCCACCTGCCGCCCACCGCCTTTGTGCTCTTCCTGCAGAACCACGACCAGGTCGGCAACCGCGCCTTCGGCGAGCGCCTGCCCGCCCTTTCCCGCCCCTCGGCGCTGAAGGCCGCCACCGCCCTCCTGCTGCTCTCGCCCCAGATTCCGATGCTCTTCATGGGCGAGGAATGGGCCGCCACCGCCCCCTTCCTCTTCTTCACCGCCTTCCCGCAACAGGAGCTGGCGGATGCGGTGCGCGAGGGCCGGCGCAAGGAATTCGCCAAGTTCGCCGCCTTCCAGGACCCGGAGAAGCGCGAGCGCATCCCCGATCCGAACGCCGAAAAGACCTTCACCGATTCCATCCCCGACCCCGCGGAAAGCGAACATGGCTTCCATGCGGAGATGCTGGCCCTGCACAAGGCCCTGATCGCCCTCCGCCACGACGAGATCATCCCCCGCCTGCCCGGTGCCAGAGCCATCGGCGCCGAGGCGGTGGGGCCGAAGGCCGTGCTGGCCCGCTGGCGCCTGGGCGACGGCACCCGCCTGACCATCGCCCTCAACCTGGACGAGGCCCCCGCGCCGGTGACGGCGGGCGGCACCCTCGTGCTGCATGAATCCATCCCGGACGCCGCGGAAGCGCTGGCCGCCGGAAGCCTGCCGCCCGACTGTGCGGTGGTGATGCTCGACCTGCCGGAGAACACGGGCCCATGAGCCGGGATGAACTCCACGCCCTCGCGGAGGCCGCCGGAATCGCCTCGCAATGGCGCGACGCCCAGGGCCGCGACCAGACCGTCGCCCCGGACGCCATCGGCGCCGTGCTGGAGGCCCTGGGCCTGCCCACCGGCTCGCCGGAGCAGATGCGGGAGGCCCGCGAGCACCTGGCCGCCCAGGCCGCACTGCCCCCGCTCTGCACCGCCACCGCCGGACAGCCCGTGCTGTTGGGCCTGCCCGGCGAGCCCGAGTACCGGCTCGACCTGGAAGACGGCGGCGTGCTGGAAGGCCGCGCCCGGCAGGAACACGGCCTCTGCCACCTGCCCATCTCCCCGCCGCCCGGCTACCACCGCCTCCGCATCGGCGGCGCGGAAACCACCCTCGCCATCGCTCCGGCCCGCTGTTATCGCCCGGAGGACGCGTTGGCGGAAAGCGATGCGCGCCAGCTTTCCGGCAGACTCCCCTGGGGGCTGACCGTCCAGCTCTACGGCCTGCGCCGCGGCCGCCCGGAAGGCCCGGGCCAGGACGGCATGGGCGGCGGTGGCGTCGGCGACTTCACCGCCCTGGCGGAATTCGTTTCCTCCGCCGCCCGAAAGGGTGCCCAGGCCGTGGCCATCAGCCCGGTCCACGCCCAGTTCTCCGCCGACCCCAACCGCTTCTCCCCCTATTCCCCCTCCTCGCGCCTCTTCCTGAACGTGCTCCACGCCGACCCGGCCGTGCTGGGCGAGGCCCCGCTCCGCGCCGCCTTCGGCCGCACCGGCCTGGCCGGGGAATTCGGCCGGCTGGAAGCCCTGGAGCTCGTGGACTGGCCCGCCGTGGCCCGCGCCCGCCTCGCCGTCTTCCGCGCCCTCTTCGACAGCTTCCCCGGCGACCCGGAATTCGACCGCTTCCGCGCCGAACAGGGCGAGGCCCTGGAAAGCCATGCCCGCTTCGAGGCCCTGCACGCCCATCTCTTCGCCCGCGACCCTGGGCTCTGGAACTGGCGCCAATGGCCCGCCGAATTCCGTGACCCCGCCAGCCCCGCCGTGGCGGAATTCGCCCGCGCCCATGAGCGGGAGGTCGCCTACCACGCCTTCCTGCAATGGATCGCCGACCGCGGCCTCGGCACGGCCCAGCAGGCCGCCCGCGACGCCGGCGCCAGCATCGGCCTCATCGCCGACCTCGCCGTCGGCACCGATGGCGGCGGCAGCCATGGCTGGAGCCGCCAGCGCGAGATGCTGCGCCACCTCACCGTCGGCGCGCCCCCCGACATCTTCTCGCCGCTCGGCCAGGGCTGGGGCATCACCGCTTTCTCCCCCCTCGGTCTGAAGCAGGGCGGCTACGGCGCCTTCCTGGAGATGCTGCGCGCCGCCATGCGCCATGCCGGCGGCGTGCGCATCGACCATGCCATGGGCCTCGCCCGCCTCTGGGTCGTGCCGGAAGGCGCCGACCCGCGCGACGGTGCCTACCTGCAGTTTCCCGCCGACGACATGTTCCGCCTCGTCGCCCTGGAATCCCGGCGCCACCGCGCCATCGTGGTGGGCGAGGATCTCGGCACCGTCCCGCACGGCTTCCGCGAACGCCTGGACCATATCGGCATGCTCGGCATGCGTGTCCTCTGGTTCGAGCAGCGGGACGGCGGCGGCCCCTACATCCCCCCGCGCGAATGGTCGCGCAACGCGGCCGCCATGACCACGACCCACGATCTGCCCACCGCCGTCGGCTGGTGGCGCGGCCTGGATATCGGCTGGCGCGCTCGCCTCGGCCTGCTGGGAGAGGGCGAGGACGGCTCCGCCCAGCGCGCCGAACGCGCCCGCGACCGCGCCACGCTCTGGCAGGCCATGCGCGACAGCGGTGCCGCCCAGGGCGATCCCCCGCCACCAGAGGACGGCACCCCGCTCGCCGAGGCCGCCGCCGCCCAGATCGGCCGGTCCGCCTGCACCCTGGCCCTGCTGCCCGTGGAGGATGCCCTCGCCCTGGCGGAACAGCCCAACCTCCCCGGCACCACCGACCAGCACCCCAACTGGCGCCGCCGCCTGCCGGGCGAGGCCGCGACCCTCCTCGACGATCCGGCCTGCGAGCGCCGCCTCGCGTCACTCGCGGAGTCCCGGCCACCCGCCGGCTGAACCATACCCGCCGCGGACCGCCAGCGTCACATTGAGTGGACCGTGGCCCCGGTTGGGATGCAGCACTCGCACTGCCAGACAGGCCCGCTCCGTCAGCTCCAGCGCGAGGCTGGTGCTGACAGCGATCCGGACAGGCAGGAGCCCCTTTTCGAAAATGGTGAACCTGCTCACCTTCTCTGTCAGGCCCGGGAGGGCCGCAGGGCCCGCGTCCTGGCTGCCATCTCCCCCATCGCATGGTGTGGGGAGAAGTGCCGCGGAAGGCGAGCATCACGACCTCCCCTCCCGCCTCCGATCCGTCCCCCACTCGCCTATGAACCGCGGGGCATCCCGCAAGGAAGCTCAGAGGAGATCGGAGGCAGGACAGCGGTGCACCGACTTCGCCACCATCCGAACCTTGGCTACCCGAGGGCTCCGGTCAGGGTAACAGTGGCCTATGAGAAGCGGGGGCCGAGCGGCATCCGAGAGGATGATCTGTGGCCGAGCCCCAAGACGGCGATGATCGAGAGCTATGCACCGTGGTGGGAATGGGCTGGATGCATGCCGGCCGCATCGCGCAATATCTTCGCGGATCCGACGCTGCTGGTGGCAGTCGATAACCTGGGTCTGCCACAGGTTGGCTGGCGCCGGGGCATGGATCCCGCGTTATGGGTCAACGGACGGTCCTGCGCCATCTCCGGCAGAGTCTATGGCAATACACCTTGATTGAAGGCTGGGTGAGATGTGCGCGAGAGGCGGCCGGATGGTGGAGCCGCGCTCAAAATTACCGTAATAACGATAAATTGTTTGCGGCATCAGCGCTTTTAATGAACCATAAATTCTTTCTCTGCGTTCTCCTATAGCCTTGTCGGAATAGATTACTTGGTACTATGGAATAGCAGCACTCGAAAGCAAAGCCAACAATAGGCAAGCTGCTTTAATACTATTTTGCCGAAAGGCACAAAGTGGTTTGATATAGCCCGCTTCGCGGTACCAGGCGAATATCCCTATCGACCTGGACCACAAAAAGGAAGTGCCGAGCCGAATGAACCGGCGGGTAATATCCCGGACAAAACTTGCGCTGGAGGACAAAACATGTCAGAATCCTACAAAGATATCTATATCACTGGGTTGGTAAACGCTCGCGCTTTAGAGACTCAGGCAATTGAGCTCCTTTCGCGGCAGTTGGATCGCGTCCAGAGCTACCCTGAAGTCGAAGCGGCTTTGCGCAAGCACCTGACTGAGAGTGAACAGCAGCGTGATCGCCTCGACGAACTACTAGCCGCGCACGGAACGTCGCATTCTGGAGTGAAAGATTTTGTGACCGGTCTCGTTGGTAATATGGCCGCTCTGGGCCATGTACCAATGCAGGATGAGATCATTAAGAATTCTCTGGCAAATTATGCCTTCGAACATTTTGAAATCGCGTCCTATAAATCTCTTTTGACGTTGGCTGAGCTTGCTGGTGACAGTTCTGCACCTACTGTGCTTATGCTTTCGCTGGGCGAGGAGGAGCGCATGGCACAATGGTGTGCTGATAATCTTGATGCCATCACGCGTAAGTTCGCCTCTCTTCGAGTGCAGGGTGATCAGGCCGGAATCTGACATGAATTTGGTCAGTAGATAATCATTATCGCCTCAGTGCCAGCCAGTGCAGCAAAACACATGTTAACTCTGGGCACCAAATGTGCGTGCCGGCTCACTACGTTTCAGGGCACGAAAACACCATTGTCGAGATATGCGCCCGGATGGCTCGTGCCTCTGGGCGCTTTCGATTCTGTGCCTGTCCTCCAGAGCGTAGACAGCCGCGCAAGGCATCCTCACCATCCCTGAAGCCGGCCGCTGGATGCATGGAGATCCTCTCCATCGTCCTGTCGCCATACCCAAGCATCTGTGAGTGTCTGCGTTGCTACCTTCTCTCCTTGCCGAGCGTTTTGTCTCGGCTGCCAAATGAGGCGGTGAGCTGGATGGGGAAGATCATCGACATGGCCGAGAAGACCCTTGCGGACGCCTTCCACGAAACACTGAAGGACGTCTACTACGCCGAAAAACAGTCAGTGCGGGCGCTCAAGAAGTCTGCGAAGGCCGCGAAGGCACCGGAACTGAAGGAAGCGTTCACTCAGCATGCCGAGGAGAGCGCCGCGCAGGTGGAGCGCTTGGTCCAGGTCTTCGAGCGTATCGGCAAGTCAGCTCGTGCCAAGACCTGTGAAGCAATGCAGGGCCTGACAACAGAAATGGAAGAGGATCTGGAGGATTTCGGCGGCACTGCGGCAGCCGATGATGTATTGATCGGCTGTGCCCAGGCGATCGAGCACTACGAGATTGCCCGCTACGGGCTGCTGAAGACCTGGGCAGCCAAACTCGGGTATTCTGAAGCAGAGCAGCTATTGGCCGAGACCCTGGAGGAAGAGAAGAAAGCCGACGCCCTGCTGACCCAGATAGCAGAGAGCTTTGCCCCTTCAGGCAACGACGCTAACACTAAGTAAGATAGAGAGCGGGGTACGCCCGCTGCCCATCCTCCCCGATGAGCGTACCCTGACCACCGATCTACTCGACCTGACCGGTGGCTGGGGAGGATGTAGGGAAGAGAGAGGCTCGCAACACTGGTGGAGCGTCCTTGGAGATCCTACCAGCAGCAGGCTTGATCGTTCGTGACAGGCTTGAATGGGCTGAGAACCGTGACTGCCAGGGCAGCCCCTTCAACGCCAAGCTCTTCCACCCGAAAGTGGGCAGCGCACCTAGTGCTGAGTTCTGGCACCACTGCTCTAAGTGGTCGGCCCTGAACAAATCCCAGGCTACTGATCCAATTGATGGATTTGCTGAACTGGACGGCGTGGATTTACAGGATCCAGTTGGTTTGGGCCTCAAACCCTGCGATTCTGTTGGGCGTGAAGCACCGCCCGCGCCCGCCGGAACAGCCTGACCTGCTACGGCCCCGCCTGGTCGGCATGATCAACAGGCGACACGAACTGATCCGGCTGGCGGCGCTGATCGACTGGAGCTGGTTCGAGCGGGAATGGGCCGGCTTCTTTCCCGCCGGTGAGAGCCGGCGAGCCAGCCATCCGCGTCTGGTCGCTGGGCTGATGTACCTTCAGCACGCCTACGGCCTCTCCGACGAGGCGGTGCTCGCCCGCTGGGTCAGAACCCGTACTTCCAGCACTTCACCGGCGAGACCTTCTTCCAGCATCGCCTGCCCATCCACCCCTCCTCGCTCAGCCGCTGGCACGGCCGCATCGGTGAGGAGGGCGTGGAGTGGCTGCTGAGCAAGATCATCAAGGCAGGCCGGGCCGCGGGTGCGGTGTCGGAACGCAGCCTGGCCGAGATCGCGGTGGACACCACGGTGATGGAGAAAGCCATCGTGCATCCGACCGACAGCCACCTGTATGAGAAGGTGCGGCAATCCCTCGTGGCGCTGGCGGACAAGGCCGGGATCGCCTTGCGCCAGAACTACAATCGCCTGGCGCCACGTCTGGCCGCACGGGTGGGGCGGCATGCCCATGCCCAGCAGTACCGGCGCATGTGCCGGGCGCTGCGCACGCTCAAGGGCTACACCGGCCGCGTGCTGCGCGATGTGGGGCGCAAGCTCGGCGCCGTCGCGCAAGGGCCGCTGCGGGATCGGATCAGCGACAGGATGGCCCTCGTCACCCGCCTGCTGCGCCAGACACCGAAGACGCCCCGCAAGCTCTATGCCCTGCACGAGCCCGCGGTGGACTGCATCTCGAAAGGCAAGGCCCGCATGCGCTACGAGTTCGGCTCCAAGGTCAGCGTCGCCACCACCATCGAGGGCGGCTTCGTCGTCGGCATGCGCTCCATGCCCGGCAACCCCTATGACGGCCACACCCTCACCGAAGCCATCCAGCAGGTCGAGACCCTCACCAGCCATCATCCCAGTACCGTCGTGGCCGATCGCGGCTACCGCGGCCATGGCGTGTGGGGCACGCAGGTGTTGGTCAGCGGCACCCGCCGCCGGCTGACACCAAGGCTTATCAGGCTGCTGCGCCGTCGCAGCGCCATCGAGCCTGAGATCGGCCACCTGAAGACCGACGGCCGTCTCGCCCGCTGTGCCCTCAAGGGCACCTTCGGCGATGCCCTGTTCGCCGTGCTCTGCGGCTGCGGCCACAACATCCGCAAGATCCTTGCCCACCTCCGGGCTTTCTTGCTCGCCCTGTTCGCCAGTCTCGTTCAGGCGCTCACCCAGACCAGCCCCTATCCAGCGGCTGGCCGAACGCACTGACCAAGCTATTCAAGGCCGACTACTTAGTCGGTCTTGAACATCTCATAGTTCACTGATTTATCTGAAATGTTTGCTGGATCGGGCGCTCTGAATTTGCAGAGTGCGATTGTTTTCGACGACAAACGCTGCGATTCTGGTGGGCATGAAGCACCGCCCGCGCCCGCCGGAACAGGCTGATCTGCTGCGGCCGCGGCTGGTCGACATGATCGACGGGCGGCACGAACTGGTGCGGCTGGCGGCGCTGATCGACTGGTCCTGGTTCGAGCGGGAATGGGCCGGCTTCTTCCCCGCCGCTGAGGGACGGCCGGCCACCCATCCTCGCCTGGTCGCCGGGCTGATGTACCTT
>NZ_JHWD01000022.1 GCF_000622225.1 Roseomonas mucosa ATCC BAA-692 | reverse complement strand
CGGCGCGCTTCACCTCGGCGGGCTTGGCCTCGGGCCTGGCTTCGGCGCGGGGCTCCGCAGGCCTGGCCTCGGCCTTGTCAGTCTTCATGGAAGCCGGCCTCGATCAGGCCGGCGACCCCGTCCAGGGCCTCGCGGGCATCCCAGCCCTCGGCCTCGACCGTGATCGTGCTTCCCTTGCCGGCCCCCAGCATCATCAGGCCCATGATGGAACAGGCCGGGACGCTCTGGCCGTCATGGACGATGTTCATGCAGGCGGAATAGCGCTCCGCCAGCGTCACCAGCTTCGCGGCCGCGCGGGCGTGCAGGCCACGCGTGTTGACCACGGTGACCTTGCGCCGCAGGACCGGCGTGCCGGACTGGGGCGCGCCCGATTGGACGGTTTCGCTGCTCATCGGCTTCCTCCCTGTGCGGCCTGGGCTATCCCCTGGGCCGCCCCTTCCTCGCTCCTGGCGGCGTAAGGTGGGGTGCCGCGCAGCTCGGCCACCGTGCCGAGATACCTGCGCGCGGCCGTGACCGCATGTTGCACCGCCTGGTGCATCGGCTCCACGCCCCGCAGCTTGGCCAGCTTGACCAGCAGCGGCAGGTTGATGCCGGCCACCACCTCCACGTCGCCTTCCTCCAGCATGGAGGCGGCGAGGTTGGCGGGGGTGCCGCCATACATGTCGGTCAGCACCACGATGCCGTCGCCCTGCCGCACCTCGGCCACGCGGGCGCGCAACTCCTCGCGGCGGTTCTCGGCATTGTCCTCCGGCCCGATGCACAGGCAGGCGACGTTCTTCTGCGGGCCCATGACATGCTCCATGGCGAGGCGGAGTTCCTCGGCCAGGCGCCCATGGGTGACCAGTACCATTCCGATCATGGCGAGAGCACTCGGGCCTCCGGCCCCGGCGAAGGCGCGGCGGGTTCGACCGTCAGGCGCAATTCGCGATGCGAAAGATCGACCCGCCATCCCTGGCGGGCCAAGTGGGTCGCCAGCCGCTCGGCGGTCAGCACCGACCGGTGCTTGCCGCCCGTGCAACCGAGCGCGACGGAAAGGTACTTCTTGCCCTCGGCCTGGTAGCGCGGCAGCAGCGGGTCCAGCAGCCCGGTCAGATGCGCCCAGAACGGGGCGAAATCCGGGTCGGCCTCGATAAAGGCCGCCACGGGGGCGTCTCTCCCTGTCATGGGGCGCAATATGGGGTCGTAATGCGGGTTTCGCAGGAAGCGCAGATCGAAAACCAGATCCGCGTCCCGCGGCAGGCCCTTGGGGAAGCCGAAGGACTTCACCGAGACCGACATGCCCGGTGCCCGGTCGGGGCGGAAGCGGGCCTCCACCATCCGCCGGAGATCGGGCAGGGGCAGGCCCGTGGTGTCCACCACCCAGTCCGCCGCGTCGCGCAGCGGGGCCAGGAGCTCCGCCTCGCGGGCGATGCCCTCGGCGGCGCTGCCCTCCGGGGCCAGGGGATGACGCCGCCGCGTCTCGGAATAGCGGTGCATCAGCGTGTCGGCGTCGGCGGCGGCGAAGACGATCTGCAGATCCATGTCCGGCCGGAGGCGCAGGGCCTGCAGCCCGGCGGACAGGATGCTGACGTCGAAGCCACGGCTGCGCGTGTCCACGCCCACAGCCAAGGGGGGGCTGCCGGAAGGGCCGCCGGGGGCTTCGCCACCATCGGTGAGCAGGCTGCCCAGCACCGAGAGGGGCGGGTTGTCCACGGTTTCGTGACCCAGATCCTCCAGCACGCGGAGGATGGAGGCCTTGCCGGCTCCGGACAGGCCGGTGACGATGACGACCGGACGCGGGACGCTCATGCGGACCCGGAGGACGGCGGAGGGGCGAAGGCCCCGGCATGGCAGGATAGCAGGCCCCAGGCGGCAAGCAGGCCGAGTTCCACCTTGCGGGGTGCCGAGGCGTCGAGGGGATGCAGTGCCACCAGGGGCACCGCACCGCCGGGCGGGATGGCCGCGGCGGCCTGTCCGGCCACAGCGGGGGGACTGGCAGGCCTCCAGAGCCGTGGCAGCGGCAGCCGCGGCACCTGCCGACGCGGGACGCAGGCCACCGCGAGGCCGACCGTCACCTGGTCCAATGTTTCGAAGCCTTCCAGAACACCCAGCCCACGAACCTCCAGCATGCCCTTCAGGGCGGGCGGCGCCTGGGCGAGCAGGACACCGTCACGGTGACGCAGCAGAAGCTGGTCGTCGGCGACCAGCTTCCATCCTTCCCGGTCCAGGAGCCGCAGGAGAAGGTCCGACTTCCCGGCCCCAGGCGGGCCGAGCAGGAGAACCCCCATGCCCCGGTAGGCGGCGCAGCCGCCATGCTGGAGCCGCCACTCCCCATCCTCGTCCATCTGGAAGCCGATCATGGCGAAAAGGACAGGCGGCGAAAAGGGCCTCGCGGCCGGCCCGGCCCCGGTGCCCTCACCGTCGTCCCTTGTCCTCTCCTGCGGCGACCGGGAAGCGGCGGGAGGATGGGAGGATTTCCGGACAGGGCGAGGCGCCTTGCCGGCCGCCACGGCGCGGCCTAAAGCCCGCCTGGAATGGACGCGCTGATCAGCGGCTTCGAGGCCTGGATCCGGGAGAACGCCGCCTGGGCGCCCTGGGTCGCCATGCTGCTGGCCTTTTCCGAATCGCTGCCGGTGATCAGCCTCCTGGTGCCGTCCACCGCCCTGCTGCTGGGAATGGGCCTGCTGATCGGCAACGGCACGCTGCCGGCCTGGCCGGTCCTGCTGGGCATCGTGGCGGGCGGCGTGGCGGGCGATGCCGTGGGCTTCTGGGCCTTCCGCTGGCAGGGACGGCGCCTGCTGCGCCGCTGGCTGCCGCGCCGCCAGTGGCGGAACTACGCCAGCGCGGTGCTGTTCTTTCGCCGCTGGGGCTGGATGGCGGTCTTCGCCAGCCGCTTCGTCGGTCCGGCCCGGGCCTTCGCCTCCGCCATTGCCGGCCTGTCGGGGATGCGGCAGAGCCATTTCCAGGCCGCCAACCTGTGTTCCGCCATCGTCTGGGCGCCGCTGCTGGTGATGCCGGGCTACCTGCTGGATGCGCTGGGCGCCCTGTTGCTGCGTCCGGGCGCCTGGATCGTCCTGCTGCTGGTCGCCGTCCCGGCGATCGGGGGCTGGAGCCTGCTGCGGCGGCGCTGAGGCCCGCGGGCGGTGTTTCCGGGAGCGGGTCGGGATGCGGGTATCACGGGGGACGGTGCTGTGTTGAAATGGTCTCGGCCGGCGAAATTCCCGCATGAAGTGTCCGGTCGGTATTGAACTCCTTTCCGGCGTGTGCGCGTCTTCGCGGCGCCCGAAGCCTGTTCCGTGTCCCGCCTTTTCGTCTTCCTCCTCCTTCTGCTCGCCGCCACCGCCGCCGTCGCCGAGGAAGTGCCCGCCACCGGCGGGGATTTCGGCGGGGTGGGGCTGCTGGAAACACGCAATGCGCGCTTTCGCGAGGATGGGGTCCTGGAGGCGGGGACGTCGTTGCGGGCGGACCGGCGCTTCTGGTTCCTGGGCTTCCAGGCGCTGCCTTTCCTGGAAACCACCTTCCGCCTGAGCGAGCGGCTGAACGGTACGACCGGGCGGGGCACCACCACGGACCGTTCCTTCGACATGAAGCTCCGGCTGCTGCGGGAAAGCGCCTGGCTTCCGGCCGTGGCCGTCGGCCTGCAGGACATGATCGGCACGGGCATCTATGGCGGCGAGTATCTCGTCGCCTCCAAGCGCTGGCATGGCTGGGACTTCAGCCTCGGCCTTGGCTGGGGAAGGCTGGGTTCCGCCGGAGGGATACGCAACCCGCTGCGGCGGATCTCGGGCCGCTTCGACGAGCGGGAGCGCGATGTCGGGCGCGGCGGTACGCTGCGCACGGATTTCTTCCAGGGCTCGGATGTCGCGCCGTTCGGCGGCGTCGAATACAGCCTGCCGCCCCTGCCCACGCCCTGGGGCGCGGTGGAGGGGCTGCGGGCCAAGCTGGAATGGTCGGGCGACGAACTGCGCGACGAACGGGGCGGCTATCCCGGCCGGACCACCGGGCTGCGCGGCCGGGCCCGCTCGCAGCTGAACGGCGGGCTGCAATGGTCCAACGAATGGGTGGATGCGGGGCTGGCCTTCGTGAACGGGACGGACCTGCTGGCGCGGCTTTCCCTGCGCCTCGACCCGAACCGGATGCCGGTGATCCCGCTCTCCGCGCCGCCGCCGGTGCCGGGCCGCGCCGCCCGGTCCGACGGGGAGGAGGGCTTGGCCACACGGGTCTTCGCCGCCCTGGACGCG
The DNA here is from genome assembly GCF_000622225.1 of Roseomonas mucosa ATCC BAA-692. Taxonomy (GTDB): domain Bacteria; phylum Pseudomonadota; class Alphaproteobacteria; order Acetobacterales; family Acetobacteraceae; genus Roseomonas; species Roseomonas mucosa. The sequence continues at coordinate 55,330 of NZ_JHWD01000022.1, read as the reverse complement.
GCGGGCTTCCAGCCCCGGGCCTTCGCGCTGGAGGGCGGGGAAGCGCGGATCGCCGTGTCGGGCGGGCGGTTCCGCACCCTGCCGCAGGTGCTGGCGCGGATCACCCGCGCCACCGAGGGGCTGCTCCCGCCCGAGGTGCAGGTGCTGCGCCTGTCCTGGTGGCTGGGCGGGGCGGAGGTCGCCCGGGTGCTGGCGCCGCGCGACATCCTGGCCGACGCCGCGCGCGGCCACGTCAGCCCGGAGGAAGCCTTCGCCGCCGTGGCCATGCTGCCCGCGACCGGCGATCCCTGGTCGGGGGAAAGCCGCGCCCCGCCGCAACGGCTTTCCTATGGGCTGGAGCCCAGGCTCGGGCTGATCCTGGGCGATCCCACCCGCAGCCTGCGCTGGCAGGCGGCCATCGCCGGGACGGCGCGGCTGGAGCTGGGCTCCGGCTTCGCCCTCGCCGGGTCGGTGCAGCAGCGGCTGCTGGGCAATATCGGCGGCGGCCTGCCCTCCGACAGCCGGCTGCCGCACGTGCGGAGCGACTATGCGCGCTATGCCCGGGAGGGGGAGACCTCGATCCCGACGCTCTATGCCGAGCGCATCTGGAACCTTGCCCCCGATGTCTTCGCGCGGGGCACGGCCGGATGGCTGGAGCCGATGTTCGGCGGCGTTTCCGGCGAAGTGCTGTACCGCCCGCACGACCGCTCCTGGGCGGTGGGGCTGGACCTGAACTGGGTGCGGCAGCGCGACCATGACGGGATGCTGGGCTTCCGCGACTATGGCGTCGTGACCGGGCAGGCCTCGCTCTATGCCGACCTGCCGGTCTGGAACCTCTATGGCGTGCTGCGGGCCGGGCGCTACCTGGCCGGGGACTGGGGCGGCACGGTCGAGCTGGGCCGGCGCTTCGCCAACGGCATCGAGGTCGGCGGCTTCGCCACCTTCACCAATGTCTCCTTCGCGAAGTTCGGCGAGGGCTCCTTCGACAAGGGCCTCTATGTCCGCATCCCCTTCGACCTCCTCGGGGCGCAGACGCGCAGCACCGCCCAGACGGTGATCCGCCCGGTGCAACGCGATGGCGGACAGCGGCTGATGGTGGACAACCCCCTCTGGGGACTGACGCGGGACGGGCGGGACGAGGCCCTGGCGCGCGGCATCGGCGGCTTCGCGCACTGATCCGGGGAGGGCCCTCGGCCTTTCGCCGGGCTGGAACGTTGCAGTGTCAGCAATGCCTGGAGAAGCGAGGCTTCCCGGGGGTATTTTCGGGGGAACAGGATGGCCGACGAACAGCCGGGCGGGATGACGCGAGCCGAGGAGGAGAGCGCGGAGGAGATGGCGGCGCCCCGCTCCCGCGTCATCCATGAGGTGATCCGGCGCCAGGGGGAGGAGGAGCTGTCCCGGCCCGTCGGCTCGCTCTTCTGGTCCGGCGTCGCGGGCGGGCTGGCGATCATGACCTCGGTGATCGCCGAGGCGGCCCTGCACCACAAGCTCCCCGCCAGCATGCCCGGGCGGGAGGCGATCGCGGATCTCGGCTACAGCCTGGGCTTCCTGATGGTGGTCCTCGGGCGCATGCAGCTCTTCACGGAGCAGACGATCGTCACCGTCCTGCCGGTCATGGCGGCACCGGACTGGAAGCGGTTCGGCACCGCGGCGCGCCTCTGGGCCGTCGTCTTCGCCGCCAACATGGTGGGCACCTGCGTCGCGGCGGCGGTCAGCCTGTGGCTGCCGCTGATGGAGCCGCCGCTGCTCGCCTCGATGCTCGACATCTCGTCGGGCCTTCTGCGGAAGACGCCGCTCGATATCCTGCGGCAGGGCATCCCCGCGGGCTTCCTGATCGCGTCGTTGGCCTGGATCCGGGGCGGCATCAGCAGCGGCGATTTCTGGGTCGTGCTCGCGCTGACCTATGCCATCGCCCTCGGCGGCTTCACCCATGTGGTGGCCGGCAGCGCCGAGGCCTTCCTCCTGCTGTTCGCGGGGCAGGCCGGGCTGGCACAGGTTCTGGGCGGCATCATCCTGCCCGCGCTGATCGGCAACATCATCGGCGGGACGGGCCTCTTCGCGGTCCTGGTCCATGCCCAGGTCAGGCAGGAAATCTGATCCTGGCGGCGGGCGCGGCGCCTTGAAGCAGGGGAAGTCGGGGAGGAAAGAGGCTCCGCGCGCCAGAAGGGCAAACCGCTTGCGGAAAGCCCTGTGGTCCGGGAGCATTGGGGCGTCATGGAGGGGGCTGCGGCCATGCGGCGTGTGCTGGAGAAGCGGATCGACCAGGCGCTGGGGCGCGAGAAGGCCGATCTGGTGATCAAGGATGCCCGGATCCTCGATCTGGTGACGGGGACGATCCGGCGCGGCGACATCGCCATCTGCGGCGACCGGATCGTGGGGACGCGCGAGAGCTATGAGGGCGTGCGGGAGATCGACGCGGCCGGGCGCTTCGCCGTGCCGGGCTTCGTGGACAGCCATGTTCATTGCGAGAGCACGCTGGTCACGCCGGGGGAGTTCGACCGCTGCGTGCTGCCGCGCGGCACCACCACGGCGATCTGCGATCCGCACGAGATCTGCAACGTGCTGGGCGAGGAAGGCCTGCGCTATTTCCTCGATTCCTCGCTGGCCACGGTGATGGACCTGCGGGTGCAGCTTTCCTCCTGCGTGCCGGCGACGGAGCTGGAGACGGCGGGGGCGCGGCTCGACGCGCCGGAGCTGGTGCGGCACCGCGACCATCCGCAGGTGATCGGCCTGGCCGAGTTCATGAACGTGCCCGGCGTGCTGAACAAGGACCCCGTCTGCCTCGACAAGCTGGCGGCCTTCGCCGAGGGGCATATCGACGGGCATTCGCCGCTGCTCTCCGGCAGGGCGCTGAACGCCTATCTCTCCTGCGGCATCCGCAACTGCCACGAGACGACAGGCTACGAGGAAGGGCTGGAGAAGCTGTCCAAGGGGATGCAGGTGCTGATCCGGGAGGGCACCGTCTCCAAGGACGTGACCGCGCTGGCGCCGCTGATCGGGGAGTTCACCTCGCCCTTCCTGGGTCTCTGCACCGACGACCGCAACCCGCTCGACATTTTCGAGCAGGGGCACATGGATTATCTCGTGCGCCGGGCCATCGCGCTCGGCGCGCCGGTGACGGCGACCTATCGCGCGGCGAGCTGGTCGGCGGCGCGCGGCTTCGGGCTGCGCGACCGCGGGCTGATCGCACCGGGCTATCTCGCCGATATCCTGCTGCTGGAGGAGCTGGAAAGCTGCGCCGTCAGCTTCGTGCTGCGCAAGGGCGTGCCGGTGACGGCGGAGAGCTTCGCGGGGCGCGCCCTGCCGCCGCCGCCGGGCGGCAATTCCGTGCGCCTTGCCCCGGTGGGGCCGGAGGTGTTCCGCGTTCCGGAGAGCGCGGCGGGGTTGCCGGCGATCGGCATCATCCCCGGCAAGATCATCACCGCGCGGATCGACGATGCGCGGCCCCTGGTGCGGGGCGGGCTGTGCGAGGCCGATCCGGCCGGCGACCTGCTGAAGGTCTGCGTGCTGGAGCGTCACGGGCGCAACGGCAATGTCGGGCGCGGCTTCGTGCGCGGCTTTGGCCTGCGCGGCGGGGCGCTCGCTTCCTCGGTCGGGCATGACAGCCACAATATCTGCGTGGTGGGCGCCAGCGACGCCGACATGGCGCTCGCGGTCAACCGGCTGATCGCGCTGGGCGGCGGCTTCGTCGCGGTGCGCGACGGCGCGGTGCTGGCGGAACTCGCCCTGCCTCTGGCCGGGCTGATGAGCCTCGATCCCTTCGAGACCGTGCGGCACGCGCTGCACGGGCTGCGCGACACGGTGCAGGGGATGGGCTGCGCGCTGGAGGAACCCTTCCTGCAACTCGCCTTCCTGTCCCTGCCGGTGATCCCGCACCTGAAGATCACCGATCGCGGGCTGGTGGATGTGGACCGCTTCGCGCTGATCGGCTGAGGCGGCTCTTCCCTTTCGATTTTCCCTTCTGGTGCGGGAATGGTGGGCCGCCGTGGCTGGACAGGGGCCGCGTCAGGGCGCGAAACAGGGATGGCTGGAACGAGGAGTTTCGCGACATGCGCGTCATCCTGCTGGGGGCTGGCGTCATCGGCGTGGCCACCGCCTATTGGCTGCTGGAGGCCGGGCACGAGGTCACGGTGGTGGAGCGCCGCGAGGCCGCCGGGGTGGAGACGAGCTGGGGCAACGGCGCCATCATCCATGTCAGCTCCGTCCAGCCCTGGGCGGCACCCGGCGTGCCGATGAAGGTGCTGCGCTGGCTGGGGCAGGAGGATGCGCCGATGCTGCTGCGCCCCTCTGCCCTGCCGCGCATGTGGCGCTGGGGGCTGGGTTTCATGATGGCGGCGCGGCCGGCGCGCTACCGCGAGACCTGCCTCGCCAATCTGGAGCTGGCGCTGCTGAGCGCGCGCTGCATGGCGGAGATCCGGGCCCGCACCGGGGTCGCCTATGACGATGCCGGGCATTGCGTGCTGAAGACCTTCGCCGATGCCGCGACGCTGGAGGAAGCGGCGCTGGCGCATGAGGCGCTGGCGCCCTTCGGGCTGGAGACGGAGCGGCTGGACCGCGCCGCCTGCGTGGCGCGCGAGCCGGCGCTGGGGCCGGTGGCGGAGCGCATCGCCGGCGGCCTGTACTTCCCCCAGGACGAGATCGGTGACTGCAACAAGTTCAGCCAGGGGCTGGCCGCCTGGTGCGCGGCGCGCGGGGCGCGGTTCCACTACAACACCACGGCGAAGGACCTGTTGCTGCGCGAAGGGCGCGTGGCTGGGGTGACGACCAGCGCCGACGGGGGGAGCGGGGAGATCGCGGGCGACGCGGTGGTGGTGGCGCTGGCCAGCCAGAGCCCGATCTTCCTGCGCCGCCATGGCATTGCCTTGCCCGTCTATCCGGTGAAGGGCCTTTCGGTCACCGTGCCGCGCCGCGTCTGGCCGGAGGGGCCGCGCAACGCCATCCTCGACGACACGCGGAAATTCGCGCTGACGCCGCTGGGCGACCGCTACCGCATTGTCGGCTCGGCCGAGGTCGCCGATTACGACACGACGCCATCCCCGCTGCGGATCGGGGCGCTGATGCGTGGCGTGGCGGAGCTTTTCCCGGCGATGGCGGGCACGGAGACGGCGGAAGGCGCGGTGCGCTGGGCGGGGCTGCGGCCGATGGTGCCGGATGGGCGGCCGCGCATCGGCCCGACACGCATTCCCGGCCTGTTCCTGAACACCGGGCACGGCCATACCGGCTGGACCATGGCGGCCGGTTCCGGGCAGCGGCTGGCGGCGCTGATCGAGCGGCCGGAGCGCGTGCCCGTCGCGGCCTGAGCGCGGAAGCGCCGCGCCCTATGGGGCGGCGCCGTCCCCGCTGTCGCCCCAGGGCGTGGCGGCGCGTTCGGACAGGTTCACATAGGTGTCCTCGTGGCGATCGACATGGACCATCAGGCCCATGGCGCGCGCCGCGAGGATGAACATGCCTTCCCCCACATAGCAGTCGCCCGACGGGTCCATGGCCTTGTGGAAGCGCTCCGCGACATGCTTCCAGCCATAGGTGGAGCGCCGGCGGTTGATGCGGCGGCTGGGGGGCGCCTGCTCGATGAAGCGGGCGGCCCGGAGGAATTGGGTGACGCAGCGGGGGGAGGTCATCTCGGCACGGCGGGCGGCGTGCCGGGCGGTCGCATCGCAGTCGATCACCCGGTCGATCGGGCGGATGATGCCCTTCCAGCTCAGGAAGGGATCGGCTTCCCGCCCCTCGGCGATCACGGCCAGGGGGTCGGCCTCGAGATCGGTCAGGGTCCGCGGGCAGGCCGCCACGCATCCCGTCTCCCGCCCTTTTTGCTGTTCCGGGCCAGCCGATGGCCTTTGCCGCGTGAGCTCGTCCATCCGGGAAACCTCTAAGGGTTCCAGTGGGCCGTGACCGGGGCCGAGGTCAAGCGGCGGCATGTCCGTCTGCCGTCGCCGGAGGTCGGGCCTCGCCCCGTGCCCCGCCCCAAGCGATGGCGCATGGGGCTTCCGCCGTCATGCATCCTCCTCGATGGCGGCCTGGGCGATCTGCCGGGCGCCGCCGTTGACATGGGCCGCGATGGTGTGGCCCACGGCCACCGCCCCGATGCAGAGCAGCAGGGAGGCCACGATGTTGATCGACGCACGAAGCACGGCGCCGCTCCTCAGCAGGTCCAGCGTCTGGAGGCTGAAGGAGGAGAAGGTGGTGAAGCCGCCGCAGAGTCCGATCATCACGAAGAGGCGGATGTTCTCCGACACCGGGAAGCGGCCATGGGCCAGGGTCAGCGTGCCGAAGAAGCCGATGACAAAGGAGCCGGCGACGTTGATGAGGATGGTGCCCCAGGGCAGGTCGCGGCTGATCGGCAGCGCCAGCACGGAAACGGCATAGCGCGCCAGGGTGCCGAGGGCGCCGCCGATCATGACCAGAAGGCAGGTGGTGAATGACATGCTCGCTCCTTGCTTGCGGGGCGAGCGAAGGAACCCGCCCAGCGGCAGGCGTGGTCCGGACGCACCCCTACCGCATTCCGTGGTTGCGGTAGGAGTCATCAGCCCATCTGGGCGGTTTCGGGGGAACCCCATCCCCATCGGGAACAGGGATAGGCCCGTGGAATGCTGAAGGCAACGGGCCGGGGTGAGCAAGCTGGGGCGGGGAAAGGCTCAGGGAAGGCCGGGGTGGACCGCTCCGGAGGCTTGCAGCGTCCCTTCCGGTGATGCCTCCGGCCCGTCCTCTGGCGGCGGGGCCGGGGCCTGCCGGGGGCGGAGCATGACGACGCTGCGGATGTGGTAGCGCATCTCCGCCGCGGCGATGTCCGCTTCCCGGCGCCGCATGGCATCGAGGATGCGGCGGTGCTCGGCGACCACGCGCCCGGCCCAGTGGGGACGGCTGCCCTCCATGGCGCGCACCAGCGTCGCCTTGTCGTGCAGCATCTCCATCTGCCGCAGCAGCGCGGCATTGCCCGCGCCCTGGCCGATACGCAGGTGGAAGGCGCCGTCGAGGGCGTGGAAGGCATCGAGGTCGCCTTGCGCGAAGGCCGTCTCCTGCTGGGCGATCAGCCTTTCCAGCACCGTGGTGCAGCCCGGCTCGCGCGCCACGGCGAGGCCGACCGCCATGCATTCCAGGGCCTCGCGCAACTCACAGAAGTCGCGGATCTCGGCTTCCGTCATGCGGATGACGCGGTAGAAGCGGCCGAAGCGCTCCACCAGCCCGTCATGCAGAAGGCCCTGCAACGCTTCCCGCACGGGCGTGCGGCTGACGCCGAAGCGCTGGCCCAGCGCCACCTCCTGCAACTGCGTGCCGGGGGCGAGGCGCAGCGAGACGATCTCCGCCTTCATGGCGGTGTAGAGGTCGAGGCCGCGCGCCGTGTCGGTGCCGACCGGGAGGGTGGCCATTTCATCCACGCCCGCGTCTCCTTGGTTGCGCCGGGATTGGGTATGCCGAAATTTTCGGCTTTGTCGATCAACGCACGGGCATTTCTGGAATGCTGAGGCATTCTTGCGGTGAAAATCACCCTTGCAAAGCCTGAATGACGTAGATGTATACTGAACGGCGAAATCTTTCGCTGATCCACCCACCGGGAACCAGCATCATGACCGAGGCTTCGCTTGGCGCTGGGCTTTCCTGGCGGTCTCTCCTCGCCGCGGGTGGAATCGGGGCCCTGGCGCTGGGCGGATTTCCGCAGGCCGGCCTAGCGGCGTCCGGTATCCTGCGCGCGGCCATCTCTGGCTATGGGGTCGTCAACACACTGGACCCGGCGAAGGCGGCGCTGATCCCGGAATACTATGTGATCTGGGCCCTATACAACGGGTTGCTGAAGCTCGACGCACAGATGCGGCCGGTGCCGGATCTGGCGGAGAGCTTCCGGACCACCGAGGACGGCGCGCTGGAATTCCGCCTGCGCCAGGGCGTGAGGTTCCATGACGGCAACACGCTGACCTCGGACGACGTGAAGTTCACGCTGGAGCGCTTGCTCGACGAGAAGACACAGTCGCCCAACCGCAGCAAGGTGTCCGCGGTCAGCGCCATCGAGGTGCCGGACCCGCTGACGGTGCGGCTGCGCACCGACCAGCCCTTCGCGCCGCTGCTGACCTTTCTGTCCAACGTGCGCACCGGTACGCAGATCCTCTCGCGCGCCGCGGTTTCCGCCGATCCGGAGGGATTCGGGCGCAAGCCGGTCGGCACGGGCGCCTTCTCGCTGCGCTCCTGGGAACCGAACCAGGCTCTGAAGCTGGCCGCCTTTCCCGGCTATTTCGGTGGTGCGGCGAAGCTGTCCGAGGTCGAGATCCCGCTGATCGCCGAGGAAAGCAGCGGCGTCACTGCCCTGCTGGGCCGGCAGGTGGACCTGACCAGCACCGCGCCCTTCGCCGACATCCCGAACCTGCAGAAGCGCACCGACATCAAGGTGCTGAAGCAGCCGGGACTCAACACGCGCTTCCTTTGCCTGAACAACCGCAAGCCGCCCTTCGACGATGTGCATTTCCGCCGCGCGGTGTCCTTGGCCATCAACCGCGACGTGCTGGTGCGCGTGGTACTGTTCGGCGAGGGTGTCGCGACACCGGGGCTGATCCCGCCCTCCCTGACGGAATCCTACGACCCAAAGCCGAAGCCGCTCTCCTCCTTCAACGCGCAGCGGGCCAAGGAGGAGCTGGCGAAGTCGAAATACGGGCCGAGCACGGAGGGCGTGATCCTCACCTGGGGCTCCGGTTGGTGGAAGCGCATCGGCGAGGTCGTGGCGGCGCAGGCGAACCAGGTATTGGGCACGAAGCTCACCGTCGAGGTCAACGAGGCCAATACCGTCTTCTCCCGCATCCGCGCCGGCGACTACCAGGCGGGCACCTGGGGCTGGCTCGGGATGATCGATCCGGACGAGTATTCCTACGACCTGCTGCACAGCGAGGGCTGGCGCAACTTCACCGGCTACAGGAACCCGAAGCTCGACGAGATCCTGGTGCGCGCCCGGCGGGAGCTCGACCCCGCGAAGCGTGGGGTGCTGTACCGGGAGAGCGAGAATCTGTGGATCGAGGACATGCCGGTGATCCCGCTCTTCTGCTCCAACATCCACAACCTGCTCGCGGCCAATGTCTCCGGCTTCACGCAGCTGCCCTATTCCAATTTCGGGGACCAGTTCGCCGGCATGACGGTCGGATAGGGCATTGGGCGCCACCCACCTGCGGCGGGCCGGCCGCCGTGCCGGCATCCTGCTGCTGACCGTGCTGGCGGGGGCGCTGCTGGTCTTCCTGGCCATGAAGGCGGTGCCAGGCGATCCTGCCCTGGCCGCGCTGGGCGAGAATGCGCGGCCGGAGCTGGTGGAGGCCTTCCGCCGGACCCATGGCCTGGACCGGCCGGTCTGGTGGCAGTTCGCCTCCTGGCTGGGCGGCGCGGCGCTGGGCGATTTCGGCCGTTCCCTGACGCTCGCGGGCGGCGTGCCGGTCGGTTCGCTGATCGCCAGCCGCCTGCCGGTCACCGCCTTCGTTGGCCTCTACGCGCTGCTGCTGGCGGTGGCGATCTCGCTGGTGATCGGCACGGTGGCGGCCCTGCAGCGGGGGAGGGCGCTGGACACGGCGATGACCTCCTTCGCCGTGCTGGGCGTCTCCATGCCGGATTTCTGGCTGGGCTATGTGCTGGTCTTCTTCCTGGCGCTGAACTTCCCGATCTTCCCTTCCTACGGCTTCGTCTCGCCGGTGGAATCCCTGGGCGGGGCGCTGCTGTCCGGCTTCCTGCCGGCGCTGGCCATCGCCGCTCCCATGGCTGCCGTCTTCTCGCGCGTGCTGCGGGCCTCGCTGCTGGAGGTGATGCACCGTCCCTTCGTGCAGGTCTCGCAGTCGCTGGGCTTCTCCGGCCCCTTCGTCTTCTTCCATGCCGTGCTGCGCAACGCGCTGATCCCCTATGTCACGGTGATCGGCCTACAGGTGCGCTACCTGCTCGGCGGGGTGGTGGTGATCGAGCGCGTCTTCGGCATCCCGGGCCTTGGCTCGCTGATGGTGGATGGCGCCTTCGGGCGGGACTATCCGGTGATCCAGGCCTGCGCGCTGACCTTCCTGGTCGTGGTGCTGCTCACCAACCTGCTGGTGGACCTCGTCTGCACCCGCCTCGACCCGCGGGCACGCGCCTGATGGGGGAAATCCTGCGCAGCCGCACCCTGGCCCTCGGGCTGCTGATCACACTGGTGGTCGTGCTCGGCATCGCCATCGGCCCGATGGTCACGCCCTTTCCGGCGGAGGAGATGGATTTCGTCAACGTGCTGACGCCGCCGGATGCGACGCACTGGCTCGGCACGGATTCCTATGGCCGCGACGTGCTCTCGCGCATCCTCTCGGGCGGCCGCATCTCCTTCCTGGTCAGCTTCGCCGGGGTGCTGGGCGGTGCGGCGATCGGAACGGCGGTCGGCATGACCGCCGCCTGGCGCGGCGGGCGGTGGGAGGCGCTGCTGATGGCGGGCTGTGACCTGCTCTTCGCCTTTCCAAGCTTCGTGCTGGCGCTGTTCATGATGGTGGTGCTGGGCTTCGGCATGCAGAACGTGATCCTGGCCATCGGCCTCACCTACCTGCCAATCTTCGCGCGCCTCGCCCGCAACCTGACGCGTATGCTGATGCCCGAACCCTATGTGCAGGCGGCGCGGCTGATGGGGCAGGGGCCGGTGCGCATCCTGGTGCGGGAGATCCTGCCTAACATCCTCTCGCCGCTGATGGTGCAGGTGAGCGTCGGCGTAGCCTTCGGCATCGTGATCGAAGCGGGGCTCTCCTTTCTCGGCCTGGGCGTGCAGCCGCCGACCCCCTCGCTGGGCGTGATCCTCGCAGATGGGCGGGAATACTTCCAGAGCGCGCCCTGGGTGCTGACCCTGACCGGACTGGTGGTTTCCGTGGCGCTGCTGGGGCTGAACCTGCTGGGCGATGGGCTGCGCGACCTCGCCGATCCGCGCCTGCGCCGGGCAGCCGGGCCATGAGCGTCGCAGTGCGGGAACGCCACGCCGTGCCGCTGCCCGGGGAGGTGGCCGCGCGGCCGCTGCTGGAGGTCCGCAACCTGCGCATTCAGGCCGGGCCGCTTTCCGTGGTGCGGGGCGTGGACCTGGTGCTGCGTCCTGGCGAGACGCTTGGCATTATTGGCGAGTCCGGCTCCGGCAAGACCGTCACCGGCCTGTCCCTGCTGCGCCTCCTTCCCGAAGGGCTGCGCGCCGAGGCGGACGTGCTGGTCTGGCGCGACCGCGACCTGACCGGCTTGTCGGACCGGGAGTTCCGCCCCTATCGCGGGCGGGAGCTCGCCATGGTCTTCCAGGACCCGGTCGGCTCCTTCAACCCGGCCAAGACGATCGGCTGGCACCTGCGCACCGCGCTCGCCCGCCGCGACGAGGGGCGGAAGCCGGAGCCCTGGTATCCGCGCGCCGTGTCGCTGCTGGAGGGCGTCGGCATCCCGCGCCCGGAGGCGGTGCTGGAGCGCTATCCGCACCAGCTTTCGGGCGGCATGCTGCAGCGGGCGCTGATCGCCATGGTGGTGGCGCTGGAACCCGGACTGATCGTGGCCGACGAGCCGACCACCAACCTCGACAACATCGTCGAGCAGCAGATCCTGGCGCTGTTCCGCGACCTGCGGCACCGCCTCGCCGCGGCCTTCGTCTTCATCACCCACGACATCGGCATCGCCGGGCAGATCAGCGACCGGCTGGCAGTGATGTATGCCGGGGAAATCGTGGAGACCGGTCCGGCGGCACAGATCCTGGCTGCGCCGCGCCATCCCTATACGCGTGGCCTGATCGCCACCGCCCATGCCCTGGTGACGCGGGCGGAGCGGCTGGCCGAGATTCCCGGGCAGTTGCCGCCGCCCGGGGCACGCCCCGAGGGCTGTGTCTTCCGCCCGCGCTGCACCTGGGCGCAGGAGGGCTGCGAGGCCGTCCAGCCCCTGCGCACCGTCGCACCAGGGCGCCAGATCCGGTGCCTGCTCAATGCCTGAACCTATGCCGGGCGAGCCTCTGCTGCGTGTCGAGGACCTGGTCGTCCGCTTCCCGGACCCGCACCGCCCCGGCGGCGTGCTGACGGCGCTGGACGGCATCAGCCTGGATCTCGCGCCCGGCGAGATCCTGGGGCTGGTGGGCGAATCCGGCAGCGGCAAGACCACGCTCGGCAAGACGGTGCTGCGGCTTTACGAGCCGCAGGGCGGCCGCATCCTGCTGCACGGGCGGGACATCGCCCATGCCACGGAATCCGCGCTGCGCCCGCACCGCCGCGCCATGCAGATGGTCTTCCAGGACCCGCTCTCCTCCTTCAACCCGCGCCACACAGTGGGCAAGGCGATCGCCACGCCGCTGCGCCTGCACCGGCTCTGCCCGGAGGGCGAGGTCCCCGCTCGCGTCGCGGCGATCCTGGACGAAGTCGGCCTGCCGGCGGGCTTCGCCACCCGCTTCCCGCACCAGATGTCGGGCGGGCAGTTGCAGCGTGCGGCGATCGGCCGCGCCCTGGCCCTCTCGCCCGAGCTGATCGTGGCGGACGAGGCGGTGTCCAAGCTCGACGTCTCCGTGCGGGCGCAGGTGCTGAACCTGCTGCGCGCGGTGCAGGCGCGCAGCAACCTCGCCATGCTCTTCATCACCCATGACCTGCATGTGGCACGCTTCCTGTGCCACCGGATCGCGGTGATGCACTTCGGCAGGCTGCTGGAGATCGGCCCGACCGAGCAGGTCTTCACCCAGCCCCGCCACGACTACACACGCGCGTTGATCGGCACCCTGCACGGCGTGCCGGACCGCGGCGCCGCCTGAGGAGATCCGCCATGCCCGCCCGCAAGATGATCAGCATGGGCCTGTCGATGCGCTATCTCGGCTATCACGCCGCAGCCTGGCGCCATCCGCAGGTCGATCCGGGCGGGGCCTCGGACTTCTCCCACTTCCTGAACGTCGCGCGGCTCGCCGAGGCGGCGAAGTTCGACATGGTCTTCCTGGCCGACGGCATCGGCATCCGCGCGAAGGACGAGCCGCCGGGCTCGCTCTGCCGCTCCGCCCAGACGGCGGAGCTGGAGCCGCTGACCCTGCTCTCCGCCCTGGCGCCGATGACCACGCATATCGGCCTCGTCGCCACCGCCTCCACCACCTACAACGAACCGTACCACATCGCCCGGAAATACGCCTCGCTGGACCGGATCAGCGGCGGCCGCGCGGGATGGAACATCGTTACCTCCTGGTCGGATGCGGAGGCGCAGAACTTCAACCGCGACCAGCACCTGGACTACGGCACGCGCTACGAACGCGCCGCCGAATTCGTCGAGGTGGTGAAGGGGCTCTGGGATTCCTGGGATGCCGACGCGCTGGTCCGCGACAAGGAAAGCGGCATCTTCTTCGACGCGGCGAAGCTGCATGTGCTGAACCACCAGGGCAAGCACTTCAAGGTGAAGGGGCCGCTCAGCGTGGCGCGCAGCCCGCAGGCGCGTCCCGTCCTGGTCCAGGCCGGGGCCTCCGAGGCGGGCATGGAGATCGGGGCGGAGAGCGCCGAGGTCATCTATGCCGTGCCGCACGAGATCGACACCGGCCGCAGCTACTACCGCGACCTCAAGGAGCGCGCCGCGCGCAAGGGGCGGGACCCGGAGGGGATGAAGATCCTTCCCGGCATCACCCCCTTCATCGGCGAGACGGAGGCCGAGGCGCGCGAGAAGTACGACCTGCTGAACGCGCTGGTCGCGCCGGAGCTGGGGCTTTCCTATCTCTACGGCCAGATGGGCGACCTTTCCGCCCATTCGCTGGACGGGCCGGTGCCGGAGCCGAACGACCCCAAGGTCCGCAGCATCGCGCAGAACCTGCTGAAGCTGGCGCGCCGCGACAACCTCACCATCCGGCAGCTCTACACCACCATCGCGGCGGGCTTCGGCTCGCGCATCCTGATCGGCACCGCGAAGCAGATCGCCGACGAGATGGAGGCCTGGGTGGAGGCCGAGGCGGCGGACGGCTTCAACATCTGCCCCGCCGCCCTGCCCGTGGGGCTGGAGGATTTCGCGGCGCAGGTGGTGCCGGAACTGCAGCGGCGCGGGATGTTCCGCACGGAATACGCCTCCCGCACCCTGCGCGGGAACCTGGGTGTGCCGGTGCCGGCGAGCCGCTACGGCGGGGCAGTCGTTCCCGCGCGCTGACGCGGGCGCCCGGGCGCTACGCCCGGCGTTGCTCTGGCCCCCAGGTGCGGGGCGCTCGGCAACGGCGGCGCCTTCAGATGAAGCCGTGCTGCTGTGCATAGGCATGCGCCACGCTGACCGCGATCCCCGCCAGCTTGGGCACCAGGACGGCATCGGGTGCCGGGCGGTAGCTTGCGGTGAAGCGGGCCAGCGGCAGGCGCAGCGGTGTCTCGATCAGGCGCAGCTCGCCGCGCGCGATCTCGTTCTGCGCGACCACGGGGGGGATGGCGGCGATGCCGATGCCGTCCACCGCCATGCGGATCATGGTGGCGAGCGAGGCGCTGGCATGGATGCGGGGCGCGCCCAGGCCCAGCGCCTGGAAGGCCTGGCGCAGGTCGCGGTGGTTGACGGTGTTCTTGGGGAAGGTGATGAGCGGGTGCCGGCGCAGCGCCTCCGGCGGCACCGGCTCCTCCTCGAAGCGCGTGCGGCGGCCGGCCAGGAAGCGGATCGGGTAGGAGATCAGCTCCAGGTCCATGAGCTCCGGCTCCGAGAGCGGGCCGGTCACGAAGGCGAGGTCCATCTCCTGCCGCAGCAGCGCCTGCTTGAGGTCCGGGGTGATGGCGACCTCGATCTCGAAGGTGACGGTCGGGTGGCGCGTGTTCACCTGCTCGATGAAGTCCGACAGCCAGGTCTGCACGATGGTTTCGGCGACGCCGAGGCGCACCACGCCGCCGAGCTGCTCCCCGGCGGCGATGGTCTGCACCATCTCCGTGTGCAGCCGCAGCAGGCGCTCGGCATAGCCCAGCAGGTGGCGCCCCTTGGGCGTCAGGTGGATCGAGCGTCCGGAGCGCTCGAAGAGCCTGTGGCCGAGTTCCGTCTCCAGCCCCGCCACGCGCTGGGAAACGGCGGGCTGCGTGGTGTAGAGCCGCTCCGCCGCCCGGCCGAAGCTTTCCAGCGTCGCGACCCAGTAGAAGATCTCCAGGCTTCGCAGGTCGATCATGGTCCTCGCTGGCGGCCACCTCCGGCTGGAGGGGACTATGCGGGATGCGCCGGCGCCTTGCCCATCCGGCGCGCCGGGCGGGCGATGCGGAATATGGGGTCCCGGCGCCGGAAGCGGCCTTCCGGTGCGCCAGGACCTTGCGATGACGCCGCGCAACTGCCCGGTATTTCGGCATTCTCTCATAAGCCTGGCTGATGGCATCCGGTTGTGAAAGCCAATTGGACAGAATGGATGCGTCTCGCCGATCCTTCCGTCCTGAGCTTTGGACCCGTCCGGTGGCCGCCAGCGCCCCCGCGAGCCTTCCCGGCGGCCAAGCCGTCCATGCCTCGGACGAACTCTGCCGGTGCCGGCGGAGCCGCATCCGTTCCATCGCCAGAGAGGGTCCATGCTCACTCGCCGTGCCGCGCTCCGTGCCTCCGCCCTGGGGGCCGCCCTGGGGTCCGCCAGCCTCCCGCTCGTGAACATCCGCCGCGCCCACGCCGCCGAGGAGGTGGTGATCGGGGCCGTCTATCCGCTGACCGGCAACAGCGCCCAGATCGGGCAGGACGCCAAGGCGGTGATGGAGGTGGGCACCGAGATCATCAACGGCCAGCACGACCGCGTGCCCATGCTGCTGGGCGAGGGCGGCGGCCTGCCGAAGCTGGGCGGCGCGAAGCTCCGCCTGGTCTTCGCCGACCACCAGAACGACCCGCAGAAGGCCCGCGCCGAGGCCGAGCGCCTGATCACGCAGGAGAAGGTGGCGCTGATCATCGGCAGCTTCTCCTCCGCCACGGCGGCGACCATCTCCCAGGTCACCGAGCGCTACCAGATCCCCTATGTCTCCGCCGACAACTCCTCGCCCAGCCTGACGCAGCGCGGGCTGCAATGGTTCTTCCGGCCCTCGCCGAACGACGTGACCTTCACCGAGGCCATGTTCGACTTCTTCAAGGAGACGGGGGAGAAGACCGGCCGCAAGGTCGGCTCCATCTCGCTCTTCTACGAGGACAGCATCTTCGGCACGGACAGCGCCACCATCCAGCGGAAGATGGCGGAGCAGGCGGGCATCAAGGTCCTGGCCGACATCAAGTACCGCGCCAACTCGCCGAGCCTCGCCGCCGAGGCGCAGCGGCTCAAGGCGGCGGACGCGGATGTGCTGATGCCCTCCTCCTATACCAGCGACGCCATCCTGATCCTGCGCGCCATGAACGAGATCGGCTACAAGCCCAAGGCGATCATGGCCCAGGCGGCCGGCTTCCAGGAGCAGGCCTTCCTCGCCGGCGTCGGCGCCATGGCCGAGGGCGTGCTCAGCCGCTCCTCCTTCGCCATCGACGCGGGCAGCAGCCGGCCGGCGATCGAGAAGATCAACGCGCTCTACAAGGCCAGGCAGAACAAGGACCTGAACGACAACACAGCGCGCGAGTTCACCGCGCTCCAGGTGGCGGCGGACGCGATCAACCGCGCCGGCTCGACCAGGGCGGCCGACCTTCAGAAGGCCTTCCAGGCGACCGACATCGGCGGCGACCAGACCATCATGCCCTGGAAGGGCGTGAAGTTCGACAAGGCAGGCAACAACCTGCTCGGCACGCCGGTGATCCAGCAGGTGACCAAGGGCTCCTACCGGACCGTCTGGCCGTCCGACGTGGCCTCGGTGCCGCTGGTCTGGAACGTCGGCCAGTAAGCGCCGAAGGGGATGACCGTTGAACTGATCGCGCAGGCCGTGGTGAGCGGCCTGCTGATGGGCATGATCTATGCCCTCGTGGCGGCCGGGCTGTCGCTGATCTTCGGGCTGATGGACGTGGTGAACTTCGCCCATGGGGAGCTGCTGATGCTCGCCATGTTCGCGACGCTGATCCTCTACCAGTACAGCGGCCTCGACCCGATCCTGCTGCTGCCGCTGGTGGCGCTGCTGCTGTTCGGCTTCGGCATGGCGATCTACCGCCTGCTGATCGGGCGGGCTCTGTCCGTCACCTTCAACCGCGGCATGTCGCAGATCTTCGTGACCTTCGGCCTGGCGATCTTCCTGCGCGGCGCGGCGCAGTACCTGTTCGGCAGCGAGTTCCAGAGCCTCACCGGCACCTGGGTCAGCGACCGCACGGTGAACCTCGCCGGCATCTACCTGCCGCTGCCGCAGCTCGTGGCCTCGGTGGTCTGCCTGCTGGCCTTCGCCGCGCTGCTCGCCGTCTCGCGCACCGAGTTCGGCCGGGCGCTGGAGGCGACGCGCGAGGACCGCGACGCGGTGGCGCTGATCGGCATCGACCGCGACCGCATCTTCGCCATCGGCTGGGGCATGGGCGCCGCGGCGGTGGGCGTGGCGGGCGCGATGCTGGCCACCTTCTACTACGTCTCGCCCAATGTGGGCGTGAACTTCGCCACCATCGCCTACGTCACCGTGGCGCTGGGCGGCTTCGGCAGCCTGCTGGGCGCGCTGGTGGCCGGGCTGCTGGTGGGCCTCGCGGAATCCCTCACCGCCCTGGTGCTGGAACCCTCGGTCAAGCAGATCGGGATGTTCGCCCTCTATATGTTTGTGCTGGCCTTCCGCCCGCGCGGCCTGTTCGGGAAGCTGTGATGTCCACCACCCTGCAACAGGCCGCCGCCGCGCCGCCGCGCGCCAACGCCATCACCCGCCGCCGGCGGCGCGAGCTCCTGGTCGGTGCGGTGATCCTGCTCCTGCTCGCGGCGCTGCCCTTCGGCGTCTCCGACGTCTATGCGCAGAACCTGATCATCCTGACCCTGCTCTATGCCGGGCTCAGCCAGGCCTGGAACATCCTGGGCGGCTATTGCGGCCAGATCTCGCTGGGCCATGCGCTGTATTTCGGCGTGGGCGGCTATGTCTCCACCATGCTCTTCGTCCATGCGGGCGTGCCGCCGGTGCTCGGCATGGCGGCGGCGGGCATCGTGGCCGGGCTCTGCGCCCTGCTGGTCGGCTGGCCCTGCTTCCGCCTGTCCGGCCACTACTACGCCATCGCGACCGTGGTGGTGGGGGAGATCGGCTACCTGCTCTTCCTGAACTGGGACTGGGTCGGCGGCGCGATGGGCATCTATGTGCCGCTGGGGCCGGATTCCTGGCTGAACCTGCAGTTCCGCATCTCCAAGCTGCCCTGGCACTTCATCACCCTGGGCTTCGCCGCCCTGACCTGGATCGTGGCCTGGGTGATCGAGGGCTCGCGCTGGGGCTATTCCTGGCGCGCGGTGAAGGACGACGTGACGGCGGCGCGCAGCCTCGCCGTGCGGGTCTTCCCCTCCAAGATGGCGGCGGCCGCGATCAGCGGCTTCCTCACCGGCGTCGGCGGCGCGATCTACGCGCAGTATGTCGGCTATATCGACCCGGACAGCATCCTCGCGGGCTCCTTCTCCATCCTGATCGCCCTGCCGGCGGTGCTGGGCGGCGTCGGCACGCTCTGGGGGCCGCTGATCGGCGCGGCGGTGCTGATCCCGGTGTCGGAACTCTCGCGCTCCTACCTGGGTGGCTCCGGCAGCGGCGTGGACCTGATGATCTACGGGCTGCTGATCATGATCGTGGCGCTGGCCCGGCCGCAGGGGCTGGTCAGCCTGCTCGGCGTCAGGAGCCAGGCGGGAGGTGGCGATGGCCGCGCTTCTTGAAGTCCGCAACGTCAGCAAGCGCTTCGGCGGCGTGCAGGCGAACAGCGACATCACCTTCGACGTCCATCGCGGCGAGATCCTGGGCCTGATCGGGCCGAACGGCGCGGGCAAGACCTCGCTGTTCAACTCGATCTCCGGCGAGGTCACGCCCGATACCGGCGAGATCCGCATGGAGGGGCAGCGCATCTCCGGCCTCGGGCCGGTGGAATGCACGCGGCGCGGCATCGCCCGCACCTTCCAGGTGGTGCGCTCCTTCGACTCCATGACCGTGCTGGAGAACGTGATGGTGGGCGCCTTCACCCGCCACCGCACCGCGCGGGAGGCGATGGCCGCGGCCGAGCAGGTGCTGGACTTCGCCGGGCTGCTCGGGCGCATGGACCGGCCGGCCATCTCGCTGACGCCGCCCGAGAAGCGGCGGCTGGAGGTGGCGCGCGCCCTGGCGACGAAGCCGCGCATCCTGCTGCTGGACGAGATGCTGACCGGGCTGACACCCTCCGAGGCACAGTCCGGCGTGCAGCTCATCCGCGCGGTGCGCGACCAGGGCGTCACCATCATCATGGTCGAGCATGTGATGGAGGTGCTGCTGCCGCTGATCGACCGTGCCGTGGTGCTGAATCTCGGCAAGGTCCTGCTCACCGGCTCGCCGCAGGAGGTGGTGCGCGACCCGGAGATGATCCGCGCCTATCTGGGGGACCGCTATGCTGCGGCTTGAGGGCGTTTCCGCCAGCTACCGGGGCCTCAAGGCCCTGCAGGGCGTCGATCTGGAGGTCGGCCAGGGCGAGGTGGTGGCGGTGGTCGGCGCCAATGGCGCGGGCAAGAGCACGCTGCTGAAGGCCATCGCCGGCCAGGTCGCGACCGAGGGGCGGATCGCCTTCCAGGGCGAGAGCCTGCGCCGCATGCCCTCGCACCGGATCGCGCGCCTCGGCGTCAACCTTGTGCCCGAGGGGCGGCGGCTCTTTCCGCGCCTTTCGGTGGAGGACAACCTCCGCCTCGGCGCCTATGCGCGCAAGGGCGACCCGGACCGCTTCAGGCCGCTGGAACTGGTCTTCGAGCTCTTTCCCCGGCTGAAGGAACGCCTGCCGCAGCTCGCCGGCACGCTCTCGGGCGGGGAGCAGCAGATGCTGGCCATCGGCCGCGCCCTGCTGACCCAGCCGAAGCTGCTGATGCTCGACGAGCCCAGCCAGGGCATCATGCCGAAGCTGGTGGACGACATCCTGGCGGCGGTCACGCGCATCCGCGCCCTCGGCGTCACGGTGCTGCTGGTGGAGCAGCGGCTGGCCGAGGCGCTGGCCATCGCCGACCGCGCCTATGTGCTGCAGACCGGCCGGGTCGTGATGTCCGGCCCGGCCGCGGAGATCGCCGGCAACGCCGATGTGCGGCGTGCCTATCTCGGCATGTGATCAGGATTCCTCCCTTGTCCTCCCAGCGCCATATCCGGATCGGCATCGATATCGGAGGCACCTTCACCGACCTGCAGATCCTCGACGAGCGGACCGGCGGGCTGCACAGCCTCAAGACCCCGACCACGCCGGAGGACCCCTCCATCGGGCTGATGACGGGCATCGAGGCGGCGGCGGAGCGCTACGGCTTCGCCCTCGCCGACATCCGCCTGCTGCTGCACGGCACCACCATCGCCACCAACGCGGTGCTGGAGCGGCGCCTCGCGCGCGGCGTGCTGCTGACCACGGCGGGTTTCGAGGACGTGCTGGAGATCGGCCGCCACACCCGCCGCGACATCTACGGGCTGAAGCAGAAGGTGGAGCCCCCGCTGGTGCCGCGCGACCGGCGCCTCGGCGTGGCGGAGCGGCTGCGCGGCGACGGCGGGGTGGAGACGGCGCTGGACGGGGCCTCGGTCTCGGCGGTGCTGGAGCGGCTGCGCGCGCTGCGGCCCGAGGCGGTGGCGATCTGCCTGCTCAACGCCCATGTCAACGCGGCGCATGAGGAGCTGCTGGCCGGGCGCATCCGCGCCGAGTTCCCGGACCTGCCGCTCAGCCTGTCCTCCGAGGTGAGCCCGGAGATCCGCGAATACGAGCGCAGCTCGACCACCGTGCTGAACGCGCTGCTGATGCCGGTGGTGGGGCGCTACCTCGCCCGGCTGCAGCAGCGCATGGCGGAACGCGCGCTGGCGGCGCGGCTGCTGCTGGTGCAGTCCAATGGCGGCGTCTGCTCGGCGGAGATGGCGTCGCGGCAGCCGGTGCGGCTGCTGCTGTCCGGCCCCAGCGGCGGGGCGCTCGCCACCATGCGCGCCGCCGAGGCGCTGGGCCGGCCGAACCTCGTCGGCGCCGACATGGGCGGCACCTCCTTCGACATCTGCGTGGTGCAGGGCGGCCAGGTCACGCTGATGACCCAGGGCGAGATCGACGGCCTGCCGGTGCGCCTGCCGATGATCGAGATCCGCACCATCGGCTCCGGTGGCGGCTCCCTCGCGGCGGTGGATTCCGGCGGGCGGCTCACCGTCGGGCCGCGCTCGGCGGGCTCCTTCCCTGGTCCCGTCTGCTACCGCCGGGGCGGCACCGAGCCGGCGGTGACGGATGTGAACATCGCCCTCGGGCGGCTGGACGGGCGTTTCTTCCTGGGCGGCGCCATGGCGCTGGACACGGAAGGCGCCCGCGAGGCCATCGCCGCGAAGGTGGCACGGCCCCTGGGGCTGGAAACGGATGCGGCGGCGGAAGGGGTGCTGACCGTGGTCAACAACGCGCTCGCCTCGGCGGCGCGGCTCAGCCTCTTCGAGAAGGGGCTCGACCCGCGCGACTTCAGCCTGCTCTCCTTCGGCGGCGCGGGCGGGCTGCACGCCATCCCCGTGGCCGAGGAGCTGGGCATCGGCGAGGTGATCTTCCCGGCGGATGCCAGCACCTTCTCCGCCTTCGGCATCCTGCATTCCAACATCGTGCACGACGTGGCGCGCAGCCGGGTGATGCCGGCCGTGGCGGGGAACCTGCCCCGCATCGCGGAAAGCTGCGCCGCCCTGCGGGAGCAGGGCGACGCGCTGCTGGCCGCGGATGGCGTGCCGGCGGAGGCGCGCCGCTTCGCCCTTTCGGCCGACCTGCGCTATCGCGGCCAGGCCTTCGAGCTGGTGGTGCCCTGGGAGGCACCCGCGGGCGACGCCGCACCGGACGCGGCGGCGCTGGAGGCGTTGCTGGCCGGCTTCCACCGCCTGCACGAGCGCCGCTTCTCCTACAGCAATCCGGCGGCGCCGGTGGAGCTGGTGGCGCTGCGCCTGACCGCCACGGGCCTGCTGCCGCGCGCCGGGACAATGCGCCGCCCCGGCCTGGGCGCCGATCGCAGGCCGGAGGCACGGCGGATCTTCCTCGGCGGGCGCTGGCAGGAGGCCGCGGTGCACCAGCGCGAGCAGGTCGCCGCCCCGGTCGAAGGGCCGGCGCTGATCGAGGAGGAATACACCACCGCCTTCATCGCCCCCGGCTGGCGCTGCGCGCCCGGGCCGGACGGGACGCTGATCGCGCGGAAGCAGGAGGCGTGACGGTCATGCTCGGCCCTGTCGAACTGGAGGTCCTGCGCAACGGCCTGACCGCCGCCGCCGCCGAGATGGACGTGACCGTCTGGCGCACCAGCCGCTCCACCGTGGTGCGGGAGCTGCTGGACTATTCCACCGCCGTCTTCGACCGCGACGGCTACAACGTCGCGCAGTCCGCCCGCATCCCGCAGCACCTGAACTCGATGAGCGCCGGGCTGCTGACCGTGGTGCGCGACCACCTGCCGCTGGCGCAGTGGGAGGAAGGCGATGTCGTCATCACCAACGATCCCTATTGCGGCGGCCAGCACATTCCCGACATCCTGGCCTTCCGCCCGGTCTTCGCGGAGGGGGAGCGCATCGCCATCGTCGGCACGCTCTGCCACCATCTCGACATGGGCGGCATGGCGGCGGGCTCCTATGCCGCGACCGCGACCGAGATCTTCCAGGAAGGGCTGCGCCTGCCGCCGCTGAAGCTCTGCCGGCGCGGCGTGCTGAACGCCGACCTGCTGGCAGTGATGCGGCAGAACGTGCGCCAGCCGGAGATCCTCTGGGGCGACCTCCAGGCGCAGATCGCCTCGCTCGCCGTGGGCGAGGGCAACCTGCGCAAGCTGGCCGCGCGCTTCGGCGCCGCGGCGGTGGTCGCGGGCTGCGCGCAGATCCTGGACGGGTCCGAGCGCGCCATGCGGGCGATGATCGGCCGCATCCCGGATGGGCACTACGCATTCGAGGATTTCCTCGACGACGACGGCATCACCGACGCGCCCATCCGCATCCATGCCGCCATCACCGTGCGTGGCGAGGAGATGTCGGTCGATCTTTCCGGCTGCGGCCCGCAGGCGCTGGGGCCGGTGAACGCCACGCTCGCCTCGGCCCATTCCGCCGTCTCCTATGCGGTGATGGCCGTCGCCGACGAGCCGATCCCGGCCAATGCCGGATGCTACCGCCCCATCGCCGTGATCGCGCCGGAAGGCACCGTCGTCAGCGCCCGCCACCCGGCACCGGTGGCGAACCGGATCGCGGCGACGCACCGCCTCGCCACCACGCTGCTCGGCGCGCTGCACCAGGCGGTCCCGGATCGCGTGCCCGCCGCCTATTACGGCGTCAGCTACGTGTGCTCCTTCCAGACGGTGCAGGAGGACGGCGCGCGCGGCGTGCTGGTGGAGATCGAGGTCGGCGGCAGTGGCGCGCATCCGGAAGGCGACGGGCTGAGTGCCTTCACCTTCGGCATGCACAACAACTCCAACATCCCCGCCGAGATGATCGAGAGCGAGTTGCCGCTGACGATCGCGCGGTACGGGCTGCTGCCTGGTTCCGGCGGCGCGGGGCGGTATCGCGGCGGGCTCGGTCTGGTCCGCGAGTGGCGGATCGACGCACAGGAAGCCGTCCTCACCGCCAATGCCGAACGCTTCCGCTTCCGCCCCTATGGACTGGCGGGCGGCGAGCCGGGTAGTGCCGGGCGGCTTCTGCTGCTGCGCGGCGGCGAGATGCGGAGCCTGGGCTCCAAGGTCAACAACCTGCGCCTGCGTCAGGGCGACGTGATCCGGCTGGAAACCTCGGGCGGTGGCGGCTTCGGCCCGGCGGAGGAGCGGGTGGCGGAGGCCCGCGCGCGCGACCGGGCGCTGGGCTACGTGCCGGGCTGATGCGGCCTCCGGCGGGGGGGGGGGATTCCTATTGCACGGGCGAGACGCCGGCTGCACGAGAAAAAGCAGCCCGGTCGTTGCCGACCGGGCTGTAGGGAGTTTCCGACGTCTGAATGCAGGAGGCATTCGATGGGATACGGGGTAGTGGTGCCCGCGAAGAGAGGTTAAGCACGCCCAAAATTTAAATGCAAGTGATTATCATTATCCGAATGTGACTTTCCGGGGATGGACCCGGGCAGGGCGGGCGCGCGAGACTTCGCGGCCGCAATCGGGCGCCAAGGGAGCCGAACCATGAGCGATCTGTCCGCCACCATCGACCACGTGGTCATCACCGTGGGCGACCGGCTCGACGCGGCGCTGGCGCAGTACACGCGGCTCGGCTTCGACATGACCGAGCGCGGCCACCACACGCTGGGGTCGAGCAACCATCTCGCCATCTTCGGCCGGGACTACCTGGAGCTCCTCGGCTACGAACCCGGCCGGACGCCCCTTGAAGCGTCCCAGCGGGCGGACCTGCACACCGCGCCTCCGGGGCTGAGCGGCCTCGTCTTCAAGCCCGACGCCCCCGATTTCGCCGGGCGCCTGCGCGCGAAGGGCGCGCCGGTCGGCGAGGCCCGGGAATTCAGCCGCCCGGTGCGGCTGGGGGAGGAAAGCCGGGATGCGCGTTTCCGCACCGCCAGCGTCACCGACCCGGCGGTCCAGAGCGGGCGGGTGTTCTTCTGCCACCACGACACGCCGGAACTGGTCTGGCGCGAGGAATGGCGCCGGCATCCCAACGGCGTGACCGGCGTGGCGGAGTTCGTGATCGCCTCCGGGGAGCCGGAGCGGATGGGCGGCCTGTTCCGGCGCCTCTTCGGGGCGGATTCGGTGCGGGAAACCGAGGGCGGCCTCTGCCTGCCGGCCGGTTCCGGCACAGTCCTCGTGCTGCGGCCAGATGTGGTGGCGGAGCGTTTCGGCGAGGTCCCGGCGCTGGAGGAGGGGCGGGACCGGATGGTGGCGCTCAGCCTCCACTGCGCCGCGCCGGAACAGGTGGCGGTGCTGCTGGCGGGGAATGGCGTGACGGCGGTCCGGCATGGGGCGCGGCTGGTGGTGCCCCCGGCCGAGGCGGCGGGGCTGGCCCTGGCCTTCATGGACTGACCCTGCACCCCGCGGCCGAACCGGGGCGTGGCGGAAGCGTTCTCCCTTCGCCATGACAGACAGTGACCCGCTCGCCCGCTATCGCCAGAAGCGCGATTTCCGGCAGACGCCGGAACCCGAGGGGGCGATCCGCCACGGCGGGCGGCACGAGGGTCTCTTCGTGGTGCAGAAGCACGACGCCACGCGGCTGCACTACGACTTCCGCCTCGAACTGGATGGCGTGCTGAAGTCCTGGGCGGTGACGCGCGGTCCCAGCCTCGATCCGGAGGAGAAGCGCCTCGCGGTGGAGGTGGAGCACCATCCCCTCGACTATGGCGGCTTCGAGGGGGTGATCGGCAGCGGCTACGGCGCCGGTACGGTCATGCTCTGGGACCGCGGAAGCTGGGAGCCGCTTTCGGAGGACCCAGCGGCGGATCTGGCAGGGGGGCGCCTGCATTTCCGCCTGCACGGCACGCGCCTGAAGGGCGGCTGGCACCTGGTGCTGATGCGCGGACGCGGGCGTGGGACGCGCCGGAACTGGCTGCTGATCAAGGACCGCGACGAGGAGGCCCGGCCCGGCTCCGGCGATGCGCTGCTGCGCGAGGCCACGACCTCGGTCCTGTCCGGGCGCGACCTGGCGCAGATCGCGACGGGCGCGCCGGGGCGCGGATGAGCCCGTCCGGCCAGAGCGGGCGCCGCGACCCCGGCCCGGCCGTGGCGGGGGGCGCGCTGACGCATCCGGAGCGGGTCTACTGGCCCGCTTCTGGCGATGCGGGGCCGGTCACCAAGCAGGACCTCGCCCGCTACCTGGAACGCGTGGCGCCGCGTCTGCTGCCGGCCATCGCCGGGCGGCCGCTGACCCTGCTGCGGGCGCCGGAGGGGATCGGAGGCGAGCGATTCGTGCAGCGCCATGCCGCGCGTGGCCTCTCGCCGCTGGTCGGCACGGTGCGGCTGCGCGGCGAGGAGAAGCCGCTGATCCAGGTGGATACGCCCGAGGCGCTGGTCGCCCTGGCACAGTCCGGGGTGCTGGAGATTCATCCCTGGGGCGCCCGCGGCGCCCGGCTGGCGCAGCCGGACCGGATGGTGCTCGACCTCGACCCGGCGGAGGACCTGTCCTTCGATTCCGTGGTCGCGGCGGCCCTGGCGCTGCGCGAGCGCGTGCTGGCGCTGGGCCTCGCGCCCTTCTGCAAGACCACGGGCGGCAAGGGGCTGCATCTGGTGGTGCCCCTGGCCCCCGGGGCGCGGTGGGACCGGCTGCACGCGGTGGCGGCAGCGATCTGCGAGGATCTGGCGAGGGAGGCGCCGCAGCGCTTCACCACGCAATCCGCCCTGGCTGGGCGGGACGGGCGAATCTTCCTGGATTTCCAGCGCAATGCGCGTGGGGCCTCGGCGGTGGCGCCCTGGTCGCCCCGCGCCCGGCCCGGCGCCCCGGTGGCCATGCCGCTGGACTGGGCGGAGGTGACGGAAGGGCTCGACCCCCGGCGCTTCACCATTGCCACCGCCCCGGCCCGGCTGGAAACGCCGGACCCCTGGGCGGGGATGGAAGAGGCCGCGCGGCCCTTGCCGCCGGCCTCGAAGTTGCGCTGAGGTTCGGGCAGTGGCGCCGTCCCCGGGGGAAAGGCCCTGCCTTTCCCCCGGACCCCCTATCCGCCAGGACGCTGCGCGCCCTGGACCCGATGGGTTGGCCCTTGCTGGGGTCGGATCGCGCCGGAGAGCGACGCTCTCCGGCGGACTGCCGCTGCCACCAGCACGGAGACGGTGCCTTTTCTTCCTTTCGGGAGCCCTGCGTTGCCACCTGCTTCCGGGGATCAGGCCGCAGACCGACGGCAACCATGCAGAGCCAACTCGGTCCCCGGCGGAGAGGGGGTCCGGCGGGAGAGGCGGCGCCTCTCCCCCGGGAGTGGCCACAGGGCGGAACGGCAACAGGAAGCCACCGTCCGGCCGGAGGCGGGCGGGGTGCCTATTGCGGGTGGACCGGCGGCGCGCGCCGCCACCAGGTGGTGCGCTTGGTCTCGCGCAGGAAGGTGAAGAGGCCCGAGCCCACGATCACCGCCATGCCCAGGAACATCCAGCCATCCAGCCGGTCGCCGAAGACGGCATAGCCGAGTCCGACGCCCCAGAGCATCTGGCTGTACTGGGTCGGCGCCACGAGGCTGGCGGGAGCCTTGGCCGAGGCCAGCATGATCAGCACGTTGCCCCCCGCCGCCAGAAGGCCGTAGCCGGCGAGGTAGAGCCACTGCTCGCCGCTCGGCCATGCGAAGCGCGGCAGCATCAGCAGCCCGCTGACCAGGATCGGGCCGATCAGCCCGGCGCCATAGAGGGAGATCCGCTTCTCCTTTCCCCCCAGCGCCCGCAGGATGATGATCGTCACCGCGCCGGAGAAGCCGCCGACGATGGCGGCCAGATGCCCGGCGGTGAGCTCCCGGAAGCCGGGGCGCAGCACGATCAGCACGCCCAGGAAGCCGACGATCACCGCCGACCAGCGGCGCCAGCCCACCGGCTCCTTCAGGAAGACCACCGACAGGATGGTGACGAAGACCGGCAGCAGGAAGATCAGGCAGAAGGCCTCCGCCATCGGCAGGGCGGTGAAGGCGATGATGCTGGACAGGCTGCCGATCACCGCGAAGGCGCCGCGCAACAGCCACAGGCCGCGGTGGCGCGACACCACCAGATCCGTCAGCCGGTCGCCGGGGCCGAGGATGAAGGGGACCGCGCCCAGGCCCAGCACGGCGCCGAAGAAGGCGACCTCGAAGGGGTCCAGCGCGCCCTCGATCAGCTTGATCGAGGCGTCGCTCAGCGCATAGGAGGCATAGGCGAGGAAGGCGAGCAGCACGCCGTTCAGGACATGCTTATCCATGGCGGTTCGCGGGGCGTCGGCGGGCTGGGGTCATCATGGCACCGGGTGGGGCTGGCGTGGCGGGCGCGCCGGAGGCGCCCGGTCCGCCACGCAATGTCAGCCCCGTCGCCCTGGGACCACCCCTGTCACGGGAAATTCTTCGTGGCGCTGCCCCGGGGGGCGCCCGTTTCAGCCCGGGCGAAAGACGCGCAGGCGGGGCCATCCGGGTCCTGCGCGGTGAAGCAGCGGCCGAAATCCATGTCCTTTGGCGGCTGTAGGATGGTGACGCCGGCCGCTGCCCGTTCCGCATGAACGGCATCGACATCCGTGGCGAGGCGGACGACTCGCATAGCCGTGCCTGAGCAGTGCTTCATCGAAGGCTCGTGGATCTTGCGTGCCACTAGATAGCGTCCTACCTTCTGGCTGAGCGGAAGTGGGAAGAGTGCCGCCCCACCTGAGCCGACAGTCGCGCATCCGGTGCCGGCTCAGGCCGGCCTTGTCCAAGCGGCGGGCAAGCCGGTTGCCGGAGTAGCGCCCGGCCCGCTCGACGCCCCGGCCGCCGTGGGCAGCAGCACGACCCCAACCAGGACAGCCGCGGCTATCAGCCCAGCCGGCGTGGCCCGTGCGGTGGCCTGGAGCGACACGGCATCACCGATCCGGAGACTGGCGGCGGCCCGCATCTCCTCGGGATGGACCTCCGGTCTAGATAACGGTGTCGCTCATGAGGGCTATCCTTTGACGGCGGGATCCAGCGGCTCAGGCAGCCGATCCTCTGAATTATTAGGTTCTGTTAGCTCGGCCAGCTCGGCAGCCTTCTGGTCCTGCTTTTTCTGCTCCTTGGCACGCGTCTTCGCAGCCTTGTCTCTCTCGCGCTGGGCACGTTCCTGGCTGTAGTTCGGCTTCCGCAAACTCAGTTCTCCTGATGTGACGTTTCGTCCATCGACTTCCACAGCCTCACCCCGGCCCCACCGTCGTATACGGGGATGAACTCCATGCCGGCGGCTTCGAGGGCAGTGTGGATTCCAGGCAAGGTTCGAGGCTGAAGGGCTTCCCCTCGCTCCAGGCCTGCGATGGTGTTCAGCGATATCCCAGCCATAGCTGTCGCCTCACGCACTCCTGACTGGAGGGCTACGCGAGCCATTCGGCATTGAACTGGGCTGATCGCCATATGGTAGCACCGTTACTGATGTGCTTGGCGGCCCATTAGCCGTTGATAGCCATGTTATCAGCCTGATGCAGTAGCACAAGCGAAAGCGGCTGATACCCGCGTGCTCAGCCTGACCACAGATCGAGAGGGCTTTCGGCAATGGCTGTCCGCGCCAATAGCACACTCGCGTCCAGAAGAAGACCGGCCTTCGATGCTGCCAGGGGTATCAACATTGCTCGCCCCCCCCCGTGCAGGGAGGGTTTCCGTCCCGGCGGGCGAAAAGCCCGTTCGCCCATTCTAGCGAGCGAAGTGCCGTCAGAACACTTTTCCGGGGGAAAACCTCCTGTTGCCGGCATGCTTCCATGTCCGCGCCTTGCAAGGAGATCGGGCGTGCCATCCTCAGGCGGTTAGTTTCGCGCAGGACGCGACCCTGTGTTGCGCTGGGAAGGAGCGATATCCGGCTGGTGCAGGGCGAGGCTGGCAAATCAAGTTCAGCAAGGCGAAGGCTGCCGGGAAGATCGACGATGCCACTGTGGTCGTCATGGCGATCTACCGAACGCTGGCGAGCGAGGCCGGGCCGCTGGACTATGAGCAGGAAGCGACGAGGCCGGAGGGCCTGCTCTTCGTGTGACCAAGGGCTGCTTGGTGGCACCCTGGTGACACTGGCCGCCGAGTGATGCGGCAACAACTCGCTAGTCTATTGGAAAGATTGGCGGACCCGATACGATTCGAACGTACGACCTTTGCCTTCGGAGGGAATATGGCTAGCTCCGCCAATAAGCGCAAGGAGCCGCCGATGTCCGCCTATCTCCCTGTAAACGCTAAACAATTTGCACTTCTTCTCCGCCAAAGCTACTCTTCTCCCCGCCACTGTTTTCGCCCGCGTGCTTACGTGGTGCTTACGCGAGAGGAAACGCTAGGGTCGGAGGAAGCCCATGCCTAAGCTCACGAAACGGGTCGTCGACGCCGCGGACAGTCGCGCGAAAGATTACGTCATTTGGGACGACGAACTGCCCGGCTTTGGCCTCCGAGTATTCGCATCCGGCAAGCGCAGCTATGTCATCCAGTACAGGCTCGGCAAGCGGTCGCGTCGCTTCACAATCGGATTGCACGGCGTCTGGACACCAGAGCGCGCTCGCCAAGAGGCGAAGGTCCAGTTGGGCAGGATCGCTCAAGGCGACGACCCGGCCGAAGAGAAGCAGCTCGACAGCAAGGCGATTACCGTTAAGGAACTGTGTGACCTTTACGTCGCCGATCTTAAAGCCGGCCTCATTCTTGGAAAGGGCGGGCGCCCCAAGAAAGCCAGCACCATTCTCTCCGACACGGGGCGCATCGAGCGCCACATCATTCCTCTGCTTGGTACGCACAGGGTCAAGGATCTGGTGAAAGCGGACATCACGAAGGCCCTGAAGGACATCATGGCCGGCAAGACCCGCTGCAGCGTCAAGACGAGAAAGCTTCGCGGTCGCGCTATCGTGCGAGGTGGAGCGGGCACAGCAACGCGCACCATCGGACTTTTTGGTGGAATACTGACCTATGCAGTCGAGGCTGGCATCATCGATACCAATCCAGCGCACGGTGTGAGGCGGCCGAAGGACAACGTGCGCGCACGACGGCTGAGCGAGGCCGAATATCGGTTGCTCGGCGAAATTCTCACGCAGGCTGCTGAGAATGAGAAGTATGAGCTATCGGTCGACATCATCCGCCAGCTTGCGCTGACAGGATGCCGCCGCACGGAGATGGTCACGCTTGCTTGGTCTGAAGCCGACACGAGCGCGAGCTGCCTCCGCCTCGTTGACAGCAAGGAAGGAAGCTCAATCCGTCCGATCGGCCTACCGGTCGTTGAATACCTGGAAGCTAGCCGGAGAACTCGCTCAGGAACCTACGTGTTTCCTGGACACGGCGACGACAACGCGTTCGGAAGCCTTCCTAACCACTGGGACCAGATCTTCAAAGCAACGCCGCTAGCCGACATCACACCACACGTCTTGCGGCACAGCTTTGCCAGCATTGCAAACGATCTCGGCTTTACCGAGGTCACTATCGCTGCTCTGGTCGGCCATTCGAAGGGCTCCGTCACCAGCAACTACATACACACGCTCGACACGGCGCTGATCATGGCCGCTGATACCATCTCCGGCTACATCCAAGGCCTCCTAGACGGCATTGAATTCAAACAAACTGCCTATGCCGTGGATCGGGATTCTCGGCGCGCAGCACTCGCTCGCTTCTTGCAGCAGGCTGCGGCAACGGACGCTGCCGGCGCGGCGAATGACGAGCAACGCGCCGCGGCGTAATGCTTAGCAAGTGGCGGTCGCACTCTAGACGAGGAATGCCGCCACTTGCATGTCAGAAAAACTTGCCTTATTTTCTGACATATGAAGACGCTAAACGCCTCAGTCCCCGACCGGCTCATGAAACGCGTCCGCGCCAGCGGACGTGGCAGCGTCTTCACGCCTAGCGACTTCCTCACAGTTGCCGCCCGCTCTTCTGTCGATCAGGCACTCTCCCGATTAGTGAAGGGCGGACAGCTCCGGCGGCTTGCGCGTGGGCTTTACGACTTTCCCAAGCTGCACCCGAAACTTGGGGCGTTGTCACCCGCGCCGGACGATGTCGCCCACGCTCTTGCGCGGGAGACCGGCTCGCAGGTGCAGATCTCCGGAGCGCGCGCAGCGAACGCGCTCGGCCTTTCGACCCAGGTCCCGGCACAAAGCACTTATCTGACCGACGGCCCGTCGCGGCGCGTCGTGCTGGGAAAGCGCGTCGTCGACCTTCGTCACGCCTCGCCCAAGCATCTGATCGCACCGGGCAGCCCCGCCGGGACGGTGGTTCAGGCGCTTCGTCATGTCGGCCCCGTTCGGGCGGCTGACGTCGCGCAGGTCGCGGCGCGCCGGCTTTCGGCCAACGACAAGAAGACGTTGGCCTCAACCGCCGTTCAAGCGCCCGCCTGGATGCGACCCACGCTCGTCTCGATTGCCCACGCAGCGGTGGCCGATATCGATGGATGATGTCGCCCGCCTTCCCACCGACGATCGTGCAGCTCTTTTCGGGGAGACCGGCGCCGGGCGGGGCGTCGCCAATACGATCATCGAAAAGGACTTCTGGGTATGTTGGAGCCTGAAGCGCCTGTTCGGTCTACCGAAGGGCACCACGGCAACCCTCGTTTTTAAGGGCGGCACGTCGCTCTCCAAAGCGTTCAACGCTATTCGCCGATTCTCCGAGGACATCGACTTGTCGTTCGACCGTTCCGAACTCGGATACACCGGCGAGCGCGACCCCGATAAGGAGGGGATCAGCAAGAAGCAGGCGGCTCGGCTGATCGACGACCTAGTCAGCGATGTCGAGCAGCACATCGCCGAGCGACTTCTGCCAGCGCTTCGCGCCGCGATCGTCGAACAACTCGGTGAGCCGACCGAAAGCGAGTGGTCGCTAGAGATAGACGCCGGTGACGCGCAGACCGTCAACTTCCACTATCCGACCGCGCTGCCTACCGCCGAATACGAAGGCATGGCCTACATCACGCCGCGCGTGAAATTCGAGCTCGGCGCGCGCGGCGATCCCTGGCCGACAGAGGAGAAAGTCATCCGCCCCTACGCGGCCGACGACTATCCAGACTTCTTCACCGATCCCGACACCAGCGTGACCGTGCTGTCAGCGAGGCGGACCTTCTGGGAGAAGGCGACCGCGCTCCATGCGGAGGCGCATCGCCCCGCCGGGTCACCCACGCCGCTGTATTTCTCGCGGCACTTTTATGACCTCGCCATGCTTCTCGAGACGGACGACGGCCAAGCCGCCGCTGCCGATCTCGGTTTGCTGGTGCAGGTAGCGCGCCACAAAGCCACGTTCTTTCGTTCGGGTTGGGCCAATTACGAAACGGCACGGCCAGGCACGCTCCAGCTCATGCCGGACGGCGCTCGGGCCAAAGATCTGCGAGCCGATTATCGGGCGATGATGCCGATGATGTTTGACCAGACACCGCTTTCATTCGACGACGTACTCGCGAGAATTGCCGCGCTTGAAAAAACGATCAACAGCTAACTCAAAGCTGTCCGCTGGGGAGAAAGGACATCAGTTCGATTAGATCAATAGACCTGCGCCTCATTGACGACCTCGTCGACTTCGTCCGGGGTCCCGGCTTCGTGCTGGATTTCTCCGATCCCAGCTTCTCGGACTTCTTTGCCTCAGAGCTCAAGGTCAACATAGACGATCCGAAATACTCGGCCAATGGAGGGTCAAAGGGCAAGCGCCTGCGCTATTTCTTGCAGACCTGCGACGATTCGACAGCCGTCCGCGCCTTGACCGCGCTCTGGGAGCATCGCTCCGAATATCTTGCCCGGTCGGGCGGAGCTGACCCCGTCGCGAATGCGGAGGCGCGGTATCAGGGACTGATAAACCGCCTTTCTGGCGGCGCCTCACCCCAACGTCCTGCGGCGAGCCCTTCGCCTCCCCCTGTCGATCGGCAAGCGGTCGCGAAGATTAAGTCCGACCTCCTTCGCGTCACCACGCTCGCACCTCATGCGCGCGGCTATGCCTTCGAAGGATTCCTGAAAGGCCTGTTCGACGCCTTTGGCCTCGCGGCCCAAGAGCCTTTTCGGCTGCGGGGAGAGCAGATCGACGGGAGCTTCCAACTCGGAAGCGAGACCTACCTTGTCGAGGCAAAGTGGCACGGCCAGCCGATGGGCGTCGCCGAGCTGCACACCTTCCATGGCAAGATCGAGCAAAAGGCCGCCTGGACCCGCGGCCTGTTCGTCAGCAACAGCGGCTTCACTGAAGAGGGCCTTTCGGCCTTCGGGCGCGGCAAGCGCGTCATCTGCATGGACGGGCTCGATCTCTACGAGATGCTCGACCGTGAACTCCCACTCACCCAAGTTCTCGAACGCAAGGTGCGCCGTGCCGCTGAAACCGGCTCGCCGTTCATGCGCGTCCGCGACCTCTTTCCTCAATGACCGGGAGGGACGAGGATGGCGCAGTTCAATGACTGGTGCGTCTCTGTCGATGGGCCGGTAGGGACACACCATCGCCGGGTGATGACCGGACAGGCGGCGAGCCTCGCCACCGGCATTCAAGCGACTGCCGCCATCGTACCCGCGCACTACGCCTCGGAAGAACAATTGGCGCGCGCGCTCGCCAGGCTCGGCAAGCCCGCGGCTGCGGCGCTGATCGAAGGCAAACTGCCGACGACCAAGCAAATCCGGTCTGGCGACCTTGGCGAGATCTACGCGACCGAATGGATCGACGCGCATAGCGGCGGCTACCGAGCTCCGATCAAGCGCCTGCGTTGGAAGGACCATCGCAACATGGCGATGCGCGGCGACGACGTGATCGGAATCCTGCAGGACGCCCAGTCGCAGCGCCTGCATTTCCTAAAGACCGAAGCGAAGAGCCGTGCCACGCTCACCGGCCAGGTCCTGACCGACGCGCGTGCTGGCCTAGACAAGGACGGCGGACTGCCTTCGGCGCACGCCCTGTCCTTTATCTCGGCCCGCTTGCTTGAACTCGATAATCTGCCGCTGGCGGATGCGATCGACGACGCGCTACTCAAGCACGGTATTCCGCCGCAGAGCGTCAAGCATTTGCTATTCACATTTTCCGGCAACGCGCCCGAGGCGCTGCTGACCGCTTCCCTTCAAGCCTATCCCGGCGCCATCAACCAATGGGGCATTGGGCTATACATCGACGGGCACGCCGCCTTCATCGGCGCGGTTTATGATCGAGTGATCGCCGATGCCAACAACCCCTGAAGCGATCGCGGCCGACATCGCCGAAGCGGCGACCGCCGGCTTCCGGGGGCGGCTGATCGCACGCGGCCAGGCCCGCGCGATCATCTGGCGCGATGGCACTCTTCCGGCCGACGCACCGGCCTTCGCGCCCCAACTGAGCTACGATCTTCATTCTTACGCTTATGCCTTGCTGGGCCTTGGCTTGCGCCTTCGCGACTTTGGCGGCGACGCTGCCCAGGCGCGCACCGCCTTCGAGCAGGCGGCCACGGCGCTTGAAGCCGTGATGGCCAAGGGCGACCGCCAGGAGGTCGATCGCGACTTCCATTTCGTCATGGCCGCTGGGGCCTATCACCTCGCCCATCTGTCGGCACGCGCATATTCGCTGCTCGCCATCGTCGAGACCGACGAGAACTTTTCGCCGGTCGAGCGGGCCCTCGCGCAGTTGATGCGCCGCAATTTCGGCGCCCTGCGCTCCAGCGTCCTCGACTATCGCGCCTCCGGCCAAGGCAGCGACGCACGCATCGCCGCAGACATCCAAGCTCAGCTCGATCAGGCCGAAGCCGTTGCCGCCCCGCCCGAGGACGGCAACGACTTCCTTTTCGACGGTCTCGATATCGCGCTCACCGATGCCTTCATGGCCGCCATGTCGCTCTTCCTGCTCGCTCTCGAACGGGGCGAGCGGCCGCTGATCGACCAAGCGCTCGAACGGCTTCGCACCAGCCTCGCGATCTGCAGCGAGATGAACATGCTGCCGCAATGGTGGGCGCATCGCGTCGCGATCCACCTCCTCTCGGATCTCTGGTCAAGCACCTTTCACGAGAGGGTTCCGCTTCAGCCGGTCGGTGGTGCCGCAGCCGACTGGCAGCCGCTGCGCGAGCTGTTCATCGCATTACTGCAGCGTCGCCCGAAAGCGGAAATCGACCTCTGGCCGTCGCAGACGGAGGCGGCCGCTCGGGCGGCCGACCAGTCCGACGACCTGGTCGTGTCGCTGCCGACAAGCGCCGGCAAGACCCGCATCGCCGAACTCTGCATTCTAAGGTGCCTAGCGGGCGGCAAGCGGGTGGTCTTCGTCACCCCGCTGCGCGCGCTGTCGGCACAGACCGAGACCACGTTGCAGCGGACCTTCGGCCCGCTCGGCAAGACCATCTCGGCCCTATATGGCAGCATCGGCGTCAGC
The DNA here is from genome assembly GCF_000622225.1 of Roseomonas mucosa ATCC BAA-692. Classification (GTDB taxonomy): domain Bacteria; phylum Pseudomonadota; class Alphaproteobacteria; order Acetobacterales; family Acetobacteraceae; genus Roseomonas; species Roseomonas mucosa. Next base: position 19,609 of record NZ_JHWD01000022.1, on the reverse strand, counting down.
GGCTTCGACGAGGACGCCATCCGCGAGCGCAACATCGTGGTCGCGACGCCGGAGAAGCTCGACTTCGCCCTGCGCAACGACCCCTCGCTCCTTGACGATGTCGGTCTGCTGGTCTTCGACGAAGGGCATATGATCGGCCCCAACGAGCGTGAGGTCCGTTACGAGGTACAGATCCAGCGGCTTCTTCGTCGCCCGGACGCGCAGGAGCGACGGATCGTCTGCCTTTCGGCGATCCTGCCAGATGGCGACCAGCTCGACGACTTTGCCGCCTGGTTGCGGCGCGATCACCCGGGCGGGCTGATCAAGAACGATTGGCGGCCGACCCGGCTGCGGTTCGGTGAAGTGGTTTGGACGTCTCCAACGGCGCGGCTCAACCTGCGGGTTGGCGACGAGCGGCCCTGGGTCCAGCGGTTTCTCACCGGTGCGGCCCCACCCAACTGGATTCCGCCGAAGCGCCGGCGCACCCGTCTCTTTCCCGACGACCAGCGCGAACTCTGCCTTGCGACGGCCTGGCGGCTAGTCGATGATGGTCAGACGGTCCTGATCTTCTGCCCCGAGCGGCGCAGCGTCGAGCCGTTTGCGGACGTCATCGTCGATTTGCATGAGCGCGGCGCCCTGCGCTCTTTGCTCGAGGCCGACCCGAACCTTCTGAACACGGCGATTGCGCTTGGTGAGGAATGGCTGGGCGCCGATAGCGCAATCCTGAAATGCCTTCGCCTCGGTGTCGCCCTTCACCATGGCGCACTCCCCACCGCCTATCGAAAGGAGGTCGAGCGCCTGCTACGCGAGAATGTTCTCAAGGTCACGATCTCATCTCCGACCTTGGCGCAGGGCCTCAACCTCTCCGCCACCGCCGTCGTCATGTATTCCCTTCACCGGGCTGGCGAGCGCATTGAGATCAGCGAGTTCAAGAACGTCATCGGCCGCGCGGGCCGCGCTTATGTCGATGTCGAGGGCATCGTTCTCTTCCCCATGTTCGACGAGATCGCCAAGAAGCGGCGCAACTGGGAAGCCCTCATCACCGACCTCGGCGCGCGCGAGATGGAAAGCGGCCTCGTGCGGCTTGTCGCGATGCTGTTGACGCGAATGCGCTCGCGCATCGGCGGCGACCTCAATCAGCTGGTCGAGTACGTCGTCAACAACGCGGCCGCCTGGACTTTCCCGGAAGTCGCAAACGAGAAGCCCGAAGAACGCGAACGCGCGCTCGCCGATTGGGAACGACATGTCGCAACGCTCGATACGGCGATCTTGAGCCTCATCGGGGAAAACGACATTCCCGATGAGGGCATCGAGACGGCCCTCGACGACATCCTCCAATCCTCACTGTGGCACCGCCGTCTGCAGCGCCAGGACCTGCAGGTTCGACAGGTGCTGAAGGCCGGCCTCGTGTCCCGCAGCCGACTCATTTGGAGTCAGTCGACGGCCGCCGGACGACGCGGCTACTTCCTCGCGGGGGTTGGGCTGACGACAGGCCATGCGCTCGATGCCATCGCCGCCGACGCCAATCTTCTCCTGATCCAAGCTAATGGCGCGATCCTCGAAGGAGACACCGAGGGGGCGATCACTGCGATCGCCGGCCTCGCCGAACGGGTTTTCTCCTTCTATCCCTTCACCCCCGATCCCCTGCCGGCGAACTGGCGCGACATCCTGCGCGCATGGCTGCTTGGCCAACCGCTCGCGGCGCTGGGCGCAGCGCAGGCCTCTGAGACCCTGCAATTTGTAGAGGGCGGCCTCGTCTATCGCCTGCCTTGGGCGATGGAGGCGATCCGCGTTCGGGCGGCCGCCAACGGTGACACGGTCGGCGTTTTCGATCTTCTACTGGAGGATCACGAACTTGGCGCAGCAGTTCCTGCGGTGGAGACCGGCACGCTCAATCGGTCAGCCTCGATCCTGATCCAAGCCGGCTTCAACTCGCGGCTTGCCGCGATCAAGGCAGTCACCGACACCGCAGCGACCTTCACGACGGGACAGGAGCTGCGGGAATGGCTCAATTCGGACGCCGTCGCCGCCTGGAGCGCTCTGCCCGACTGGCCTACCGCAGAGACGAAGGCGATCTGGACGGAGTTCACAAACAGCTTCATGCCCGCTGACAACCGCACCTGGGCTGATCGGCGTTATTGGGCGTCGGTTAACTGGCTTGGAGCGCCGCCGCCTCCGGGCACACCGGTCCAAGTTCATTACTGGGGCGGGCAACCCCGCGTACTTTCTGCCGACGCCGCGCCGCTTGGCACCCTCCAGGCTGCGCTTAATCCAGACCGGATCGGTTTGCTCCGGGCTGTGGTAGCCACGGATGTCAGCAAGATCGACATCGCCTATCTAGGACCGGCGGATATCTCGCCGCCGTAGCGGTCCACGTCTTTTTCACCGGACCGGCTACGCGCGTCCTCTTTCAAGATTGGCTAAAACTCTTCCTGTCCAGAAAACCGGCTTGACTCTCACACGCGCAAGATAGAACAAATAGAGAACATGATGACGAACCCTTATCCGGAGGTCAACTGGAAGCGTGCGGCCCGAACCCGCCATAGAGTCTTTGCGCGCGCAGATCGAGAAGATCGAAGGCCGGAGTCGGCGCGCCAAATCGGTTCTCCCGTTTGGGATTGCCGACGTCGACTCACGACTCCCCGGTGGCGGGTTGGCGCTTGGCGCGCTGCATGAGATTGCAGGCGGTGGGAATGGCGCGGTCGATGGTGCTGCAGCAGCCTTGTTCAGCGCGGGCGTCGCGGCTCGAACCAAGGGCAAGATCCTCTGGTGTATCACCCGTCCGGACCTGTTCGCGCCGGCGATCGCCCAGGCAGGTCTTGCGTCCGATCGCGTAATCTATCTCGAAGCCGGCGATGACAAGACCGTGCTGGCCTGCATGGAGGAAGGGTTGCGCCATGGTGGTCTAGGGGCGGTTCTCGGTGAGGTGGCCCGGCTTTCCATGACAGCCTCGCGCCGCCTGCAGTTGGCAGCCGAGGGCAGCGGATCGATCGGTATCGCGCTGCGGCGTTGGCGACGACAGACCGAAGCCACTGATTTCGGCCAACCCACCGCCGCGATGACACGCTGGCGCGTGTCTATGGTGCCATCGACACCTCTGCCTGTTCCGGGCGTAGGGCGTGCCCGCTGGCTGGTCGAACTGATCCGCGCACGCGCGGGCGAGAGTGCAGATTTCGAGTTGGAGGCGTGCGATGACACGGGTCGTCTCGCTCTTCCTGCCGAGCTGGTCCACCGACCGGCTTCGGCGGAAGGCTGGCGACGCGGCGCCTCCGGCTGAGGCGCCGCTCGTCCTGATTGGCCGGGAAGGAAACAGGCGGGTGGTGCTGGCGGCGAATGCTGCTGCCGTGGCCGCCGGCCTTCGCCCCGGCATGCCTGTGACCAAGGCTCAGGTCCTGGTGCCAGACCTCATCGTGCAAGATGCCGAGCCGGCAGCCGATGTGGAGGCACTTGATCGGCTCGCCACCTGGCTCCTGCGCTACGCGCCTGTCGTGGCCCCTGATCCTCCAGACGGGATCATCATCGACTCGACCGGAGCCGATCACCTTCACGGCGGCGAAGCTGTCATGCTGGAGGGCCTGATCGGTAGGCTGGCCATGTCCGGTATCGCCGCTCGCGGTGCGATCGCCGACAGCTGGGGCGCGGCCCACGCCTTGGCCCGGTTTGCAGCCCGCGCGACGATAATCGCTCCTGAACGTCATGATGCATCGCTGTTGGAACCGCTTCCGCTGGCCGCGCTGCGCATCGACGCTTCGATAGTCGCGGCGCTGCGGACGCTTGGCTTTGAAACCATCGGAGATATCCTCGCGCAGCCGCGCGCGCCGCTCACCCTGCGCTTCGGTCCAGCGATCGGCCGCCGTATCGATCAGGCGCTTGGCGATCTGTCAGAGCCGATCGATCCGATTCGACCCGCCGACCTGATCGAAGTGCGCAGGTCGTTCGCGGAACCGATTGGCGCGGCGGAGACCATCGCCCGCTACATCGCCAAGCTCGTCGATCAGCTCTGCGACCGCCTCGAGGCAGCGGGTCTCGGCGCACGACGCCTCGACCTTATCTGCCACCGTGTCGACAGTCGCTCACAGGCGGTCCGGGTTGGAATGGCAACGCCGGTCCGGGATGCAAAGCGCCTGACGCGCCTCCTATGCGACAAGATTGAGACGATCGAGCCCGGCTTCGGAATCGAGGTGATGACGCTTGCGGCCAGCGTCGCTGAGCCGATCGAGCGTCGGCAGACCGTCAGTTCGTTGATCGAGGAGAGTGTGCCGGACGTCTCGGACCTGATCGATACGCTTATGAACCGGGTGGGTGAGCAGGCGCTCTATCGGCTGGCGCCGGTTGCGAGCGACGTTCCGGAACGCTCCGTTGGCCGCATTCCGGCGATGGCCGCCGATACGGGCGCAGCATGGCCCGGCCATTGGCCGCGGCCCTCGCGTCTGCTGGCCCATCCGGAGCAGGTCGAGACTGTAGCGCTCTTGCCTGATCATCCGCCCGTTTCATTCACCTGGCGCGGCGTGCGTCGCCGACTCCGCCGGGGTGATGGACCGGAGCGCGTGTTCGGAGAGTGGTGGAAACGCGACGCCGAATTGGTCGCCGTCCGAGACTATTTTCGGGTCGAGGACGACGCCGGCGAACGCTACTGGCTTTATCGTGCCGGTGACGGCGAAGACACGGCGACGGGGTCGCACCGCTGGTTCATCCACGGGGTCTTCGGATGAGCTCACCTCGCTACGTCGAACTGCAGGTCACCTCACACTTCAGCTTCCTGCGCGGCGCGTCCTCCTGCGAGGAACTGTTTGCGCAAGCGGCCTTGGCTGGGATCGAGGCCGTCGCCATCGTCGATCGGAATTCGCTCGCCGGCGTCGTCCGTGCTCATGAAGCGGCCAAGACGACCGGCGTTCGCCTGATTGTCGGTTGCCGGCTCGACCTCGCTGACGGGACATCCGTGCTGGTCTATCCGACGGATCGACCCGCTTATTCGCGCCTCTGCCGTCTTCTGTCCCTCGGCAAAAAGCGAGGGGGCAAGGCCCGGTGCGTCCTCGAATGGCCTGATCTCGTCGCGTATGGCGAAGGCCTGATCGTCACGCTCGTACCCGACTTGGCGGATGACGAGTGCGCGTTCCGGCTGCGGCGATTGCGGGACGCTTTCGGCGACAGAGTCTATCTCGCGCTCACCTTGCGCCGCCGGCCAAACGATCAGCTCCGACTGCATGAGCTTTCGAACATGGCCACACAGATGCGCGTGCCCACCGTGGTGACGAACGACGTCCTCTTCCACGAGCCGGCCCGGCGGATCCTGCAGGACGTGGTCACGTGCATCCGTCACAACGTCACGATCGATACGCTTGGCGATCGGCGAGAGCGACATGCCGATCGCTACATCAAGCCGCCGGACGAAATGCATCGTCTGTTCAACCGCTATCCCGAGGCCCTTGCCCGGACGCTGCAGATCGCGGACCGCTGCCGCTTCAGCCTCGACGAACTTGCATACCAGTATCCGGAAGAGCGAGACGATCCCGCGCTTACGCCCCAGCAGACATTGTCAAAGCTCACCTGGGAGGGGGCCGCTGAACGGTATCCCGAGGGCGTACCCGAAAGCGTGACCGCCGCCCTCCAGCATGAGTTGCGGTTGATCGAGAAACTGGAATACGCGCCTTATTTCCTCACCGTGAACTCCATCGTTCGCTTCGCGCGGTCAAAGGACATTCTGTGTCAGGGTCGCGGATCGGCCGCCAACTCCGCCGTCTGTTACGTTCTTGGCATCACCTCGATCGATCCGGGCCGCAACGACCTGCTGTTCGAGAGATTCATCTCCGAGGAACGGCGCGAGCCGCCCGACATCGACGTCGATTTCGAGCATGAGAGGCGCGAGATCGTCATGCAGTGGGTGTTCGAGACCTATGGCCGAGAGCATGCAGCGTTGTGCTCGACCGTCATCCGGTATCGCACCAAGGGCGCGCTGAGGGACGTCGGCAAGGCGCTCGGCCTGCCCGAAGACCTGATCGGCACTCTGTCGTCGCAGGTCTGGGCTTGGTCGGAAGAAGGCGTCGAGAAGCGTCACGTCGAGGAGTTGAACCTCAACCTCGCCGATCGGCGCCTTCGGATGACGCTCGACCTTGCCCGGCAGCTGATGGGCGCTCCCCGCCATCTCAGCCAGCACCCTGGCGGCTTCGTGCTCACCCATGACCGCCTCGACGATCTCGTGCCGATCGAGCCCGCGTCGATGGTCGATCGCCAGGTCATCGAATGGGACAAGGACGATATCGACGCTCTCAAGTTCATGAAGGTCGACGTCCTGGCGCTCGGCATGTTGACCTGCATGAAGAAGGGCCTCGATCTGCTCGCCGAGCACAAGGGCGTAAACCTCGATCTGGCGACCATCCCGGCGGAGGATCCTCGCACCTATGCGATGATCCGGAAGGCCGATACGCTCGGCACCTTCCAGATCGAAAGCCGCGCGCAGATGTCCATGCTGCCGCGCTTGAAACCGCGTACCTATTATGACCTCGTCGTTCAGGTCGCCATCGTCCGGCCTGGGCCGATCCAAGGCGACATGGTTCACCCCTATCTTCGGCGCCGGGAGGGGCTAGAGCCTGTCCACTATCCGAAGCCGGAGCTCGAAAAGGTCCTGGGAAAGACCCTCGGCGTTCCCCTGTTCCAGGAGCAGGCGATGCGCGTCGCAATCGAATGCGCCGGGTTCACGCCCGGGGAAGCCGACATGCTGCGCAAGTCGATGGCGACCTTCAAGTTCACCGGGGGTGTATCGCATTTCCGGGACAAGCTGATCGCCGGCATGGTGGCCAATGGCTACGACGCTGCCTTCGCCGAGCAGACCTTCAAGCAACTCGAAGGCTTCGGCTCTTACGGCTTTCCGGAAAGCCACGCAGCCTCTTTTGCGCTTATCGCCTACGCGTCGGCCTGGCTGAAGTGCTGGCACCCCGACGTTTTCTGCGCAGCGCTCCTGAACAGCCAGCCCATGGGGTTCTACGCGCCGGCCCAGATCGTGCGTGATGCGCGAGATCATGGCATCGAGGTGCGACCGGTGTGCGCCAATGCGTCCCGTTGGGACTGCACGCTCGAGCCGATCGATGATGACGGCCGATTTGCTGTTCGGCTCGGTCTGCGCATGGTCAAGGGTCTGGCGAACGCCCATGGCGCAGCGATCGTCGCTGCCCGGGCGGGACATCCCTTCATGTCGGTGGACGATCTCTGGCGCCGAGCTGGCGTGCCCGTGGGCGCGTTGACGCACATCGCTGAGGCAGACGGTTTCCGGCCGCCCTTTGGTCTTGCTCGTCGGGAAGCGCTCTGGGCGATCAAAGCCCTTCGGGATGAGCCATTGCCGCTCTTTGCTGCGGCCTCGGCCCGCGAAACGGAAATCGTGCCCGAGATTGCCGAACCGGCCATCGTCCTCCGACCCATGACGGCCGGTGGCGATGTCGTCGAAGACTACCGCCACGTCAGCCTCTCTCTACGGGATCACCCCGTATCCTTCCTAAGGCACGACCTGCGGCGACGCCGAATGGTCACCTGCCTCGAAGCTATGGAGGCGCGTGACGGCCGGTGGCTCGAAGCGGCCGGCATCGTGCTGGTCCGACAGCGGCCAGGGTCTGCTAAGGGCGTCATGTTCATAACGCTAGAAGACGAAAGCGGCATTGCGAACCTCGTGATCTGGCCAAAGGTCTTCGAGCAGAACCGTCGCACGATCCTGTCCGCGGGTATGATCGCGGTGCGCGGTCGCGTTCAGCGCGAGGGTGAAGTGGTCCATCTCGTCGCCCAGCGGCTCACGGACCTCTCCGCCGATCTGGCGAGCGTCGGCGATCGAGAGACCGCCTTCCCGTTACCGCATGGTCGCGGCGACGAGTTTCACCATGGCTCGCCGACGCCCGATCCACGTGGCTTGCCGCCCCGGACCGTTCGGCCGCGCGACATTTTCATCCCAGACCTCCATCTGGACACGATCAAGGTGAGGACGAGAGACTTTCGTTGAGCGCAGACTTGGCACTGAGTCGTCAATCTCTGGCCTTCGCGGCCACCGTCCGAGCTCGCCACTCCCATACGGCTTCGTCGTTCCGATGCACCCAGTCAGCCAACTTCTCCACCTCGTCGATGGCCGCCATCAGCTTTTCCCGACTGACTTCGATCGTGAGGCGTCGCCATCCCCCCAGGTCCTCCTCGTCGACAGGCTCTGCGGGATTCGTGAAGAACGGGTTCGGATGCTTCTCGACCGTTCGTTCATTGTGCGTGGTTTGGAACGAGACGAAATCCTGGCCATGGGCGAAGTCGTTACGGGCCAGGATCACCTGTTCGATGACGTCGAACCTGACGGGGCACATGCTGAACGTCTCGCCCATCACATGCTCGATGATCTGGCGATAGGCCTCGACCTTCCCTAGTTTGAACAAGGCTACACGTTCTTTCGGGTCAACAAAGGCGATGCCGATCTCGCGCTCAAGCTCGGCGAAGTAGAGGCTCAACGTATCGACGAGCAGCGATACCGCGACCATCCCGACCAGTTCGCGAGTTTGGTCCGCCTGCATCCATTCGGCGAGGAACGGTGGCTCCGGGTCGTCGGTTTCCGGATTGAAGTAAGGTGGCTCCCATGGCCGGACCTCTTCCTCGATATCCCGCTTCAACTGCTCGAAGGGCACGCGGCCTTTGTCATAGAACAGCCGGATGATGTCGGTGCGTTGCCGCATCCAGTAGGACAGATCCATCAGTCCTCCTGGACGATGTCGAGAAAGGCGCGAGCCCAAACCGATTGCAAATCGGCTTGGGCGCAATGCACGCGCTCAAAGCCCTTGCGCTTCGCATCCAGCAACGTGAGGACGCGTTGCTCCATCTTGTAGGCGGCTTCGCGGTTCTTCATCCGCTGTCGGAATTTCACAGTCCATTGCTCCAGTCCGCCGAGTTCAATGGGAATGTGCTGATTTACGGCGGCGCAGCGTTCGTCGATGTCGTCGGCCCACCCGATCTTCCAAACGTTGCGGCTGCCAAACTGCAATGCATAAGCCCAGGCCTCGCCGTCCGTGCCTGAGCGATCGACGTTATAGCTGGCATCGGTGGGGCGCGGACCGGTGGTGTTCCTAAGCGCGTCATTCAGGCGCCGCATCCGTGCGAGAACCGGCAGCGGGGGCAAATCGATCTCAACGGCGTTCAGTGCGAGGACAGCGGCGACATCGGCTGGATCGTCGATCTCCTCCACGCCTGCGGTTGCAACCATCGTCAGTTGTCGAGACAACAGCTGGGTCAAGACTGGCGCGGGTTCGAACTGCCAGACGCGAGTGGTCGCGACGGCATGCGGAAACTTGAAGTTGCCGGCAGCGTCGAAGTCCCTCGGATCGAGCGCCTCGCGCTCGACGAGATCGAGCGTGCGCAAGGGCTCGAATCCTATCTCAGCCATCCCCAGGATGCGGCCCTGATGCTCCGGTGCGGTCCGCTCCGTCTGTGTTCCCACGAACACCAGCCGGTCGCCGCGCTTTGCCAGGGTCAGCAGCCGCCCGAGATTGCCTTTGACGCCGAAGGTCGCAAGAGGCAGCCGCGCGAAGCCAAAACCCCATACTCTCGTGGCGAAGAGCTTCATTCGCTATTCCGCCACTGCCGCCGAGCGGATTTTACGCAGCGTCCCGGTGGTCGGCACCCTTACAGCAAACCAGTCAGTCGTCATGGCGTCTGCTTGTTCCTGCTGCCACGTCCGCCCCCGGCGCGTGACGACATGATCTCCGGGTGCGTTGAGCCGGTCATTGATGACGATGCAGTTCAGCGCCGGCAGGTCATTGGCCACACAAATGTCGCCGACCACTCCAAGTTGCCGGTTGAGCGTGATACCGGCCCGGCGATCCATCCCCATGGCCTCGGCAAGATCGCCGTAGGTGATGACGGTCGGGCGACGCGGATTGCGCGCGGACGACATGACTGTAGACACCAGGATCAGCCAGACCTGCTGAGCCCTTACGTGAACGGAATCTCCGGTCTTGAAGTAGCGAAGGGGTGGGGCAACATCATCGGGCATCGTGCGCTCCTGCATTGATCGTGCAAATTTGCACGCTGGAGGCGGCATTGCAAGAGTCGTGTCGTTTCGATCGACCAAGACGGCGAGAGCTCGCCGCAACCCTCTTTTCAGGAGTTACGCTTCCGCGGGAATAAGTGTTTCTGGCGCGCCTCTTACGCCACCGAAGTACGGCGCTTCGAAACGCGCCCATTCGGACGAGACAATGGTCGATCGGCATAGAGAGGAGACGTTCCGGCGCCGGACGCTGCATGCCGGTAGAGCAACGTGCCCGTCGCATCGCGATCGGCGGGGTATGCGAATGCGTAGCCCTGACCAAGCCCACAGCCCATCGCCCAAAGCTGACTCGCCTGAACCTCGGTCTCGATGCCGACTGCGACCACTGCGACGCCGAGACGGCGGGCGATCTCGATTAACCCTTCCACGATGATGGTGCTCGGATCGTCAGGCCACAGCCGGGCGACGAATGCCCGGTCGATCTTGATGATATCGACCGGCACATTCACCAGATGCGTCAGCGAGGCGTAGCCCGTGCCGAAGTCGTCGAGGGCGACGCGCACCCCGGCCGCACGCAACACCTCGATCTCCCGCGCTACGACGCGATCATTCCGCCCGAGATAGACGTCCTCGCTTATCTCCAACACGATCTTGTTCAGCCCGATGCCGGCTTTTGAGAAGGTCTCGGAGACCTTCTTGGCGAGGCTGCCTGTGTAGAAATCCGCTGTCGACACGTTCAGGCTGACCTGCTCGACGAGCAGTCCCGCGTTTTGCCAATGACCTATGTCGGCAGCGACAATCGCCATCATGCGGGCCGTCAACTCGGAGGCGACATGAGCGTCAGTCGTTGCTTCCTGGAAAGAGCCGGCAGGAAGAAGATCGCCGCTTCGCGATCGCAGTCGGCACAGGGCTTCGAGCCCCACGATGAGGCCGGTGTCCAGCCTCAGGATCGGCTGGTAGTGCGCCTCGATACGATTTTCGGCCAAGGCTTCCGAGACATCACGGATCGCGGCGCGCCGGCTCGTAATCCGCGAGCCGATGCCAGGCCAGTAGCGAACGAAGCCGCCACGGCCTGTCTCCTTCGCATGGTAGAGCGCAAAATCGGCCGCTTCTCCGACGCTCGTCGCCGTGCGTTCGGTCTTGCTCAATGTCGCGCCGCCGATGGTCGCGCGAGGTACGACGGTGTGTCCGTCGCAGTCCGCCGCCACCTCAAGCTCGTCGAATACGCGTTCGGCCGCAGCATTCAGGTCGGCGACATTTGCCGGCTGTTGGAGGATGACCGCGAATTCGTCGCCTCCTATCCGATAGGTGACGTCCGGCGCCATCGCGCGAGCGATACGCGCCGACGCGGCACGGATCAGAGCGTCACCCGCCAGATGCCCGAACGTGTCGTTGACGATCTTGAGGTTGTCGAGGTCGATGATGAACAGTGCCCACGACCCGACATCGTCGCAGCGAAGCTGGGCCATCGCGCCGTTATAGGCTGCCCTGTTGGCCAGACCGGTCAGTGCATCGACATTCGCTCGACGATCCCGATCGAGCGTACTCTCGTGTCTGCGGAAGGCTGTCTCGCAGAGCTCCACGCAGGCTTCAGCCACCTCTCGCTCGACATCCGCGACCTGACGCGCGCCGTGAAAATAGAGGTTCATCACCGCTAGAGTATCGCCCGCTGCCCCAAGCACAGGCAGTGACCAACACGCCGATACGCCAAGTCCATGAATGATCGCCGCACTAGGGGAGGCGCGAGGGTCGGACGCGAGTTCCTCCAGGAGCACTGGCTTGCGCGAAGACGCGGCTCGCCCGGGTGCATCGGTGTCGGGCCCGATCGCAACCCCGTCATGCGCCTGGCTATAGGCTTCCGGGAAGCTCGGTGCCGCTAACGGTCGCATGACGCCGGTTCGATCGATGGCGAACACCGAACAGAGCACACCGGGCCATGTCTTTTCGACCCGCAAGCAAAGTTGCCGCATCGTGTCGAAGAGCGGCTCACCGTTCGCGATCATCCGTAGAATTTCGTTCTGAAAGCGCAGCAACGACGGGTCACCCAGGAACACACTTCGCCAACGCTGATGGTAATCGCAGTTTGCTTAACGGCTGACCTCTGAACACGATAAACATTTCATTATCCTACGAGGGGGGAAGGCCTTCCCCTGCGGCCGAGCCCAAGGTCTCTGCCGACCCCTTCTGCGGGGAGACCCCGCAACGCCCCCTGAGAGTGAGAGTGCGGACCGGATTGCCGTGACGGGTTTAGGGCTGGGAGAGAGGCTTCCGGCGCCCGTCGCGGAGATCTGAGATGTCCAGACGAACTGCTTCGCCACGCCCAGGCCAAGACCGTGCCAGCCTTTACGACGAGATCACTGACAAGATCGTCGCCGAGTTGGAGGCCGGGCGCGTGCCTTGGGTCCAACCGTGGGGAACGACGGCCGCGAAGGCCCCGCTTGCCATGCCGAAAAACGCTTCCACCGGCCGGCACTATTCGGGCATCAACATCCTGATCCTTTGGGGCGCAGTGGTCGAACACGGCTTTCCGGGTCAAAGCTGGCTCACCTTCCGTCAAGCACTCTCGCTCGGCGGCAATGTCCGCAAGGGCGCGCGCGGTACGACCGTCGTATATGCGGACCGCTTCACGCCAGAAGGCGAGAAGCGCCGCGCCCGCGAGAGCGGTGAGGACGCGCAGGCGATCCCGTTCCTCAAGCGCTTCACCGTCTTCAACGCAGCCCAGTGCGAGGGCCTGCCGGAGGACGTCACGGTCAATGCGCCCCCGCCGCCGCAGGAGATGATCGAACCACAGGTCGAAGCGCTGATCCGCGCCTCAGGCATAGACTTTCGCATCGCCGGTGATCGGGCGTTCTACGTGCCTGCGCTCGACTATGTGCAGGTCCCTCCGCCACAAGCCTATTTCGAGCCGATCAACTGGCACCGCACGGCCCTGCATGAACTCGGACACGCGACTGGTCACTCGAGCCGAGTGGGCCGCGACCTGACCGGCGGCTTCGGCACCAAGAAATACGCGTTCGAGGAATTGGTCGCCTTATCTGGACAGTCTGCACCGTGCCTGACGCACCATTGAACGGTATGTTCTTGGCACAACGCAGGGGGTCATCAGGCCGGATGAAGCGCTATCCATAAGCTGGCGTAGTCCGGCCTGATGGCCACCGTCCCGCAGGCGCGCAAGGTGTGCGATCTGGATTCGGGAGGGGGTCCGGGGGAGGGACTGGCAAGCTGTGGATACTTCAGACACGTCGATCGTCATTCAGGAACGCCGGGCGGCGGATGGCCTGGACTCCTACATCCCAATGATCCTGCAAGGTGGAGAGATCTACGATCCAGACCTCGACCGCTACTTCCTCGATCTGCCGTTGAACGGGGCGCGTTCGCGCCATTCGCTGCGCGCTCACGGCTATGATGTTCTGGTCTGGGTTCGCTTCCTCGCCTCCGCGCGCGGCAAGTCTGTCTGGCAAGCCGATACCGATGATGTCAGTGCCTATCATCGTGCCCGGCGGCGCAGCGATGCTGAGTTTCGGGTTTCGGCGTCGACGTGGAACCGGGCGATTGCCTCGCTCGACAAGCTTTACCGATGGGCCGAGCGGGAGGGCCTGATCGAGCGCACACCATTTACCCACCGTCAGGTCTGGCGAAGTTCGCACGGAGGGCGTCGAGCGGCCGTCACGGGCCGCAACGACGCCTATGAACGCGCGGCCCGTCGGTCCGATGTCCGCTTCATCGATCTCACCGATTACCGCGCCTTCCGAGAGGTCGGATTGCGCGGCCTGACCATAGAAGGGACCGAGCGTCCTGGAGCACGTGACCGGAATGGCGCGCGCAACGCGCTGTTCGCCGATCTGCTGGTCACCACCGGCCTGCGCCTCGAAGAGGCATCCCACCTGCTCACTGCCCAGATTCCGGTTGGCGATGCCCGCGCGGAACGGCAGCGGCGGGTAGAGCTTCCGGCGGCACTCACCAAGGGGGACAGGGGGCGTAGCATGTTGCTGCCGCGCCGTTTGTTGCCGGTGTTTGACGCCTATATCGCCGTTGAGCGAGCCGAAGCCGTCGCCAAGTTCGCAAGACGCCGTGGCTGGGAAGCCATCGACCGCCCGATCTTCATCCACTGCCCCTCATTCGGGCCGAGCGCATTGCATCTCGTTGGCGGTGGCACGATGGACATGGAGGTCGTCACACCGGATGAACGCGCCAGGCTCGTCATTTGCGATGACGACGGAACGCCCTGCGAAGCAGCGGTGCTCTGGCTGACCGAGGTCGGGCAACCGGTGCTCCCCAACTCGTGGGAAGCGATCTTCGCGCGGGCGAGCCGCCGCTGCACGGATGCCGGCATCCCGGTCCGGGTCAGCCCCCATCAACTCCGGCATTCCTTTGCGGTCCACATGCTGGCGATGCTGATCCAGCGCCGCCTTGCCGAGGCGGCGGCACCGGTGGGCACCATGGATGGTTATCGCCAGTTGGTCGGCGATCCGCTTCAGCAGGTTCAGCGATTGCTCGGTCATTCAAGCCTCGCCACGACCTCGATCTATCTCGATCACCTCGCCACGCGTGCCGATACCGTTGATGCGGCGGTCGAAGAGCTGTTGGCACTCGTACCGGGCTATCTTCCATCATGACCGCTGCTCCACGCAAAGGACGCAAGGTCAGTTTCGAGGCCTCGGCGACTGCGCCCGAGGCCGATCCATGGTCGCAGATCAGCACGCTGCGCTTCATGATCGATCCGCCATACGGCGGTGAGTTGCTCGTGGATTTCACCAGCTTCCGGCCCCGTGGCCTGGCTCTCGCCTTTGCACGGGGCCTGTTCATGCTGGTCGCCCCGCGCGGCCCCATCATGGTGCGTTCGTCGATCAAGACATACGTCACGCAGTTGCCGAGCTTCTTTGCCTATCTTGCCGGGACAGGCGATCGGATCAACGGCCCGGCAGACCTTCGTACCCACCATATCGATGGATTCGAGAGATGGCTCGCCGCACAAGGCAAGTCGCGAGTGCACGCGCCGACCTATGTCGCCAAGATCGTTTCCATCCTGCGCCGGGTCGCCGTCGATCAACCGGATCTCTTTGACCCGGGGCTCCGCGATCGGCTTCGCTACGTGAGTTCGCATCCCTATGCCCGGTCTCGCCCTCGTGACGCGTACAGTCCGTTCGTTGCCCGCCAGCTACGCGAAGCGGCGCGCACCGATCTTGTCGGCATCGAGGCGCGCTTGCGGGCCGGCCCACGCTATGACGACGTGCCGGATCTTGAGGTGGCCGCCCACAAGGCGCACCTAGCGATAGAGGCTCGCGGTACCCTGAAGCATCGCGATGCCGAGTGGATGGCGCTTTACGCCAGACGCTGGAACCGGAGCATCGTCAGCCCGGATTTCGCCATGGCGCTGCATGGTGCCCATTACCTCACATCCGCCGATGTCGTGCCGCTACTGGTCCTTTTTTCGCTCGAGACCGGCCTCGAACTCGAGTGCTGCAAGACTCTCACCATCGATTGCCTGCGCAACGCTTCGGGCGGGACGGTGGAGATCGCATACACCAAGCTTCGCGCCCATGGTGCCGAACACAAGACCATCCGGGTCAGGGACGGCGCCTCGACAACACCGGGCGGCCTGATCCGGCGCATTATCGCGCTTACGGCCAAGGCGCGGGTACATCATGCCAGCGATTGCCTGTGGGTCTATTATCAGCACGGCGAGATCACCGCTGGTATTCGCCATCCGCGCATGACGATCGACGCCTGGACGCAGCGTCACGGCATTGTCGATGACGCCGGCCGACCGCTCTATCTGCGCCTTTCGCACCTGCGCAAGACGCACAAGGCCTTGTGGTACCTGAAGACCGAAGGGCACATGGCCCGCTTCGCCGTCGGCCATACCGCCGAGATCGCGGCACGGCACTACGCCGATATTCCGGCGCTCAGACCGCTGCACGAGCAGGCCGTGGCGGACGCCCTCGAAGCGGCGCTGCCCGGTCCCAGGGCACTTCCTCCTCCCGACGAGGAGCGACTGCGCGGCGAGTTGGCGAGCCCTACTCCGGATGATGAAGGCGTCTCGCGCGCACTTCTCGACGGCGAACAGGACGTCTGGCTTGCCAGCTGCGGCAACTTCTATTCCAGTCCCTTTGCATCTGCCGGTACCGCGTGCCCAACGCCGTTCTGGGGTTGCCTCGATTGTCGCAACGCGGTCATCACCGCGCGCAAGCTACCCGCCATCCTCGCGTTCCTCTCCTTTGTCGATGATCAGCGAGCCGGCCTGAGCGCAGCCGATTGGGCAGCCAAGTTCGGCCATGCCCGTGACCGCATTGTTCAGCAGATCCTGCCCGCCTTCGGCGACGATGTCGTGGCAAGGGCCCGGGCGCAGGTCGCGGCCGAACCTCCCATGGTTTACCTGCCACCCGAGGCCCGCGCATGACCGCTCTCCAGCTTCTGGCCGACAGCTGCAATGAACGTGACGCCCTCCCGGTGCTCATCTCCGCACCGCTCCGCCCTGGGGTCGATCGCGCGCATATCTCGCGATATGGCGATCCGGTCTGGGATCTGGCTCCCGGCGTGTTTCGCGAGAATGCCCGGCGGTGCCATGTCACGGTACATTTCGCCGTTATCCAAGACCCTTCCATCGCCGATGCCCTGCGCCAGATTCTTCATGCGCGTCTCAATGTCGATCTACCCGGCCACCGTTCACGGCTTGAGCCGGCGGGGGTGCGCGGCGAGGCCAACCGGATCTTGCGTTTTTTCGACTTCGTGAAGGCTCAGCTGGGTCATTTCGATCTTGGCCGGGTCGATCAGTCGTTGGCTGATCGCTACGCCCGCTCTTTGCGCCTTGCCGGACTGCGTCCGGTTGCGGCGGCAGCGCTGCTGCGGATAGTCTTCGACCTGCATGAGTTGCGGCACCATCTGCCGACTGCGCGCCTCTCCTTTGAACCGTGGCCGGGGCGCAGCCCTTTCTCGGTGGCGGGAGCAAAGTACGTCGCCGGAGAGAACCGGACGCCGCGCATTCCGGAAGCGATCATAACGCCGCTGCTCGCCTGGTCGCTGCGCTATGTGAACTACTACGCAGGAGATATCCTCGCCTCACGGGCGGAACTCGATCGCCTTGAAGCAAAGCGCAACCGTCTGGTTTCCGCTGAGGCGGGTCTTGATCATACGGATCGACGGTCGCGGCAACGCCAACGCCTCAACACCTATATTGCCGCCTTGCGGCGACAAGGGCGCGGGATCCCGATCTGGACCACCGCACACAACGGCACAACGCGGACAGATCCGCAAAGCGGCAAAGTCACGCCGCCGATCAACTATCATCTGATCCACCTTCACGCCGGCATCGACGCGCAGGTCGAACCTGCCATGCACCTTGGCCTGACCACCGGGGCGCCGGACCTCATCGCCGCCGCCATCGCAGAACTCGGCACCGAGATCGGCGGGATGGATACGCCCATTTCCGCCGATCTCGATACTGGCCTGCCTTGGCGCACCCGCTTCGATGCCAAGGTACTGGCTCTCGAAGAGGTCATGCTGCAGTCGGCGGCCTACGTCGTTTGTGCCTATCTCTCAGGCATGCGGGACAGCGAGATCCAGGCGATGAAGCGGGGATGCCTGTCCATCACCAGAGCAGAAGACGGTGCGATCTTGCGGCATCGCATCAAGTCCACCGCCTACAAGGGCAAGCGCGGCTGCGGCGAGGAGACCGAGTGGGTCACTATCGCACCGGTCGCCGAAGCCATTGCCGTCCTCGAACGGCTTTCCGCGCGGGCGGGGCAAGCGCGCGGGACAACGACCTTGTGGCCGGTCCTCACGCTTCGGGCTAACACCAAGACGCACGTTTCTGCCGAGATCGTCCGGCAACTCAACCGGTTTCGCGATCATCTCAACGACCGGTTCGGAACGGCGCAGGCACCGATCATTCCTGCCGGCCCCAATGGCGCGCCCTGGCGTCTGACCACACGCCAGTTTCGCCGGACCATTGCCTGGCACATCGCCAACCGGCCCTTTGGGACGATTGCCGGCATGATCCAGTACAAGCACGCCAGCGTTGCGGCGTTCGAAGGCTATGCCGGCAGCAGCCGGTCCGGATTTCGGGGAGAGATCGAAGCCCAGCGCGCGCTTGGCCAGATCGACGATATCCTCGTCTACTTCGACGATCGGCAAGGTGGTGCGCGCCTTGGCGGACCTGCCGCGAACAGGATCGGAGCCGCACTCGATACTGCCGCCCACGAGTTGGCGCCGCTACCCGCCATGATTGCCGACCGGCCACGCCTACGGACGATGCTCGGCAGTCTCGCGCGGACATTGCATGTCGGCCCGCTGGCCGATTGCTTCTTTGATCCGGCAACTGCCCTGTGCCTCAACCGCATTTCGGAACCGGGTGCGACCGGACCAATGATCGCCATGTGCGAGCCGGTCCGCTGCCCCAATGCCTGCATTGCCGAACGGCATCGCCCGGCCTGGCAGCGCGGAGCTGACGAGGCGCGGCTGTTGCTGCGCGAGAAGCGGCTTCCAGAACCGCAGCGGGTAACGCTTCAGGCCGAGGTGGCAAGGATTGAGCGTGTCCTCGAACAGATCGCGCCCGGTGCCGCCACACCTCGGACCGGTGTGGCGGGAGAGGGAGAGGAGGCCGGTTTTCGGGTGACGGGCTGAAGGAGCGGAAGAGAGTTTCCCTCCGCTCGTCGTGGAGACCCGCCATGTCCCGATCCCACCCTGCGACGCCGCGAGCCGACGTCTATTCGCGCATCACCACCGAGATTGTCTCTGCCATCGAAGCCGGTGCCGGCAATTGGCGCATGCCCTGGCACCATGATGGCGCTGCCACGACGAGGCCGCAGAACGTCACCTCCCGCCGTCGCTATCGCGGTGTCAATGTGCTGGCGCTCTGGATTGCCGCCGAAGCCAGCAGCTATTCCAGTGGTCTTTGGGGGACCTATCGCCAGTGGGCAGCTCTTGGCGGACAGGTCCGCAAGGGTGAGCGCGGAACCACCGTCGTGTTCTGGAAGCAGGCCGCATCGCGCGCCGATGATGATCATGACGACGGCGAAGCCGACCCCGGCCGCATGTTCGCCCGGGCCTTCACCGTGTTCAACCTCGCACAGGTCGAGGGCTATGAGCCCGCTCCTGTCGCAGTTCTACCCGAGGGCGAGCGGTTCGGGCACGCCGAAGCTTTCGTCGCGGCCCTCAAGATCCCGATCACCGAGGGCGCCTACGATGCGCACTACCGGATCGACCTCGATCACATCTTCATGCCGACCTTTGCCTCGTTTCGGGATGCATCAGCACAGATGGGCACGCTTTTGCATGAGGCGGCCCACGCCACAGGGGCAAAGCACCGGCTCGATCGCAACTTTGCCGAACGTTTCAAGCGGGACAGTCTGGCGATCGAGGAGATCTGCGCCGAACTGACAGCTTCGTTCGTGCTCGCCGACCTCGGGATCGCCCACCATCCGCGCGCCGATCATGCCGCATACGTCGCATCGTGGTTGCGCGTGCTGAAGGACGACCCTCGCGCCATCTTCACCGCCGCCAGCAAGGCACAGGCCGCAGCCGACTGGATGCACGCCCAGCAACCCCAGCCCGAGGAGTTGGCGGCATGATGCGCGTCCTAAAAATTGGCGTCGGAAGTCAGATTGGGGCTGGACTGTCAGGATATGTCGCCGA
>NZ_KK211414.1:54121-71425 GCF_000622225.1 Roseomonas mucosa ATCC BAA-692 | reverse complement strand
CGATCATCTCTGCCGCCTGGATTTCGTTGTCCTCGACGAGCTCGGCTATCTGCCATTCGCCCAGTCCGGCGGCCAGTTGCTGTTCCACCTTGTCAGCCGTCTCTACGAGCAGACCTCGGTCATCGTCACCACCAACCTCGCTTTTGGTGAATGGCCCAGCGTCTTTGGGGACGCCAAGATGACCACTGCCTTACTCGACCGCCTCACTCACCACTGCGACATCGTCGAGACCGGCAACGATAGTTGGCGATTCAAGAACCGCGCCTGAACGCCCCCTCAACACACCTCACAAGAGGGTCCCTTTTGCGTGCCGATCTGGGGTCCCAATTCAGTGCCGATTGACAGGCCTGGGCATCGTCCAGGTTGTTCTGCGCGGTGTAGATGGCTTCTGCGAAGCGCGCGGCGAACTCCTTGCCATCCTGCGACGATCCAGCCTGCACCAGCACCGGGTGGCCCTGCGGCGGGCCCGGAAAGTCCAGCGGACCCTGGACGCGGAAGAACTCGCCGACATGACCGATGTCGTGGATCCGCGCGCGGTCGGTGAAGCGGCCCTGGGTGCGGTCGGCCAGCAGCGCGCCGTCTTCCCAGCTGTCCCAGAGCTTCTGCGTGACCTCGACGAACTCGGTGGCGCGGGCGTAGCGGCGGCTGTGCTCCAGGTGCCGGTCGTAGCCGAAGTTCTGCGCCGCGCGCTCGTTGCCTGAGGTGACGATGTTCCACCCCGCGCGGCCGCGGCTGACCCGGTCGAGGGAGGCAAACTTCCGCGCGACGTCGTAGGGCTCGTCATAGGTGGTGGAGGCTGTACCGATGACACCGATCTGCGTGGTCACGGCAGCCACCGCCGCCAGCAGCGTAAAGGGCTCGAAGAAGTTGTTGAAGGGCCCGTGCTCAATGTTGGGATTGATCGCCAGCGCGTCGGCAATGAAGATCGCGTCCAGCTTTGCCGCTTCCGCCTGCTGCGCCAGTCGCTGGTAATAGCCGATGTCGAGCATATCGGCCGGGTTGGTTCCCGGGTGGCGCCAGGCGGCCTCGTGATGGCCGATGCCCTGGACGAACAGGTTCAGATGCATCCGGCGATGTGTATTGCTCATCCTGCGCCCTCCCCTCAGGCCTTCCTGACGTCCCAGAAGACCGGGATCGGCGCCGTCACCACGCCGCTGACATTGCTGCGCCAGGCCTGCTTGGCCAGGAAGAAGCCGGTGGGGATGAAGACCACGTCCTCCATGGCAGCGCGGTTGATGCGCTCGGCGATGGCCTTCTCCTCCTCCAGGGAGTTGGAGGCGAACCAGTCGGCGATGCCCTTCTCCACGCCCGGGCTGTCTGGCCATCCGAACCAGGCTTTCTCGCCATCGGCCCGCAGGCCGAGATAGGCGGCCGGGTTGACGCAGTCGGTACCGGCATGGCTGACCTGGAAAGTGTGCCAGCCGCCCTGCTCCGGCGGCGTGCGCTTGTTGATGCGCCGGTTCTGGATCGTGCCGAAATCGAGCGCCACGGGGTCCGCGTTCAGGCCGACGCGGCGGAACATGTCCACGGCGACATCGCCACTGGCCTTGGCCACAAAGGAATCCTGCGCGATCAGCATGGCGATCTTGCGCTCGTCATAGCCCAACCGCGCCAGCATCGACTTCGCCGCCGCCAAGTCCCCGCCCTGCCGCAACAGATCGCTGCCGGTCTCGGTGTAGAGCGGCGATCCCGGCGTGAAGAAGCTGCGCATCGGGCGGCGCATCTCCGCGTCCTCGCCGACAATGGCGCTGAGGTAGTCGTCCTGGTTCACGGCCGCCAACAGTGCGCGGCGCACCAGCACGTTGTCGAAGGGCGGCTGCAGGTGGTTCAGCCGGATGCCGGACACAACGCCGAGGTCGTTGGCGATGCCGGTCCGGATGCCCTGGGCGCGCTCCAGCACGGGCACTAGGTCGGGCACCGGCGTTTCCAACCAGTCCACCTCGCCGGTCTGCAGCGCGCCGGCCGCGGTGGAGCCGTCCGGCATGATTAGCCACTCGACGCGGTCTACATGGATGCGCTTGCCACCCGCCATCCATGAACCGGGCTCCTCGCGCGGACGGTAGCCGTCGAAACGCTCGAAGATGATCCGGGCGCCGGGCTGCCACTCGCCGGGCAGGATGCGCATGGGGCCACTGCCGACATATTCCGTGATGACCTTGAAGGGATCAGTGGCGGCGATGCGCTCCGGCATCACGAAGGTGCAGGGCGTGTTGGACTTCGCCAGCGCGTACAGCATCTTGGGAAAGGGGCGCTTGAGGCGCCAGCGGAAGCTGCGGTCGTCCAGTGCCACCAGGTCCTGCTGGATCTCCACAATTCGCTGGCCCGTGACGTCGCGCGCGGCCCAGCGGCGCAGGCTGGCCACGGCGTCCTTCGCCAACACGGGCTGGCCGTCATGGAAGACCAGCCCCGGTCGCAGGCGGAAGGTCCAGACCAGCCCGTCAGGTGAGACCTCCTCGCTTTCCACCATCTGCCGCTGCGGCAGCATACGGCTGTCCACGCCGTAGAGCGTGTCCCAGATCAGCAGCGCCGCGTTGCGCACCTGATAGGACGTGCCCCAGATCGGGTCCAGGTTGGCGAGGTCGCCCTGCGGCACGAAGCGAAGGGTCCTGGGGCCGGCCTGCGCGGCGGCGCCCCTCAGGATGGCCGGCGCCGCCAGCGACGCGGCAGCAGCGGCCAGAAGAAGTCCTCGACGATGCATGCATGGCCCCCTTGGAAGGGCCGCGCGGCACTTGGCGTGCTCGCGTGACCCGGGATGGCCGTGTCGCGTTTCCCTGTCAGTCCTAGACTGCAACGCACCTGCCAGGGCGGCAACCGAGATGATCTACGGCTGAGCCCCAGCGGCACTGGCCCTCAGAAGACGTCG
Source organism: Roseomonas mucosa ATCC BAA-692 (assembly GCF_000622225.1). Classification (GTDB taxonomy): domain Bacteria; phylum Pseudomonadota; class Alphaproteobacteria; order Acetobacterales; family Acetobacteraceae; genus Roseomonas; species Roseomonas mucosa. The sequence continues at coordinate 68,562 of NZ_KK211414.1, read as the reverse complement.
CGGTTGACGTTCTTGTACAGCAAGTAGGCTGTCTCGCCCCAGCCTGTGGCATAGAATTGCTGCGGCACATAGGGCCCCATCCAGACGAAGTCGCCCGCCCAGCATTCGTGCCATTCACGGCCAAGCAGGTAGAGGCCCTGCCCTTCCAGCATGTAGAGCCCGTGCTCCATGACGTGGGTTTCGACAAAGGGGAAGTAGGTGCCAGGTGCGAAGGACAGGATGTTGATCTCCATGTCCATGGCCATGTCCGCCTCGCCCAGCAGCGCCTGCCAGTTCCGGCCCTGGGTATGCTTGTTGACCTTCGGGACGGCATCACGCTGGCCGAAGAAGGCGCCCCGCGGCGCGATGCCAGGAGCCGGCTGGTACGGCTTCCTGATCCAGATGACGCGGGCGGCGGCATTGAGCGCGCGGAGGCTGTAGGCGCTTCTGGCGGGTACGTAACAGAAATGACCAGCGCCGGCATGGCGGCCCTCGCCATCCGCGCTGAATTCCACCTCCCCGTCCAGCACGTAGAAGAAGTGCTGCAACCCATCATCCTGCGGCGAGACCGTGCCGCCGCCCGACGCGATTTCCAGCAGCGCCTGGGCGAAGGCGGCGCCCATGGCCGGGCTGGTATGGAAGCGGATCTTGGTGCCCTGAAAGCCGGGCAGACGGCTCTCCAGGATGCCCTCGGGCGGCATCACCGCATAGTGCGGTGTCACCATGGTGCGGTTGTGGCCGAAGATGCCGGGCGGCAGCACCTGGCGGGCAGACGTGGGGCGGTTCATGCCGCGCCTCCCGGCAGAGCGGCGGTGACGATGATTTCCACCAGGTCGCCGGCGGGCATCGGCGTCTGCACGGCGGAACGGACAGGCCCGCAGCCTTCCGGCAGCCAGCGCGTCCAGGCAGCGTCCATGGCTGCCTTTCCCGACAGGTCGGCCATGAAGACCTCGGCGCGCAGCAGGCGAGTCCTGTCCGTGCCGGCGGCGCGCAGGTAGCCGTCGATCACCAACAGCAGGTCGGTGGTCTGCGCCTCCACCCCCGCGGTCTTGTCCCGAGCCGTGGCCAGCGCCCAGACGGTGCCGCCTCCCCCCGGCAGGCGGTGCGTCACAGCGCGGGAACGATTGGCGAAGGGACCTGGGGTGCGGAGGATGTCGGACATGGCGTTCATTCCGGGCGGATGGTGGTTGCGATGGTGTACTCGGCTGGATGCGGCGGCATGGTCAGCCCCTGCCGCAACGCCCAAGAGGCCTTCTGGAAATAGAGCGGGATCACCGGCAGCCCGGCCATGGCCTGCTCGCTGGCGTGGGCGGTCAGGGTGCGGCGGACTTCTGGGTCCATGGCGGTGCGGGCCTGAACCATCAGCGCGTCCAGGCGGGGGTCGCTGTAGCGGAGATAGTTGAAGTTACCGCTGCCGCGACCGGCATCGAAGCTTTCAGCGACGCCGCCTATCTGACGTGCCGCGTCGCCATAGACGGTCGCGAGCCCGGCCAGGCCCAGCGATGCCTCCTGCCGTGCCATGCGCGGGATGAAGACGGAGATGGGTTCGGCCTGCACCTCGGTGCGGATGCCAATGCGGGTCAGCATCTGCGCCACGGCCTGCATAACGGTACGGTCGTTGACATAGCGGTTATTAGGTCCTGAGAGGACAATGCGGAAACCTTCGGGCCACCCGGCCTCGGCCATCAGGCGCCGCGCCGCGACAGGGTCGGCCACATCGGGACGCAGGCTGCCGGCGGTGCCGAAGAAGCCTTCCGGCAGGAACTGCCCGGCCGGCACCGCCTCCCCGCTCCCCCGCAGCACGGTTGAGCGAGACACCTCGTAAGTGGACGATATCCACGCAGGAGGTATCTGATGGATCGCGAGCAACATGCCAGCGCTGGTGGTAGAGGGGCTTGGGAAAGCGGTATCGCATGGCACGTCGGTACGGGGTCTTGGGCCAACGGCGCCCTGTGTTGCGGCGGTTGAGGCGGATCACCGTCTGCCGGACGCCGAGGTCGTCGCGGCAGAGACGGTGGTTGTGCTCGGCGTCGTAGCTGGCGTCACCGAGGGCGGTGTCGATCGCGACCCGTTCCGCAGCTTGGCGCATGGCCGGGGTGAAGTCCGGCGAGTCCTGGCTCGGGCCGAGGCCCGGCACGGCGCCGAGCAGGAGGTGCGAGCCGGTATGGAGCACGACGGTCAGCTTCGGCCAGGCCCGCTGGCGGTGTCCCTTGCCCTTGGCCCGGCGCTGGCCGAAGTGGGCGCTGACGTGACGGGTTTCGAGCCCGGTCGCGTCCACGGCCACGACCGGTGCGGTGTCGATCAGGCCGCGGGCTCGGGCACGCCGGACCATGGCAGTCTGGACGCCAATGAAAGCCCCCGGCCCCGGCGTCTGCCAGGATGCGGCGCGAGGCGTGGGCCAGGGTCGAGTAGTGCGGCACCTTGGCCAGTCCGAGGGTGCGTCGCAACTCCGACCACTCGGCGACCAGGGCCATCACGCCCCGGTAGTCCACCCGCAGGAACTGCCGGAGCACCAGCAGCGCGAAGAGCTGCGGCCGGGCGTAGTCCTTGCGCGAGTACGGGCTGGCGTACTCCGGCAGCGCCGCTCGGCCCGCTACCAGCGCCTCCCGTGCCACCCGCACCGCCGACTTTGACATCCGCCTCACCACCAACTCCCGGCCCACGCCGAAAGCCATCCCAACCCCTCACAGCTCCATAGGGTTTCAACAAAGCAACGTTCACTCCAAAAAACTATTGATGGCCGTTCCGTTTGGTGCAACGTTTAACGGAATAAGTTAAACGTTTAATAAGGGAGGAACATATGTCCGGTACTTCAACCCGCCGTGGCATTCTGGCTGCCGCCACCGCCGGTGCGACACTCGGGATCCCATTCCTGGCGCGTGCCCAGTCGCCTATCGCCCTTCGCGTGTCCTCCGCGATGCCCGCTGACCGGAACGCCGCGCATTTCGCGTGGTTCGAGCACTTCAGGACCAAGCTGCAGGACGTCGCGGGCCCACGCATCCGCCTGGACTATTTCCCCAACGGTCAGCTCGGCAAGGAAGCCGATGTGGTCCAGCAGGTGGCCATCGGCTCGGTCGACATGATGATCACCGGCTCCTCCATCTGGGCCACCGCAGTGCCGGAGCTGGGAATGCTGGATCTCGGCTACCTGATCGACAGCTATTCCCATGGCGAGAAGTTGCTCGATGCCGGCCTGGGCGATGCCTTCGGAAAGATGCTGCTGGAGCGCAAGGGCGTGATGGCGCTGGGCTGGGGGTTCCACTTCGGAGCGCGCTGCGTCTACACCCGGGCGCCGGTTCATAACTTGGCCGATCTGCATGCGGTAAAGCTGCGCGTTCTACCGGCACCGGCCTTCATCGAGACCTTCAAGCTCATGGGTGCAGTGCCAGCGCCGATCCCCTTCAACGAACTCTATACCGCCTTGCAGAGCGGGGTGGTCGATGGTCCCCCGCAGCACGGTTGAGCGAGACACCTCGTAAGTGGACGATATCCACGCAGGAGGTATCTGATGGATCACGAGCAATCCCGGGCGGAGCGGCCGAGCGCCGCGGAGCGACCGCAAGAGTCTGGCGCAGCGGTGCTCGGCCGCGGGGGGCGGATGTCGCGCCAGCGCAAACGGGACGCCGTCCTGCGCCTGCTTCGGGGGGAAGACCTGGAGATAGTGTCGCGCTCGCTCGGAGTGACAGCGGCGACGCTGAGCGGCTGGCGCGACGCCTTCCTGGCTGGCGGCGAGGCGGGTCTCTCGACCCGGCCCACGGACGGCGAGGCGCTGGAGAGCGAGCGGCTGAAGGCGCGTCTGGGCGAGATGCTGCTGGAGCGGGAGTTGCTGGAAGCCAAGATCACCCTGCTGGAGGCGCGTGATCCCGGCCCTTTGGCGCGGCCGAGGCGGCGGCGATGAGCGCGGCCGTCTCGCCCAGCAGCGGCAGGCCGTATGGCACGGCCCGGGTCTGCCGCGTCTGGCGGCTCTCGCGGGCCACTCTGTATCGGTATCGGCACCCGCTTGCGTCGGAGCCGCCGCGGCGTCGCGGACCGGCCGGACCGATGCCGGATGCCGAGCTGGTCGTGGCGATCCGCGCCGTGCTGGCCGACAGCCCCTTCCATGGCGAGGGACATCGCAAGGTCTGGGCCCGGCTGCGCCTGCGCGGGGTTCGCACGTCGTTGCGCCGCGTGCTGCGGCTGATGGGCCAGCACGACCTGCTCGCCCCCGCCCGGGCGGGCTCGCCCCGGGGCCCGCGCAACCACGACGGCACGATCATCCCTGACCAGGTGGACACGATGTGGGGCACCGACATGACCACGACCTGGACGGAGGAGGGCCAGGTCGCCGTCTTCGTGGCCGTCGACCACCACAGCGCCGAGTGCGTCGGCATTCACGCCGCCCGCCGCGGCACACGCTTCGAGGCGCTGGAGCCGATCCGACAGGGGGTCCGCCACAGCTTCGGTGCGTTCGGCAAGAACATCGCCCGCGGCCTTGCCGTCCGGCACGATCACGGCAGCCAATACATGTCCGACACCTTCCAGAAGGAACTCGCCTTCCTCGGCATCGAGAGCTCACCGGCCTTCGTGCGTGCGCCCGAAGGCAATGGCTGCGCAGAGCGCTTCATCCGAACCCTGAAGGAGAACCTCCTCTGGGTGCGGACCTTCAGCACCGTTGAGGACCTGCGCCGGGCGCTGCTCGACTTCCGCCAAGCCTACAACACCACCTGGCTGATCGAGCGGCACGGCTTCAACTCACCCAGCACCATCCGCGCAGAACAGCTTTCATCCGCGGCACTCGCCGCGTAGGCTCAATCACGGTGTCTCACCAACCGCGGGCGGTACAATGGCTTCGAGCATGATGCCGCGAGTGTCATCGCCAACCGGCTCTACGAAGTCACCAAGCAATGCTTCATGACCGAGCATCTGTTCAGCCCGATGCTGTCTGTCATCGGCCGGCGTGGCCTCTCCAAAATCCCTGCGGACCTCAAGCCCGTCTTCCTCCAGGCTGCGGCTGAGGCGACTCAAAGCCAGAGACAGGATGTCCCGCCGCGTTCCGTCGAGGCGCTGGAACAGCTCCGGCAACTGGGCATCGCCTTCTCGCCGATGCCCCCGACGGAAAGGGCGGAGATCAAGCGGCAGATGAGCGAGCAACTCTATGCTCCTTTCGCGCGGAACTATCCAGCCACGAAGCCTCTCTTCGAGATCGCCGCCAACGTCTCGGCCTGATCCGTGATGCAAGCCCGGCAATATCCGGGAGACGAGAGCGTCGCGCCGGGCTCCAGGAAGCCCGGCTTTCGCGGGAGCAAGCGTCCATGAGCGCGATTGCCACAGATTCGCCAGGCACGACCTATACGGGCTTCCGGGGCTTCGGCTCCCTCCTGCGTGCCGTTCTGGCCGTGTTGGAACACTTGGCGGGACTCACATTGGCCGCCAACGTCCTGGTGGTCTTCCTTTCGGTCATCTACCGCTATTTCCTGCATGATCCCCTGGATTGGGCGGAGGAAGTGGCCCGCGCCCTGATGGTCGTGCTGGTTTTCTTCGGCGCGGCCACGGTGCTGGGGCGGGGCAGGCATGCCGGGATCGATGTATTCCGCGAAATGTTCCCACCCGCGTGGCGCATCTGCATGACGCAGATCTGCTGCTGGATCGTGGTAGCCGTCGCCGTGGCCCTCTTCATCACGGCCTGCGGTCTCTTCATCGAGACGGAAGGGCAGGTCACGCCGCTCGGCCTGCCGCACTGGATCAACATCCTTCCCGTCATCATCGGCAGCTTCTTCATCGTTGCCTTCGGTCTGGCCAATGCGCTGGAAGGCCCGCCCCGGCAGGTCTGGCTGACCTTTGCTGCAGGTCTTGCCGTCGCCGGCGGGGTCTGGGCCTGGAACACTCTCCTGCCCGAGATGGCGCTGTCGCCCTTGTCGCTGCTGGTCGTCTCTGCCATGGGAAGCGTGGTCATCGGTGTTCCCATCGCCTTCGCGCTGGCCTTCAGTGCTCTGCTTTACTTCCTGGCCGATCCCTCGCTGCCGATGGTCGTCTACGCGCAGCAACTCGCGGCAGGCGCCGACCACTTCGTGCTCCTGGCCATCCCGTTCTTCGTGCTGGCCGGCCTGACCATGGAGGCCAACGGCATGTCGACCCGCCTGATCGAACTCCTGCTGCGGCTCATGGGGCGGATGCGTGGGGGCCTCAACCTGATCAGCATCGTCGCCACCGCGCTTTTCTCGGGTATCTCAGGCTCCAAGCTCGCGGACATCGCCGCGGTGAGCGGGATCATCATGCCGGCGGTCCGGCGCACACGGCAGGATCCGAACGACGCTGCGGGGCTCCTGGCCTGCACCGCGGTAATGGCGGAAACCATTCCGCCCTGCGTCAACCTCATCATCTTCGCCTTCGTGGCCAATATCTCCGTCGGCGGCCTGTTCATGGCAGGCATCGTTCCTGCGGCCCTACTGGCGCTCTGCCTTTCGACCGTGGCCATCGTCTACGGGCGCCGGATCGATCCGCGCGAAGCCTTCCCTGTCCGCCGCAGCTTGCCGCGTCTGATCGGCGGCTCGCTCGTCGCTCTGGTGATGGTCATGATGATCGGGCGCGGCGTCACCGCCGGGGTCGCGACATCCACGGAGATCTCTGCCTTCGCTGTGGTCTATGCGCTTATGGTCGGCGGCCTGGCCTTCCGGGAGCTGACGCTGCGTTCGGTGGTCAAGCTGCTGGTCAACGCGGCGTCGATGGCCGGGGGCATCCTGTTCATCATGTCCGCCGCCTCCGGCTTCGCCTTCGCCCTGACGATCGAGCAGATCCCCAGCGCGATGTCCGGTATGCTGGTGAGCTTCGGCCACACCCATGGTAGCCTCGCCTTCATGGTCCTGGCGACACTCCTGATGGTGGTCTTCGGCGCCGTCCTGGAGGGAGCACCCGCCCTTATTATCTTTGGTCCGCTGCTGACGCCGATCGCTGCGCAGCTCGGCATCAGCTCCTTGCATTTCGGCACGGTGATGGTCGTGGCCATGGGCTTCGGACTGTTCGCCCCACCGGTGGGCCTGGGCCTCTTCGCCACCTGTGCCATGACCGGCACCCGCATGCAGGATGTGGCACGGCCGATGGCCAAATACCTAGCGGTTCTGCTGTTCGGCATGGTTCTGCTGGTGCTTTTTCCGGCCATCAGCCTCTGGCTGCCGAACATGCTGGGCATGGGCTGAGATGGCGCTACCCGGCCCCACCATCGTGGATGTCGCCCGCCTGTCGGGCGTCTCCATAGCCACGGTCTCGAACCTCATCAACGGCCGGTCGGGCCGGATGCGGCCCGAGACGCGGGATCGGGTAGAGAAAGCCATCGCCGAGCTCGGCTTCCTGCCGAACCGAGCCGCGCAGAAGCTCAAGACCGGGCAGTCGCAGATGCTGGGCCTGCTCGTGCCCTCGATGTCGAATCCCAGCTACGCGGAACTGGCGCGGGAGATCGAGGAGGTGGCGCAGACGCGGTACAGCCAGCGCCTGATCGTGGCCAACACCTATCGTGACACCTCGCGGGAACGGCCTCTGCTGGAGGACCTTCTGTCGCATGGCGTTCGGGGAGCCATCATCATTTCCTCATTGGCCGAAGCAGAGCATTTCGACGCCCTGATCCAGCGAGGCCTGATCGCTGTCAGCTATGACAGCCATACCCAGCCGGGGGTCCGGACAGGTATGGACCATGTCTCGGTAGACAATGCCGCGGCTGCGGCACTGGCTGTGAATCACCTGGCGGAGCAGGGACACCGCGCCCTGGCCTTTCTCGTTCCGGCCGGACGCACCTTCAGCCGCGCGGCCAAGCTAGACGGCTTCCGGCAGGCCGCTGGAACGGCGGGAGTTCAGGCGGTGGTGATAGAGAGGCGCAGCCCCTCCGCATTCGGCGACGCGGAACTGGCCGATCTGGGCCAGTCCCTGGCCGCCGAAGTCCTGGAGCATCCGGCACGGCTCACAGGGCTGGTCGCTGTGAACGACATGATGGCGATCGGGCTGCTCGCTGGGCTGCACCGGCGGGGCGTGTCCGTTCCAGGCGATCTCTCGGTCGTCGGGATGGATGCGCTGCCTCTCACGGGACATACCATCCCAGCCCTGACCTCCGTTCGCTCTCCGTTGCCGGAGATGGCGGGTCTGATGGTGGACCGCATCATGCGGCGCATGGAGGACGCCTCCCTCCCGCCGGAGCAGTTCAGCTTTCCTCCCTCCCTCGTCCTTCGCGATTCCGTGGCGCCTCTCGTCACGGCAGGAGCCTGACCAGCCGTGCAGATTGCACTGACCCACACAGCCCATGACCGGGCCAACTACTATGGCGAAGAGGCACTGGCCGCGCTTCGTCACCTGGGCGACGTTCGCCTGAATCCTGAGGACCATCCGCTCCGGGCGGCAGAGCTGGTGGAGTTCGCGCGCGGCTGCGATGTCATCGTGTCCGACCGGCAGACAGCCGGGCAGCGTGAGGTCTTCGATGCACTGCCGGATCTCAAGGCATTCCTCCGTGTGGCCGTGGATATCCGCAATATCGATCTTGCCGCCGCCAGCCGGCAGGGCGTGCTGGTCTGCAACGCGTCGCCGGGCTTCACGGACTCGGTCGCGGAACTTGCGATCGGCTTCCTGGTAGATCTGGCGCGCGGTGTAAGCTGTGCCGTCCTGGACTACCGGGCGGAGCGTCCACCACGGATCCGCATGGGGCGGCAGCTTTCGGGAGCAAGCCTGGGAATCATCGGCTACGGCGTCATCGGCCGGCGGGTCGCGGAACTGGCGCGATCCCTCGGCATGCGGGTGTTCGTGACCGATCCGCGGCAGAAGGCCGAAGAGGGTATCGAGCAACTTGGGTTGATGGACCTGTTGCCCCGCTCTCGCTTCGTGCTGTGTCTGGCTGCCGCCACGCCGGAGACGGAGGGAATGATGGGAGGCGAGGCGTTCGCCACCATGCCGCAGGGAAGCTTCTTCCTCAATCTCTCTCGCGGCAACCTTGTGGATGAAGCCGCCCTCGAAGCCGCCCTGGAAAGCGGGCACCTCGCAGGCGCCGCGCTGGATGTGGGCCAGGCACCTGACCAGATGCCTTCGCCTCGGCTGGCACGGCGATCCGATGTCATCGCCACTCCACACATCGGAGGGCTGACGCCCGAGGCGGTACAACATCAGGCCTTCGACACGGTTCGGCAAGTCGAGGCCCTGATTGCGGGACGCATGCCGCAGGGCGCGGTCAATCCGGAGGCGGCGCACCGGCTGCTTCAACTCGGGCTGCGGGCCGCGTGATGGAAGCCCTGCCTCCCGCCGCCTGCGATTGCCATGTTCATGTCTTCGACCGGCGCTGGCCATTGGCCGGACCGATGCCCGATGCACCGGCCAGCCGCTACCATGCTCTGCAGCAGGCTCTCGGTCTGGAGCGGGCCGTGCTCGTGCAGGCCAACGGGTATGGCACCGACAACCGTGCCATGCTGGATGGATTGCGGGAACTCGGACCGGGCCGGACACGCGGGATCGCCGTCACGGCGCCGGATGTCACAGAGCGTGAGTTGAAGAAACTGGCGGAGGCTGGGGTCTGCGGTCTGCGCTTCCATATGCTTCCCGGCGGGTATATGCGCTGGGAGGATCTGGCGCCGCTCGCAGCGAGGATCGCTCCCATGGGATGGCATATCCAGCTTCAGCTCGATGGTCGTACCCTGCCGGAACATGCCCACCGCTTGCGGCACCTGCCTTGCCCGTTGGTCATCGACCATATCGGCAAGTTTCTTGAACCCGTGGAATTCTCCCACCCGGGCTTTCGGCTTCTGTGCAGGCTGGTGGAGGGTGGGCGATGCTGGGTGAAGCTCTCCGCGCCCTACGAGGTATCGCGCAGCGGCAGTCCCGACTACGCGGATATTGGAAAGCTTGCCGAAGCGCTGGTACGGCTGGCCCCTGAGCGTATGCTCTGGGCCAGCAACTGGCCGCATCCCTGGATATCAGAAGTGCCTGATGAGCGGGTGCTGCTGTCGCTGCTATGGAAATGGGCGCCAGAGCCAACGCAGAGGCGTATGATCCTGGTCGATAATCCTGCCCAGATCTATGGTTTCAAGGTTGAACGAGTTGATCCATAGGGCGCGATCTGCATTCGGAACGCGCCCCTCGTCCTCGAGAGGCTTGGATTAATAGCGCCTTTCAAAACCTGGACAGATGATAGGGCTGCACTGATCTGAAGGGCATGGCGAAGTCCCTAATCCCGGATGAACTTTGGTCAATCATTGAGCCGCTGTTGCCGCCAGAGCGGCCCAAGCCGAAGGGCGGGCGACCGGCGGTGCCGCCCCGGGCGGCTGAGGTGGTCCCCGACCGTCGGACAGTTTGGCGGCTGTGATAAGCTCGGCTCTGATTTTCGTCAGGCCGCCAGTCTCTCCATTCCGGCTGTCCCATATGCCTCGTCAGGCGTGCGCCCGGCCAGGGCGGAATGGGGTCGTCCGGCGTTGTAGTAGCCAATCCACCTGGCGAGCCCGGCCCGAAGCTCCGAGCCGGTCTCGAAGGCGTGCAGGTAGACGCACTCGTATTTCAGGCTGCGCCAGAGCCGCTCGATGAAAACATTGTCCATCCAGCGTCCCCGTCCATCCATGGAGATGCGCACCCCAGCCCGTTGCAGCACGCCGGTGAACCGCGGCGAGGTGAACTGGCTACCCTGGTCGGTATTGAAGATTTCGGGCCGCCCGTGCCGGGCCAATGCTTCCTCCACAGCTTCGAGGCAGAACTCGACATCCATGGTGTTCGACACCCGCCAGGCCAGCACCTTGCGGGTCGCCCAGTCCATCACCGCGACCAGGTAGAGGAAGCCCCGGCGCATCGGGATGTAGGTCAAATCGGCACACCAGACCTGGTTCGGGCGCCCGATCGCCAGATCCCGCAGCAGGTAGGGGCACACCCGGTGCTCAGGGTTCGGCACGGTCGTCCGCGGCCGCTGGTAGATCGGCGCCAAGCCCATCTTCGCCATCAGCCGCCGCACCCGCTTGCGGCCGACCACGTAGCCCTCGCGCCGGAGATGGCGCGCCATCTGCCGAGATCCGTACCAGGGCGTCTCCAGGAACTGCGCATCGATCAGCCGCATCAATTCCAGGTTCAGCGGCGTCTCGCCCCGAGGGCGGTGATAGAACCCGCAGCGGCTGATCGAGACCAACTCGCACTGGCGCAGGATCGAGAGCTGTGAGTGATCGGGCTCGATCATCTGCCGTCGTCGCTCCAGGCTCATCGTCCGGACGCCTTGGCCAAAAAATCCCGCTCCACCAGCAACTGCCCAATTTTCGCGTGCAGCTTCTCAACCTCCGCCTCGGAGGTCCTCGCGCTTTCCTCGGCCGCCGACTTGCCCGAGAACTGAGGTGGTCCCCGGATCTCGGACAGGTAGTTAAGCTCGGTTCGCCTGCGAGAAGGACGGACCCGGATGACGGGCAAGCGGACGCGATATTCGGCGGATTTCAAGGCGAAGGTGGCGCTGGAGGCGCTGCGGGGTGAGCTGACGACGGCGCAGCTGGCGGCCAAGCACGGCATCCATCAGACGATGGTGGGCGAGTGGAAGCGGCAGGCCATGGAGGGGCTGACGGCAGTGTTCTCCGGCAAGTCGGCGGCACAGGAGAGCGCGAAGGCGGCCGAGGCGGATGTCGAGAAGCTGCACGCCAAGATCGGGCAGCTGGTGGTGGAGCGGGATTTTTTGGCCAAGGCGTCCGGACGATGAGCCTCGAGCGACGGCGGCAGATGATCGAGCCGGAGCATCCGCGGCTGTCGGTCGTGCGGCAATGCGAGCTGGTCTCGATCAGCCGGTCGGGGTTCTACCATCGCCCAACCGGCGAGACGCCGCTGAACCTGGAGTTGATGCGGTTGATCGACGCGCAGTTCCTGGAGACGCCCTGGTACGGCGCACGACAGATGGCACGGCACCTGCGGCGCGAGGGCTATGCGATCGGCCGCAAGCGCATCCGGCGGCTGATGGCCAAGATGGGCTTGGCACCGATCTATCAGCGGCCGCGGACGACGGTGCCGAACCCCGAGCACCGGATCTTCCCCTACCTGCTACGGGATCTGGCGATCGGGCGCCCGAACCAGGTCTGGTGCGCCGACATTACCTACCTGCCAATGCGTCGCGGCTTCCTCTACCTGGTCGCGGTGATGGACTGGGCGACGCGCAAGGTGCTGTCCTGGCGGGTGTCGAACACCATGGATGTGGAGTTCTGTATCGAGGCTTTGGAAGAGGCCTTGGCGCGGTTCGGGCGGCCGCAGATCTTCAACACCGACCAGGGCAGCCAATTCACCTCGCCGCGGTTCACCGGCCTGCTGCAGGGGGCCGGGGTGTGCATCTCGATGGACGGCCGTGGTCGCTGGATGGACAATGTCTTCATCGAGCGGCTCTGGCGCAGCCTGAAATACGAGTGCGTCTACCTGCACGCCTTCGAGACCGGATCCGAACTGCGGGCCGGGCTGTCGAAGTGGATCGGTTACTACAATGCTGGACGCCCACATAGCGCCCTGGCGGGGCGCACCCCCGACGAGGCCCATGGAGCGGACGACGTGATGAGATTGGCGGCCTGACGACAACCAGAACCGAGCTTATCCAGGCCGTCAAACTGTCCGACGGTCGGGGACCACCTCATTAGCCGCCTGGATTGCGGAGCCTGTGTTGCACGCGCAGCCTGCGCATCGGCAAAAACCGCACGTCGGGTCCTGCACTTCCATGACCGCGAAGAATACGAGGCGTTGCGAGCGGCCCGTGCACGGGTGGAGGATCCCGCATGGCTGGAGCGCTATAACAAGCGGGCCGGCGTGGAAGGGACACTCTCGCAAGGTATCCGTGCCTTCGGCATGCGCCAGAGCCGCTATATTGGCTTGGCGAAGACCGGCTTGCAGGAAGTCTGCGCGGCAGCCGCGATCAATGTGTCACGGGTAGTACGTTGGCTCGATGGCCTGCCAGCGGCCAAGACACGCGTCACCCGTTTCGCAGCTCTGGCGCCGGCCGCCTGATTTCGCCGACAGTGTCAGCACCTCATCCATGTGCCAGGTGTCCCCGGGTCGTGGCCGGCGCTTGCGTAACCTTGCCGCGAACTCCGTGCCGAAGCGGAGGCACCAGCGCCTGATGCTCTCGTAGCTGACCACCACGCCCCGCTCGGCCAGAATAAGCTCGATATCGCGCAGGCTCAGGCTGAACACGTGGTATAGCCAGACGGTATAGTGGATGGCCTCGGCCGGGAAGCGGTAGCCGGGGTAGGTGGCGGGCTCGGTCGACATCCGGCCAGCCTGGCTCAGCCCCCTCCTTCCGGCTAGCGCTCAACGACTTGACAATGCCCATTCCGCTTCACGGCCATCTTCCCGGCCAACCGGGTCCGGTCTTCGATCCTGCGGCGTTTCATGGCGCAGGCCGTGGCCGAGAGGAACGCATTGTGTCGCGAACTTGGCAGCGGCATCCGGCCGCTGACGGAGCATGCCCTCGTTCAGAACCGCTCTGGAGCCATAAGTGCTATATGAGGGGCGGCGGACTACGGATGCCTGGCAGCGGTGGAGGCGCCGCCAGGCGCCTGTCGTCAGGCTTCGGCCGATGCGTGGCGGAGGGTGCTGGCCGGCCGCCGCAGGCCGAAATGGTCGCGCAGTGTGGCGCCGCTGTATTCCTCGCGGAACAGGCCGCGCCGCCGCAGCTCCGGCAGCACGTGCTCCACGAAGGCGGTGAAGTCGCCGGGCAGGTTGGGCGGCAGCAGGTTGAAGCCGTCGCAGGCGCCACCGTGGAACCATTCCTCCATGTGGTCAGCGATCTCGGCCGGCGTACCGGCAAAGGTGTCGTGACCGCGGCCAAAGGCGATCTGTTGGATCAGCTGGCGGATCGTCAGGTTGCCGCGCCGCGCCATGTCGACGAAGACCTGATAGCGGCTCTTGCCGCCGTTGATGGATTCGATCGGCGGCAGTTCCGGCAGGGGGCCGTCGAGCGGGTAGCTGAACAGGTCCACATTCAGGTTCTGTGAGAGCTGGTGGAGCCCGTATTGCGGCACGATGTAGTCGTTCAGTTCCTGTTCCCTTTCCTTGGCCTCGGCCGTGGTGCGTCCGATGATTGGCGCCAGGCCGGGCAGGATGCAGAGCTGGTCGGGCGTGCGGCCGTAGCGGGCCATGCGCGACTTCACGTCCGCGTAGAAGGCCTGGGTGTGGATCGGCATGGAATAGGAACCCTGTTGGAGGGGTGATCGGCGTCCAAACGGGACCCCACTGACGGCGGGGTTCACAGTGGTTTCCGGGATGATCGGGAGCCAGTGCTGGGATGCTGGTCGTGGAGACAGTGGCAAAGATCCGGCGCCTGCACCGGGTGCAGGGCAAGTCGATCAAGGCGATCTGTCGTGAGCTCGGGATTTCGCGAAAGGTGGTCCGGAAGGTTCTGCGGTCCGGGGAGACGGAATTCCGCTACAGCCGGGCGCGGCAGCCGCAGCCCAAGCTGGGGCCGTGGCAGGCCGAGCTGGAGCGCCTGCTGGAGGCGAACGAGGCGCGGCCGCGGCGCGAGCGGC
>NZ_KK211414.1:38413-54111 GCF_000622225.1 Roseomonas mucosa ATCC BAA-692 | reverse complement strand
AACTCACCCAGCACCATCCGCGCAGAACAGCTTTCATCCGCGGCACTCGCCGCGTAGGCTCAATCACGGTGTCTCACCAACCGCGGGCGGTACACCACCGCCCAGCTCCCATCCGGGGCCACAACCCAAGCGCCGCGGTCGCCCACCCAAATCAGCCGCAGATATGATGGCCGCCTCCTAACCGACCCAAGCCCCCACGGATGAGATTGAACAGCCCTATTCTGATCTCGATGCTATTCTCCCTCTGCTCACGGGTGACCGCGTGGCACAGAGTGGGACCTGGAGGTGCAAGCCCCGCCGCGCCGCCTATGACAGTCGCGCCTCCTTTGCGGCACCCGTGGGCACCCGCCTCCCCCGTTTGGTCCAGCCCTCGGTCAGGCGCCGGTAGGCGGTTTCGGCCTGCTCGCCCCGGCGCTTCTCTTCCTGCCGGGTGCGGGTCAGGTTGTACTCGTAGGCAGAGCCCCGCTGCCCACGCCGCTCCGGCTGCCCCGAGCGCAGTTCCAGATCCCGCAGCTTCTTGGCGTGCAAGGCGGGCCTGACCCCGGCGTAGTCCTCGCCTTTGGTCAGCATGTGCCAAACGATCACGGTCAGCTTCCTGGCGACCGCGACGGCGGCGATGTGATTGCCGCGCCTGGCTGCGACCCGCTGGTAGAACGCCCGCAACGGACCCGGCCCGCGCACGGCCTGCCAGGCGGCCTCGACCAGCATGGTCCGGGTATGGGCCCGACCCTGCTTGGTGATGCGGCCGTGCTGGGGCCGCCCCTCGCCGGACTGATGGACGCTCGGGTTCAGGCCGAGATAGGCGACGAGTTGGTCCGGGCCCTGGAACCGCGAGATTGGCCCGATGGCAGCTGACAGTCCAAGCGCCACCACCATGTCGCTTCCCGGGACGGTCATCAGGCGCTGGATGCTGGCATCGGCCAGAGCATCGCGCGCCAGCTCGCGCTCGATGACTTTGAGGTCCTCGCTCAGCCGGTCGTACTCGCGCAGGTGCCGTTCAACCGCCTCCCGCTCGTCCGCCGGCAGGTGCTGGGCCAGCAGCCAGGACCGCCCCCGGTGGCCGAACAGGTCAGCGTGCGGGCACTGCGGCACGAGGTGAGCGTGCAGGATGGATTGCGTGATGGTCTTCAGCCGTACCCTCTGGCGCACGATCTGGTTGCGCCGCGTGACCTGCCGCCGCAGTGCCAGGGTCCTCGCGTCCGGAACCCAGACCTCGGGCAGGAAGTTGCTGGCGTAGAGCTTCGCCAGGACCGTTGCGTCAATGGTATCGGTCTTGATCTTGGCATGCGCGATCAGCCGCACCTGACGCGGGTTGGCGATGACGACGTGCCCGACGTGCGGTGCGATCACTTCCACCACCGCTGCGGCATTTCCAGTCGCCTCCACCACGACGTGGTCGTCGTGCGTCAGCGTTCGGGCAAATGCCTCCAGATGGTCTCGCGTCATGCCGACCCGCCCGAGGCGGACGACCTTGCCGTCATCCAGCATCACCGCCTCGGCGAACACGCGGTGGATATCCAGTCCCACGATCCTCACCGGCCTGCCTCCTTGCCTTCCTGTTCCACGTAACGGGAGCCGACGGGCAACACGGCAACTACGGATCCGCGCTCGCAGCGCATCCGGGCGAGCCGCAGGGGCGGCCAGATAAAGCTTCGGGCTCGCAGCCCATGGTTCATGCGTCGGCCTGCCCGCACTTGCGTGCTCCCGGTGCCCCATGTCCCGGATGGTCTCACCATAGCGCCGATCCACCAGGATCAGCAGAAACATCGGGGCACCGAGGCCATCATGCCGGATAAGGGCAAGGTGGAGCGGCCCTTCCGCTACGTCCGCGAGGACTTCTTCCTCGCCCGCAGCTTCCGCAGCCTCGACGATCTGAACGCCCAGTTCCGCCAGTGGCTCGACCAGGTCGCCAACCGCCGCCTGCATGCCACGACGCGGCGGATCGTCGTCGAGCACTTCGCCGAGGAACGACCGGCGCTACGGCCGCTGCCGGCCGGCCCCTACGAGGCCGTGCTCGGCCTCGAGCGGCGCATCACGCGCGAGGGCATGGTCTCGGTGGGCGGCAACCTCTACTCCGTCCCCGACGGTACCCGCCGTCGCCCGGTCGAGGTCCAGGTCACGGCGTCTGAGGTACGGATCCTCGAGGCCGGCATGCTGATCGCCGCTCATCCCATCCTCGACGGGCGTGGCAGGCGGCGCATCGCCGAAGGCCATCGCACCCTGCCGCCGCCCCACAACAGCACCACCCCGCGCGAGGGCGCCGCCAAGCCGCCGCCCCAGGATGCGGCGGCCAGCATCGCCTCGCGCTCGCTCGCCATCTACGAGGCGATCGGCCGCCGGCTCGCCGCCGGGGAGCCGGCCCGATGAGCGCCGGCCCCACCACGCTCGACCGCATCCGCCGGCACCTCGTCGGCCTCAGGATGCCGCGCTCGCTCGAGGTACTCGAACACCTGCTGCGCCAGCTCGAGCGCGGCGAGATCTCCGCCCTCGAAGCGATCGACCACCTGCTCGACGAGGAGCTCAGCCTGCGCGAGAACCGCCGGCTGAAGGCGGCGCTCAAGATGGGGCGGCTGGTCAACGTCAAGACGTTGGCAGGCTTCGACTTCGCCTTCCAGCCATCCCTCGATCGCAACCGCATCCTCACCGAGCTCGACTTCATCGACCGCCACGAGGTGATCCATTTTCTCGGCCAGCCCGGCTGCGGCAAAACCCATCTGGCGATCGCGTTGGCCGTCGAGGCCGTGAAGGCCGGCCGTAGCGTCTACTTCACCACCCTGGCCGAACTCATCGGCTCACTCGCCAAGGCCGAACGCGAAGGAAGCTTGCGTGAGCGGATTCGCTTCCTGTGCCGGCCGCAACTGCTCGTCGTCGACGAGATCGGCTACCTGCCCGTCATCGCCGGCGGCGGCAACCTGTTCTTCCAATTGGTCAACTCCCGCTATGAACGCGGCGCCATGATCCTGACCTCGAACCGCGGCTTCGCCGAATGGGGTGAGGTCTTCGGCGGCCCCGTGGTCGCTTCAGCCTTGCTGGACCGTCTTTTGCACCACGCCGTCGTCATCCGCATCGAGGGCGCCAGCTACCGCCTCCGCCGACATGCCGACCTGCTGCCGGAAACCGCCACACGGCATGCGCCTCCAGTGGAAACCCCACCCCGTCGCCGCGGCAGACCACGCAAGGCACACCCCACCGAGCCGGCCACCGCCCCATAGCAGCCGGACTGGGGAATTTTCGTCCAGCCGTTTTGGGGAACTCACGAGTAGCATTGACAAACCTTACCGCTGGACCAAATCCGCCAACGATCGCCCTCGCCCTGGTCGCCCGGTGTGGGTTGCCGCGCAGCCAGGGCGCCTATCTCCAAGCTGGCTGCCCGGGCGCGAAGCGCAGCCGCATGTAGCGGATCACCGCCTCCAAAGCCTTCGGATCGAGCGTGCTGCCGAAACCCGACATGGCGACCGGCTCTTCCGTACCCCAGGCATGACCCGGAATGCCATTCCGAACAGCCTGGACGACGTTGTTAGGGCTGGCAGCGTGCAGATTGGTGTTCAGTGCCAGATGCGGGATCCGCAGGTCGCCGCCGTGACAGGACGCGCAGGCGCCCTCGAAGACCTGGGCGCCGAGGGGCTCGGCCCACGCAGCTTGTGCAAGCGCGGCCTCCGACGCAGCGATGACGGGTTCTGGATCGGCGTTGGCCGTGCCCGAACCCAGGCTCGCGAGATAGGTCGCCATCGCCCGTATGTCCGCGTCAGGGAGATCGCGGAAGGATTCGATCACATGCGCCATCGGCCCTGCGGCGGAGCCGTGATCCCGTGAATGCCCCGTGCGGAGGTAGCTGTAGTAGGCCTCCCGCGTCCAACCCACCGGGGACATCGACGCGGCGCTGAGCGCGGGTGCGTGCCAGCCATCCGCGAAGCCGCCCGACAGGTGCGAGGCCCCGGTCCGTTCCGCGCCGAGCACGTTGCGGGGAGAATGACAGGCGGAACAGTGCCCCAGCCCTTCGACGAGCTCGGCGCCGCGGTTCCATTCCGCGCCGCGGTCAGGATCCGCCAGCCGTTGCGGCCGCAGGAACAGGGCGTTCCAGGCCGCCATCATCGGGCGGATGCCGAAGGGGAAGCGCAGATCGGTTACCGGCGTCCTGGCGGGCGAGGCCGGCTGCGCCGCCAGATAGGCGTAGAGCGCCTGGATATCCGCCTCGGCCGCCTTGGCGAAGGATGTGTAGGGATGGGCGGGATACAGGAGGTGGCCGTCGCGTGACACTCCCTCCCGCATCGCCCGTGCGAAGGCGGCGTAGCTCCAGGCCCCGATCCCCGCCGCAGGGTCGGCGGAGATGTTGGAGGCATAGACGACGCCGAAAGGCGTCTCGGTAGGTCGCCCTCCACCGAAGGCCATGCCATCGGTGCCGACATGGCAGACGTTGCAGGCGCCGGCCGCGGCGGCCAGTCGCCCGCGCTCGATGGTGGCGGCGGAGTACAGATCGGTGCCCGGACGCTCGATGGGTGCGATCGCGGGACGCCATGGCAGAATGGCCGCGCCGGCGGCCACCACCCCGGCGACGAGCCCCCGCAGTGGCCACTTCCAGCGAGCGCCGCGCGGCGGTGCCACGGGCGCCGGGGGCGTGGGAGGGGGCAATGGGTTGAGCGCGGCCCGGACCTTTTCCGGCGTCAGCGGGAGTTCGCGGAAGCGGACGCCCGTCGCGTCGAAGACGGCATTGCAGATCGCGGCGGCGCTGGGCACGGAGGCGGATTCCCCCGCGCCGAGCGGCGGGTCATCGGGCCGGGGCACCAGCAGCACGTCGATCTCCGGCACCTCGGGGAAGGTGATGATGGGATAGGCGCCCCATTCGAGGCTCGACACACCGGTTTCCGAGAAGCGCACCTGCTCCTTCAGGACCCGGCTCGTGGACTGGATGACGTTGCCGTGGATCTGGTGTTGCACGCCGGCGGGATTGATGACTTGGCCGGTGTCCTGGCCGCAGACCACCCGCGTGACGGCGATTTCCCCGGTCGCGGTGTTCACCGCAACATCGGTGACCCAGGCGGCCCAGGCCGCGGCTGTGCCGGGGAACTTCCCGTGCACATAGACCGCATAGGCGAAGCCGCGCCCGTACAGGATGTCCCCCGCGCGGCCATGGGTGAAGGGTTCCGTGTGCGGGCGCCAGGCCGCGCGCTCCGCCACCGCGCGCACGAGGTCGATCGCGCGCGTGTCGGTCAGGTAGCGCAGGCGGTACTCGATCGGATCGATCCCCGCCGCGACCGCCAGCTCGTCCATGAAGGATTCGTGGGCGAAGGTGTTCGGCATCGCCGACACGCCGCGGAACCACGACGCGCGCGCCAGGGGGGGCATGTCGTGGACGGTGACCCGGAGGTTCGGGATCGCGTAGGGCGGGATTGCGGTCCGGTCGCCCATCTGCGCGATATCGGCGACAGGCGCGACCTTGCCGGTCAGGATCAGCGGCAGGGTCGGGGCGAGATTCGATGGGTAGCGCGTCTCGAAGTCGTAGAAGGCCGGCCCGCCCTCCAGGTCCAGCGCGCCGCGCACGTCGATCACCTGCGCCGCGCCCTTGGGCTCCCAGGCGTGCTCCTGTTCGCGCGTCAGCTGGACCCGCACGGGTGCCCCCACGGCGCGCGACAGGAGCGCCGCGTCGGCGGTCACGTCGTCGGCGCAGTTGCGGCCGTAGCAGCCCGCGGCCTCCAGCCGCTCGACGACGATCGCGTCCTCCGGCATGTCGAGCAGCCGGGACAGGTCCGCGCGCATGGGAAAGGGATTCTGCGTCCCGGACCAGACCGTGAGCCCGTCTGGCCGCCAATCCGCCACGGCGCAGGACGGGCCGATCGAGGCGTGCATCTGGTAGGGCCAGACATAGGTCCGGTCCAGAGGCTTGGCACTGCCGGAGCAGACCTGGGCGATGTCGCCACGGTCGGCCAGGACGCGCGCCGAGGAAGGGTTGTCCCGCAGGGGGGTCTCGGGATCGTTCAGGTCCGGGATGGCAGGCGGCGCGCGCCATTCCACCGCAAGCTTCCGCATCGCCTCGATCGCATCCTCCTCGCGCCGCGCGACGACGCCCAGGAAGTCGCCGATCGCGACCACCGCCACCAAGCCGGGAACATCCGCGACGGAGGCCTCATCCACCGAGAGGAGGCTGCTGCCCACATGTGACCCGGCATCGAAGCCGGTGTAAGGCGGGCGCACGACGCGGCCGTGGAGCATGCCCGGCACCCGCACGTCGTGAACATAGGTGAAACTCCCGGTGGCCTTGGCCGGGATGTCGATGCGCGGCTGCGCCCGGCCGACCACCCGGTGCTCCGAACGCGGCAGGAGCGGGGCATCGGGATCGATCCGCAGACGGATGGCGCGGCCGGCAACCATGTCGCCGAAGGGTATGAAGGCATTCCCCGGCACCCTCACCGTCACGCTGCCGTCGGAAACCCTGGCTTCCGCTTCAGGCTGGCCGAGCAGCCGCGCCCCTTCCCGCAGGAAGAAGGCGCGCGCGGTGGCGGCGGCGCGGGCGAGCGGGGCGGCGGCGATCTGGATCGTCTCGCTCGCGATCGTCGCGCCCTGATCGGGCGCGGCGGAGGTCGTTCCCAGGACCATTGTCACCCGTTCCACGGGCACGCAAAGCTCCTCCGCGACGATCTGTGCCAGCGCCGTACGGATGCCCGTTCCCAGATCGACATGGCCGTTGAACGCGGTGACGCCGCCATCGGCGTGCACGGCGATGAGGATTTCCTCGCCCACCGGCGCCATGCGGGAAACGGTCAGGACATCCGGATCGGCCCGGTAGGAGGCGGCGGCACGGTCCTCGGGTCGTGTCATGGCGGGCTCCCCACATTCTCGGGTCCAGTGGCAGGCCGCAGCCGCCTCGCCGCGGCGCGCACCGCGTTCAGGATCTCGACATGCGTGCCGCAGCGGCAAAGATGGTGGCGCAGCGCGTGCCGGATGGCAGCATCGTCCGGATCGGGGTTCCGTGACAGCAGCGCCACGGTCGCCATGATCATGCCGTTGAGGCAGTAGCCGCACTGCGCGGCCTGCTGCTCGATGAAGGCGGCCTGCACCGGATGCGGCGCGGCCAGGCTCCCCAGGCCCTCCAGCGTGGTGATGTCGCGGCCCACCGCCCGGTGCAGCGGCACCGTGCAGGATCGCGCGACGCGTCCGTCGATCAGCACGGCGCAGGCCCCACACTCACCCAGGCCACAGCCGAATTTCGGGCCGTTGAGCGCAAGGTCGTTGCGCAGGACATGCAGGAGGGGCGTGCAGGGTCGCGCTTCCACGGTCGTCTCCCGCCCGTTGACACGGAGTGTCACCGTGGCCGCGGGACTCAGCACCCGCGACGCCTCGCACCGTGATGTGGGAGGCGGGCTATGCTTCGCCGATCATGCGGCGCAACGTGAAGAGGAGTGCGAGACGCTCGCCGGGATTGAGCTGTCCGAAGGTCTGCTCGGTGATGGTGATGGCGGGCGCAATCATCTCGCTCACCAGCCGCGTGCCTTCGCCGGTGAGGGAGTAGATCACCTTCCGCGCGTCGTCGCGATCCTTGGAGAAGGCGACCAAGCCGCGCGCCTTCAGCCGCTCCACAATGCCGCGGATGGTGGCCTGATCGATGGAGGTTGCCTTGACCAGTTCGCCCTGTGCCTGCGGCCCGCCCTCCCGTAGCGCGCACAGCGTGGCGAACTGCACGCTCGTCAGCTGCGGATCGACGGTGTTCGCCTGGAAGATGGCGAGGTGACGCTGATAGGCCCGCCGTAGCAGATAGCCGACCTGATCCGTGACGACGTAGCCCTCGTTCCGGCCCTCCGCCGCATCGTCTTCCGGAGCCTCTTCCGTCTGACGCACCCTCGACACTCGCTTTCACCTGTATTGGACGTCGCGGAACTATGGCCGAGCGGGGCGGCATGGCAAGCCGCTCTTGCTTCCTTCCGGACAAGGGGCGCCGGTATGGCGGGCGCAGCACGGCGCCGGACGTGCATCGCAGATCGGCGGGCATGGCGTGACCCCAGAATACATAGCGTGTACGTTATTTTCTTACTTCGTTCCCGCTTCCTGTCAATACGCCGATTTTCTTCTCTTATGCTTCCTAATTAAGCAGGATGGCGCCTGAAATGAAGCATTGAATCTGGCCTTCATTGAATGGTTAATAGCGTACACCCTATGAAGCCGCGGGTGCCCATGTGAGGGCTGGAGGATTGCCTGTATGACCAGGACGCAGCGGATCGCCGTGGTGGGGGCAGGGCTCGGCGGGGCTTGCGCCGCCGCGCTGTTGCAGCGTGCGGGCTTCGAGGTCGCCGTGTTCGAGCAGGCCCCGGCGTTCTCCCGGCTCGGAGCCGGTATCCACATGGGCCCCAATGTGATGAAGATCTTTCGTCACATGGGCATCGAGGACGCGGTGGCGGCGCTCGGCTCGCATCCCGATTTCTGGATGAGCCGCGACGGCGCGACAGGCGATTACCTGTCGCGGATCCCACTCGGCGAGTACGCACTGAAGGAGTACGGCGCGGCCTACGTGACCATCCACCGGGGCGACCTGCACAGGATGCAGATCGCGGCGATCGCCGATGGGGCGGTCCGGTTCGACAAGTGCCTGACCGGTGTCGTCGATGACGGCTCCGGTGTCGAACTGTCCTTCGCCGACGGCAGCACCTACCGCGCCGACATCGTCGTCGGGGCCGACGGCATCAATTCCCGCCTGCGCGAGGCGCTGCTGGGCGTGGAAAAGCCCAACTACAGCGGCTGGGTCGCCCATCGCGCTTTGATCCCGGGCGATCGGCTGGCGAGGTACGGCTTCGACTTCGAGCCCTGCGTGAAATGGTGGACCGACGACCGGCACATGATGGCCTATTTCACCACGGCCGACCGCGGGGAGTACTACTTCGTCACCGGCGTTCCGCACCCGGCCTGGGATTTCGACGGTAACTCCCTGCCCTCCAGCCGCGAGGAGATGCGCGAGGCCTTCGCCGGCTACCACCCCGAGGTCCAGGCGCTGATCGATGCCGCCGACGACATTTCGAAATGGCCCCTGCTGAACCGCAGCCCCCTGCCGGTCTGGAGCCGCGGCCGTATCGTGCTGCTGGGCGATGCCTGCCACCCGATGAAACCGCATATGGCCCAGGGCGCGGCGATGGCGATCGAGGACGGCGCGATGCTGGCGCGCTGCCTGGCTGAAACCGGGCTCTCCGACCATGGCACGGGCTTCCGCCTCTACGAGGCGAACCGGCGGGAACGCGCGTCGCGTGTCCAGGCCGTGTCCAACGCCAACACCTGGCTACGGACGCAGGAGGATCCGGCCTGGGTCTTCGCCTATGACGTCTTCGCCCATCCGTTGTGGAAAGGGGCGGCCACGTGAAGGCGCAGCCCGTCAGAGGCGGTGTCAACACCGGGCTCGGCATGCGCGACTGCGGCGCCGACGGGATGCGGGGCGTCACCACCCGCCGTCACCCGATGGACACGCAGATCGCGGCCCAGCCGGCGAATTCTTTCGAATCGCTCCGAAATACGGCAACGTGTTTTCGTTGGACGAGGCCGTCTCCCGTCTGACATCCCATTGGCGCCCCATCCCCCTCGCATCCATCGGCCCGGAAGCGTCAATCCGTGAGTTCGGGCGGCACCTTCGGAGAACGAAATGGACCATTCCAGCTTCACCGAGATCTGCCTTCACCAGTTGAAGATGTCCGGTGTCCACGAGGGCGAGAAGCTCGTTGTCCTGACGCAAGGTAGCGAGCGCTTGGACTATGCCGATGCCTTCATGGCGGCCGGCCAGCGCCTTGGCGCGCGGATGTATCACATGCGCTTGCCGGCTCCGCCGCCCGTGGGCACCTGGGCCGTGGGCCAGACGGGACTTGCCGCGATGCCCGAGGCCGTGGAGGCCCTCAAGGCCGCGGATATGCTGATCGATTGCATATTCCTTCTGTTCTCGCCGGAACAGATGGAGATCCAGGCCGCGGGCACGCGGGTGCTGACCGCCGTGGAGCCGCCGGAGCTCCTGGCGCGCATGCTGCCGACGAAGGAACTGCGCGAAAAGGTCGAGATCGGCGCCGAGTACCTGTCCCGCGCCAAGGTGATGCGCATCACCTCGCCGCACGGGACCGACGTGACCTACAAGCTGAACACCTACCCGACCGTGGCGGAATACGCCTGCACCGACGAGCCCGGCCGCTGGGACCACTGGCCTTCCGGCTTCGTCTTCAGCGGCGGGGATGACGACGGCGTCGATGGCACCATCGTCGTCGCGCCCGGCGACATCCTGCTCCCGCAGAACATGTATGTGCGCGAGCCGATCACCTACACCATCGAGAAAGGCTGGATCCGCGACATCCGCGGCGGTCTGGAGGCCGAGTTGGTGAAGTCCTATATGGCCGCCTTCAACGATCCCCGTGGGATGGGCATGAGTCATGTCGGCTGGGGCATGAACCCTCATGCGAAGTGGCACGGCATGGTCCCCGGTGCCTTTCCGGGCGGCATGGGCATGGAGCCCCGCTCCTTCTACGGCAATGTCATGTTCTCCACCGGTCCGAACAACGAGCTCGGCGGTCCGAACGATACGGCCTGCCACCTGGACATCCCCATGCGCGGATGCTCGCTCTTCCTGGACGATGCCCCGATCGTTCTCGACGGCGACCTGGTCGTGGCGGAGATGAGAATGTCCGCTTCCTGATGCTCCCAGCGGCTCCGTGCTCCCTGGGGCGCGTCCCGCATCCGTACCGCCCCCGTACCGGACCCCCATGACGATGTGCCCGGAAGGCTCGGTCGGCCGGATGTCATCGATGACTAAGGCGGAGACCGTGACGGAGCCATCATTCCTATACCGCGATATTCAACCAGGAGTAGCACCATGCAAATGACACGACGCTTCCTTCTCGGCGCGTCGGGTGCGGTCGCACTGCCCGGCCTGCTGCGTGCCCAGGGGAACAACCCGATCCGCATCGGCGAGATCAACTCCTATACCGCCAACCCCGCCTTCACGATCCCCTACCGTAACGCCATGCAGATGGCGGTGGACGGCGTGAACGCGAAGGGCGGCGTGCTCGGTCGTCCGCTGGAGTTGATCACGCGCGACGATGCCGGCCGCCCACAGGACGCCGTGCGTCTGGCGGGTGAGCTGGTGAACGACGTGAAGGTGGACGTGCTCGCCGGCGCGTACCTTTCCAATGTCGGCCTCGCGCTCAGCGAGTTCGCGCTTCAGAACAAGCGCCTCTATGTCGGCGGCGAGCCGCTGACCGACGCGATGGTCTGGGAGAAGGGCAACCGGTACACTTTCCGCCTGCGCCCCTCTACCTACATGCAGGCCTCCATCCTGGCGGAGGAAGCCGCGGAACTGCCGGCCAAGCGCTGGGCCACCGTCTCCCCTAACTACGAGTTCGGCCAGTCCGGCGTGAAGTGGTTCAAGCAGCTCCTCCTTGCCAAGCGGCCGGACGTGACCTTCGTGGGCGAGCAGTGGCCGGCACTCGGCCGCGTGGACGCCGGCGCGACGGCGCAGGCGCTGGAGGCGATGAAGCCCGACGGCATCTTCAATGTCCTCTTTGGCCCGGACCTCACCAATTTCGTCCGCCAGGGCAACACGCGCGGCCTGTTCGAGAAGCGCAGCGTGGCTTCCCTTCTGACCGGTGAGCCCGAATACCTCGACCCCCTGGGCGACGAAGCACCGGAGGGCTGGATCGTCACCGGCTATCCCGGCGAGCAGATCGACACCCCTGCCCATAAGGCGTTCGCCGCCGCTTATCGGCAGAAGTTCAATGCCAAACCGATGTGCGGCTCGCTCGTCGGCTATTCGCTGATCCAGTCCATCGCGGCCGGCATCGTCCGGGCCGGTTCGACGGAGCAGGAACGGATGGTGGAGGGTTTCCGCGGAGTCCGCTTCGACACACCCGCCGGCACTTGCGAATACCGCGCCATCGACCAGCAGGGCACTCTCGGCGTCTTCGTGGGCAAGACCGCCCTGAAGGACAATGCCGGCGTGCTGGCGGACTGGCGCTATATCGACGGCCGGGACCTGCTGCCCAACGACGATGTGGTGCGAAGCCTGCGCCCAGCGAGCGCGAACTAAGAACGGGTCTCCGGCCGCTCCATGGACAGTATCCTTCCCCAACTGCTGACCGGGCTCACCGGAGCCTCGTCGCTTTTCCTCGTGGCGTCAGGGTTGACGATCATCTTCGGCGTCACCCGGATCGTGAACTTCTCGCATGGCTCGCTGACGATGCTCGGGGCCTATATCGGCTGGACGATCCTGACCCATCTGCCACGGGATCCCACCTGGTTCATCCTCGGCGTCCTCGCCACGGCGCTCGTCACCGCCGCCATCGGCGCAGCGCTGGAACTGACCGTGCTTCGCCGCATCTACCGCGCGCCGGAACTCTTCCAACTGCTGGCCACCTTCGGCGTGGTGCTCGTGCTGCAGGACGTCACGCTCCGGCTCTGGGGGCCGGTGGAGCTCCCGCTGCCCCGCCCGCGCTGGATGCGCGGCTTCGTGGAGATCGCGGACAACCGCTTTCCTTTCTACGACCTCATCCTCATCGCGGTCGGCCCCGTCGTCCTCGGCCTGCTCTGGCTCCTGATGAACCGTACGCGCTGGGGCACGCTGGTGCGCGCCGCGACGCTGGACCGCGACATGGTGGCGGCGCTGGGCGTGAACCAGCGCACCATTTTCACCACGGTCTTCGCACTCGGCGCCGGGCTGGCGGGGCTGGGTGGGGCGCTGTCCCTGCCGAATTCCTCGGCCAATCTCGGCATCGATCTTTCGGTGATCACGGACGCTTTCGTGGTGGTGGTGGTCGGTGGCCTGGGCAGCCTCGGCGGTGCCTTCCTCGCCAGCCTGCTGATCGGCATCCTGCAGGCCTTCGGGATCGTGCTCGTACCGAAGATCACGCTCGTCCTTGTCTTCCTCGTCATGGCGGTCGTCCTGATCTTCCGTCCCAATGGCCTGCTCGGCCGTGCCCAGACCGAGGCGCGTGAGGCAATCGTGGCTGCCCCGGTGGTGCGCCCTGCCCCACCCGCACTGCGGCTGCTGGGCCTCGCCGCCCTGTTGGTCGCGGTCGCCGCTCCCTTCCTGGTCGGCGAGTACACGCTGATCGTGCTTACCGATGCCCTTGTCGCCATCCTCTTTGCCACTTCACTCCATTTCATGATGGGCCCCGGCGGCATGGCCAGCTTCGGCCACGCGGCTTGGTTCGGCATCGGGGCCTATGTGGCGGGGCTGCTGCTGCAGTGGCTCTCCGCCCCCATGCCGGTCGGCCTGCTGGCGGCGCCTGCCGCGGCCGGGATCGTGGCGGCGGTCTTCGGATGGTTCGTCGTGCGGCTGTCGGGTGTCTATCTTTCCATGCTCACCCTGGCCTTCGCGCAGATCGTCTGGGCCATCGCCTTCCAATGGGTGGACGTCACCGGCGGCGACAATGGCCTGCTCGGCCTCGTGCGCCCGGCCTGGGCGGCGGATGCGCGCGCCTTCTACTGGCTGGCCCTGGTTCTCTCCGTGGGCGTCGCCCTCCTGTTGCGCCGTGCGCTCTATGCGCCCTACGGCTACGCGTTGCGCGCCGCACGGGATTCCACCGCCCGCGCCCGTTCCATCGGGCTGGATGTGACAGGGTTGCGTATCGCGGCCATCGTCGTCGCGGGCAGCGCCTGCGGCTTGGCCGGAGCACTCTTCTCCTACGGCAAGGGAAGCATCTTCCCGACCTACATCACCATCTCCCACTCGGTGGAGGCACTCCTCATGGTGCTGCTCGGCGGCCTCCAGACCATGGCCGGCCCAATCATCGGCGCCATCATCTATACCGGCCTCGCCGACATCCTCGTGCGTTCCACGGACCTCTGGCGCCTCGTGCTCGGCGCCGTCATCGTCTTCCTCGTCATCGCCTTCCCGGAGGGCATCGCGGGCGCCGTCCGGCGCCTCTGGCTGCGGGGTCGGGAGGCATGAGCATTCTTGTGGTCGAGGGGCTGGGCAAGTCCTTCGGTGGCGTTCAGGCCGTCAGCGATGTCTCCTTCACTGTTACCCCGGGCGAGATGCTGGCGCTGATCGGTCCCAACGGCGCCGGCAAGTCGACCTGCTTCAACATGGTCGGCGGTCAGCTCCGGCCGGATGCGGGCTCCGTCCTGCTGGATGGCCGGGCCATCACCGGCCTTTCCCCCCGCGCCATCTCCCGCGCGGGCGTCGGACGCACCTTCCAGATCACCGCCACCTTCGGCTCCATGACGGTGCGCGAGAACGTGCAGATGGCGCTGCTGTCTCACCACCGACAGATCTGGGACTTCTGGCGCTCCGTCTCCGGCCTCCATGCCGGCGAGGCCGACGCGCTGCTCGCACAGGTCGGTCTGGAGGCGCAGGCGGACCGTGCGACCGGCGTCCTCGCCTATGGTGATCTCAAGAGGTTGGAGCTTGCCATCGCCCTGGGCAACGGGCCGCGCCTGCTGCTGATGGACGAGCCCACGGCCGGCATGGCCCCTGCGGAGCGCGTCGGGCTGATGAAGCTCACCCGCCGCCTTGCCACCGAGCGCGGTATCGCCGTCCTCTTCACCGAGCACGACATGGACGTGGTCTTCGACGTGTCAGACCGGATCCTGGTGCTGAACCGCGGCACGCTCATCGCGGAAGGCAACGGCACCTCCATCCGCGCTAACCCCGCCGTGCGCGAGATCTATCTCGGCACCGGCGCGACGAGCGGAGGACACTGACATGCTGCTCACCGTGGAGGGGCTGAACACCCATTACGGCCGCGCCCATATCCTGCAGGGCATGAGCTTCACCATCGCCGCCGGCGAGGTGCGCGTGCTGCTGGGCCGCAACGGCGCCGGCAAGAGCACGACGATGAAGTCCATCATCGGCCTCGTGCGCCCGACGAGTGGCAGGGTAACCTTCGACGGCACGGAGATCGCAGGAGAGGAGCCGCACCGCATCGCCCGCCGCGGCATCGGCTACGTGCCGGAGGACCGCCGCGTCTTCGCGGACCTCACGGTGATGGAGAATTTGGAGGTCGGCCGCCAGCCCGCGCGCGGGCCAATGCTGGCCTGGACGCCCGAGCGCCTCTTCGACCTGTTCCCCAATCTCGGCCGCATGAAGGACCGCCCCGGCGGCCGGATGAGCGGCGGCGAGCAGCAGATGCTCACCATCGCCCGAACGCTGATGGGCAACCCTCGCCTCGTGCTGCTGGACGAGCCGAGCGAAGGTCTGGCGCCCGTGATCGTGGAACAGATGGCCAATGCCATTCTGGCGCTGAAGTCCGAGGGGCTGACGATCCTGCTGGCGGAGCAGAACCTTCACTTCGCCGGTGGCGTCGCCGACAACGCGACAGTGGTGGAAAAGGGTCAGGTCGTCTGGTCCGGCAGCATGGAGGCGCTGAAGGCCGATGACAAGGCACGGACGAACTACCTGGCCGTTTAGACCAGATGTCCGTCTGAGGCGGGGGGGGCCCGCCTCAGACGGACATCTGGTCTAGAGGTTGTTATGGACCTGCGGCCAGTTGAGCGGCCTGCTTGAGCATGATGCAGGCGAAGGCGACAAGGTGCAGGTCGGCGAGAGTGCTGGCGTAGCGCTCGTAGTCCTTCACCAGGCGCCGAAAGCGGATAGCCCAAGCAAAGGAGCGCTCGACGACCCAGCGCCGCGGCAGCAGGACAAAGCCGCGCTTGGCTTCTGGCAGCCTGATTACCTCCAACTCGATGCCGTGGGCTTTCGCAGCATCGGCTGCTTTTCTTCCCGTATAGCCTTGGTCGACATAGGCCAG
>NZ_KK211414.1:0-36468 GCF_000622225.1 Roseomonas mucosa ATCC BAA-692 | reverse complement strand
CCACGGATGAGATTGAACAGCCCTATTCTGATCTCGATGCTATTCTCCCTCTGCTCACGGGTGACCGCGTGGCACAGAGTGGGACCTGGAGGTGCAAGCCCCGCCGCGCCGCCTATGACAGTCGCGCCTCCTTTGCGGCACCCGTGGGCACCCGCCTCCCCCGTTTGGTCCAGCCCTCGGTCAGGCGCCGGTAGGCGGTTTCGGCCTGCTCGCCCCGGCGCTTCTCTTCCTGCCGGGTGCGGGTCAGGTTGTACTCGTAGGCAGAGCCCCGCTGCCCACGCCGCTCCGGCTGCCCCGAGCGCAGTTCCAGATCCCGCAGCTTCTTGGCGTGCAAGGCGGGCCTGACCCCGGCGTAGTCCTCGCCTTTGGTCAGCATGTGCCAAACGATCACGGTCAGCTTCCTGGCGACCGCGACGGCGGCGATGTGATTGCCGCGCCTGGCTGCGACCCGCTGGTAGAACGCCCGCAACGGACCCGGCCCGCGCACGGCCTGCCAGGCGGCCTCGACCAGCATGGTCCGGGTATGGGCCCGACCCTGCTTGGTGATGCGGCCGTGCTGGGGCCGCCCCTCGCCGGACTGATGGACGCTCGGGTTCAGGCCGAGATAGGCGACGAGTTGGTCCGGGCCCTGGAACCGCGAGATTGGCCCGATGGCAGCTGACAGTCCAAGCGCCACCACCATGTCGCTTCCCGGGACGGTCATCAGGCGCTGGATGCTGGCATCGGCCAGAGCATCGCGCGCCAGCTCGCGCTCGATGACTTTGAGGTCCTCGCTCAGCCGGTCGTACTCGCGCAGGTGCCGTTCAACCGCCTCCCGCTCGTCCGCCGGCAGGTGCTGGGCCAGCAGCCAGGACCGCCCCCGGTGGCCGAACAGGTCAGCGTGCGGGCACTGCGGCACGAGGTGAGCGTGCAGGATGGATTGCGTGATGGTCTTCAGCCGTACCCTCTGGCGCACGATCTGGTTGCGCCGCGTGACCTGCCGCCGCAGTGCCAGGGTCCTCGCGTCCGGAACCCAGACCTCGGGCAGGAAGTTGCTGGCGTAGAGCTTCGCCAGGACCGTTGCGTCAATGGTATCGGTCTTGATCTTGGCATGCGCGATCAGCCGCACCTGACGCGGGTTGGCGATGACGACGTGCCCGACGTGCGGTGCGATCACTTCCACCACCGCTGCGGCATTTCCAGTCGCCTCCACCACGACGTGGTCGTCGTGCGTCAGCGTTCGGGCAAATGCCTCCAGATGGTCTCGCGTCATGCCGACCCGCCCGAGGCGGACGACCTTGCCGTCATCCAGCATCACCGCCTCGGCGAACACGCGGTGGATATCCAGTCCCACGATCCTCACCGGCCTGCCTCCTTGCCTTCCTGTTCCACGTAACGGGAGCCGACGGGCAACACGGCAACTACGGATCCGCGCTCGCAGCGCATCCGGGCGAGCCGCAGGGGCGGCCAGATAAAGCTTCGGGCTCGCAGCCCATGGTTCATGCGTCGGCCTGCCCGCACTTGCGTGCTCCCGGTGCCCCATGTCCCGGATGGTCTCACCATAGCGCCGATCCACCAGGATCAGCAGAAACATCGGGGCACCGAGGCCATCATGCCGGATAAGGGCAAGGTGGAGCGGCCCTTCCGCTACGTCCGCGAGGACTTCTTCCTCGCCCGCAGCTTCCGCAGCCTCGACGATCTGAACGCCCAGTTCCGCCAGTGGCTCGACCAGGTCGCCAACCAATGGGTGCACGCGACCACCGGGCGGGTGGTGACCGAACACTTTGCCGCGGAACGCCCCAGCCTCCAGCCGCTGCCGGCTGGCCCGTTCCAGGCAACCCTGCGCCTGGAGCGGCGGATCACCCGCGACGGCATGGTCTCGGTGGGCGGCAACCTGTACAGCGTGCCCGACAGCACCCGCCGCCGGCCGGTGGAGGTGCATCTGCTGCCTGACACCGTGCAGGTCTTCGAGGCCGGGCAGCTGGTGGCCAGCCACCCGGTACTCGAAGGACGTGGCCAGTGCCGGATCACCGGAGGACATCGGCAGCAGCGGCGGCATGCCCTGGGCGCGGTGGACAAACCAACGCCAGTCCCGCTCCGCCCAGGCGAGCGTGTGTCGCGCCGGCCACTCGACTTCTATGCCGCGGTGGGACAACGCCTGGCCGAGCGGGGCATCTGGAAATGAGGGAGGAACTGCCCGTCCCGGTCACCCTCGAGCGGGTGCGGCGCCACCTGGTCGGCCTACGGATACCGCGTGCCCTGGAGGTGCTCGACCACACCATGTGCCAGATCAAGCGCGGCGAGATCGGCGCACTGGAGGCGATCGACACCCTGCTGGCCGAGGAGCTGACCTTGCGCGAGGGCCGCAGGGTCAAGGCGGCGCTGCAGATGGCACGCCTGGGCACGGTCAAGACGCTGGCGAGCTTCGATTTCTCGTTCCAGCCCTCGCTCGACCGGCAGCGCATTCTGGCGCTCGCACAGCTCGACTTCATCGCCCGCCACGAGGTGGTGCACCTGCTGGGGCCGCCCGGCACCGGCAAGAGCCACCTCGCCATCGCGCTGGGGGTCGAGGCGGTGCGCGCCGGGCACAGCGTCTACTTCACCACCCCGGCCGATCTCGTCGCCTCGCTGGCCCGGGCCGAGCGCGAGGGAAACTTGCGCGAGCGGATCCGCTATCTGTGCCGCGCCGCGCTGCTGATCGTCGATGAGATCGGCTACCTTGCCGATCACGGCCGGCAACGGCAACCTGTTCTTTCAGCTGGTGAACGCGCGCTACGAGCGTGGGGCGATGATCCTGACCTCGAACCGCGGCTTTGCCGAATGGGGCGAGGTGTTCGGCGATGCCGTGGTCGCCACCGCACTGCTGGACTGGCTGCTGCACCATGCCGTGGTGGTGCAGATCGAGGGCGCGAGCTACCGGCTGCGCCAGCACGCCGACCTCGTGCCGGACAACCTCCGCCCCCTGCCGGTTACCATTGCCCAGGTGCCGCCGCGCCGACGTGGCAGGCCTCCGAAGATCAGGAGCCTCGACCCACTCGCCGGCTGACCACCAACCGCAAACTGGGGATTTTTGCCTCGGCACTTCTGCGGAGCTTTCCCCCGGCGTTAACACGCGGGAAACGCCTGCTGGAATCACTCCACTAGGTTGTGTCCGCGGCGGTAAGGAGGTCAGCAGCTCGCGCCATTTCCGACCATCCAAAGGGATTTGCGAAAGAAGCCGTCCGCATCGAAACCTCCTGAAGGTGGGCTGACAGCTCCTCCCAGGATGTGGATTCCTTGCCTTGAATGGAATGGGTGTACTTTCGCATTGGCCTTCTCCGCAGGAGGTGCCAGGATCAGCGACAGTTCCGACCGGGTGCGGTCGAGGGCTCGGATCTGGTTCCTCTCGTCCACCGCGAGAACCAGCGCCCGATCGCTAGGCGTAAGCTGGATCTCCACATCGGCCCTTATCAGGACCGCGTCACACTTGCTGTCCCAACCGGGTAACCTCCGTTCCGGTCAAAACAGAGGGCTGTCCTCGATCTATCCCTTCCGCAAAGGAGGCGGGAGAGAGCGAACGGGAAGGCGACGGCCATCGAAACGATACGGGGGAGCCAGAACCCAGCGTGTTGCAGCACCATCCTCCGACCGCACCACCATTCCGCTGGCCTCGGTGCGGGGAGAAAGCAGGGCCTCGTGAAGACCGAGAACTTCCCCCGCCGGAATTCCTTCTTCTCGCAGGAGCTGTAGAAGCTGGCTCCGGGTCTTCTTTCGCAGTTCTTCTTCTATGACAGGGATCAGAAGGGCACGGTTTGTTGAACGTTCCAGATTCGTGGAGAACCTGACGTCGTCCAGGAGTTCCTGTCGATTGATCACGCGCGCGCAGAAACGGCGGAACTGTGCGTTGTTGCCAACCGTGATAAGCAGTGGTCCATCCGCTGCCTCGAACACACCGTAAGGAACAATCGATGGATGCGAATTGCCGTAACGTGGTGGATCCTTTCCCTGAACCAGGGCCTCCAATCCGTAGTAGGATGTGATGGCCACGCCGCAATCGAACAGGGAAAGCTCTATCCGCCGCCCTTTGCCGGTACGGCCACGCTGGTACAGCGCAGCAAGCACCGCCTGCGCCGCATACTGCCCGGTGAACAGATCAACAGCAGCCACGCCGAACTTCAGCGGCGCCTGCCCGGCTTCCCCATTGAGGGCCATGAGGCCGGCTTCCCCCTGAACAAGCAGATCATAGCCCGGTCGCGCGGCCTCAGGCCCATCAGAAGCATAGCCGCTGATCGAGCAGTAGATGAGGCCGGGATTCTCCTCCCTCAGCGCCTCGTAGCCCAGGCCGAGCCTGTCGGCGCCGCCCGTCTTGAAGTTCTCGACCAGGACATCGCATTCGCGGGCCATCTTCCGGATTGCCGCCACCCCCTCGGGTGCCGAAAGATCGGCACCGATAGAGCTCTTGTTGCGATTCACGGCATCGAAGTACGACGTGTTGGTTGGACCGGTGCGAAGTCCCCAGTCACGCGTATCGTCGCCGCGGGTCGGATGCTCGACCTTCACCACTTCTGCGCCGAGATCGCCAAGCACCATGGCGCACCACGGTCCTGCGAGAATGCGGGACAGGTCCAGAACGCGCACACCCGCCAGAGGCAAGCCGTTATCCGGTTCGTTGGCGTATGCAACAGGTTGATCCATGAGATGGCAACTCCGAGAAAAACCAGCCCTCACGCACCCATGACACCGTCAAGGCGTCGAACCATTTCCACAAGCCGCGGACGGACCTCGTCCAAGAGAAACTGGGGCTCGGAGATGACAGTGGGCGCACCGCAGTTGATTGCCATCGGAGGCAAGCCGCCGCCGGGGCGGAAGCCGACTGCGATCGCACTGACACTCTTCTGCCATTCGCCAAAGGAACAGCAACAGCCCAGCGTGGCGTGATCGGCCATGGAGCTCTCAAGACTCTCATGAATCCTGGGCCATGCGAGTGGGTCGAGCATGCGGAGCTCGTCGAACAACGGCGCGCGTTCGCTGGGCGTCAGGACGGAGATGAAAGCACGTCCTATCGAGGAGCGGACCATCGACATACGGACGCCAACATCGATATTGAGCGATATCGCCGCCGGACCGCGAAGACATTCCACGTAGCGCATGGAAAGCCGATCACGCACCGCCAGTCCAACTGTGGCGTTCGAGAAACTGGCAAGCTCCCGCATCGCCGGCCGGGCCATCTGCCTTATGTCGAGCCCACCAAGCGCGACCGTGCCAAGGGCAATGAGTTGTGTGCCGAGACGGTACTTGCCGACATCCTCAACGAAATGCAGGTAACCAAGCTTCGTGAGCGTGTAGGTCAGGCGGGATACGGTCGAGCGAGGGAGTTTGCACCTCTCGGCGAAGTCCTGATTCGCCAGGAAGGTCTCGCCTCGCTTGAAGCAGGCCAGGATCTCGAGTCCACGCGCCAGGGCCGTCACGAAGTGACGGTCTTCCTTTCCGTCACCCTCGATGTCGTGATCCGGCAGCAATGCCGCGGGTTGGGTCATGGAGTTACCTCTGGGAGTTCCGGGGGCCTCTTCGGGTGTAACGCGCTCTTGCGGGCGATCAAGAGGGAGTTCTTGGTTCGGGAAGACTGCAAGGATGGCTGTCTCATCTTTTCCGCTCCAGGAAAGCCCTGAAAGCCGCCTGGGCTGCCGGCTGAAGCCGCAGAGCATGAAACTCCGCCGCCTCTCTCTCCAGAGTTTCAGCAACGGCACGTGCATGAGTACGGCGCAACAGCCGCTTGGTCGTGGCAAGAGCCGCTGGTGGCAGTGCTGCCAGGAGTTCCGCCTTTCCGATTGCGCGAGCGAGCGCTTCTCCGGTTTCGGTCACTTCGTTGACGATACCTGCCTCGGCAGCCATCTGCGCGGTGAAAGCCTCACCCAGAAGCAGGAGCTCGGCGGCGCGCTTCGTGCCAGACGCCAGAGGAAGCAGATAGCTGGAGGCTCCCTCGGGACACAGCCCCAGATGGGCAAAAGGAAGGCGGAACATGGTGCCCGCACCCGAATAGGCCAGATCGCAGTGCAACAGCATGGTCGTGCCTATTCCGATCGCGAAACCCTCCACGGCAGCCAGCACGGGTTTGGAAGCCTCGGCGAGAACCCTGAGATAGCCGAGGCCCTCACTGGAATCATGGTTGATGGAGACGTCCTGGAAGTCGGCAAGGTCGTTTCCAGCCGTGAAGCATCCCTCAGCGCCAGTCAGCACGATGGCACGGACAGCATTGTCTCTTTCCGCGTCGGTCAACGCTTCCGCCAAGGCCCGATAGGCCGCGCGATCAAGAGCGTTGCGGCGTTCCGGACGGGTCATGGTTATCTGGACGATTCCCGGCCGTGGATACGTTGTGACAATGCCGGTCTTCATCGCTGGATCTTTCATATGCGGGGCGGGTCGCGAAATCGGGGGATCTCCGATCCACGCTGACTAGGTTCGGAACGGTGCGGTCGTCTGGGTAAGGCGGCCGATGGCGCTCCGGTATTCCTGCGACAGGCGCGCCACCACCTCCGTCACCGGGAGGGTGTCGGCGATCGCACCAACGCCCTGACCGGCGCCCCAGATGTTTCGCCAGGGCTTCACGCCTGACGATCCGAAATTCATCGCGCTCTTATCGAGGAGGGGCAGCGCTTCCGGATCGAGCCCGGCGGCCACGATGCTCGGCTTCAGGTAGTTGCCAGGGACGCCTGTGAAGAAGGACGAGTAGAGGATGTCGGAAGCGCTCGCCGCCTCAATCATCTCCTTGTAGGGCGGAGCGGCGTTCGCCTCCTCGGTCGCGATGAAGCGGGTGCCCATATAGGCAAAGTCGGCGCCGAGAGCTTGGGCCGCGAGGATCGCGTCGCCCGTCGCTATGGCGCCCGCCAGCGCGACGGGACCATCGTAGATGCGGCGCACCTCCCCCAGGAGCGCGAATGGACTGAGCGTTCCGGCGTGACCCCCCGCCCCGGCGCAGACCAGAATCAACCCGTCCACGCCGGCTTCCAGCGCCTTCTCGGCGTGGCGGATCGTGGTGACGTCGTGAAAGACCAGGCCGCCATAGGCGTGGACCCGGCGGACGACCTCACCAGGCGCGCGCAGGGAGGTGATGATGAGTGGAACCTCGTGCGCGATGCAGGTTTCCATGTCCTGCTCCAAACGGTCATTCGACGCATGCACGATCTGGTTCACGGCGAAGGGCGCGATCCTGCGGTCAGGATCTGCCGCCTGCGCGGCGGCGAGCTCCGCCTTGATCCGCTCCAGCCACCCATCGAGCGTATCCGGGGCGCGAGCATTCAAGGCCGGGAAGGATCCAACGATCCCCGAGAGGCACTCGGCGATGACGAGCTCCGGGCGGGACACGATGAACATGGGGGACGCGATCACAGGCAGCATCAGCCTGTCGCGGAACAGCTCCGGCAGGGGACGGCCAGGATACTCCATCAGCCCGTCGCCTCCCTCGCGAAGTAGAAGTCGTGCAGGCGGTCGAGATCCATGTCGGCCGCAGCATCCGAGAGGACGACCTTGCCCGAGCGCATCAGATGGACATCGTCAGCGACGGCGAGAGCCATCCTGGTGTTCTGCTCGATGAGCACGATGGTGATGCCATCGGACTTCAGCCGGCGAATGATGTCGAACACCTCCTTCACGATGACCGGTGCCAGTCCCAGGGACGGCTCGTCGATGAGAAGGATGCGCGGCTTCGCCATCAGTCCGCGCCCCATCGCGACCATCTGCGCCTCGCCGCCGGACAGCGAGCCCGCGATCTGCTGACGCCGTTCCTTGAGGCGCGGGAAGAAAGTGTAGACGCGGTCGAGGTTGGCGGCCATCTCGCTCCGGCACCGTGTGGGGTAGGCACCGAGGCAAAGATTCTCTTCCACGGTCATGTCGCGGAACAGCAAACGGCCCTCGGGAACCATGACGATCCCCTCCCCGACCAGATCCCAGGTCCTGCGCCGGATCGGCTCGCCGCCGAGCAGTATCTCGCCCTGGTAGGGAAGGAGCCCGACCAGCGTGCGCAGCAGGGTGGTTTTTCCTGCCCCGTTCGGGCCCACGATGGCCGTCAGGGCGCCTTCCCGGAAGGTCAGGTCGAGATCCCAGAGGACGGTGATGGCGCCGTAGCCGGAGGTCAGGTGCCTGGTCTCAAGCATGGGCGGTCCCCGTATAGCTCTCCATCACCGCTGGATCGCGGAAGACCTTCTCGGGCGCCCCATCGGCGATGAGTTGGCCGAAGCTCAGTACCACGGCGCGGGTGCAGAGCTCCGATATCGTTTCGATGTCATGTTCCACGATCACGATGGTCAGGCCGAACAGGCGATGAAGCTCCTTCAACTTCAGCATGAAAAGGCGCTTCGCATTGCTTTCGAGACCCGCCAGCACCTCGTCCAGGAGAAGAAGCTTCGGCTCGGTTGCCAGCGCCTTGGCAATCTCCAGGCGTTTGAGTTCCTGTAGGGCCAGCGACGTGGCCGCATCCAGATCCGCCTTGTGGGACAGTTCCATCACCTCCAGGATCTCGCCGATCCGGACCGGATCGAACCGGCCTGCCCCGAAGACCTGCGCCACCGTGAGGTTCTCCCGGACCGAAAGGTGGTGCATCGGCTGCGTGATCTGAAAGGTCCTGCCGATCCCGGCGCGGGCCCTCTTGTGCAGCGGCAGGCCGATGATGTCCCGGCCTTCGAAGGCGATGCGTCCGCGGGCCTTCACCAGGCCGGATATGCAGTTGAACAGCGTTGTCTTGCCTGCACCGTTGGGTCCGACAAGCCCCAGGATCTCTCCCCTTTCTATTTGAAAGGAAATGCCCGAAAGCGCGGTGAGCCCGCCGAACCGGACGGTAACGGCATCAAGCTCCAGCATGGCTCTTCTCCCCCAGCTTGGCGCGGAACCGCGACATCAGGCCGGCGAGACCGTTGGGCGCGATCAGCACCATGATGGCCAGCAACACGCCGAGCAGGATCTGGTGCCCGACGGGGATCAGGCTCTTTGCGAAGACCTGGTCGAAGAGGTAGATCACCACGGCACCCAGCACAGGGCCCAGAACGGTACGGTAGCCGCCGAAGATCGCGGCAATGATGGGCATGACACTCCAGATGCTGGAAAAGGCGTAGTCGGGCTCCAGGAAGCCGATGATGTGCGCGTTCAGCGCCCCGAACACGCCCGCGATGAAGGCTGAAAGGAGCAACATCCAGGTCTTCAGGAGGGTCGAGTTGACCCCCACGACACGGGTCGCATCCTCGCTGTCGGCGATCGCGCGGAGCGCGGTACCGGTGTGGCTGCGCCGGATGGCCATGTAGACCATGGCGGACAGGATAACAGCGACGAGGACAAGGACATAGCTTCCCGGCCGGCTCGCGAGGTCGAGGCCCAGGATGTCAGGCAGGCCGGGATACCTTTGCAGCCCGGCCGAGCCGCCGGTCAGCCAGTCCAACTCCGTCGCCAGGATGCGGAAGATCTGCGCATAGGCGAGGATGGCAAGCGCGAAATACGGTCCGGACAGGCGAAGCGCCGGCAGCATGGCAAGCGATGCCAGGGTCGCGAAGGCGCCGCCGAGCGGAATGGCCAGAAGCACCGGGATCCCGAGCTTTCCCGCCAGCAAGGCGGAAGCATAGGAACCCACTCCAAAGAATGCTGCATGGCCGAAGGAGACCATGCCGCCGAGGTTGCCCAGCAGGGCCCAGGACAGGGCTAGGCCGGAGAGGATCAGGGCCGATATGAGCAGGCCCAGGAGATAGGGGCTGGTACCGGCAGCCAGAGGCAGGATGGCCAGCACGAGTGCGGCGCTTCCCAGAAGAATGGGCAAGCGGTTGTAACGGGGCTTCGTGCGGAGGCCGAGGGCGGAGGTTGCGGACATTCTGCCGGCCCTCATCCGCGACGCGCACGTGCGCCGAACAGGCCGTTCGGCAGGAGGAACAGGACCAGAAGGAAGAGGACCATCCCGGCCAGTTCCTGGAGAGCGGAGGAGGCAAGCGTTACCGTCAGGGCCTCCGTGACACCGAGAAGAAGGGCGCCGAGGAAAACGCCGGGGATCGAGCCGACACCAGCCAGCACCGTGATGATGAAGGCCTTCACCGTCAGGGCGTGACCGGTGGCAGGCTGGATGACGCTCATGGTGTACAGAGCCACGCCCGCAAAGGCCGCCAGGGCTCCGGCCACCAGGAAGGACGCCGTCTCGATCCGGGCCGGGTTTATGCCCATCAGCCGTGCCGCATCACGATTGGACGATACGGCGCGCATGGCACGGCCGTACCAACTGGACTTCAGCCACCACCAGAGGAACCCCATCAGCACCAGGGACACGAAGAAGGCGACGATCTCTCCACGCATCGCGAAGAGATCCCCGAAGGAGACCGCATCCTGCAGTGTGGCGGAGTTCGTGGTGCGAACATCGCTCGCGAAAACCAGCAGGATGCCATTGGTGAGTATGATGCCCATGGCAAAGGTCAGGATCAGCGAGTTCAGTTCGCGGTGCTCCCTGATCCAGCTCACGAGAAGGACCAGTATCCAGCTCACGAGCAGGACGGCGAGGAGTGCCAGTGGGATGGCGGCATAGGGATTCAGCCCGGTGCTCGCCTCCACGAAATAGGCCATGTAGGCCGCCAGGAGCACCAGTTCGCCATGGGCAAGGTTGATGATACGCATGGCTCCGAAGGCCAGGGCCAGGCCCAATGCCACCAGCGCGTAGACACTGCCGATCAGCACCCCGGAGAACAGCGCCTGTAGGATGAGGTCGGTCATGTCACCTCGGTGAGGAAGCTGAACTGTTGCGGGAAGATGCAGAAGCCATCACCAGGGCAGGCCGGGATAGGCAATTTCCCCGTTCGCCGTGGTGCGGGGCGACACCAGGACGATCTTGCCGTCGCGGTGCTGTCCCATGGACAGGGTGAAGTTCGGATTGTCGCCGGACTGATCGAACTGGATGCGGCCCAGCATGGTGTCGCGATCGGTCTTGCGCATCTCGTCGGCAAGTCCACCCTTGGCCAATGTACCGGCTTCGGCGCTGCGGAATATCGCCTCGCAGAGGATCCGCGTCTCCACGAAGCTCAGCGTCGAGAGATACTCGATCTCCTTGCCGTACTTGCTCTTGTAAAGATCGGCGAAGGTCGTTCCTTCCTCGCTCTTCATCTCCACCGGAAATGGCAGGAAGGAGGTGCCGACCACGTTGTTCATGAGATCCGGAAAATCGGTGTACATTTTCGGCGTCGCCAGGGACCATGCGCCGACGATCAGCTTCACGTTGGGCTTCAGCACCTTGGCTGCCCGGATGATCCCGACGTAGTCATTCTCGTAGGCGGACATCATGATGATGTCCGGCTTGTCCTGGATCTTGATCTTGTTGATGACCGGCTTGAAGTCACTGATGGCCGGGTCGAACTTGTGGACCGTCACCTTGATCCCTTGTGCGGTGAGGTCCTTTTCCAGGCCATCCGCAAGAAGCGCCGGGGCTTCCCGCGTAGAAGCCACGATAGAGATCTTCTCCGGCTTCAGGTCGGAAAGAAGGGTGGCGATGCCGCGTTGGTAGCCGGCATTATTGTTAATTCGAAAGAAATTCTTCAGTCCGCGCTGCGTGAGTTCATCGCTGACCGCGCCGGCGGTGATATAGACTTTGCCGAGCTTGCTTGCGGCATCGGAAGCCGGCCCGAT
This sequence comes from Roseomonas mucosa ATCC BAA-692, assembly GCF_000622225.1. GTDB lineage: Bacteria > Pseudomonadota > Alphaproteobacteria > Acetobacterales > Acetobacteraceae > Roseomonas > Roseomonas mucosa. The sequence goes on along the minus strand of NZ_KK211414.1, from coordinate 24,873 downwards.
GATGTTCGATCCGTAGCCGCCGATGATCGCCACCGCACCGTCCGAGGACAGCTTCTCGACGGCAGAGACCGCCTTCGCGGGCGTGCTCTCATCGTCGATGACGTCGATCCTGATCTTGTGGCGCGGCGATGCGGCGTTGCACATCGTGGCCGCCACCTGCATGCCTTCGTTGAAGGCCTGCCCGGATCGGGCAAGGGCGCCGGTCAGAGGCATGTGGGAGCCGACCACGAAGGTCTGGGCCTCTTGCGCACGCGCCCCCAAGAGGCCCGCAGACACGGTGAGAGCGAGAGCTGCTGATACGATCGTCCTGCGGACCATTATTTCCTCCCTGAACACTTCCGGCACCGGGATCACGCCCGACCAAGTACCTGTTCCACGCCCCGTTGGAGCCTGGATCACAGGAGGCATTCCGCCCTGTATCGGGCCAAGGCCAACATCGGACACAAGGGAATGTCATGGTGGGGCAGGATACCGACCCCATCTTCCAGCTTCCTCCGCCCAGCGTGCTGATCGCCCGCTTCTTGGTCTTCTCGGCAGCAATGCCTCTCCGGACAACCGACTGATGCCATTGTCCTTCGGCGAATGTCAACTTTCGCGAACTGGAATTCTGCATACCAGAACAATGTTGGGCAGGGCTATCGGCTAAAGGTCCGTTCCCCCGCCTACTCCCTTGACACTTCGCGCCTAACAAAGACACTGAGACAATAAATCGGTACTGAATTCCGCAATGCAGAATGAAATGGGAGGGAACCCGATGCTACCTGTCGACACTGTGGTCACAGGCGGGGTGGCCACTGTCACCATCGATCATCCCCCGGTGAATGCCCTGAGTGCCGCCGTGCGCGACGCCATAGCCAAAGCGATCGCCGCCGCCTGCGCCGATCCCGGCGTGAAAGCCATCGTGCTCACGGCCGCCGGCAAGCTGTTCGTGGCTGGTGCCGACATCTCCGAGTTCGGGAAGCCTCCCGTCCCGCCATCACTGCCCGATGTTGTGGCTGCCATCGAGGGGGCTTCCAAGCCTGTCGTCGCCGCCATGGGAGGTGCCGCGCTCGGCGGTGGCCTGGAACTGGCATTGGCCTGCCACGCCCGCGTGGCCAACCCCGCCGCCAGGCTCGGCCTGCCGGAAATCAAGCTTGGTATCATTCCAGGCGCCGGTGGCACCCAGCGCCTGCCGCGCCTGATCGGCGCCGCGCCGGCCTTCGCACTCATGCTGTCCGGGGAACCGGTGACGGCGGAACGCGCGCAGGCGCTTGGCATGATCGACGAGGTAGCGAACGGGGACCTTCTCGGCACCGCTTCCGCTATCGCGCTTCGGCTGGGCGAGGCCGGGAACTGGTCCAGGGTACAGGATTGCTCCGACCGGTTGACCGAGGCGGACCGGGTGGCCTTCGAGGCCGCTGCGGCAGCGGCTTTGAAGCGATCTGGTCAGGCGCCGAATGTGCCGGCCCTGGTCGATGCAGTCCGCGGCTGCTACGGCCGGTCCTTTGCCGACGGCCTGGCTGCGGAGCGCGCCCATTTCCGCGAACTGGTGGTCCATCCGAGCGCCAGGGCCCAACGCTACCTCTTCTTCGCAGAGCGGGAAGCCGCGCGCCTGCCCGGGATCGGCCGTGAGGTGAAGGCGCGTCCCATCAGCAAGGCAGCGGTCATCGGCGCGGGCACGATGGGCGGCGGCATCGCCATGTGCTTCGCCCAGGCCGGTATTCCCGTGACCCTGATCGATGTTCGTCCGGAACTCCTCGAGTCCGGCATGTCGCGCATCCGCGCCAACTACGAGGCATCGGTGAGGCGGGGGTCGCTTTCCGGCGAAGCCATGGAGCAGCGCCTCGCGCTCATCACACCGGCCGAAGGATTGGACAAGGCCGGCACATCCGACATCGTGGTGGAGGCCGCCTTCGAGGACATGGGCGTGAAAGCCGGGATCTTCGGTGAGCTCGGCGCATTGACCCGGCCCGGCACGATTCTGGCCACCAACACCTCCTATCTGGATGTGAACGCGATCGCTGCGTCATCGGGTCGGGCACGTGACGTCGTCGGACTGCATTTCTTCAGCCCGGCCAATGTGATGCGCCTGCTCGAAGTGGTCCGTGCCACGGAGACCTCGCAGGATGTCCTGGTGACGGCCATGGAGCTCGGTCGCCGCCTGGGCAAGCTGCCGGTGATGGTCGGCGTGTGCCACGGCTTTGTCGGCAACCGCATGCTGTCGAACCGCACCCGGGCGGCGGAGAGGCTGCTCCTTTCCGGCGCGCTGCCCCATGAGGTGGACGAGTCCGTCACGCGCTTCGGCTTCCGCATGGGCCCGTTTGCCATGATGGATCTGGCAGGGATCGACATCGGCTGGCGGGCACGCAAGGCCATCGGTGCCAGAGCCCCCGTGGCGGATGCACTCGCCGAACTAGGGCGCTTCGGACAGAAGACCGGCCGGGGCTTCTATCTCTATCCCGACGGCGCCCGCAGCGGCAGCCCGGACCCCGAGGTCGAAGCCCTGATTGCCTCGCTCCCCGAAAGCCAGGGAGTCGCCCGTCGGAAGTTCAGCGAGGAGGAGATCCTGGCGCGCCTCTTCTATCCAATGGTCAATGAGGGCGCGAAGATCCTCGACGAGGGGATTGCCGCGCGCGCCAGCGACATCGATCTGATCTGGGTGAACGGCTACAACTGGCCCGCCGTTACCGGCGGCCCGATGCACTGGGCCGAGGGGATCGGGGTTGCCCGGATCGTCGCGGAGTTGGAGCGGCTGGCCGCGGAGAGCGGCGACGAGAGCCTTGAGCCCTCACCCTTGCTGCGCCGCGTTTCCCAGGGTTCCGGCCTCTTCTCCGGGCGGGAGGCGGCGTGATGGCGCCGGAGCAGGCACGGAGCGAGATTGCGACACCCCCGCCCGTGGCATCGGAGGAACCGGACCAAGCTGCGCGCTATCCGTGGATGGCGAGCTTCCCGGACATCTGCAACTGGAACGCGCCTCTGGAAACCACGACCCTGCCCGAACTTCTGGCGGAGGCGGTGCGGCAACAGGGTTCGGCGCCGGCGCTGGAGTTCCGCGGCCGGACGGTGAGTTACGAGGTGCTTGAAAAGGACGTCGAGCGACTGGCCAGCGGGTTCGCCGCATCAGGGATCGGGCATGGGGACAATGTGGCACTTCTGCTGCCGAACACCCCGTATCACCCGCTGTCCTTCCTTGCGCTGACAAGGCTCGGGGCACGGGTCGTGCATCTCAGCGCCCTGGATGCCCGCAGGGAGATCATCCACAAACTGGAAGCCACGCACAGCCGTCGCCTTGTCACGACCAACCTTCCGGGCTTCCTTCCCAGCGCGCTGGACATGCTGGATGCGCACATCATTGACGAGGTCATCGTCGGGGATGACAGCCTGTACGGGGCGGGAGAGGTCGCGGCGCTGCCGATCCCGCAACGCCCTGGCGTGCAGGAGCTGTCCAGCCTTCTCAGCGACATTCCCCTTACCGCACCGCAGCCTTCCGTTGACGATATAGCCGTACTTCAGTTCACGGGTGGGACCACCGGACTGCCCAAGGCAGCCATGCTGAGCCACGGCAACCTGACATCGGCCGTAAGCATGTATCGCCTTTGGCGCGACGGAGGCAGGCCGCTCGTGCCCGGGGCGGAGAAGGTGATCGCTGTCCTGCCGCTGTTCCATATCTATGCACTGACGACCGTGCTTCTGCGCCACCTGCGCGACGGCAACCAGATCCTTCTTCGCCAGCGCTTCGATACCAGGACGCTGATCCGGGACATCACTGAGCTGAAGGCCAGCCAGTTCTCGGGTGTCCCTACCATGTGGGTGGCGCTGCTGAACCATCCCGGCATCGAAAAGGTGGATTTCTCCTCTCTCAAATCCTGCGTCTCCGGCGGCGCCCCCCTACCCTTCGACGTCCAGGCGAAGATCGAGGCTCTTATCGGCACTCAGCTGAACAACGGCTGGGGGATGACCGAGACCGGACCGGCGGGATCCCGCGTGCCTTACCGCACGGCCCGGCGGCCAGGCTTGATCGGGGTGCCTCTGCCCGGCTTGGCGATGCGCATCGTATCCACCGATGATCCTGCCCGGGAAGTGCATCCCGGAGAGGTGGGTGAAATCGCCATCCGTGGACCGAATGTTTTCAGGGGCTACCTCAACGATGCGGCAGCAACGGCGGCAGCCTTCCGGGACGGCTGGTTCCTGACCGGCGATATGGGACGCATGGACGGCGAAGGCCTGTTCGAGATCGTGGATCGTCGGAAGAACATGATCATTTCCTCCGGCTTCAACGTGTATCCAGCGGTGATCGAGAACGCGATCTACGAGCATCCGGCCGTCGAGGAAGTCATCGTGATCGGCGTGCCGGACACCTATCGCGGGCAATCGGCGAAAGCCTATCTGAAGCTCAAGGCAGGGTGCGGCCCCTTCACGCTGGACGAGCTGACGGAGTTCCTGGCCGATCGTCTCGGCCGCCATGAGATGCCACGTGCCATCGAGTTCCGCGAGGCGCTGCCGCGCAGTCCCGTTGGCAAGCTGTTGCCGAAGATACTGATAGCCGAGCTGGCCGCGGAGGCAGGTAGGCCACCCGACGCCGCCGAAAGCCGGGATCACCGAGGAACAATGGGAAAGACGCCATGATCGAAGCCGTCATTGTTTCCACCGCGCGCACCCCCATCGGCAAGGCGCAGCGCGGCGCGCTCAACATCACCAAAGGCGCGGACATGGCCGCCCATGCCATCCGCCATGCGCTTGTCCGGGGGAATATTGATCCTGCGGATGTGGAGGAGGTCGTCCTTGGCTGCGGGTATCCGGAAGGCGCCACCGGCGGAAATGTCGCCCGCCATGCGGCTCTCGTGGCCGGCATTCCGGTGACGTCCTCGGGTGTCACCGTGAGCCGCTTCTGTGCCTCCGGTCTTGAGGCGATCGCTCATGCGGCCCGGCGCATCACCCTCGACGGTGTTCCGGTTGCGGTTGCTGGAGGCGTCGAATCGATCTCGCTGGTACAGCCCGTCAATCGCGAGCTCTTCCGCAATGACTGGCTGAGGGCCAACAAGCCCGATATCTACGTTTCCATGATCGAGACCGGCGACACCGTCGCCAAGCGGTATGGCATCTCCCGCGAGGCACAGGACCTTTTCGCGCTCAGGAGCCAGCAACGTACCGCACGTGCCCAGGCCAGCGGCCTCTTCGATGCGGAAGTTGTCCCGTTTGCCGTGACGAAAGCAGTCAGCGACAAGGAGACGGGCGAGACCCGGCTGGAGAACGTGACCCTGGTCAGGGACGAGGGAAACCGTCCCGATACCACTCTTCACGCCTTGTCCAAGCTGAAGCCGGTGCGCGGCGAGGATCAGTTCGTGACGGCGGGCAATGCCAGCCAACTCTCCGACGGTGCCTCGGCCACCGTTCTCATGTCCTCGGCCGAGGCCGCGCGCCGTAGCGCCCAGGTCCTTGGGATCTTTCGCGGCTATGCGACCGCCGGATGCGAACCCGACGAGATGGGGATCGGGCCGGTTCATGCCGTGCCACGTCTGCTGGCGCGCCAGGGTCTCCAGGTTTCCGATATCGGCCTCTGGGAGCTGAACGAGGCCTTCGCATCCCAGTCCATCTATTGTTGCGAGACGCTCGGCATCGACCCCGAGATCGTGAATGTGAATGGCGGGGCCATATCCGTGGGCCATCCTTTCGGGATGAGCGGCGCGCGCCTGGTTGGACATGCCGTGCTGGAGGGGCGCCGCAGAGGTGTGCGCTTCGCCGTCGTCACCATGTGCATCGCAGGCGGCATGGGTGCCGCAGGCCTCATCGAAATCAATCCTGGATCGAACTGAGATGGAACTGCGCTTCACTCCCGAGGAAAACACCTTCCGCAAGGAGGTGCGTCACTTCTTCCGAACGGCGATCCCCGAGGAAATCCGGACAAAGGTCTCGGAAGGCCGCAAGCTGGAGCGGGAGGACTACGTGACCTCCCAGCGCATCCTGAACGACAAGGGATGGGCAGCACCGCATTGGCCACTGGAGTATGGCGGCCAGGACTGGACCCCCGTTCAGCGCTATATCTTCATGGAGGAGCTGATGCAGGCGGCCGTGCCGCTGCCGCTGCAGTTCAACTGCTTCATGGTGGGGCCCGTCATTGCCACTTTCGGCAACCAGCAGCAGAAGGATCGCTTCCTTCCGCGGATCAGGAGCCTGGACGACTGGTGGTGCCAGGGATTCTCCGAGCCAGGCGCGGGTTCAGATCTCGCTTCGCTGAAGACACGGGCAATTCGCGAGGGAGACCACTACATCGTCAACGGGCAGAAGACCTGGACCACGCTGGGTCAGTACGCGAACTGGATGTTCTGCCTCGCCCGGACCGACACGACAGTGAAGAAGCAGGCGGGGATCTCCTTCCTCCTCATCGACATGGGTACGCCAGGCATCACCGTTCGCCCCATCATCACCATCGACGGAAGGCACGAGGTGAATGAGGTCTTCCTCGACAACGTGAAAGTCCCCGTGGAAAACCTAGTGGGGGAGGAGAACAAGGGATGGGACTATGCCAAGTTCCTCCTTGCCAATGAACGGACGGGTATTGCGCGCATTGGCATGTCGAAGGAGCGGATCGCCCGTATCAAGCGTCTTGCCAAGGCCACGCCGGCCGGCGGAGGCAGCATGTGGGACGACCTGGATTTCCGCTCGCGCCTGGTGGCCACGGAGATCGAGCTCAAGGCGCTTGAGATCACGCAGATGCGGGTGGTGGCGGCGCAGGCTACACGGGATCCAACGAAGCCTGATCCGGCTTCCTCGATCCTCAAGATCAAGGGATCGGAGCTGCAGCAGGCCACGACCGAGCTTCTCCTGGAGCTTGCCGGTCCCCAGGCATTGCCGGCCGAGCGGCCTGACACGGGCCACAACGACCTGGAATCGCTCTTTGCCTGGGCGGATACGGCGGCGCCGGTCTATTTCAACCACCGCAAGGTGTCCATCTACGGCGGATCCAACGAGATTCAGCACAACGTGATCGCCAAGGCGATCCTGGGACTCTGAGGAGAGCGGAACATGGATTTCGATCTGACCGAAGAGCAGAACATGCTCAAGGAAACCGTCTCGCGCTGGTCCGCAAACAACTATGGCACGCTGGAGAAGCTGCAGGCTGTCCGCTCCGAGTCCCTGGGGTTCTCCCAGGCCAAATGGGCCGAACTCGCGGAACTCGGGATTCTTGGCCTTCCCTTCTCCGAGGCGGATGGCGGCTTTGGCGGCGGTGCCGTCGAGACGCTGATGGTGGCAGGAGCACTTGGCCGGGCGCTGGCGCCGGAACCGTATCTGGCCAGTGTCATTCTTGGCGGCGGAGCGGTGCGCCTCGCAGGCAACGAGGCGCAGCGTGCGGTTCTCCTTCCTGGCATAGCCGACGGCTCGGTGCGCCTGGCTTTCGCGCATTCCGAGATCCAGGCGCGCTACGATCTCAGCGACGTTGCCACCTCGGCGAAGCTCGTGGATGGCGCCTACCGTCTGAATGGCAACAAGAGCGTGGTCCTCAATGCGGATGCGGCCAAGTTCCTTGTCCTGAGCGCACGCACGGCTGGGAGCCAACGCAATCCGGAAGGGATCACGCTGTTCATCGTCCCCTCCGATGCCGACGGCATCTCCATCAGGAGCTATCCCACCCAGGATGGCGGGCGCGCGAGCGACATCACTCTCAACAATCTCCATGTGCCTGCGGATGCCGTTCTCGGAACCGCCGGCAATGCTTTGCCCATCATCGAGAGGGTTGTGGATGGTGCCACCGCGGCGCTGTGCGCCGAAGCGGTCGAGCTCATGGATGCCCTGACCGCGATCACCGTGGAGTACCTGAAGACACGCAAGCAGTTTGGCGTTCCCATCAGCTCCTTCCAGGCCTTGCAGCACAAGGCAGTGGACATGCTGGTTGCCGTGGAGCAGGCCCGTTCCATGGCGCTCTATGCCAGCATGATGGCGGAAGCGGAGGACCCCGATGAGCGCCGCACAGCCCTTTCTGCCGCCAAAGTCCAGATCAACCGCTCCGCACGGTTTGTCGGGCAGACGGCGGTCCAGCTGCATGGGGGCATTGGCATGACCATGGAGTATATCGGTGCACATTACTTTCGCCGGCTTTCCATGATCGAGCTGATGTTCGGCGATACCTCCTACCACCTGCGTCGGGTTACGGCGGAAGGCGGTCTGAACAAGGAAGCCTGACCGGATTTGGACGAAGCGCCGGACCCGCCGGATGACGCCGCCGTGGATGGGGAAGACTGTTGTTGCCCGTTCACGGCGGCAAGACACCCGGCCAGTTTGTGGCCGGGCACCTCAGAGGCCTCGCTCCTCGTGACAGTCTCGCAGCCGGATATTATCCACCAGCCTCCGGGTTCTTCGCCCGCTGCAGAATCTCCTGGAAGCGGCGCTTGGCCAATGGTGGAAGCCGCTCCGGCACCGCGATCGCATCAACAGGCTCGTCGCCCACCTGCACGAGCATGACCATGCCCATGCCATAATGCGGGATACACTTGATCCCATAGGTGCCCGGGGCTGTGAAGGTTACCTCGATCTCCTCGTTGATCTTTCCTTTGAAGGCTTCTGCGCCTGCGGGAAGCATCTCCGGTATCGAGGCGGCGTCGTGGGAAACGTTGGCGGCGCGGAACCTGATGCTGTCACCGGGCTTCAGCCGTACGAAGTCGGGCTCGTAGACCATGTTGCCCGTGGAATTACGGTTGAGCATCTTCACTTCATGCACCTCGGCATGTGCACCAGTGGCAAACAGGCCGGCAAAGAACAGAAGCGGCAGCACGAAGCGCATGAGGCTTTCCTTCAGGGTAAGGGAGAGAGCAGATGATCCGTCTGCCGGGCATCAGGCGGCCTCGGCAAGCGAAGGAACGGAAAGGGTGACCGAGAGGTCAAGGGCACGAGTGAGGATTCCTCGCAGCAAGACCAGAACGATGGCCGCTGCCACCACGCTCCACCGAAGCGGCGACTTCGGCGGATGGGCAAGCGCCAGGGCCTGGTCAGCGCACGTCACCAGGCGGTAGAGCCCCCATCGATAGCGAAATCGGCGCCGGTGACATAGCTTGACTCCTCGGAGCCGAGCCAAACCGTGCACCAGGCGACGTCCTCGGCTTCGCCGAGGCGCTTGATCATCATGCGCCGCGTTGCCTCTCCTTCGAAGCCCGGATCCATCGCCATGTGCCGGCGGGTCTGCGCCGTCACGATCAGCCCCGGTGAGATCGTGTTCGCGCGGATGCCATGTGGCGCACCCTCCATCGCGAGTTGTCGGGTCATGGCAAGAACTCCGCCCTTGCCAGCACAATGCGCCAGAGCCGGTGAGCCATTCAGCGCTATATGCGCGTTGGCCGAAGCGAAATTGATGACCGAAGCCGTGCCGCTTTTCCGCAGCCAGGGCCAGGCGGCACGGGTGATGAGAAAGACGATGTCCAGCTCGCCCCGCAGCGTGCGCTGCCACTGCTCATAGCTCATCTCCTCGATCCACTGGAAGATCGAGATCGCTGCAGCGGGAACGAGGATGTCGATCCTGCCGTACTCGTCACCGATCTCGTTCACCACGCGCGAGGTTTCCGCCTCGTCGAGTGTATCGGTGTGCCGTGGCAGAAACCGTCCACCCGGTGCCGCGGCTGCGGTCTCGGCCAAAGCGTGGTCGTCGACATCGAGCCCGATGACCGTCGCTCCCTGCGCCGCGAACATCCGCGCGATGCCTTGCCCAATGCCGTTGCCGGCTCCGGTCACGACGGCGATCCTGCCGTCAAGCCGGCGCTGCCCTTTCGCGATATCCATAGCAGTCCTCTTTGCTGTTATCGCCGCCGTGGCGCATATCACCGGCCGGCGCTGTTCCGGTTGAGATAGGCGCCGAGCGCGGCCAGATCGGCGTCGCTGATCTCCGTCTTTCGGAAGAACGGCATGATCGAGATGCCGTTCCGAACGAAGTATGCGACCGCATCGGGCGTCAGGTCGGTACGCTCGGTCAGCAGCGCCGGCACATCGCCATTGTACTTCACCCGTAATGCATCGGTGCCAGGCTTGAACTCGTTACCCGGGTTGCCGATCCCTGGCCCGTGGCACGAGGTGCAGTTGTAGGCGAACACCTGCTCTCCTCGAGCGATCAGCGCGTCATGGTCTGGACCGGCAGCTGCCGCAGCGCCAGCTGTGCAAAGCATGAGAAGCGCGGGAACGAGATGCTTCATTTCTCAGCCTTTCTCATCGCCTTCGGCCAGAATCCGCCGCGCCCCGGGGCGATGATGCCCTTGGGGTCAATCGCGTCCTTCAGACTCTCGCAGAAGCGCCGCAGGATGTTGTCGTTGAAGCTATAGGTGCCCATCACCTGATCCTGGAACAGGGGCGGCGTGCGATACTCGCCATAGCCATGCTCGGCGCCGAAAGCGATCAGCCGGCTCATCGTGTCGCGCGAGAGCTTGTTCATGGCCTTGTCCGATCGCGACACCGGCAGTCCGGTGGTCAGCGCGAAGACGCGCGGGATCCAGGTGAAGGGAGCGGTGAAGGGACCATAGGCCATGGGGAAGTCAACGCCCATCTCCCTCATCCCCTCAGTGAAGATCCGCTGCGCCTTGAACACCTCGTCGCCGGTCCGGGGCACCATCGGCGAGAACAGCAGATGCCCGTCCGCGGGGTTCGGGTTGGTCTGTGATCGCGCACCGAGCGAAAAGACGTTCATGTTCGGCATGCCGATCAGCACCTTGTGCTTGACCGCTTCAGCCTGATCCTGGTTCAGCGGGAAGCTCAGTGTCTCGACATCCTCGAAGCGGACTCCGGGAATCGCCTTCTCGTAGAGGGAGCGGGCATACTGCCAGCTTGCCTCGATCACCGGCATCGGGCCGTAGAAACTCAGACCCAGCTGCCAGGGCGCCACGCCCTTGTCGGCCGAATAGCGGTTGATGGCATTGCCGTTCCAGACATCGGCGGACTTGCCTATGGAACGCAACTCGGTATCGGCGAACTGAGCGTAGAACATCGGCGATTCGTAGAGCGGCATGCCGATCAGCCCGGCATCCTCAAGCCGGTTGGAGATCTCGATCAACGGGACCAGATCCTCGCGACGGCGAACGAAGACGCGCCGGTGCAGGAAGGCCTCCGGCGGCGGCATCAGGTGAATGCCCATCTTGGTTACGACGCCAAAGCCCGCCTGCGCGAATAATCCGTCCACATAGGGGCCGAAGCCATAGCGGAAATCCGCGAAGGTGGGTGCGCCGGGCATCGCGCCCATGCCTGTGCGCATCAGCTCGCCATCGGGCAGGACGACCTCGAGCCCGCAGTGCGATCCGAAATGGTCACGGTAGTTATACCAGGTATGGCCGACACCATGGTCGAGCGCATTTCCCAGCACGCTGCCCCAGCCGGGGTCCGGCACGTCGATCCAAACGTTGAGCTTGTTGTCCTGGATGTAGCGGTAGAGGTCGAAGTAGGACACGCCGGGCTCGACGATGGCGAAATGGCGCTTGTCATCGACCTGGATGACCTTGTTCATCCGCTTCATGTCGATCACGACGCTACCTGAGAGATTGGGCGCTGAGCCGCCATAGCCGACGTTCTTGCCGGTCGAGATCGGGAACACGGGGATGCCGTGCTCATGAGCAGTGCGTACAATCGCCTGCACTTCCTCGGCCGACTTCGGCGCGACAGCGGCGGAGATCAGGCGCTCGTTGGCCTCGTCCCAAACCGGCGAGTAGGCGTCACGGTAAAGCGAGGTATCCTCATCGGAGGTGAAGACCCATTCGTCGCCAACGGCGTGGCGGAAAGAGGCGAGCGCCTGGTTCCACGCGTCGGCTGAGATGTTCGGGGGCAGCATTGCGTCCTCGTTGCTGATGCGGTCAGGAGACGGCGACGGTGCGAGGCGCGATGACCCAGCTGACCAGGAACTCGCTGTCACCGACGATCCCGGGCGGGGCGGCGTGCGTCCGGTCGGCCCATCCCGCCGCGCCGGAAAGCAGGTAGTCCGCGCCTTCCATGCCGAAGTTGCCGCCTTCGGGCAGGAGAACAGGAGTGCCCGCAGCGAAGTGGCGCCATCCGCCACCCGCCAGAGCGACATGCTCCATCCGCGTCATCACGCGCATCCGCAGATCCCAGGCCCAGCGTTCCAGAAAGAACAGAGCGCCAGGAGTGGTCAGCCCGGCGATGGCCATCGGGCGCGCCCGCGACAGGCCGGAAAGCGTTTCGAGCCAAAGCCGTGCCGGGTCGTCCCGATATGCATACTCAGCCGCCCCGGACGCGGCGGCGCGGCGCGCGAAGTCGCGGCTGGCCACGAGGCGCGTATCGCCGATCACCGCACCGGGTGCCTGGACCGGGCCCATGGATCCGAGGGCGCCGGAACTGCCGGCGCCAAGCGACACCGTGGCCGCGACGCCTGCTGCGGCGGTATGGCAGAACGTTCGACGGGTCATCATTGGAAGCTCCTCCCGGGCGGCTCGGCCGTCCCTTCTCTCATGGGGCGATTCCTGGGCCGGCCAGCCCCACGCCATCAGCGCCGGATCAGATCGGGTTTCTTCCGATGAAGAACTCGCGGAACGGGTCCATCGACGGGTTCAGCCCCGCCTCGACGAGCCCCTTACGCAGGGAGATCATCTGCGGGTCGTGAATGCGCTGGGTCGGCATCCTGAGCGGGCCACCGTTATATCCCTGCAGCCAGCCCTGGAACTTCCAGACATAGCGGTTGATGAAATGCCCGCCGTGCATTTGCTGGGCAACCTGGCCCTTGATCTTGCGTGCCGAATGGAGTTGCCAGTAGATGCGAGTTGCCTCGTCAAACTCGCCTGCGCGCAGGAGCTGCATGACCTTCGGGATCGTCGGCCCGTAGTACTCGTGGTCGCTGGTGGCCGAGAGCTGGATCGGCATCAGCTGCGACAAGGGGATCAACTCGCCCTCGATCGGCATCGAGATGACGACCTCCTTGCCGAACAGCCGATGGCATTCGATGACGCTCTGGATGCTGGGGAAACCACCCTCGGCCTTGATCGCGGCGAGGTTGGGGCAATCGTCAATCAGCCGGCGGATCAGGGAAGCCGGGATGTCCGATGGATGAATGCGGCTGTAGAAGCCCCAGAGATACATCGGAAAGATCATCACCGCGAGGTTTGTGGCATCGCAGATGGCCTTGGTGTACTCGTAGATCTCGTTCTCGCTCTCCGGATAGAAGGCCGGCGGATAGGACAGCAGCACGAACTCCGCCCCGGCCTCCTCGGCGCCCTTCAGCGCCTCGATGTTCTCCTCCAGCGTGTTCCAGCTCGCATGGTGGGTGACGACCAGGCGGTCACCCGCCTCGTCCTTCATGATCCGCATGAAATCGAGGTATTCGGGAAGGGTGATCGACACCTCGGACACGGCGAGCGAGCCCATGAACCCATGCTCGATCGCCAGCCGCGTATCGTGCCGGATCGCCCGTTCGTTGATCCGCTTCAGGTCTGACGAGAACGAGGGAATCGTGCAGTTGATGGCACCGATCAGCCGTTCACGCGCCCATTCGCGGGCTTCCACGCGGGTATAGCTTGCCATGACTTCTCTCCTACCGGACTTCGCCCGCGCCTTCCCAGGCGAGGTACTTGATTTCCAGGAACTCCTCGATGCCGTAGATCGAGCCTTCGCGGCCAATCCCGGACTGCTTGACGCCGCCGAAGGGTGCGACCTCGTTCGAGATGAGCCCGGTGTTGATGCCGACCATTCCGGCCTCCAGCGCCGCCGCGACCCGCCAGATCCGCGCAGCGTCGGCGCTGAAGAGATAGGCGGCGAGGCCGAACTCCGTGTCGTTCGCGAGCGCGATCACTTCATCCTCGGTGTCGAAGCGGATGATCGGGGCAACCGGGCCGAAGGTCTCCTCATGCGAGACCAGCATCGTGGGCGCCACATCAGCCAGCACTGTCGGCTGATAGAAGAAACCGCCAAGCTCGTGGCGCGCACCGCCGCAGACCAGCCGAGCGCCCTTGCGGACCGCGTCGGAGACATGCTCCTCGACCTTCAGCACCGCGTCCTCGTTGATGAGCGGCCCTTGAACGACGCCGGGCTCGAAGCCGTTTCCGACCTTCAGCGCGCCGACGCGCTCAGCCAGCCGGGCGACGAAGCGATCATAGACCCCGGACTGGACATAGGCACGGTTGGCGCTGATGCAGGCCTGTCCGGTGTTGCGGTACTTCGTGGCGATCAGCCCCTCGACAGCCATCTCCAGATCGGCGTCGTCGAAGACGACGAGCGGCGCGTTGCCGCCAAGCTCCATCGAGCACTTCTTGACCGTCTCCGCCGCCTGCGCCAGCAGAAGCCGGCCCACTTCGGTCGAGCCGGTGAAAGTCAGCTTGCGCACCAGCGGGTTTCCGGTCAGCTCTGGCCCGATCTCGCGCGCCTTGCCGAGCACCACGCTGAACACGCCCCTCGGGATACCCGCCCGCTCGGCGAGTTCCGCCAGCGCCAGCGCGGTCAGCGGCGTCTGCTCGGCGGGGCGCACGACGATCGTGCAGCCGGCAGCCAGCGCCGGGGCAACCTTGCGGGTGATCATCGCGGCCGGGAAGTTCCACGGCGTGATCGCGGCGCAGACACCCACCGGCTCCTTCAGGACGACGATGCGGCGGCTGGGCTCCGGTGCGGCCATCACGTCGCCACGGATCCGCTTCGCTTCCTCGGCGAACCATTCGATGAAGGAGGCCGCATAGGCGACTTCGCCCTTGGCCTCGGTGAAAGGCTTGCCCTCCTCGAGCACGATCAGTCGCGCGAGGTCATCGGCGTTCTGCTCGATCAGGTCGAACCAGCGGCGCAGCAGCCGCGCGCGCGCCTTGGCCGGCGTCGCGCGCCAAGGTCCCCAGGCGGCGTGAGCCGCGTCGACGGCGCGCGCCACCTGCGCGCGGCTCAGCAGCGGCAACTCTGCCAGCGTCCCGCCGGTCGCAGGATTGCGCAGCGTGTAGGTTCCGCTCTCACCCGCGGCGAGCCAGGCGCCATCGACATAGGCGGCCGCCTTCTTGAGCGCGGGATCAGCGAGGTCCGGTGCCATCTGGATATGCCCCCTGTGAGTTTCTTTCAGCCGGCTCATTTTTGCGCCGCCTGGATCACCGCGGGGATGCTCCGCCCCAACCCCAAAGCACCGGCCCGCTCCAGACACATCGCGGCGACGGTAAGGTCCTGCAAAGCCGCACCGACCGATTTGTAGAGCACGATATCCTCGGGCGTCCTTCGGCCCGCCGCCGCGCCCGAGATCGTGTCGGACAGCGACACGAGTTTGTCTTTGAAGGATACGCCCGCGTCGCGCGCGGCATGCATGTCGCCGGTGTCGTGGGCGACTTCCTCAGGCATATCGGCGACGATCAGCGCGGCGCGCCGGATGGTCTCGGGATCGACTTCGCGCTGCTCGGGCAGGGTGGAACCGATCGAGGCCACTGTCATGCCTGCCCGGAGCCAGGCCCCGTCGAAGAGCGGCTGCTCGTCGCGCGATCGGGCGGCACAAAGCAGCATCGTCGGCTCCGCACCAACCACCTCCCGGGCTGATTCGAGCGGACGGACCCGCAAGCCGAGCGGTTCGAGATGCTGGGCGAAGGCCACGCGGCTCACGGGGTTCGGGCTGAAGACGGACACTTCAGAGATCTCACGGACGGCATGGAGCGCCTCGACATGGTTACGGGCCTCGAAGCCAGCGCCGAGCACGCCGAGCGTGACCGGACCAGCGGGGGCAAGCGCGTCGAGCGCCAGCGCCGTCGTCGCGGCGGTGCGGTAGCCGGTGATCGCATTTCCGTCGATCAAGGCCAGCAGGTCGGCCGTACGCTGGTCGAACAATGGAATGAGATAGCTCGCGCGGCGGGCGCTCAGGCTGGCGGCGATCATCTTCGCACCCATGATTGCCCCATCGGGGGATACGCCGGAGAGCGTGCGCAACCAGACGCCGTCGCCCCGCGCCATCGTGCGCGGCGGGAACATGTCCTCGCGCATCATGGCCCCATACTGCCGCCGCAGTGCCGTAATCGCCTCGGACCAGTCGAAGGCCGCCACAACGTCAGCACTGCCGAGGATGAGGGTATCTGGCGCGGGACCCGGGTCTGCGTGGTTCATGGGATGCTCCTTTCGGCCGCGGAGATTCACCGCGACAGACGTCTTAGAGCGCTTCAACATCGCATATTGAATCATGTCAATTGATTTATTGATGCGTCCTGCACTGCCCGCTAATCTTCGGGCGAGCCGAGGTGGATGATGGGTGACGTGGAACTGAACCAGGACCAGGATATGACGCGGCTACGCGCCTATATCGAGGCGCTGGAGGATGAGACCCAGTTGCCGCCCGAGCCACGGCTGGCTGAGGAGGTGGGCATGTCGCGCGGACGGCTGCGCACCCTGCTGAAAAGGCTTGAGGCCGAAGGGACGATCTGGCGACACGTGGGTAAGGGCACCTTCGTCGGCCGCCCGGCGCCGCCGGCGTCACCGCAGCAGTGGCTGGATGGCGCGAGCCTCAACGAGATCATGGACGCGCGCCTCCTTATCGAGCCGTTGCTGGCGTCGCGAGCGGCGATCATGGCGCGGCCAGCCGATATCGCCGACCTCGAGGCCTGCATGGCCGAGATGCGGTCCGCCCGGCAGTTGTCGCAGTGGAAGCGACAGGACGAGAGGCTGCACCGTTTGATCGCCACGGCAACGCACAACAGTCTGCTGACGCTCCTCTACGAGACCTTGCGGGCGCATGGCCGAACAGGACTCGATGCCCGGTTGCAGGACGTGTTCGTGGGCGAGTTGCCGCTTGCCGACACTACCACGCAACACCAAGAGATTGTGCGCGCCATCGGCCGTCGCGATCCCGCCCTGGCCGAGCGGCTGATGCGGGCACATCTGATCAGCGTGCGCGATCGCCTGTTCGGGCTGCGCTAGTACGTCTGCGCCACACACCAATCAACGGGACCAAACCGGAGCGCGCTGTCGTGCAAGCGACATCCCATCCATGCCGGATCGTGGAGGTGCATGTGGCCGGCATACATCGCGACGGAACACCAGAGACAAGGTTGCCAGTTTCATTATTCCTCCCCTCGGCCGTCAGACGGTGGCGCCGGACCGAGCCGGTGCGATGGTAGTGGCGCTGGACCAGGCCCCAAAAATGGAATCTGTCAATGCCAGCAAGCTGTGCAATCGATTCATTCATACAGTTCATTCGTATGATTGAAACTATTCATTTCTGAAATCCTTGGCCATAGGCTAGCTTCCACCGCGAAAGGCCGGTCAGAGCGAACCGTCTGGGAGGGCGGAGATCGGGAAAGAACATGTTCAAGTATTTCCCCGCGAACTACGTGTGGAATTTGTCCGTCGATCTGGCGATCGAAAGCGGCGCCAGAATGGGAGAGATCGAGGAGATGTGCGCGCCTCTGCTCGAGGCGTCGAAGCATCCCGATGCCGAGGGCACGTGGGCCTTTCGCGCCGTCTGGGCGCGGATGGCCGACAAGCTCGCGGACCTCGCGCGGGAGGACGAGGGCAGTGCACGGATGCTCTCGGCAGGAGAGAAGTATCTGCGCGCTTCGATCTATCTCGCCACAGCGGAGCGGCTGCAGGCACATGGGGCACCTGACCGCCTCGCGCTCTACAAGCGGGGGCTCGACCTGTTCATTCGCGGGATCACCCTGACAGGCGCGAATTGCGAGCGCGTCGAGATCCCCTATGAGGGAGCCCATCTTGCCGCGCTCTACGTGCGGGCCGAGGGCGTGGCGGGCCGCCAGCCGGTGCTGGTCCAGGTCAATGGCCTCGATAGCACGAAGGAAATGAAGTATGCGGTCGGCCTTCCCGCCATGCTCGCCCGCCGTGGTGTCGCCAGTCTCGTCGTAGATCAGCCCGGCAGCGGCGAAGCGAGCCGGCTGAACGGCCTTTGCGCACGCTACGACAGCGAGCACTGGGCCGCGCGGATCGTCGACTGGCTGGAGGGCCGAGACGACATCGATCCCAGGCGAATCGGGATGGAAGGGGTGTCGCTCGGCGGCTACTTCTGCCCGCGCGCCGTGGCCTTCGAACCCCGCTTCGCCTGCGGCGTCGTGTGGGGTGCGAACCATGACTGGCGCGACGTGCAGAAGCGGCGGCTGGAAAAGGAGGGGGATTTTCCCGTCCCACACTATTGGGAGCACGTGCACTGGGTTTGGGGCGCGAAGGACCAGGAGGATTTCATGCGGATCGCAGAGAACGTCCACCTCGATGGCATCCTCGACCGCATCCGGGTGCCCTTTCTGGTGACACATGGCAGCAAGGATAGCCAGATCCCGGTGAAATGGGCCGGACGCACCTACGACCAGCTCGTGAACAGTCCGAAGCGCGAGCTCAAGATCTTCACAGACCGTGAAGGGGGCGTGCAGCATTCCAGCTTCGACAACCCCGCCAATGCCGGTGCTTTCATCGCGGACTGGGTCGCGGAGACACTCGGCGGGCGGACCGCCATCTAGAAGAAACGCAAGGCGGTCCTGCGACAAGCAGGCTGGACCTTTCAGGGAGGAGCATTCATGAACATCATTGGGCCCGATTTCCTCGTTTTCGGCGTGGATGATGTGGCGGGCTGTGCAGCCTACCTCACCGATTTCGGCCTGAAGCCGGTTGACGTCACCGAGAAGGGCGGCCGGTTCGAGGCGCTGGACGGCACTGGGCTGATCGTCCGTCACCGCTCGGATACGTCACTGCCTCCACCCCTGCCGACCACAGCGATGCTGCGCCAGCAGATCATCGGCGTGAGTGCGACCGAGGACCTCGACGCAATCGAGGCCGAGATCTCGAAGGACCGCCGCGTCACCCGGCTCGCCGATGGCTCGATCGAGTTCAAGGACGACCACGGCTTCGAGCTGAAATTCCAGGTGACGGTCCGCCGCCCACTCAACCTGCCGGCCGAGCGGATCAACGCCCCTGGCGCTCCGGCGCAGCGCGCGCCGAACGAGATCGGCGTCTGGGAAGGAATGCCGGCGCTGCCCCGCACGCTGAGCCATATCGTGCTGTTCGTCCCCGGCATCGACACGGCTGTACGCTTTTATTGCGATCGGCTGGGCTTCGCGATCACCGATGTGCTGACCGGTGCGGGGCCGTTCCTGCGGCCGAGGGCCTGCGACGACCACCATACGCATTTCTTCATCCAGACCCCCGAATACATGAAGGGCTGCGAGCATCTCGCTTTCCACATGGGCGGCCCGACCGAGCTTCTGCTGGCCGGATCGCGCTTTGTGAAGAAGGGCTATCAGAGCTTCTGGGGACCTGGACGTCACAAGTTCGGCTCGAACTGGTTCTGGTACTTCAACAGTCCGCTCGGCTGTCATTTCGAATACGACGCCGACATGGATAAGCACGACGACAAGTGGGTCGCGCGCGAGGCGCCTGTGGGCGCAGAGACCTCGCAGATGTTCCTGTTCCAGCATCGCGAGAAATGGTTCCCGGCCGGCGGCCCAGAGGACGGGCAGCACTGACGGCGTGATGGCCGGTCCCGTGCCACTCGCCGGCACGGAACGGTTCTGGAGAGTTTCACGCGCATACTAGCAGAACAACAAGGGAGGAAAGCCATGGCAGCGTGTTCAGGTGTCAGGAAGGTCCTTATCGTCGGCGGCGGGTTCTCCGGCATGACCGCGGCGATCGAATTTCAACGCGCGGGCTTTCAGGTCGATCTGGTGGAGATCGATCCGAATTGGCGCAGCTACGGCGCGGGAATCAGCCTGCACGGTGCGACGATGCGGGTGATGAAGCGCATCGGCATCTTCGAGCGCTACCTCCAGGTCGGGGCGGCCACGCAGGGCGTCGAGATGCGCTCGCCCATCGACGACAACATCCTCGTGTCGATGCCGACGCCGGGCGTAGGCGACGGCCTGCCGGGCGGCGGCGGAGTGATGCGGCCGGTGCTGGCCGAGCTCATGCGAGACGCGGTGCGAGCCACGGATACGAATGTGCGCCTGGGCCATACCTTCAGTGCCATCGAGGATGGGCCGGACGGGGTGCGCGTCGCCTTCACCACTGGCCAGAGCGCGACCTATGACCTGGTGGTGGGCGCGGACGGACTCTACTCCGCCGTGCGCAAGGCGGTGTTTCCCGAGGCGCCGCCACCGCGCTACATAGGCCAAGCGGTCTGGCGCGCCGTGGTGCCGCGTCCCCAGGGCGTCGACCGCCCGGTGATGTGGATTTCTGGCAAGCTGAAGGCCGGGCTTAATCTCGTCAGCAAGGACGAGGCCTATCTCTTCCTGATGGAGAATCGTCCGAACAACGATTTTGTCGATCCTTCGACCTTCGTCGATGCGCTGTCGGACCTCCTGATGCAGTTCCCGTCGCCCATCCTCAACAGCGTGCGCGCGAGGTTGGGGATGGACAGCCGAATCATCTTCCGCCCACTCGAACAGTTCCTGCTGCCCCGGCCCTGGTATCGCGGACGGGTGGTGCTGATCGGCGACGCCGTGCACGCCACGACCCCGCATCTGGCCGCCGGCGCCTGCATCGGTGTCGAGGACGCCGTCGTCCTCGCGGAAAGCGTCGCCCAGAGCGATGAGCTGACCGAGGCGTTGGATCTTTTCCAGGATCGGCGCTGGGACCGCTGCCGCATGGTGGTCGAGAATTCCGGGCGGCTGGGCGAGATCGAAGTCTCCGGCGGCGACCAAGGCGAGCATACGCGGATCATGCAGGTTTCGATGAAGGCGCTAGCCGAGGCGATTTGATCGCCGCTACCCATAAGGGGAATGACATGGCGCAGGGAAACCTGAGAGCGGCAGGGCTGATCGCCCTTGTGACCGGCCATTGCGCCGGGATGCTCGATCTGGTCGCGCTGCCCGTCTGGGTTGGTGCGCTGGTCAGGCACTGCTTCCGCCTCCAGGGCTATATATAACAGCCGTTGGCAGCGGCGCACATTTTACTAAGTGGTACACTCAGTGGAACGATTCGATTTCGGCTAGCGGCGGAACCCTTGTTGGCTCTCTAGCAGCATTGTACGTATATGATACGCAGGTTCTCGGCGGAAGTGTTGCATCCATGTTTTCTACAGGTGCGGGACGCTTATGCCTCAAACTAGCACCGGCGACTGAAAGAACTTGCTCGCGTGGCATGGAGGATTCCTATGCCGATGTCATTTCATGGGCTCGGCTTTTCTCGCTCAGAACAGACGATGAAACGAAAAGCGAATCGTCTATCCCCTATGGTTTGGCCGTTCGACTAAGCTTGGGGTTACAGATGCCAACCGGCGCCTATGACGATAACAAACCGGTAAATAATGGTGCAAACTTTTGGGATATTGCCCCTAGTTTAGCAGTCACCTATAACACTAAAAGCTTACTTGGCCCCAAACTTGGCCAAGCAACTGAATTCAGCGCGCGAGCTTTTTATCATGCTTACACAAAAAACCAAGCGACCAACTACCTGACAGGTGATGTTGTAAGTATCGACTTCGCAGCCACACAGCGGCTCGATAGCTGGCAGTTCGGGCTTTCCGGATATGCCTTTGCCCAGATCGAAGATGATACGAAAAATGGCATAAAGATTCGAGATAATCGAGCGAGCACTGTCATTCTCGGCCCTATTGCCTCATACGGTTTCTTCGCTGGCGGACGTTCTTGGACAGCGGGAATAAAGACAGGATTCTCGGTTGCGGGATCACACACAGGTGCTGTCAATGCAGTGATCTTGCGCCTCACGACTAAACTATGAACTTGCACAGCAAATTGCTCGACAGTCTCATAGACCGGATTTTCAGACGCCAAATCCGAATTGGAGCCTGCCACAATCAGCATCCGTTGGCTCGGCTCATAACTCGGCGCAGTCGATGAAATCCCGAGGTGTAGCACGACCACCGTTTCCTCCTCGTGTTCTACGGCACTCAGTTCCTCTGTCGATGGCACCATGCTGGTCGAGAATGATGTCAGATTCAGCATGGGAGACGGCTGGATCGTAGTGGGAGGCGTTTATCGCCGGGACTGCGAGAGTCGATACCGTGCAATCATGTGCTTCACAGACAATGTCAGGTTGATGAGGTTGCTTCACGCAATGCCGGAGGCGAGTTTTCCTACGCGACCCGCGTGCCCTGCACGCCATGGTCGCGGTAGCCGCGGTCGACCACGGCGAGGCGGGGCGGTGCCCGGTGAGGGTCTCGACCTGCTCGAGGGCGTCAGCGAGGGTGTGGCCGTCATAGGGATTGCCGGGCATGGAGCGCATGCCGACGACGAAGCCGCCCTCGATGGTGGTGGCGACGCTGACCTTGGAGCCGAATTCGTAGCACACGCGGGCCTTGCCCTTGGCGATGCAATCCACCGCGGGCTCCCCCCCCCGTGTCACACGAGTTGTCGCCTGAATAGGATCGCGCAATGAGGGGGTGCGGGTGATCGGACGTGGCACGATACGGACAAGCATTCAGGGAGCGCATCGTCGCGCGGCTGCTGCCGCCGGAGAGTGCGGCTCTCGAGGTGGTCTCCCGCGAGGTCGGCGTCAGCATCGGCACGCTGGAGCGCTGGCGGGCTCAGGTGCTGGCTGCCCCTGGTGAACTGGCCAGCAGTCAGCGGTGGACGCCGGCGGCACGGCTGGAGGCGGTGATCACCACCGCGGCGATGGACGAGGCCGCCCGCAGCGCCTGGTGCCGCGAGCAGGGCCTGTACCCTGCTGATCTCGAGGCCTGGAAGCATGATGCCATGGCGGGCCTGGGCGAGCCGCGGGCGGCCAGTGCTGCCGAGGCCCGGCAGGACCGGCGGCGGGTGAAGGAGCTTGAGCGCGAGCTGTACCGCAAGGACAAGGCACTGGCCGAGACGGCTGCCTTGCTGGTGCTCAGAAAAAAACTGGATGCGGTCTTCCGCGACGGCGAGGACGCATGACCCGCCTGGAAGACCGCCAGACCCTGGTGGCCGAGATCGCAGCCGCCTGCGCTGCCGGCGCCCGGCTGGCCCCGGCCTGCAGTCTGGCCGGCATTGCCCTGCGCACCTTCCAGCGCTGGCGTACCTGTGATGGGCAGGTCCGGGCTGATCGCCGGCCCACGGCAATCTGGCCCCGGCCCCAACATGCCCTGAGCGACGCGGAGCGGGCGCGCATGGTCGAACTCGCTAACGAGCCGCGCTTTGCCAGCACGCCACCGGCCCGGATCGTCCCGGCGCTGGCCGATACGGGCATCTATGTTGCCAGTGAGAGCAGCTTCAGCCGCGTGCTGCGCGACCACGGCCGATGCAGCGTCGCGGCCGGGCTCGGCCGCCGCGCAGCGCCGGCCCGCTCAGCACGCATGTGGCGACCGCCCCAGGGCAGGTCTGGTGCTGGGACGTGACGTTTCTACGGGCCCGGGTACAGGGATGCTGGTTCTACCTGTTCCTCATTCTCGACCCCTGGAGCCGCAAGATCGTCGGCTTTGAGGTGCATGACACGGACCAGGCCGAGCACGCGGCCCACCTGGCCCGGCGTACCACCCTGGCCGAGGACAATCCACGCCTGCGCGCACCGCCCCGTGCTGCACGGCGACAACGGCGCGAGCGTGAAGGCCACCACCGTGCTGGCCATGCTCGCCTGGCTCGGCATCACGCCGTCGCACTCGCGCCCCCGGGTCAGCGATGATAATGCCTATGCCGAGGCGCTGTTCCGCACCGCCAAGTACCGCCCCGATTTCCCCGCTGCCGGCTTTGCTGACCTGATCGAGGCGCAACAGTGGGCCGCTCGGTTCGTGCACTGGTACAACCACGAACACCGCCACAGCGGCATCCGCTACGTCACCCCTGCCCAGCGCCACGCCGGCAACGACGGCCCTATCCTGGCCGCCCGTCACGCCCTGTACCAGCAAGCACGTGAGGCCAATCCGCGACGTTGGAGCGGGCAGACCCGCAACTGGACCCCGATCGGCGCCGTTACCCTCAACCCAGAGCGCGACAGCATCGTCGCGCCGGGCACAATGCAGCAGGCCGGATAGGAAGGACCGTTACGATACCAAGGCGACAACTACGTTGACGCGCACCGGCTCGTGCAGGGCATAGAGCTTGCGGGGCGTCTTCGGTGTCTGGCGCAGCAGGCGGGTGACGAGCGCCATCCTGTCGCTGATCCGATCCCGCATGTAGCGGCTGGGTGAATGCTCCCCAGAAGTGCTGGCTGAAAATTCCCCAGTCCAGTGCCACTGCCCGTCCTTGGAGGTGCCTCTCCTGGGTCGGAGCGGCACCGGCCACGCCCCGATGATGCCGCCCGGCATCGTGGGAGAGGCTGGTGGTCACCCTTGGGGAGCTCGTCATGATCCTGGACCTTGCCCGGCAGGGATTGAGCGTGTCGGCGATTGCCCACCGCACCGGTCACGACCGCAAGACCATCCGCAAGTACATCGAGCGTGGCTTGGAGCCGCCGGCGTACAAGCCCCGCGACCCCGGCCCGTCGCTGACCGGCCCGTTCGAAGCGTTCCTGCGCGAGCGCATCGACCGCTTCCCCGAGTTGACGGGGCGGCGGCTGTGGCGGGAGGTCCGCGAACTCGGCTTCACCGGCGCCTACTCCACCATCACCGAGTTCCTGCGCGGCATCCGTCCCCCGGCCGAGCCGGCGGCCTTCGAGCGGCGCTTCGAGACCCCGCCGGGCCGGCAGGCGCAGGCCGACTTCGCCTACTTCAAGGTGGCGTTCGAGGACGAGCCCGGCGCGGAGCGGGTGGTCTGGGTCTTCTCCCTCGTGCTCGGCCACAGCCGCCTGATGTGGGCCCGCTTCGTGGCCCAGCAGGACCTCGCTACCGTGCTGCGCTGCCATGTCGCCGCCTTCGAGGCGCTCGGCGGCGTGCCGGAGCAGATCCTCTACGACCGGATGAAAACCGCCGTCCTCGGCGAGGTGGACGAGCGCGGCATCGTCTACAACGACAAGCTGCTGGCGCTGGCTGCGCACTACGGCTTCATGCCCAAGGCCTGCCGACCCTACAGGGCCAAGACCACGGATGAGATTGAACAGCCCTATTCTGATCTCGATGCTATTCTCCCTCTGCTCACGGGTGACCGCGTGGCACAGAGTGGGACCTGGAGGTGC
>NZ_JHWD01000019.1 GCF_000622225.1 Roseomonas mucosa ATCC BAA-692 | reverse complement strand
GCCCGGGGTCCGGGGACCGGCTCCGGTCCCCGGCGGAGTGGGGGCTTGGGGGCGAGGCGGAGCCTTGCCCCCGGCGGCCGGACAGGGGCACGGCCTCCTCATCCTTCCGGAAAGAGCAACCCCTCGACGGCCCCGAAGAGGCGTTGCGCGGGCGGGGAGAGAGGGCGTTCGCGCAACCGGATCAGGCCGAAGGGCTCCACGGCGAGGTGTGGCACGTCGCGCAGGGGCGGCAGGCGGCGGAACTGGCCTTTCGGCGCGAAGATATTGGCGACGGAGGCGCTGATGACGCCGACCGCGTCGCTGCGGGACAGGTTCGCCAGGGTCAGCAGCACCGAGGAGGTGTTGAGCATCCGCCCCGGCAGGGGCAGGCCCAGACGCAGGAAAAGCAGGTCCACCCGGCGGCGCAGCAGCGTGCCCGGCGGCTGCAGCACCCAGGGCAGGTCCAGCAGGTCGCGCAGCGCCAGCCCCCGCCGGTGCAGCAGCGGGTGCCCGGCCCGCACCAGGAAGCAGAGCTCCTCCTCCGCCGCCTCGCGATAGAGGATGGCATCCGGCCCCATCTCCGGCGGCAGCCGGGCCAGCACGAAATCCAGCCGTCCTTCCAGCAGATGCGCCACCAGCGGCGCGCTGGTGTCCACCTCCACCGTGATCTGCAACCCGGGGCTGCTGCGCTGCACCGCCTCCACGGCACGGCTCAGGATATCCACTGCCGGGCCGGTCACCGCGCCCACCGCGATGGCGCCGCCCAGCCCGCCGCGCAGGCTGTTCATCTCCGCCGCCGCCTGAGTCAGGTCCATCAGCACCGTCCGGGCGCGGCGGGCCAGCACCTCGCCCAGCGCGTTCGGCACCAGCCCGCGCGGGCGGCGGAGGAAGACCGGCTCGCCCACGATGCGCTCGATCTCGGCCAGGAGGCGGGAGGCGGCGGGCTGGGTGACGCCGAGCGCCTCGGCGGTGCGGTTCAGGTTCCGGGTCTCGTCCAGCGAGGCCAGGAGCTGAAGGTGCCGCAGCTTCAGCCGGAAGCGCGCGAACCAGTCCGGCGGCAAGGGGGAGGGGAGGGGCATCCGGGGGACATACCATTCCCGGTATCGATTCCACCCGTTTTGGCATTGGACTTGTTCTGCCGCGCTACCTATCCCTGTTGTCCAAGGAATCGCGCCCCCGGATGAACCGACATCCCGGAGCAGAGGCGCGGCCAGGAGGAAGGGTTCGCATGGATCCCCGCAGCACCATGCCGGAGACGGCACCGGAGACGCGCCCCCGCCGGGCCGGGCCTTGCCCTGGCCGTGGCGAAGCGGGCGCGCCGCCGCGCCGCGTGGCGCGGGGCTGAGGCGGGGTGCCGGGACAGGCGCCCGGGAACAGGCCGCCGGGAACAGGCCCCCGGGGACAGGCCCCCTCGGGGCACCCGGCACACAGAGGCATTGCCGGCAGGCAGGCGCCGCCGGCCAGGACGGTCAGGAATCCGAGATGGACGAGAAGCCCGAGGGCAAGGGTCTGCGCAGCCGGGAATGGTTCGCGCGCCAGGACAAGATGGGGTTCTACTACCGCTCCTGGCTGCGCAACCGCGGCCTGCCCGACGACCAGTTCGATGGCCGCCCGGTGGTGGGCATCTGCAACACCTGGTCGGAGCTGACGCCCTGCAACGGGCATTTCCGCACCATCGCCGAGCATGTGCGCCACGGCATCCTGGAGGCCGGCGGCTATCCGCTGGAATTCCCGGTGCTGAGCCTGGGCGAGACGCAGATGCGCCCGACCGCCATGCTCTACCGCAACCTCGCCTCGATGGATGTGGAGGAGGCGCTGCGCGCCAACCCGCTGGACGGCGTGGTGCTGCTGATGGGCTGCGACAAGACCACCCCGGCGCTGCTGATGGGTGCGGCCAGCGTGGACCTGCCGGCCATCGGCGTTTCCGGCGGCCCGATGCTGAGCGGGCATTACCGCGGGCAGAAGATCGGCTCCGGCACCAACACCATCTCGATGAGCGAGCAGCTCCGCGCCGGCGAGATCACGCTGCGCCAGTTCCATGAGGCTGAGGGCGCCATGTCGCGCTCCGCCGGTTCCTGCATGACCATGGGCACGGCCTCCACCATGGCCTCGATGGTCGAGGCGCTGGGCATCGGCCTGCCCACCAACGCGGCCATCCCGGCGCCGGATGCGCGGCGCAACCAGCTCGCGCGGCTCGCCGGGCGGCGGATCGTGGAGATGGTGCGCGAGGACATGCGCATGTCGAAGATCCTGACGCGGCAGGCCTTCGAGAACGCGATCCGCACCCTGGCGGCGATCGGCGGCTCCACCAACGCGGTGGTGCACCTGCTGGCCATCGCCGGGCGGCTGGGCATCCCGCTGACGCTGGAGGATTTCGACCGGCTGGCGAGCGAGGTGAACTGCCTCGTGAACCTCAAGCCTTCCGGCGAGCATCTGATGGAGGATTTCTACTACGCCGGCGGCCTGCCCGTGGTGCTGCGGGAACTGGTGGAGCGCGGCCTCCTGCATGGCGGGGCGATCACTGCCAATGGCCGCACCCTGGCGGAGAACGTGGCGGAGGCGGAGTGCTGGAACCGCGACGTCATCCATTCCTATGACGCGCCGTTCAAGCCCCATGCCGGCATCGCCATCCTGCGCGGCAACCTCTGCCCGGACGGCGCGGTGATCAAGCCTTCCGCCGCCTCGCCGCACCTGCTGCAGCACACCGGGCGCGCCGTGGTCTTCGAGAGCATCGAGGACCTGCACCACCGCATCAACGACGAGGATCTCGACATCGACGAGAGCTGCGTCATGGTGCTGAAGTATTGCGGGCCGAAGGGCTATCCCGGCATGGCCGAGGTCGGCAACATGCCGCTGCCGCCCAAGCTGCTGCGCCAGGGCGTGCGCGACATGATCCGCATCTCCGACGCCCGCATGTCCGGCACCGCCTATGGCACCGTCGTGCTGCATGTGGCGCCGGAGGCCATGGCGGGCGGCGACCTCGCCCTGGTCGAGAACGGCGACATGATCACCCTCGACGTCGCGGCGCGCAGCCTGAACCTGCACGTGTCCGACGAGGTGCTGGCGGCGCGCCGGGCCGCCTGGATGGCGCCGGAAACGCCGCTCGCCAAGCGGGGCTACACGAAGATGTATGTCGAGCACGTGCTGCAGGCGGACAAGGGCGTCGATCTCGACTTCCTCGTCGGCAACAGCGGCGCGCCCGTCGCCCGCGACAACCATTGACGCCGCCGGAGCGCCTTCCATGAGCCAAGCCAAGTCCCACGCCTATCGCGGCGTCTTCCCCGTGGCCCCGACCGTCTTCGACGACCGCGGGCGCCTGGACCTCGACGGACAGCGCCGGGCCATCGACTTCATGATCGATGCCGGATCGCACGGCCTCTGCATCCTGGCCAACTTCTCCGAGCAGTTCGTGCTGACGGACGAGGAGCGCGACCAGGTGATGCGGGCGGTGCTGGAGCATGTCGCTGGCCGTGTGCCGGTGATCGTGACCACCACGCATTTCGGCAGCGAGATCTGCGCCGAGCGCTCGAAGCGGGCGCAGGACATGGGCGCGGCCATGGTGATGGTCATGCCGCCCTATCATGGCGCGACCTTCCGTGTCGCCGAGCCCGGGATCCACGAGTTCTTCCAGCGCGTCTCGGACGCCATCCGCATCCCGATCATGATCCAGGACGCGCCGGTGGCGGGCACGCCGCTTTCCGCCGAGTTCCTGGCCCGGATGGCGCGCGAGATCGCCAATGTCGCCTATTTCAAGATCGAGGTGCCGCAGGCCGCCGCCAAGCTGCGCCGGCTGATCGAGATCGGCGGCGATGCGATCATCGGCCCCTGGGACGGCGAGGAGGCGATCACCCTGATGGCCGACCTCGATGCCGGGGCCACGGGGGCGATGACCGGCGGCGGCTATCCCGACGGCATCCGCCAGATCATGGACCCCTGGGAGGCCGGGCGGCGGGAGGAAGCGGTGGACGCCTATGCCCGCTGGCTGCCGCTGATCAATTATGAGAATCGCCAGTGCGGGCTGGTGGCGTGCAAGTCGCTGATGAAGGAAGGTGGCGTCATCCGCTCCGAGGCGGTGCGCCACCCGCTGATGCCGCTGCATCCGGCCACGCGCGCGGGGCTGATCGAGATCGCACGGCGGCTCGACCCGCTGGTGCTGCGCTGGGGGAGGTAAGGCATGGATGGGATTCGGCTGGGGCTGGTCGGGCTGGGCAAGATCGCGCGCGACCAGCACCTGCCCGCCATCGCGGCCACGCCGGGCATCGCCCTGGCGGGGATCGCCAGCCGCCATGCCGGGCTTCCGGATCTCCCCTCCTTCGCGACGCTGGAGGAGCTGCTGGCCTCCGGCACGCCCATCGACGCGGTGGCGCTCTGCACGCCGCCCCAGGGGCGCCACGCGCTGGCGGCGCAGGCCCTGGCCGCCGGCAAGCACGTGCTGCTGGAGAAGCCGCCCGGCGCCACGCTGGCCGAGATCGGCCCCTTGCAGGAGATGGCGCGGGAGAGGGGCCTGACGCTCTTCGCCACCTGGCATTCCCGCTTCGCCCCTGCGGTGGAGCCGCTGCGCGAGCGCCTCGCCGGGCAGCGCATCCGCGCGCTGCTGATCCAGTGGAAGGAGGATGTGCGTGTCTGGCACCCCGGCCAGGAATGGATCTGGGAGCCGGGCGGGCTCGGCGTCTTCGATCCGGGGATCAACGCGCTGTCCATCCTCACCCGCATCCTGCCCTTCCCGGTCTTCCTGACGGAGGCGGCGCTGTCCTTTCCCGCCAACCGCGCCGCGCCGATCGCGGCGGCGCTGCGCTTCGGTGCCGGGCAGGGCGGCGATCTCCGCGCCGAGTTCGACTGGCGCCAGACCGGGCCGCAGAGCTGGGACATTCACCTGGAGACCGGGGCGGAGCGCTTCACCCTCTCGCGCGGCGGGGCCCGGCTGGAACGGAATGGTGAGTTGCTGCTGGAGGCGCCGGAGGCCGAATATCGTGGAATCTACCGGCATTTCGTCGATTTAATCCAGGCGGGCGCTTGCGATGTGGACCTCTCCCCTATGATCCATGTCGCGGATGCCTTCATGCTGGGAAGACGGATCACCGTGGAGGCGTTTCACGAGGCCTGAGAGCCTGGAAGCGGCCTACAACGATAACGAGCGAGGAAATGATGAAGCGCAGAACCCTGATGACCGCCTCCATGGCCATGCTCGGCGCTACCGGCTTCGCCACGGGGCTGGCCATGCCTGCCCATGCGCAGAAGAAGGGGAATGTGGGCATCGCCATGCCTACCAAATCCTCCACCCGCTGGATCCAGGATGGCGACAACATCGTCAAGGTGCTGAAGGAGCGGGGCTACACCACCGACCTGCAATACGCCGACGACGACATTCCCAACCAGCTCTCGCAGATCGAGAACATGCTGACCAAGGGCGCCAAGGTCCTGGTCATCGCCTCGATCGACGGCACCACCCTGTCCGACGTGCTGAACCAGGCGGCGGCGGCGGGCACCAAGGTCATCGCCTATGACCGGCTGATCCGCGGCTCGCAGAACGTGGACTACTACGCGACCTTCGACAACTTCCAGGTCGGCGTGCTGCAGGCGCAGTCCATCGAGTCCGCGCTGAAGCTGAAGGACGGCGCCGGCCCCTTCAACATCGAGCTCTTCGGCGGCTCGCCGGACGACAACAACGCCTACTTCTTCTACAACGGCGCGATGTCGGTGCTGCAGCCCTACATCGACAGCAAGAAGCTGGTGGTGCCGAGCGGGCAGATGGGCATGGACAAGGTCTCCATCCTGCGCTGGGACCCGGCGACGGCCCAGTCGCGCATGGACAACCTGCTCAGCGCCTTCTACAGCGACCGCCGCCTCAATGCCGTGCTCTCGCCCTATGACGGGCTTTCCATCGGCATCCTCTCCTCGCTCAAGGGCGTCGGCTACGGCAGCGGCAACATGCCCATGCCGGTGGTCTCCGGCCAGGATGCCGAGATCCCCTCGGTGAAGTCGATCCTGGCGGGCGAGCAGTATTCCACGATCTTCAAGGACACGCGCGAGTTGGCCAAGGTGACGGCCGACATGGTCGATGCCGTGCTTTCCGGCCAGGAGGTCAAGGTGAACGACACCAAGAGCTACAACAACGGCGTCAAGGTCGTGCCGTCCTACCTGCTCAAGCCGGTGATCGTGGACAAGGGCAACTGGGAACAGGTGCTGGTCGGCAGCGGCTACTACAGGAAGCAGGAGATCGTCTGACCTCCGGCGCGGGGCACGCGGCCTGCGTGCCCCGCATCCGGGCAGGAGGCTGAAACCGGAGGACGGCGATGGAACCCATCCTGGAAATGCGCGGCATCACCAAGCGCTTCGGCGTGGTGCGCGCGCTGAACAACGTCAACCTCACCGTCATGCCCGCCGAGATCCACGCGCTGGTGGGCGAGAACGGTGCCGGCAAGTCCACCCTGATGAAGGTGCTGAGCGGCGTCTATCCGCATGGCAGCTACGAGGGCGAGATCATCTATGACGGGCAGGCCCGCCAGTTCCGCGACATCAACGATTCCGAGGCGATCGGGATCATCATCATCCACCAGGAACTCGCCCTGGTGCCGCTGATGTCGATCGCGGAGAACATCTTCCTGGCCAATGCGCCCACCCGCTTCGGGGTGATCGACCGGGGCGAGGTGTACCGGCGCACGAGGGCGTTGCTGGCCAAGGTGGGGCTGACGGATTCGCCCGACACGCTGGTCACCGATATCGGCGTCGGCAAGCAGCAGCTGGTGGAGATCGCCAAGGCCCTGTCCAAGGAGGTGCGCCTCCTGATCCTGGACGAGCCGACCGCCAGCCTGAACGAGCGCGACAGCCAGGCGCTGCTGGACCTGCTGATGGAGTTCCGGGCGCAGGGCATCGCCTCCATCCTGATCTCGCACAAGCTGAACGAGATCTCGACCGTCGCCGACCGCATCACCGTGCTGCGCGACGGCCAGACGGTGGAGACGATGGACTGCCGCGAGGCGCCGGTGGAGGAGGACCGCATCATCCGCCGGATGGTGGACCGCGACCTGGAGAGCCGTTACCCGCACCACACGCCGCGGATCGGCGAGGAGATCTTCCGCGTCGAGGACTGGTCCGTGGACCATCCGCTGCACCCCGGCCGCAAGGTGGTGAAGGATGTGGGCTTCCACGTCCGGCGCGGCGAGATCGTGGGCATCGCCGGGCTGATGGGCGCCGGGCGGACCGAGTTCGCCATGAGCGTCTTCGGCCGCTCCTATGGCCGCAACATCACGGGCCGCGCCTTCCTGCAGGGGCGGGAGGTGGACCTTTCCACCGTGCGCCGCGCCATCGATGCCGGCCTCGCCTACGTGACCGAGGACCGCAAGCATCTGGGCCTGCTGCTGGACGAGGATATCCGCAAGAACATCACCCTCGCCAACCTGCCCGCCGTCTCCAGCCGCTCGGTGATCGACGACATCCGGGAGCTGAAGGTGGCGCAGGAGTTCCGCGCGCGGATGCGGATCCGCTGCTCCAGCGTCTATCAGGAGACCGGCAAGCTCTCCGGCGGCAACCAGCAGAAGGTGGTGCTGTCCAAGTGGCTCTTCTCGGGGCCGGAGGTGCTGATCCTCGACGAGCCGACCCGCGGCATCGATGTCGGCGCCAAGTACGAGATCTACCAGATCATCCAGGAGCTGGCCGACAGCGGCAAGGGCGTGATCGTCATCTCCTCCGAGATGCCGGAGCTGCTCGGCATCTGCGACCGCATCTGCGTGATGAACGAGGGGCGCTTCGTCGGCGAGTTCCCGGCCGCGGAGGCGTCCCAGGAACGGATCATGCGGGCCATCGTGAACAACCGCGCCCTCCGGCCGGAATCCATGGGAGAAACGGTGCCATGAGCGAACAGGCCACATTCCCCGGCCCGCCGCCGGCTCGGACGGGCCATGCCAATCTGGTGAAGGAAAGCCTGCGCAGCTACGGCATGCTGCTCTCGCTCTTCGCCATCATGCTGTTCTTCCAGGTGATGACCGACGGCACGCTGCTGCGGCCGCTGAACCTCACCAACCTCGTGCTGCAGAACAGCTACATCGTCATCATGGCGCTCGGCATGCTGATGGTGATCGTCACCGGCCATATCGACCTCTCGGTCGGCTCGGTGGCGGGATTCATCGGTGCCCTTTCGGCCGTGCTGATCGTGCAGTTCGGCATCCCCTTCGTGCCGGCGGCGCTGCTCTGCCTGGTGGCGGGCGGCATCATCGGCGGGATGCAGGGCTGGTTCGTCGCCTATCTGAAGATCCCCTCCTTCATCGTCACCCTGGCCGGGATGCTGGTCTTCAAGGGGTTGATGCTGTCCGTGCTGGGCGGCAGGTCGGTCGGTCCCTTCCCGGTGGAGTTCCAGCGCCTTTCCTCCGGCTTCATCCCGGAATTCTTCGGCCAGCAGGGCGGCGTGTACATGACCTCGCTCCTCCTCGGCGTGGTCATGGCGCTGGCCATGGTCTGGTTCGCCTGGCGCGGCCGGTTGCGGCAGCAGGGGCATGGGGTGGAGGTCGAGCCCATGCCCTTCTTCGCGGTGAAGACCCTCGTCATCGCGGGCATGACCATCTACCTGACCTTCCTGATCGCCTCCCACCGCGGCCTGCCCAACGTGCTGCTGATCATGCTGGTGCTGATCGCGCTCTATGCCTTCGTCACCAACCGGACGGTGGTGGGGCGGCAGATCTATGCCGTGGGCGGCAACGAGAAGGCGGCGAAGCTCTCCGGCGTGAAGACGGAGCGGCTGACCTTCCTCACCTTCGTCAACATGGGCATGCTGGCGGCGCTGGCCGGGCTGATCTTCACCGCCCGCCTGAACACCGCGACGCCCAAGGCCGGGCTGGGCTTCGAGCTCGACGTGATCGCCGCCTGCTTCATCGGCGGCGCCTCCGCCTATGGCGGCGTGGGCAAGGTGGTCGGCGCGGTGATCGGCGCGCTGATCATGGGCGTGATGAACAACGGCATGTCCATCCTGGGCATCGGCATCGACTACCAGCAGGTGATCAAGGGCATCGTCCTGCTCGGCGCCGTCTGCGTGGATGTCTATAACCAGCGGCGATAGCGTCACGGCTGGCATCGCGCTTCCCGGGGGAGCAAGGCTCCGCCTTTTTCCCCCGGCCTTTCCTGGCCACCGGGAACCTGGGCCTGGCGGCGGGCGGCGTGCTCTCGCGGTTCTGCGCGGTGGCGAAGCCATGCAGGACCGGCATCTGGTCCGGCGAACCTGTCCGTGGCCCAATGGCCGGGCCGCTTGCCGCCGCCCGCGGCGGGCATGGCGAATTCCGGTGGGCCGGGCCCTGGGGCTCCGCCCATGGGGCGTGGGCCGGACCGGCGGCGACAGGCGGATGAAAGAGGAACGGAAGCATGGAACTCCTGACCCAACACGGGCTGCGCATGCCCAGGCTGGGCTTTGGCACCTGGCCCATGACGGGCGCGGAATGCGAGGCCGCGGTGAGGCAGGCGCTGGAGCTCGGCTACCGCCATATCGACACGGCGGAGCGCTACGAGAACGAGGATGCCGTGGGCGCCGGCCTTGCCGCCTCCGGCCTGGCGCGCGGCGATGTTCACCTGACCACCAAGGTCTGGTGGGACCATCTTTCGCCGCAGGCGATGCACGAAGCCATGGCGCGCAGCCTGGAGAAGCTGCGCACCGACCATGTGGATCTCTACCTGATCCACTGGCCGGCAAAGGACTGGGACCTGCCGCGCACCATCGAGGCGCTGGTCCGGCTGAAGGAGGAAGGCAAGGCGCGCCAGATCGGCGTGGCGAACTTTCCGCGCCCGCTGCTGCGGCAGGTGGTGGAGGAGCTGAAGGCGCCGATCGCCTGCCTGCAGGTCGAGTACCATGTGACGCTGGGCCAGGCGAAGCTGCTGGATTACACGCGCAGGCACGACATCGCGCTGACTGCCTACAGCCCGCTTGCCCGCAACAAGGTGGCGGAGATCCCCGGGATCCAGGCTATCGCGAGGAAGCACGGCGCCACGCCCGCGCAGGTCGCGCTGAAATGGCTGCTGGACCAGGACGGCGTCTCGGCCGTGCCCAAGGCCGCCAGCCGCGCCAACCAGCAGGCCAACCTGGATTCGCTGAAGCTGCAACTCGACGACGAGGACCGCGCCGCCATCGCGCGCCTGCCCAAGGACCAGCGGATGGTCAGCCCGGATTTCGCGCCGGACTGGAGCGACGGGCCGGATGCATGAGGCCCGGCGCGGCGGGGAGGATGTTCCTCCCCGCCGCGCATCGGTTCAGGCTGCTTCCCGCCGCACCATGCGGAACAGCAGCTTGTGCTCGGCCGGATAGGCCAGGGCATCCTGCAGCGTCGGGTAGTAGTCGCTGCGCTTCCCCGCCGGCACGAAGCCGTCATAGCCGAAGCGCCGCACCGAGACGTCGAAGCCCGCCCCGGCGAAAGCCGCCGCATAATCCTCCGGCGAGCGGTCCTGCACCGGCGCGTGGGTGATGCCGCCGATCAGCTCGCGCCAGGCGGGCCAGAGCGGCATCGCCGTGTGGCAGCCGGTCACGGCATAGTACACGCCGCCTGGGCGCAGCGCCTCATAGATGCCGGCGGCATGCGCCGCGAGGTCCGGCAGCAGGTAGACGACCTCGTAGCTGAAGGCGATGTCGAAGCTGCCGCGCCAGGGCGAGAGATCCGCTGCCACGGCGAAGTCCAGCGGCGCGAGCCCCTTGAGGGCCTGGGCCGCCGCGATGGAATCCTCCGCGATATCGACGCCCAGCCCGTGCCGGAACGGCTTCAGCGCATGCAGCAGCCGCAGGAAGCCGCCGCGGTTGCAGCCGAAATCCAGCACGTCGCGCGTCGAGAGGTCGGTCTCGGGCACGATGTCGATGAAGTGGCGCCAGAGGGGGCGGTGCCCCTCCTCCATCGCCGCCTCCCGCGACGTGTCCCGGTACCAGGTGCCATAGGTCCTGTCGCTCATGTCCCCGCTCCCGCTCAGTCGATGATCGCTTGGTAGGTCAGCACCCGCAGCTCCCGCCGCAGCGGATAGGCCGAGGAAGGCATGAGCTGGGTCAGCAGGATCACCGCTATCTCCTCCGCCGGATCGACCCAGAAGGCCGTGCTGGCCGCGCCGCCCCAGGCGCATTCCCCCGGCGTGCCCAGGATCTGCGCCCGCGCCGGATCGAGCATCACGGAGAAGCCCAGGCCGAAGCCGACGCCCTCGTAGGTGCTTTCGGAAAACCGGGGCTGTCCCATCGCCGCCATGTCGCCGCGCAGGTGGTTGGTCATCATCAGCTCCACCGTCTTGCGGCCGAGCAGGCGGGTGCCGTCCAGTTCCCCCTTGTTCAGCAGGAAGCGGCAGAAGCGCGCATAGTCGCCCACGGTCGAGACCAGCCCGCCGCCGCCGGAGCAGATCCGGCGCGGGCGGCCGAAGCGGCTGTCCCGCGGGTCCTCCAGCAGCGCGACGCCGCCCTCCTCGCCGCGCCGGTAGTTGGCGGCGAAGCGCGGGAGCTTCGCCTCCGGCACATGGAAATCCGTGTCCGCCATGCCGAGCGGCCCGATGACGCGCTCCCGCAGGAAATCGCCGAAGTCCTGGCCGGAGATGACGGCCACCAGGTGCCCCAGCACATCCGTGGCGATGGAGTAGTTCCATTCCCGCCCCGGCTGCGCCAGCAGCGGCAGCGAGGCCGCGGTCTCCACCACCTCGCCCAGGCTGCGATCCGAGGTCTGGAAGTCCACGCCCCGCTCCCGGTACAGGGCATCGACCATGTTGGCGTGCATCATGCCGTAGGTCAGGCCGGAGGTGTGCGTCAGCAGGTCGCGGAAGGTGATGTCGCGTTCCGCCGGCACGGTCTCGTAGCTGCCGCGGCTGCCGGTGGTGAAGACGCGCATGTCCCGGAAGCAGGGCAGGAAGCGCGTGACCGGATCGTCGAGCTGGAAGCGCCCTTCCTCGTAGAGCATCATGATGGCCACGCTGGTGAGCGGCTTGGTCATCGAATAGATGCGCAGGATGCTGTCCAGCGCCATCGGCACACCGCGCGCGATGTCGGCGAGGCCCGAGCAGCCGAGATGCGCCACCCGCCCGCGCCGCATCACCAGCGTGGTGGCCCCGGCCAGCCTGCCGTCCCGCACCTGCGCCTCACGCCAGGCATCCACGCGCGCCAGCCGGTCGCCGGAAAGCCCGACCTCCTCGGGGCAATCGGTCATCCTGTCCGTCATGCGCTGGCACTCCATGCTGCGAGGAGCGGCAGGGTGGCAGAGGACGGCCGGGAACGGAAAGACCCTCCGTTCCGAGGGTGATCCAGCGCGGCTCTGTGCCGGGGGGACAAGGCTCCGCCTTTTCCTCCGTGCCCCCCTTATCCGCCAGGAACCTGAGGTTCCTGGACCTCCCATTCGTTGGTTCTCCCTGTTGCCGGATCGCGCCGGAGAGCCGCGCTCTTCGGCGGACTGCCGATGCCACCGGCGCGGACGGGGTGTCTTTCTTCTCTTCGGGAGCCCGGTGTCTCCACCGGCTCCCAGGGATCGGACCGCAGGATGACGGCCACCATCGGCGCCAGCGAACCGGGTCCAGGGCCCGCAGGGTCCTGGCGGAGAGGGGGGCCGGGGCGAGAGGCGGAGCCTCTCCCTCGGGACAGCGCAACGCGGCCAGGGAAGGCCACCGCCCGGATCAGGTCCGCACGCGATAGGGCACCACGCCGCGTTCCAGGCTGCCGACATCGATCGACTGGCTGGCGGGCGGCACGGCGCGATGGCGGCAGTCGGTGCGTTCGCAGGCGCGGCAGCCGGGGCCGATCGGGTCGTGGAAGCCCGGGTCGCGCAGGTCGAGGCCGGTGGCGTAGACGGTGCGCCCGGCATAGTCGATCTCGCAGCCGATCACGACGGCGACGTTGCGCGGGCGGCTGAGATAGGCGCCGCCGCCGCGCCCCACCGTGCGGGCGATGCTGAGATAGGCGACGCCGTCCGGTGTCCGCGCCACCTGCACCAGCACGCGGCCGGGCTGGGTGAAGGCGCGGTACACGTTCCAGAGCGGGCAGGGGCCGCCGAAGCGGGCGAAGCGGAAGCGCGTGGCGCTGCTGCGCTTGAGCACGTTGCCGGCGATATCCGTCTTCACCAGGAAGAAGGGGATGCCGGGGCGGCCCGGGCGCTGGAGGGTGCTGAGCCGGTGGCAGACCTGCTCGAAACTGGCGCCGAAGCGGGCCTGCAACTGCTCGATGTCGTAGCGCAGCAGCTCGGCCTCGCGCAGGAAGGGTTCGTAGGGCATCAGCAGCGCCCCGGCGAAGTAGTTCGCGAGGCCGATCCGCGCCAGGGCGCGCGCCCCGGCGCTGGCCAGGCCGGCGGCGCGGATCTCGGCCAGGACCAGCGCGCGCTGGTCCAGCAGGGCGACCACATGCGCCATCCAGAAGAGCCGGCTGGCGGGCGCGGCCTCCTTGGCGAGGAGAAGCTGCCCCTCCCGTCTTTGCAGGCGCCAGACCGTGCCCTGGGCCAGCAGGCCGGGCGTCTCGGCGATGGCGATGCCGTGCCGGTCGCGCAGGTGGCGGGCCAGATGATCCTGGGTGATGACGCCATCGGGGCTCAGCCGTTCCGCCAGTGCCTCGGCGGCGCGGTCCAGACGGTCGAAATGGTTGTTGCGCGACTGCACCCATTCCCCGACGTCGTCATAGGGGAAATGCGGCACGACGGCGAAATCCTCGCCCGATCCCCCATTGGCGGCGATACGGTCGTGCAGTTCCTGGTGCTGTTCGCTCAGCGCCCGATAGGCGCGGTAGAGGGTGAGGAAGCGGTCCGCCACCTCCGGCGCCGCGCGCACCGCCGCCCGCGCTTCCTCCATGGACACGGTGCCCTTGCCGAAGAGCGCGTCGCCGCAGGCCTCGCGCAGGTTGTCGGCCAGCCGCTGGTCGCGCTCCTCTCCGAACAGCCCTTCCGGCACGCCCAGGCGTTCCGCCGCGCGGCGGCGCAGCCGGGCGGTGAGGGGGCGCAGATCCGCCTCCATCTGGCTGAGATAGCTGGGCGAGATGCCGAGCCGTTCCGCCAGTGCCGCCTGGCTCAGCCCGCGCGAGAGGCGGAGCCGCCGCAGCCGGTCGCCGGCGAAGACCTTGCTGTCATGGCGCTGCGGGGTCTTCACAAACTTCACAAACCATCCGCCGGGAATGGCACGATTATGCCGAAAGCCAGGCTGACCTCCCAGGGCTGTCGTGACAAACTTCGCAAAATACCAGGGAGCGAGGGTCAGCCCATGCAGATCCATGACGTGCGCGTGCACCCCGAGGCCGACCGGCTGAAGCGGGAGGAGCAACTGGCCTGGAAGATCGCCGAGGTGGCGGCCGACCCGGTGGCGGTCGAGGCGGAGGTCTCGGAGATGATCGTCAACCGGATCATCGACAACGCCTCCGTCGCCATCGCCGCGATCAACCGGCACCCGGTCACCACGGCCCGCACCGAGGCGCTGGCGCATCCCCGCGCGGGCGGCGCCACCGTCTTCGGGCTGGGGCCGGATGTGCGGGTCCATGCGGAATGGGCGGCCTGGGCGAACGGCACGGCGGTGCGGGAGCTGGACTACCACGACACCTTCCTGGCGGCGGAATATTCCCACCCCGGCGACAATATCCCGCCGATCCTGGCCGTGGCGCAGCAATGCGGCGCGGATGGCCGTGCGCTGATCCGCAGCCTCGCCACGGGCTACGAGATCCAGGTCGATCTCGTGAAGGCGATCTGCCTGCACAAGCACAAGATCGACCATGTGGCGCATCTCGGCCCCTCGGCGGCGGCGGGCATCGGCACGCTGCTGGGGCTGGACACGGCCACCATCTACCAGGCGGTGCAGCAGGCGCTGCACGTGACCACGGCCACGCGCCAGAGCCGCAAGGGCGAGATCAGCTCCTGGAAGGCCTTCGCCCCCTCCCATGCCGGCAAGCTGGCGGTGGAGGCGGTGGACCGCGCCATGCTGGGCGAGGGCGCGCCGAGCCCGATCTACGAGGGCGAGGACAGCGTGATCGCCTGGATGCTGGACGGCAGGGACGCGCATTACCGCGTGCCGCTGCCGGGCAGGGGCGAGGCGAAGCGCGCCATCCTCGACACCTACACCAAGGAGCATTCGGCGGAATACCAGAGCCAGGCGCTGATCGACCTCGCCTTCCGCATGGGCAGGCAGGTCCAGGACTGGGACGATGTGGACGACATCCTGATCGAGACCAGCCACCACACGCACTACGTCATCGGCACCGGCGCCAACGACCCGCAGAAGATGGACCCGGAGGCGTCGCGCGAGACGCTGGACCATTCCATCATGTACATCGTCGCCGTCGCCCTGCAGGACGGCGAATGGCACCATGTGCGATCCTATGCCCCGGAGCGGGCGCGGCGGCCCGACACGGTGCGGCTCTGGCACAGGATCCGCACGGTGGAGGACCCGAAATGGACCGAGCGCTACCACGCGCATGATCCGGCGGTGAAGGCCTTCGGCGGCCGCATTACCATCCGCATGAAGGATGGCAGCGAGATCAGCGACGAGCTGGCCGTGGCCAATGCGCACAGCCTGGGCGCCACCCCCTGGAAGCGGCCGGACTACATCCGCAAGTTCCGCACGCTGACCGAGGGCATCCTCGACAATGCGGAGGCGGAGCGTTTCCTTGCGCTGGTGCAGCGCCTGCCGGAGCTGCGGGCGGAGGAGCTCGCCGGGCTGACCGTCTCCCTGCCGCAAGGGAAGCTGGCGCGCAACGAGCACCGCGGCATCTTCGGCTGGCCCGGCGGGAATGGATAAGGGAGGAGAAGCCATGAGCGAAACCGTCACCCCGAAGCCCAAGAAATCCGTTGCCCTGTCCGGCGTCGTCGCCGGCAACACCGCGCTCTGCACCGTGGGGCGCAGCGGCAACGACCTGCACTACCGCGGCTACGACATCCTGGAGATCGCGGCGCAGTGCGAGTTCGAGGAGATCGCCTATCTCCTCGTCCACGGTTCCCTGCCCACCGAGGCGGAGCTGCGCGGCTACAAGGCCAAGCTGCGCTCCTGGCGCGGCATTCCCGCCGCGGTGAAGCAGGTGCTGGAGGCGCTGCCCGCCGCATCGCATCCGATGGACGTGATGCGCAGCGGCGTCTCGGCGCTGGGCTGCGCCCTGCCGGAACAGGAGGACCACAACCCGAGCGGCGCGCGCGACATCGCCGACCGGCTGATGGCCTCGCTCGGCTCGATGCTGCTCTACTGGCATCACTTCTCGCAGAACGGCCGGCGCATCGAGGTCGAGACGGACGACGACAGCATCGGCGGCCATTTCCTGCACCTGCTGCATGGGCGCGAGCCCTCGGCGAAATGGGTGCGGGCGATGCACACCTCGCTGAACCTCTATGCCGAGCACGAGTTCAACGCCTCCACCTTCACCTGCCGGGTGATCGCGGGCACGGGTTCCGACCTCTATTCCGCCATCGCCGGCGGCATCGGCGCGCTGCGCGGGCCCAAGCATGGCGGCGCGAACGAGTTCGCCTTCGCCGTGCAGAAGCGCTACGCCGACCCGGACGAGGCCGAGGCCGATATCCGCCGCCGCGTCGCGGAGAAGGAGGTGGTGATCGGCTTCGGCCATCCCGTCTACACCGTCTCCGACCCGCGCAACGCGGTGATCAAGCAGGTGGCGGAGGACCTGTCGCGGCAGGTCGGCTCCATGAAGATGTTCCGCATCGCGGAGCGCATCGAGGCGGTGATGGCGGATACCAAGCGGATGTTCGCCAACCTCGACTGGTACTCGGCCGTCTCCTACCACATGATGGGCGTGCCGACGGCGATGTTCACGCCGCTCTTCGTCATCGCCCGCACCGCCGGCTGGTCCGCCCATGTGCTGGAGCAGCGGGCGGACAACAAGATCATCCGTCCCAATGCCAACTACACCGGCCCGGAGGACCGCCCCTTCGTGCCGCTGAAGGAGCGGGAGAGCCTGTCTTGACCTACCTCGTCGCCAGCGACCTTCCCGCCCGTCCTGCCGGGGAGCGGTTCCGCGCGCTGCTGGACAGCCCCGGCATCCTGCAGCTTCCCGGCGCGCATAACGGCCAGGCGGCCCTGCAGGCGAGGGCGGCGGGCTTCGAGGGGCTGTACCTGTCCGGCGCCGCCATGACCGCCTCGATGGGCCTGCCGGATCTCGGCATCATCACGGTGGACGAGGTCTGCTTCTTCATCCGCCAGATCGCCCGCGCCTCCGGCCTGCCGCTGCTGGTGGATGGCGACACGGGCTATGGGGAGGCGCTGAACGTCATGCACATGGTCCGCGCCTTCGAGGAGGCGGGGGCCGGGGCGGTGCATATCGAGGACCAGCTCCTGCCCAAGAAATGCGGGCACCTGAACGACAAGAAGCTGGCCGACGCGCATGACATGGCGGCGAAGGTGGCTGCGGCGGCGCGGGCGCGGCGGCATCTCGTGCTGGTGGCGCGCACCGATGCGGCGGCGAGCGAGGGCATCGACGGCGCCGTGGCGCGGGCGAGGCTCTACCTGGAGGCCGGGGCGGATGCGATCTTCCCCGAGGCGCTGACCACGGCCGAGATGTTCCGGGAGTTCGCCCGCCGCATGCCGGGCGCGAAGCTGCTGGCCAACATGACCGAGTTCGGCCGCACGCCCTTCTTCACGGCCAGCGAGTTCGAGGAGATGGGCTATTCCATGGTGATCTGGCCGGTCTCCTCGCTCCGCGTCGCGAACAAGGCGCAGGAGGAGCTCTACGCCGCCATCCGCCGCGACGGCGGCACGCAGAAGATGATCGAGCGCATGCAGACGCGGGCGGAGCTCTACGCCACCATCGGCTATGGCGATTACGAGGCGCTGGACGCCTCCATCGTGAGGACCGTGGTGCCGCAGGGCATGCCGCAGAAGGGCTGATCACGGAACGGTCCCGCCCGGGCGGCAACGTCCGGGCTCCCGCCGCCAGGATGGAAGCATCCGAATGGAGGATCGAAGAATTCCCGTAGAACCGGGATGAAGTTTGCGCTCGGGACCAGAGTCTGTTTTTAGATCACCTGAAATCGAAGATCAGGATGGCGAGGGGGAGTCTCGCTCCATTTTCTTGCGAAGGGCCATCCTGAGTTGATGCGCAGGCCCTCTTACTACTCTGGGAAGATCGAGGGGTGACTATGTTCCAGCAGGATGCGCGAACGCGGCGGGGATCGGACACGGCGGAGCCTGGCGCACAGGCTGGGCAGACGGCGAAGCGGAGGTTCGAGGCCCTCAAGGTCCTGGCGACGGTCGATGACATCGCCGGCAGGTTGCATCTCATCCCCTATCCCGCACGCGCCAATGTCGAGTTCCTGCTGCTCGACATCCGGACGCAGCTCCGGGCCGACCATCCCGATCCGGCGAAGCTGCGTGCCTCGCTGATGGCCGTCCAGCGGCTTCTCTCGACCTCCCAGGCTGCGCGGGAACGATGGGCGGAGCAGATGGCCGACCGCCCTGTGCCGCCGGACCCCGCCCCTGCGACGGCGCGCCCATCCGGTTCCCGCCATGGCATGGGCCGGATGGCCGGGCTGCTGGCGGTCGCTTGCCTGGTGGCCGGTGGGGGAATGCTGCTCCGCCCGGATGGCGTGGAGGCGATCCGGGCCGCGCTGTCCCCGGCGCCTGCCCGGCTTCCCCCGGCACTCCCCCTGCCGGAGCAGCCGGTCCCGCCGGGGCCTCTCGCCGCCCGCGACCCCGTGACCGTCCCAGCGGAGCCGTGGCGGTCCTCCAATCCGCCTCTGCCGGTCCCGGCCGTGGAGCCGGAGGCAGCAGGGCCCCGTCCTGAGGCCCGCTCCCTGGCCACCGAACCGGCCGCGTTGGCGCCGGCCGGCATTCCGGACGGGCCCAGGGCCGAGCCTCCGGACAGGGTGGAGCCGGCTCCGGCCAGCGCCCCTCGCGCACCGGCGGCGCCAGCCAGGGCGAGGATCGCCATGAGGCAGGGCGGCAATCTGCGGACCCAGCCGCGGAACCAGTCGCAAGTCCTGCGCGTCCTTCCGCGTGGCACCGCCCTGTCCGTCTTCGGGGAATCTCCGGGCGGCTGGTATCAGGTGGGTTCGGATCAGCCCTGGGGATGGGTTCATGGAAGCCTGACGGACAGGCCGCGTTAGCGCCGGGCTTCCGGGTTCCAGCCCTGGACAGCCGACGTCCCTGGAAGCGGGACCCGGGCAGGCGATCCGGAGAACACGGAA
The DNA here is from genome assembly GCF_000622225.1 of Roseomonas mucosa ATCC BAA-692. Classification (GTDB taxonomy): domain Bacteria; phylum Pseudomonadota; class Alphaproteobacteria; order Acetobacterales; family Acetobacteraceae; genus Roseomonas; species Roseomonas mucosa. The sequence goes on along the minus strand of NZ_JHWD01000019.1, from coordinate 55,778 downwards.
GTCCGGGCGAGGGAGCGCTTCCTGTCCCCCCCCCGCCCCGCGAGATGGCCGCGTTCCGGCCAGGAGCCATGGCCCATGATTGGGCCAGATCCTGCCGCTTCCTGAATCCGGAGCGACCGGCCCAGCTTTCCGGTCCTTTATTTGTTCGCTTATAGGTAGTGGAACTGAATATCGCATGAACAGCATGCAATAAATGAACGGGAGGTTAAGGAAAAAGCCCTGGGATTGGGATATTAATGGAAACTACACGCGGGGTTTTTAAGGGGGTTCCAATGAAATTCTTGCGGGGGCAAGACGTTGGATCTCAATATTCTGGTAAGGGGCCAGTCCAATGCTGAGCTCCTGGCGCTCAACTTCGGTGGTTCGGCCAAGCTGAAGCAGGCGGTCGAGGCACTTCTCGGCTTCGATGGCGTGCAGAACCAGGTCCATATCCTGGCCGGGCCGCTCAGCGCCTCGGACAACTCGGCCACCACCATCCAGGGCGCCACCGGCTTCCTCGGCGACTGGCTGAAGGCGGTGAACGGCGACTGGCGGCAGGGCTGGACGACCGGCACGGTGGAGCAGCGGCTGCTGAACTACGTCCAGGGCCTTTCCGCCGACCTGCGGGACAATCCCACCACCGTGCTCTGGCTGCACAACGAGACCGACAGCCTGACCCTGCAGCACGACATCCAGAACGGCAGCCTCACCACGGCCAGTGCCGCGGCGATGTGGGAAAGCGCGGTCCGCTACGATGCCGCGCTGCTGCGTGCGGCCTTCGGCAACTCGGCGCTGGACATGCCCTATGACTTCGTCAGCGCGATCCCCTATCGCAGCTACGCCCCCGACGGTCTCCAGGCGATCCGCGCGGTGATGGAGAAGCTGGCCGCCGATGCGGGCTTCAACGCCACGATCGCAGCCCGGGCCCTCGACCTGGACATGAGTTTCGACAACCTCGACGCCAATGCGGCCACCGCGGAATACGGTGGCGGGCACATGTCGGCCGGCGATGCCGCGCTGGTGATCCAGCGCGCCGCGCTCAGCATCGCGGAGGGCTGGTCGGAATATGCCCTGGCGGGCTCGCCGGTCGCGCGGGCGCTGGGCAACATCGACAACGAGGGGCCGGAGGTCATCTGGGCGCGCCGGATCGGCGCCAGCAGCCTGACCGTCGATGTGCAGCATGACGGCGCCCATGCCTTCGCCGCCCTCGGCGGCGCGGCGGCCTCCGGGCTGGGCTGGGCGGTCCGGCTGGCGGACGGCACCTCCATCGCGGCCACGCACGCCACCGTCGTGGACGGCGACACGCTGCGGCTGGATTTCGCGTCGGACCTGCCGCTGACGGGCGGGACGCTCCACTATGGATGGGGCTATGGCCGGCTCGCCGATGGCAGCGGCCCGGGCCAGGGCAACGCGGTCTATGACGACCAGGGCCTGCCGGTCTGGACCCCCGCCACCGGCGTGGCCGTCGCCACCGGAGCCTTGCAGGCCCTGTCCGTCACCCAGGATGCGGCGGGCCGGAACGTCGCCGCCCTGCACGCGACCGGGCTGCGGGAGGTCCAGGTGAGTGACGCCAGCGGCGGCGTGACCATCCTGCACGGCAGCACCGCCTATCATGCGGCGGCGCTGGATGTCGTCGCGCTGACGGACGGAAGGCTGGTCTTCGACGTGGATGACGCGGCAGCGCAGGTCGTCCGGCTCTACAAGGCGGCCCTGAACCGGGCGCCGGACCCGGGCGGGTTGCAGCACCACATCGCCTTCCTGGCGGCGGGCGGCAGTCTGGAGACCCTGGCGCACAACTTCCTGGCCAGCGCCGAGTTCCAGGCGGGGGGCGCGACCGGCGCGGCCGGCAGCCTGGCGCGGATCGAGAGCAACGTCTACGGAACGGCATCCGCCAGAATCGCCTCGCTGTCCGCCTTCTCGTCAGAGGGGCTGGAGCAGGCCCTGATCTCGATCTCCGAGGGGCGGGAGAACCGCGCCAATACCGCCGGCCAGATCGAGGCGGGGATCTGGATTCCCGACCAGACGGCGGTGCCCATCGCCCGCCTCTACGACGCGGCCTTCGGGCGCCTGCCGGACCGGGGAGGTCTCGAGAACTGGGTGGCGGCGGTGAAGGGGCAGAAATTCACCTTCGCGCAACTGCCGGACCTGTGGCTGACCACGCCAGAGTGGAACGCTGTGCACGGGCAGCAGAGCGACGAGGCCTTCGTCAGCGGCCTCTACCACACCGCCCTGCACCGCGAACCGGATGCGGGCGGCTACGCCCATTTCCTGAGCCTGCTGGAAACCCATTCCCTGTCGCGGGGCGGCGTGCTGCTGGCGATGTCCGAGAGTGTGGAGCACCAGATGCTGACCAAGGCGAACACCGGCAGCGACGGTGTCCACAGCGGCATCGCCTTTGTCTGACACCGCCTTGTCCCTCGGGACGGTGCAACGCCCGGTGCGCGAGGCACGGTCACCGCGGGACGGTGGCGGAAGGCAAGGCCGCCACTCATGCAACGATGAGGCCCTGCTCCGGTGGCGGCCGGATCAGCTTTCCGCGGGTCGCAGCTTCCGCACCACCTCGTCGCTTGGCAGCAGCTCGCGCCCGTCGACATAGCGCCAGTCGGCCATGACGCCGGCATTGCCCTTCAACGCCGTCCGTCCGACGAAGACGCCCAGCGTGCTCTGGTGGTCGATGGCGCGATAGCCCACCTGGCCAGCGGGCGTGGCGAATTCCACGCCGCGGAAGCCCGCCACCAGCTTGTCGGGATCGAGCGCCCCGGCCCGGGCGATGCCGGCGGCGATGGAGTGGATCAGCGAGAAGCCGACCAGCGAGCCGCACATCGGCTTGGCCTTGTACTTCGCCCGGTACGCCTCGGCGAAGGCCCTGTGCGCCGGGGTGTCGACCGCCTCGCCGGGATAGCCGGTGACGATCCAGCCCTCCGGCGCCTCGTCGCCCAGCGGGTCGAGGTATTCGGGCTCGCCTGTCAGCATGGAGGCGACGCCGCGCCCCTCGAACAGCCCGCGCGTGTTGCCCTGGCGCACGAAATTCGTCAGGTCCGGCCCGAACAGCACGTTGAAGAGGCCTTCGGGCTTCATCCCCTCCAGCGCCTGCACCGTGGCGCCGGCATCGATGCCGCCCAGCGCGGGCCACTGCTCGCCCACGAACTGCACGTCCGGCCGCCTGGCCGAGAGGATCTGTCGGAACCACTTCACCGCCGACTGGCCGTATTCGTAGTTCGGCGCCACCGTCACCCAGCGCTTCGCCGGGAGCTTCGCCGCCTCCTCCGCCAGGATGGAGGCCTGCATATAGGTGGAGGGGCGCAGGCGGAAGGTGAAGCGGTTGCCCTTCTCCCAGACCATCGCATCGGTCAGCGGCTCGCCCGCCACGTAGAGGCGACGGTTCTGCGCGGCGTACTCGCCCAGCGCCAGCCCGACATTGGACAGGTAGGCCCCGGCCAGCACATCCGCCTTCGCCTCGTTCAGCAGCTCGCCCGCGAGCCGCACGGCATCCTGCGGCTTGCCCGCATCGTCGCGCGTGATCAGCTCCAGCGGCCGTCCGAGCACGCCGCCCTTGCCGTTGATCTCCTCCACCGCGAGATGCATGGCGTCGCGGTAGGGCAAGGTGAAGGCGGGCTGGGTGGTGTAGCTGTTGATCTCGCCGATCCGGATGGGCGTCGTGCCCTGGGCCCGGACCAGGCCCGGCCGCGCCAGGGTGAAGGCCGTGGCGCTCGCGCCCAGCAACAGGCGCCTCGTGAACTGCATCCTACCACTCCCGATCATGATGGACCGGCCCACCCGGCCGATCGTCCGGGCCGTCCGTCTTCTGCCGGAAGCCTCCGGCATCCCGGTGCCCAGGGTGATCGAAAACCTCCTCCGAGGCGAGGGCGGAGCCGGCCGCCGGGCGCAACGCCTGACGCCCGCTCCTCCCTCCGGGCAGAACGGGCCGGCACCCTGCTCAGACCGGATCGATCGCGCCCCGGCCGGAGAGCACGCCGGCGATGTTGTCCAGCGTGCGGAAACCCATGGCGTCGCGCGTGTCCACCGTGGCGCTGGCCACATGCGGCGTCAGGAAGACGTTCGGCAAGGCGGCGAGGCGCGTGTCGAAATCCGGTTCCTTGCGGAAGACGTCGAGGCCCGCGGCGAAGAGCTGGCCGGATTCCAGCGCCTCGATCAGCGCGTCCTCGTCCACCAGGGAGCCGCGCGCGGTGTTCACGAAGACGGCGCCGCGCGGCAGCAGGGCGAAGCGTTCCCGCGTCATCAGCGTGCCCGTTTCGGCGCTGGCGGGGAGGTGCAGGGACAGGATCTCCGAGCGCCGCAGCAGGTCATGCAGGTCCGCGACATATTCGGCGCCCTGCTCCAGCTCCGGCGGCAGGCGGCGGCGGTTGTTGTAGAGGATCCTCATGCCGAAGCCGCGCGCGCGCTGCGCCACGGCCTGGCCGATGCGCCCCATGCCGACAATGCCGAGTGTCCTGCCGCTCGGCCGCAGTCCCAGGAGGTCCGGCATGCCATAGGGCCTGCGCCAGCCCTCGCGCATCACCTGGTCGTATTCGCGCGCACGGCGGCTGGCGTTCAGGATCAGCATCAGCGCGAGGTCGGCGGTGCAGTCCGTCACCACGTCCGGCGCGTTGGTCACGACGATGCCGCGCGTCCTGGCGGCCTCCACATCCATGTGGTCGTAGCCGGCGCCGGGATTGGCGATCACCTTCAGCCCGTCCGGCATGGCCGCGGCATGGGCGGCGGTGAACTTCACCTTGGGGCCGGAGAAGAGGCCGGCGATGCGCTCCTCGCGGATCACGCGCAGCGCCGTGTCGGCATCCATGTCCGCCTCGGTGACGATGGCATCGAACATCTCGCGGGCGCGGGCGGCGACGTTCGGCGGCACCCGGCGGGCGACCAGGACACGCGGCCTGCCCTGGGCTGACTGATCCTCGGTCATGATTCGTGCGAGTCCTTTTCGTCAGGGGAGGCCGGGCGCGGGGCAGGGAGGCAACGGTCCGCTTCCGGGAAGGCCACGGCCAGGGAGCGCAGCGCATGGGCGCGCATCAGACGCTCGGCCTGTTCCGCCTCGCCGGCGGCGATGGCATCCAGGATGGCCAGGTGCTCCTCCAGGGCGAGGCGGATCTCCGCCTCTCCGGCCAGGACGCGCCGGCTGCCGACGTGGAAATAGGCGCGCAGGGCCTGCAGGCTGCGGATCAGGAAGGCGTTGCCGGTGATCCGGTGCAGGGCGGTATGGAAGGCGTCGTTGGCCCCGGCCAGCGCGGCGCGGTCGCCCTGATCCGTCGCGGCGCGGATGGCGCCGAGCCGCTGCTCCAGCACCCGCAGGTCGGCCGGACCCACCCGGCGGGCCGCCAGCGACGCCGCGGCACCTTCCAGCGCCGCGCGGATGCGGCCCATTTCCGCCAGCCTGTCGCTGTCCAGGGCGGACACGAAGGTGCCGCTCTTGGGGCGGGTCTCCACCAGCCCTTCGCCTTCCAGGCGCCGCAGCGCCTCGCGCACCGGCTGGGCGGAGATGCCCAGTGCGGCGGCCAGGCGGCGCTCGGACAGCTTGCTGCCGGCGGCGAGGCTTCCCTCCACGATGGCATCCCGCAGCCGCACATAGGCGCGCTCCGCGAGGCTGGGCGTGGTTTCGATCTCCAGGGGGATCGGGGCGGCGGGCGGCATGAATCTACAATATCAGTCGGGCAGTTTCTGTCACCAGCCTGCCGTGTCACTCGCCCTGCTCAGCCCTGGCCTTCCATCAGCTCCTGGATGCACCGCGCCAGATCCGCCTGCCGGAAGGGCTTGTGCAGAAGCGGGTATTCCTTGGGCAGCTTGTCCAGTTCGGCATAGCCGGTCACCAGCAGCACCGGCATCCGGGGGTGGGAGGCCTTCACCGTGGCGGCGAGCTCGGCCCCCGACATCAGGGGCATCGCCAGATCCGCCACCATCAGGTCGATCTCCTCGTCCTCCAGCGTGCGGAGGGCGGTGGGGCCGTCCCCGGCCTCCAGGATCTCGTGGCCGAGCTCCTCCAGGAAGGTCGCCGTCACCTCGCGCACGGCGGGGTCGTCATCCACCACCAGGATCCGCAGCGGCCGCGTCCGTGGCAGCGGCGTGGTGCCGGCATGGCCCTGCTCCGGACCCAGGCGGTCGGAAAGCGGCAGGAACAGCTCCACCAGCGTGCCCTGCCCCGGTCCGCTTTGCAGGCGGATGCCGCCGCCGGACTGGCGCATGAGGCCATAGACCATGGACAGGCCCAGCCCCGTGCCCTTGCCCACCTCCTTGGTGGTGAAGAAGGGCTCGAAGGCATGGCCCAGCACCTCCGGCGCCATGCCGGCGCCCGTGTCGCGCACCGAGAGCGCGGCATAGTCGCCGGGCTTCAGCTCCGGCACGCTGCCGGGCTCGACCCTGGCGCGGCGCGTGCCCAGGGTCAGGACCCCGCCTTCCGGCATGGCGTCGCGGGCGTTGATGCACAGGTTGAGAAGCGCCAGCTCCAGCTGCCCCGGGTCCACCAGGACCGGGGCGAGATCCGGGGCGAGGTCGTGCTCGATGCGGATCAGCCCGCCCAGGGTGCGGCCGAGCAGGTCCTCCATCCCCTGTACCAGCTCGTTCGCATCCACCGGCCGCAGGTCGAGGTCGCGCTGCCGGCTGAAGGAGAGCAGCCGCTGCGTCAGCCCGGAGCCGCGCTCGGCGGCGGCGATGGCGTTGCGGAGCTGCCGCTGCTGGCGGGACCCCTCGGGCGCGGCGCGCAGCGCGAGCTGCAGGTTGCCCAGGATCGCCGTCAGCAGGTTGTTGAAGTCGTGCGCCACCCCGCCCGCCATGGTGCCCAGCGCCTGCATCTTGTCCGCCTGGCGCAGCCGGGCCTCCAGGTTCCGGCGCTCGGTGATCTCGTGCTCCATGGTCACGAGGAAGGCGGGCGCGTCCTGGCGGATCACCGGCACGCGGCTCACCGAGAACCAGCGCGTCTCGCCCTCCTGGCGCTCCTCCTCCACGACCTCGGCGGAACCGCGCCGGTGCAGCGCCTCCGCCTCGATCCGCGTCAGCGCCTCGGCGGCCTCGGGGGGCAGGAAGTCCTGCTCGCGCCGGCCCAGGCTTTCCGCCACGCTGCGGCCCATCGATTCCGCCTTGGCCACGTTCAGCCGCACGAAGCGGCCCTGCGCGTCCTTGAAGGAGAGGCGGCCGGGGGAATTGTCCAGCAGCCCGTGCAACAGGCTGCGCTCGGTCTCCAGCGCGCGCGCCAGGGCCCAGCGGTCATGCGCGCTGCCCACCAGCCCGCGCAGCGCCACCGGGTCCCAGGGCTTGGGCGAATAGCCGGCGATGCGCCCCTTGTTGAGCGCCGAGACCACCGCGTCGAGATCGGCGTAGCCGGTCAGCAGCAGCGCCTCGGCATGGGTGATGTCGCGCGCCCGGGCCAGCATCTGGTCGCCGGTCATGCCCGGCATGCGCTGGTCGGACAGGATCACCGAAACGTTCGGGTCGTGCTGCAGCAGCCGCAGCGCATCGGTGGGCGAGGTGGTGGCGAGGACGTCGTACTCGTCCTCGAACAGGTCCTGCAGCGCGGTGACGATCTCCGCCTCGTCATCCACCAGCAGGATCGTGCCCCGGTGGGCGCCCCGGCGGGCATCCGGCCGTGCCGGGCCGCCCAGGCCGTGCGACGGAGGGCTGCTCATGTGGTGGCCCGCAGCGGCACGCTGATGGTGAAGCGGGCGCCGCCTTCCGGCGAGGCCCCCACGGCGATGTGCCCGTCATGCGCGCGCACGACGTTGTAGGCGATGGCGAGGCCGAGCCCGGTGCCGGAGCCGATCGGCTTGGTGGTGAAGAAGGGCTCGAAGATCCTCTCGCGCAGCTCCTCCGCCACGCCGGGGCCGGTATCGGCGATCTCGATCACGTACTGCCCGTCCGACTCGCGCGTGGCGATGGTGATGGTCCCCTGGTCCTCGATCGCATCCGCCGCGTTGCCCACGATATTCATCACCACCTGATTCAGCAGGGCGGGGGAGCAGAACAGCTCCGGCCTCGCATCGAACTGGCGCCGCACCACGATGCGGTTGGACAGCTTGTGCGTCAGCAGCGCCACCACCGTCTCGATCGTTTCCGGCACGTTGAGCGTCTGGAAGCCGCTATCCTCCAGCCGCGAGAACTTGCGCAGGTTCAGCACCAGGTCCTGGATGCGCTTCAGGCCCAGCGTCATGGAATGCGAGCGCTGCAGCCCCTTCTCCACCAGCGCCTGGGCCTCCGCCTGCCCATCGACATGCGGGCCGAGCCGTTCCAGCACGCGCTCGACCGTGCCCTGGTGCGCCAGGATGAAGGCCAGGGGGTTGTTGATCTCGTGCGCGATGCCTGCCACCAGCTCGCCCAGCGAGGCCATCTTGGCGGCCTGCACCAGCTTGGCCTGGGTGTCGCGGAGCTGGCGGTTCGCTTCCTCCAGCTCCGCATTGGCGCGTGACAGCGCCTCGGCCAGCGCGGCCCGGGCCTCGGCGGCGGCGGCCTCGGCCCGCGCATGGGCCAGGGCCAGCTCCCGCCCGCGCAGCTCGGCATCGATGCGGCGGTTCTCCTCCTGCATCAGCCGGCGGCGCACCACGGTGCGGATGCGCAACCGGATCGCCTCGGCGCTGGCGGTGGCCGAGACCAGGTCGTCCGCCCCGGCCTCGAAGACCTGGGACAGCATCTCCCGCCCCGTGCTCTCGTCGTTGCCGAGGCCCACGATCTGGAAGGACGGCCCTTCGCCCGGCCCGCTGCGCAGGGCGTTCAGGCGGCGGCACAGCGCCACGCCGTCGAAGCCCGGGCTCAGCATGGCGATCACGACGCAGTCCCAGGCGGCGCCTTCGGCCTGCACGGCGGCCAGCGCCTCCTCCGGCCCGGCGACGGCATGGACGGCGTAGCCGTCCTGCGACAGCAGGCGGCTCATCCAGGCCCTGCGGGTGGCGCTGTCCTCCACCAGCAGGATGGCGGCGCGGCGGAAGGCGGGCTGTGCCTGCGAGCCGGCGGGTGGCGGCGCCTCCTCGGCGCCCCGCGGCCGGCGGCGCAGCAGCGCCCGCAGCCGCAGCAGGATCACCTCCTGTCCCGCGGCCTTCGACACATAGGCATCGGCGCCGCTTTCCAGCCCCTGCCGCTCCAGGTCCTGCTCCCGCGCGTTGGTGAGCATCAGCACCGGGATCGCCCGGGTGCGCAGGTTCATGCGGATGCGGCGCGAGAACTCGTCGCCGTTGATGCCGGGCAGGTGGTAGTCGGCGATCACCAGATCGGGCAGCCCGTCGTTCAGCCCGTCCAGCGCCGCCTCGGCCGTGGCCGCGCGCGTCACGGCGAAGCCCTGTTGTTCCAGCATCCGGCGAAGCTGCAGGGCCTGGGTGTCGGAATCCTCGACCAGCAGGATGCTGGCGCCGGCGTTGGCTTCGCCGTTCATGCACGCGCCTCCGGCATGGCCAGGCGCAGCAGGCGCGGCGCGATCAGGTGCAGCGGCAGGCTCGCCGAGGAGCCGCCCAACCGCACCGCCGCCGCCGGCATGCCATAGACGACGGCGCTGCTCTCGTGCTCGGTGATGGTGAAGCCGCCCTGGCGCCGCAACTCCGTGAGCCCCCTCGCTCCATCCTCGCCCATGCCGGTCAGCAGGATTCCCAGCCCCCTGGTCCCGGCGGCCTCCGCCACGGACCGGAACAGCAGGTTGGCCGAGGGGCGCTGGCCGCCCACCGGGGGACCGGCGCTGACCTGCAACGGACCGGCCCGCGACAGCAGCAGGTGCCGGTCGCCGGGCGCCACATAGACATGGCCGGGCAGGGGCGTCACCCCATCGCGGCCAATTTCCACCTTCAAGGGAACGAGACCGTCCAGCCAGGCGGCGAAGCCCTCCATGAAGGGCGCCCCCATGTGCTGCACCAGCAGGAGCGGCGCCGGGAAGCCGGCGGGCAGGGCGCCGATCACCCGCGCCAGGGCCGGCGGCCCGCCGGTGGAGGCGGCCATGGCCACCACCGAGGGACGCACGGGCGCGGCGCCGGGAGGCGCCATGGGCGGGGCTTCCGGAAGGACCGGGAAGGGCGGCTCGGCGGCCCGGCCGATGGCGCGGCGCCGGATCACCGGCACCTGGCTCATGATGAAGAGCTGGGTGCAGATCTCCTCCGCGATCGCCTCGTAGTGGCGGGAGGACAGGCCGACCGGCTTCTCCACCACCGACAGCGCCCCGGCGCGCAGCGCGTTCATGGAGATGCGCAGCGAGGCATCCTCCACCGCGTCGGCGATCACCACGATCGGCGTCGGGTTCTCCTCCATGATCCGCCGCGTCGCCTCCAGCCCGTCCATGCCGGGCAGGCGGATGTCCATCGAGACGACATCGGGCCGCAGGCGCGGCAGCGAACGCAGCGCCTCCTCCGCCGATTCCACCGCTCCCACCAGCAGCAGGCGCGGGTCGCTGGCGATGATGTGCGTGAGGAGACGGCGCACCACCAGCGAGTCCTCCACGACCATGACCCGGACGGGCAGCGTCCGTCCGGAGGGGAGCTGCCCCCGGGAGGAGCCGGGAGAGGGGGTGGCGCCGTTCACAGCAGTTGCCCGATCGTGGCCAGGAGCTCGCGCTGGTCGAACTTCTGCTTGGTGAGATAGGCCCCGGCGCCCAGTTCCAGCCCGCGCCGGATGTCCGCCTCGTCGGCGCGGGAGGTCATCAGGATCACCGGCAGCCCGGCGAGGCGCGGGTCGTTCTTGATCGCCTGCAGGAGACCGAAGCCGTCCATCCGCGGCATCTCCACATCCGCGAGCACCAGGTCGATCACCGCCTCGCCGCCGCGCAGGAGGTTCAGCGCCTCCACCCCGTCCACGGCCAGCAGGACGCGGTAGCCCTGCGCCTCCAGGATGCTCTTCTCCAGGGTCCGCGTGGTGATGGAATCGTCCACCACCAGGATACTGGCGCGCTCGCTGGCCTCCGCCTCGCCCGCCGGAGCGCCGGGACGGGGCACCAGGCCGAGCCTGTCGCTCCGGCCCCCGGCGGCCTGTCCTCCGGCATCTCCCCCGGCGCCGTGGCCCTCGCCGGTGCCGCCCATGCCGCGCAGCCAGCGGTCCATCAGCCCCTCGGGGCGCAGCAGCGGCACTAGGCTCCCCGCCGGCAGGACCAGGCCGGAGACCAGGGCGGGGTCCAGCCCCCAGCCGCCCCCCGCGCCCGCATCCACCGCCGAGACCGGCAGCGTCCGCACGTCGGAGAGCGCCTCCACCGCGAGCAGGCAGCGCCGCTCCCCGGCCCGCAGCAGGACCGCGCTCAGCTGGCCGGCCTCGGTGGGCAGCCGGGCGCCGGAGACACCGAGAAGGGAGGCGAGGTTTGTCACGGGAAGCATAACGTCCCGTCCACCCCATGCGATGCGGGTGGCGAGATGGCCTTCCGCCCATTGCAGCGCCGCCTCGGGCAGGCGCAGCAGGCGCTCCACCCCATGGGTCGGCAGGGCCAGGGGATGGCCGCCGGCCTCCAGCAGCAGCACGTTCTGCCGCGTGGCGGAAAAGGGCAGGTCGATCACCACCTCCGTCCCCCAGGGGTGGCGCCGCCGCATCAGCGCATGGCCGTGCAGCGCCCGCGCCGCCTCCGCCACCACCGACAGGCCCATGCCGCGCCCCGACAGCCGCCCCACCGCCTCGGCGGTGGAGAAGCCGGGCTCGAAGACCAGGGCGAGGAGGCGGTCCTCGGCCGGGGGTGGGGCCTCGGTGCTGCGGGCGGGCAGCAGGCCCTGGCGCACCGCCTGGGCCTCGATGCGCTCCGGGTCCGGCCCGGCGCCGTCGTCGAAGACGCGCAGCCGCAGCCGTCCGCCGCCCAGTTCGACGCGCAGCCCGACCTCGCCGCGTTCCGGCTTGCCCAGGGCGCGCCGCCGCTCCGGCGCCTCGCCGCCATGCCCCACGGCGTTGCGCAGCAGGTGCAGGACCGGGTCCTTCAGCGCCTGCAGCACGCGGCGGTCGGCCTCGGTCTCCATCCCTTCCAGCCGCAAGGCGATCTCCCGGCCCTCGGAGCGGGCGAGGTCGCGCGTCATGGAGCCCAGGCCGCCGAGCACCGCCTCGGCCGGAACCAGGGAGATCCGCTCCACCCCCTGGCGCAGGCGGCGCGACAGCTGATCCGCGTTCCAGGCCGCGTCGCGGCCGTCGCGGACCAGGGCGGCGAGATCCCGCCCCAGGCCGGACAGCGCCAGGTCGAATTCCCGCAGCCGCGCTTCCGCGCCGCCCCCGTTGGCCTTTCCGGCCTCGCCGCGCAGCTCCTGCCAGGTCCGGCGCAACCCCCGCAGCCGGCGCTCCAGCCGGCGCAGCGCCTCCGCCTGCCGGTCCTGGTTCTGCAACTCCCCCGACAGCTCGTGCAGCAGGCCGGACAGGGCATCGACGCGTCCCGCTTCGACCCGCAGGTATTCGCCGCCGCCTGCCACCGGATGCCGCTCGGCGGGTGCCGGGGGGGAGGTTCCTGACGTGGAGGTTCCTGGCGTGGCGGCGGGTGCCGCCTCTTTCTCGCCGCCTTCCTCGCCGGGCCGTTCCGCCGGGCCGGGCCGGGGCGCCGCCGGGGGCGCCCCATGCGCCTCCGCCGGGGCATCCGGCGCGGCGGCGCCCAGCAGCGCGTCGAGCGCCGCCAGGGCCGCCGACGGCGGGGGCGGCCCGTCCTCCTCCGGCGCGGCGGCGAGGTGCGCGGCCACCTGGGTCTCGACCGCGTCCAGCCCCTGCTGCGCCACCGCCTGGGCCCGGGCATCCAGCGGCATCCGGCCCTCGCCCAGCCGGGAGAAGAGCGTTTCCAGCCGGTGCGCCAGCTCCTCCACCGCGGGCAGGTCCACCGCCCGGGCGGCGCCCTTCAGGCTGTGCGCGCGGCGGAAGATGTCGCGCAGGTCCAGCGGCCGCCCGGCCTCCGCCGCCGCCAGGGCGGCGCGGATGGCATCCAGGTGTTCCCGGTGCTCCACCGCGAAGGCGGCCAGCAGTTCCTGGCGGAAGTCGGACATGCGCGCGCGGCCTCTTCGCTTGCCGGTGCCGCGCTCAGAGCCGGTAGCGGTCGGCCAGCGTGACGAGCTGCTGCGCCAGCTGGCTGAGATTGCTGGCCGCCGTGTCGAGCTGCCGCGTGCTGGCCGCCGTCTGCTGGCTCGCCTGCCGGATGTTGCCCAGCGCGCCCATCACCTGCTCGATGCCGAGCTGCTGCTGGTTGGTGCTGGCGACGATCTGCTGGAAGGTCTGCACGCTCTCCTGGATGCTGCCGGTGATCTCGCGGATCGTGGCATGGGTGGTGTCGGTGCGCGCCTTGCCGGCGGAGACGCGCTTCACCGCCTCCTCCGTCAGCATCACCGAGGCGCTGATGCCGCGCTGGATGTCGCCCAGGATGGAGCGCACCTGCGAGGTCGCCTCCTTGGCCTGGTCGGCCAGGGTCTTCATCTCGGCGGCCACCACGGCGAAGGAGCGGCCCTGCTCGCCCGCCGCAGCCGCCTCGATGGCGGCGTTCAGCGCCAGCAGGTGCGAGCGTTCCGAGATGTCGTTCACCGTGGCGATGATCTCGCCGATCGCCTGGGTCTTCTCGCTCAGCGACACGATGTTCGTGGCCACGGCCTCCGCCTGCTCGCGGATCGAGTCCATGGCCAGCATCGTGTCGTCCACGGCACGCAGCCCGGCGCTGCTGTTGCGCGCCGCCGCCTGGGCGGAGGCGATCACCTCCTGCGCCCGCTTGCCGATCTGCGTGCCGGTATGGGTGATCTCGTCGGCCGTGGCCGCGGTCTCCTGCACCGCCGCGAGCTGCTCCTCGACGCCTGCCGCCTGCTCCTGCGTGGAGGCGCGGATCTCGGCGGCGGCGGCGTTGAGGTTCTCGGTCACCTCCCGGCTCTGCCGCGTCAGTTGCCGCAGGCCCTCCACCATCCCGTTCAGCGTGGCGCCGAGCTGGCCGATCTCGTCCTTGCCCGTGGCGGCCGCGGCGCCCGACAGGTCGCCCCGGCCGACGCGGGTGACGAATTCCATGAAGGCGGAGAGCGGCGCGCTGATGGTCCGGCGCACCAGCACCGCCAGGATCACCCCGACCAGCAGGGCGAAGCCCAGCACCGCCAGCACGGAGAGGCGGCTTTCCTCATAGGTCCTGGCCACCACGGACTGCCCGGCCGCCAGGGCCTCGTCCAGCTCCGCATCGGCCTGTTGCAAAGCGGTGTCGAGATCGTGCGACAGCGCCAGGATCGGCGCCGAGGCCGCGGTCACGCCCTCCAGGTCGTTGGCGCGGATCGCCGCGAACTGCTTTTCCGTCAGGCCCCGCATCTGGCCCAGGATGCCGGCGCCGCGATCCAGGGACTGGTTCAGCCGTTGCCAGGAGCGCCGGCGGTCGTCGGAGACCGAGCTGTCGGTGAAGCGGCGGGCGCGGTCGCGGGCATCGCGGATCGCGACCTCCGAACGGCCATGGGCCTCGTTCCAGATCCGCTGGGAATCATCGTCGGGCACCGGCCGGTCCAGCCGACGCAGCAGGAAGCGCGCCACCGCGGTGTTGCGCGCCTCCTGCACGGTCAGGCTTTCGGTGCGCACCGAATCGAGCTGGCGCATCATGGCGAGGTCGCGGGTGACGATGGTGTCCGTCGTGTCGCGCACGAGGCTGAGCTGGCTCAGCCCGTACCAGCCAAGCCCGGCCAGCATCAGGATCAGGACGACGAAGCCGAAGAGGATACGATTGGCGATCGACACGCGGATTCAGGCTCCCGCAGCGGAGGTGGCGGACAGGAAGGGTTGCAGCAGGCGGTCGGGATCGAGCAGGCCGAGCACTCTTTCCCGGGGGCCGAGCGGCCCCGCCGGGACCAGCCCGCGCCCGGCGACGGCGCCGCCTTGGTCACCGGGCCCACCGGACGGCGCGGCCAGGGGCTGTGGCGTGACCACGCCCAGCGCGCGGTCCACGCGCAGGGCCACCCGGCCCGGCCCGCCGCGCAGCAGCAGCAGGTGGCCCGCCGGGGCGTCGGCCGCCCCCTGGCCGGCAGGGGGCGGAGCGGGAGGCAGGCCGAGCATCGCCGCCAGGTCCAGCACCGCATAGGGCTGCCCGGCGCGGGCGAAGAGGCCCAGCAGCGGCGGCGGCATCACGGGCAGGCCCGCCAGGACCGTGGCCGGCTGCACGGCGAGCAGCCGCTCCAGCGGCAGGCCATAGCATTCCCGGCCGAGCGCGCAGGCCAGCATGGGGGGCAACACGGGCGCCAGGGCCGCGCCGGTTTCCCCAGCCCGGCCCTGGCGCGCAGCCAGCCGGGCCGCGCGCTCCTCCAGCAGGCGCGCGGCGCGTGCCTCGCTCAGCCCGCCTACCGCCGGAAGCGCCAGGGGCGTTTTCGTGGGGGCGGAGCCCCCCGGGCCGATTACCGGGGCGGAGCCCCCCGGGCCGATTACCGGGGCGGAGCCCCCCGGGCCGATCGCCGGGGCGGCGCCCCGTTCGGGGATTCCGTTGGTCATGGGGCCGGCATCAGGACAGGGACAGGCCGAGTTGCAGCCGGGCCAGGGCATGCAGGTTGGCAGCGGTCATCCCGTCCCCCTCCTCGACAGGCGTTTCCCCCGGCAGGGTGCGGGCGATCCGGGCGGCGGTCGCGATGGCGCGCCGCCCCTCCTGCCGCCGGCCGAGATCCAGCAGCAGCAGGCCGAGCTGGTAGTGCGCGGCCAGGAAGTTCCTGTCCAGATAGAGGGCGCGCCGCAGCGCCGCTTCCGCTTCCGCGGCCTGGCCCAGGGCGCGGGCCAGCAGGCCGTCGTAGAAGTGCATCGCCGCCTGCATCGGGTCCTCACGGATGGCCTCCGCGCAGGCGGCGCGCGCCGCCGCCGACTCGCCGCGGTTGGCCAGGCGGCGAATCCGCTCCAGCGCCGGAGTCTCCGTCCCGACCTCCGGCCCGGCCGGGATGAGCAGCCCGGGTTCCGGCAGGGGCAGGGATAGGGGTAGGGGCGGCAGCCCCGGCGGCGTGGCCCGGCCGGCCCCGACCCAGGCCGGGGGGACGAAGAGGGGCGGCGGATCGGCGGGGGCTTCCGGCCCCGAACTCTGCCACGGCATTCTCCAGGCCTGGCCCGATGACGGGCTCCAGGGCTGGGCGGCGGGAGGCGGCGCAGGGGCCGCCCAGGCCGGTGCTTCCTCTCCACCGGCTCCGGGTGCCGCCTGGGGCGGGAGGGCGGGTGCCGCGGGGCGGCGGCGGTAGGCAACGGTGCCCGGCAGTTGCTCCACCGACAGGAAGGCGGCGAAGGCCGGGTTGGGTTCGGCATGGCCCAGCAGCATCCAGCCTTCCGGCGCCAGCCTCTCCCCCATGGCGCGGACCAGCCGTGCCACGGTGTCGGGGTGGAAATAGATCAGCACGTTGCGGCACAGGATGAGGTCGAAGCCGCTCAGGTCCAGCGGCGCGGCGGGGTCCAGCAGGGACAGGAGATTGTGCCGTTCGAACCGCACCAGGGAGCGGAAGGGCGGCCGCAGCCGCCAGCTTCGTCCGGACGGGTCGGGCAGGAAGTCCTGCGCCCTTTCCTCGGCCGGCAGGCTGCGCAGCGCCCAGGCGCTGAAGCGGGCCTCCCGGGCCGCGTCCAGGAAGGATTCGTTGATGTCGGTGCCCAGGATGCGGCAGCGCCAGTCGCCGATCTCCCGGCCCAGCAGGCGGTGCAGCAGGATCGCGATGGAATAGGGCTCCGCCCCGGTGGCGCAGCCGGCGCTCCAGATCCGCAGCTGCCGCGTCGCGCGGTTGCGCCGGATCAGCTCGGGCAGGATGCGTTCCCGCAGGGCGGCGAACTGCTCCGCGTAGCGGAAGAAGAAGGTCTCGCCGATGGTGATCTCGGCTTCCAGCGCCGACCATTCGGCCTCGCCATGCGCGGGATCGTCCAGGCGGCGGAGATAGGCCTCGCTGGAGGAAGAGGCCGTGGCGCGCATCCGGCGCAGCAGGCGTTCCCAGAGAAGCTCGTCCTTGTCCTGGTAGTAGAAGTGCCCGGTGCGCCGGATGATGCGGCCCTTGAGTTCGAGGAAGGCCGCGTCCGGCAGCAGCGACGGCGGGCCGGGGTGGGCGCTCATGACCGCGCGGCCCATTCCTCCAGGCGGCGCCGGGCCTGCCCTTCCAGTTCCGCCAGGGTGGCGCGCTCGCGTTCCATCAGCAGCCGCTCCGGCGCCAGGAGGCGGGCGAAGCCGTCGGACAGTGAGACCTCGGCCTCGGCGCAGCCATTCAGGCTCTGCTCCGCCGGCAGCGGCTGCAGGCTTTCCCGTGGCACCCGCACCACGTCCAGCACCCGGTCCACCAGCAGCGCGAGGCGCTCCTGCCCGTCGCCGAGCAGGATCAGGTGCCGGTAGATGCCGACCGCGGCATCATCCTCCGCCGGCAATGCCGCCTCCGGCTCCAGCAGGCGCGACAGGCGCAGCACCGCCACCGCCTCTCCCCCCAGGTTCAGGAAGCCGGCCAGGAGCCGCGGCAGTCCGGGCGGGGTCCAGAGGCGCGGCAGGGGCAGCAGCTCCCGCACCGCCTCCCGTCGCAGGGCCAGCCGCGCCCCCCCTTGCGGGTCCCCGGCGGCGAAGAGCACCAGCTGCTCGGTCCGGGCAAGGGACAGGTTCGGATCGGACAGGGAGGCGACCAAGGGAGAAGAGGGCTCCGCAGCATGGCTGGCAGGTGGCGGATCGTCGCAGGCCAGGGATCGGGCCAGCATGCCACAGCCGGGCGGATGCCTCCAAGAAGCTACTGAAAAGTGTATCGCTGCCGGGAAAATTAACCACTGGTCGAGATTCCGGCGTGAGAAACGGCCTTTCCAGCATGTGTCCAAGGGCGGGCCACAAGGTGTGGATCTCCCCGCGGGACGCGGGCACAAGTGCCCGGGGCGGAGGCGGCATGGGCATGCCAGGCCGGGGCGTGGTTGACTGCACTCCGGCTTCCGATAAATCCCCTCCCTCCGGCAGGCGGCCCCGAGGGGTGCAAGGGTGCTCCGGGAAAGGCTCCCGGGTCTTGCGGGCGTGGTGGAACGGTAGACACAGACGACTTAAAATCGTTAGCCTTCAGTGGTTTGCCGGTTCGAATCCGGCCGCCCGCATCCCCCGGCGCGACGCGGACCAAGCCTGCGAACCACGCTTCCGGGATGAGCGTCCCATCGCCCGCATCTCTGGGCGGGCCAAACGGGGCGGGGCATCTCACCCGTCCGCAGGGCTCCGCCGCTCCATCCCGGACCGGCTCCAGTGGAACATCAGCTCGTGCTTGTTGTAGGCGCCATGGGTCAGGCGGGCGCCCGGAATGGCGGCGAATTCGGACGCCGTGTCGTGGTCCGTGCCGCCCTGGAACTTGATGGTGCAGAGCATGTGCCGCGCCTTGCCGGCCTCGATCCAGCGCCGCACCAGCCCGAGCAGCCGGGCCGGGTAGCAGATCACGTCGCTCAGCAGCCAGTCCACTTCCGGATGCGTGCGCGGGTCCAGGCCGAAGGCGCTTTCCTGCCGCACCGAGACGCCGGGCATGGCGGCCACGCGCGGGTCGAGCGGAGCCTTGTCCACCGCCACCACCTGCGCGCCCAGCTTCGCCAGCGCCCAGGTCCAGCCTCCGGGGCAGGCGCCGAGGTCGAGGCAGGCATCGCCCGGGCCGGGCCAGTGGCGGGCCGCCAGAAAGGCCTCCCAGAGCTTCAGATAGGCGCGGCTGGGCGGCCCCTCGTGATCCTCCACCAGCACCGGCGCGCCGGCGGGATAGGGGCTGGTCTTCTCCGGGCTGGCCAGCATCAGGTCCGGCCGCAGCAGCGTCCATCCCCCGAGCGGCGCGGTGGGGACGGGGGCGGGGAAGGCTACGGGCTTCGCCTTGACCGGGGGCAGGGCCGCCTCGATCAGCGCGGCGCGGCGATGGTTTCCCGTGGAGCACAGGGCCCAGTTGCGCTGGATGCCGCGCAGCGCCCCGGCGGCGCCCTTGATCGAGGGAACCGGCAGCAGCCGGGGTGCCGTCCAGATGTCCAGTGCCCAGGGGCATTCCACCGGCGCGTCGGGCGAGAGGGCCAGATCCCCCTGCCAGGCCGACAGGCGGGCACCGGCCCGGCGCAGCGTTTCCTCCAGATCCGCCTCGAAGCCCGGATGCGCGCGATAGGCGGCCCGGATCACGGGCAGCGGGGCGGTATCGGCCGGGACATCCGCTGGAACGGGCCGTGACGGGGCGCGGGAGGAGGTCATGACGGCCGCCATTACCCCGGCAGGCCGCCGCCGTCAGCCCGCCTGAACGGAGACGGGCGCCAGAGAAGGGTATACGGAAGGATGTCGGATCGGGCGCCATGCGGCAGGCGTCGGGCGGCGAAGGGAGGCGGGAAACCGGCAGGAGGCCGTGGAGAACAGCCCCGCTGCGATGCGGAGGGGCGGGGCACGGCATCGCGCGGGAAGTGCCGCGGCGCCCGGCAACCGCAACCTTGCTCCGCTCGTTCTGCTCCCGGTCCGGGCAAGCCGTCCCGTCGGCCGGACCGCGACCGGAACGAGGTTTGGTGACATGCTGCGCAGGATCTGGGCCCTGATCATGGACACGGTGAACGGCTACATCGCCGATTCCTGTCTCAGCCGTGGCGCGTCGATCGCGTACTACACCATCTTCTCCGTGGCGCCGCTGATGGTCATCGCCACCGCCATCGCCGGCTTCTTCTTCGGCGAGGAAGCGGTGCGTGGCGCGCTGGACGACCAGCTGCGCGGCCTGATCGGGGACCAGGGGGCCGCCACCATCCAGGACATGGTCCGGGGCGCCAGCGACGGCACCAGCGGTACCATTGCCACCGTGGTCGGGCTCGTGACCCTGTTGCTGACCGCCAGCGGCGTGTTCGGCGAGCTCCAGGGCGCGCTCAACGCCATCTGGAAGGTCGAGCCCGACGCGGACGAGGACACCACCGAGACCGTCAGCCGGCTGTTGCGCGCCAAGGCAGCCAGCATGGGGCTGGTCGCCGCCACCGGCTTCATCCTGCTGGTCTCGCTGGCGGTCAGCGCCGGCATCTCGATGGTCAGCACCTGGCTCCGGGGCGGGGCGCCCGAGATCACGCTGCTGATGTCGCTGGTGAACTTCGTGATCTCGCTGGGCATCATCGCGCTGCTCTTCGGCGCCATGTACAAGATCCTGCCGGACCGCAGCCTGCCCTGGCGCGACGTGGCGATCGGCGCCTTCGTGACCGCGCTGCTCTTCACTCTCGGCAAGTCGGTGATCGGCTGGTATCTGGGCAGCAGCAACATGGCCACGACCTATGGCGCGGCCAGTTCCGTGATGATCGTGCTGCTCTGGGTCTACTACTCCTCTCAGATCTTCCTGCTGGGCGCCGAGTTCACCCGTGCCTATGCCGGGCTGGAAGGCAGCCAGCAGCAGGCACCGGTACCGGCGGACCCGAAGGCGGCGGACCCGAAGGCGGCGGAGCGGAAGGTGGCGGCCCCGGCCCCGGCTTCCAGCATTGTCCAGCCGGCCCCGCTGGTGGCGCGGGAGGGCACCTTGTGGCGGGTGGCGGGTGTGCTGGGCGTCACCCTGGCGGCCGGGCGCGAGATCCGCCACGGTCGCCGCCCCTGGCTGGGCCTGTTCCGGCGCTCGGCGGGCGGCTAGGGGCCACCCCGTCATTTCGTGATACGCTCGCCAGCCATTGCTGGAGCATCACGCATGACAGGGCCATCCGGGCGGCAACACCTGTGACCCACTTCTCTTCCAGGGGCGGCGCCATGGAACAGCGGGTCGCGCTCTTCATCGATTTCGACAACGTCTTCAGCGCGCTCTGCCTGCAGGCACCCGAGGCGGCGGAAATCTTCGTGGCCGAGCCCGGACGCTGGCTCGACTGGATCGCGCAGCGTCACGCGCCGCAGCCGGGACGCGGCATGACGCCGCCCACCGTGCAGCGGCGTATCCTTGTGCGGCGCTGCTATCTCAATCCGGTCGGCTCCCTGGTTCTGCCCGATGGCGAGCGGGTGTTCTTCGGCAGCTTCCGCGACAAGCTGGTGCGCGCGGGGTTCCAGATCACCGAATGCCCGCCGCTGACCCGTGGCGGCAAGACCAGCGCCGACATCGTGCTGGTCATGGACGTTCTGGATGCGCTTGGCCACGCCACGCGCTTCGACGAGTTCGTGCTGGTGTCGAGCGATGCCGACTTCACGCCGGTGCTGCACCGTCTGCGCGCGCATGACCGGCGCACCGTCGTGGTCGCGGTCGGCAACGCCGCCGAAGCCTACCGCGCCGCGGCCGACGAGGTGGTCGGCAGCGACGTCTTCGTCGGGCAGGCCCTGGGCTGGAGCCAGGAGAGGCGTGCCACCCCCGCCCAGGCGACACCCCCCGCGGCCGGCGGGCCACCGCCGGTCCCGGAGCAGGGTGGGCTGGACATTCCGGGAGGCGACCCCGCCGCCCCGCGCGAGGCCATCCTGTCGCTGGTGATGGAGGAGCTTGCCCACGCCCCTGCGCCGCTGCACCTGCCGGCCCTGGGCAAGCGCCTGCAGGCACGGCTGGGGCCGATGCTGCGGAGCTCGGCCTATGGCGGTGCCGGCAGCCTGGGCCGCCTGCTGGCCACCGCGGGCGACCCGCGCCTCGAACTCATCCCCGGCGCCGGCGGAGGCTGGCTGCGCGATCCCGCCCGGCATCCGCCCGTCTCCCGAGACTGATACCGGGCACGGCCCCGCCCGGCACGGTCCGCCGGGGCCATCATGCCATGAGCAGCAGGGCCGATCCGGCCAGGGCGGCAACGGCCGGGGCGATCACCAGGCGCGGGGCGTAGGACAGCAGCAAGGCCAGCATCAGCGCTGCCGCGGTCAGCAGGCCGAGCCAGAGCGTGATGCCGGGCCCGGCCCCATGGGTGGGCAGCAGCGGCAGGAGCGATCCCGCCAGTAGCAGCCATCCGCCGGCGGCAAGGCCGAGGCGCCGCCGCCGGGGGATACGCCGTACCCCGAAGACCTGCTCGTGGTGGCGCTCCATCGCCAGGCAGAGCCCGGTGAAGCCGGCATAGGCCAGGGTGAAGCTCAGGGGGGCCAAGCTCAGCGGGGCCAAGCTCAGGCCGGTCATGATCCGGCCTTCGCGGGGAGGGTTGCCGGCGGGGTGCCTTGGGCGGTCCGCGGCCTTGGCGGCGCGGCGCGGTGCCGAGCCACCTTCCAGGCGATGGCGCCCAGGCCCAGGCCGAAGGCCAGCAGGCCGAGATCGAACCAGGCGCGCACCCAGTCCCCCTGGGCCAGGGTCTCCGGCAGGGGGCGTTGCCCCAGCAGCAGGTTCCCGGCTGGCAGGGCCGCGAAGAGCAGGGCTGCCAGGGTGAACTGGTCCACCCAGCCCCGCCGTCCGCGCCGCAGCAGCGGGTGCAGGAGGCAGGCGCCCCAGGCGATGAAGAAGACATGGATCTCCCACCCGGCGCGCCCGTCCATTCCGGCCGGCAGCAGCCGGTTGGCCCAGAGGAAGGCCCCCATGGCCACGGGCAGGCCGCCGATGGCCGCGAGGTTCAGGTGCTCGACCAGCCGCGTGCCCAGGCCCGGCCCGCCCGTCTTCGCAGCCTGCTGCCGCTGCTTGACGGCCCAAAGCAGGCAGCCCGTGGCCACCATCGCCGTGCCGGCGAGGCCGGACAGGATGAACAGGCCGCGCAGCAGGGGGCCGGCGAAACGGCCGAGATGCAGGCCATACATCACGCCCCGCGTTTCCATCACGGCGCTCGCCTGGTCCTGGGCGGAGATCAGCCTGCCGGTCGCGCCCTCGAAGAGCAGGCTCTGCATGGCGGTGGAGATGCGGTCGGCATCGCGCCGGACCAGCTGGACCGTGGCGCTGGCGTCGCCGGCATTGGTCACCGTGATGCGCCCCACCTGCCCGCCCTGCCAGCGCTGCGTGGCCTGTTCCAGCAGCGGCGCCAGCGGAACCAGAGGCGCCGCCTGCCCGGACGGGCGGGCGGCGGGCGGGCTGCCGAAGAGGTCGGCGCCGAAGGCGTTGCGCCCCCCGGGATAGGAGCGGTCGATGCCCCAGGGCATGAGCATCAGCATGAAGATGACCAGCCCCGTATAGGTGATCATCAGGTGGTAGGGCAGCGCGAGCACGGCGCCGAGATTGTGCGCGTCCAGCCAGGAACGCTGGCCCTTGCCGGGGCGGAAGGTGAAGAAGTCGGCGAAGATGCGGCGGTGGGTGATGACGCCGCTGACGATGGCCACCAGCATGAACAGCGTGCAGACGCAGATGATCCAGCGCCCCCACAGCACGCTCATGTAGTGCAGCTCGAAATGGAAGCGGTAGAAGAAGTCGCCGCCCATGGTGTCCCGCACCTCGGCCGGCCGGCCGGTGGCGGGATCGAGCAGCGCGCTCCGGAAGCCGCGCCCGGAGGCCGCCGGCGCCCTCCAGGCGACGCGGGTCACGCCTTCCCGCTCGTCGGGCAGGGTGATGAACCAGGCGGGCGAGCGCGGGGCCTCGGCCTGCAGATAGGCCATGGCTGCGACGGCCGCGTCCTGGGTGCCGGTGGTGGAGCGCACGATTTCCGGCCGCATCCAGTAGGAGATCTCGGGCCGCAGATAGGCGGCCGTGCCGGTCAGGAAGACGGCGAAGAGGACCCAGCCGACCAGCAGGCCAGACCAGGTGTGCAGCCAGGCCATGCACTGGCGGAACCCGTCCTTCACGATGCACCCCCCTGAAGCAGGAGCAGGCCGAGAAGCGGCGCCGCCGCGAGGGCGAGGCCGATCCAGGCGCGCAGGGCCGAGCCCGCGGCGAAGACCCAGACGATCGCGCCGGCATGGACCGCGAAGCTCCCCATCATCCCCGCCAGCACCGCGTCCATGCGCGCCATGGGCAGCGTGGCGACGGCGGTGGCGAAGAGGGCGGACAGGGCATAGCCGCCGGGCAGGGCCGCCAGGACGCGCAGGAGGATATCCAGCCTGCGGCGTCCCTCCGGCCCCATCTCCCTGACGGGCCGCAGCCAGGGGACGGAGGGAAGGGTGCCGCCCCGCCGCATCGCCGCCACGGTCAGAAGCGATACCGGACGGAGCCGGTGACCGTGCGGCCATAGCCGTACCAGCACCAAGCATAGCCGGAGCAGCTCGAGACATAGCGCGTGTCGGCGAGGTTATCGATGTTCACCGCCGCCTGCATGCCCTTCAGCTCCTGCATCGCTTGGCCGAGGTCGTAGCGCAGGGCCGCGTCGAACAGCGTCACGCCCTTCACCTTGAAGGTGTTGGCGTCGTCGCCCCAGCTCGGGCCGAGATAGCGCACGCCGCCGCCCAGGCCGAGCCCGGACAGGAAGCCGCTTTCCGCCGGCACGGTGTAGTCGAGCCAGGCCGAGGCGGTGTGCTTCGGCTGCGCATACGGCACCTTCCCCTCCAGGCTCACCGTGGGGCCGGTCGAGCCCGCCACCGCCGGATAGATCCCGTAGTCCCGCCGCGTCGTGGTGTTGCTCTTGGTGTATTCCATGTCGAGATAGGCATAGGCGGCGGTGAAGCTCAGCCCGTTCCCCAGCTCGCCCTTGGCCTCCAGCTCGACGCCGCGCGAGCGTGTCTCGCCCGCCTGCACGCTGTAGTTCGGGTTGACCGGGTCCGTGGTCAGCACGTTCTGCCGCACCAGGTCATAGACCGCGGCGCTGAACAGCAGCCCGCTGCCGGGCGGTGCGTAGCGCAGCCCGGCCTCGTACTGGCGCGACGTGATGGGCTCGAAGGGCTTCAGGAAACGGTCCGTGCCGCTCGATGGCTCGAAGCCTTCCGTGTAGCTGACATAGGGCGCGAGGCCGTTGTCGAAGAGGTACACGGCCCCGGCGCGGCCGGTATAGGCGTCGTTCGTCTGGCGCGGGTTGCTGGTCAGCCGGTCCGTCGCCACCGACCGGTTCTCGGTGGTGGCGTCGTACCAGTCGCGCCGACCGCCGAGCAGGACGACCAGCTTGCCCAGCTTCAACTGGTCCTGGAGATAAACGCCGCTCTGGTTGGTGCGCTGGCTGGAATAGGTGCTGAAGCCCGGCCAGACGGTGTTCTGTCCGCGGTAGATCGGGTCGAACAGGCTCTGCCGCCGGATCCTGGCGCCCGCCGCCGTGTTGTAGGCGGTGGAGCCGGTATAGGTGTCCTGCAGGATGCGCGTGTAGTCGTAGCCGGCGAGGACCGTGTGCTGCACCGGCCCGGTGTCGAAATTCGCCTGGACCTGGTTGTCGATGTTGAAGACGTCGAAATCCGCGTCCGTGCCGTAGACCGAGCGGACCGTCTGCAGCATGTCCGGTGTCACCGCCGAGCCGTAGAGGCTGCGGTACGTCCCCTTCGTGTGCATGTAGCGGAAGTTCTGCCGCACGGTGAAGACGTCGTTGATCCGACGCTCCGCCAGATAGCCGATCTGGTAGTGCTCGCGGTTCAGGCGCTCGAAATCCGGGTCGCCGTCGTAGTAGCGCATGCGGATCCGCCCGTTCGGATTGGGCAGCGCCGAGCCCCAGGCCGGCACGCCGCCATAGGAGCCGGCCTCCGGGTCGCGCTGGTAGTGTCCGAGCAGCGTGATGCGCGTATCGGCATCCGGGCGCCAGGTCAGCGAGGGGGTGAAAAAGTACCGCCGCACCCGTGTCTCGTCGAGCTCGCCATCGCCCTCGGCATAGGAGCCGATGAAGCGCCCGAGCCACTCTCCCCGCTCGTCCAGCTTGCCGCTGACATCGCCCGCGAAGCGGACATAGTCGCGCGTGCCCGCCTGCAGCAGCACCTCCCTGATCCGCTCCTCGGTGGGCCGCTTGCTGACGGCGTTGATCAGCCCGCCGGGCGGCGTGGTGCCGAACAGGACCGAGGCCGGGCCGCGCAGGACGTCGATCCGCTCCAGCCGGTAGGTGTCGAGGCTGGGATTGGCGTCACGCCCGCCGGCGAGCCGCATGCCGTCCAGGAACTGCGCCGGGGAGTAGCCGCGGATCGTCATCTGGTCGAGCCGCACGGCCGCCGAGCCGCGCGTCTCCGGCACCACCCCCGTCGTGTAGCGCAGCGCCTGGTTCAGGTTCAGCGCATCGCGCGCCCGGATCTCGTCGGCGGTGATCACGGAGATCGACTGCGGCGTCTCGATGATCGGCGTGTCGGTCTTGGTGCCGGAGGCGCTGACCCCGGCCACGAATCCGCGCACCGGGCTGGAGCCGGTCTCCGTCCGGCCCTGCACACTGACTTCCGGCAGCGTGACGGTGGTGCTTCCGGCGTCTTGTGCCCTGGCAAGGTTCGTGGGGATGGCGACGGCGGCGAGCAGGACGAGCGGAGAGACGCTGCTGCGTCGGCAGCAGGGCGTGACGAGGCGGCGCGGCACTGAAACTTCCCCCAGAGTGTATGATACTAATAATCAGTATCACATAACAGGCTTGTCATTTAAGTCCACTGCCGGATGCGAATTGGTTTGCCGTGCAAGGAAGGGGGGGCCATCCCGGGCTGTCCGGCCGGATTGCCGGGACGAGGCGGGACGCTCAGGAGCACGCCGCCGGGCAACTGGAGGTTGACCCTGCCCAGAAGTTGGTGGACGAGGCATCCGATCGGAGAGAATCGTGCTGCTGCTGCGCTGGGTCAGCTTCCGGGGGCGGGTATCGCTCGGTCGCTACTGGATGGCCTATATCCTGCCGCTCTTCGTCCTGTACTGGCTCTTCGTCGGGCTGGACGCGGCGATCTTCGGCGCGCCAACCTGGCAGCCGGTGCCCTCGCCTATCCCCGCGGTGCAGGCCGCGGAGGCCTGGCGCTTCGAGCAGAGCTACGTCTTCTACCCCGGTGGGCCGATCACCGGCGTGTGGCTATGGCTCTCCTGGCTGCCCGGCCTCGCGGGCATGACGAAGAGGTGGCACGACCGGGGGCGCAGCGGCTGGTGGAACCTCCTGCTGCTGTTGCCTCTCATCGGCTGGCTGTGGCTGTTCATCAGCCTGTGCTGCCGCGACGGCATCCGGGGCCCGAACCGCTATGGCCCCGACCCCTTGGAGGTTCCTGCCCGGGCGGTGCGCGGATAGGGCGTCTTCGGCGCGCCGCCAATCCTGCTTTCCGTGGCGGCGCCCGGCCGGGCGGCATTGATGGAATGGAGGCCGGTGTTCCGCCTGCCGCCCTGGTGGAGTGGCCGTTCCGGGATGAGGCTATCCCGCCCGCCGCTTGCCGCTTTCCGTCCCCCGCGACGGCTGATAGCGTCCTTTTCAAGCGTCTCCCCGAGAGCGCCTTTCCCGCATCGCCGGGAGGGCATCGCAGAACGGGGGGCATTGGAGGAAACACATGGCATCCGTCGAGCAACGGACGATGCGGAAGGTGGCCTGGCGGCTGATCCCCTTCCTGATCGTCTGCTACTTCATCTCCTATCTGGACCGCGTGAACGTCGGCTTCGCCGGCCCCGCGATGCGGGCCGAACTGGGCCTCTCCGCCACCGCCTTCGGCACGGCGGCGGGCATCTTCTTCCTGGCCTATTTCGTCTTCGAGGTGCCGAGCAACCTCGCGCTCAACCGCTTCGGCGCGCGGCTCTGGATCGCCCGCATCATGTTCACCTGGGGCCTGCTTTCCGGCGCCCAGGCCTTCGTGACCGGCGAGACCAGCTTCAACATCGTCCGCGTCCTGCTCGGCGCCGCCGAGGCCGGCTTCTTCCCCGGCGTGATCTTCTACCTGACGCTCTGGTTCCCCTCCGCCTATCGCGGGCGGATCATCGGCTGGTTCATGTTCGCCATTCCCTTCTCCTCGGCCATCGGCTCGCCCATCTCGGGCTACCTGCTGAACATGGACGGGATCTGGGGGCTGCATGGCTGGCAGTGGATGTTCATCATCGAGGCCATCCCCGCCCTGCTGCTGACCGGCGGCGTGCTCTGGTACCTGACCGACCGTCCCGCCGAGGCGAAGTGGCTGGAGCCGGACGAGAAGGAATGGCTGGACCGCCAGCTCCGCGCCGAGCAGCAGACGCGGGAGGCCGTCCACCGCATGGAATGGTGGCAGACCCTGCTGAACCCGCGCGTGCTGGGCTATGGGCTGATCTATCTCGGCCTGGTCTCGCCGCTCTACGCGCTGGGCTTCTTCCAGCCGCAGATCCTCAAGGCGGTGGGCGAGATCTCCAACGTCCAGCTCGGCTTCCTCAACGCCTTCCCCTATGCGGTGGGCGCCATCAGCATGGTGCTCTGGGGCTATTTCTCCGACCGCACCGGCGACCGGAAGTGGAGCACGATCTTCGCCGCGTTCTGCGTCACCGTGGGCCTCATCCTGGCCGCCAGCACGCCGGACCTGACGCTGAAGATCCTGGCCCTGGCGCTGGCCAGCTTCGGCATCTTCTCCGCCCTGCCGATCTTCTGGACGCTGCCGACCGCCGTGCTCAGCGGCACCGCCGCCGCGGCCGGCATCGCCTGGATCAACTCGGTCGGCAATCTCGGCGGCTATTTCGGCCCCCAGATCTTCGGCATCATCAGGGACCGCACCGGCGCGGACTACTATGGCTTGCTCTTCCTGGCCGCCCTGCCGGTCATGTCGATCGTGCTGATCCTCGTCCTGGGACACAACCGCGCCCTGGAACGCGCCGCCACCGCCCCGGCGGAGTAGCGCCGGAGCCGGCCCGCCCGGCGGCGGCGGAACGGGAGAACCGGGCCGGGGAGTGTTCCCCGGCCCCTCCGGCGCCATGGGGGCGGCCCTCGCGGACCGCCCGGTCCGGCAGCGGCGGCTACCGTTCCGCGAAGTCGCGAAGCGGCGAACGGAACGGGGCTCCGGGGCTCCGTCCGGCACTGGAGCCGGCCTCGCTGAAGTCGGTGGGCGATGCGCCCGGCATGTTCGCCGTCGTGTTCATCTGCTCGGCGACCTCGCCGTACCGTGCATCGACGCTGCTGGACCCCGTATTGCTGAAATCCGTCGGCGAGGAGCCGAGATCGGTGCGCGATGTCCGCTCGTAGCGGGCGGAGCCGAAGGTCCGGCTTGAGGCATCGTTGGAGAAATCCGGGCTCTCGGCCCGTGTGGCCATGGTCCAGAAGGGCAGCGACAGGGCCAGGCCGGCGGCGAAGAGGGTGGTGCGCATGGACGTGGGCTCCCATGAATGTTGTTGCGAGGTCCCCATCCTTGCTCCCCCGCGCCGGCCCCCGCTGTCCCGCAAGGAACAGTGCAAAATCGAAACGTTGAAGCCCGCCTCCCGGCCGCGCTAGCATCCCCGTCCCTGAACTCCCGCGACCGGGACAGGGACGCGCCTTCCCGGCCGCACGGCTTCGCACCGGCCAGCCGTTCCGCCGGGCCCATTCCCGGGCGGGGGCCGATCCGGGGCCTTCTCCAGTCAGAAGCGGGCATGGACGCGTCATGGCATTCCATCCGGATACGCGCCGTCTTCTCGATGGCGTGGCCTTTCTGGCCCTGGTTCCGGCCCCCGCGAAGGAGCGGCTGACCGGGATCGCGCGGCCCGTCCACTATCCGTCCGGCCGGACGCTCTTCCGCCGTGGCGATGCGGGGGAGGGCCTGCTGATCGTGCTGGACGGGCTGGTGCGGGTGCACCTGTCCACCGCCGATGGCCGCGAGCTTTCCCTGGCGCTGGTCGGCCGGGGCGAGCCGATCGGCGAACTGGCCATGGTGGATGGCGGCCCGCGCAGCGCCGATGCGACGACCTTCACGCCAGTCTCGGCGCTGCTGATGCGGCATGACGACGTGGCGCCGCTGATCGCGACGGACGTGGCCTTCGCCGGGGCCCTGCTGCGTACCCTGGCCGCCCGCCTGCGGCATTCGAGCGACCAGGTGGAGGCGATCGGGCTGCATAGCCTGCGTCAGCGGCTGGCCGCGGTCCTCCTGCGCCTCGCCGCCGTGGAGCCCACGGGTCTCGTCAGGCTGCCCCAGGCGCAGATCGCCTCCCTGTCCGCCGCCACCCGGCCGAGGGTGAACCACCTGCTCACCGAGTTCCGCCAGCAGGGGCTGGTCGAGCCCTCGCGGGCCGGGCTGCGCCTGCGCGACCCGGCCCGGCTGCGCGGGATCGCCGAGGGGGCCTGACGCGGATCGCGCAGAAGGGCCGCAGCACCGAACACCGCCCGGATCAGCCCTCCGCCCGCATGCGCCGGGCGAGGTTCTCGCCGATCATGACGCAGGTGAAGTGCAGGTTGGCGCGGCAGTCGGTCGGCATGATCGAGGCATCGGCGACGCGCAGCCCGCCCACGCCCTTCACGGTCAGGTCCGGGTTCACCACGCCGCGCGGGTCTTCATAGGCCACCATCCTGCAGGTGCCGGCGGCGTGCTGGATGTCGCCCGCCTCCCGCAGCATCAGCGCGTCCAGCTCGCCATCGGGCAGGGCGGCGGCCTGTTCCATCGTCAACGGGCTCTCGCCGAAGGTGATGCCGTCGCAGAGATTTGCCACGGCGGGCTGCCGGGTGATGCGCGCCAGGCGCCGCACCGCGTCGCGCAGGCGCAGCCGGTCGTCCGGGTGGTCCAGCATGTTCTCCTCCACCAACGGATTGGCTTCCGGATCGGCCGAGACCAGTTCCAGCGAGCCGCGCGAATAGGCGTCGTAGAGGGCCGCGCCGATGGCGCCTTCCGGCCCCGGCTCCGGCGTGATCGCGCCACGGTGGTTGTAGGCGATCATGATCATGTCGCGCTCGCCGCCGCCGCCCAGGTTGCTGCTGTAGGTCAGGCAGCAGTTCGTGTGGCGCGCATCCAGGCCGGTGGCGCGGTGCTCCGGCTTCAGCTTCAGCGTGGCGCGCAGGATCGGGTGGTCCATCAGGTTCTGCCCGGTGGCCGGCTGGTCGAACAGCACGGGGATGCCCAGCGCCCGCAGCCTCGACGCCGGCCCGATGCCGGAGCGCATCAGGATGGCGGGGCTGTGGATCGCGCCGGCGCAGAGCACGATCTCCTTTGCCCGGATCTCCTCCCAGGCCCCGCCGCCGAAGCGCACCCGCACGCCCACGGCGCGGCTTCCCTCGAAGAGCACCTTGTCCACCAGGGCCTCGCCGCGGATCTCCAGGTTCGCCCGCCCGCGCGCCGGCTCCAGATAGCCGTCATTGGTGGTGACGCGCCGGCCATCGCGGCTGTTGATCGGATTGCAGGAGATGCCCTCGCCCGTCGGCGCGTTCAGGTCGGCCTTCCAGGGATAGCCCTCGGCCAGCCCGGCGTCGCGCAGCGCCAGGTCCACCACGCCCCATTGGTCGAAGGGCGCGCGATAGACCGGCAGCGGCCCGCCGCGCCGCACACCCGGCGTCGTGCCGGTGTCGGCATCGTCCTCGATCCGGTCGAAGAGCGGCAGCACGTCCTCCGCCGCCCAGCCCTCGCAGCCCGCCTCGGCCCAGCCGTCGAAGGCCTGCGGCACGCCGCGGATGGCGATCTGCGCATTCACCGTGGAGGAGCCGCCGAGCGCCTTGCCGCGCCAGTAGAACCTGGGTTCCTGCGCCCTGGTGCGGCGGGTCATCAGCCCCGGCCACTGCCACTTCGCCTGATAGGCGGGGTCGTGCATGAAGGGGATGATGTTGGCGCTGCGCAGCTCGTGCGGCGCTTCGGCGGAGCGCCAGTCGCGCCCCGCCTCCAGCAGCAGCACCCTGCGGTGCGAATCCTCGGACAGCCGGGCGGCCACCGGGGCACCGGCCGAGCCGGCGCCCACCACGATCACGTCGTACATGTCAGTTCTTCCCGATGTTCCAGAAGAGCGGGATGGCGGAGGGGATCACGCCGCTCAGATTGGCACGATAGGCCGCCGGCTGCGCGAACTGCCCGAAGGGGATGCCGAGCCCCTGCTCGTAGACGATGGTCTGGATCTTCCCCGCCACCTCGCGCTGCGCCTCGCGCGTCGGCGCGCGGGCGAACTCGTCGAAGAGCGGCACCAGACGCTGGTCGCACATGAAGCCCGCCGTGGCGGAATCCGTGCAGTTGAAGTTGATCACCGAATTGGTCAGCGGCGAGGACAGGTCGAGCCCCAGAGCATGCACGCCATAGACGCTCCAGCCCGTGCGCTGCGTGCGGCGGGCCAGCAGCGTCGCCCAGTCCGTCATCTGCGCGTCCACCTTGAACCCAGCCCGCGCCAGCCGGTCGGCCAGGATCTGCGAGGCCACGCGCGGCGCCTCCAGGTCGCTGGCGATCATCACCACGACCGGCGTGCCGTCGTACTTCGTTTCCTTCAGCGCGCGGGCGGCGGCCTCGATCGACGGGTCCTGCAGCAGCGCCGTGCCGGCATGCGTCTCGTTGGTCGAGCCGCAGATGAAGAAGGCGTCGCAGCTCTGGCCGTAGCGGCTGTCGAGGCCCAGCCCCGCGATCACCTCCTTCTGGTCCACCAGCCGCAGCAGCACGCGGCGGATCGCCGGGTCGTCGAAGGGCCTGGCGGCGGTGTTGATGCGGTAGTGCCCGGTGAACATGTGCGGCCCGCTGAAGTCCAGCACCTTGAGCTGCCGGTCCTTCTCCATCACCGGCAGCAGGTCGAAGGGCGCGTACTGCATGTAGTCGATCTCGCCCTGCTGCAACGCCGCTGCCGCCGTGGCGCCATCCGGCACCACGCGGATGTCCAGCGCATCGACCTTCACCACATGCCCGCCGGCCAGGAAGTCCGCCGGCTCGGGACGCGGGATGTAGTCCGGATTCTTCCGCAGCAGCATCCGGTCGCCCGGCCGGTGGTCCGCCTTGCTGTAGACGAAGGGGCCGGAGCCCACGATCTCCGTCACCTGCGTGCTGCCCGGCGTGTTCGCCGCGATGCGGGCCGGCATGATGAAGGGCGTCGGGCTCGATGTCGTGCCCAGCGTGTCGAGCACGAGGCCGTAGGGCTCCTTCAGCACCAGCCGGAAGCTCTTCGCGCCCGTCGCCTCCAGCGAGGCCGCCACCTTCAGCAGCCGCCCGCCCAGCGCGCTGCGCGTGCCCCAGCGCTTCAGCGAGGCGACCACGTCCTCGCCCGTGACCGGCGCGCCGTCATGGAACCTCAGCCCGTCGCGCAGCGTGAAGTCCCAGGTCAGCCTGTCGTCGGAGATGGTCCAGGACTGCACCATCTGCGGCTGGATGTTGCCCTTGCCGTCCGGCGCGAAGAGCGTGTCGAACACCATGTAGCCGAAGGTGCGCGTGATGTAGGCACCGATGAAATGCGGATCGAGCGTGACGATCTCCGCCTCCAGCACGGCGTTGATCGTCTTCGCCCGCACCGGCCCCGCGGGCACCGCCAGGGCCGAGACGAGAACCGCCGCCGCCGCCAGAAGGCTTCTTCGCCACCAACTCATCGCTCTGCTCTCCCTTCGGACCCGTCCGAACGGGGCAGGCTGCCAGCAAGCGCAATGCCAGGGTAGGGCGAGGCCGGAGGAAAGGGCGCGCCTTTCCTCCGGAAACCGTGCCGCTCAGGCCCGCAGATGCTCGCGCAGGAAGTGCGCCACGGCGCCATAGATCCGCCGCTTGTTGTCGCGCTTGAGGAAGCCGTGGCCTTCGTCGGGGAAGACCACGTATTCCACCGGCACGTCCCGTGCCTTCAGCGCCGCCACGATCTGCTCGCTCTCATAGGGCGGCACGCGCGGATCGGTCAGGCCCTGCGCCACCAGCATCGGGCAGGCGATGCGGTCGGCGCGGTGCAGCGGCGAGAGCCGTTCCAGCAGTGCCGCGTCCTTTACCGGGTCGCCGTATTCCGCCGCGCGGTGCCCGACGCGCCAGGGCCCGGTGCGCTCGAAGAAGGTCTTCCAGTTCGCGATGCCGTAATAGTCCACCCCCGCCGCCCAGAGTTCCGGGTATTCCGTCACCGCCGCCAGCACCATCCAGCCGCCGTAGCTCTGGCCCATGATGGCGATGCGCGACCCGTCCAGCCCCGGCTGCCCGCCGATCCAGCCATGCGCCGCCGCCAGGTCGCGCACGCTGTCCAGCCGCAGCTCGCGGTCATCCAGCGCCGCATAGGCGCGGCCATAGCCGGTGCTGCCGCGCACGTTCGGCACCACCACGGCGATGCCGAGCGAGAGCACCGTCTGCAGGTCCGGCCGCCAGTTCGGCCGCGCCTGCCCCGCCGGCCCGCCATGGACCCAGAGCAGCACCGGCCATCCGCCCGCGGGCGGCGTTCCGGCCGGCAGCGCGAGATAGGCCGGCACCTCGCGCCCGTCGAAGGTCGGGAAGGACACCGTCTCCCAGTCCCGCATCCCCTCCGGCGCCGGGCTGGCGGCGAAGATCATCCGCGCCGCGCTGCCACGCTCCGCCAGCCAGATCGTCCCCGGCGCGGTCGGCCGGGCGAGGTCGAAACCCACGGCCCGCCCGTCCTTGCGCCAGCTGATCTTCGTGATCACCCCGCGCGGATGCGCCGGCTCCTCCAGCACGGCCCCGGTGGCAGCATCCACCAGGCGCAGCCGCGACCAGCCGCCCTCGTTCACCACCACCGCCAGGGTGGACTGGTCGGGCGAGACCTCCATCGCCTCCAGATCCGCCTCGGGCGCGTACAGGAAGCGCGGTTCCCCGCCCGGCGCCATGAAGGCCGCGCCCAGGAAGTCCCGCCCCCGGTCGGTCACCAGCCAGAAGCCGCTGCCATCCCGCTTCCAGCGCGGGAAGAGATGCCGCCAGTCGCCCTCGTGCGGCGCCAGCGCCTCCACCGTGCCGCCGTCGAGCGGCACGCGCAGCAAACTGTCCTCGAAGGTCCGCGGCGCCACGGCCAGCACCAGCGCCTGCCCGTCCGGCGTCCAGCCGCGCAGCTCGTGCGGCCCCTCGACCTCATGGACCCGCCACGCCTCGCCACTGGCGAGGTCGATCACCACCGGGTCCGTATGCGCCGGGTCGCGGCTGTTGGTGGTGCAGGCGATCCGTGTCCCATCCGGCGAGAAGGCGCCCCAGTCATGGATGGCCTTCGGATTCGCCGTCAGCGCCCGCGCCTCCCCCTCCGGCGGCAGGGCATAGAGCTGCACCCGTTCATCCCCTGCCGTGTCGCGCCCGAAGACCACGCCCCCATCCGCCGGGCTGCCCGCCACGAAAGCCACCGGATCGCGATGCGCGCTGCGCGGCCGCGCCTCGCCGCCGCCGGCCGGAATCTCCCAGACCTGTGCCGATCCACCGGCGTCGTTGAGGAAGTACAGCCGCCCATCCGCCGCGAAGGACGGGGCGGTGGCGGCAGGGGCGGCGAGGAGGCGGTCGATCCGCCGGGTCAGGTCGGTCATGGCCGCCATTTGCAGCACCGGGGCGCCGCCCTGGGAAGCGCCCCCCGGCTGCAACGCCGTCATGCCTCGGCAACCTGATGCTTCTTGCTGCGCTGCAACATCGTGCCCCTTGAAGATCCATGTCGCATCGCCAGATACCATCCCGTCGGATGGTGATAGGATGGTACTTGGATGTCAGCCGAGCTTCACAGCCTGAGGCCGCGTAGCGGTGGCGAAACCGAGAAGATCACGATCAATCTAGGCCCCGTCGATCTTGGCCACATCGACCTGCTGGTCCGGGATGGCTTCTATTCCAACCGGACGGACTTCATCCGCACCGCCATCCGCAACCAGCTGGAGCGCCATGCCGAGGCGACACGGCAATCGGTGGCGCGGCAGCAATTCGACCTCGGCACGCGCCACCTCGGCCGGGCCGAGCTGGAACGCCTCCGCGACTCGGGGCAGACCCTACGCCTCCACGTCGTCGGACTGGCCAGCATCGCCGCGGATGTGTCCCCGGACCTGGCCCGCGCCACCATCGACTCTGTCACCGTGCTCGGTGCCTTCCAGGCGAGCGCGGCCGTGAAGGCGGCCCTGGCCGACCGGATGGGCTGAACGCCCGCTC
Source organism: Roseomonas mucosa ATCC BAA-692 (assembly GCF_000622225.1). Classification (GTDB taxonomy): domain Bacteria; phylum Pseudomonadota; class Alphaproteobacteria; order Acetobacterales; family Acetobacteraceae; genus Roseomonas; species Roseomonas mucosa. The sequence continues at coordinate 20,410 of NZ_JHWD01000019.1, read as the reverse complement.
CACGAAGCTTTCCCAACCACCCCCTTCCCGGACAGGCGGCGGCCCCGGCCGCGTCCTGCCCTGGCCAGGAGAAGACAGCCGAGATGACCAGCATCCTACCGCGCGAAATTGCCGAGGCCGCGCGCCTCACGCGTGACGGACGGCTCAGCGAGGCGACGGCGCTGCTGCGCCGGCACCTGACGGGCGAGGCAACCCCTGGCCAGCCGGACCCGGGCCAGCCAGGTTCCGGCGGGGCATCCCCCGGACCACGCCCCGGCCCGGCTCCCTCCCGGCCGTCCACCCTTGGGTCATCCTCGGATGGAGCAGCCGGCAAGCCCGGCGGAGCCGCCGGCCTGGCCGAGGCCGGGGCCATGGCGAAGCAGATCCTTTCCGGCCTGCCCGGGGCGCTGCGCGGCCTGACGGAGCTCCCCGGCCGCCTGCCCGGCATGCTCCAGGGCGGCTGGTCCGCCCCCGAGGCCCCGCAGCCCCCGGCCCCGGAGGGCGCGCAGTTCCTCGCCCGCAGCTTCGAGGGCGAGGGTGGTCGCCTCGCCTACCGCCTCTACATCCCCGCCAGGCGTGGCACGGGGCCCATGCCCCTGCTGGTGATGCTGCATGGATGCACCCAGTCGGCGGAGGACTTCGCCGCCGGCACGCGCATGAACCAGCTCGCCGAGGAGAAGGGCTTCCTGGTCGCCTATCCGGCCCAGTCCGGCAGCGCCAACATGCAGCGCTGCTGGAACTGGTTCCGCCCCGGCGACCAGCAGCGCGACGCTGGCGAACCCGGCCTGATCGCCGGCATGGCGCGCGAGATCCTGCGCGAGGACGGCGCCGACCCGAGCCGCGTCTATGTCGCGGGGCTTTCGGCCGGCGGTGCGGCGGCGGCGATCCTGGCCACCCGCTACCCGGATCTCTTCGCCGCGGCCGGGGTGCATTCCGGCCTGGGCTGCGGTGCCGCGCGCGACCTGCCCTCGGCCCTTTCCGCCATGCGCCAGGGCGCGGCCGGCCTGCCGGCGCCCCCGGCCGGGGCGGGCGCGCGCCTCGTGCCCACCATCGTCTTCCACGCCGATGGCGACAGCACGGTGAACCCGCGCAACGGCGACCAGATCATCGAGCAGCTGCAGCGCAGCCTGCCGGTGGACTGGCGCATGCGGGTGGAGGAAGGCCGGGTGCCCAACGGCCATGCCTGGCGCCGCACGCTCTATGCCGATGGCAGCGGCCGGCACCCGCTGGAGCAATGGCTGGTCCATGGCGGCGGCCATGCCTGGTCCGGCGGCTCGCCCGACGGCTCCTACACCGATCCGAAAGGCCCCGACGCCTCGCGCGAGATGCTGCGCTTCTTTCTGGAGCATCCGAAGGGCTGACACGGGTGGATCGGGGGGCAAGGCTTCGGCTGAGGCAGTGCCTCAGTCCCCCGAGCCCCTCTGCCCGCCAGGACCCTGCGGCTCCTGGACCCGGTTCGCCGGTGCGCGCTGATGCTGGAGCACGCCGGGGCCGCCAGCGCGGAGACGGTGTGTTTCCTGCGCCCGGGGTTGGAAACGGGCCCGGCGCCAAGGCCTGGGCAACCCGTCTGAAACGAGGATGGCGCCGCCCCGGACCGGGACGGCGCCATCCTCACCTTATCGGGGCGGTACGGTCAGCCGGCGATGCTCTTGCCCTTGGAGCCGAGGTCGGCGAAGGCCTCATCCAGACGGGCGACGATGCCGAGCTCGGCTGCGCGCAGCCACTTCCGCGGGTCGTAGAGCTTCTTGTAGGGCTTGCCGGTCTCCGGATCGACCTGGAACTCGAAGGCCTTCGGGTTCGCCTTCACATAGTCGCCCACCGGCTTGGCGAAGGCGAACTGCGTGTCCGTGTCGATGTTCATCTTGAACACGCCATAGCTCACCGCCTCGTGGATCTTCTCCTTCTCGGAGCCGGAGCCGCCGTGGAAGACGAGGTTCAGCGGCTTGGCTCCGCCGCCATGCCGCTCGGACACCAGCGCCTGCGAGGACTTCAGGATCTCCGGCCGCAGCTTCACGTTGCCCGGCGCATAGACGCCGTGGACGTTGCCGAAGGAGGCCGCCACGGTGAAGTGGCCGAGCGGGCTCAGCTTCTCATAGGCGTAGAGCACGTCCTCGGGCTGGGTGTAGAGATGCGCGTTGTCGGCGGACTCCTCCAGCTCGTGGCCGATGCCGTCCTCCTCGCCGCCGGTCACGCCCAGCTCGATCTCCAGGCTCATGCCCATCGGCGCCATGCGCTTCAGCACGCGCACGCATTCCTCGACATTCGGCTCCAGCGCCTCTTCCGAGAGGTCGAGCATGTGCGAGGAGAAGAGCGGCTTGCCCGCCTTGGCGAAATGCGCCTCGCTGTGGTCAATCAGCGCATCGACCCAGGGCACCAGCTTGCGGTCGGCATGGTCGGTGTGCAGCACCACGCAGATGCCGTACTGCTCGGCCAGCAGGTGCACGTGCTGCGCGGCGGAAACGGCGCCCAGGACGCGCGCCTTGGCGGCGTCGGGGCAGCCTTCGCCGGCCATGAAGCGGGCGCCGCCGTTGGAAAGCTGGATGATGACGTCGGACTTGTTCTTCGCGGCGGCTTCCATCACCGCGTTGATGCTGTCGCTGCCGACCACGTTCACGGCGGGCAGGGCATAGCCGCCGGCCTTGCAGGCCGCGACCAGCGTCGCATAGTCCTTGCCGGAGACGACACCCGGCTTCAGGCGGGTGGCCGGGTTCAGGGTCGCTGCGTCACTCATGGGGTATCCCTTCGGCGGACGGTTCTGCCGGCCAGTGTAGCATGCTGCGCCGCCCAAGCCGACCGGGACCGGGCCAGGAATATCCGCGAAAGCCCTCTCTTGTGGAGAGGTTGAAGGGGCGGAAACGGAAGCGGGCCGTTTCCGCCGGCCGGGAGGGGGCGCCCGGGAGAAGAGCCCCCCGGCAGGTCCCCCGGAAGCGGCCGGGGGGGCGGGAGGCGGTGCGGCGGGAAGAGCCGGAACGGGCTCCGCGGGCGGGCGGATCGCGCTCAGCCCTGGCCGCAGACCTGCCGCACGTAGTCGCGCCCGGCCTGGGTGGTCGGCGCGGCGCGGAGGCACCAGTCGGGGCGCGGGACCGTGGCGGCCGGCACCTGGGCGCGGACCTGCTGCAGCCGGGGCTGGCCAACGGGCCGGACCATGACGTTCTCAGGCTCGGCCGGCGCCACCATCACGGGGGCGACGCGCGCCTGCTGGGCCTGCTGCGCCTGGGCCGCCGCCAGCTTGGCCTGTTCCACGTCCCGCAGCGCCCTGGCGACGTTCGGGTCCTGCGCCAGCAACGCCATGGCCACGTCGTTCCGCCCCATCGCATGGAAGGCGGCCGCGTTGGCGCGGCGGGAACAGCCCTCGCTTTCGCTGCCCAGCGAGGCGGTGAAGCCGCCGCCCAGGAAGGCGCCGCCGATCTGCGCCGCGGTGGTGCAGGGCGCCACGGACAGCGCGCCATAGACGCTCGGCACGTTCTCGACGCCGCCCTTGTAGGTGACGGTGTTGGAGCCGCTGCTGGAGCCCGAGCCGCTGACCACGATGGCATTGGCCACCGCGCCCGCCGAGGTGCTGCTGGACTGGGTCTGGGCCGAGGCGGGAAGGGCGGCGAAGGCCAGCCCCGCCGCCAGCATGCCCGCGCCGAGGAGGCGTGCCACCGGCACGCCCCGCTCAGCCGGCTGCTTCGCCGCGCGGCTCACTGAGCGGACCCGGCGGGCGCGAAGCCCTGGCCGCTGAACGCGCCCTGCCAGGCGCTGCCGCTGAAGTCCACGCCGCTGGCGAAGGACGAGCCCGGGCCCGTGGCGCCGCCCCAGGTGGCCGAGAGGCCTTCCACGCTGGAAGTGCCGCCGCTGTTGAAGGAGTAGACCTTGCCTGCGCTCTGGGAGGCGGCGCTGGTGTCGCCGATCCCCTTGGCATAGCTACCACCGGTCACGCCGGCGCTGCTGAACTGGCTGCTCCCGGAAAAGTTCTGGGCCATGGCGATGCCCGGCATGGTCGCGCCCAGGGTGATGGCGCTCGCCATAAGAGAGGCTTTGAGAATGGCACGCATCGATCTTTCTCCCCATGGCATTTCATTTAAATGCCAACGTCTCAATTTTTATTAATCTGTGAACGAAGTGTCAACTTCTGATTGCGTGCACACAAAGCTGTGAACGTCTTCGCAACTGCACGCGGAACACAGTGCTGGCACGCCCGGCTCGCCCCAGCCCGACTGGGCACAACCCGGCGCAATGTCATCTGGAAGTCATATGACGGACGATCTATGCATCGTTGGTCATTCCATTCCCCTGGCCCGCGCGAGGACGGAGACCGACCATGGCCCGATCCGCAGTCTCCCGACCCGATCCCCAGGGCACTGCTCCCCAGGACATCGCTTCCCAGGACATCGGTTCTCCCGGGGAAGGTCCCGCCCGCCCTGGCGGCGCGTTCCTGCCCCGCTCCGTGGCGCAACCCCGCCGCGCCAGCCTCGCCGTCCAGGTCTGCGACGATCTTTCCGCCCGGATCGAGGCTGGCGAGCTGCGCCCCGGCGACAAGCTGCCGACCGAGAAGGAGCTGATCACCCGCTATGGCGTCAGCCGCACCGTGGTCCGGGAGGCCATCTCCAGCCTCCGCGCCGCCGGGCGCCTTTCGGTGGAACAGGGGCGCGGCATGTTCGTGCTCGCCCCGCCCCAGGCGCCGCACTACCGGCTGGAAGCCTCGCAGATCGACACGGCGGAGGAGATGCTCCGCCTGATCGAGGTGCGGGTCGCGCTGGAATCCGAGGCCGCCTGGCTGGCCGCCCAGCGCCGGGGCGAGGCCCAGGCCGCGGCGCTGCTGCAGGCCGCGGAGCGCTTCGGCACCGACCCCGCCGATGCCGACGGCTCCGTCGCCATGGACCGGACCTTCCACCTCCAGATCGCCGGCTGCTGCGGCAATGCCTATTTCGAGGCGCTGCTCGCCGGCCTGCCCGCGCAGCTCGTTCCGCGCTCCCGTCTGGAACTGTTCCGCGATGCCGAGGCCCGGGCGGCCTATCTCCGCATCCTGCGCATCGAGCATGTGCAGATCGCCACCGCCATCCTGCACGGCGACGCGGAGGGCGCGCGCGCCGCGATGCGCCTGCACCTGCTGAACAGCCGGGAGCGGCTGCGCGAGGCGGTTTCCGCCTTCGCCGCCGGCTGACCCCGCGTCTTCCCGCTTGCGTTCCGGCTGAGTGATTCGTAATACGTCATACCAATATATGTTTGTATCCAGGCGATGGAGAGCGGCATGACGGAGCATTTCACCCCGGAGGCCCTGAAGGCGAAGCTGCCCACCGGGCTCCTGTCCTTTCCGGTGACGGATTTCACTCCCTCCGGTGACCTGGATGTGGACGGCTATCGCCGCCGCCTGGAATGGCTCTCGCCCTACGGCACCGCCACGCTCTTCGCAGCCGGTGGCACGGGCGAGTACTTCTCCCTCACCCCGGGCGAGTTCTCCCGGGTGGTGAAGGCGGCGGTGGAAGGGGCGGCGGGCCAGGTCCCCATCGTGGCCGGCGCCGGCTACGGCACCCGCACCGCCATCGAATACGCGAAGGAGGCCGAGCGACTCGGCGCCGCCGGCATCCTGCTGATGCCGCCCTACCTGACCGAGACCTCCCAGGCCGGGCTGCGTGCCCATATCGCGGCGGTCTGCAAGGCCACCTCGCTCGGCGTCATCGTGTACAACCGTGCCAACTGCCGGCTGAAACCCGAGACGCTGGCCGCCGTGGCCGAGGAATGCCCGAACCTGATCGGCTTCAAGGACGGCGTCGGCGACATCGAGGCGATGACCGCCGTGTACAGCGCGCTGGGCGACCGGCTGACCTATCTCGGCGGGCTGCCGACGGCGGAGGTCTATGCCGCCGCCTATCTCGCCATGGGCGTGCCGACCTACTCCTCGGCGGTGTTCAACTTCATCCCGCGCACGGCGCAGGACTTCTACGCGGCCGTCACCACCGGCGACATGGCGACGGTGAACCGGCTGCTGAAGGACTTCTTCTTCCCCTACCTCGCCATCCGCAACCGTCAGCCGGGCTATGCGGTCAGCATCGTCAAGGCGGGTGCCGAGATCATCGGCCGCGGCGCCGGCCCGGTGCGCTCGCCGCTCAGCGACCTGACAGCGGAGGAGAAGCAGAGCCTGCGCTCTCTGGTCGAGAAGCTCGGCCCGCAATAAGGTCTACTGGCTCCGATCTCACGGAGGGGCGCGGCGTCACGCGCAGGCGCAGCGCCCGCCGTGCCTGCTTGTCCGCATACATCAGCCGATCGGCCTCCTGGAGTGCGGCTTGCAGCGAGCTGGCCGAGGGATCGACAGTCGCGACGCCGAAGCTCGCGCCTGGATAGTCGAAGCTGCAGCCGGCGAAGACATAGGTCCCGATCAGCAGTGGCGCCAACTGTCTGCGCATCACAGCGGCCGCTTCGTCCGGAGCATCCGGCCTGGACGGGGCGGCCAGCCTGATCACGATAAATTCGTCGCCGCCCCACCGTCCCGGCACGTCGCCGGGGTGCAGACCGGCCGAGAGGCGTCTTGCAACCTCGACCAGGAACTTGTCGCCGATCTCGTGTCCGTAGGTGTCGTTGATCGTCTTGAATTCATCCAGATCGATGAACGCCACAAGAATCGACTGGCGTGTCCGCTTCGCCAGCGCAAAGCACTGACCCAGATCGGCCAGGATCGCGCGCCGGTTCGGCAGGCCGGTCAGGGCGTCGTAATTCGCCGCGTACCGTTCCTCCTGCCGCCGTAACACCATCTGTCCCGCGACACGGCCGGAGAGCAGGATCAGGACGAGGCCGAGCGCCGCGACCAGCCCCGCCACCCAGAAGTGTTGCCGGCGCATGGGGGCCAGGGAATCGAGCGAAACCAGCGTGAGCAGTTGATACGTCCTGTCGGACAGGGGCTGGCGCCGCAGCAGATAAAGATGCCCGTCGATCTGCCACTGGCCGGCCTGCTCCGGGCCGGTCATGGCGCGAATGTCCATGGGCTTGCCGATATCTTCGTCGCCGTCCGGAGGTTGCAGGATGTCCGGTGGCAGAAGCGCGGCCACATTGCGCAGCATGAACGGCGCGGACGAGGAGGTCGTCACGCGCCCCTGGCGATTCACGATCAGGGCGATGTGCTGCCCTGCCAGATAGAGCGCCATATCCGGTGCGTCGAACTTCACCGTGACGGAGCCCTGCGTCACGTCGTCGGCGTCCTCGATACGGCTGGACACGAAGTAGGACGGCGTTCTGTTCAGGCGGGCGATACCGAACATCTGCCCCTTGCCGTGCTGCAGGGCATCGACGAGGTATCTTCGTTCCCGATAGATCATCCCGACGATGCTGTCGGGCTCGGCCCAGTTGCTGGCCGTTACCGTGTCATCCGACAGGTTATTCATATAGATCCGGGCGTAGCGCAGGTCGCTGGACAGACTGTTCATGAAATCGCCGACGCTGCGCACCAAGGGGTCGCGTGTGAAATATGCGGCGCGCTGCTGGCGTGTTAAGCTGGCCAGGTCTGGCGGATCGACCCGATAGCGGGTGGCAAGCTGGATCACCCTGCTCTGATGCGCCACCATATTGGCCACGCTGCTCATCTCGGTGAACAGCCGGTCGACGATGCGCGCGGTTGTTCTGGTGTCGTATTCGGCGCTGGCAGCCAAGTCGCTGAGCCGCTCCGTCATGATATACCGCGACATCCACCAGCTCAGGCCAGTCACCAGCACCAGCCAGACGCCCGCGACGACCAGTGTCACACGCCGCGCGACAGATGGCATCTGTGGCCCGAATAGCCCTTGCCGTTGTAACACGCTGCGCACACTATCCTCGCGGGCAAAACCGGGGTTCAGGACAACTTACCCGGCATTCTCGATATTCTGGCGGTTCGATCAACGTCGATGATTTCCTTGGCACCCTGGAACTGCGAATCTGGATGCGGCCAGGGAAGAGTACGTGATGATCTGGCGCTGTCATGCGCGCCGCGGGCGGAAGGGCGCGGATGGGCTGTTTCGTGAAGCCTCATGCGGCTACCTATCCGTCGCGTCGGAGCGGATCGCCATGACCATCGGATGCACCCTGCGCGAGGACCGTTCGGCGCGGCGGAAGGGGCAAGAGCAGCCCCGTCCGTACGGCGAAGGAAAGGGCCGCGCGCGCACTCCAGCCGCTGGAAGGCGAACCCGTGACGTCGCTTCCAGCTTTGGCGCCACCCGCAACAGGGTGACACCTCAATTTGGGAAGGAAACAAAAGAACATGCAACGCCGTGGCCTCCTCCGCGCCTCGCTTCTCACGCCTTTTCTGGGCATGCCCGCGCTCCTGCCCCGTGCCGCGCGGGCGGAGATGGCCTGGCCTGAGCGCACCGTCACCATCGTCTCCCCCTTCGCCCCCGGCTCGTCCTCCGACATCGTGGCGCGTGCCATCGGGGTGCAGATGCAGCAGGGGATCGGCAAGCCCGTGGTGGTGGAGAACCGCCCTGGCGCCACCGGCGAGATCGGTGCCCGCTTCGTCATCCGCTCCGCGCCGGATGGCCACACGCTGATGCACGCGCCGATCAGCACCTGGGCGATCAACGCCGCGCTGCGCCCCAGTCTCGGCTACGACCCGGTGCGCGACTTCACCGGCCTCAGCCAGACCGTGCGCACGCCCAATGTCCTGGTGGTGAACCCCGCGCAGGTGAAGGCCGGCGACCTCGCCGGGCTCGTCGAATGGCTGAAGGCGCGCAAGGGCGCCACCTCCTACTCCACCTCCGGCGTCGGCTCCTCCGACCACCTGACCATGGAGATGTTCAAGCAGGCCACCGGCACGGAGATCTCGCACATCCCCTATGCCGGCGGTGCCCCAGCCACCACCGACCTGATCGCCGGCAACGTCCAGCTCTCCTTCCAGAATCTCGGCTCCATCCTGCCGCAGATCCGCGACGGCCGCGTGAAGCCCATCCTGATCACCAGTGAGGCGCGTTCCGCCCTTCTTCCCGAGGTGCCGACCGCCATCGAGAGCGGACTGCAGGGCTTCACCGTCTATTCCTGGCAGGCGATCGGCGGCCCCGCCGGCATGGCGCCGGACCTCGCCAACCGCATCCACGCAGCCATCCTGGCGGCCCTGCGCCACCCCGACACCCGCCGCCGCATGGACGAGATCGGCTTCGAGGTCGTGGGCAGCACCCCCGCCGAGTTCGCCGCCTTCCAGAAGGGAGAGATCGACCGCTGGAAGGAGGTCGTCCGCCGCGGCAACATCACGCCGGACTGAGCGCCGGACTCGCCTGTTCCGGCCGCCGGGGGAAAGGCGCTGCCTCTCCCGCCGGACCCCCTCTCCGCCGGGGACCGAAGCCGGTCCCCGGACCCCGGGCTTTCGTGGGTTCCCGTGGTGGCCGCCAGCCTGCGGCCTGATCCCGGGGAGCAAGTGGCAACGCGGGGCTCCCGGAAAGAAGAAAGGCACCCTGTCCGCGCTGGTGGCACTGGCAGCCTGCCGGAGAGCGATGCTCTCCGGCGCGATCCGGCCCGCAGCGAAGAGGCAACGAACGGGAGGTCCAGGAACCTCAGGTTCCTGGCGGATAAGGGGGACGGGGGGAAAAGGCGGAGCCTTGTCCCCCGGGACGGCGCAACGGCAGAAGTGATGCGCGACCGGCAATCGCTGTCCGGATCAGGCTGGCGGGGCCTTGCTTTCATCCGGATCGGTCCCGGGCGGGGCGGTGTCCCGCAGCACGTCCGCGAGTTCCGCGAAGACCGGCCCGCGCGGGTCGGTGCCGCGCCAGACCAGTCCGATGGTGCGGCCGACCCGGGGTTCCCGCATGGGGCGGTAGCCGATGAGCCCGTCCAGGGCGGTGCCTTCGCGCCGCGCCAGCAGGGGCAAGAGGGAGTAGCCCTCGCCCGCGGCGATCATGTGGCGCAGCATTTCCAGCGAGCTGGCGAAGCGCGCCTCACGCATCCCGGCGGGGACATGGCAGAGGGAGAGCGCCTGTTCCCGCAGGCAGTGCCCTTCTTCCAGCAGCAGCAGCCCCTGGCCGTCCAGATCCTGGATGCCGATCCGCTCCTGCTCCAGCAGCGGGTGTCCCTGCGGACAGGCAAGCTGGAAGGGTTCGAAGAAGAGCGGCGCTTCCGTGAGGCCCGCCGCGCCGGAAGGCAGGGCGACCAGCGCCAGGTCGAGCGTGCCGCGTTGCAGCGCCTCCAGCAGCTCGCCGGTCCGTCCTTCCTGGAGGCGCAGACTCAGGCCGGGATAGCGCGCCCGCATGTCCGGCAGCAGCCAGGGGACGTAGTAGGGGCCGAGTGTGGCGATCACGCCCAGGCGCAGCGGGCCGGTCAGGGGCTCGGCCTCCCCCTTGGCCATTTCCAGCAGCCCGCGCGCCTCGCGGATCACCACCTCCGCTTGGCGCAGCAGGTTCGTGGCCTGGGCGGTCGGCTCGATGCGGCGGCTGGAACGTTCGAAGAGCGTCACGCCCAGCAGGCCTTCCAGCTTGCGGATCTGCTCGCTCAGGGCGGGCTGGCTGACGCCGCAGCGTTCGGCGGCGCGGCCGAAGTGGCGCAGCTCCGCGACCGTGACGGCGTATTCGAGGTCGCGGAGCGAGAGGCCGGCCAGGGTGTTCGGGGGCATGGCTCCATCCCATCCATCGTTAGGCGTTACCTATCACAAGGATAGGAACGTTCAATTTCGCCGATGGAAGGCGGGGAGGCATAGTCGCCCGCAGAGCTTCCGAGGTTTGGGAAGGAGGACTTCATGACCCAGGAAACACGGAGTGGCGCGGCGCGCCCGGTGCTGACCAGCACGGCCGGCGCCCCGGTGCCCGACAACCAGAACAGCCTGACCGCCGGCCCGCGCGGCCCGATCCTGCTGGAGAACTACCAGCTCATCGAGAAGCTGGCGCACCAGAACCGGGAGCGCATCCCGGAGCGGGTGGTGCATGCCAAGGGCTCGGGCGCCTATGGCACGCTGACCGTCACGCACGACATCAGCCGCTATACCAGGGCGAAGGTCTTCTCCCAGCTGGGCAAGAAGACCGAGGTGCTGCTGCGCTTCTCCACCGTGGCGGGCGAGCGCGGCGCGGCGGATGCCGAGCGCGACGTGCGCGGCTTCGCGCTGAAGTTCTACACCGAGGAGGGCAACTGGGACCTCGTCGGCAACAACACGCCTGTCTTCTTCATCCGCGACCCGATGAAGTTCCCGGACTTCATCCGCACGCAGAAGCGCCATCCGCGCACCAACATGCGCTCGGCGACGGCGATGTGGGACTTCTGGTCGCTGTCGCCGGAAAGCCTGCACCAGGTGACGATCCTGTTCTCGGATCGCGGCCTGCCGCAGGGCTACCGCTTCATGAACGGCTACGGCTCGCACACCTATTCCTTCTGGAACGATGCCGGCGAGCGGTACTGGGTGAAATTCCACTTCAAGTCCATGCAGGGCATCCGGACCTGGACGAACGAGGAAGCCAACACCGTCATCGCGGAGGACCGCGAGAGCGCGCAGCGCGACCTCTATGACGCGATCGAGCAGGGCGACTTCCCGCGCTGGCGCGTCTGCGTGCAGATCATGCCGGAGGCGGATGCGGAGAGGACCTCCTACAACCCCTTCGACCTGACCAAGGTCTGGCCGCATGGCGAGTACCCGCTGATCGATGTGGGCGTGCTGGAGCTGAACCGGAACCCCGAGCATTACTTCGCGGAGATCGAGCAGAGCTCCTTCTCGCCGTCGAACATCGTGCCGGGCATCGGCTTTTCCCCGGACAAGGTGCTGCAGGGCCGGATCTTCGCCTATGCCGACGCGCACCGCTACCGCGTCGGCACGCATTACGAGGCCCTGCCGGTGAACCGGCCGCGCAGCCAGGTGAACACCTATCACGCCGACGGGCCGATGCGCTTCGACGCGCCGCGCGGCACGGACCACTACTACGAGCCGAATTCCTTCAACGGCCCGGTGGAGCAGCCCTCGGCCAAGGAGCCGCCCCTGCGCATCAACGGGAATGCCGACTACTACAACCATCGCGACGGCAACGACGACTACACCCAGCCGGGCAACCTGTTCCGCCTGCTGGGCGCCGAGCAGCAGGAGCGGCTGTTCCGCAACATCGCCGGCGCGATGCAGGGCGTGCCGCGGGAGATCGTCGCCCGCCAGCTCGGGCATTTCCGCAAGGCGGACCCGGCCTATGCCGCCGGCGTGGAGCGCGCGCTGGACTGGGTGCACACCAGCCCGGCCTCGGCGCCCACCACCGCCGCCGATGTGGGCGGGCAGCAGGCGGCCGAGTGATCCTGGCCTGAAAGGACCGCCATGGCCTGCCCCGGGCCATGGCGCACTCCGGCGGCGGGCAGACCCATGCCGCGCCGCTGCGGACCTCCGGCGAACCCCTCTTTCCAGCCGGAGGTCCGCTCTTTTCCCGAACCGAATGCCTGCGAACGGAACCCCCCGGATGTCCGCCGCCCTGCTCGCCCCTGCCCTTGACCCTGCCCCCGCCGCCCCGGACCGGGCCGCCTCCTTGCCGGCGGCGCCGGTCCCGCCATCCCCCGGCCTTGCCAAGGAGTCCCGGCTGCCGGCGCTGTGGGCGGGCACGCGCGGCTCCCCGCTCGCGCTGGCGCAGACGCGGGAGGTGCTGGCGCTGCTGGGCGGCGAGGGCATGACCGGCGGGCGCCCCGTGCGGGCGCGCGTGGTCGGCACCACCGGGGACCGGGTCCAGGGCCGCCGCCTCGCCGATATCGGCGGCAAGGGGCTCTTCACCAAGGAGATCCACGAGGCGCTGCTGGACGGCCGGGTCGATTTCGCCGTGCACAGCCTGAAGGACCTGGAAACGGAGCTGCCGCCCGGCCTCGTCATCGCGGGCGTTCTGCCGCGCGAGGATGTGCGCGACGCCCTGGTCCTGGGGCCTGCCGTGCCGCCGGTCTTCCGCCGCGGCGCGCTGCCGGAACTGCCGCAGGGCGCGCGGATCGGCACCGCCTCGGTGCGGCGCGAGGCGCAGCTGCGCCACCTGCGGCCGGACCTGCGCTTCGGCCTGCTGCGCGGCAATGTCGGCACGCGGCTGCGGGTGCTGGAGGGCGGCGATTTCGCGGCCACGCTGCTGGCCATGGCCGGGCTGCGCCGCCTGGGCCTGGAACATGCGGCCGTGATGGCGCTGGACCCGGAGGAGGAGTTGGTGCCGGCGGCCGGACAGGGCATCATCGCCGTCACGGCCCGGGAGGAAGATGTGGAGACGCGGCGCCTCTTCGCGATGATCGACCATCGCCCCACCCGCATCGCCGCCACGGCGGAGCGGGCGCTGCTGGCGTCGCTCGGCGGCTCCTGCCGCACGCCGGTCGGTGCCCATGCGCGGATGCTGCCCGGCGGGCGGCTGCGGCTGACCGGCCTTCTGGCGCGGGAGGACGGCTCCTTCCTGCTGAAGCGCGGCCTGGAGGGCGCGCCCGGCGACGCGGCGCGGCTGGGCCAGGAGCTGGGCGCGTGGCTGCGGGCCGGGAGTCCGGCGGATATCCTGCCATGACGCATGTGGCCCCGCTCTCCCTGGCCTCCGCCGGGGATGCGCCGGTGAGCGGCGGTCCGGAGCCGGCGAAGGGGCGGATCGGCGTGCTGCTGGTCAATCTCGGCACGCCGGACGGCACGGGCTATTGGCCGATGCGCCGCTACCTGTCGCAGTTCCTCAGCGACCGGCGGGTGATCGAGGTGAATCCGCTGCTCTGGCAGCCGCTGCTGCAGGGCGTGATCCTGGCCACGCGCCCGCGCCGCTCCGGCGCGAACTACCGCCGCATCTGGCGCGCGGCGGAGAATGAATCGCCCCTGCGGACCTTCACCCGCGCCCAGGCGGAGAGGCTGCGCGCGCGGCTGGCCTCGGCGGACGGCACGGGAGAGGTCGTGGTGGACTGGGCCATGCGCTATGGCCGCCCGGGCGTGGACGAGCGGATGCGGGCGCTGATGGCGGAGGGCTGCGACCGCGTGCTGGTCCTGCCGCTCTATCCGCAATACAGCGCCACCACCACGGCGACGGTGGCGGACGATGCGTTCCGCGCGCTGATGCGGATGCGGCGCCAGCCGGCGCTGCGGATCGCGCCCTCCTTTCCGGACCACCCCGCCTATATCCGCGCCCTGGCCGATTCGGTGCGCCAGGCGCTGGCCGGGCTGGAGCGGCCGCCGCAGATGCTGCTCGCCTCCTTCCACGGCCTGCCGCGTTCCTATGTCGAGAAGGGCGATCCCTACCTGGCCGAATGCGAGCGGACCATGCGGGCGCTGCGCCGGGCGCTCGGCCTGTCCGAGGCGGAATTCCCCCTTGTCTTCCAGTCGCGCTTCGGCCGGGAGCCCTGGCTGGAGCCCTATACCGACGATGTCCTGTCCGGGCTGCCCGGGCGCGGCATCCGGCGTGTCGCGATGATCACGCCGGGCTTCCTGTCCGACTGTGTCGAGACGCTGGACGAGATCGGCCGGGAATCACGGCATGTCTTCATGGAGGCCGGGGGCGAGGACTACACGGTGATCCCCTGCCTGAACGATTCTCCCGGTGCGGTGGCGTTGTTGGAAGCGCTGCTGCGTGAGGAACTGGCCGGCTGGCTGCCGGAACCGTCCGCGCCTGGCGGGTGAGCGGCCAGGGTTCTGGCGTTGCGCTTTCGGTTGGCCCCGGGGAGGCTCCGCCTGCCCCGGAACCCCCGCTGCTGGGGAATGGTATTCCCCCAGACTCCGCCTTGAGCGGGTGCGGGTGGCGAGGCCAGCCTTCCGCCTGATCCCTGGGGCACAGGTGGATCGGCGGGACCCCCGAAAAGAGGAAAGACACCGTGTCCGCGCTGGCGGCACCGGCAGCCGCCGGAGAGCAGGGCTTTCCGGCGGCTGCCGGTGCCGGGGAGTGCCAGCTCATCGGGTCCAGGGCCCGCAGGGTCCTGGCGGCGCGGGGGTTTGGGGGCGAGGTGGAGCCTTGCCCCCAGGGGACGCGGCGGAACCCATCGCGCCCGGCGAGACGGATCAGGGCAGCAGGCGGGCGAGGGCCTGGGTCAGTTCCTCGGGCGCATAGGGCTTGGCCAGCACCGGGACGTTGGCATGCCGGGTCGGCACGCCGGCCTGTCCGTAGCCGGAGGCGACCACGAAGGGCACGTTCATGCCGGTCAACGCATCGGCGATCGGCTCGGAGGTCTCGCCCGCCAGATTCAGGTCGAGCACGGCGACGTCCGGCCTCTCGGTCTGGATCAGTTGCAGGGCGGCCGCCACGGTCGCCACGGGGCCCAGGACCTGTGCGCCGGCATCGAGAAGCGTATCCTCCACCAGCATCGCCACCAGTGTCTCGTCTTCCACGACCAGGACCCGACGTCCCTCCAGTGTGCTCATGCCAGATGCCCGCTCAATTCCGATGTCGTGCCAGCCTTATAGACTGGACCCGGCCCGATTGCGATGCACCGTCCGGACATCTCCTTTGCGGCATCGCGCCGCGAAGAGGATGTCCAGAGGGCTGTCCTTCTGGGCCCTGCCACCAGGCGAGAGGGGATGGCCCCCCCGTTGTCCCCGGGGGTGCCCACCGCGGCGGGGGGTGGCTTCAGTCGGCGTATTGCCCGGCCTCCTGGATCACCGGCCGCCATTTGGCGATATCGGCCATCCAGTAGTCCCGGTGCGCCTTCGGCATGGCCATCGCATCGGCCACCGGGGCGGTGCCGAGCTCCGCGAAGCGCGCGACCACGTGCGGGTCCTTCAGCGCGGTGCGCAGGGCGCTGGAGAGGCGCTCGTTGATCGCCGCCGGCGTGCCGCGCGGCGTGTAGATCCCGTGCCAGATGGAGACCTCCATGCCCGGCAGCCCGGCTTCGTGCACCGTCGGCAGGTCGGGCAGGGCGGCCAGGCGATCCTTTGTCGTCACGGCGAAGGCGCGCACGGAACCGGCCTTGATCTGCTCGGTGGTGTTGGTGGTCTGGTCGCACATCACGTCCACAGTGCCGCCCACCAGGTCCGTCATGGCCGGGGCGGTGCCGCGATAGGGCACGGTGGTCACCTGGGTGGCGATGGCGTTCTGCCAGAGCAGGCCGCAGAGATGGCTGGCCGCCCCGATCCCGGCATTGGCGAGGTTGATCTTGGTGCCTTCGCGCTTCATCAGCGCCGTCAGCTCGGCCAGGGTGTTCGCGCCGATGTTCTTGCGGGCGATGACGGTCATCGGCACCTCGGTGACGAGGCCCACCGTCTCGAACCCGTTCACCGGGTCATAGGACAGGCGGCGGTACAGGGTCGGCGTCGTTCCCATGCCGATATGGTGCATGAGGATGGCGTAGCCGTCCGGCCTGGCCAGGGCGACCCGGGCGGCGCCCAGCGTGCCGCCGGCCCCGCCGACATTCTCGATCACCACCGTCTGCTTCAGGTCGCGCCCCATGGCCTCGGCGACCAGCCGGGCCACCGTGTCGGTCGGGCCGCCGGCGGCGAAGGGCACGGTCATGGTGATCGTGCGGCTGGGGTAGGAATCCTGCGCGGCGGCCGGCAGGGCCAGGAAGGCGGCCGCCAGGACGAGGGCACAGCGCCGAATCATGTCGTTTCCTCCGGATTATAATTTCGTCATCGAAGGATGCGCCGCTGCAAAGGTCAACGACGAAGAAGCCGATTCGACTTGCGGAAAGAGGCGGTTTTATTGCTATTTCGTAATAAAGTGCATCGCCAGGCTGCTGTGGCCCAGTCCGGGCGTGGCGCCAGGGGCACGGGGCGAGAGGGCCGGCCCGCCGGCAAGGGGCGGGCCGGGAAAGGGCAGGGCGCTTCCCTTCGGGGGAAGCGCGCCTGTCAGGCGTCCATCTTGAGGGCGGCGATAAAGGCGCTCTGCGGGATCTCGACCTTGCCGAACTGCCGCATGCGCTTCTTGCCCTCCTTCTGCTTCTCCAGCAGCTTGCGCTTGCGGCTGATGTCGCCGCCGTAGCACTTGGCGGTGACGTCCTTGCTCAGCGCGCCGATGGTCTCGCGCGCGATGACGCGGCTGCCGATGGCGGCCTGGATGGCGATCTTGAAGAGCTGCTTGGGGATCAGGTCCTTCAGCCGCTCGCAGATCTGTCGCCCGCGCTTCTCCGCCTGGGAGCGATGGGCCATGAAGCTCAGCGCATCCACCGGCTCGGCGTTCACCAGGATGGAGATCTTCACGAGGTCGCTCTCCTCGTAGCCGTCCATCGTGTAGTCGAAGGAGGCATAGCCGCGGGAGATCGACTTCAGCCGGTCGTAGAAGTCGAAGACCACCTCGTTCAGCGGCAGCTTGTAGACCGCCATCGCCCGGGTGCCGACATAGGTGAGGTCGATCTGCTGTCCGCGCCGCTCGGAACAGAGCGCCAGCACGGAGCCGAGGTACTCGTCCGGGACGAAGATCGTCGCCTTGATCCAGGGCTCCTCGATGGTGTCGATCACCGAGCCGTCCGGCATGTCGGCCGGGTTGTGCAGCTCGATCCTCTCGCCGTTCGTCTTGTTGATCTTGTAGACCACGCTGGGCGCGGTCGCGATCAGGTCGAGGTCGAACTCGCGGCTCAGGCGCTCCTGTATGATCTCCAGGTGCAGCAGGCCGAGGAAGCCGCAGCGGAAGCCGAAGCCCAGCGCGGCGGAGGTCTCTGCCTCGTAGTGGAAGGAGGCGTCGTTCAGCCGCAGCTTGGACAGCGATTCGCGCAGCTTCTCGAAATCGTCCGCATCGACCGGGTAGAGGCCGCACCAGACCACGGGGATGGAGGGCTTGAAGCCCGCCAGCGGCTCCGGCGCCGGGTTGCGGTCGTCGGTCACCGTGTCACCGACATTGGTGTCGGCCACCGTCTTGATGGCGGCGGTGAAGTAGCCCATCTCGCCCGGCCCGAGGCTCTCGACGGTCTGCATCTTCGGCCGGAACACGCCCACCTGGTCGATGATGTGCGTGGTGCCGTTGGCCATCATGCGGATCTTCTGGCCGCGCCGCAGGTGGCCGTCCTTCACCCGCACCAGGATGATCACGCCGAGATAGGCGTCGTACCAGCTGTCCACCAGCAGCGCCTTGGTCGGCGCGTCCGGGTTGCCCTGCGGCGGCGGCAGGCGGGTGACGACGGCCTCCAGCACGCCCTCGATGTTCAGCCCGGTCTTGGCGGAGATCATCACCGCGTCGTCGGCGGGGATGCCGACCACGTCCTCGATCTGCTGCTTCACCCGCTCCGGCTCGGCGGCCGGCAGGTCCACCTTGTTCAGGATGGGGACGATCTCGTGCCCCGCCTCGATGGCCTGGTAGACGTTGGCGAGCGTCTGCGCCTCGACGCCCTGGGAGGCGTCGACCACCAGAAGCGAGCCCTCGCAGGCGGCCAGGGAGCGGGAAACCTCGTAGGCGAAGTCCACATGGCCCGGCGTGTCCATGAGGTTCAGCTGGTACAGCTCGCCATCCGCGGCGCGGTAGTCCAGCCGGACGGTCTGCGCCTTGATGGTGATCCCGCGCTCGCGCTCCAGCTCCATGTTGTCGAGGACCTGGTTGGTCATCTCGCGGTCTGACAGGGCGCCGGTCTTCTGGATCAGCCGGTCGGCGAGCGTGCTCTTGCCATGGTCGATATGGGCGATGATCGAGAAGTTGCGGATGCGGGAGAGGGGGGTGTCGGTCATGAAGGGTCCGGCCGGAATGCGGGCGTGAGGCGGGTTTTCGGCCGCGCGGGCGTGTTGTCGCCCCTCAGATAAGCCACCCGGCGCCCGGCACCAAGCGCGGAGCGGGCCGGCAGCCCCTGGCGCGGGCATATCCTGTCGAAGTGAATATTTCCGATATATCGGATCTTGCGGCGGATATGGGCTTCGCCTATTTCCGATATATCGAAACCCTATCGAGGATAACCTGATGCGACATTTCTTCTCCCACCGCCGCTCCGATCCCCGCTGGCCCGGCCAGGATGGCCGCTGCGAGGCCCGCCGCTTCCACCGCGACTTCGGGGACGGAGAGCGTGGCGGCCGTGGCCCCTTCGGCCGGCACGGCCATCATGGCCGGGGCGGGCGCGGCGGCCGCTTCTTCGAGAGCGGCGACCTCCGCCTCGTCCTGCTGCGCCTGATCGCGGAGCGCCCGCGCCACGGCTACGAGCTGATGGAGGAGATCGAGACCCGGCTCGGCGGCGCCTACCGTCCCAGCCCCGGCACGATCTACCCGACCCTGACCCTGCTGGAGGAACTCGGCCAGATCGCCGTTTCCGCCACCGAGGGCGCCAAGAAGCTCTACGCCGTCACTCCGGAGGGCGAGCGCGTCCTGGCCGGACAGAAGGCGGAAGCGGATGCGCTCTTCGCCCGCATGGAGGCGGCCGGCGGCGAAGCTCCGGCAGCCGGCAAGTTGCAGATCCTCCGGGCCATGCATAACCTGAAGCTCGCCTTGCGGCTGCGTCTCGGTCGCGGCAACCTCTCCGAGGAACAGCTCCGCCGCATCGTGGAGGCCATCGACGCCACCGCGACGCGGATCGAGCGGGAATAAGGACCACAGCCATGGATACGGGCATGGAGAAGGCCCCGGCGCGGGTGGCGCGCCGGGTCCGCCACGAACTCCGCTTCCGCCAGCTCGACGTAACGCAGGTGGAGGACATCACGCCGGCCATGCGCCGGATCACCCTGGCGGGGCCGGATCTCGCCGGCTTCACCAGCCTCTCCTTCGACGACCATGTGAAGCTCTTCTTCCCCGAGCCCGGCGCCCCGTTGGCGTTGCCGGTGGCGGGGCCGAACGGCGTCGTCTTCCCCGAGGGCCAGCCGCGCCCGTCCGCGCGCGACTACACCCCGCGCCGCTACGACGAGGCGGCGGGGATTCTGGAGATCGACTTCGCCCTGCACGAGAACGGGCCGGCGACGGACTGGGCCAGCCGCGCCAGGCCCGGCGACCGCATCGGCCTCGGCGGCCCGCGCGGTTCCTTCGTGATCCCCATGGACTTCGACTGGCACCTGCTGGTCGGCGACGAGACGGCCCTGCCCGCGATCGGCCGCCGCCTGGAGGAACTGCCCGAAGGCAGCCATGCCCTGGTCATCGCCGAGGTGGCCGGGCCAGCGGAAGAGCAGGTCTGGCGGAGCCAGGCGAAGCTCGACCTGCGCTGGGTCCATCGCGGCCGCGTGCCGCCGGGCCAGGGCGGCGGGCTGGAGGAGGCGCTGCGCGCCCTGACCCTGCCGGGTGGCGAAGGCTATGCCTGGGTCGCCTGCGAATCCCTGGTCGCCAAGCGCCTGCGCCAGATCCTGGTGGAGCGGCACGGCCTGCCCAAGGAGCGTATCAAGGCTGCCGGATACTGGAAGCTCGGCGCCGCCGGGGCACACGAGACGCATAACGACTGATGCCGGGAGCGCCGGTTGTGGCGCTTCACCTCCGGCCTTGCCCTGTCCCGGGTGAAGGCTCTGCCTTCCCCCCGGCCCCCCATCCGCCAGGAGCCGGTGGCTCCTGGACCTGCCAGGAGTTGGCACCTGCTGTGGCCGGATCGCGCCGGAGAGTGATGCTCTCCGGCGACTGCCGGTGCCGCCCGTGCGGACAAGGCGTTTTCTTCTTCGGGAGCCCCGCCGATCCACCTGTTCCCGGGGATCGGCATCAGGCTCACGGCTACCACCAGCGCCAACGAAAGCCCGGGG
>NZ_JHWD01000018.1 GCF_000622225.1 Roseomonas mucosa ATCC BAA-692 | reverse complement strand
GGGTCCAGTTCTCGAAATCCTCGCGCGAGCGCCAGATGGTGTGCGAGGCGTAGAGGACATGCTCCTCCGTTGCCGGGCCGCGCAGCAGGTGGAACTCCACGAAGCCCGGCACCTCGCGCAGGCGGGAGTCGCGGGACTTCCACACCTCCTCGAAGGCGGCCTCGGAGCCTGGGGCGACCTTGAAACGGTTCATGGCGACGAACATGGGCGGCATCCTCTGAATCCTGCCCCGCTCTCCCGGCGGGAGGGCGGCTGGCCGAGGCGCAGGTTGCCCCGTCCATCCCCCAACCACAAACCCGAACCATAAACGGGAACCACGAATGCGAAGGGCGCCGGCCGGGTTTCCCCCGCCGGCGCCCTTCCTGTCGCCCCGCCCGGTGCGGCGAGGCCGCGCCTTACTCCAGCCGCTCGCCGTGCAGCACGATGTCGAGGCCCTCGCGCTCCTCCTCGGTGGTCACGCGCAGCCCGATCACCACATCGACGATCTTGAGCAGGATCCAGGTCACGACCCCGGTGTAGATGAAGGTCGAGAGCACCGCGTAGAGCTGGATCATGAACTGCGCCATCGAGCCGGCGGTGCCGTCCGGCGCCGCGGTGGTGGCGGAAAGCGGGCCATAGGCGAAGAAGCCCGTCAGCAGCGCGCCGACGATGCCGCAGAGCCCGTGCACGCCGAAGGCATCGAGGCTGTCGTCATAGCCGCACCAGTGCTTGAGCGCCGTCGCGCCCCAGAAGCCGGTCAGCCCCGCGACCACGCCGATCACCAGCGCCGGCACCGGCAGCACGAAGCCCGCCGCCGGGGTGATGGCGACCAGCCCCGCCACCGCGCCGGAAATGGCGCCGAGCACGGAAGGCTTGCCCTTCACCGCCCATTCCACGAAGACCCAGGCCAGCGTCGCGGCCGCCGCGGCGACCTGCGTCACCAGCATCGCCATGCCCGCGCGCCCGCCGGCGGCGCCCGCCGAACCCGCGTTGAAGCCGAACCAGCCCACCCAGAGCAGCGAGGCGCCGATCACCGCCAGTCCCAGGTTGAACGGCGACATGTTGTCGTGGCCGAGGCCCACGCGCTTGCCCAGCACCACCGCGCAGACCAGGCCCGCCACGCCCGCGTTGATGTGCACCACCGTGCCGCCGGCGAAGTCCAGCGCGCCCAGCGCGAAGATCCAGCCGTTCGGGTGCCAGACCCAGTGCGCGATCGGGCAATAGACCACCAGCAGCCACAGGATGGTGAAGACCACCATCGCCGAATACTTCATGCGGTCCGCATAGGCGCCGCTGATCAGCGCGGGCGTGATGATCGCGAAGGTCATCTGGAACATCAGGAAGACCGTCTCGGGGATGGTGAAGGCCACCGCCCCGTCGCCCGAGCCCAGCGTGAAGGGCGCGTTCCAGTTCTCCGCCACGCCGTTCAGCAGCAGCTTGGACAGGTCACCGACATAGGCGTTGCCCTCGCCGAAGGCGATCGAATAGCCCGCCACCATCCACACGATCGTGGCGACCGCCACGATCGAGAAGGACTGCATCATGGTGGCCAGCACGTTCTTCTTGCGCACCATGCCGGCATAGAACAGCGCCAGGCCCGGGATGGTCATCATCAGCACGAGCGCCGTGCTGGTCAGCATCCAGGCCGTATCGCCGGTATCGGGCGTGGACGGCGCCGTGGGCACCGCCTCCGGTGCTGCCGGCGTCGTCTGCGCCAGCACCGGCAGCGCCAGCATCAGCACAGGCAGGGCCGCCAAGGCGCAGCCCGCCGCGCGGCGGGCCCGCGTCTTCATCAACTCGCTCATCATTCCCCCTCAGAGCGCGGCGTCGTCGGTCTCGCCGGTGCGAATCCGCATGACCCGTTCGACATCCAACACGAAAATCTTTCCGTCACCGATCTTGCCCGTGCGGGCCGTGGTGGCGATGGCCTCCACAACCGCGTCCACCATGTCGTTGGCGACGGCGACCTCGATCTTGAGCTTCGGCAGGAAGCTCACATGGTACTCGGCACCACGGTAGATCTCGGTCTGGCCCTTCTGCCGGCCAAAACCCTTCACTTCCGTCACCGTCAGCCCCTGGATGCCCAGCGGCGTGAGCGCCTCGCGCACCTCATCCAGCTTGAAGGGCTTGATGATCGCCATGATCAGCTTCATTCGGCCGGAGCCCCCTTCGATCCTTCTCGGCGCATGAGATGCGAAGCGCGTGCCAAGACGGGCAATGGGCAGTCTGCACGCATTCCGTGCGGCCCATTCGACGGGAGAGCAGGAAAGCCCCGCCACCCCCTGCCCAAAACCTGTGCAATGCGGCAGGATGGCGGGCATGACGAAACGGATCGAGGTCGAGGCCTGCGTGATGGGCGCGGGTCCGGTGGGCGCCACCCTGGCCACCACCCTGGCGGCGGCGGGGCTGGAGGTCGCGGTGGTGGACACCGCCCCCCTGCCGCCAATGGAACGGCCGGAATTCGACGGTCGCGCCTATGCCATCGCCGCTTCCTCCCGCAACCTGCTGGAGGCCGCCGGCATCTGGGCCCGCCTGCCCGATGAGCCCTGCCCGATCACCCGCATCCGCGTGGCCGATGGCCGCCCGGGCGAACCCGCCTCGCCGCTCGACCTGCATTTCGACGCCGCCGACCTGGGCGAGCCCGCCTTCGGCTGGATGGTCGAGGCCCGCTCCCTCCGCGTCGCCCTGAACGCCGCCCTGCCGGGCCTGCCGCGCCTGCATGTCTTCGCGCCGGCCCAGCCCACCGTCACCCGCACCGCCGAGGGTGCCCTGGTCGCGCTGGCCGACGGCACGGAGATCGCCGCCCGCCTCGTGGTCGGCGCCGAGGGCCGCCGCAGCCCGCTGCGCCGCGCCGCCGGCATCGGCACCGCCGGGCTCGACTACCACCAGACCGGCATGGTCTTCGCCATCGCCCATGAGCGCCCGCACGGTAACCTGGCGCTGGAGCAGTTCCTGCCCAACGGCCCCTTCGCCCAGCTCCCTTTGGCCGGCACGCCGGAACATCCCCACGCCTCCGCCATCGTCTGGTCCGACCGCAGCCCCCTGGCCACACGCTTCATGGCCATGGACGACGCGGCCCTGTCGCGCGAGATCCTGCGCCGCCTGGGCAGCCATCTCGGCGCCGTGCGCGTCATCGGCCGCCGCTGGTCCTATCCCCTGACCGCCATGCAGGCCGCCCGCTTCGTGGACACGCGCCTCGCTTTGGTGGGCGACGCCGCCCACGGCATCCACCCGATCGCGGGGCAGGGGCTCAACCTCGGCTTCCGTGACGTCGCCGCCCTGGCCGAATGCGCGATCGAGGCCCACCATGCCGGCCAGGATCCCGGTTCCGTGGAGGTTCTCGCCCGCTACCAGGCCGCCCGCCGCCCGGATGCCCTGCTGATGCTCGGCGCCACCCACGCGCTGGAACGCCTCTTCGGCAACGACCTGCCGCCGCTGCGGCTCGCCCGTCGGCTGGGCATCGCCGCCGTGGACCGCCTGCCGCCCCTCAAGCGCTTCTTCGCCCGCCGCGCCATGGGCTTCTCCGGCGGCCCCCTCTCCGGCCTTCTCGAAGGACGTGGCCTGATCGCGCCCTGATCCACTGCCGGCCGTTGCGCCGGGTGGTTGCCCCCGGCAAAGGCACCGCCTCCCCCCGATTCCCCTCCGCTGAGGGCCGAAGCCGGTCACCAGACCACGGGCTTTCGCCGGCGCCTGTGGATGCCGTCAGCCTGGCACGTGATCCCTGAGCATAACCCGCTGGAGAGCCAGGCTCTCCGGCGTGATCCGGCGTCAGCAGAAGCCGGCGCATGAGATCCAGGGCGCAAAGCGTCCTGGCAAATAGGGGGCTCGGAGGGAAGGCGGAACCCTTCTCCCAGGATGGTACAACGCTGCCATGCCACATGGCAGCCAGGAACTCCGAAGTCCCGCCCTCGCAACACCCCGTGCTTTTCCGCTTGTTGCACGAAGAATTCTGTATTCAGTTATACGAAACGGGGAGGAAAACTGGCATGAGCACCACGCATCCATCGGTGATAGGGGGCGCCGCGTCAGCCAGGACCGGCGTCCGCTGGCGCATCTTCGGCGTGATCGCACTGCTGACCGTGATCAACCTCGCCGATCGGACCACCCTCTCGGTGGGCATGCCGACCATCGCGCATGAGCTTGGCCTCTCCCCCACCATGCAGGGGCTCATCCTCAGCTCCTTCTTCTGGACCTACGCGCTGCTCCAGGTCCCCGGCGGCTACCTGATCGACCGCATGGGCCCCAGCCGCGTCGTCACCATCTCCACCCTGGCCTGGGGCGCCTTCCAGACCCTGGCTGCCTTCGCCACCGGCGGCCTCTCCCTGCTCGTCACCCGCCTCGGCCTCGGCGCCGCCGAGGCTCCGCTCTTCCCCGCCGGCGGCAAGCTCAACGCCCTCTGGCTCTCCCCGCGCGAGCGCGGGCGCGGCGCCGTGCTGATGGACAGCGGCTCCTATCTCGGCGCCGGCCTCGGCGGCGGCGTCATCGCCTGGCTGATCTACGCGCTGGATTCCTGGCGAATGGCCTTTGCCGTGGCGGGCATCGTGACCATCGGCGCCGGCCTCGTCGCCTGGCGCTACCTGCGCGACGACCCGGCGGTGCATCCGGCCGTGAATGAGGTGGAACTCGCCCATATCCGCACCCCCGTCCCCGGCATGGCCTAGGTCGTGCCCGCCGGCACGCCGCTCGCGTCCCGTGCCGTGGCGCCGGTTATGCTCGGCCGCTGCGGCTGGGCGATGATGAACTTCGGCCTGATCACCTGGGGCCCCAGCTATCTCGCCCAGGCGCGCGGCTTCGACCTGAAGCAGCTCGGCGGCGCCATGGCGGTGATCTTCATCTGCGGCTTCCTCGGCTCGCTCACCGCCGGCTTCGGCGCCGACGCGCTGCAGCGCCGCGGCCTGCCGCGCAGCCTCGTGCTGAAGGCGATGCTCTGCCTCTCCGGCCTCGGCGTGCTCGGCGCCTTCCTGCTGCTGCCCACCATCGCCGACCCCGCCGCCGCCGTGGCGCTGCTCTCCGGCACCGTCTTCCTGCTCTGCTTCGGCAGCCTTTACTGGAGCTTCCCGGCCCTGCTTGCCCCTGCCGACAAGGTCGGGCTGGTCGGCGGAATGATGAACTTCGCCGGCAGCCTGGGCGGCATCGCCATTCCCATCATCGCCGGCATGATCCTGCAGGCGACCGGCTCCTACACCGTGGTGCTGCACTTCTTCTCCGGCTGCGCCGCGCTCTATGTCCTCGGCACGCTGCTGGTGCCCCTCGCGGAGCGGGAGACCGCGCGGTGACACGGGAAGCCCTGGCCGATGCCCCTCTCTGGGGCGGTCTCATCGTCGATGCCCACCACCATGTCTGGGACCCCCGCAACGGTCGATACCCCTGGCTGACGCCGGAAGGAAAGCTGCCCGGCTTCCGCTACGGCGACACCGCGCCGCTGATGCGCCCCTACCTGCCGCCCGACTACCGGGCCGATGCTGCGGGCCACGACATCCGCGCCACGGTCTACATGGAGGCCGAGTGGGACCCCGCCGATCCGATCGGCGAGACTCGCTTCGTCAGCGGCCTCGCGGTGGGCTACGGCCTGCCCAACGCCATGGTCGCCCAGGCTTGGCTGCACCACCCCGATGTGGGAACCGTTCTCGCCGCCCAGGCCGGCTTCCCCCTGGTCCGCAGCGTCCGCCACAAGCCCGGCGGCCCTGCCACGCCCCAGGCCGCCCGAGATGGGAAGCGCACACTGATGTCGGACGAGCGCTGGCGCCGCGGTTAAGCCCTGCTGGAACGCCACGGCCTGCATTTCGACCTGCAGACTCCTTGGTGGAACCTGCACGAGGCCGAACTCCTGGCCCGTGACTTCCCGCGCACCCGCATCATCCTCAACCACACCGGCCTGCCCTCGGACCGCAGCCCCGATGCCCTCGCCGCCTGGCACGCCGCCATGGCCCGCCTCGCCGCGCATCCGAACGTGGCGGTGAAGATCTCCGGCCTCGGCCGCCCCGGCCATGCCTGGAGCGCCGAGGACAATGGCTGGATCGTGCGTGAGACCATCGCCCTCTTCGGCGCGCGCCGCGCCATGTTCGCCAGCAACTTCCCGGTGGATGGGCTTTGCGCCAGCTTCGACACCATCTTCACCGGCTTCAAGCGCATCGCCGCCGCCTTGCCGGCCGAGGATCAGGCCTGGCTCTTCCACCGCACGGCGGAAGAGGTCTACGCCCTGAACCCACGCCGCCCCGCCCCGGGTTGAAGCCGGCCCTCCCGTGTCGCTCCCGGGAGAGGCGCCGACCCTCCCGGACCCTCTCCACTGGGGGATGGTATCTCTCCAGCCCCCGCCTTCCGCTGGCTCGGAGTGGCAAGGCTGGTCTTCCGCCCGGTCCGCTGGCGTAGGTGGATCGGCCGGACGCCAGCCCAAACTGCCCAAATTCACGCCATGAAATGCCTAGAAATTCGCTATTCCGCTCGGAGCGACACCGGATTTCCGCGCGCCACCCGCCACTTCCTGGTGTCGAAGGGTGGAACTCCGCTTGCTCACGCAGTGCAGCAACCACTAGCATTCCCGCATAACGCAACCGCAGTTCCAAAAAACGGAACCGTATGAGCATCCTCTCCAACGCCGCCGAGGTGCTGCGCTGCTTCTCGGCGCATCGCCTGGAGCTCAGCCTGACCGAGGTGACGGGCCTGCTCGGCATGCCGAAGAGCAATGCCTCGCGCCTGCTGCGCGCCATGCGGGATGCCGGCTTCCTGGAACAGGTGCCGGGCACGCGTCGCTACCGCGCCGGGCTGCTGATGTTCGAGATGGGGCACACCTACCGCCGCGGCTCGCCGCTGCTCAGCCAGGCTCATGCGGCGGTCTCGCGTATCTCCCGCGACTGCGGCCATACAGGCTATGTCAGCATCCGCGACGGGTGCGACGTGATGGGCCTCACCTACCATGAAGGCTCGCAGCTCCTGCGCGTCGGCACCCCGATCGGCGAGCGCCTTTCCGCCTCGGCCACCGCCACCGGCCGCGCGCTGCTGGCGCGGCTCGGCGACGACGCGGTGCGCGCCCTCTTCCCCGAGCCGCTGCAGCCGCCCTCGCCGAACTCCCCGCGCGACATGGAGGAACTCCTCGGACGCCTCGCCCGCATCCGCGAGCGGGGCTTCGAGATCGCGCGTCACGAGGCCAATCCCGGTATCGACTCCCTTGCCACCGCCGTGGGCGACCCGGCCAGCGGCGAGGAGGTCAGCCTCTGCATCGTCTATCCCTCCGCCATCGTCTCCGAGGCGGAGCGCGACGACATCCTGGCCGCGATGCTGCGCGAGGCCCGCGCCATCGCCGCGATGCTGGGCGATCCGTCGGCGTCACCATGTCCGACGCCGCCTGAATCCCAGAACTGACCACCGAGAACGAGCCCATGGCAAACACCGCCCCCTCCCTGAACCGCTGGCGCATCGGCTTCGACATCGGCGGCACCTTCACCGACTTCATCCTCTACGACGCGGCTGCGGGCACGGTGCGGCTGCACAAGCGCCTGACCACGCCGCACGACCCTTCCGAGGCCGCGCTGCTGGGGCTGGAGGAACTGGTGGCCATGGGCGGCATCACGCTGGCCGAGGTCGGCGAGATCATCCACGGCACCACGCTGGTCACCAACGCCGTCATCGAGCGCAAGGGCGCGAAGCTCGGCCTGATCACCACGCAGGGCTTCCGCGACGTGCTGGAGATGGGCACGGAGCAGCGCTACGACATCTACGACCTGTTCCTGGGCTTCCCCGAGCCGCTGGTGCCGCGCGACCTGCGGCTGGAGGTCGCCGAGCGCCTGGACCGCGATGGCCGCGTGGTCGAGGTGCTGGACGAGGATGCCGTCCGCGCCGCCTTCCGCACCCTGCTCGAAGCGGGCGTGGAGGCGGTGGCCGTCTGCTTCCTGCACGCCTACCGCAACCCGGCGCACGAGCAGGCCGTGGGCCGCATCGCGCGCGAGGAGTTCCCCGAGCTGGCCGTCTCCCTTTCCGCCGAGGTGGTGGCGGAGATGTGGGAGTACCAGCGCTGCGTCACCACCTGCGCCAACGCCTATGTCCAGCCGCTGATGGACCGCTACCTGAAGCGCCTGGAGCGTGAATTGGCGGCGCGCGGCTTCACCGGCGCGCTGCGGCTGATGCACTCGGCGGGCGGCCTTGTTTCCCCCGCCACGGCGCGCGCCTTTCCGATCCGCCTGCTGGAATCCGGCCCGGCCGGCGGCGGCCTCGCGACGGCGCTGTTCGGCGAGCTGGCGGGCAAGAAGGACGTCATCTCCTTCGACATGGGCGGCACCACCGCCAAGGCCTGCATGGTCGAGGCCGGCCGCGTCGAGATCGCCCCGATGCTGGAGGCTGGCCGCGTCCACCGCTTCAGCAAGGGCTCCGGCCTGCCGATCAAGGCGCCCGTGATCGACATGATCGAGATCGGCGCCGGCGGCGGCTCCATCGCCGGCATCGACGAGGTCGGGCTGCTGAAGGTCGGCCCGCATTCCGCCGGCTCCGACCCCGGCCCGGCCTGCTACGGCATGGGCGGCACGAAGCCGACCGTGACCGACGCCAACCTCGTCCTCGGCTACTACGACCCGGGCTTCTTTCTCGGCGGCCGCATGTCGCTGGACAAGCCGGCGGCGGAACGCGCGGTGGAGAGCGTGGCGACACCGCTGGGCCTGGGCGTGATGGAGGCCGCCTGGGGCATCCACAAGGTCGTGGTGGAAAGCATGGCCGCCGCCGCCCGCGTCCATCTGGTGGAGAAGGGCAAGGACCCGCGCGCCTATGCCATGGTCGGCTTCGGCGGCGCAGGCCCGGCCCATGCCGCCGACGTGGCCCGCGCGCTGGGCGTGCGCGAGGTCATCATTCCGCCCGCCTCCGGTGCCGCCTCGGCACTGGGCTTCCTCGCCGCCCCGCTCTCCTTCGAGCTGGTGCGCTCCCTGCCGCTGGAATTCTCGGAAGGCTTCGACGCCGCCCGGCTGAACGCCCTGCTGGCGGAGCTGGAGGCCGAGGGCCGCGCGCGCCTCGTGGAAGCGGGCGTGGCGCCGGAGAGCATCCGCGTCGAGCGTTCCGCCGACATGCGCCTGGTCGGCCAGATGCACGACATCGCGGTGGACCTGCCGGCGGGCGAGATCGGCGCGGCGAGCCTGGGCGAGATCCGCGCCCGCTTCACCCGCATCTACGCCGCCCGCTACACCTCGGTCTATGAGGGCGCCCGGATGGAAGCGATCAACTTCCGCCTCCGCTGCGTCGGGCCGGAGCCGAAGCTGTCGCTCACCGGCGCGGTCGGCGGCGGCGACACCGCCCAGGCGGTGAAGGGCACGCGGCGCGCCTGGTTCGAGGGCGGCTGGCAGGAGGCGGTGGTCTACGACCGCTACGCGCTCGCCAGCGGCGACCGCATCCCCGGCCCCGCCATCGTCGAGGAGCGCGAGGCCACCACCATCGTCCCGCCCGGCGACGCGGTGCAGGTGGACGACACGCTGAACCTGCGCATCGCCATCGCCGCCCCCGCCATGGCGGGCGAGCTGGTGACGGCGGAGATGCCGCTGGCCGAGGCCATGGCGCGTATCGAGGCCGACCCGATCGCGCTGGAGATCATGTGGTCCCGGCTCGTGAACGTGGTGGAGGAGATGTGGCTGACGGTGGTCCGCACCGCCTTCTCCCTCATCATCTCCGAAAGCCAGGACTTCGCCTGCGAGCTGCTGGACCCGGAGGGCGAGACCCTGGCGCATTCCCCGCGCGCCATGCCCGTCTTCAACCTGACCCTGCCGCGCGCGGTGAAGGCACTGCTGGAGAAGTACCCGGCGGAAACGCTGAAGCCGGGCGACGTGCTGATCACCAACGACCCCTGGCTCTGCGCCGGGCATCTCTTCGACATCGCCATCGTCACCCCCGTCTTCCGGGAGGGCAAGGTGGTCGGGCTGATGGGCACGGTCGGCCATGTTTCCGACATCGGCGGCACGAAGGATTCCCTGAAGGCGCGCGAGATCTTCGAGGAGGGCTTCCAGATCCCGCCGATGAAGCTCTTCGACGCGGGCGTGCCGAACGACACCTTCTTCACCCTGTTCCGCGAGAACGTCCGCAACCCGGACCAGGTGCTGGGCGACCTGCACTCCTTCATCGCCGCCAATGCCCTGGGGGGCGAGCGCCTGCTCTCCTTCATGCGCGACTATGGCATGAGCGACCTGCGCGCCCTGGCGGCGGTGGTGCAGGGCCGTTCCGAGAAGGCGATGCGCGACGCCATCGCCGCCCTGCCGGATGGCGACTACCATGCCGAGATCCGCAACAACCCGCTGGGCAAGGAGCTGCGCTACCCGCTGAAGCTCACCGTCGCGGGCGACACCATCAACCTCGACTTCGACGGCGCCCCGCCACAGCTTCCCCAGGGCGGGCTGAACTCCACCCTGAACTACACGGCGGCGCACGCGACCTATCCGCTCAAGTGCATGCTGACGCCCAACGTGCGGGGCAATGCCGGCTGCTACCGCCCCTTCACCGTGGAGGCGCCGGAGGGCTCGATCCTGAACCCGCGCCGCCCGGCGGCGGTGAACATGCGCACCCGCACCGGCTGGTATCTCGCCCCCAACATCTTCCGCGCCCTGTCCGGGGCGGCGCCGAGCTTGGTGCAGGCCAATACCGGTCTGCCGGTCGCCACCAACGTCTATGGCCAGGATGCCGGGGGCAGCCTCTATTCCGACCACCTCTTCGTCGGCGGCGGGCAGGGCGCCTCGGCCCGGGGCGACGGCAAGTCCGCCCTGCTCTGGCCCACCTCGGCCTCCAACACCTCGATCGAGCTCTTCGAGAGCCGCGCCCCGGTGCTGGTGGTGGAGAAGGCCTACGTCCCCGACACGGGCGGCGCCGGCCAGTTCCGCGGCGGCCTCGGCCAGCGCGTGCGCCTGCGCAAGCTCACCGATGACGGCCGCACCACCCTGGTCTCCGTCTATCCGGAGGGCGTCACCAACCACATCGACGGCCTCTTCGGCGGCCGCCCGGGCACGGGGGCACGCGGCCGCGTTATCGATCTCGACGGCCGCGAGCTGCATGACTGCGGCCCCGGCGAGATGGTGGAGGTGAACAGCCCGCACCAGATCGTCGAGATCACCGTCAACGGCGGCTCCGGCTATGGCGATCCGGCGAGGCGCGACCCCGAGGCGCTGGCACGGGACATGCGTCTGGGCATGGTCACGCCGGAAGGCGCCGCGCGCGACTACGGCGCCGCGAAGACCACGGTCACGGCCTGAAGGAACGGAACAGCATGAGCATCACCCCCACGCGCCGCGCCCTCCTGGCCGCCGGCGCCGCCCTGCCCGCACTGTCCCTGCTGCAACCGGCCTCGGCACAGTCGCGCCGCATCCTGGTGCTCGCCAGCAACCAGGACATCCCGAACTTCGACCCGCATGTGGCGACGGGCTATTCCTCCTCCTGGCTGCTGCGCAACACCTATGACAGCCTGGTCGGCGTCACCGGCAACCCGCCGAAGCCCGAGCCGCGCCTGGCCCGCAGCTGGGACATCTCCGAGGACGGCCGGACCTACACCTTCCACCTGGACCCCGCCGCGAGGTTCCACGACGGCACCCCCGCCACGGCGGAAGCGGTGCGCTACTCCTTCGAGCGCATCCTGCGCCTCAACCGCGGCAATGTCTGGATGATCCAGAACATCGTCGTGCCCGGCGGCATCGAGGCGGTGGACGACCATACCGTCCGCTTCCGCCTCGCCACCCCCTTCGTCCCCTTCCTCAGTGTCCTGCCCTGGATCTGGGTGGTGAACCCGAAGCAGGTCGAGGCCAACAAGGGCGAGGATGACGGCCAGACCTGGCTGCGCTCCAACATCGCCGGCTCCGGCCCCTTCGCCGTCCGCCGCGCCGAGGCCGGCAACCTCTACGAGCTGGAGCGCGTCGCCGATGGCTGGCGCAAGGAAGGAGGCGGCAACCTCACCGGCGCCATCTGGAAGATCACGCGCGAAACCGCGACGCAGCGCCTGATGGTCCAGCGCGGCGAGGCCCAGGTCGCCCTCGACCTCACCTCCGAGGACATGGACACGCTGAAGGGCCGCCCGGGCGTCGATCTGGTGATCGAGCCCGAGTACCGCACCTTCCAGATCAAGATGAACACCCGTCACGGCCCGCTGGCGGATGCCAATCTCCGCCGCGCCGTGAGCTGCGCCTTCAACTACCAGGCGATGCTCGACGTGGCCGGCTATGCCGACCTGATGACCGGCCCGCTGCCCCCCACGATCCAGGGCTTCGACAAGAGCCTCGCCCCCTGGCGCATGGACCTGGAGAAGGCGAAGTCCTTTCTGGCGAAGTCCGCCACCCCCAGCGGCAACATCAAGCTCGCCGTCACCCATGTCGCGGGGCTGGAACAGCAGCGCCGCTGGGCGCTGATCCTGCTCGACAGCCTGCGCCCGCTCGGCATCGAGCTGGAGATCCGCACCGCCACCTGGCCCGACCTCGTCGCCTCCTGCCGCTCGCCCGAGACGCTGGCCGACTTCTTCCCCGTCTACCAGACCGCCAATTACGGCGACCCGGACAACCTCGCCTTCGCGGGCTTCCATTCCTCGCGGAACGGCAACTGGCAGAACCCGGTCTACAACAACCCGGAGGTGGACCGGCTGATCGAGCAGGCCCGCGCCGAGCAGGACCCGGCGAAGCGCGACGCCCTCTACGCGCGGTTCCAGCAGACCGTGATGGAGGATGCCTGCGACATCTTCGGCGTGCTGGAGAAGCGCAAGCTCGCTATGCGCAACACGGTGAGGAACTTCCGCTTCACCCCCGTCGCCTCCAACGCGCCCGAGCTCTTCCCGCTCTCGCTCTGACGCGGGCCGCCCCACCCGCGCAGGAAACCAGCAGGATAACCGCATGATCCGCTACATCCTCAGGCGCATCCTCCTGCTGGTGCCAGTGCTGGTGGGGCTGTCCGTCCTGGTCTTCTGCATCGCCCGCCTCCTGCCGGGCGATCCCGTCCGCCTCGCCGCCGGGCCGAACGCCACTGCCGCCGACATCGCCTCGGTGGCGAAGGAGTTCGGCCTCGACCGCCCCTTCGTCGTCCAGTACTGGGACTACGCGACCGGGCTGCTGCGCGGCGACTGGGGCGTCTCCATCTTCACCCGCCGCCCGGTGGCCGAGGACCTCGCCGTCTACCTCCCCGCCACGCTGGAGCTCGTCCTGGCCGCGATGATCCTGGCCGTCGGCCTCGGCATCCCCGCCGGCCTGCTCGCCGCGGTGTACCGCAACCGCTGGCCCGACTTCCTGTCCCGCACCGTCTCGCTCGGCGCCATCTCCATGCCGCGCTTCTTCCTGGGCCTGGTCTTCCAGCTCGCCTTCGCCATGTGGCTCGGCTGGCTGCCCCTTTCCGGCCGCTTCCCGCTGACCGAGGACCCGCCGCCCACCATCACCGGCTTCCTCACCATCGACGCGCTGGCCAGCGGCAACCTCCACGCCTTCGGCGTCGCCCTGCAATACCTAGCGCTCCCCGCCATCGCGATGAGCCTCTCGCCGCTCGCCACCATCATGCGGATGATGCGCGCCTCGACCATCGAGGTGCTGGGCCAGGACTACGTCACCACCGAGCGCGCCCTGGGCCTGCCGGGCCGGCAGATCCTGTTCAAATACGTGCTGAAGAACGCCGTTTCCGCCACGCTCACCGTCATCGGCCTGTATTTCGGCTGGCTGCTCGGCGGCACGGTGCTGGTGGAAACCGTCTTCGATTGGCCGGGCATCGGCCTCTACGCCACCCAGGCCGTGCTGAGCCAGGACTTCATGCCGATCATCGGCGTCACCCTCTGCATCGGCGCGCTCTTCATCACCGTGAACCTGATCGTGGACCTGCTCTACGGCCTGCTGAACCCAAGGGTCCGCCTCGGATGAGCGACGTCACCGCCACCCTCGTGGAAGCCCCCGCCAGCGCCCGCTCCGACCGCTGGCGCCGCGGCCTCTACCGCTTCCGCAGCTCCTGGGTCTCCGTCCTCGGCCTCGCCATCGTCGCGCTGCTCCTCCTCCTCGCCGCGATCGGCCCCGCCATCATCCCCTATCCGCAGCATGTCGCGGGCATGGTGGACACCGCCTCCCGCTTCATCCCGCCTTCCGCCGCGCACTGGTTCGGCACCAACGAGGTCGGGCAGGACGTGCTCTCCCTCACCATCGCCGGCACCCGCATCTCGCTCATCTCCGGCCTCGCCGTGGTGATCCTCGGCAGCACCGTGGGCATCCTGGTCGGCGCCCTGGCGGGCTTTCTCGGCGGCTGGGTGGACGAGGTGCTGATGCGCCTCTCCGACCTCATGCTCACCGTGCCCGGCCTCATCCTCGCCATGGCCGTCGCCGCCGCCCTCGGCCCCGGGCTGCTGAACATGGTCGTCGCCATCACCCTGTCCTGGTGGCCCGGCTATGCCCGCCTCGTGCGCGGCGAGGTCATCGCCAGGAAGGAGGAGCAGTTCGTCATCGCCGCCCGCGCCGTCGGCGCCGGTACCGCCCGCCTGCTCCTCCGCCACATCCTGCCGAACATCATGAGCCCCATCATCGTGAAGATGTCGCTCGACATGGGCTTCGCCATCCTCACCGTCGCCTCGCTCGGCTTCATCGGCATCGGCGTGAAGCCCCCCACGCCGGAATGGGGCTCCCTTCTTTCCGTCGCCCGCGGCAACATGCCCGACTACTGGTGGACCGCCATCTTCCCCGGCCTCGCCATCTTCCTCGCCGTCTTCGGCTTCAACCTCCTGGGCGACGGGCTGCGCGACGTGCTGGACCCGAAGGCACGCCGCTGATGATCCGGCCTTCCGCATCCCGGGGCGAGGCTCCGCCTCTTCCCGGACCCCTCTCCGCTCAGGGAGGCCGCGCCTCCCCGAGACCCTGCCTTGAGTGGGCGCATGTGACTGGCGCGCATCACTGGCCGCTCCCCGGCCACCGGTGGCAAGGCAGCGCCCTGAAGAACCTCAGCATGCGCGGCGATCACAGGCGCCGGAAGGCCAGGCCTTCCGGCGTGGCCCCCGCCATTGCCAGAGCCAGCGAAAGGGAGGTCCAGGACCCTCAGGGGCCTGGCGGATGGGGTTTGGGGGCCGAAGCACTGCTTCGGCGCCGAAGGCCGGCAGAGCCTTCCCCAAGGGCAGCAAGGACGACCTGAACCATGGCGCTGCTGGAAATCCGCGACCTGCACCTGGCGATGCGCTCCTTCGAGGGCGAGGCGCATGTGCTGAACGGCATCGACCTCACCGTCGAACGCGGCGAGATCTGGGGCATCGTGGGCGAGACGGGCTGCGGCAAGTCGCTGACCGGCCTGTCGGTCTCGCGCCTCGTGCCCTCGCCCCCGGCCCGCTACATCCGGGGCGAGATCCGCTTCGAGGGCAGGGACCTCCTCAGGGCGGGCGAGGAGGAGATGCGCGCCCTGCGCGGCCGCCGCATCGGCATGATCTTCCAGGACCCGACGACCAACCTGAATCCGGCCTTCACCATCGGCACGCAGATCACCGATGTCGCGCTCCATGCCGGCCGCGCCGATCCCGCGCTGCTGGGCCTCGCCCCCGGCGCCTCGCGCCGCGCGATGCGCGCCGCCGCCCGCCGCCGCGCGGTGGAGGCGCTGGAGGAGGTGGGCATCCCCGACGCCGCCGCGCGCCTCGCGGACTATCCGCACCAGTTCTCCGGCGGCATGCGCCAGCGCGTGCTGATCGCCATGGCGCTGGTGGGCCGCCCCGACCTGCTGATCGCCGACGAGCCCACCACGGCGCTCGATGTCTCCGTGCAGGCGCAGATCCTGCGCCTGATCCACGACCTCGTGCGCGAGCACCGCCTCGGCGTGCTGTTCATCACCCACAATCTCGGCGTGGTGGCGCAGCTCTGCACCCATGTGGCGGTGATGTACGCCGGCAATGTCGCCGAGGCCGGCCCGGTGCGCGAGGTCCTGAAGCACCCCGTCCACCCCTATACCCGCGCGCTGATGGCCGCCGTCCCCACCGCCGGCACGAAGCGCGGCGAGCTCCAGGGCCTGCCCGGCACCGTGCCCAACCTGATCGCCCCGCCGCGCGGCTGCCGCTTCGCCACGCGCTGTCCCTGGGCCGAGCCCGCCTGCGACGCCGCCCTGCCGCCGATGGAGCGCTTCGGCCCGCATCACGAGGCCGCCTGCCTCGTCGCCGCCCGCACGCGGGAGGAGGCCGCCTGATGCTCCGCATCGAACACGTCACCAAGACCTATGGCGGTGCCCGCAAGGGCCTCGCCGGCCTGCTCGGCACCGCCGCGGCCGAGGTACGCGCCCTGCGCGACGTCTCGCTTTCCGTCCGCCGGGGGGAGAGCTTCGGCCTGGTCGGCGAATCCGGCTCCGGCAAGACCACGCTCACCCGCTGCATCCTCCGCCTGGAGGAAGTCTCCGCCGGCCGCATCCTCTTCGACGGCACCGACCTCGCCACGCTGAAGCCCGCCGAGATGCGCAGCCTGCGCGCCCGCGTGCAGATCGTCTTCCAGGACCCCTACGCCTCGCTGAACCCGCGCATGAGCGTGTGCGACATCCTGTGCGAGCCGATGGAGATCCACCGCGACCGCATGGGCCTCGACGGGCGCGGCCGCCTCGACCGCGCGGCGGAACTCCTCCAGCGCGTCGGCCTCGGCACGCAGCACCTCTCGCGCTTCCCGCACGAATTCTCCGGCGGCCAGCGCCAGCGCATCGGCATCGCCCGCGCCCTGGCCACGAAGCCCGACTTCCTGATCCTGGACGAGCCCACCTCCGCCCTCGACGTCTCCGTGCAGGCCCAGGTGCTGAACCTGCTGCACGAGCTCCAGGCC
Source organism: Roseomonas mucosa ATCC BAA-692 (assembly GCF_000622225.1). Lineage (GTDB taxonomy): Bacteria > Pseudomonadota > Alphaproteobacteria > Acetobacterales > Acetobacteraceae > Roseomonas > Roseomonas mucosa. The sequence continues at coordinate 80,428 of NZ_JHWD01000018.1, read as the reverse complement.
CAGCTCGGCCTTACCTACTTCTTCATCAGCCACGACCTGGGCGTGATCCGCTACATCTGCGACCGCGTCGCGCTGATCTACCGCGGCCAGCTCGTGGAGGAAGGCGACACCGAGACCGTCTTCCGCAGCCCCGCCAGCGACTATGCCCGCATGCTCCTCGCGGCCATGCCGGACCCGGACCCTGACCGCTCGCCCTTCCACGCCTCTTCCCATGCCGCCCGCCCGGCCCCCGGGCCTGGACAGCCACCCGCCGCATCGCCATGACGACGGCACGCCGACGCCCCTGACCGAGGAGACTCCCGACATGCGCAACACGCCGCGCATCTGGCAACTCGTGGACGCGAAGCGGGACGAGATGATCGCCCTTGCCGACCGCGTCTGGGAAACGCCCGAGCCCCTCTACACCGAACGCAGGTCCGCCGCAGCGCATGTCGAGGCGCTGGAGCAGCAGGGCTTCCGCGTCGAGGCCGGCGTCGCCGGCATTCCCACCGCCATCATGGCGGAGGCCGGGGAGGGCGGCCCCGTCATCGCCATCCTGGGCGAATACGACGCCCTGCCGGGCCTCTCGCAGCAGGCCGGAATCGCCGAGCCGAAGCCCGTCGAGGGCCAGAACGGCGCCGGCCATGGCTGCGGCCACAACCTCCTCGGCGCCGGCGCGCTCTTCGCCGCCACGGCGGTCAAGGACTGGCTGGCCGAGCGCGGCATCCAGGGCCGCGTCCGCTACTACGGCTGCCCCGCCGAGGAAGGCGGCGCCGGAAAGACCTTCATGGTCCGCGCCGGACTCTTCGACGACGCCGACATCGCCATCACCTGGCACCCGGATTCCTTTGCCGGCGTCGCCCCCGCCATCGCGCTCGCCAACACCCGCGTGGACTTCACCTTCACCGGCCGCGCCTCGCACGCCGCCGCCGCGCCGGAACTGGGCCGCTCCGCCCTCGATGCCGTCGAGCTGATGAATGTCGGCGTCAACTACATGCGCGAGCACATGAACAGCGAGGCCCGCGTCCACTACGCCATCCTCGACGCCGGCGGCATCGCCCCCAATGTCGTGCAGCCGCGCGCCAAGGTCCGCTACGCCATCCGCAACACCGATGTCGCCGGCATGCGCGCGCTGTTCGAGCGGGTGAGGAAGATCGCCCAGGGCGCCGCGCTGATGACGGAAACCACGCTGGCGGTGAAGGTCGTCAGCGCCTTCTCCAACCTCGTCGGCAACCGCCCGCTGGAAGAGGCCATGCAGGCCGAGTTCGACCGCCTCGGCCCGCCGGAATTCGACGAGGCCGACCGTGCCTACGCCGCCGCCATCCGTGCCACGCTGGACCAGGGCGACATCCGCGCCGCCTTCCGCAGCGCCGGCCTGCCCTTCGACCCGTCGATGGACCTCTGCGACACCATCGTGCCGCTCGACGCGCCCCGGAAGCCCGCCGTCGGCTCCACCGATGTCGGCGACGTCTCCTGGGTCGTTCCCACGGTGCAGGCCCACGGCGCCACCTGCGCCACCGGCACGCCCTTCCATTCCTGGCAGCTCACTGCCCAGGGCCAGAGCCCGCACGCCCACAAGGGCATGATCCACGCCGCCAAGGTGATGGCCGCCACCGCCACGGCTGCCCTGGAAAACCCGGATCTCATCGCCCGCGCCAAGGCCGACCTCGCCCGCCGCCTCGAAGGCCAACGCTACGAAAGCCCCATCCCCGCCGAGATCCCGCCGCCGCTGGACATGGCCAAAGGCTGACCGCACGGCGCGGTCCCTTGGGGGCAAGGCGCTGCCTCGCCCCCAAACCCCCACTTCGCCAGGACACTGCGTGCCCTGGACCCGGTTCGCTGGCCCCCGCTGACGCCGGATCGCGCCGGAGAGCCAGGCTCTCCGGCGACTGCGTGCGCCACATGCACAGACATGGTAGTCTTTCTTTCGGGAGCCCCGCCGATCCACCTGCTCTCCGGGACCGGAGAACGGACCGACCTTGCCACCTGGTGCCCACTCAAGGCGGGGTCTGGGGGAATACTATTCCCCCAGCGGAGGGGGACTGGGGGAGGCGGCGCCTCCCCCGGGGCCGGACACGGGCGCGACGCCTGGAAACCGGGCCTCAGGGCGTCTCCAGCACCGCCACCTGGGTCTTCGGCCCTTCCTCGACCGGCTTCCCCCGGGCGGCGGTGATCTTCACGCCGCTGAAGCTGCCCTCGACATGGCGCAGCACCATCCCCTCGCCGCGCGAGGCAATGCTGACATGCTGCAGCCGGATGTCGCGCAGCGGTGCTTCCGGAAGGCCGGCCAGCAGCCCCGCCCGCCGTGCGCCGCTGGCGAAGAGGTGCTGGATCGTGACGTCATGGATGCGCGGCGTCAGCGGCGTCACCGGCGCTTCCGCCCGGGCGGCCGGCGTGGCCACGGCCACCGCCCCCGGGCCGGGCGCCTGGGCCGCGTCCCGGGGCTCGCCCGGATAGGAGGAGTCGATCGACAGCGGCACCGCCACATCCGTCATCCGCGCATGCCGCACCAGCACGTCGCCGACATCGCCGCCCCGGTCCCGCCCGGCCTTGATGCGGATGCCGTACTGCGTTCCGGTGAAATGGGCGCCGTTGATCCGCACATGCTCCACGCCATGCGCCAGCTCGCTGCCGATCGCCAGCCCGTGCCCATGGCCGAAGCGCACGTTGCTGATGGTGATGTTGCGCGCCGCACGCTTCGGCATGTCGGGGCCTGGCAGGCCGGCCTTGATGGCGATGCCGTCGTCGCCCGTGTCGATGCCGAGGTTCGACAGCGACACCTTGCGCGAGGACACGATGTCCACGCCATCCGTGTTCGGCGAATCCGGCGCGTTGGTGATGCGGACATCGCGCAGCACCACATCCTCGGAATAGCGCAGCGCCACCGTCCACATCGGCGCGTTGGTCAGGTGGACCCCGCGCAGCAGCACCCGCCGGGCATTGTAGAACTCGATCAGCCAGGGGCGCGGCAGCCCGTTGCCCGCCGGCACCTTCTCCATCCCCGGCCCCCAGCTTTTCACCCCAGCCCGCATCGCCTCCCGCGCCGCCACCGCCGCCGGCCACCACAGCTCCGCGCCCTGGCCGTCGATCGTGCCCTCGCCGATGATGCCGACATCGCTGACATTCACGCCGGAGATCAGCGCCTCGTGCGGCCGGAAAGGGCGTCCGATGAAGGCCCAGGTGAAGCGGTCCGCCTGCGCCACGGCGCGCAGCCGCGTGCCGCGCGCCAGTTCCAGCGTCACATGGTCCTTCAGCGCCAGGGGCCCGGTCAGGAACACCCCGTCCCCGAAGCTCACCCGCCCGCCGCCGCGCGCCGAGCAGGCATCGATCGCCGCCTGGATCGCGGCGGTGTTGTCGGTGGTCCCGTCGCCCCGGGCGCCATGCTTCAGCGGGTCGCAGCTATGGCTCGCCAGGACGCCCGGCACCCGGGCCTCCCCCGAAACGCCACCAGGGGCACTCCCCTGGGCACGCACCCCCGCCGTGCCGGCCAGCAGGGCGAGGGCAAGGGGCAGGAAGCACGGGACGAGACGATGCATCGGGCAACCTCGGTGCGAGGTTGCCTGCTTAGATCACTTGCCGATCCCCTGGAAACACCGCTTCGGACGCCCGGCATCCCGGCCACCGCATGCCCCGGTACAAGCCTCGCGTGACCTTCCCGGGGGCAGGGCGCGTTTCCGCCCCGCCTACCTGTGAGCGGCCCGGAAAGCCGCTCAGCCCTCCATCGCCACCCGTGTCCGCCAGTCCGCCAGCATGTCGGCCAGCGTGGTCTCCCACGGGATGCGCGGCGCCCAGCCCAGCAGCCGCCGCGCCGCGCCGATATCGCCCGCGGTGCGCTCCACATCGGTCGGCCGCAGCCGCGACGCCTCCTGCTCCACCCGCGCCTCCACCCCGGCCAGGGCGAGCAGCGCCTCCAGGATGTCGCCCACCTTGCGCGGCGCCCCGGTGGCGAGGTTGATCACCGTCCCCGGAGCCAACTCCGCCGCCAGCGCCAGCGCATAGCCCTCGCAGACATCCCGCACGTCCAGGAAGTCGCGCCAGCGGTCCAGCGCCCCGGTGCGGATCACCGGCTCCTGCTTCCCGGCCGCGATCCGCGCCACCTGGTGCGCGAAGGCGCCGACCACGAAGCCGTCCGACTGCCCCGGCCCGGTCTGGTTGAAGGGCCGCATCCGCACCGCCTTCAGCCCGCGCAGCGCCATCTCGCCGATGGCGATGTCCGCCGCCGCCTTCGAGGCCGCATAGGGATTGGCCGGGCGCGGCAGCGCCTCCTCCGTCAGCGGCACCCCCGCCTGGAAGGACAGCCCGTAGATCTCCGCCGAGGAGACATGGACGAAGCGCGCCGCCGGCGACGCCTCCAGCACCGCCTCGGCCAGCGCCAGCGTTCCGTCCAGGTTGGTCCGCCAGGTCAGGCGCGGGTCGCGGAAGGAGACCGGCACCGAGGCCTGCGCCGCCAGATGCAGCACCGCATCCGGCGCCGCCTCCCGCATCCGCCCGGCGAGGTCCCCGCCGAGCAGGTCCATCTCCAGCGTCTCGTCCGCCCCGGGCACGTGCTTCCCGCCATCCCGGCTGGCGGCGATCAGCCGCGCCGCCGGGAAATGCCGCCGCAGCACCGGCAGCAGGTGCCCCCCGACGAAGCCGCCCGCCCCGGTGACGAGGATGCGCCCCGGAATACGTCCCGGGGAGACGGGTTCCGGAACCGCGCCGGACACCGGCCTCAGCCCATCCGCGAGCGGTGGCGGAACAGGTCGGCGTCCACCATCTCCTTGATCATCTCCTCCAGGCTGATCTCCGGCGCCCAGCCCAGCTTCTCCTTGGCCTTGGAGGGATCGCCCAGCAGCAGGTCCACCTCGGCCGGGCGCAGGAAGGCCGGATCGACCTTCACGAACTCCTCGTAGTCCAGCCCGACATGCCCGAAGGCGATCCGGCACATGTCGCGCACCGTGGTGGTGCGCCCCGTGGCGACCACGTAGTCGTCCGGCACCTCCTGCTGCAGCATCAGGTGCATCGCCCGGACATAGTCCTTGGCATGGCCCCAGTCGCGCTTGGCGTCGAGGTTGCCCATCTTCAGCTCGGTCGCCTTGCCCAGCTTGATCCGCGCCGCCCCGTCCGTGACCTTGCGGGTGACGAACTCGATGCCGCGCAGCGGGCTCTCATGGTTGAACAGGATGCCCGAGGAAGCGTGCAGCCCGAAGCTCTCGCGGTAGTTCACCGTCATCCAGTGCGCGTAGAGCTTGGCCACCGCATAGGGGCTGCGCGGATAGAACGGCGTCTTCTCGCTCTGGATCGGGTGCTGCACCAGCCCGTACATCTCGGAGGATGAGGCCTGGTAGAAGCGCGCCTGCGGCGCCACCAGCCGCACCGCCTCCAGCACGTTGTTCGCCCCCAGCGCCGTCACCTGCCCGGTCAGCAGCGGCTGGTTCCAGGAGGTCTTCACGAAGCTCTGCGCGCCGAGGTTATAGACCTCGTCCGGCTTCACCTCGTTCAGCACCCGGATCAGCGAGCTGATGTCGATCAGGTTGCCGTCCATGACCCGGACCTGCCCGGCGATCCCCAGCCAGCGCAGCCGCTCGTCCACCACGTCGGAGGAGGAGGAGCGCCGCACCAGCCCATAGACCTCGTAGCCCTTCTCCAGCAGCAACTGCGAGAGATAGGCGCCGTCCTGGCCCGTCACCCCGGTGATCAACGCTTTCGGCATGGTCCCCCGCCTCGAAACGATACAAGCCGCGCTTTAGCGGTGCCCGTCCCGCTTGGCCAGATCGTTCGCCGTCCGGTTGTGCCGGCAACGGCGCAAATCCCCGCGCTTTCCCGCTCGCCGCCCGTCATGGGTTCCATCGTGTCTCGGGGGCAAGGCTCCGTCTTCCCCAACCCCCGTCCGTCAGGACCCTGCGGGATCACCCCGCCAGCGCGGCCCGGTAATCCGGCACCGGCAGCCGTGCCGGGGGCAGGTGCCGCAGCGCCGTATCCCCCGCCACCTGCCGCAGCGCCACCGCCGCCGCCGCCACGTCGGCCTCGGCCCAGACCGCGTCGGGCAGGTCATAGGTCGCCTGCGGGTCCCGCGCCGGCACCAGCCGCCAGGGCACGGCGAAGCACCCCGGCCCGGCCATGAAATCCACGTTGCCCGACCAGCCCGTGGCCACCACCGGCCGCCCCAGCGCCATGGCCTCGGCGATGGTCAGCCCATAGCCCTCGGCCCGGTGCAGCGAGACCAGCACGTCGCAGCAGGCGGTCAGCGCCCAGAGATCGCGCCGGGGCAGGGCGGCATCCAGCACCCGCACGTTCGGCCGCGCCGCCGCCGCCCGCGCCACCTCCGCCCAGGCCTCGCCCGCCCGCGCCGTGCCATGGGTCTTCAGCACCAGCACATGCTCCGGCGAATCCCCAAAGGCCAGGCGGTGCGCCTCGATCGCCGCCATCGGGTTCTTGCGCCACAGGGAGGACGTCGCGTCGAAGATGCTCAGCCCGACGAAGGCCCCGTCCGGCAGCCCGAAATCCGCCCGCCCCAGCGCCGAGGGATCGGGCCGCGGCGGCGGGTGCGGCACCACCAGCGGCGCCGGAAAGCCCGGCCGCCCCGCCATGGGCCGGGCGAAGACCTCGGCGCAGAACCGGCTCGGCGCCCAGATCCGGTGGCAGGCGCCATAGCCCCGCCGCCAGTCCGCCGGCAGGGCAGACAGCTCCCAGGCCCAGTAGGCGATCAGCCGCTTGCCCGCCACCGCCCGCCGCCCCAGCGCCAGCAGCGCCCAGGGCAGCATCGGCCCGTTCACATGCAGCACGATGGTCCCCGGCCCCTCCGGCACCGCGCCCGGCAACAGGCTTCCCCCATCGATCTCCCGCTCCGGCAAGGGCGGCCCCTGCCGCTGCGCCGCGGTCAGGTCGATCCCCGCCGCCGGCAGCCCAGCCTCCCGCATCGCCCGCAGCATCATCCGAGCGCCCTCGCCCAGCCCCGTGGCGGCGCCCAGATAGCCCGCGACATGGAGCGGCCCCGCGCCCTGCGGCTCCGGCCGCGCCGGGCGCGGCGCCAACAGCGCGGCCCCGCCGAACAGCGCCTCCCGCCGCAGCCCGCGCGGCAGCGCCTGCCACAGCCGGTGCAGCGGGCTCATGCCATGTCCCGTCCGAAGCCCAGCCGGCGCAGGCCCTCCACCAGCAGCGCCGCCTGCCCGTCCCAGTCCCGCAGCTCCGCCCCCGCCGCCAGCGCGGCGCGCGAGAACCCGTCCCGCGCCCCCGGCTCCAGCAGCCGCGCCATGGCCGCCGCCAGGGCAGGGGCCTCCGCCGCCTCCGCCACCACGCCAGGGGCGGCCCGGGGCGCGACCCCGCTCTCCGCGCCAAACTGTTCCGCCAGCCCGCCCACCGGCGTCGCCACCACCGGCACGCCCAGCGCCAGGGCCTGCGACAGCACACCGGACTGGCTGGCCTCCCGATAGGGCAGCACCACCGCCCAGGCCTGCCGCAGCAGGGACGGGATCTCCGCATCCGCCACCCAGCGCGGCTCCACCACCACGCCCGGCAGGGCGGCAAGCCCCGGCGCGCAGGCTTCCGCATCGCCCTCGCCCACCACGCGCAGCGTCGCCTCCGGATGCCGCTCCCGCAGCAGGCGGAAGGCATCGCGCAACAGGTCCAGCCCCTTGTAGGCCCGCAGCCGCCCGAAAAAGAGGAACCGCCCCGGCACGGCCCCCCCGGCCAGGGCCTCCGGTCCCGGAGACACCTCCACCGGCACGCCGAGCGGCAGGCGCAGCAACGGCAGGCCGGGCCGCAGCGCCGCCACCTCCCGCTCCACCGCCTCGGAGAACACCACCGCCGCCCGCGCCGCCTCCAGCTCCTGCCGCAGCCGCCAGTCCCAGAGCAGGGAAGGGTCCCCCGGATGCGGCCGCGCATCGTGCACCGAGGGCACATAGGCGATGCCCGCCCGGGGCAGGGCCGGGGCCACGAAGGGCGTCCAGACATGGTTCATGGCGGACAGCACAAGGTCCGCCCGCATCCGCCGCGCCTGCGCCACCAGCCCGCCGCGCATCGAAGGCAGCCGCGCCAGCCCGGCCAGGGCACCCGGTGCGCCACGAAAGGTCCGCACCACCTCCAGATCGGCATCCAGCGTGCGGAAGGCGTCCAGCGCCTCGAGCCGGTCCGCCAGGGACAGGCCGAGCCGGATATCGGGCCGCCGCGCCAGGGCCCGCGCCAGGTTCAGCGTGTGCTGCGCCCCGCCGCCCCGCCGCCCCCAGTACCAGAGGAGGAGATGGATCACCCCCGGCGCCTATCATCCCGCGCCCGGGCTGCAAAGACGGCTCGCGACCCCGCGCCGCCGGGGGCTCGGAAGCGCCCCTGGCCCATTATCCGAATCGCCCGGCTCCCCGATGCCTGGAATCCCATCCCGTAGCCCAGCATGGCCACGCCGGAATTCCATTTCCCGGCACGCCGGACGCTCGGGAAACGCGTTACAAAGTATCGCAGTGTTTCCGAGAGTGAAATAACCGGCGGGTGGCCGGAAATTGCACGATTTGCCCTTCACGAGCGAAGGTCATTCGTGAGACGGATACAACCGTTCTCACATAGCACCTCAAACAAGGAGCGGAGCAGTCCGGTTTCGTGGCATGATGATTCCACCGCCTCTTTCCCGGCCTTCCGCCCTGCTGCCCACCGACAGCCAGGCCAGCCTGCCGCTGCACGCCACCGGGCAGGAAGGGCTGGAGGCTTTCGCCGCCACGCTCGATCCCGCCGCCGCAGCCTTTCTCCGCGCCTCCGGCTTCAAGGCCAAAGCCGGGCAGATCGCCCTGCTGCCCGGGCCAGAGGGGCTTTCCGGCGCCGTGCTCGGCCTCGGCGATGCACCCGCCGCTGCCCGCGCCGAGCCCTGGACCTATGGCGACCTGCCCCGGAACCTCCCCGAAGGCACCGCCTGGCACCTGGAAGGCGAGGGTCCCGACCCCGCCGCCGCCACGCTGGGCTGGGGCCTGGGCGCCTATGCCTACACCGCCTTCAAGCCGGCGAAGCGCGAGCCCGCCCGCCTCGTCACCCCGCCCGGGGCAGGGGAGGCCGCCAGCACCGCCGCGCTGATCCACTGGGTGCGCGACCTGATCAACACCCCCGCCGCCGATCTCGGCCCGGCCGAACTCCTCGCCGCCGCCCGCGCCATGGCAGAGGCCGAGGGCGCGGCCTTCGAGACGGTGGAAGGCGACGCGCTGCGGCAGGGCTTCCCCGCCCTGGCCGCCGTTGGCGGCGGCAGCCCGCGCGCGCCCGCCGTCGGCATCCTGCGCTGGGAGGGTGCCGCGGACGGCCCGCTCGTCGCGCTCTGCGGCAAGGGCGTCTGCTTCGACACCGGCGGCCTCGACCTCAAGCCTTCCGCCGGCATGCTGCGGATGAAGAAGGACATGGGCGGCGCCGCGGTGGTGCTCGGCCTCGCCGCGCAGATCATCCGCGCGCGCCTGCCGGTGCGCCTCCTCGTCCTTGTCGGCGCCGTGGAGAACAGCATCTCCGGCGAAGCCTTCCGCCCGATGGACGTGCTGCGCACGCGCAAGGGCCTCACCGTCGAGGTCGGCAACACCGATGCCGAAGGCCGCCTCGTCCTCGCCGACCTGCTGGCCTTCGCCGCCGAGCAGTCGCCCGCGATCATCCTGGATTGCGCAACGCTGACGGGCGCGGCGCGCGTGGCTCTCGGCCCCGATCTGCCCGCGATCTTCTCCAACGATGACGCGCTGGCGCGCATCGTGCAGCGGGCCGGCGACGCGCATCACGATGCTGTGTGGCATCTCCCATTGCGGCGCGGTTACGATTCGTGGTTGGACAGTACCATCGCGGATCTCAACAACGTCGCCTCGCGGCCCATGGCCGGTGCAGTGGTCGCGGCGTTGTTTCTCAATCGCTTCGTGCCGGCGGCAACGCCCTGGCTGCACGTCGATCTCTATGCCTGGAACGATGTCAGCCGTCCCGGGCGCCCGGAAGGTGGCGAAGCGCAGGCGCTTCGCGCCTTGCATGCCGGAATCGCCGATTGGCTCTCCCAGCGGGAAAATGCCGGAAGCGAAACGACATGAGGGCATGACGGTTCCACAAGCGGCATCGCTTGCGGCGCCGCGATCACCAGTCCCGGCCGTTGCGGGTCCAGAACCCGTGCGGGGCTGCCAGAAGAAGAGAAGGATGGAAAAAACTGATGTCATCGAAGATCAGCGGAGATGAGCTCGTAGAGATCCTGCGCGACACCGTGGTCGCACTGGTTCGTCGTGATGGCCCCGACCTTTCGGCCCGGCAACTCGGCGTCTTCCTGACCACCTATCTCTCCGACGGCCCGCATACCGTGCGCGGTCTCGCCGCCACGCTGAACGTGTCCAAGCCGGCGATCACCCGCGCGCTGGACCGTCTGGGCGAACTCGACCTGACCCGCCGCAAGACCGATCCGCAGGATCGCCGCAGCGTGCTGGTCCAGCGCACACCCAAAGGCACGTCGCTGCTGCGCGAGATGTCCACCATCATGGGCGAGGCGACGCGCGGCGAAGCCGGCACCGCCAACCCGGCCAACGAGCCGATGGTGGCCGATCCCCGCCTGCGTCACGTAGCGGCCTGAGGTCAGACTTCCCCGGCGGCGGCCGGCGGCCAACCGCCGCCGCCCGCGCCGGAGCTCTTCCGTGCCAGGACACCCCGGCCCGCGCTTTCCCCGCCCGCCACGCTCGATCCGTTCCGGCGCCGCGCTGTCCCGGGAGGAATGCGCCGCCTTTCCGCCAGGACCCTACGGGCCCTGAACCCATTTTCGCCGGTTCTCGCCGCGGCCGGATCGCGCCGGAGAGCAGAGTTCCCCCCCCGCAGCCAGCGGCAAGGCGCGACGCTTCCCGGAAAAGCCTTCCGGACGGATCAGCCGGGAACAGCCGGAGCTTCATCCCCGCCGGGGACGGCCAGCGGCCCTCCACGGGAGGTCTCGAAGGCCGCCGCCATCAGCACGCGCGTATAGTCCTCGCGCGGCGCCGACATCACCTGCTCCGTTTCGCCGCTTTCCACCACGCGCCCATCCTTCATCACCAGGATGCGGTGCGCCATGGCCCGCACCACGCGCAGGTCATGGCTGATGAAGAGATAGGCGAGCCCATGCTTCGCCTGCAACTCGCGCAGCAACTCCACCACCTGCGCCTGCACCGAGACGTCGAGCGCGCTGGTCGGCTCGTCCAGCACCACCAGCTTCGGCCGCAGCACCAGCGCCCGCGCGATGGAGATGCGCTGCCGCTGCCCGCCCGAGAACTCGTGCGGATAGCGATGCGCCGAACCGGGATCGAGCCCCACCTCGCGCAGCACATCCGCCACCCGTGCCTCGCGCTCCGCCCGCGACAGGGCGGGCTCGTGCACCGCCAGACCCTCGGCCACGATGTCCGCCACCGTCATGCGCGGCGATAGGCTGCCGAAGGGGTCCTGGAACACCACCTGCATGCTTCGCCGCAGCGGCTGCAGCGCGCGCCGCCCCAGCCCGTCGATCCGCTCGCCCTCCAGCCGCACCGAGCCCTCGCCGCGCTCCAGTTGCAGCACGGTCAGCCCCAGCGTCGTCTTGCCGGATCCGCTCTCGCCCACCACGCCCAGCGTCTCACCGCGCCGGATGGCGAGCGAGACGCCATCCACCGCCCGCACCTCCGACACCACGCGCCGCATCAGCCCACGCCGCACCGGAAAGCGCACGCGGATGTCGCGCGCATCCAGCACCATCCTCGCCCGCGCCGCGACCGGCGCCGGCCCGCCATGCGGCTGCGCGTTCAGCAGCATCCGCGTATAGGGATGCCGCGGATCGGCGATCACCGAGGCCGTCTCGCCCTGCTCCACCGCCACGCCGTTCTGCATCACCACCACCCGGTCGGCATGGCGCCGCACGATGCCCAGGTCATGGGTGATCAGCAGCATCGCCATGCCGCTCTCGCGCTTGAGCTGGTCCAGCAGGTCCAGGATCTGCGCCTGCACCGTCACGTCCAGCGCCGTGGTCGGCTCGTCCGCGATCAGCAGCTTCGGGTCGTTGGCCAGCGCCACCGCGATCATCACGCGCTGCCGCTGCCCGCCCGACAACTGGTGCGGAAAGGCGTCCAGCCGGCTTTCCAACGCCGCCAGCCCGGCCCGCCGCAGCAGCCGCCGCACCTCCTCCTGCAACGCCGCGCCGCGCAGCGGCCGGTGCAGCGTGATCGCCTCCGCCACCTGCCGCCCGATGCTGTGCAGCGGGTTCAGCGAGGTCATCGGCTCCTGGAACACCATCCCCGCCACGCCGCCGCGCAGCCGCCGCAGCTCGCCCTCCTTCGCGGACAGAACCTCCACCCCGTCCAGCCGCACCCGGCCCGAGGGATTGCTCCCCCCCACGGTCAGCAGCCGCAGGCAGGACAGCGCCGTCACGCTCTTGCCCGACCCGCTTTCCCCCACCAGCGCCACCGTCTCCCCCGGCCGCACGTCAAAGGAGACGCCATGCACCACCGGCGCCCCGCGAAAGGCGACCTGGAGGTTCTCCACCGCCAGCACGGGCTCGCTCGCGGCCTCGCTCACGGCCATCAGCCCCGCCCTCATCCGCGACCCCCCGGCAGCTTGCGCGGATCGAAGGCGTCGCGCACCGCCTCGCCGATGAAGATCAGCAGCGTCAGCGTGCCCCCCAGCACGGCGAAGGCCGTGGCCCCCAGCCAGGGCGCCTGGAGGTTGTTCTTCGCCTGTGCCACCAGCTCCCCCAGCGAGGGCGAACCGGGTGGCAGGCCGAAACCCAGGAAGTCCAGGCTCGCCAGCACCGTGACACTCCCCGACAGGATGAAGGGCAGCAGAGTCAGCGTCGCCACCATCGCATTAGGTAGGATATGCCGCGCCATCACCCGCGCATCCGACACGCCCAGCGCCTTCGCCGCCCGCACATAGTCCAGGTTCCGCCCGCGCAGGAACTCCGCCCGCACCACCCCCGTCAGGCTCATCCAGGAGAAGAGCAGCAGGAAGAGCAGCAGCGTCCAGAACCCCGGCTCGATCACCGAGGACAGGATGATCAGCAGGAAGAGCTGCGGCATCCCCGACCACACCTCGATGAAGCGCTGGAAGCCCAGATCCACCCAGCCGCCGTAATAGCCCTGCACCGCCCCCGCCGCGACGCCGATCGCCGAGGCCGCGAAGGTCAGCGCGAAGCCGAACAGCACCGAGATCCGGAACCCCCACACCACCCGCGCCAGCACGTCCCGCGCCTGGTCGTCCGTCCCCAGCCAGTGCCGCGCATCCGGCGGGGAAGGCGCCGGCCGCCCCAGGTCCCGCACCACCGTGTCGTAGCGGTACGGCACCAGCGGCCATACCGCCCAGCCGCGCTTCGCCACCTCCGCCGCCAGCACCGGGTCGTGCCAGTCCGCATCGGTCGGGAAGCCGTCCGGCAGGATGTCGCTCTCCGCATAATCCGTGACCACCGGGAAGAACCACCGCCCCTCCACCCGCGCCACGATCGGCCGGTCGTTCGCCAGCACCTCGGCGAACAGCGTCACCACGAAGATCACCCCGAACAGCCACAGCGAGACATGGCCCCGCCGGTTCGCCCGGAAATTCGCCCAGCGGCGCCGGTTCAGGGGACTCATCCGGGGCGGCCTCCCATGGCCGGGGCGAGGCTCCACCTCCCCCCGGAGCGCGGCACCCACCCTCAACGCCGGGCCTCGAAGTCGATCCGCGGGTCCACGAGGGTATAGGCGAAGTCGCCGATGATCTGCATGACGAGGCCGAGCAGCGTGAAGACGTAGAGCGTGCCGAACATCACCGGGTAGTCCCGCCGGATCGCGGATTCGAAGCCGAGCAGCCCGAGGCCGTCGAGCGAGAAGACGATCTCCACCAGCAGCGCGCCGGTGAAGAGGATGCCGATGAAGGCCGAGGGGAAGCCCGCGATGATCAGCAGCATGGCGTTGCGGAAGACATGGCCGTAGAGCACGCGCTGCTCGCCCGCCCCCTTGGCCCGGGCCGTCAGCACGTACTGCTTGCCGATCTCGTCCATGAAGGAGTTCTTGGTCAGCATCACCAGCCCGGCGAAGCCGCCCACCACCAGCGCCACGGTCGGCAGCACCATGTGCCAGGCATAGTCCAGCGCCCGCTGCCAGAAGGGCCAGCTCTCCGAGCCCGAGGAGACCAGCCCGCGCAACGGGAACCACTGGAGGAACGACCCCCCGGCGAAGACCACCACCAGCAGGATGGCAAACAGGAACCCCGGGATGGCATAGCCCACCAGCACCACGCCGGAGGTCCAGGCATCGAACGCCGTGCCGTCCCGCACCGCCTTGCGGATGCCGAGCGGGATGGAGACCAGATAGATGATCAGCGTGGACCACAGCCCCAGGCTTACCGAAACCGGCAGCCGCTCCCCGATCAGCTCGATCACCGGCCGCCCGCGGAACAGGCTCTGCCCGAAGTCGAAGCGCAGGTAGTCCTTCAACATCGCCAGGAAGCGCTCCGGCGCCGGCTTGTCGAAGCCGAAGGCCTTCTCGATATCCTTCACCACCGCCGGGTCCAGCCCCCGTGCCCCACGATAGCCCGATCCCTCGCCGCCGCCCTGCGGCTGGGCGGGCCGCACCTCCGCATTCCCGCCCCCCTCGGTCAGCCGCCCGATGGAACCGCCGCCGCCGCGCCGCAACTCGGCGATCATCTGCTCCACCGGCCCGCCCGGGGCGAACTGCACCACGGCGAAGTTGATCAGGATGATCCCGAACAGCGTCGGGACCACCAGGATCAGGCGCCGGAGAAGATAGGCGGCCATCCGCGCCGCTCAGGCCGGGGAGCGCCGTGCCTCGGCCAGTGCCCGGTCCCGCGCGGGATCGATCCACCAGCCCTCGAAGCCGATATTGTAGCGCGGGTTGCGCGGCGGCCGTCCGAAACGGTCCCACCAGGCGATGCGGAACGTGTCACTGAAATAATGAGGCACCGTGTAGAAGTTCCACAGCAGCACGCGGTCCAGCGCATGGGTGCGCGTCACCAGCTCCTTCCGGTCCGGCGCGTTCACCACCAGCTCCACCAGCGCATCCACCACCGGGTCGGCGACGCCCAGCGTGTTGCGGCTGCCGTCATGCTTCGCCGCGGCGCTGCCCCAGAAATCGCGCTGCTCACTGCCGGGCGAAAGGCTCTGCCCGAACAGCTCCACCGTCATGTCATAGTCGAAGTGGTCCATCCGCACCTGGTACTGCGCCAGGTCGATGGTCCGCACGTTCGCCTCCACCCCCAGCCGTTGCAGCGACTGCGCATAGGGCAGGGCCACACGCTCCAGCGTCGCGTCGCTCAGCAGGATCTCGAAGCTCAGCTTCTGCCCCTGCGCGTTCACCATCTGCCGGTCGCGCACCACCCAGCCCGCCTGCCGCAGCAGCTCCAGCGCGCGGCGCTGGTTGTCGCGGTTGTTGCCGCTGCCATCCGTCACCGGCATCTTGAAGGGCTGCGTGAACAGCTCCGCCGGCAGCCTGTCGCGATAGGGTTGCAGGATCTCCAGCTCACGCCCCTCCGGCAGGCCGGAACAGGCGAGTTCGGTGTTGTTGAAATAGGAATAGGCACGCTTGTAGGAGTTGTAGAACAGGTTGGCGTTCATCCACTCGAAATCGAAGACCAGCCCCAGCGCTTCCCGCGTTCGCCGGTCGGCGAAGATCGGCCGCCGCAGGTTCATGGCGAAGCACTGCATCCCCACCGGCATCTCGTGGTGCAGCTCGTCCCGCTTCACCAGCCCCCGCTGCACGGCGGGGAAATCATAGGCGGTGGCCCAGGAACGCGCGATGTTCTCCTGCCGGAAATCGATCTGCCCCGCCTTGAACCCCTCGAAGGCCACCGTGGGATCACGGAAATACTCGAAGCGCTGCACGTCGAAGTTCTGCAGCCCCTTCATCGTCGGCAGGTCGCGGCCCCAATAGTCCTTCACCCGCGACAGCACCATGCTGCGCCCCGCCTCGAAGCGCTCCACCTTGTACGGCCCCGAGCCCAGCGGCACCTCCAGCGAGGGCTGCGCGAAATCCCGCCCTTCCCACCAATGCTTCGGCAGCACCGGCATCTGCCCGATGATCTGCGCCAGCTCGCGGTTGTCCGCGTTGCGGAAGCGGAAGACCACCCGCCGCTCGCCCTCCGCCACCGCCTCCGCCACATCGGCCCAGTAGGCACGGAAGCGCGGATGCCCCTTCTCCATGATCGTGGCGAAGGTCCAGGCCACGTCCGCCGCCGTCAGCGGCCTCCCGTCATGCCAGCGCGCCTCCTCCCGCAGCTCGAAGGCCACCCAGCGGTTGTCCGCCGGCACCTCCACCAGCTTCGCGAGATGCGCATAGGCGGCGCTGGCCTCGTCCGAGCTGTCCATCAGCAGCGTCTCGTAGAGCAGCCCGATCCCCACCGCCGACGTGCCGCGCAGGATGAAGGGATTGAAGGAATCGTAGGAACCCAGCGCCGTCCGCACCATCTCGCCGCCTTTCGGCGCCTCGGGGTTCACCCAGGGCCAGTGCGCGAAATCCGGCGGCAGCGAAGGATCGCCCAGCAGCGACAGCCCATGCACCCGCCGCACCGCCGCGCCGGAGGCGGGGGCCGGGGAGGGGGTCGCCGCGCCCTGGGCCAGGGCGGCACGTGACCCCAGGCCCGGCAGGGCGGCGGTCGTCAGGGCGGTGGCGAGCAGGTCTCGTCTGAACATCGCGGGAAGATGCGGCTTTCCCGCCCCGCCCTCAACCTCTCCCCGCATGGCATATCGTGTCATTCGCCCCCAAAGGGGATTCCAGGGAGGGGGGCGCCGCCGGGCACCGGCGGCGTGGCGAGGAATTTCATCCGCCCCCGAAACCGAATGCCGCACTGCAATGTTCCATCCTGGCACGGCGCCATTCCCCCGCCAGGGGACATCGCCGGGCCAGCCAACCATCCCGACCCCCCTGAACCCGCCGCCGAGCCCCGGCGGAGACATCATAGGAGTGCCCCGATGGCCGAGGAACAACCTGCCACGAAGAGCCTCAGCGACGCCGTGAAGAATGGCGGCCAGATGCTGCGCAACGGGCTGAACCGCCTGCGCCGCTCGCCGGACGAGCTCCTGGCCCATCTCGACGCAAAGGCGAAGAAGGCGGTGGACCGCATGCGCTCCCGCCGCCGCTGGGAAGCCTGAACGCAGCCACCCTCCGGTCCCGCCATGGGGCCGGGGCCGGCATCAACCGGGCGATGAACCCAGGATGCGCCCCGCCTGCGACAGCAGCGCCGCATCCCCCACGGCAATCACCGTGCCGTCGCCTTCCAGCGACAGCGGCCGCCCGTGCCAGTCCGTGATCCGCCCGCCCGCGCCCTCCACGATGGGCACCA
This sequence comes from Roseomonas mucosa ATCC BAA-692, assembly GCF_000622225.1. GTDB lineage: Bacteria > Pseudomonadota > Alphaproteobacteria > Acetobacterales > Acetobacteraceae > Roseomonas > Roseomonas mucosa. The sequence goes on along the minus strand of NZ_JHWD01000018.1, from coordinate 63,226 downwards.
GCGCCGCCCAGTCCCAGGGCTTCATCGTGGAATCCACCACCACGTCGATCAGCCCCAGCGCCAGCAGGCCATAGCTGTAGCAGTCCCCGCCCCAGCTCACCCGCCGCACGGCGCCGCAGAGCGCATCCCGCGCCGCGTATTCCTCCGGCCGGAAGATCGTGGGGCTGGTCATCGCCAGCTCCGCCGCCGACAGCGCCGGACAGGCCCGGCACCCCACCGTCCCGCCGAGGCCGCCGCGGAACTCCGTCCGCCGCCCCGCGATCCCGGTCCAGCGCTCCCCCGTCGCCGGCTGGTCGATCACCCCCAGCACCGGCCTGCCCCGGTGCAGCAGCCCGATCAGCGTGCCGAACAGCGGCCGCCCGGTGACGAAGGCCCGCGTCCCGTCGATCGGGTCCAGCACCCAGACCCACTCGGCCCCGGGCCGCACGGAGCCATGCTCCTCCCCGATCACCCCATGCTCGGGAAACTCCGCCAGCAGGTGCTCGCGCAGCACCAGCTCCGCCCGCCGGTCCGCCTCGGTCACCGGGCTGGCGTCGCCCTTGGCTTCCACCAGCAGCGCCGAGCGGAAGAGCGGCCGGATCGCCGCCCCCGCCAGGTCGGCCCCCGCCTGGGCGGCGGCGACGAAGCTCTCGGGAAGCACGGGCATGTCGGGCACCGTCAGGGGGTGGGGAGGGGAGGCGGGTTGTCCGACAGCGTCCGCAGATAGGCCAGCACATCCGCCCGCTGCTGCGGGCTGCTCAGCCCGGCATAGGCCATGCGCGTCCCCGGCATCGCCTTGGCCGGCGCCGAGATGAAGCGGTTGATCGCCTCGTAGTCCCAGACCTTGTCGGCAAGCGCCTTGTTCGCCGGGGAATAGTTGAACCCGGGCTCCACCGCGTGGTGCCGCCCGACGATGCCGTACAGGTTCGGCCCCACCCCGTTGCGCCCGTTGTTCTCGAAGACATGGCAGGCGCTGCATTGCCGCTGCACCAGGGTCTTGCCCGTCTCCGCATTGGCATTGGCCAGCAGCGACGCGACGGGCGGCACCTCATAGGGTGCGGGCGCCGCGGCACCGGCCTCGGCCGGCGCGTCGCCGATCTGGATCGCAGGCTTCTCCAGCCGGTGCGGGGAAACGACGACACTGCCGATGAAACCGGCGACTCCGAAGACGACGCCCGCCGTCAGGATCGCCGCAAACGCCTTGTTCCCCTCCAGGCTCATCGCCCCGTCGTTCCCTTTTATCGTTGTTGCCGCGCCCGCGCGGGCCGCGTCGGCGGCGCAATCCCCACCCCGGGCCCCGGCCAGGCCTCCCGGCCCGCCCCCGGCACGGCCTCCATCGGGAAGGCCAGGGGGATGCGACCGGACGGCCTGCGCGAAACCCGTTCAGGCCCTGGTTTGCGCCTGCCTCCCGGCTCCATTACAAGCGCCCGGACCTTAACCGTCCAAGGCCCGTCTCACAACCCGTGCGCCCGCTCGTCCTGATCCCCGCCCGGATGGCCTCCACCCGCCTGCCGGACAAGCCGCTCGCCGACATCCACGGCAAGCCGATGATCGTCCACGTCCTCGACCGCGCGCGGGAGGCCGATATCGGCCCCGTCGCCGTGGCCTGCGACCGCCCCGAGATCGCGGAGGCCGTGCGCGCCGCCGGCGGCACCGCCATCCTGGTCGCCGACGACGTTCCCTCCGGCACCGACCGCATCAACCTCGCCCTGGCCAGCATCGACCCGGTGGGCGCCCACGACGTGGTGGTGAACCTCCAGGGCGACCTGCCGACCATGCCGCCGGACATGCTGCGCGCCGTGCTGGCACCGCTGGCCGACCAGCGCGTCGATATCGGCACCCTCGTCGCCCCCATCGCCAGCGCGGAGGAAGCCGCCGCCTCCTCCGTGGTCAAGGTCGCCTGCGCCTTCCCGCGCGGCGTCGCCGTGGCCCCGGCCCTCTACTTCTCGCGCAACCTCATCCCCTCCGGCGAGGGGCCGCACTGGCACCATATCGGCGTCTATGCCTATCGCCGCCCGGCGCTCGCCCGCTTCGTCGCCCTGCCCGAAGGCGCGCTGGAGAAGCGCGAGAAGCTGGAGCAGCTCCGCGCCCTGGAGGCCGGGATGCGCATCGGCGTGGTCCGCGTCGATCACGCCCCCTTCGGCGTGGACACCCAGGCCGACCTCGAACGCGCCCGCAGGACCCTCGCAGCATGAGCCAGACCATCGCCTTCCAGGGCATGCCCGGCGCCTATTCCGACCTCGCCTGCCGCGCCGCCTACCCCGGCTGGACCACGCTGCCCTCTCCCTCCTTCGAGGCCGCCATGGCCGCGGTTCGCGAGGGAAGGGCGGATCTCGCCATGCTCCCCTGCGAGAACAGCCTCGCCGGCCGCGTCCCCGACATCCACCGCCTGCTGCCCGATTCGGGCCTGCACGTGGTGGGCGAGCATTTCGAACGCGTCGAGCACTGCCTGATGGCCCCCGGAGGTGCCACCCTGCAAAGCCTCCGCCGCATCCACAGCCATCCCGTGGCGCTCGGCCAGATCCTCGACCTGCTGCGCGAGACCGGCCTCCAGGCGGTGATCGAGGCCGACACCGCCGGCGCCGCCCAGCTCGTCGCCCAGCGCGGCGGCACCGAGGACGCCGCCGTTGCCTCCTCGCTCGCCGCCGAGCTCTACGGCCTCGACATCCTCCGCCGCAACGTCGAGGACGCGGCCCACAACACCACCCGCTTCTACGTCATGTCACGCGAGGCCACCCTGCCGCCGGTGGACGCGCCCGGCTGCGTCACCACCCTGGTCTTCCGCACCCGCAGCGTCCCCGCCGCGCTCTACAAGGCGCTCGGCGGCTTCGCCACCAACGGCGTGAACATCACCAAGCTCGAATCCTACATGCTCGACGGCCGCTTCGCCTCGACGCAGTTCCTCTGCGACGTGGACGGTCACCCCGGCAGCCCGCCGCTGCAACGCGCCTTCGAGGAGCTGCGCTACTTCTCGCGCCAGATGCACGTGCTCGGCGCCTATCCCGGCCACCCCTATCGGCGGCAGCAGGAAGAGGTTCCGCTATAAGACAGAAGTCCGGCCAAATATTAATTCCATGGCCGGATTCCTGCCTTCCGCCTGCTTCCGGAATGCTCCACAAGACCCGCGCCCGCATCCAGGCCGGCGAATATTCTTCCCGGTCCTGATGCGCGGCCTATTTCTTGAGACGCAGGAGCATCGGCCCGCATGGATCTCGCCATTATTCTTCCGGCCCTGCTGATGGGGATCGTGGAGGGGCTGACCGAGTTCCTGCCCATCTCCTCCACCGGCCACCTGATCCTGCTCAGCGACCTGATCGGCTTCCAGGGCCCGCCCGGCAAGACCTTCGAGATCGTCATCCAGCTCGGCGCCATCCTGGCCGTCATCGTCGTCTACTGGCGCGACCTCATCGCCATGGCCACCGGCTTCTGGACCCCTCGCTCGCGCGAACGCTACGCGGTCGTCAACCTGCTCCTCGCCTTCATCCCGGCGATGGTGCTCGGCGCCCTGCTGCACAAGACCATCACCGAGGTCCTGTTCAACCCCTATGTCGTCTGCTTCGCCCTGATCATCGGCGGCATCGCGCTCATCATCATCGAGCGTAACCGCCCCAAGCCCAGCATCCACTCCATCGCGGAGATCGGTCCCCTCAGCGCCCTGCTGATCGGCTTCGGCCAGGTGCTCGCCATGATCCCCGGCACCAGCCGCTCCGGCGCCACCATCATCTTCGCCCTGCTCTTCGGCGTGGAACGCAAGGCGGCCGCCGAGTTCTCCTTCCTCCTCGCCATCCCCACCATGCTCGCCGCCACGGTCTACAGCCTCTACAAGGCCCGCGCCGAGCTCGCCGTCGGCGACATCAGCGAGATCGCGATCGGCTTCTTCGCCGCCTTCGTCGTGGCGCTGTTGGTGGTCCGCTGGGTGCTCCGCCACATCAGCCGCATGGGCTTCCAGCCCTTCGGGTGGTACCGCATCGCTCTCGGCCTCGTCATGCTCGCGCTCCTCAGCCTGCGCTGAGGCAAGGACAGGAAGACTACCCTCGGGGGAACTTCCTCCGCTAAGCTCACCCTGAAGTGGCGCCCGGCGCCGCGACAGGAAAGGCTCCCCCGAGGTCCATGCGCCGAATCGCCGCTCTCGCGCTTCCCGCCCTGCTGCTGGCCGGGCTCCTGCCGGACCCTGCCAGGGCCCAGATGTGGCCCAACGAGGTCGGCCCCCGCCGCGACATGCAGGAACTCGCCCTCCGGCCCCTGCAACGCCTGCAACCGCCACCCTCCACGGCCCCCGCCACCTTTCTCCCACCGCCCTCCGTGGCGCCCCTGCCGGTCTGGACCCAGGCCCCGCCGCCCCGGCCCGCCCGCGCCGTACCCCGCCGTACCGCCCGCGCCACCACCCCGAGATCGGCCGCCCAGAGCCAGTCCGCCTCCACTTCGGCCACCGGGATCAACGACCTGGAACAGCGCCTCGCCGGACGTGAGAAGCAGCTGGAGGACATGCGCCGCCAGATCGAGGCGGACCGCCGCAGTCTGCAGGGCCTGCGGACCGCTTCGGACGGTGGCACGAAGCCTGCGGCCGGCGTGTCTTCCGCGATACAGTGATGCCGAAAAGTTACGCCCTGCTCTCTTTCCGTAGTGGCAACCAGGGCCGTTGTCTGTTCTTTCTTTTGACAGGCGGATCGTCACGATTCGCTCCTGAGAACTAGGGAGTATGCGGGATGAATGCCCGTCTTTTCTTTGCCCTTCCCCTGCTCGCCGCGGTCGCCGCCTGCGCCAGCAGCCCGCCGCCGCCGCCGCCTGCGCCCGCTCCCGTCGCCGAGACCCCGGCCTTCCCGCCGGGCCTCGACGGCGTCTACACCGGCTACGCCGTGGCCTCCCAGCGCGCCTGCCGTCCCGCCCGCCAGCCGGTGACCACCACCGTCGCCAACGGCTCCGCCGTGGTGCGCTGGGCCCGCCGTGCCGAGGTCGAGACCAAGCTCCAGCAGGACGGCAGCGTGGACTTCCTGTTCGACGGCGGCCACGCCACCGGCAAGTTCGCCGATGGCGCCTATACCGGCACCGCCACCACGCAGAACGGCGCCTGCACCTACAAGGTGACGCAGAAGCGTTCGTGATCCGGCGCGCTCCTGGGCGCTGGAACGGGAAAGGGCGGCCGGATCATCCGGCCGTCCTTTTTCCTTGTGTCCTCCGTCGTGCTGTCCCGGGGGGAAAAGGCGCCGCCTGTCCCCCGGCCCCCTATCCGCCGGGACTCTCCGAGCCCTGGACCGGGCTCGTCGGCGCTCGCTGACGCCGGATCGCGCCGGAGCCGGGCTCTCCGGCGGCCAGCCGCAAAGCGCGACGCCGGGGAAGGGCGCCCGTCCCCTTAGCCGGCGAGGCCCGGCGCCACGGCGTAATCCGCCTCGGTCTTGCCGCGCACCTCGTCGAGCGTGACCCCCGGCGCCAACTCGGCCAGGGTCATCTTCCCCGCCTCCTTGTCGATGGCGAAGACGGCGAGCTCGGTGATCACCAGGTCCACCACACCCTTGCCGGTCAGCGGCAGGTCGCAGCTGTGCAGCAGCTTCGGCGCGCCCTTGGCGGTGTGCTCCATCAGCACCACCACGCGCTTCACGCCGGCGACGAGGTCCATCGCCCCGCCCATGCCCTTCACCATCTTCCCCGGCACCATCCAGTTCGCCAGGTCGCCGTTCTCCGCTACCTGCAGCGCGCCCAGCACCGACAGGTCGATATGCCCGCCGCGGATCATCGCGAAACTGTCGGCGGAGGAAAAGAAGGAGGTGGTCGGCAGCGCCGTCACGGTCTGCTTGCCGGCATTGATCAGGTCCGGGTCCTCCTCGCCCTCATGGGGGAAGGGGCCCATGCCCAGCATGCCGTTCTCGCTCTGCAGCTGCACACTCACCCCCTCGGGGATGTGGTTCGCCACCAGCGTCGGGATGCCGATCCCGAGATTCACGTAGAAACCGTCCTCAAGCTCGCGGGCGGCGCGCGCCGCCATCTCGTCGCGGGTCCAGGGCATCGTCGCGTCTCCTCAGGCGGTGGCGGTTTCGGAACCGGCGGCGGCACCCGCCGTTCCGGCGCGCTTGCGCACGGTGCGCTGCTCGATCCGCTTCTCGTAGCCCGCCGGCAGCTTCACGATCCGCTGCACATAGATCCCCGGCGTATGGATGTGGTCCGGGTCGATCGTCCCCGGCTCCACCAGCTCCTCCACCTGTACCACCGTCACCTTCGCGGCGGTCGCCATCATCGGGTTGAAGTTCCGCGCCGTCTTGCGGAAGACGAGGTTGCCCTCGGTATCCGCCTTCCAGGCATGAACCAGCGCGAGATCGGCGAAGATCCCGCGCTCCATCACATGGTCATGCCCATCGAAGTTCCGCACCTCCTTGCCCTCGGCCACCGCGGTGCCGACGCCAGTGCGGGTGAAGAAGGCCGGAATGCCCGCGCCGCCAGCCCGGATGCGCTCGGCCAGCGTCCCCTGCGGGTTGAACTCGATCTCCAGCTCCCCGGCCAGGTACTGCCGCGCGAACTCGGCGTTCTCGCCGACATAGGAGGAGATCATCTTGCGGATCTGCCGCGTCTCCAGCAGCAGCCCCAGCCCCGCGCCGTCGATGCCTGCGTTGTTGGACACGACCGTCAGGTCCTTCGCGCCGCTGTCCCGCACCGCCTCGATCAGCGCCGCCGGAATGCCGCAGAGGCCGAAGCCGCCCGAATGGATCAGCATCCCGTCATGCAGCAACCCGTCCAGCGCCGCCGCCGGACTGTCGTAGACCTTTCTGCTCATTCCCACTCCCTGGCCTTCATGCTTGGCCCCCATGCGCCGGCCCATTGCCCCGCGGATTTCGCAGCACGGTAATCCGTCATGCGCATGTTTTAAAGTCATGGTGGGGGGCTTGCGGGGGTCTGCGGACGCCGCTAAAAGCCCGTTCACCGCAGCACGGCGGGGCCATAGCTCAGTTGGGAGAGCGCCTGAATGGCATTCAGGAGGTCGTCGGTTCGATTCCGATTGGCTCCACCATGACGAGGGGTTTCCGGAAACGGAAACCCCTCGAACCTTTTCCGGGGGCCTGCAAACGCGGAAACGGTCTGGTCCGCGCCACCATCCGCACGAAGCTGTCGCCCGGAACGCCTCGCTTCCGGCGAATGGCCGCGCCCCGCCTCAGCTCAGGCCGACCACCCGCCAGGCATGCTCCTGCCCGTCCGCCTCGACGATCGTGACGTTCTCGCCGGGCCGCAGCCGCGCCCGCAACTGCATCACCGCATGCAGCGGCGCATCCATCGCCGCCGAGGCCTGCCCGCCCTGCCGGAAGAAGCGCAGCGCCCAGCCCAGGTCCTCGTTATACTGCACATCCCCCTCCGAGAGGCCCTCGCCCGGCCAGAGGCGCCGCGCAGGCCAGGGGTCGGGGTCCGCCTGCCATGCCCCGGGGGAGGGGAGCCCGTCCGGGCCCAGCGTCAGCGTGATCTCGTAGCGGTGCTCGCGGCTTCCTTCCGGAAGCCCTGTCCCGCCACTCGGCGAGAGGATCAGCAGGGCCAAGCGCCACCTCCTTCAGCGGATCGCGGCGGCCAGCGCCTCAGATGGCCACCCGCGCGCCCAGCTCCACCACACGGTCGCTGGGGATTCGGAAAAACTCCGTGGCCGGCAGCGAGTTGCGGCTCATCAGCGTGAACAGCCACTGCTGCCAGCCCGGCATCTTCGGCACGGAGGCCGCCACCACCGTCTCGCGCCCCAGGAAGTAGGAGGCCTGCATCGGCTCGAAGGGCACGCCCATCGTCTCGTGCATCATCTCCAGGTCGCGCGGGATGTTCGGGCTCTCCAGGAAGCCGTAGCGCAGCAGCACGCGATAGATCCCCGGCCCCAGCTCCTCCGCCGAGCCCCGGTTGCGCACCTGCGGCACATCCTCGTTCAGCACCGTCACGAACACGATCCGCTCGTGCAGCACCTTGTTGTGCTTCAGGTTGTGCAGCAGCGCATTGGGCACGTAGTCCGCCTGCCCGGTCATGAAGATGGCGATTCCCGGCACCCGGATGGTGCGCGACTGCGGCAGCCGCGCCAGAAAGGACTTCAGCGGCAGGCTGTCCTGCTGGAAGCGCCGGAACAGCAGCTCCCGCCCGCGCCGCCAGGTCAGCATCTGCGTATAGAGCGCCGCCCCCAGCAGCAGCGGCACCCAGCCGCCATCGGGCACCTTCAGCACGTTGGAGATGAAGAAGGCGAGGTCCAGCAGGAAGAGCGGCAGGAACACCGCCACCACCAGCGGCCAGGACCAGCGGAAGTTCCGGTGGAACACGATGCCCGCGAGGCAGGAGGTCGCCAGGAAGGTGCCCGTCACCGCGATGCCATAGGCCGCCGCCAGGCTGTCCGAGTTGCGGAAGGCCACCACCAGCACCACCACGCCCGCCAGCAGCGAGAAATTCACCTGGGGCACGTAGATCTGCCCCTCTTCCGTCTCGCTGGTGTGCTTCACCACCAGCCGCGGCAGCAGCCCCAGCTGCACGCATTGCCGCGCGATGGAAAAGGCGCCCGAGATCATTGCCTGACTGGCGATGATCGTGGCCAGCGTCGCCAGCACCACCATCGGCAGGCGCATCCAGTCCGGCGCCAGCAGGAAGAAGGGATTCTCCAGCGCCTCGGTGTTGTTCAGCACCAGCGCCCCCTGGCCCAGGTAGTTCAGGATCAGCGAGGGCAGCACGAAGTACAGCCAGGCCAGCCGGATCGGCCGCTTCCCGAAATGCCCCATATCGGCATAGAGCGCCTCCGCCCCCGTCACCGCCAGCACCACCGAGCCCAGCGCGATGAAGGCCGCCAGCCGGTAGGCGATGCAGAACTGGATGGCATGGTGCGGCGACAGCGCCTCCAGCACCCCCGGCTCGCGCAGGATCTCGACCAGCCCCAGCAGCCCGATCAGCCCGAACCACAGCACCATCACCGGGCCGAAGATCCGCCCCATGGCATGCGTGCCGCGGTACTGGACCAGGAACAGCCCGATCAGCACTGCCAGTGAGACCGGCACCACGATTTCCCCGAAGGTGGGCGAGATCACCTTCAGCCCCTCCACCGCCGAAAGCACGGAGATGGCCGGGGTGATGATCCCGTCGCCGAAGAACAGGCAGGCGCCCGCGATGCCGATCAGCGCCACGATGTGGCGCCCCCGCTCCGTGCCCACCGCCCGCTGCGCCAGCGCCATCAGCGCCAGGATGCCGCCCTCGCCCCGGTTGTCCGCCCGCAGCACGATCAACACGTACTTCACCGTCACGACGATGATGATCGACCAGACGATCAGGCTGAGGACCCCCAGGATCTCCCAGCGCTCCAGCCCATCGGAGGCGAAGTGCACGAGCGCGGCCCGTAGCGCGTAGAGCGGGCTTGTGCCGATATCGCCGAAAACGACGCCGAGCACCCCTACCACAAGGCCGACGCTCAGAGGGCGGGATTCACTGCTGGACGTGGTCGGTGTCACGATGTCCGGAATGTTCCAGTGGAGCCCCAAGGCATACGCTGGACGCGGAGACGCCCGCAAGGCCCGCCCCCCGGCGCCTCTCCGGACCGTGCGAGGCCGATCCCCCGCCCGCCGCTGAACTTCCTGTGCGCGCCGGCTTCCCGGGCGGTGGCGTCGCGCTCGTGTGTCCGGCTCCGGTGGAGGCGCCGCCTCCCCCGGCCCCCTCCGCTGGGGGAATGGTATTCCCCCAGACCCCGCCTTGAGTTGGTGCCGGGTGGCGAGGTCGGCCTGCGGCCCGATCCCTGGGAGGAGGTGGATCGGCGGGGCCCCCGGAAAAGGAAAACAACCATGTCCGCGCTGGCGGCGCCATGGTCGCCGGGGAGCTTGGCTCTCCGGCGCGATCCGGCGTCAGCGAGCGCCAGATCATCGGGTCCAGGGCCCGCAGGATCCTGGCGAAGTGGGGGTTCGGGGGCGAGGCGGAGCCCTGCCCCCGAAGCGCGCCGTCTCCCGGGCGATCAGTGTCCGCGCAGGATCTGCGACAGGAACGCGCGCAGGCGGTCGGTGCGGGGGTTGTTGAACATCTCCTCCGGCGTGCCGGATTCGACCACCTCGCCCCGGTCCATGAACACCACCCGGTCGGCCACGGTGCGGGCGAAGCCCATCTCGTGCGTCACGCAGATCATGGTCATGCCGCTTTCCGCCAGGCTGACCATGGTGTCCAGCACCTCCTTGATCATCTCCGGATCGAGCGCCGAGGTCGGCTCGTCGAACAGCATGATCTTGGGCTTCATGCACAGCGCCCGGGCGATCGCCACGCGCTGCTGCTGCCCGCCGGAAAGCTGGCCGGGGTACTTGTTCGCCTGGTCGGGGATCTTGACCTTGCGCAGGTACTCCATCGCCTCTTCCTCGGCCTGCGCCTTGGGCATCTTGCGTACCCAGATCGGCGCCAGGGTGCAGTTCTGCAGGATCGTCAGGTGCGGGAAGAGGTTGAAGCTCTGGAACACCATCCCGACCTCGCGCCGGATGGCATCCAGCGCGCGGATGTCGTCCGTCAGCTCCACCCCGTCCACCAGGATGCGGCCCTGCTGGTGCTGCTCCAGCCGGTTGATGCAGCGGATCATGGTGGACTTGCCCGAGCCCGAGGGCCCGCACACCACCACCCGCTCGCCGGTCGCGACCTGCAGGTTCACGTCGCGCAGCACATGCATCGTGCCGTACCACTTGTTGACGTTCTCCAGCAGGATCGCCGGCGCCGTCCCCGCCCGCACGGCGGAGGCGACATGCGATTCCGGGCTCAGCGTTGCGCTCATGGTGTCGTTCTCCGGAAAGGGCTCAGCGCCGGCGGTGCCGGTTCAGCTCGGCCTCGAGATTCTGGCTGTAGCGCGACATGGCGAAGCAGAAGCAGAAGTAGATGAGCGCCACCATGATGTAGACCTCGATGCCGAAGCCCTGCCAGGCAGGCTCCACGATCGCCGTCTTGGCCGCGGTCAGCAGGTCGAAGATGCCGATGATCAGCACCAGCGACGTGTCCTTGAAGAAGCCGATGAAGGTGTTCACCAGCGGCGGGATCACCAGCCGCAGCGCCTGCGGCAGCACGATCAGCCCGGTCTTCTTCCAGTAGCTCAGCCCCAGCGCGTCCGCCGCCTCGTACTGCCCCTTGCCCAGCGCCTGCAGCCCGCCGCGCACCACCTCCGCCAGATAGGCGGCGGCGAAGAGGATGATGGCGATCTGCGCGCGCAGCAGCTTGTCGATGTTCATCCCCTCGGGCAGGAACAGCGGAAACATCACGCTCGCCATGAACAGCAGCGAGATCAGCGGCACGCCGCGGATCAGCTCGACATAGACGATGCAGAGCAGCCGGATCGCCGGCATCGAGGAACGCCGTCCCAGCGCCACCAGGATCGACAGCGGAAAGGCCACCGCGATGCCGAAGGTGGACAGGATCAGCGTGATCGGCAGCCCGCCCCAGCGCTCCTGCGGCACATAGGTGAGGCCGGGCACGCCCCCCCACATCAGCAGCGCGATGACCGCCAGCGTCACCACCCACACCACCGCCAGCTCCCAGCGCCAGAAGCGCCGCATGGCGGAAACGATGTAGAGCCCGATGAACAGCAGGCAGACCAGCGCCGGCCGCCACTGCTCGTCATAGGGATAGGTGGCGAAGAGGATGAAGCGGTACTTCTCCGTGATCACCGCCCAGCAGGCGCCCGTGCCCTGCACCGCGCGGCAGGCCTGGGTCTGGTTGTCCGGCACCGACCAGACGGCGTTGACGAAGGCCCAGTCCACGAAGCCGATCGCCCAGCGCACGATCAGGTAGATCAGCGCCAGCGTGACCGCGGTGGACCACCAGGAGGAGAACAGGTTCGTCCGCAGCCAGGCCACCGGCCCCACCACCGTGGTGGGCGGCTGGCGCGGCACCGCCTCGGGCGATCCGGCGGCGGCGGTGTTGAGGGTGATGTCGCTCATGCTGCCGCTCCCTCTCTCAGCGTTCCACCAGCGCGATGCGCGTGTTGTACCAGTTCATGAACAGGCTGATGCTCAGGCTGATGGTCAGGTAGACCAGCATGATGATGGCGATGCCCTCGATCGCCTGCCCCGTCTGGTTCAGCACCGTGTTGGCGATGGACACGATGTCCTGGTAGCCGATGGCCACCGCCAGCGAGGAGTTCTTCGTCAGGTTCAGGTACTGGCTGGTCATCGGCGGGATGATCACCCGCAGCGCCTGCGGCAGGATGACCTGCCGCAGCATCGTCCCCGGCCGCAGCCCCAGCGCCTGCGCCGCCTCCCACTGCCCCTGCGGCACCGAGGTGATGCCCGCGCGCACGATCTCGGCGATGAAGGCCGAGGTGTACATCACCAGCCCCAGCAGCAGCGCGAAGTACTCCGGGCTCACCGTCAGCCCGCCCTGGAAGTTGAAGCCGCGCAGCGCCGGGATGTCCGGTGTGAAGGGCGCGCCCAGCACCGCCCAGATCAGGATGGGCAGGCCGAGGATCAGCGCCAGCCCCGCCGGCCAGACCCGCCGCGGCTGCCCGTCCTGCATCTGCTTGGCCCGCGCGGAACGCGCATAGAACCAGGTGGCGACCGCCCCCGCGACCAGGCCCAGCAGCGCCCAGTTGTGCGCGTCCGTCCACTCGATCCAGGGCAGCTTCAGCCCGCGGTTGCTCAGGAACACGCCTTCCACCGGGTGCAGCGACTGCCGCGGCACCGGCAGGCTCTGCATGATCGTGTACCAGAACAGCAGTTGCAGCAGCAGCGGCACGTCGCGCACCACCTCGACATAGACCGCCGCGATCTTGCCCAGCAGCCAGTTCCTCGACAGCCGCGCGATGCCCACCAGCGTGCCGAAGACCGTGGCCAGGATCACGCCCACCACCGCCACCTTCAGCGTGTTCAGCACGCCCACCGCCAGGGCGCGGAAATAGGTGCTGGTGGGCGAATACTCGATCAGGTGCTCGCCGATCGGCAGCCCCGCCTCCCGCCACAGGAAGCCGAAGCCCGTGGCGATGCGCCTCACCTCCAGGTTGCGCGCGGTGTTGCTGGCCAGCCACCAGACGACGGCCACCACCAGCCCCACGATCAGCACCTGCCAGACGATGGAGCGCACCCGCTCGTCCCGCCAGCTCAGGCGAAAGGCTTTCTTCGGGGGCGCCTTCATGTGGCGCGGGTCCGTCGAGCTTTGCGACATCGGGAAAGCCCCTTGCATCTGTCCGGCCTTCTGCGGGCCGCGTCCCGGAGGAAAGGGCCGCGGGCCAGGACCGGCCCGCGGCGTTCAGGTCAGGCTCAGCGCATCGGCGGCGCGTATTGCAGCCCGTCCTTGTTCCACAGCGCGTTCTTGCCGCGCGGCAGGCCGATCGGCTTCAGGTTGCGGTCGAACACCTCGCCATAGTTGCCCACGGCCTTGATGACCTTCACCGCCCAGTCGTTCGACACGCCCAGCATCTTGCCCAGGTCGCCGTTCTTGCCGACGAAGCGCTGGATGTCCGGGTTCGGGCTGCTGGCCATCGAATCCACGTTCTTGGAATCGATACCCAGCTCCTCCGCCGTCACCAGCGCGAAATGCGTCCAGCGCACGAGGTCGGCAAAGCCCGGGTCGCCCTGCCGCACCGCCGGCGCCAGCGGCTCCTTGCTGATCAGCTCCGGCAGGATCACGTAGTCGTCCGGCTTCGGCTGGGTGGAACGGGTCGCCGCCAGCCCCGAGGCGTCCGTCGTATAGGCATCGCAGCGCCCGGCCACGAAGGCGCTCACCAGCTCCTCCAGCCGCTCGATCACCACCGGGGTGAACTTGACGTTGCTGGCCCGCGCCCAGTCGGTCAGGTTCTGCTCCGTGGTGGTGCCCGGCTGCACGCAGATCGTGGCGCCGTCCAGCTCCTTGGCGCTCTTCACGCCGGTGGACGTCTTCACCATGAAGCCCTGGCCGTCATAGAAGGTCGTGGCCGCGAAATCGAAGCCCAGGCTGGTGTCGCGCGACAGCGTCCAGGTCGTGTTGCGCGCCAGCATGTCCACCTCGCCCGACTGCAGCGCGGTGAAGCGGTTCTGCGCCGTGGTCGGCACGTAGCGCACCTTGCTCGCATCGCCGAAGATCGCCGCCGCCACCGCCTTGCAGTAGTCCACGTCGAAGCCGCGCCACACGCCCTGGCTGTCCGGCTGGGCGAAACCCGCCAGCCCGGTGTTCACCCCGCAGACGAGGCTGCCTCGGGACTTGATCGCATCCAGCGTCGCCCCGGACGGAGCGGCGGGTGCCTGCTGTGCCGCAGCCGGCGTCGCAAAGGCCCCGAGCGCCAGGGCGCCAAGGGATCCGAGCATGACGGCAAGCCGAAAAGGCCGCATTCCCTGAACTCTCCAAAAATGAATTCCACAGATCCCGCCCCGTTGCCCGGCACGGTGGGCCGCCATCCCGGGTTCCTACATTCCGGTCTGGCAGCCCTGCATAAATCGATACCCTTGAGTTTCGGGCGGCGCAAATCCCGCCTTCGCATCGGCCTCTGCCCGAATCCGCGCCATAAGAACGCAGTGCAGACAGCAAGGGCCGTGCCATGAACTGGAACAGGCCCGCCCGAACCCCAGCCCGTGGAAGGCCACCACCATGCGCATCATCCCGAAAACGGAAGTGGACCGGCTGCTTCCCTGGCCGGAACTGATCGCCGCGCTGGAGGAGGTCTTCCGCCTCGGCTGCGACGCCCCGCTGCGCCATCACCACTCCTTGCCGAACGGCCCGGATGCCACCGGATCGCTCCTGCTGATGCCCGCCTGGTGGGCAGACCGCTTCACGGGGGTCAAGATCGTGCATGTCATGCCGGCGAACGCCGCCGCCGGCCTGCCCGCCGTCCAGTCCTCCTACCTCCTCTCCGACGGCCGCACCGGCGAGGCCCTGGCCCTGCTCGACGGCGGCGCCCTGACCGACCGCCGCACGGCGGCCAGCAGCGTCCTCGCCGCCCGCTTCCTGGCCCGCCCCGGCAGCCGCCACCTGCTCGTCCTGGGCAGCGGCCGCGTCGCCGAGGCCCTGGCTGCCTGCTACGCCAGCGCCTTTCCGCTCGAACGCATCGCCATCTGGTCGCGCCGCCCCGAAAACGCCCAGGCCCTGGCCCGCCACCTGCGTGCCGAAGGCCTGCCCGCCGAATCGGTGATCCGGCCGGACCCCGCCTCGGCCGACATCGTCGCCTGCGCCACCCTCTCGGCCACGCCGCTGGTCACCGGCGCCGCCATCCGCCCCGGCACCCATGTGGACCTCGTCGGCGCCTTCCGCCCCACCATGCGCGAGAGCGACGGCGCCCTCCTGGCCCGCGCCCGCCTCGTGGTGGACACCCGCCCCGGTGCCCTGGCCGAGGCCGGCGACGTGGTCCAGGCCATCGCCGAGGGCGCCATCACCGAGGCCGGCATCGCCGCCGACCTGGCCCAGCTCTGCCGGGGCGAAAGCCGGGGGCGCGAATCGCCGGACGAGGTCACCGTCTTCAAATCCGTCGGCTGGGCTGGCGAGGACCTCGCCGCCGCCGCCCTGGCCTACCAACGCGCCGGCTGAACCGCGTCGCGCTTCATGGTCAACCGCGCCGGGGGAGAGGCTCTGCCTCTCGCCCCGGACCCCCTCTCCGCCAGGACACTGCGTGCCCTGGACCCGGGGAGTTGGCACCCCTGGTGGCCGTTGTTCTGCAGCCTGATCCCAGGGAACAGGTGGAGGCGCGGGGTTCCCGAGAAGAAGAAGACCCTGTCCGCGCGGGTGGCGCCGGCAGTCCGCCGGAGAGTCAGGCTCTCCGGCGCGATCCGGCGTCAGCGAGAGCCAACGAAAATGGGTCCAGGGCCCGCAGGGTCCTGGCGGATAGGGGGGCGGGGGAAAGGCGGCGCCTTTCCCCCGGGACAGCGCAACGCCGGACGCAAAGCCGTCCCCCAGGGATCAGAGCAGGAAGGCCAGGGCCTCCTCGCAGCTCTGTTCCACCTTCAGCGCCAGCATCCCGTCCGCCCGGGTGCGGCCCAGGTTCACCGCCGCCAGCGGCTTGCCGGCCTTGGCCGCCGCCTGGACGAAGCGGAAACCGGAATAGACCATCAGCGAGGACCCCACGACCAGCATGGCATCGGCGCGTTCCAGCGCCCGATAGGCTTCCTCCACCCGTTCCCGCGGCACGTTCTCGCCGAAGAACACCACATCCGGCTTCAGCAGCCCGCCGCAGACCGGACAGTCCGGCACGACGAAGCGCCCGAAATCCCGCCCCTCCAGGTCGGCATCCCCATCCGGCGCGATCCCGGCGCCGAGCCCGGCCCAGTCCGGGTTGCGCCGCACCAGCTCCTCCTGCATCGCCTCGCGCGGCATCTCATGGCCGCAGCCCAGGCAGCGCACCACATCGAGCCGCCCGTGCAGGTCGATCACCCGCCGGCTGCCCGCCGCCTGGTGCAGCCGGTCGACGTTCTGGGTCAGCAGCAGCTCGCATCGTCCCCGCTCCTCCAGCCGCGCCAGCGCCGCATGCGCCCGGTTGGGCCGCACCTGCCGGAAGAAGCGCCAGCCGACCATGCCCCGCGCCCAGTAGCGGCGGCGCGTGGCCTCGCTGCCCAGGAAGGCCTGCAGGGTCACCGGCTGGGCACGTTTCCACTGCCCCTCCGCGTCACGGTAGTCGGGAATGCCCGACCCGGTGCTGCATCCGGCACCGGACAGCACGAAAAGGCGCGGGTGCCGCGCCACGAATCCCGCCAATCCGCCTGGATAGGCAGGGGCGATGGAAAGGGGAGCGTCCAGGGCAGGCGCTGGGGGAGGGGCCGGGGGCGGCGTCGCGACATCCGTCATGCCGGAGGGATATAGGAACGCCATCCCCCGATCGCCGCCCGTCCCTGCGCATGGCGGCCGTGGTTCCCGGCCATCGCTGCATCGCGCCTCGTGGCCGCCCGCCGGGAAAGGGGCACGGCGCCGGACATCAGGGCAGGAGTGGCGACCGCCCCTGCCATATCCTCCGGGGCCTCACCCCACCGTTTCGGTCGCCACGGGCCGCCGCTGCCGCTCGGACTCGGTCTTCAACTGCCCACAGGCGGCCAGGATGTCGCGCCCGCGCGGCCGGCGGATCGGGGCCGAATACCCCGCATCGCTGACGATCTGGGCGAAACGCCGCACCACCTCGGGCTTCGAGGTCCCGTAGGCGCTGCCCGGCCAGGGATTGAACGGGATCAGGTTCACCTTGGCCGGAATGCCGTGCAGCAGCCGCACCAGCTCCCGCGCCTCGGCCTCGCTGTCGTTCACCCCGTCCAGCATCACGTATTCGAAGGTGATCCGGCGGGCGTTGGAGGCGGAGGGATAGCGCCGGCAGGCGGCCATCAGCTCGGCGATCGGATACTTCCGGTTCAGCGGCACGATCTCGTCGCGCAGCTCGTCCGTCACCGCGTGCAGGCTGACGGCGAGGCCGACATTCAGCTCCCGCCCGCAGCGGTCCATCATCGGCACGACGCCGGAGGTGGACAGGGTGATCCGCCGCCGCGACAGGCCGATCCCCTCGTTGTCCATCACGATGGTCAGCGCCTTGGCGACATTCTCGTAGTTGTAGAGCGGCTCGCCCATCCCCATCACGACGATGTTGCTCAGGTGGCGCGGCGTGCCGTCCTTGGGGGAGGGCCACTCGCCATAGCTGTCGCGCGCCGCCATGAACTGGCCGACGATCTCGGCGGCGCCCAGGTTGCGCACCAGCTTCTGCGTGCCCGTGTGGCAGAACCGGCAGGACAGCGTGCAGCCGACCTGGGTGGAGATGCAGACGGCGCCGCGATCCTCCTGCCCGTCGGGGATATAGACCGTCTCCACCTGCTGCGCGTCGCGGAAGCGGAACAGCCACTTGCGCGTGCCATCCTTGGAAAGCTGCTCGGTGGCCACGTCCGGCCGCCCCACGGCGAACCGCTCCGCCAGCCGCTGCTGCATCGGCCGCGCGATGGTCGGCATCTGCGCGAAGTCACGCACGCCCTGGTGATAGATCCAGTGCCAGAGCTGCCGGGCGCGGAAGGGCTTCTCGCCCATCGCCACCATCTCCGCCTCCAGCTCCGCCCGCGACAGGCCGACGAGGTCGCGCCGCCCATCCGGCAGCGTGGCCGGGGGCGGGGCGAAGATCGCCGACTTGGCGAGGATGCGCGCGGCCTCGGCCTCGGTCAGCTCGGCGGGGTTCGCGGCATCGGGGCGGGTCCGGAGGGCGGCGTCGCTCATCGGCGGGGGGGACATTCCTTGGAGATCGCCTCATAGGCCGCGGAGAAGCCGCTGAGGGAGAAGGTATCGGTGGTGGCGCCCTTGCCCTGCGGCCCGGGCCCCTTGATCACGAGATCGCGGCCCGCCTTGAAGGCGGCCACGGCGGCGGAACCCTCCTGGGCGAAGGCATTGTTCTGCACCCCGTAGAAACGCAGCTCGTTGGAGCCGACCGCGCCGGTGATCTCGGCATCGCGGTTGTTCTCCCGGCGGAAGGCATAGCCCAGCGAGGCCGCCACCTGGTCGCGCCCCTGCGGCCGCTGCGTCACCGTCAGCATGACGTTCTGCCGGCTGCCGCCGCCCTCGCTCTTTGCCGCGCGGGTGAAGGCATAGCAGACCTTGCCGCCACTCTCCTGGTGGGTCGCGGCCGTCCAGCTGCCGAAGCTGCCGAGGCGCTGCGGACCGCCGGCGGCACGATTCTGCGCTGAGGCCTCCGGCACCTGGGCGAGGGAGACGAGCGCGAGGGCGAGAACAGGGAGCAATCGCTTCATGGCGGCGCAGATAAGGCCCCGGAGCCACCCGGTTCAACCGCGGAGATGACCGGATCAGCCATGTTCCGCAGCCGGGCCGGTCCGGACGGCGGCAAGGAACGGCGCCGCCCCCGCCTCCCGGCACGCTTCCCGCCCCGCATCCGGGTAGTGCCCAGCGGCCTCGCCCGCCCGCGCCGCGTGCCTCCCGGCGACGCTCCGCCCAGTCATCCCGCCCAGCCCGGCCGGCACTGCCCCCAGCGGGCATCCCGGCGGGCATCCCCGGCGGGCATCCCCGCTTGGCGCCCCGGCCACATCGCCTTATCAGCCCGGCCCATGCAGGATGCGCGCATGACCGGCCAGCCCCTACCCGAGCAGGACGAGCGCGACCGCCAGCTCGCCGCCCAGTACGACAGCTACCCCTATCCCGCCCGCAACCCGGCGGACGAGGCCAAGCGCCTGATCATCGGCAGCCCCTCCCACCTGCGGGAAGTGGACCACTGGATCTTCGGCGCCCGCCGCCCGGAGTCGCAGCCGCTGCGCGCGCTGATGGCCGGCGGCGGCTCGGGCGACGGCACCATCATGCTGGCCCAGCACCTCGCCCGCGCCGGCCGCCCGGGCGAGGTGGTCTGGCTCGACCGCTCCGCCGCCGCGCGCAAGGTGGCGCAGGCCCGGGCGGAAAGGCGTGGCCTCGGCAACATCCGCTTCACCGAGGGCTCGATCCTCGACCTGCCCGACCCCCAGCTCGGCCTCTTCGACTACATCGACTGCTGCGGCGTGCTGCACCACCTGCCCGACCCGCTGCAGGGCCTGCGCAACCTCGCCGCCTCGCTCGCCCCCGGCGGCGGCATCGGCCTCATGGTCTATGCCCCGCATGGCCGCACCGGCGTCTACATGCTCCAGGACGCGCTGCGCCTCCTCACCCCGCCCGAGGAAGCCCCGGCGACACGGCTGGAGATCGGCAAGCGCCTCTGGAAGCAGGCGCCCGAGACCGCCTGGCTCCGCCGCAACCCCTGGATCACCGACCACACGGAGGGCGGCGACGCCGGCCTCTACGACCTGCTGCTGAACCCGCGCGACGTGGCCTATACCGTGCCGCAGCTCGCCGCCCTGATCGAAGCCGCTGGCCTGCGCCTGCGCTGCCTCGTGGAGCCCCTGCGCTACGACCCCGACCGCTACCTGCCCGACCCGCGCCTGCGCGAACGCGCCGCCGGGCTCGGCCCCATCGGCCGCGCCGCCCTGGCGGAGGCGGTGGCGGGCAACATGGGCATCCACATCGCCTACTGCACCCGCGACCCGGCGCCGGAGCCCGACTGGGACAACCCCGATTCGGTCCCCGTGCTGCGGGAGATGGACGGCGCCGCCCTGGCCCGCGCCGTGGCCCCCCAGGGCGTGCTGCCGGTGAACTTCGACGGCGTGCGCATGAACCTCGCCCTGCCGCGCCTCGCCCCGGCGATCCTGGCCCGCGTGGACGGCCGGCGCAGCCTGGGCGAGATCGCCGAGGCCGTGGCAGCGGGCGGCGCCTCCCGTGAACAGGTGGCCCGCGACCTCGCCGCGCTGCGCGGGGTGATGGAGCCGCTGAACCGCCTCCTCCTCGCCGCGCCCCGCCCGGGTGGCGGGTGACGCATCCCGGGGCAGGGGCCCCGCCGCCCCTCCGGGGCCCGGTGAGGCAACCCCGGTGACGGCCACCCCGTGAGGAGAGCCCCCGATCCGGCCGGGCTGCCGCCCCCGCGCCCCAGGGCAGGGACCAGGGGAGGGACCAAGGGGGAGACCAGGGACGGCATCCGGCAAGGCGCGGGCCGCCCCCCGCCGGCCATGCCATCCCCTCGGCGGGCACAACCCGGCCGCGGCGGCTGGCGCTGGCTGCGCCGCGGCCTGGTGCTCTCCATCTGGGCCGCGATCGGCGCGGCCCTGCTCCTCCTCGCCCTGGTCTGGGACCTGCCGGCGCCGGAAAAGGCCCTCTCCGCCACCCGCCGCCCCTCCCTGACGCTGGAGGCCATGGACGGCCGCGTGATCGCCACCCAGGGCGACCTCTATGGCGAGGCCCTGCGCCTGAGGGAGATGCCCGCCGCCATGCCGCAGGCGCTGATGGCCATCGAGGACCGCCGCTTCCTCAGCCATCCCGGCATCGACCCGGTGGGCCTGCTGCGCGCCGCCTGGGCCAACCTGCGCGCGGGGCATGTGGTGCAGGGCGGCTCCACCCTGACCCAGCAGCTCGCCAAGAACCTCTTCCTCAGCCCCGACCGCTCCTTCCGCCGCAAGGCGCAGGAGGTGCTGATGGCCCTCTGGCTGGAACGCCGCTTCACCAAGACCGAGCTGCTGGAGATCTACCTGAACCGCGTCTATCTGGGCTCCGGCGTCTATGGCGTGGACGCGGCGGCGCGGGCCTATTTCGGCATCTCCGCCCGCCGCCTGAACCTGTGGCAGGCGGCGATGCTGGCCGGGCTGCCCAAGGCCCCCTCCCGCCTCAACCCCCGCACCGATCCGGAGGCCGCGATCCGCCGCGCGAAGGACGTGCTGCGCGCCATGGCCGAGACCGGCGCCATCACCCCGGAACAGGCGGAGCGCGAGGCCACCCGCATCGCCCTGCCGCCGCGCCCGGGCCGCAACGCCGGCTGGTTCGCCGACTGGGTGCAGGACGAGCTGGGCCGCCGCTTCCCGGAAAGCGCCGACCTCGTCCTGCGCACCACCCTCGACGCCCGCATCCAGGCCGTGGCGGAAGCCCGCCTCAACGCCCTCCTCGCCGGCCCCGGCGCGGCGGCCGGGGTGGGCGACGGCGCCGTGCTGGTGCTGGATGCCCCCACCGGCGCCGTGCGCGCCATGGTCGGCGGCCGCGCCTACCGCACCAGCCAGTTCAACCGCGCCGTGGACGCGCGCCGCCAGCCGGGCTCCGCCTTCAAGCCCTTCGTCGTCCTGGCGGCGCTGGAAGCAGGCATGGACATCTCCACCACCGTCTCCGACGCGCCCCTGACCCTGGGCAACTGGTCCCCCGGCAACGGCCACTGGGCCAGCCGGGGCGAGATCACGCTGGAGGATATGCTGGTCCACAGCGTCAACACCGCGGCGGTCCGCACCCTGCTCCGCGCCGGCGGGCCGAAGCCGGCGATCGCGGTGGCGCAACGCCTGGGCCTCGCCGGCCCCTTCCCGCAGGACGCCACCCTGGCCCTTGGCACGGGGCAGGCATCCCTGCTGGAACTTGTGTCCGCCTACGCCGCTTTCGCCAATGGAGGGTTGCACGTGGAACCGTTCGGCCTCGCCGCCGCCCGCGGCGGCAACACCCTGCGCTCCCTGCCGCCGCCCGACCCGGCGCGCGTGATGACGGTGGACCAGGCCTATGCCATCCGCCGCGCGCTGGAGAGCGTCGTGGCGCGCGGCACCGCCCGCGCCGCCGCCGTCCCCGGCCGCCTGGTGGGCGGCAAGACCGGCACCACCCAGGATTCCCGCGACGCCTGGTTCATCGGCTTCTCCGGCCGCACCGTGATCGGGGTCTGGCTCGGCAACGACGACGCCACGCCGATGAACGACGTCCAGGGCGGCACCCTGCCGGCCCGCCTCTTCCATGAGATCCTCGAGGAGATCCCGCGATGAAGCCGGAGACACCCCCCCCGGAGAACCTCCCCGGAGAGACCTCCGGCTCCCCCCCTCTGGCCGAGCTCTCCTTCCTGTTCAGCCCCGTGCGCCACGCGGCGAACAACCTCGCCATGGTCCTGCTGATGAACCTCGAATCGGCGGCGCGCGTCATCCCGCCCACCGAGCGCGGCAGCCGGCAGATCGCCCGCGCCCTGGAGGCGGCCGAGGAATACGACCGGCTGATGCGCAGCCTCCTGGCCCTGACCCGCAGCGAGCAGGAAGTGCCCCTCCGCGCCAGCGCCTACCTGCAGGACCTGCTGCCGCTGCTGGGCCTCGCCGCGGGCCGCAAGCTCACCCTGGAGGCCGAGGGGGAACCGGCCGAGCTCCGGGTCCGGCGTCCGGCCCTGGACGCCGCCCTGCTGGCGCTGATGCAGGACATGCCGGCGGGGAGCCCCCCCGTGCTGCGCCTGCGCGGCACCCGGCTCACGCCCGGCTTCCCGGTCGATGCGGCGCGGCAGGATGCGCTGCGGGCGGCCGGAGTGACGGTGGAAGGCAGCGTCCTCCAACTGCCCACGCGCGCGGGCTGACGGGACGGCCCGCGATTGACCCCCCGCCCCGCGAAGCGCCTCATCCCGGCCGCCTCATCGTGACAGGCCCGGACCGCCCCAGGGAGAACACCGCCATGCCGCAGACCCGCTTCGTCGTGCTCGCCGAGTTCCGCCTGAAGCCAGAGGGCCGCGCCCGCTTCATCGAGCTCGCCCGCGCCGATGCCCGGGGCTCCGTCGCCGACGAGCCCGGCTGCCACCAGTTCGACCTCCTCCTCCCGGAGGAGGACGAGACCCTCGCCGTGCTGCACGAGGTCTATGACAGCCGCGCCGCCTTCGAGACGCATCTGACCATGCCGCACTACCTGCCCTTCCGCGACGGCGTGCCGGACCTCATCACCGGCAAGACCGTCCGCTTCTTCCGGCAGGACGCCGGCTGAACCCTTCCGGCGCGGCCCCCGGCGCCCCGCGTGGCACGTCCCCGGTGCAGGCGGGGAAAAAGCCGCCTTGACTTCGAGTGCGCTCGAAGTCGTAGCAACCGTGGCGTCAGGAAGGACAAGGCACAGCATGAAGATCGGCGACCTGTCCAGGCGCACCGGGCTGACGGCCCATACACTGCGCTATTACGAGCGGATCGGGTTGCTGCCGCGGGCATCGCGGGATTCGTCGAAGCAGCGGGACTACGACGCCTCGATCCTGCCCTGGATCGACTTCGTCGGGCGCCTGCGGCGGACCGGCATGCCGGTCCGGGAGATGGTCCGGTATGCCACGCTGCGGTCGCAGGGCGTCGCGAGCGAGCCGGAACGGGAAGACCTCCTCCGGCGGCATCGCCAGCATGTCCGGCGGCAACTGGCCGAGCTTCAGGCGTGCCTGTCCGTCCTCGACAGCAAGATCGCCGGCTACGGCGGTCGTTCCAGGATGGAGAAAGCCGATGACGCCAAACCCCCCGGAGGCCATGAGCCGCTACGAACGGGGCCTGCGCGCCCTGGCTGACATCGACGGCCATGCCGGACAGGCCGTCATCGACTCGTTGGCCGGCATCGCGCCGGACTTCGCGCGCTACCTGCTCGAGTTCCCCTTCGGGGACATCTACTCCCGCCCCGGGCTCGATCTCCGGAGCCGCGAGGTCGCGACCGTCGCCGCGCTGACCGCCCTGGGAAACGCGGGGCCGCAGCTGCGGGTGCACATCCAGGCGGCGCTGAACGTGGGGCTGAGCCAGGACGAGATCGTCGAGATCATCATGCAGATGGCGGTCTATGCCGGCTTCCCCGCCGCCCTGAACGGACTGTCCGCGGCCCGGGAGGTCTTCGCGGCACGCGCCGGCTGACCTTCGCCGGGGCAGCGCCAACGGCCTTCCGGGCCTGGGGCGATGGCCCCCCATACCCCCGTGCGAGGATGCGGTCCGCCAGGCTGCGGCGGCCGCCACCTCGGGGGGGGAGGCGATGTCCCGTGCCCGGGTGGGAGGATGCGGCCCGCGGAAGGGGGATGGCCAGCCGTCCCCCACCCCTCCGGCACATTCCCCGGCCTCCCCGGGCGAGGCGCCCGGCCCCCCCGCGAAGCCCCGCTACAGCAGCGCCTCGATCCGCTTCTCCAGCTCGGCGGGCTTCGTCGTCGGCGCGAAGCGGTCCACCACCGTCCCCTCCCGGTCCACCAGGAACTTGGTGAAGTTCCACTTGATCGCCTCGGTGCCCAGCACGCCCTTCCGCGCGCCCTTGAGCCACTGGAACAGCGGATGCGCCCCCGGCCCGTTCACCTCCACCTTGGCGAAGACCGGAAAGGTGACGTCATAGGTGGTGGAGCAGAACGTCGCGATCTCCGCCTCGCCGCCCGGCTCCTGGCCGCCGAACTGGTTGCAGGGAAAGCCCAGCACCGCGAAGCCCCGCCCCGAATAGGCCCGGTACAATGCCTCCAGCCCCGCATACTGCGGGGTGAAGCCGCATTTGCTCGCGGTGTTCACGATCAGCAGCACCTGCCCCGCATAATCCGCCAGGGGAACCTCCTCCCCCCGCAGTGTCCTGGCGGAAAACCCGTTGATCCCGGCCATGCCATCCCTCCTGCCTCGCATCGCCGCGCAAGGTAGGGCTTCCGCCCGTCCTGCCCAGAGGGAACCACCCAGGGGAACCACCCAGGGGAACCACCCAGGGGAACTCCCCAGGAAAACCTTTCAGCGGAAACGCTCCGAAGGGGACAGCCGGTGAAACTCCCGGAAGCATCGGCCGGGGCAGGGGGGCTGCCTGCGAGGAACCCACCGGAGGACGATCCGGGCGAGGCCTGATCCATGGACCGGCCCCGGGGAAACAACCGGCCGGAATGCCGCGCCCCCCATCACCCCGGCGGAGGCAGGGCCGCCTTCATCGCATCCGCCAGCCGCCGGTTGAGTTGCGCCACCGACCGGCGCTCCTGCGCGCTCCAGTTCGCGAGGAGCCGGCCGAGGAGCCGCCGCCGCGCCCCGGTGATCGCGGCGATGAGCCGTTCCCCCGCCTCCGTGATGCGCGCCTCGCGGACCCGCTGGTCGCCGGCGGCCGCCTGCCGGGCCACGAGGCCGAGCCGTTCCAGCCTGGCGACCTGCCGGCTGATCGTCGAATGGTCGCGGCCCGCCTGCCCGGCCAGCTCGACGATGCCAACCGACCCGGCCCGCGCGATCCGCACCAGCAGGGGAAACAGCGCCCGGTCGAGCGTGACCCCTGCCTCCCGCAACAGCACCTCGTCCTGGCGCGGGCTGTTCAGGGCGCCCACCAGATCGATCAGCGCCCCTGCGAGCAGATCGAGATCATGTGTATCATGCACGGTTTACGGCCATCCGGAAGCAACGTAGAACTCCGTGCATGATACACGAGAATCCCGTGGGCGCACCAGCAACCCCGAAAATCCTGCTGATCATGGGCAGCACGCGGGCCAGCCGGCTCTGCCCCACGATCGCCCGCTGGGTTGCCGGCATCGCCGAAGCCTCCGCCGGCCTCGGTTGCGAGCTGGTGGACCTCACCGACTGGCCCCTGCCCATGGACGACGAACCCGGCATCCCCGCCCTCGGCGCCTACCTCCAGCCGCACACGCGGGCCTGGAGCGCGAAGATCGCCGGCGCCGATGCCTTCGTCTTCGTCACGCCGCAGTACAACTGGGGCTACCCCGCCCCGCTCAAGAACGCCATCGACCACCTTCACGCCGAATGGCGCGGCAAGCCCCTGGTGATCGTCAGCTATGGCGGCCATGGCGGCGGCAAATGCGCCGCCCAGCTCCGGCAGGTCGCGGAAGGGCTGAAGATGCGCGTGGTCCCGGCGATGCCCGGCATCACCCTGCCCGAATCGGTGATCCGGGGTGCCCCGATCGACCCGGAAGCCGATCTCGGCGGCCAAGCCACCCCCATCCGGCAGGCCTTCGCCGAACTGGCCGCCGCCCTTGCCGAAACCGGGACTCCCCCGTCTCCCTAGGCCCCGGCTCCGCTCCCCGAAGGGCTCACCGGACCGGGGCAGGCGGAGCCTCCCCCAGGGCCGGCCACGAAGCGCGGCGCCAAACTCCAGGCAGCAACCGCCGCCTCACTTCCCGGCGTTCAGACCCAGCCCGCGCACCAGCACGATCCGCGTGCGCTCTCCGCTGATGCCGAAATCGTCGTCGTTCACCAGCAGCAGCGTGTCGTCGGGCAGCACCGCCATCCCCTCCAGCTTCACCGGCAGGTCCTTGTGGTCGGCGGTATCCAGCACCAGCCGCTTGCGCAGCGGCGTGACGCCCGTTCCGGACAGGTCGTTGCCCTGCTCCAGCGTCGGCCGCGTCTGCGGGTCGTCCCACTTGCTGCCGGCGATATCGGTGGCGCCGTCGTTCAGCTTCACCTCGAACAGCTTCGTCGTGCCGTCCGTCCGCTCCAGCACCAGCAGCCGGTCCGGCCCCAGCCAGGTCATCTCGCTGATCCGCGGCGCCGACTGGTTCTCCGAAGGGTCCAGCCGGAAGGAACGCGGGTCCTCCAGCTGGTACACCCACTCGCCCGTCACCTTCCCCGTCGCCGGGTCGAAGCGCAGCAGCCGCGTGTTCTTCGCCTTGCGGAAGGCCGCCGCATCCGGGTTGGTCAGCGGGTTCTGCACCATGGCGTACAGCGCGCTGCCATCCGGCGTGCCGGTCAGGCTCTCGATCCCCCGGTTGGACTGCCGCTTCGCCAGGATCGCCGGCAGCGTGTCCGCCACCTCGTACCGCGCCCCCGCCAGCTCCCCCTTGGTCCCGCCCGCCGGGACATAGCGCCGCAGCACCCGCCCATCCGCGCCGATATGCACGATGGAGGGCGCATTCTCCTCGCCGATCCAGAAGCTCCCGTCCGGCGCCCGGAACAGCCCCTCCGCATCCAGCGCGGAGGGGTTGAAATCCAGCTTCTTCCCCTCGGCATCGATCGGCGTCTCGGTGCGGCCGGGCAGGGGGTTCGTCAGCCCCGTGACCGGCTGCCCGTCCTGCCCCTTGATCGCGATCGCCTCGAAGACCCGGAAGCGCTTCGCCGCCGGGTCCAGCATCACCCCGTAGATCGTCGGGCTGTAGGACGGCACCGGATAGACCCGCCCCTTCTCGTCCGGCGCGCAGAGCTTCCCGATCGCCAGCCCGGTGATCTTCACCCCTTCCGCGCAGGTGAAGTTCGGTCCCCGGTCGGACATCGTATAGACGATGTCCGCCGCATCCCCCGGCCGGCGATAGGCAGCGGAACCGATCCCCACCGTCAGCTCCAGCGTCTTGCCGCCCGGAAAGCGCACAGTCCCGAGCTTCATGCCCGGATCATGGTCGTCCAGGATGGTGATCTGCGGCTCCGCGGCACGCGCCGCGTTCAGGAACGGAAAGCCGCCCGCCAGGCAGGGCAGGGCCAGGCAGGTGGCGGCAAGCAGAAGGCGGCGCATCCGAACTCCGGATTCTGTGATCTCAGGCGCCGGCGGATGTAACCGCTCCCCGCACCCCTGCGTATGACGCTCCCGTGACGTTTCCATTCCGCCGCCCACCTGCCGGAACCGCATGGACGTTTCATGCAGATTTCGTAATGATGCACCGGCACCGCCCCGCCGAATCAGGCGGCCGCGAACAAGGCCGGACCCGCCGGCCCCGTCCAGGACAGAAAGACAGAACCGCGCATGTCATCCCAAGACCTCTCGCGCCGCGCCGCGCTCGGCCGCGCCCTTGAACGCGCCCTGGGCCTCGCCGCCCTGGCCACCCCCTTCGCAGCCCCCCTGGCCACCCCGCGCCTCGCCCACGCCCAGTCCGCGTCATCCCAGCCCAACTGGCCGACCCGCCCCGTCACCCTGATGGTCGGCTTCCCGCCCGGCGGCCAGACCGACTTCGCCGCCCGCATCGTCCAGCCCGGCATCGGCAAGGCCCTCGGCCAGACCCTGGTGATCGAGAACCGCGGCGGCGCCGGCGGCAACCTCGCCACCGAGGTGGTCATGCGCGCCAAGCCCGACGGCTACACCCTGATGGCCTCCAACTCCTCCCCCATGGCCATCAACCCCCACACCTTCCCCAACATGACCGTCAACCCGCTGGAGATGGTGAACATCGGCCTCGCCCTCCGCTCGGCCATGGTCCTCTGCGTCCACCCCTCCGTCCCCGCCCGCAACATCCAGGAATTCGTGGCCTGGGTGAAAGCCCAGAAGGACATCCCCGACTACGGCATCGCCTCCGCCGGCAGCCTTTCCCACTGCACCTCGGAACTCTTCCGCGCCCGCGCCGGCCTGCCCGCCATGCAGAGCATCCCCTACCGTGGCTCCGGCCCCGCCATGCAGGACTTCATCGCCGGCCGCTTCCCCATGATGTTCGACGCCGCCTCCGTGGTCGCGCCCTTCGTCAAGGCCAACCAGATCCGCGCCATCATGGTCACCAGCGAAAACCGCGTCCCCGCCTTCCCCGACGCCGCGACGGCGAAGGAGCAGGGCCTCGACGACTTCATCGTCAGCTCCTGGATCGGCATCTCCGGCCCCCGTGGCACCCCGCCCGAGGTCGTGGCCAGGGTCAACGCCGCCCTCAACGAGGCCCTCTCCGACCCCACCGTGCGCGACCGCATCACCAGCCAGGGCGACGAACCCGGCGGCGGCACGCCCGAGAGCTTCGACAAGCTCGTCCGCAGCGACCACGCCCGCTGGGGCCAGGTGGTCAAGGCCAACAACATCACCAGCGCCGGCTGACCGCCTCCACCGCCGCCCGGTCCCACCCGGGCGGCGGCCCCATCGCCGGGGCCAGGGCAGGGGGCCAGGGCAGGAGGCCAGGACAGGAGATCGGGGCCGAAAGCCGGGGCAGGAACCCCTACCGCCCCGCCACCCGCAGCGGCACCGCCTCCCGCACCCCACAACCCGCCGCCACCGGCACCACCGCCTCCCGCGGCACCGCCCCGGCATCCCGCACCCCCGCGAAACTGTTCAGCACCAGCGCCGCGATCACCAGCGCCACGCCCGCCAGCTCCGCCCCCACCGGCACGCGCCCGCCCACGACCGCGATCGCAAAGGCCGTCACCGGCACGAGGTTGATGAACAACACCCCCCGCGCCGCGCCCATCGCCCGCATCCCGGCATTCCACCCAAGCACCCCCAGCACCGAGGCCACGCCGATCAGATACCCCAGCTCCGGCCAGGCCCCCGCCAGCACCACGCCCCCAGGCCACCGCGCCCAGCCCCCGGCAAAGGCCAGCACATCCAGCGCCGCGATGCTCAGCACCCCCAGCGCACAGCTCAAAGCCGTGTACCGCAGCCCCGACCACCCCGGGAACGCCGCCGCCCCCAGCGTGTAGAACACCCACAGCGACGCCCCCAGGAACACCAGCGCCTCCCCGCGCCCGGCCCCGCCGCGCACCAGCTCCAGCGGCGCCCCGCGCGTCACCACCAGCACCACCCCCGCCAGCCCCAGCGCCACCGCCAGCAGCACCCGCCCCGAAGGCCGCCGCCGCGCCCGCCACGCCGCCACCGCCACCGCGATCAAAGGCATCGTCGCCGGGATCACCGCCGCATGCTCCGGCTGCGCCACCCGCAGCCCCAGGAAGGCCAGCACCCCGAACCCCGCGAAACCCAGCGTCCCCAGCCACCACAGCCGCCACCCGCGCCCCTCCAGCCGCAGCGCCCCCACCCCCTCCACCAGCACCAGCAGCGCCAGGAACACCGGCGCCGTCACCCCGTACCGCAGCAGCGTCAGCGTGAACGGGTCCACCATCCCCATCAGCGGCTTCGTCACCGCGAACATCCCGCCCCAGGCCACCGCCGTCCCCGCCAGCATCGCCCCGCCCCGTAACCAAACCGGCACCCGCACCATCGGACCGCTCCATTGCTGTCTCACACACCCACGCAACATGCCCGTGGACAGCCGCACAGGAAACGCGCTCCTTCCCACAATGCCCGCGCAGAAACGCACAGCCACGCCTGCCCACGCGCCCGGCCCCGACCGCGCCCTCACGGACTGGGACCGCCTCCGCACCCTCCTGGCCCTGCGCCGCGGCGGCACCCTCTCCGCCGCCGCCCGCAGCCTCGGCGTCGATCACACCACCATCGCCCGCCGCCTCGACTCCCTCGAACGCGACCTCGACACTCCCCTCTTCACCCGCACCCCGGACGGCTTCACCCCCACCCCCACCGGCGAACAGCTCCTCGCCGCCGCTGTCCGCATGGAGGCGGAGGTCACCGGCCTCCTCCGCCGCCTCGACGGCGCCCCCACCGGCCTCACCGGCACCATCCGCCTCACCACCACCCCCCACCTCGCCACGTCGCTCCTCGCCCCCAGCCTCGCCCCCTTCCTGGCCCAGAACCCCGGCCTCCAGGTCGAGCTCGTCGGCGACGCCCGCGCCTTCGACCTCTCACGGAGAGAGGCCGACCTCGCCCTCCGCCTTTCCCGCCCCGACACCCCCGGCCTCGTCGCCCGCCGCCTCGGCAGCCTCGCCTTCGCCTTCTACGCCGCCGCCCACGACCCCCGCCCCTTCGAGGACCAGCCCTTCCTCGCCTATGGCGACAGCGTCAGCCACGCCGCCATCCACCGCCATTTGGCCGACCTCGTCCCGCCGGAACGCATCGCCCTCCGCGCCAACTCCATGCACGCCTTGCAGGAGGCCGCCCGCACCGGCCTCGGCGCCACCCTCCTCTCCTGCTTCTCCGGCGAATCCGACCCTGGCCTGCGCCGCCTGCCTGCCCCCCGCGCCATGACGCCGCTCCCCCTCTGGCTCCTCTTCCACGAGGACCTGCGCCGCAGCCCGCGCCTCCGCGCCGCCGTCGCCTTCCTGGACAGCACCATCGCCGCCCATCGCGGCGCCCTGCTGCCGATGGGGTTTCCGTTCGATCCGCTGGATTAAGGCTGGGGGAGTGTTGCGCTTGGGGGGAGGGGAGGGGGTGTTCCGGCTTCGCGCCGTCCTCGGGGGAAGGCTCCGCCTTGCCCCCGAACCCCCATCCGCCAGGAACCTGAGGTTCCTGGACCTCCCATAGTCAGCTAAATATGGGACGCTTTTGAACAAAAAATATTGCGACTGATATCACTCAGTACTTTCCGTTTCCTCCATTGCCAACGGGATTAATTTCTCTATTTCCTCTTCTGGCATTTTCGCTTTTCTATCAAAATCAGTTAAACCAAGTTTTTGGAAGAAGATGCCCTGACGAAGTTTGGCATCTCTCAAAAGTTTACTATATGGTATAATTTCAACGTAAATTTTTCTTCCTCCGTTTCCGATGTAGCCAAATAAACCTTCTCCATCTGGTGTCTCAGTAAAAGGAAGCATTGTGATTTCGCGTTCAAAAGAGGGGGTAATATCAGCGATGATGTAGCAATGGTATGCAGCATCCCTTAGCCTTGGAGATGGTAAGCGCCCCTTTGCACTTACTAGACTACCGCTTCTAAGTTTTTGCACATATTCATTTACCTGCCGAACTGGGTTGTCATTTCCATTATAGTTGTCTCGTCCCGGGATTTTGAACTCGACTAATACTACAGTATTGCTCGCTTCCCCCTCTCCGCGCCATGCGAAGCAGGTGTCGTAAAAGAATGCAATGTCCGGTCGTTCAGCGGAATCTATATCTGTATAGGATGACAATCTTTTATCCGAATTAAAGTAGGCAAAGAAAGCCAAACGATCGTCAACCATCCAGAGGTTGTGCTGTTCAAACTCCATGTCAGCACTATCAACGCCCATAGGACAGATCAAGCTGTGGAGTGCTGCCTCTCGGTGCCGCTTTTCTGTTGCCGCGTCTCTCCATTCTTGTAGACTATCGAAGAGATCTAGAACTCCTTTGCGTCGTAATACATACTCTGCCAGAACCCCCCTTTGATCTTCTCCTATCATGCTTCGATATCTGCTGACTGCTTCTTCAATTTTTTCAGACATAGATCCTTTTTTGGTAATTTCTTCTCCTAAACTACGAATTGTTCCTTGGCGACGGTAGCGTTTCCGAGCCATTTCGAGGAAAACATCTTCTGTACTTTTTATTGATGGCTTCAGCCCATCAATGAACGATTCAATCTCATCCCTAATAAAAAGAAATTGAGGAAAATCGTTGATTATCCCCTGAGCCCTCTTTCTTTTCTGTTCTTTTATTTCCTTAACTTGATCGCCAAGAAATTCGTTGACTTTTGGGATGATTTTACGACGAATCTCTGTCAGTTCATCCTCTGAAAGAGTAAATCCCGTTCTTTCGGAATTGACGTGTTGATCGAGATATTTGCTCGATATGCAGCCGATATAAATTTCTTCGCCATCAAGCATTTCTAGGCCAATGGCACTATCAATGTTTCTCTCGTTTGCGGATCGATCGTTTCCAAACATAAGTAAACGATTAAAACCTTTTGTCGGCCTGAATTTTTTTGAGATGCGTAAATGGCGAATAAGAAACTCCACATCCTCATCCAATGGGTCTGGCTTGATATTCAGTGGATCAAGATTATTCATCTTTACGTGCTCTAAAACATAATCAGTCAAGTTATGTTTTAATGGGCCGTCGATTACTTGTATGACTATAGGATTTTCAGCTACCAGGGCATTAAGGAAATGTTGTGCAAGTTTTTGCAGAATTGTTTCTGGATCGACAGGGCACTTGCCTGAGAAATTCGGCGTGAATTCACGCATCGACACTCGTGTCCCGCCACCGACTGGGCACCCCGAGCGCGGCGCGTGGTCAACAATTTGATTGCTTTCTGATAGGCGAAAGTCAAAAGAGCGCCGATGTTGGTTTCCGTCTTCAGTGTAGCATGAGTCTATTTCAATATTTTGAAAAACTTTAAGCCAGCCAAGGCGGCCAATACCCTTTCCGCCTCTAATTTTTTTATGCCGACTATCTAAACGTCTGAAAGATTCAAAATTTTTGCGATCCAGACCAATTCCGTTATCTTCAACTATAAATCCGTTAACGGGACTTTTCTCGTCCGCAAAATCTGCTCTGATGACTTCTACCTTTATTACTGATCGTGTGCTAACTTCTTTTCCAAAGCGGTCGTCCACGGCGTGAAGAGAGTTACTGACGGCTTCGAATAAAGGAAGCAGGGCATTATCCGCGGTCGAGCGCAGAGAAAGTCGCTCTACTCTTCCCACAAAATCTGGACTGACGTCAGTCAAAGGTGGCTCCGTTCTTAAAATGCCATGTGTGTCTATATGAGCAGCATCAAATCGGAATTGCAAACATATGGCATTGTTTGTCGTGCAAGTGGATTTTTCGTGTAAATCATAATAGCCGCAGTTTCTTTGAGAGTAATTCCTGGTTTACTGAGAAATATTTTGCGACGATTCTGTTGGCGTTGATTTTTGAGTTTGAATTTTTTATTTGAATTCTTGGTGTGTTGATATTTGATTACTGGATTTAGTGGAAAGCGGGCAAAAAGTAAAGAAACATCTTGTCGCAAGGAAATATTTCCTATATCGTCCTTTCCTTCTATCGGAGACGCTATGCGCACCCCACCCCATCCCCCCACCCTCTCCGACCCCGCCTGGACCGCCCTGGCCCCGCACCTCCCCCCTCTCGCCCCCCAGGGCCGCCGCACCGCCTCCCTCCGCACGCGGATGGAGGCCATCTTCCACCACGCCACCACCCCCGGCGCCCCTTGGGCTTCCCTCCCGTCGCACTACGGCCGCCCCGACACCGTCGCCCGCTTCTTCCGCCGCCTCACCCATGCCGGCCTCTGGCACCGCCTCCTCCGCGCTCTGGCGGATGCACCCCCCTCCCCCCCCCTCCGCCTGCTGCAACACGCCATCTGCCGCGCCGCCCGCCTCGCCGCGCGCCTCGGCGGCATGCCCCTCCTCATCCTGATCCGCCGCCTCGGCCTCCGCGCCGCGCTCCCCGCACCCCCCTGGCTGCTCCCCGATCCCCTTTTGTCCGAAACCGTCGCCCGCCTGCTCCGCACCCTGCCGCTGACGCACGAAAACCTCCGTTCCCTGATGGCCGTCGCACGCACCGCCGGTGGCCGCCGCCGCATCCCCCGCTCCGTGCGCCTCTCCTGGCCATGAACCGCGCCCCGCACGGCCTTGCCCCGCCGCACCGCACGGGCCTAAACCGGCCCTCGCATTCCCATTCAGCAAGGACCGGCGGCGAAATGCGTGTGAAGGACGTGAAGAAGGTTGTGCTGGCCTATTCGGGCGGCCTCGACACCTCGGTCATCCTGAAATGGCTCCAGACGACCTATGGGGCGGAGGTCATCACCTTCACCGCCGATCTGGGACAGGGTGAGGAGCTCGGCCCGGCCCGCGACAAGGCAAAGCTCCTGGGCATCAAGGAAGAGAACATCTTCATGGACGACCTCCGTGAGGAATTCGTCCGCAACTTCGTCTTCCCGATGTTCCGCATGAACGCACTCTACGAGGGCATGTACCTCCTCGGCACCTCCATCGCCCGCCCCCTGATCGCCAAGCGCCAGATCGAGATCGCGGAACAGATGGGCGCCGACGCCGTCTCCCACGGCGCCACCGGCAAGGGCAACGACCAGGTCCGGTTCGAGATCGCCTACTACGCCCTCAAGCCGGACGTGAAGGTCATCGCCCCCTGGCGCGAATGGGACCTCACCAGCCGCACGAAGCTCATCGAGTTCGCCGAGCAGCACCAGATCCCCATCGCCAAGGACAAGCGCGGCGAGGCCCCCTTCAGCGTGGACGCCAACCTCCTGCACTCGTCGAGCGAGGGCAAGGTCCTGGAGGAGCCCTGGGACGAGCCCCCCGAGGTCGTCTGGCAGCGCACCATCAGCCCCATGGACGCCCCGGACAAGGTGACGGAAATCACCATCACCTTCGACCAGGGCAACCCCGTCGCCATCAACGGCGAGGCCCTCTCCCCGGCCGCGATGCTCACGAAGCTGAACGCGCTCGGCAAGGAGAACGGCATCGGCCGCCTCGACCTCGTGGAAAACCGCTTCGTCGGCATGAAGTCCCGCGGCTGCTACGAGACCCCGGGCGGCACCATCCTCTACGTGGCGCACCGCGCGATGGAGAGCATCACCCTGGACCGCGAGGCCGCCCACCTCAAGGACAGCCTGATGCCCCGCTATGCCGAGCTGGTCTACAACGGCTTCTGGTTCTCGCCGGAACGCCGCATGCTCCAGGCGCTGGTGGACCAGTCCCAGCACAGCGTCAGCGGCGAGGTCCGCCTCAAGCTCTACAAGGGCAACACCATCGTCACCGGCCGCCGCTCGCCCAACAGCCTCTACTCGATGAAGCATGTGACCTTCGAAGAGGACCAGGGCGCCTACGACCAGTTCGACGCCCAGGGCTTCATCAAGCTGAACGCGCTCCGCCTGCGCCTCGGCGCCATGGCCGGCCGCAAGGGCGGCGCCCTCTGACATGGGGCAGGGGGCACCCATCCCGGGCCGCCCCCTTCACCACCCCTGCCACCCATCCGGGTCCGAAGGCCCCAGCCGCCGCACCCATCTCTGGGCCAGCAGCACCACCCCCCATCTCACCGCCGGCATCGCCACCAGCCCCGCCAAGGCCGCCAGCTTCCAGCTCCTGTCCGGCAGCCAGGCGAAGACGATCGCCACCATCAGCAGCCGCCACGCCCGGCGCGGCGACCGCCACGCCGGTCGCCGCTCCTGCAACGGGAACTGGTGCTGCGAACGACAGGCGGAATCGGGCAAGGCTGACCCCCTCGAAGGATCTCGGTCTGCCCTCCTGGCGGTGCCCTGCTCCTACGTCCCCACGCTTAACAAAGCATGAATGCCCCCGCCCGCATGCCACTCCGGCGCAAGGCCGAGGGCTCAGTCCCGTCCTCGGCAGCCGCCGGTCAGGCGCCCCGCCGGCCCAGCGCCGCCTGCACCGTGTTCTCCAGCAGACAGGCAATGGTCATCGGCCCGACGCCGCCCGGCACCGGCGTGATCGCCCCGGCATGGTCCACCACCTCGCCGAAGGCGACATCGCCCACCAGCCTGCCATCCGCCCCGCGGTTGATGCCGACATCGATCACCGTGGCCTCGTTGGCCACCCAGTCGCCGCGCACCAGCCCCGCCCGGCCCACCGCCGCGACGATGATCTCCGCCCGCCGGCACTCGCTCGCCAGGTCGCGGGTCCGCGAATGCGCCACCGTCACCGTGGCATTGGCCGCCAGCAGCAGCGCCGCCACCGGCTTGCCCACTATGGTGCTGCGCCCGACCACCACCGCCCGCGCCCCGCTCAGGGAAACCTTCGCCTCCTCCAGCAGCAGCATCACGCCCCGCGGCGTGCAGGGCACCAGCCCCGGCCGCCCCAGCGCCAACGCCCCCTGGTTCACCGGATGGAACCCGTCCACGTCCTTGCCCGGGTCGACCGCATCCAGCACGGCATCCGTGCGGATATGAGCGGGCAGGGGAAGCTGCACCAGGATTCCGTCCACCGCCGGGTCGTCGTTGAGCCGCCGCACCAGCGCCAGCAGCTCCGCCTCGGTCGTGCCCTCCGGCAGTTGCAGCGTGGCGCTGTCGAAGCCTGCCTCCTTCGCCGCCCGGTCCTTGTTGCGCACATAGACGCCGCTGGCCGGATCCTCGCCCACCCGCACCACGCGCAGGCCGGGGCGGAAGCCAAGCCCGGCCACCCGCTCCGCCAGCGCCGCGCGCCGGCGTGCCGCCAGCGCCTTGCCGTCGAGGATCGTGGCACTCATGCCCATTGCTCCAATACTGCGGCGAGGCCCTCCGCCTCGCCCTGGATTCGGAAGGTCTTCTCGCGCGAGGCCGCGCCCGCCAGCAAGGTGATGGCCGAGGGCGGCACCCGCAGCGCCTCGGCCAGCGCCTCCACCACCGCCCGGGTCGCGCGGCCGTCCTCCGGTGCCGGGGAGACGGCGACCCGCAGACGTGGCCCGTCCGCTCCTTCCACCACCCCGGTGATGCCAGGTCTCCGTGCTTTGGGCTGCGCCCGCACCCGCAGCTCCAAACCCTCCGGCACCACCCGCCAGGCAAGGGGGAAGAGGGTACGGCCGCCGCTCACGCCACCTGCTCCCGACTCCCGGGCACCGGCGCCGCCTCATGCGCAGGTACGCCCATGAGGCTAGAAGGCCAGGCGCCAGAGCGTGGTGGCGATGAAGATCCGCAGCGCCTGCAGGACCAGGATCAGGATGACCGGAGAGATATCGATCCCCCCCAGGCTCGGCAGGAAGCGCCGGATCGGCGCCAGGGCAGGCTCGGTGATCC
Source organism: Roseomonas mucosa ATCC BAA-692 (assembly GCF_000622225.1). Lineage (GTDB taxonomy): Bacteria > Pseudomonadota > Alphaproteobacteria > Acetobacterales > Acetobacteraceae > Roseomonas > Roseomonas mucosa. Next base: position 26,010 of record NZ_JHWD01000018.1, on the reverse strand, counting down.
GGTAGAGGAAATCGCCGATCGTCCAGACCAGCCGGTTCCGCGTGTCGAGGACGCCGAAGGCGGTCAGCATGCTGAAGACGGCTGCGGCGATCAGGACCCAGATGTAAATCCCGATGATCTGATCCACGAGCCAGAACAATGCCGCCATAGGTCGCCTTCCCGGTGTTGATGTGCGTATCGGCCAGCGCCGAGGTGCCGAGGCAGGGTGTATGGGGCCCGCGCACGCGGAGCAAGCGCGAGAGGTGCTTGACGGCGGCCGTGACGTGATGGATAAGCCGCCTCGCCTTAGCGGGCATGGGGCTGTAGCTCAGATGGGAGAGCGCCTCGTTCGCAATGAGGAGGTCAGGGGTTCGATTCCCCTCAGCTCCACCATTCCCGCTTCGCGTCTCCCCTTAGCTTTCGCGGTTCTGTTCGCTGGCTGTCATGGCTGCCTGCGGTTCTTCGTCCCGACTGCTTTTTTCGAAGCGCGGCCCCGGACCGAAAAGAACCCCCGGGAGAACAAAGCTCCCAGGGGTTCCCAAGTCAGCAGATGCCTGGAGGCCAGTCTCCAGGTTGAGTGGGCCTGTCCTGGCCTATCGGTCGCGCGTCTCGAACTGGCGGTTGGTCGCCAGGGCGACCACGGTGCAGACCGCGCCGGACAACAGGTAAGCGCCCACAGCCGCCAAGCCAAACCAATTGGACAGGGCCAGCACCACCAAGGGCGCGAATCCGGCGCCGATCAGCCAAGCGATGTCCGAGGTGATGGCCGAGCCCGTGTAGCGGTAGCGGCGCTCGAAGTTCGAGGCCACGGCACCGCTGGCCTGCCCGAAGGCCAGGCCCAGCAGGCCGAAGCCCAGCAACACGAAGGTCTCCTCGCCGCTCCGGCCGCCGCCCAGCAGGAACGGCGCGGCGAAGCTGAAGGCGCCGATCAGCAGTGAGCCGATCACGAGCAGCTTCCGTCGCCCGATCCGATCGGCCAGAAGGCCGGAGATGATCACGGTGAGCACGCAGATGAGCGCCCCCAGCATCTGTATCAGGATGAAGTTCCCCGCATCGCGGTCCGTGTGCAGCACGATCCAGGCCAGCGGGAAGACCGTCACCAGGTGGAACAGCGCAAAGCAGTCCAGCGGCACGAAGGCACCGATCAGCACGTTGCGGCCGTTCGCCCGCAGCATCTCGGTGACCCGAACGGGCTCCAGTTCCTCTCGTTCCAGCAACGAGGAGAATTCCCGCGTGGCCACGAGTCGAAGGCGGGCGAAGAGGGCGACAACATTGATGGCAAAGGCCACGAAGAAGGGATAACGCCAGCCCCACTCCTGAAAATCGGCCTCCGGCAGGGTGGCGACCAGGAAGGCAACAAGCGCGCCGGCCAGGATGAAGCCCAGGGGTGCACCCAGCTGGGGCATCATCGCATACCAGCCGCGCCTGTTCTGCGGTGCGTTGAGCGACAGGAGCGAGGCCAGCCCATCCCAGGCGCCACCCAGCGCCAAGCCCTGGCAGAAACGGAACACCCCCAGCAACACCACGGCCGCGACGCCCTTGTCGGCATAGCTGGGCAGGAAGCTGATCGCGGCGGTAGCGCCACCCAGCAGGAAGAGGGCGATGGTCAGCTTTACGCCGCGGCCATAGGCACGATCCACGGCCATGAAGATGAAGGAGCCGATCGGCCGGGCAATGAAGGCCAGGGAGAAGATGGCGAAGGAGGCCAGCATCGCCGAGGTGGGATCGGTGTTCGGAAAGAAGAATCGCGGAAAGACCAGCACCGACGCGAGGGCATAGGTGAAGAAGTCGAAGAATTCCGACATGCGCCCGATGACGACACCGAGCGCGATCTGTGCCGGGGAGACCGCGTGATCGTCCTTGTGAACGCGCCGAGCGTCCCGCTCCAGTTCCGTTGAGTTCGGGATGCCACGCCTTTCGGTGACCGCTATCAAATTCTACCCTCCCCGTTCCGACCCGCCCGCCTGGAAGCTCCGGCATCCTTCCGGCGGCCAGAATAGCCCTCGCCACAGAAAGATTGCCGATTCGATCCAAAGACTATAGGCATCATCGCAGAGCACAGCATACAAGGCGAGGTGCCGTCCATTGGACAAAATGTCCAATCCCTCCGGCGCCCGTCCTTCCGTAGAAGCTGTGCATCGCACCATAGTTTCACGATCGAGTGGCATGCCCTCCAAGATCCTGCGTACCCTGCCTCTGGTGGCGCTGGCCGCGCTGCTGTCCGGCTGCAAAATGGTGGTCCTGAATCCATCGGGTGACATCGCTGTCCAGCAGCGTGACCTGATCGTGATCTCCACCGTCCTGATGCTGTTGATCATCGTTCCGGTGATCGTGCTGACCCTGGTCTTCGCATGGCGTTACCGCGCCTCGAACAGCAAGGCGAAGTACGATCCGGAATGGTATCATTCCACGCCCCTGGAAGTGGTCATCTGGGCGGCGCCCCTGACGATCATCATCGCCCTGGGCGCCGTGACCTGGGTCGGCACCCACCTGCTCGACCCCTATCGCCCGCTTTCACGCATCGATGCCGAGCGGCCGGTGACGGAGAACATGAAGCCCCTGGAGATCCAGGTCGTGTCCCTCGACTGGAAGTGGCTGTTCATCTACCCGGAGCAGGGGATCGCCACGGTCAACGAGGTGGCCGCCCCGGTGGACGTGCCGATCAACTTCCGGATCACCTCCTCGGCCCTGATGAACTCCTTCTCCATCCCGGCCCTGGCGGGACAGATCTACTCCATGCCCGGCATGGAGACGAAGCTGCACGCGGTGATCAACGCGCCCGGCAGCTACCAGGGCTTCTCGGCGAACTACAGCGGCGCCGGCTTCTCCGACATGCACTTCCAGTTCAAGGGCATGAGCCAGGAGGAATTCGGCCGCTGGGTGGTGGAGGCCAAGACCTCGAACGAGGATCTGACCCGCGCCGCCTACCTGCAGCTGGAGCGCCCCAGCCAGAAGGAGCCGGTGCGCCGCTTCCGCACCGTCGATCCCGAGCTCTTCGCCGCCATCCTGGACCGCTGCGTCGATACCAGCCGGATGTGCCAGAGCCAGATGATGCGCATCGACGCCAATGGCGGGCTCGGCCCGGCAGGCACCTTCAACGTGGGCAGCCGTCCGGCGGCGTCCCGCACGGGCGGCGAAGTGGCGGAGGCCCGGGCCGAAGACCGCAACGCGCCCCGCCAGCGCTACGTGATGGCTCTCTGCACCCCCGCCGACCCCTATGGCCGCGCGCAGGCCGAGATCGCGAATTGACCTCCTCCGCCCGCCGCCGGCCCTCCGCCGGCGGCCGACCCATCCCGCCGGGTAGCCGCTCCTCCTCCCGTAGGGGAGCCCCGGTGGCCCGTGAAACCGGCCGGCCCTTCCAGGGTCCGGCCCTCGATCACGAAGTGATAGAGTAGACCCAATGTCCTCCAACACGGACCTCGCGACACTCGTGTTCGGGCGGCTCTCGCTCGAATCGATCCCGTACCACGAGCCGATCCTGATCGTGACCTTCATCGGCGTGGCCATCGGCGGCCTCGCGGTGCTCGGCGCGCTCACCTATTTCCGGCTCTGGGGCTATCTCTGGAAGGAGTGGTTCACCTCGGTGGACCACAAGAAGATCGGGATCATGTACGTGATCCTGGCCATCATCATGCTGCTGCGCGGCTTCGCCGACGCCGTCATGATGCGGACCCAGCAGGCCATCGCCTTCAACGGGTCCGAGGGCTATCTGCCGCCGCACCACTACGACCAGGTCTTCACCGCCCATGGCGTGATCATGATCTTCTTCATGGCCATGCCGCTGGTGACGGGCCTGATGAACTTCGTGGTGCCGCTGCAGATCGGCGCCCGCGACGTGGCCTTCCCCTTCCTGAACAACTTCAGCTTCTGGATGACCACGGCCGGCGCCGTGCTGGTCATGATGTCGCTGTTCATCGGCGAATTCGCCCAGACCGGCTGGCTCGCCTATCCGCCGCTCTCCGGCTACGAGGCCAATCCCGGAGTCGGGGTCGACTACTACATATGGGCCTTGCAGATCGCGGGCATCGGCACCTTGCTATCGGGCGTCAACCTGATCGCGACCATCGTGAAGATGCGCGCGCCGGGCATGACCATGATGAAGCTGCCCGTCTTCACCTGGACCGCGCTCTGCACCAACGTGCTGATCGTCGCGGCCTTCCCGGTGCTGACCGCCGTGCTGGTCCTGCTCTCGCTCGACCGCTACGTGGGGACGAACTTCTTCACCGCCGATCTCGGCGGCAACCCCATGATGTACGTCAACCTGATCTGGATCTGGGGCCATCCGGAGGTCTACATCCTGATCCTGCCGGCCTTCGGCGTGTTCTCGGAGGTGGTCTCCACCTTCTGCTCGAAGCGCCTCTTCGGCTACACCTCCATGGTCTACGCCACGGTGGTGATCACCATCCTGTCCTACCTGGTCTGGCTGCACCACTTCTTCACCATGGGCTCCGGCGCCAGCGTGAACTCCTTCTTCGGCATCACGACGATGATCATCTCGATCCCGACGGGTGCCAAGCTGTTCAACTGGCTCTTCACCATGTACCGCGGCCGCATCCGGTTCGAGGTGCCGATGATGTGGACCGTCGGCTTCATGGTGACCTTCACCATCGGCGGCATGTCCGGCGTGATGCTCGCCATCCCGCCGGCCGACTTCCAGTTCCACAACACCCTGTTCCTGATCGCCCACTTCCACAACGTCATCATCGGCGGCGTGGTCTTCGGCATGCTCGCGGGCATCACCTACTGGTTCCCCAAGGCCTTCGGCTTCAAGCTCGATCCCTTCTGGGGCAAGATGTCCTTCTGGTTCTGGCTGATCGGCTTCTACTTCGCCTTCATGCCGCTCTACGTCCTGGGGCTGATGGGCGTGACCCGCCGCATCAACCACTTCGACGACCCCTCGCTGCAGATCTGGTTCATCATCGCCGCCTTCGGCGCCTTCCTGATCGCGCTCGGCATCCTGAGCTTCATCATCCAGCTGGTGGTGAGCTTCATGAAGCGCGACCAGCTGCGCGACGTGACCGGCGATCCCTGGAACGGCCGTACCCTGGAATGGGCGACCTCCTCGCCCCCGCCGGAGTACAACTTCGCCTTCACCCCGGTGATCCACAACCACGATGCGTGGTGGGACATGAAGCAGCGCGGCCACCAGTACCCGCAGGGGGGCTACCGCCCGATCCACATGCCCAAGGGCACCGGCGCGGGCATCATCCTGGCCGGCCTGTCGCTGGTCTTCGGCTTCGCGATGGTCTGGTACATGTGGTGGCTGGCGGCGCTGAGCTTCGTGGCGATCCTTGTCACCGCGATCGCCCATACCTTCAACTACAAGCGCGACTTCTACATCCCCGCGGATGTGGTGGCGCGGACGGAACAGGCCCGCGCGGCCGCCATGGCGGCGGGGGAGTGAGCGGCGCATGAGCACGCATTCCTACAATCCCGCCGTGGACGCGAACGTCCCCTTCTACGTTCTGGACGACGATCACGCGCATCCGGAGAACAGCACCATGCTGGGCTTCTGGATCTACCTGATGAGCGACTGCCTCATCTTCGCGGTGCTCTTCGCCACCTATGGCGTGCTGGGCCGCAGCTTCGCCGCCGGCCCCACGCCGCAGGAGCTGTTCGACCTGCCACTGGTGGCGCTGAACACCGCGATGCTGCTGTTCTCGTCCATCACCTATGGCTTCGCCATGCTGGCGATGATGAAGCAGCGGAAGGGCGCGGTGCTGTTCTGGCTGTTCGTCACCGGCCTGTTCGGCGCCACCTTCCTCGGGCTGGAGCTCTACGAGTTCCACCACCTGATCTCGGAAGGGGCGGGGCCGCAGCGCAGCGCCTTCCTGTCCTCCTTCTTCACGCTGGTCGGCACGCACGGCCTGCACGTGACGGTGGGCATCATCTGGCTGATCACCCTCATGGTGCAGGTCGCCCGCTTCGGGCTGCACCAGGCGAACCAGCGCCGCCTGATGTGCCTCAGCCTGTTCTGGCACTTCCTGGACGTCATCTGGATCGGCGTCTTCTCCTTCGTCTATCTCCTCGGGGTGCTGCAATGAGCTCGCACGCAACCGCGCACCAGCCCGGTCACGACCATGGCCCTGACGGCCATGGCCACGACGACCATCACGACGGCGGCTATCACGGCACCTATGGCGGGTATCTGACGGGCTTCATCCTGTCGGTCATCCTCACCGCCATTCCCTTCTGGCTGGTGATGGGCGATGTCATCGCCGATCCGCGGGTGACCGCCATGACGGTCATGGGGCTGGGGGCGATCCAGGTCGTCGTGCACATGGTCTACTTCCTGCACATGAACTCCCGCTCCGAGGGCGGCTGGACCATGCTGGCGCTGATCTTCACGATCGTGCTGGTCGTCATCACCCTCTCGGGCTCGCTCTGGGTCATGTACCACCTGAACGCGAACATGATGCCCATGAACGCCCACGACATGAGCAACATGCCCTGAGGCCTGGCCTTGCCTCCATCCACGGGGCCTGAACTCAAGGGCCACGATCCGGAATGGGCCGGGGAGGGCTGGCGCCCGCATTCCCCGGCCCGCCTGTTTCTTCTGGGCTTCCTGGCGCTGCTGGCCTTTGCCGGGCTGGTGGCGCTGGGCACCTGGCAGGTCGAGCGCCGCGCCTGGAAGCTCGACCTGATCCAGCGCGTCGAGAGCCGCGTCCATGCCCCGCCCGCCGCCCCGCCCGGGGTGGATGCCTGGCCGGGCGTCACCGCCGCGCGGGACGAATACCGCCACGTCCGGGTCATGGGCCGCTTCCTCCACGACCGCGAAACGCTGGTCCAGGCCAATACCAACCTGGGCGCGGGCTTCTGGGTGCTCACCCCTTTGCGCGACGAGGCAGGCTTCACCGTGCTGGTCAACCGCGGCTTCGTCCCCGGCGACCGGCGCGATCCGGCCAGCCGTGCGGAAGGGCAGGTGGCCGGTCCCGTCACCGTCACGGGCCTGCTCCGCGTCACCGAGCCCGGGGGCAGCTTCCTGCGCAGCAACCGCCCGGCCGAGGGGCGGTGGTACTCCCGCGACGTGGCCGCCATCGCCGCCGTCCGGGGGCTCCCCGGACCGGTCGCTCCCTATTTCATCGATGCTGACGCCGTTCCCAACCCGGGTGGGCTGCCGGTCGGCGGGCTGACGGTGATCAGCTTCCCGAACAACCATCTGGTCTATGCAATCACTTGGTATGCCCTGGCGCTGATGGTGGCCGCCGCCACCGCCTATGTCGCCCGGGAGGAATGGCGGGCCCGGCGACAGGCCTGACCGCCTTCGCCCGCCTCATGCCGCAAGGCTGACCCGCGCCCCGACGAGTCCCCCTCGCCGGGACAGGCCGCCCGGGGGTAGGAGAGGCGGATGCCATCCCCGAGCACAGCGGAGCGCCCGCCCGCCCGGCGCGGCCGGAGGACCCGGCCCGAGGCGGAACGCCTGATGCAGGCCTCCCGCGGTCCGCTCGCCCCGGCCCAGCCCCCGCTGTCGCGGGACGAGGCCGGCAGCAAGAACATGCTCCAGCTCGTCCAGCTCCGCTGGGTGGCGGTGGTGGGGCAGGTGCTGACCATCGGCACCGTGCGCTACGGGCTGGGCATCGACCTGCCGCTGCGGCAGATGGCCCTGGTGGTGGCCGCGCTGATCGGGCTCAACCTCCTCAGCCTGCTCCGCCTGCGCCTGCGCACCCCCGTCGGGGGGCTGGAGCTCTTCCTGGTCCTGGCCTTCGACGTGGCCGCCCTGACGGTGCAGCTCTATCTCAGCGGCGGGATGACCAACCCCTTCGTCTCGCTCTACCTGCTCCAGGTCACCCTGGCGGCGGTGCTGCTGGGACAGCATGGCGCCTGGGCCGTGGTGGCCATCGCCATCGCCTGCTTCCTCGGCCTGACGCTGGACTACCGCCCGCTGCTCCTGCCGGAGAGCCTGGGCGCGGACCTCTTCACCCTGCATCTCTACGGGCTGCTGGTCTGCTTCATCCTGGTCGCCGTGCTGCTGATGGTCTTCACCACCCGCATCAGCGGCAACCTTCGGGACAGGGATGCGCACCTCGCCCATATGCGGCAGCAGGCGGTGGAGGAGGAGCACATCATCCGCATGGGCCTGCTCGCCTCCGGCGCGGCGCATGAGCTCAGCACGCCGCTGGCCACCGTCTCCGTCATCCTGGGCGACTGGCAGCGCATGCCCGCGCTGCGGGAGATGCAGGACCTGCAGGGCGAGATCGACGAGATGCAGGCCGCCATCGACCGCTGCAAGTCGATCATCGGCGGCATCCTCCTTTCCGCCGGGGAGGCGAGGGGGGAGGACCCGGCGCTCACCACCATCGGTGCCTTCCTGGAGGATTTCCTCCACGAATGGGAGCTTGCCCATCCCAGCTTCGGCCTCACCTTCCGCAACGAATTGGTGGAGGACATCCCGATCGTGGCCGACCCGGCGCTGAAGCAGGTCCTGGCCAACCTCCTGGTCAATGCCCAGGAGGCGCCCTCGCCCGCCGTGCACCTCGCCGCCTCGCGCGACGGCGACGACCTGCTGCTGGAGGTGAGCGACGACGGCCCGGGCTTCGCGCCGGGGATGCTGGCCGAGTTCGGCAGCCCCTACCGCTCCACCAAGGGCCGCACCGGCGGCGGGCTGGGCCTCTTCCTCGTGGTCAATGTCGCGCGCAAGCTGGGCGGCACCGTCACCGCCCGCAACCGGCCGGGGCGGGGGGCCACCGTCACCCTGACCCTGCCCCTGGGCGCCATCGCCATCGGCGAGGCCCTGGAAGGAGACGACGATGCCCGATGAGCGGCTCCTGCTGATCGTCGAGGACGATGCCAGCTTCTCCCGCACCCTGCGCCGCTCCTTCGAGCGCCGTGGCTACGAGGTCCTGGTCGCGGCCGGGCCGGAGGAGATGGAGGAGCTTCTCCAGGCCCGCACGCCGCATTACGCGGTGGTGGACCTGAAGCTCTCCGGCGCCTCGGGCCTCGCCTGTGTCCAGACCCTGCACGACCACGACCCGGCGATGCTGATCGTGGTCCTCACCGGCTTCGCCAGCATCGCCACGGCGGTGGAGGCCATCAAGCTCGGCGCCTGCCACTACCTCGCCAAGCCCTCCAACACCGACGACATCGAGGAAGCCTTCGGCAAGGCCGCCGGCAACGTGACCACGCCGCTCAGCCAGCGCCCGACCTCGATCAAGACCCTGGAATGGGAACGCATCCACCAGACCCTGGCGGAAACCGGCTTCAACGTTTCCGAATCCGCCCGCCGCCTCGGCCTCCACCGCCGCACCCTGGCTCGGAAGCTGGAGAAGCGGCAGGTCGAGTAGCCTGTTCCGGCGGCAGCACGCGCCAGACCGTGACCTCCCGCGTGTCGCGGTCCTCCAGCTCCCGCGTCACTGGCACGGTGTAGCGCGGCCCGGGCGCCAGGGCCTCGCGCGGCAGGTAGGCCCGGCCCGGATCGGCCAGCCAGACCTCCGCCCCGCCCGCGGCGAGGCCGCGCAGCCAGGGCAGGATGTGCCGGGTCATCGGCGCCTCGTAGCAGACATCGCCCGCCAGGATGACATCCCAGCGCCCGGGTGCCCCCACCACGTCGCCGCAGACGTCGCGCACCGAATCCGCCCCGTTGTGCCGCGCGTTCAGCCGGATGGCGGCGCAGGCCAGGGGGTCGAGCTCCGCCGCCTCCACCGACGTCGCCCCGGCCCGGTGGCAGGCGATGGCGGCCAGCCCACCCCCGGCGGCGAAGTCCAGCACCCGGCGCCCCGCCACGCGGGCGGGCTCGTCCAGCACCAGCCGCGCCAGGGCCTGGCTGCCCGGCCAGGCGAAGGCCCAGAAGGGCGGCTCCACCCCTTCCGCCTCCAGCCAGGTCTCGGTCGCCTTCCAGATCGGCGTGATCTCGGTGGCGAGATACAGCTCCACCTCCGGCACCAGGGCCGGGCGGGCGGGGACGGTCTGCGCGCGGATGAAATCCTCCGCCAGGGGCTTGTCCATCGCCGGCATTCCGATCGCCCCTTCCGGAGTCATCCTCCGGGATGACATCCCCCCGGGGGCTGTCCCCTTAGGGCCGGCCGAGCAGGAAGGCCAGGGCGATGGCCAGCCCGACCTCGCGGTTCGACTTGAACAGGGTCAGGCAATGCCCCGGATCGTCCAGCCGCAGCGTCAGCACCTGCCGCGCCAGCAGCACCGCCGGCAGTGCCATGGCGAGCAGGAAGGGCCAGCGCAGCCCCGCCAGCAGCCCCGTGGCCACCAGCAGCACCAGCACCAGCCCGTAGCACCCCACCAGGAAGGGCCGCGTCCGTTCGCCCAGCATCAGGGCAGAGGAACCGATGCCGACGATCGCATCGTCCTCCCGGTCCTGGTGGGCATAGATCGTGTCATAGCCCAGGATCCAGAAGAAGGCGGCGAGCCACAGCGCGAAGGCGGCCATTGGCAGCGTTCCCGTCGCGGCCGCCCAGCCGGTCGGCGCCGCCCAGGAGAAGACGAAGCCCAGCATCGCCTGCGGCCAGCCCGTCACCCGCTTGGCCAGCGGATAGAGCGCGATCGGCACCAGCGACAGCACGCCCAGCAGGATGGCCAAGCCGTTCAACTGCAGCAGCACCGCGAACCCCACGAGGCACAGCACCGCCAGCCAGGCCAGGGCCTGCCGCGGCGTCACCGCGCCGGAGGCCAGCGGCCGCCCGGCGGTGCGCTCCACCTTCCGGTCGATGTCGCGGTCCCACAGGTCGTTCACCACGCAGCCCGCCCCGCGCATCGCCACCGCGCCGATGGCGAACAACAGGGCCAGGCGGATTCCCTCCACCCAGCCCGGTGCCACGGCCGCGAAGGCCCAGAGCCCCGGCAGGAACAGCAGCCAGGAGCCGATCGGCCGGTCCAGCCGGGCGAGCAACGCATAGGGGCGGGCGGCGGCGGGCAGGCGGGCGACCCAGCCCTCGGCCCGGATATCGGTATAGGCGGCCATGCGTGCTACTCTCCCTGCCTGAAGCGCCATGTCCATCCCACGTCTCTTCATCGATGCCCCGCTGGCCGAGGATACCGAGGCCGATTCCCTGCCCGGCCAGGGCCGCTACCTGGGCTCCGTGCTGCGCCGGGGCGTGGGGGACGCGGTCCTCCTGTTCAACGGCCGGGACGGGGAGTTCGAGGCGAGCATCGCCGCGCTCCGCAAGGACAGCGCCCGCTTCGTCCTGCGCCGCCGCCTGCGCCCGCAGCCGCCCCCCGCCGGCCCCATCCTCCTCATCGCCCTGCTGAAGCGCGACGCGATGGAATGGACGGTGGAGAAGGCGACCGAACTCGGCGTCGCGGCCATCCGGCCCGTCCTCACCACCCGCTGCGTGGCCGACAAGGTGAACCGCGACCGCCTGGGCCTGATCGCCCGCGAGGCCGCCGAGCAGTGCGAGCGCCTGGACGTGCCGGAGATCGCCGACCCTCTGCCGCTGCACACGGCCCTCGACCTCTGGGCGCGCCAGGACCCCGTCGCCCCGCTCTTCCTGGGGGCGGAACGCGGGGCCGCGCCGCCCCTGGCGGAGACCCTCCGGCAAGCCTCTCCCGCCTCCGGTCCCGGCTGGCTGGTCGGGCCGGAGGGCGGCTTCGCGCCGGCGGAGCTTGACGCAGTGCGGCGGCGTCCCTTTGTTGTGCCGGTTGCCCTCGGCCCGCGGATCCTGCGGGCCGAGACGGCGGCAATCTCGGGGCTCGCGGTGCTGCAGTCTCTCTGCGGCGACTGGGCCGAGGGTCGTAACTGAGGGCACGCGTGCCCGAGAGCGCATAGGCAAGCGAAGCATGTCCAATCCCGGCGAGGCCGATCCCACGCCGATCCACTCCGTGCGGCAGCTCGCCGACTGGTTCGCGGAGGGTTCCAAGCCGCGCCAGGACTGGCGCATCGGCACCGAGCACGAGAAGTTCGGCTTCCGCCGCGACGACCTGCGTCCCCCCACCTATGACGAGCATCCCGGCGGCATCCGCGCCATCCTGGAAGGGCTGGCCGCCCGGGGCTGGGAGCCCATCCTCGATCGCGGCAACCCCATCGGCCTGGTGAAGGACAATGCCTCCGTCTCGCTGGAGCCGGGCGGGCAGACCGAGCTTTCCGGCGCCCCGCTGGCGGACCTGCATGCCACCGCGGCCGAGCTGGACTCGCACCTGTCGGAGCTGCGCGAGGTCGCCGGCCCCCTCGGCACCGCCTTCCTGCCCGTCGGCTTCCACCCGCTGGCGGCCCGTGACGCCATGCCCTGGATGCCCAAGCAACGCTACGCCATCATGCGCCAGTACATGCCGCGCGTGGGCGAGCTCGGCCTGGACATGATGCTCCGCACCTGCACCGTGCAGAGCAACCTCGACTTCGGCGACGAGGCCGACATGGTGGAGAAGCTGCGCCTCTCCCTGGCGCTGCAGCCCCTCTCCACCGCCCTCTGGGCCAATTCCCCGTTCCGCGAGGGCAGGGCGACCGACTACCTGACCCTGCGCGGCGAGGTCTGGACCCGCACCGACCCCGACCGTACCGGCATCCCCTCGGTGGTCTTCGAGGAAGGCTTCGGCTTCGAGCGCTTCGCCGAATACGTTCTCGACGTGCCGATGTACTTCGTGATGCGCGAAGGCGCCTTCGTGGACGCCACCAGCACCAGCTTCCGCGACTTCATCCGCCACGGCCTGCCGGGCCACCCGGATGTCCATGCCACCATGGGCGACTGGGCGGATCACGTCACCACCGTCTTCACCGATGTCCGCCTCAAGCGCTTCCTGGAGATGCGCGGCGCCGATGTCGGCAGCCCGGCGATGATCGTGGCCCATCCCGCCTTCTGGACCGGCCTGCTCTACGACGACGCGGCGCAGAAGGCCGGGCTCGAACTGGTGCGCGGCTGGAGCGTCGGGGAGATGCGCCGGTTGCGGACCGAGGTCCCGAAGCTCGGCCTGCGCGCCGAGATCGGCGGCCGCCCGCTGCGCGACGTGGCGCGCGACGTGGTTCGCATCGCCCGCGACGGGCTGGCGGCGCGTGGCCTCGGAGAAGAAAAGTTCCTCGCCCCGGTCGAGGAGATCGCGGAAACCGGCCAGACCCAGGCCGACCGCTGGCTGGTCCGCGCCCGTGGCCCCTGGCAGGGCGACGTCTCGCGCATCTTCGCCGAGGGCGCCGTCTGAAACGCGGGTTGCGCGCCAGCGTCTGGCGTTGCTCTGTCCCGGGTGAAAGGCGCTGCCTTTCCCCCGGACCCCCTATCCGCCAGGACCCTGAGGGTCCTGGACCTCCCGGTCGTTGGCGCTTGCTGATGCCGGATCGCGCCGGAGAGCCAGGCTCTCCGGCGGACTGCCGGTGCCATGAGAGCGGACAGGTGTTTTCTTCTTTTCGGGAGCCCCGCCTTTCCACCTGCTCCCGGGGATCAGGCCGCAGGCTGACGGCCACCACGCAGAGCCAGCTCAGGCCCGGGGTCCGGGGACCGGCTTCGGTCCCCGGCGGAGAGGGGGGCCGGGCGGAGAGGCGGCGCCTCTCCCCCGGGGGTGGACACGAAGCGCGGCACCAGGAGCGGCAGTGCCAGGAAAGGGCCAGGCCCTATGCCGGATCGTAGCGCCGGCAGAATTCCTCCGCGCCGAGCGAGCGGAAATCGCCGAGCCGCTCGCCCAGGACCTCGTGCGGCCAGTCCCACCAGGCGATGCGTTCCAGCGCCGCGATCACCGTCGGCGGGAAGCGGAAGCGCAGCACGCGCCCCGGCACCCCGACCACGATGGCGAAGGGTGGCACATCCTTCGTCACCACCGCGCCCGCGCCGATGGCGGCGCCGTTGCCGATGCGCAGACCTGGCAGCACCACCGCGCCATGCCCGATCCACACGTCATGGCCGAGCGTGACGTGGTGGTCCCGCCGCCACGCGAAGAAATCCGCGTCATCGTCGCCGAGGCCATAGGCGGCGGAGCGGTAGGTGAAGTGGTTCAGCGCCACGCGTTCCAGCGGGTGGTTGCCGGGGTTGATCCGCACCTGCGCGGCGATGGAGCAGAAGCGCCCGAGCGTGGCATAGATGATGTCGCTGTCGTTCGCGACGTAGCTGTAGTCGCCGAAGACGCACTCCGCGAGCTTCGTCCGCGCCCCGACCTCACAGTACCGGCCGAGGCGCGTGTCGCGCAGGCTGGCGCTGGGATCGATGGCCGGGGCCTCGCCCAGCCGCTTCGTGGCCGTCGCCGGGTCCATGTGTCGCCCGCCTGTCGCGCCCATCCGTGCCTCCGTGGAAAAGGGCGGCGCTGTTGCCATTTCCGCCGGCAGTGCGGGAAGACATTCTCGTGACAACCCACCGCCCTCTCGGCGCGGAATGGGGGCGCACGATCGCGTGCCGGAGCGAACGCCCACCGGAACCAGGCGTTCGTTTGCAGGGACCGTGCAGACCCGTGCCGGCCCATCGGCAAGGATGGAGGAGCAGGAATGACCAAGTCCCTCAAGCCCGGCGACCATGTACGCTGGGAAAGCTCCGGCGGCACCAGCCACGGTACGGTGGAGAAGAAGTTGACCGGCGACACGCAGATCAAGGCCCACAAGGTCAGGGCCTCGCCGGAGGACCCGCAGTTCCTGGTGAAGAGCGACAAGAGCGGCGGCAAGGCGGCGCACAAGCCGGAAGCCCTGCGCAAGGAGTGACGCCGCGCCTCACGCGCTATCGGGCCTGTCCCGCTGCCGCAGGAAATCCACGAAGGCGCGCAGTGGCGCGGGCATGTGGCGGCGTGCCGGATAATAGAGGAAGGGCCCGGAAAAGCGCTGCGACCAGTCCTCCAGCACCGGGACCAGCGTACCGGAAGCCAAGTGGGGCGCCAGATACTCCTCGAACAGCTTGACCACCCCGAAGCCCCGCGCCGCGAGGAAGATCTCCAGTTCGGCATTGCCCGCCACCAGCCTTCCCTCGGGCGCGATCTTCACCACGCGCCCGTCCTTCTCGAACTCCCAGACGGCGACCATCCCGCTGGAAAAGCGGTGCCGGATGCAGTCATGCCCGAGCAGGTCGCGCGGATGCCGTGGGACGCCCCGCGCCGCCAGGTAGTCCGGCGAGGCCGCCGCCACGAAGCGCTGCACGCGCGGCCCGATGGGCACGGCGATCATGTCGCGCTCCAGCCTTTCGTCGTAGCGCACGCCGGCATCGAAGCCGGCGGCCAGCACGTCGATGAAGCTGTCGTCGCTCACCACCTCCATGCGGATGCCCGGATGCCGGCGCAGGAAGGCTTCCAGCAGCGGCGGCAGGATCATCCGCGCCACCACCGTCGGCACGTTGAGCCGCAGCGTCCCCGCCGGGCTGTCGCGGAAGCTGTTCACCGCATCCACCGCCGCCGCGACCTCGCCCAGGGCCGGTCCCAGCCGTTCCAGCAGCCGCTCCCCTGCCTCGGTCGGCGTCACGCTGCGGGTGGTGCGGTTCAGCAGCCTGACCCCCAGCACGGCTTCCAGCCGGCGCACCGCCTCGCTCAGCGAGGATGCGGATACCCCGCGCAGCCCGGCCGCCCGCCGGAAGCTGCGCGTCCGTGCCACCGCGGCGAAGGCATCGAGATCGGCAAGATCGGGACCGGCCATTGTGCAAAAATCCAAACAACCCGTGCGGAGAAGGCCGGATTATCGCACGAGCCGCGCCGCCCCATACTCCCCGTCAGCCCGGAAAGCAGCGCATCGCGGCGTCGGGAAGATTGGCAGACAGGAGAAGTCATCATGCAGAACCGCCAACTCGGCGCGGCAGGCCCGCGCGTCTCCGCCCTCGGCCTCGGCTGCATGGGCATGTCCGGCATGTATGGCCCGGCGGACCGCACCGAGAGCATCGCCACCATCCATGCCGCCCTGGATGCCGGCATAGACCTGCTCGACACCGGCGATTTCTACGGCGTTGGCCATAACGAGATGCTGATCGGCGAGGCGCTCCGCACCCGCCGGCGCGAGGACGTATTGATCAGCGTGAAGTTCGGCGCCCTGCGCGATCCCGCCCTGAACTGGACCGGCTACGACGCCCGTCCGGCGGCGGTGAGGAACTTCCTGTCTTACTCGCTGCAACGCCTTGGCGTGGACTACATCGACATCTACCGCCCCGCGCGCCTCGATCCGGAGGTCCCGATCGAGGACACGATCGGCGCCGTCGCCGAGATGGTGCAGGCCGGCTATGTCCGCCAGATCGGCCTGTCCGAGGTCGGCCCCGACACCATCCGCCGCGCCGCCGCCGTGCACCCGATCTGCGACCTGCAGATCGAGTACTCGCTGATCTCCCGCGGCATCGAGGACAGCATCCTCCCCACCTGCCGCGAACTCGGCATTGGCATCACCGCCTATGGCGTCCTGTCGCGCGGGTTGATCAGCGGCCACTGGCAGGCAGGGCAGTCCGGCGCCGGCGACTTCCGCGGCCACAGCCCGCGCTTCCAGCAGGGCAATGTGGAGCGCAACCTGGCCCTGGTGGAGGAACTGCGCCGCATCGCGGCGGCGAAGGGCGCCAGCGTCGCCCAGATCGCCATCGCCTGGGTTGCCGCCCAGGGCGAGGACATCGTCCCCCTTGTCGGCGCCCGCCGCCGCGACCGCCTGGACGAGGCCCTCGGCGCGCTCGACGTCACGTTGACGCCGGAGGACCTCGCCGCCATCGGGCGTGCCGTGCCGAAGGGCGCCGCCGCGGGCGAACGCTACGACCCGAAGCAGATGGCCACGCTGGACAGCGAACGCGGCTGACACAGGGCGCTTCGGGGTCCGTGGGGAGGGGACCCGGCCTCTCCCCACGCCCACCTCAGCGCGGCGTCACGCGCGCCTCGATCGCTTCCCAGATCTGCTTCTCCAGGAAGACATTGTCGAAGCGCGCCACCTCCTGCAGCCCGGTGGGGGAGGTCACGTTGATCTCGGTCAGGTAGTCGCCGATCACATCGATGCCCACGAAGATCAGCCCGCGCGCCCGCAGGTCCGGCCCGATGCGCGCGCAGATCTCGCGTTCCCGCTCCGTCAGCGTTGTCTGCACCGCCTTGCCGCCGACATGCATGTTGGAACGGCTCTCGCCCTCCGCCGGCACGCGGTTGATCGCGCCGCCCACCTCACCATCCACCAGGATGATGCGCTTGTCGCCCTTGCGCACGGCGGGGACGTATTTCTGCACCATCAGCGGCTCACGCGACCGCTCGGTGAACATCTCCAGCAGCGAGGCGAGGTTCGGGTCGTCCGGCCGCACATGGAACACCCCCGCGCCGCCATTGCCGTAGAGCGGCTTGAGGATGATGTCGCCATGCGCCTCGCGGAACTTCAGGATGCGGCGCCGGTCGGAGGTGACCAGCGTTTCCGGCATCAGGTCCGTGTATTGCAGGACGTAGAGCTTCTCCGGCGCGTTCCGCACCTCGAAGGGGTCGTTCACCACCAGCGTCCGCGGATGGATGTGCTGGAGCAGGTGCGTGGCGGTGATGTAGGCCATGTCGAAGGGCGGGTCCTGGCGCATCAGCACCACGTCCATGTCGCCGAGGTCGATCTCCTCGTCCGGGCCCAGCGTGGCGTGGTTGCCGGCCTCGCGGCGTACCTCCACCGGCTGCGCCCAGGCCATCACCCGCCCCGCATGCATCGCCAGGTCGCGCGGGTGGTAGTGCCAGAGCCGGTGCCCCCGGCTCTGGGCCTCCAGCATCAGGGCGAAGGTGCTGTCGCCCTTGATGTCGATGGAGCCGATCGGGTCCATCTGGACCGCGACCTTCAGCGTGCGCGTCATGCCTTCCATTCCCTGAAGCCCGTTGGGGAAGTCCGTCCGGGATGCGATCTTGGTCGCATTCCCGGGCCGGCAATGCCAGAGGGGTTTCGTCCCGCATCCGCTCCGGCCCAGCCCCGTCAGGGAGGAGCCTCCCCGGAAAGGCAGCTCCCTCAGGCCCCCGCCGGGGCTCCCTAGCAGGGGGCGGGCGGCCCTCCCGCCACCCCATCGATCCCGGAGCGGGGATTCGGAATTCGCTACGTGGCGTGCCAAGAAAGGCGCCGCACCAGGAGGAAGGACCAGCAGCGATGACGCGGCGGAAGAGGCGCAGCCCATGCTGACCGGCAGGTCGAAGGTCGCCGGCGTGTTCGGCTGGCCCGTCTCGCATTCCCGCTCGCCCCGCCTGCACGGCTTCTGGCTGGAACGCTACGGCATCGACGGCACCTATATCCCCCTGCCGGTGGAACCCGGCCGCCTGCCGGAAGTCGCCCGCGCCCTGACCCTGGCGGGCTTCGCCGGCGCCAATGTCACCATCCCGCACAAGGAAGCCGCCTTCGCCTGCTGCGACGAGGTGGACGACACCGCGCACCGCGCCGGGGCGGTCAACACGCTGGTCTTCCAGGGCGGGCTGATCATCGGCTCCAACACCGATGGCTGGGGCTTCCTCGCCAGCATGGAGGAACAGGCGCCCGGCTGGCGCGCCACGGACGGCACCGTCACCCTGCTCGGCGCCGGCGGCGCGGCGCGCGCCATCGCCGCGGCCCTGCTGAAGGCCGGCTGCCCCCGCGTCGTGCTGGTCAACCGCGCCACCTGGCGGGCGGAGAAGCTGGCGCGCGACCTGGAACGCCCCGGCGAGGGCCGCATCGAGGTCGCCGCCGCCCCGCCGCTGGCGGAAACCGCCCTGCTGGTGAACACCACGCCGCTCGGCATGCGGGGTCAGCCGCCGCTGGAGATCGACCTCTCGCCCCTGCCGGATACGGCGGTGGTCTGCGACATCGTCTATGTGCCGCTGGAAACGCCCCTGCTGGCCGCCGCCCGGGCGCGCGGGCTGCGCGCCGTGGACGGGCTCGGCATGTTGCTTCACCAAGGCCGGCCGGGCTTCGCGGCCTGGTTCGGCGTGATGCCGGAGGTCGATGCCGCCCTCCGCGCCCATGTCGCGGCGGATATCCCGCCGCGCTGATCCGGCGTCCGCCCGGAACATCCCCGCGTCACATTTCCCCGCCCCTGCCACAAATCGTCTCGGCGGCTTCCCAGGCTTACGGGGCGATGCCACCTAGGGTGGGCCATGCACGCCAGCCGGGACTCGCGCTCCGCCACCACGATCCGCCCCCGCCGCCCCGGGCGCGGAGGGCAGTCCGCATGAAGGTCCTGGGCCTGACCGGCAGCATCGGCATGGGCAAGTCCACCGCCGCCCTTGCCTTTCGCCGCCTGGGCGTGCCGGTCTTCGACGCCGATGCCACGGTCCACCGCCTCCAGGGGCCGGGCGGGCGCGCCCTGGCCGCGATCGAGGCCGCCTTTCCCGGCACGGTGCGCGACCTGCCCGGCGGCCGGCGGGTGGACCGGGAGGCCCTGCGCCGGGCGGTGATCGGCGATGACGCGGCGCTGAACCGGCTGGAGCGCATCATCCACCCGCTGGTCCGCGACGAGGAGCGCCGCTTCCTGGCCCGCGCCCGCCGCGCCGGCCGCCGCCTCGCGGTGCTGGACATCCCCTTGCTGCTGGAAGGCGGCGGGCAGCGGCGCGTGGACACGGTCGTCGTCGTTTCCGCCCCGGCCGCCGTGCAGCGCGCCCGCGTGCTCCGCCGCCGGGGCATGACGCCGGAACGCCTCGCCGCCATCCTCGCCCGCCAGATGCCGGATGCCGAGAAGCGCCGCCTGGCCGACCACGTCATCCATACCGGCCTGTCGCGCCATGCCGCCCAGCGGGCGGTGCGCGCCCTGGTGCACCGCTACGCAGGGCCGGAGGCACGGCCGCTGCCACCCGCCGCCACTCTGTGCTAGGGGCAGGGCCATGCGAGCCCTGATCCTGGACACCGAGACCACCGGCCTCGACCCCGCCACCGGCGACCGGGTGCTGGAAGTCGCGGCC
Organism: Roseomonas mucosa ATCC BAA-692; assembly: GCF_000622225.1. Classification (GTDB taxonomy): domain Bacteria; phylum Pseudomonadota; class Alphaproteobacteria; order Acetobacterales; family Acetobacteraceae; genus Roseomonas; species Roseomonas mucosa. The sequence goes on along the minus strand of NZ_JHWD01000018.1, from coordinate 6,363 downwards.
ATCGAGGTGGTGAACTTCATGCCCACCGGCCGCGAGTTCCACCGGCTGATCGACCCGCAGCGCGACGTGCCGGAGGAAGCCGCCCGCATCCACGGCTTCACGCGCGAGATGCTGGCCGGCAAGCCGCTCTTCGACGCCATCCTGCCGGATCTGCTGGACTTCCTGGCCGACGATCCGGTGGTGGCGCACAACGCGCCCTTCGACTTCAACTTCCTGGACCACGAGTTCCGCCGCTGCGGCGCGCCGGTGATCGACCGCCGCCGCATGGTGGACACGCTGGCCATCGCCAAGGCGCGCTTCCCCGGCCTGCCCAACAGCCTGGATGCGCTGTGCCGGCGCTTCGCCGTCGACAACTCGATGCGCACCTCGCACAACGCGCTCCTGGACGTGAAGCTGCTTTCCCAGGTCTATCTGGAGCTGATGGGCGGCAAGCAGCCGGGCCTCGCCCTGGCGGCCCAGGCCACGGGCCCCGTGCTGGTCGCCTCCACCGGCCCCGCCGGCCCGCGCCAGCCCCGCCCCATCGTCCCGTCGCCCGGGGAGCTGGAGCGCCACGCCGCCTTCATGGCACGGTTCAAGGAGAATCCCTGGGCGGCGACGGGCGCCGCCCCGAGCACCTCCCCCGGCACCCCGTGACCCTGTCCGCCCGGGCCTCCGGCCACGCCCGCCACCGGCGCGGCCTGTTCTAGATGCTCCAGACCGCCCTCGTCGCCGCGCGGGACCGCCGCCGCCTGCAGCAGATCGGCACGGTGCTGGTCCGCTTCGGGCTGGACGACTTCGTGCAGCGTTCCGGCCTGCGCGGCCTGCGCGGCCTGCTGCGCCAGCTGGGCCTGCGCCAGGAACCGCCCGATGCGGAGGCCCGCCTCCTCTCGCTCCCCGCCCGCGTGCGCCGCGCGCTGGAGGAGCTGGGCCCCACCTTCATCAAGCTCGGCCAGGTCCTGGCCTCCCGCGCCGACCTGCTGCCGCCCGACTGGATCGAGGAGCTGGAACGGCTCCATAGCCACGTCCCCGCCTTGCCCTTCGAGGCCCTGCGCCCCCAGGTCGAGGATGACCTGGGCGCCCCGCCGGAGGAGGTCTTCGCCCGCTTCGAACCCCTGCCGCTCGCCTCCGCCTCCATCGCCCAGGTCCACCGCGCCACGCTGCGCGACGGGCAGGAGGTGGTGGTCAAGATCCGCCGTCCCGGCCTGCGCCCGCTGGTGGAGGCCGACCTGCGCCTCCTGTCCCACCTGACCGGGATGCTGGAAGCCGAATGGCCCGAACTCGCCCGCTACCGTGCCCGCGACATCCTGCGCCAGCTCCTGGGCGCCATGCGGGAGGAGCTGGATCTCGTCAACGAGGGCCGCAACGCCGAGGCCATCGCCGCCGGCTTCGCGGACCGGCCGGAAATCGTCTTCCCCCGCATCCACTGGGAATACACCACCGAAAGGCTGCTGGTGGAGGACCACCTGGAGGGCCAGCACCCGCGCGACCGCGCGACGCTGGAGGCGGCCGGGATGAACACCGCCATCCTGGCGCACCGGGGCGCCGAGGCCTTCTTCCGCATGACCCTGGTGGACGGGCTCTTCCACGCCGACCCGCACCCGGGCAACGTCCTCTGCCAGAGCGGCAACCGCATCGCCCTGCTGGACTTCGGCACGATCGGCCGCCTTTCGCTCCGCCGCCGGGACCAGGTGCTGACCCTCATCGCCGCCCTGGCCCGCGGCAAGTCGGCCGGCGTCAGCGACGTCCTGCTCGACTGGGCCGGCCAGCCGGAGGTGGACCCCGTCGCGGTGGCCGAGGCCGCCGATGCCTTCGTCGCCCGCCACAGCACCGGCCCGCTCCTGCTCAGCCAGGCCATCCCGGACTTCATGGGCCTGATGCGCGACCACGGCCTGGCCCTGCCCGCCGACCTCGCCCAGGGCTTCAAGGCCCTGGTCACCGCCGAGGGCGTGGTCCGCCGCATGGAGCCGGGCTTCGACCTCGTCGGCTCCATGCGCCCGATGGTCGAACAGGTGATGCGCCAGCGCTACACGCCCCGCGCGCTCCGCAACCGCACGGAAGCGGCGCTGCTGGAGATGCAGGGCCTGGCGCAGGACATGCCGGGCATCCTCCGCACCGTGCTGCGCCGGATGCAGTACGGCCGCTTCTCCGCCCGGCTGGAGGTCGTCCAGCTGGAGAAGCTCGGCCGCCGCATCGAGCATGCGGCCCTGCAGGTCGCCGTCGCCGTCGTCACCGGCGCCTTCGCCATCGGCCTCGCCCCCCTTCTGGGCCAGCACGGCCCGCGCTGGCTGGGCGTGCCCCTCTTCGTGCTGCTGGGCATCGCCGCCACCATCGGCGGCATCGTCTGGCTGGTGATCCTCAGCCGCCAGCGGAACTGACACGATCCGCTGTGGGCGTCGCTCTCCGTGGCTGGCCGCCGGGGGAGAGGCGCCGCCTTTCCCGCCGGACCCCCCCTCCGCCGCGGACCGAAGCCGGTCCCCGGACCCCGGGCTTTCGTGGGTTCCGGTGGATGCCGTTGTCCCGCGGCCCGATCCCCGGCTGCAGGTGGAGCCTTGTCCCCCCGGGACGGCGCCACGCAATCAGGAGGCGCAGGCCGCTGCCCGCATCCCTCCATGAGGTGCCGCACTGAACCTTGGCCGGGCCGGGTCGTTGCACCCTGGACATCCTTGCCGGCAGGCATCCGCCCTGGCCGGGGTGGCGGCAGATGGAGGAAGGAAGCCCGGTTGCCCAAAATTCCGCCCCGCCTGCACGGAAAGCTGCGGGCACGCGCGCATTACTCCCGCTTCGCACATCACTACTTCCAGAACATCGCGCCACTCTTCTTCGCCCCGGAAGTCGCCGGCGGCCCGCTGCTGATCGCCACGGCCGTCGCCATCCTGGCGATGAACTCTCCCTGGGCCGAGGCCTATGCCGCCTTTTGGCAAACGCCGCTTGCCCTCTCCTTCGGCGGGGCGGAGCTCCGCTACAGCCTCGCCGAATGGGCAAACGAGGCGCTGCTGCCGATCTTCTTCTTCGGCATCGGCGTCGAGGTGAAGAGGGAGTTGACCAAGGGCCTGCTCTCGGAGCGCGCCACCGCCGCCTTTCCCTTCTTCGGCGCCGTCGGCGGCCTGCTCGTGCCCGTGCTCATCTACCTCGCCTTCAACCTGGGCGGGGAGGGGCAGGGGGGCTGGGGCATCCCCGTCACCATGGACACCGCCTTCGCCCTGGGCATTCTCGGCTTCGCCGGGCACAGCATGCCCCGCATCCTGCGCGTCCTGCTGATGGCCTTCTCCGCGGTGGACGATGTCGGAGGGCTGCTGGTCATCGCCTTCGCCTACACGCCGGACGTCCAGTTCTGGCCGCTGCTGGGCGCGCTGCTCGCCTATGGCGCCGTGCTGGGCCTGATCCGGACCGGCGTCATCTCCAGTGTTCCCTATGTGCTGCTCGGCCTGGTCGTCTGGTTCCTGATGCAGCAGGCCCATGTCCACGCCACCCTGGCCGGGGTCGCGCTGGGGTTCCTGGTGCCCACCGTCCCCCGCGTCTCGTCCGGCAGCTTCGCCCACAAGGTGCGCCACCCCCTGCGCCTCTTCCGCCGGGCCCGTCGCCAGATGGAATCCGACTCGCAGGAAAGGAAGCAGGAGGGCCACGAGGACGCCGCCCGCGCCCTCGGCACGCTCAGCGAGCTTTCGGACGCGACCTATGAAGCCGCCGAGCGCGTCCTGGCCATCGCCAATCCCTGGATCACCTTCGTGGTCCTGCCGCTCTTCGCCCTGTCCAATGCCGGGATCGCCATCTCGCCCGACCTGCTGCGCGACGCCGTGGCCAGCCCCGTCGCCCTGGGCATCGTGGCGGGCCTGCTCCTGGGCAAGCCGGTGGGCTTCCTCGGCGCCACCTGGCTGGCCTGTCGCGCAGGCCTTGCCCGCCTGCCGGAAGCGACGAGCTGGGGCATGATCGCCGCCCTGGGCATCCTGGCCGGCATCGGCTTCACCGTTTCGCTCTTTATCTCGCACCTCGCCTTCGGCGGCACCCGGCACGAGGAACTGGCCCGGATCGCCGTCCTCGCCTCTTCCGTGGTGGCGGGCCTGCTCGGCTATGTCACGCTCCGCTGGGCCCTGGCCTCCGGCAAGGATACCGGTGCCGGGGAGAATCCCGATCGAGCGGAAGAGCCCGGCCGGGCGAAGGCCCCTCGCAGGCGGAGGGTCCGGGGGGCCGGCACGCAGCAGAACGAACACACGCCGGGCTGATACCCTCCGCCGGGAGCCCGGAACGGAGCGCCCTGAGGCGGATATGCGCTGGGGCGTGCATCCGCTCCGGCCCGCCGCTTCACACGGCGTGATCCGGACGATCGCTCCTGCCGGCAGCCCCGATGATGCAAGGTCCGGCGTCTTGCCTCAGGCACCTGCGCGGCTCTCATCCGCCCGGCCCCTTGGCGCGGCAGCGGCCGGCCGGTTCCGCCCCTGCATGGCCAGTCCGCCGGGGGTTGCCCCAAATCGGCTACAACCATGAGGCGAGTTCGTCTCTTCCTTCCGTCGAAAGCAAGGCTGGCCGGAGGATGGATCCTTTTCCATCACCGCCTCCCATTCGATTGCGAAGCATGCTCACCATAAGGCAGATCACCTTTCGCGGCGGTTGCACGCTCGAAAGATCGGGATCGGCTGCACCCGGCCGGACATTACCGCTTCTGCAGAGCAAAAATAGTATTGCAGAAAATAGCACACGCAATAAGAGCTACTACTGCGAGCAAATCAATTAGGAGTAGTTTGTCGCAAGGCAGATGCTCCTTAATATTGTTAATAGTATCTATTTTGCTCGCAACGAAATGTTCATTCCCGTTTCGCTGCACTGGAACGGGTGATCGCCACTGAGAGCATGAAAAGGAAAAAAGACCATGTCCTTCCTCCCCAACCGACAGACCCTGGACCGTTCCCGACTCGCACAGAGCCTGGAGTCCGCCACCTTCCTGCGCGATGACCCACGCGCCCACATGGCGGCCCGTCTTCCGGCCTTCCTACAGCCTTTGCTGACGCTGATCACCGCCAAGCCGGCCCCCGGCGAGGAAACGCCCGAGCGCTCCCCCATCGCCTTCGTCGCGGGCGGCCTGCTGGCCATGCTCGGTGGCGCGGGCCTGAGTGCCGCCGCCATCGCCGTGACGATGCCGCTCTGGCTGGCCTGCCTGCTGCTCCTCGTGGGGCTGACCACCACCGCCTCCGGCCTCGGCCTCTATCAGGTCGTGGTCTTCCACCACTGCTCGCACGGCACCGTCTTCCCGACGCGGGAGCGCAACCGCGCCATCGGCCGCCTGGTCTCCAGCCTGCTGCTCTTCGCGCGCTTCGAGGACTACCAGCGCGAGCACATGCTGCACCACAGCGCCAACAAGATGCTGACCGACGAGGACGAGTTCACCGGCTTCGTCTTCGGCGTCTGCCGGCTGGAGCCGGGGGTGAGCAAGCGCGAGCTGTGGCGCCGGGTGGTCACCAACCTCGTCTCGCCGCTCTTCCACGCCCGCTTCCTGCGCCGCCGCGTCAAGGCCGCCATGTTCGGCCAGGACCGGCAGCACAACTGGATGAGCCGCTCGGCCTACCTCGCCGCCTTCGCCCTGGCCGCCGCGACCGGCACGATGACCGAGTTCCTGGTGGCCTGGGTCCTGCCGCTCACCGTGCTGCTGCAGATCGCGACCGTCTTCCGCATCCTCTGCGAGCACCGCTTCCCCGAGCCAGAGCTGATCGCCGCCCGCGGCAAGGCCTTCGTCTGCGCCTCCACCACCGGCGTCTTCCCCGGCGCCATGCCGCCGGACGCCCGCGCCAACACCCTGCGCGGCATCCTGGCCTGGGCGCTGTGGTGGGCCAACATGCTGACCGTCACGGTCTTCTCCCGCGCCTTCGTGCTGGTCGGCGACGCCCCTTGCCATGACTTCCATCATCGCCGCCCGGCCAACCGCAAGTGGACCAGCTACGCCCATGCGCGGCAGCAGGATTCCGATGCCGGCTCCCCCGGCTTCCCTGTCGGCTACACCGAGAACTGGGGCCTGATCCGCGCCGTGGACAGCAACCTCGCCACCCTCGCCGCCACCCCTCCGGGTCTGGTGCATTGAGCGGCACCATATTCCCCGGACAGGCCTGCCCCGCATCCTTCCGCCAGCCGGGCATCAGGGCTGCCCTTCCGCTTTCCGGGGGGCAAGGCTCCGCCGTCGGCGCAGTGCGCCGGCCCCCCGGGCCGCACGATCCGCCGGGGCGCGGCGGGTCCTTGATCCGGTTCGCTGGCGCTCGCCAACGGCCGGGTCGCGCCGGAGAGCCTGGCTCTCCGGCGACTGCGGGCGCCACCAGGGCGGAAAAGGTGTTTTCCGCCGCCTCGGGAGCCCCGCGTCTCCACCTGTCCCCAGGGATCGTCCCGCAGAACAGCGGCCATCAC
>NZ_JHWD01000017.1:74734-101552 GCF_000622225.1 Roseomonas mucosa ATCC BAA-692 | reverse complement strand
CACAGATCCTCCCATCACCCAACAGCATCAGGTCGGTATATACAAATCCAAGGTTCCCATCCGGTGGCCTGGTGGCCCTAGCGAGGCTGCCACACCCGATCCCATCCCGAACTCGGCCGTGAAACGCCTCAGCGCCCATGGTACTGCGTCTCAAGACGCGGGAGAGTCGGTCGCCGCCAGGCCGCCCGATGGGAACCTCCCACACCCCCCGACCCGATCGCCGCCCACATCACCATCACCCAGCGCGGGGTGGAGCAGCCCGGTAGCTCGTCAGGCTCATAACCTGAAGGTCACAGGTTCAAATCCTGTCCCCGCATCCAAACAAAAGCGGCTCTGTCAAAAAGAATACACGACAGCGCTCTTTCGCCCGTGCAGCATACGTACCTATGCGGCACGATCCCCCCTTCGACATCCTCAGGCTCGCAGCCGAAACCCGGCAGGCGGCCGTCAGCGACCCCTTCGGCAGTCCGGCTCTGGCCCTGGCGCTCCTGCTCAGCCGGCGCATGGATGACGGGGGGCTGTCGCGGGCGGAACTCGCGCAGCTTCTGCGTGACCTGGGGCAGTCCGCCTTTCGTGACCGCGCGGCACGGTTGCGGGAAGCCGTCGGTGTCGTTCCGATTGCCGAGACTGACCAGGCCCTGACGGCCCTCGCCACCCGGATCGCCCGGCCCGACCCCCAGGACAGCCCGGTGCGTTTCGCGGCCTTCGCCGTGGCTGCGGAACGTCCCCGCGCGGCCGCGGTTTTCACGGCCCATCCCACCTTCAGCCTCCCTCCCGTCACCAACAAGGCCCTGGCTGCCATGGCCAGTGGCGGCCCGGCGCCGACTGAAGTGCTGCCGCTCCGCCCGGACGTACCGACCCTGGCCATGGAATTCGCCCAGGCCGCCGAGGCCATCATCCATGCCAGGGACGCGTTGGATCGCATGGCGGGGGCCTTCCTGAAAGTGGCGCGGGATTTCTGGCCGGACCGTTGGCTCCGCCTGGAGCCCAGACCGGTCATCCTGGCCTCCTGGGTCGGCTACGATACCGATGGGCGCACGGATATCGGCTGGCAGGATACGCTCCGGCTCCGCCTCTCCATGAAGCGGATGCAACTCGAACGCCTGAAGCTCCAGCTCGATCCCCTCGAGGAGGAAACGACCGGGCCCCTGCGGCAGCGCGTGGACGAAGCCCTCCTGGCCGTGGACGAGCAGATCGCCGCCTGCCCACCCTCCGGGCCGACGGAACCCATGGCGGTGCGTGACTTCGCCCATAAGCTGGTGGGGCTGCGGGAGGCCGCGCTCGTTACCCCGGTCCCGCTGCTGGACCTCTTCGAAAGCGCCATCGCCGAGGCTGCGGACGAGGAAACCCGCATGGCCCTCTGCGTTGCCCGGGCCGGCCTCGCCGCACACGGCCTTTCCCTGGCCGGCACGCATGTCCGCCTCAATGCGGCACAGCTCCACAACGCCGCCCGCCTGCATTTCGCCGAGATCGGCGGCGACCCCGCCGACCCGGCCCGTCGTCGCGCCACCTTCGCCGCCGTGAACGAGGCCCTGCAGCATGTGAAGCCCGAGCCGGTCGATATGGGCGGCCTGATGGCCGAACAGGCCAGCGCGCTGCGCCTGATCATGACCGTCACCCAGATCGCCAAGCATGTGGACGCCTCGCAGCCCGTCCGCTTCCTGATCGCGGAAACGGAAAGCGGCCTTACCCTGCTGATCGCCCTGCTGCTGGCCCGGCTCTGCGGCGTGGAGGAGCATCTGGAGATCTCCCCGCTCTTCGAAACCGCCGAAGCCCTGGAACATCGCGGGGAACGCGTGGTCGAGGAGGCGCTCCGCTCTCCGGCCTGGCGGGACTACCTGCGCAAGCTGGGCCGGCTCTGCCTGCAGTTCGGCTATTCCGATTCCGGCCGCTATGTCGGCCAGGTCCAGGCCAGCCAGCTCATCGAGCGGCTGAAGCTGCGCGTCGCCGACCTGCTGGACCGCTACGGGCTGGGCGACCTGGAGGTCGTGCTCTTCGACACCCATGGCGAGGGGCTGGGCCGCGCCGGCCATCCGGACGGGCTGGCCGCCCGGCTGGACTATCTCGACCCGCCGGCGGTGCGGGCGGCCTTTGCCGCGCACGACACCCCGGTCCGCCTGGAGACGAGCTTCCAGGGCAGCGACGGCTACCTGAATTTCGGCACGCCGGAACTGGCCCAGGCCACCATCGCCCGGATCGCCGAACACGCCTTCGCCCCAGTCGAGGCGGACAGCGACCCCGTCTATGCCGAGGGCGGCTTCGCCAATGACCTCTTCGCCGGGGCCCGCGCCGCCATGTCGGCGCTGGTGGACGATCCGGGCTACGCCGCCCTGCTGGGCGCCATCGGCACGGCCCTGCTGGACCGGACCGGATCGCGTCCCGCCGCCCGGCAGAGCGACAGCGGCGGCCCCAACGTCATCCGCCATGTGCGGGAGCTGCGCGCCATCCCCAACAACGCCGTGCTGCAACAGCTCGGCTTCCTGGCCACGCTCACCCATGGCATGGGTGACGGCGCGTCGCGCGAACCCGACACCTTCGCCGACCTCCTCCGCCGCTCGCCGCGCTTCCGCAACGCCATGGCCTTCGTGCGCGCCGCCCTGCGCTGCTCCGACCCGGATGTGCTGCGCGGCTATGTGGCGAGCCTGGACCCCGGCATGTGGCTGGACCGCGCCGCCCATACACGCCGCGCCGGGCGCCCGGCGGCCCTGATGCGGGTGGCCCGGGCGCTGGAGGACCTCGGCCTGACCGATCCCACGCGCCGCGTCCTGCGCCGCCTTCTGGCCGACGACATCCGCCTGCGGGGCGCCTGGCCCAAGGAGGGCGGCTACGTCGCGCCCGCCATGAGCGACCGCCTCTTCGCCCTGCACGCGCTGCGGCTCTGCCTGATCCACCGGATCTGGCTGATCGCCGTGGAGATGCCGGATTTCTCGCCCCGTCACAGCGTGACGCGGGAAGGGCTGGTGCAACGCCTGCTACGCCTCGACGTGGAGGGTGCGGCCGATGTCTTCGACGCGGTCTTTCCGGTGGTGGAACCGGCCGGGGCCTCGCTGGATTTCGCCGAGCCGCCCACGCCACGCCACGGCGGCTATGGCCGTGAGCACGAGGAGATCACGGAACCCCTGCGCGAGCTCTTCGCCATGGTGCGTGAGGTCAGCGCCGTCGTGACGCTGGAATGCGACGCTTTCGGGTGATCCGTCTCCATCGGGAGTCGCGTGACGGGCCGCCAACATCCGGCAATGCCGCCGGAAGCGCCATGGCAGAAGATGTCATGAACTGTTCAAGGCGCCGCGTTCCGCCGGGATAGGCGCGAAGACCGTCATCCATCCGGTCGTGTATCATCCATGCCGGAGCATACGAACATGCTCCTGGCAGAGATCCGTGTGCTCCACGGCAAAGTCTTCAACAACGACGACATCCGTGCCGGCCTCGCCAGCCATGATGCCGCATGGCTGGGCTGCTCCTGTTCCGCTGCCGGGAACTTGCTCTTCCCCGGAGAGAATCGCAGCATGCTCGTGGCGATGCCGGGACGCCCTGATGCGGATGATCCCGGCAGCGAAGGATCCCGGTGTCCGGACATTTTCCGGCAAGCAGCTTCATTCGCCAGGGAGAGCAGAATGGCTTACGCGACCATCAACCCATATACTGGCGAGACCGTGGCCACGTTCCCCGATGCGACGGATGCCGAGGTGCGCACGGCTCTCGACAAGGCGCATGCGGCGTTCCTGCGATGGAGGCAGACCTCCTTCGCCGAGCGTGGCGGCATCCTCCAGAACGCCGCCGACATACTGCGCCGTGACAGCGACGCCTATGCGAGGCTCCTGACCCTCGAGATGGGAAAGCTGCTGACCGAGGCCAAAGCGGAAGTGGAGCTTTCCGCCAGGATCTTCGAATACTATGTCCGCAATGCCGAGACACTGCTGAAGCCGGAAAAGCTGCCCGTGCTTGATCCGGCGGAAGGCGATGCGGTGCTGGTGCACGAGCCGCTCGGGGTCCTGCTGGCCATCGAGCCGTGGAACTTCCCCTATTACCAGATCGCCCGCATCCTCGCGCCGCAGCTCTCGGCGGGCAACACGCTCCTCCTCAAGCATGCCTCCAACGTGCCGCAGAGCGCCGCCGCCTTCGAGGCGCTGATGAGGGAGGCAGGCCTGCCGGAAGGCGCCTTCCGGAATCTCTATGCCACCCGCGACCAGATCAACCTGATCATCAACGACCCGCGCGTCCATGGCGTGGCGCTGACCGGATCGGAAGCCGCCGGGGCCGTCGTCGCGTCCGAGGCCGGCAAGGCGCTCAAGAAATCGACGATGGAACTCGGCGGGGCCGATGCCTTCGTCGTCCTCGCCGATGCCGACATGAGGAAGACCGTGGACTGGGCCGTGTTCGGGCGCCACTGGAACGGCGGCCAAGTCTGTGTGTCGTCCAAGCGCATGATCGTCGTCGACGAGGTCTATGACGCTTTCCTCGACGGCTACCGCAAGGGTGTCGCGAAGCTCGTCGCGGGCGACCCCTTCGATCCGAGGACGACGCTGGCGCCGCTTTCCTCGCAGAAGGCCGCCGACGACATCAAGGAACAGATCCGCAAGGCCGTTGGCCATGGCGCCAAGGCCGAGGAGGTCGGTCCGCCAGTGCCCAACCGGGGTGCCTTCGTGCAGCCGACCCTCCTGACGGAACTGGCTGAGAGCAATCCCGCCCGCTACTGGGAGTTCTTCGGTCCGGTCTCCATGCTGTTCCGCGCCAGGGACGAGGACGATGCCGTCCGCATCGCCAACGACTCCCCCTTCGGCCTCGGGGGCTCGGTGTTCACCGCCGATCCGGCGCACGGCTTCGAGGTCGCCCAACGGATTTCGACCGGCATGGTCTTCGTCAACCACCCGACCAAGGTGGAAGCGGACCTGCCCTTCGGCGGCATCCGCCGCTCCGGCTACGGCCGCGAGCTCCTCGGCCTGGGTCTCAAGGAGTTCGTGAACCACAAGCTGATCGATGTTGTCGATATCGAGGCCCCATTCTGAATTTGGCTGCCTTCCTGCCTCCGGGCCGGAAGGCAGTGTCGGGATGAACGAAAGAGAGAAGGAGAAGCAGCATGCCGACCAACGGGAAGGTCGCCATCGTCACGGGGGCGGGCCAGGGCATCGGCCTCGCCATAGCCGTCCGCCTCGCCAGCGACGGCTTCGCCATCGGCTGCCTCGACTATGATACGGATACCGCGAAGAAGGCCGCAGACACGATCCGGGCCGGCGGTGGCGAGGCACTGGATGTCAAGGCGGACGTCTCGCAGCGCGACCAGGTCCTCCGCGCGGTGGACGAGGTCGTCGCCCGCTTCGGCCGCCTGGATGTCATGGTCAACAATGCCGGCCTCGGCCCGGTCACGCCAATCGAGGACATCACGCCCGAGATCTACCGCAAGGTGTTCGACGTCAATGTCGGCGGCACCTATTGGGGCATCCAGGCCGCGGTGAAGCATTTCAAGGCCCGCAAGCCGGCCAGGAAGGGCGACGTGGTCGGCAAGATCATCAACGCCTCCTCGCAGGCCGGTCAGGTCGGCAATCCGGATCTGGCGGTCTATGGCGCCACCAAGTTCGCCATTCGCGGCATCACCCAGACCGCGGCCAGGGACCTGGCGCCGCTCGGCATCACGGCCAATGCCTATTGCCCGGGGATCGTGCGCACGCCGATGATGGAAGGCATCGCGCAGAAGGTCGCCGACGAGAACGGCAAGTCCCTGGAATGGGGCCTTGAGCAATGGGCCAGGAACGTGGCGCTCGGCCGCATCTCCGAACCGGAAGACGTGGCGGCCTGCGTTTCCTACCTCGCCGGACCCGATTCAAACTACATGACCGGCCAAGCCCTCATCATCGATGGTGGCATGGTCTTCAATTGATCTGTGGCGCTTCGGCCGGATCGCGGTCCGGCCGCACGCGCCAATGAACGGGAGGTCCAGGAACCTCAGCGTCCTGGCGGATGAGGGGGCCGGGGGAAAGGTGGAGCCTTGTCCCCCGGGACAGCGCAAGGTCCCTCACTCCCCCGGCCGGGCCAGCCATTCCCGCGCGGCCCGGTCCGCGCCGGAGGGCAGCGGGGCTTCCGGGTTGGTGATCCAGGCCAGGATGTCGCCGGCGACCACGGCCCGTTCCCGGTCGCGCAGCAGCATGTGATAGCCCTGGGCATAGTAGGCGAGCCGCTGGTCCGCGCCTTCCGGCAGGCGGCGCAGGGCGGCGCGCACCGGCTCGGCCCGCACGATCTGGTCATGGGCGCCGTAGAGGATCAGCGCCCGGGCGCGGAACTCCGGCGCCGCCTTCACCGCCGCGTCCATCAGGTTCACCAGCCCATAGAGCGTGTCCACCCGGACCTCCTTGTAGGTGCGCGGGTCGTCGCGCCATCCGGCCGCGGCCTCGGGGTTGTCGGTCGGGGTGATGCCGGGGGCGGAGTTGCGGAAGCCGACCTTGGGGATGGTATGGGCGGCGAATTCCAGCAGGCCGCGCATCCAGGCGGGCATCTCCGAACGGCCCCAGAGGGCGGGGGCCACCAGGATATAGCCATCCGCCACCGGCGGGTCCTTCGAGGCGGCCGCCGCCACCGCGACCGCGCCGCCCATGCTTTCCCCCAGGATATAGAGCGGCAGGCTGGGATAGCGCCGCCGCAGCAGCCGGGAGGCGGCGGCGAGGTCGGTCTCCAGCGTCTCGGCACCGGGCCAGAGCGGCCAGTTCGGCGCCTCGCCGAAGCCCCTCTGGTCATAGGCGTAGAGGGCCACCCCGCCGGCGTTGAACAGCGGCGCCGCCATGCGGAAGGCGTTCCGGGCGGTGTCGCCGAAGCCATGGACCGCCAGGACCACCGCGCGGGGCGGCGCCTCCGGCAGCCAGGCATGCAACGGCAGCCTCGCCCCGTCGGCCATGACCAGGCTGTCGGCCGCCAGTTCCGGCGGGGCCAGCGCCGGCCCGGCGGGGATCACCACCGGCGCGCAGGCCGCCAGCAACAGGCCGCAGAAAAGGAAGGCGAGATTCCGGCGGCTCCAGCCCCGGAAGCGGAACCCCGGGAGGCGACGGCCGGGACCGTTCAGCCGTGGTGCCAGACCACGTTCTCCGGCTCGGGCCCGGTCGGGTCGCAGCGCAGCCACTCGCCGTTCACCAGCGACCGGCCGGTCATCGCCAGGATGAAGCCCCAGTGGCTCACCACCACCGTATGCGCCCAGTCGTCCCGCAGCATCATGTCCAGGCGGAACTGCATCGCCCGGGCCGCCACGGCCTCCGGCGGCTCCTCCTCCTGCGGCCACCAGACCTCGTCGATCCGGGTGAAGTCGTGGTGCGGCCAGTCGGTCGAAAGCCGGCTGCAGGGCGAGCCGACATCGCAGGACAGGGCATAGCGTTCCCGCACCAGCGGCGTGATCAGCACAGGCAGGCCCAGCTTCTCCGCCAGGGGCGCCGCGGTCTGGAGTGCCCGCGTATAGGGGCTGGCCAGGATGCGGCGGACATCCTCCTTCGCCAGCGCCTCCGCCGCCGCCTGGGCCTGCTGGTGGCCCAGGGGTGTCAGGCGCGGGTCCGGGATGCCGGGGTCGGTCCTGGTGGCCGTGTAGTGGAGGTTGAACTCGCTCTGGCCATGACGCAGAAGGATCATGCCGGCAAATTGGCGACAGGGCGGGTTTCCGGCAATGGGCTTCGGCAGGCCCCCGGAGGCCGGCTCGCGAAAAAAGCTCCCCGGGGTGCCGCCACAGGGCGGCACAGGGGGCAACCGGCGTTGCGTTAACAGACGTTCATCCCCATTTTCCCTCTTCAGAGAGAGGAGACCACAGATGCAGGGCGGCTTCCCCATCGACCTGATCCTGTTCGCGATGGTCGCGGCCTTCCTTGTGCTGCGTCTTCGCTCCGTGCTCGGCCGGCGCACCGGCTTCGAGCGTCCGCCCGAGGCGCGCCCGGCCGCCGGCTATCCGCCCCGGGTGATCGAGGGCGATGCCAGCGAGGCGGTGGCCGCTCCGCCCGCGCCGCAGCGCCACGCCGTGCCCGACGCGCAGGGCCCGGTCGGCCAGGCCCTGGCCAACATCCAGAAGACCGATCCTTCCTTCTCGGTCCAGAACTTCCTGGGCGGGGCGGAAACAGCCTTCCGCATGATCGTCGAGGCCTTCGCGCGCGGCGACCGCGACACGCTGCGCAGCCTGCTCGGCCCGGAAACCTTTGCCGGCTTCGAGGGCGCCATCAAGGCGCGCGAGGAGGCGGGCGAGACCCAGCGCACCGAGATCCGGCACATCCACGAGGTCACGGTGGAGGGCGCGGAGCTTCGCGGCTCCGTGGCGGATGTTACTGTCCGCTTCGTGTCGGATCAGGTGAACATGACCCTGGCCGCCGACGGCAAGCCCGTCACGGGCACCGACAGCGTGACTGAGCTGAAGGATCTCTGGACCTTCCAGCGCGACCTGAAGAGCGGCGATCCGACCTGGCGGCTGGTGGATACCCGCTCCGTCTGAACGGCGTTGCCGATCCCGGGCCGGCAGCGATGGCCGCGCCCGGGATCGCTTCCCTTTCCCGGCCAAAGCGATCCCTCCTTCCCGCCTGCTCCCTGGCAGGAGCGGCATGGCGATCCCGGGTTGTCGCTTCATGATCCCCGGTGTCTGGCTTCCTCCTTGCCAAACCATTGTCCGGGCAAGGCTTCTTCGCTTCCCGGTCTTGGCCCGCAGGGCGTGAGCCACTCTGGAGCTCGTTTCACCAGATGCCCCGAGCAGAAAGTGCTTGATGATTTTTGTTTTCTGTTTCTAAAAAACGATCCGACTTTCCCGCTGAAGACCGATTTCTGCTCAGAGGTCCGGAAGAACAGGCTGCCGCATGATGCTCCCCCCGCCACATCCCCGCCGAAAGCCGACGATCTGGCACCGGGGCCGCATCCGTGGCCTCCCCGCCCTTTCCCTGCTGGCCCTTCTGGCCACCGGCGCGCTTGCCGCGCCGCTGCTCCCTTTCCCCGTCCAGGCCGCCGAAGGCTCCATCCTGCGGTCGCAGCAGGACACGCCCGCGCTGCGGCAGGCCCGGACGCGCCTGCCGGCCCTGGAGGCGGCGCTCGGGCGCTCCGCGCAGGGGCCCGGGCCACGCGGCATGGTGCAGCGGCGGATGGAGAAGCAGCGGCAGATCGCCCGTGACGAGGCCCGGGCGCGCGGCGTCGCCCTGCCGGCGGCGAAGCTGGCCGGGGCCGGGGTGGCGGGAGGGCTGCTGGCCGGCACCGCACGCCCTGCCCTGTGGAGCGAACTGCCCGGCTGGGAAAGCGACGCGGTGGGCGAGGCGATGCCGGCCGTGCTGGCCTCCTGCCGCGCCGTCAACGCCGGCGCCCCCGATGCCTGGCGCCGGTCCTGTGATGCCCTGTCCCAGGCCTGGCGCAACCTGCCGCCCGTGCCGGCCCGCGCCAGCGGCGCCCGGCTGCGCGAGGCGCGGCAGCTTCGCGATGCCCGCCTGCGCGATGCGCTGGAGGAGAACTTCATCCCCACTCCGGTCGGGGAGGGCCTGCTGACGGGCTATTACGAGCCGGTACTGCGCGGCTCCCGCATCCGGGTGGGCGATTTCCAGACCCCACTGCACGCCCCGCCCTCCGAGCATGTGCAACTCGGCCAGGGCGATGGCCAGCGCCCCCTGCACGGCCAGATGCTGGACGGCAAGCTGCAGCCGCTGCCGGACCGCGCCGCCATCCAGAACGGCGCGCTGGACGGGCGTGGGCTGGAGCTTGTCTGGGTGGACGACCCGGTCGAGGCCTTCTTCCTGCAGATCCAGGGCTCCGGCCGCGTGGTGCTGCCGGACGGCAAGATGCTGCGCCTCGGCTATGCCGGGCAGAACGGCCAGCCCTACCGTTCCATCGGCCGCTCCCTGATCGACCGGGGCGACGTCGCGCCGGAAAACATGTCCGCCGATGCCATCCGCCGCTGGATGACCAAGGTGGGCTATGACCGCACCGCCGCGCTGATGGCGGAGAACCCCTCCTACATCTTCTTCCGCGTCAACCAGGGCCTGCGCCCCGACCAGGGGCCGCCCGGCGCCATGGGCATCCCGCTGACGCCGGAACGCTCCATCGCCGTCGATCCCTCCGTGGTGCCGCTGGGCGCCCCGGTCTTCGTGGCCGGCGGCAACATCCGCCGCCTCGTCGCGGCCCAGGACACCGGCGGGGCCATCCGCGGCCCCGGACGCGGCGACCTGTTCCGCGGCTGGGGACCGGAAGCCGGCAAGCGCGCCGGCAACCTGCGCGAGCCGGTGCGGATGTGGGTGCTGATGCCCCGGGCGAATGCCCTGGTGGCGGATGGGAGTCGCTGAGGCGAGCGGCGGCTTCTCCCGGCCCTTCCACTTCGCGCACACTTCCGGAGGCGAGGCACCGTCCCGCCCGCCCGGTCCCCGTTGCGCGGGGCTCGACCGGCGTCCGCGATGGCCGTCGGGCTGTGGCCCGGTTCCTGGGAACCCATCCCCAACCGTGCGCCGGGTGAACCTGCGACGCATGGTGCCCGCCCCGGCGAGAAGATGAAAGCAGGGGCCCCGCGGCGCGGCGGCCCGGACAGCAGGCCGGGCCTTCCCCAGCAACGGGCGGGCGCCCCCAACCCGTCGGAGACACCATCCTCCCCGCCTCTTGCGCCGCGCCGCGGAAAACCGCACCTCTTTCCGCTTCCAACCGTCCCCCCAGACACCCCAGACTAGGCAAGACCATGGCTTCCCCTCTTCCCCTGGCCCCGCAGGCGCCGGACCCGTCCTTTGCCGAGCTGCTGGCGCAGCGGCCGCAGCTCACTGCCCATGCGCAGGACGGGCTGTGCCTGGAGGAAGTGCCGCTCGCCGCCATCGCGGCCAGGGTGGGCAGCCCGACCTGGGTCTATTCCGCCAGCACGCTCCGCCGCCGGACGCGTGCGCTGCGCGAGGCCCTGGCCGGGGCAGGGCTCGACGCCACGATCCACTACGCCATGAAGGCCAACGACAACCTTGCCGTGCTGCGCCTGCTGGGCGCCGAGGGCGTCGGCACCGACGTGGTCAGCGGCGGGGAGCTGCATATCTCCGAGGCCGCCGGCATCGGCGCCGCCCGCAGCGTCTTCTCCGGCGTCGGCAAGAGCGAGGCCGAGATCCGCACCGCGCTCGCCGCCGGCATCTTCCAGATCAACGCCGAAAGCGCGGAGGAGGTGGAAATGCTTTCCGCCATCGCCGCCGCCATGGGACGCGAGGCCCCGGTGGCGATCCGCGTGAACCCGGACGTGGATGCCCGCACCCACGCCAAGATCACCACCGGCAAGGCGGAGAACAAGTTCGGCGTGGCGCTGGACGATGCCGCCGCCCTCTATGCCCGCATGGCCGCGCTGCCCGGCGTCCGCCCGATCGGCATCGCCGTCCATATCGGCTCGCAGATCACCGAAGGCATGTCCGCCTACCGCGCCGCCTATGCCAAGGTGGCCGAGCTCGTCACCGCGCTGCGCAACCGCGGCCTGCCGGTGGAGCGGGTGGATTGCGGTGGCGGCCTCGGCATCCCCTATCGCGATGAGACCGCGCCGCTGCCCGAGGCCCTGGCCGGCGCCATCGCCGGCACGCTCGGCCCCCTCGGCCTGCCGGTGATGATCGAACCCGGCCGCTGGATCGCCGGCCCCGCCGGGGTGCTCCTGTCCCGCGTCATGCTGGTCAAGCGCGGCGCCACCCGCCGCTTCGTGGTGCTGGATGCGGGGATGAACGACCTGATGCGCCCAGCCATGTACGAGGCCTGGCACGGCATCCTGCCCGTCGCGCCGCAGGCCTTCCACGCCCCGCTCTCGCCCGCCGACGTGGTCGGCCCGGTCTGCGAGACCGGTGACACTTTCTCACGTGGAAGGGGCTTGCCCGAACTCGCGGCGGGCGATCTCGTGGCCTTCCTGGATGCCGGCGCCTACGGGGCTTCGATGTCCTCCACCTACAACGCGCGCCCCCTGGCCGCCGAGGTGCTGGTGGACGGGGCGCGCTGGGCCCTGGTGCGGGAACGCCAGAGCCTCGACGACCTGCTGGCCCACCAGCGTCTGCCGGAGTGGATGGGATGACCGATCTGCCAGAGGGCGTTTCCCGGAGACTGCACCGCCAGCGGCGCCTCGCGCGGCTGGCCCTGCTCTGGGAGGCTCTCTGGCCCCGGGTCTGGCCGGTGCTCGGCGTGCTTGGCCTCTTCCTGCTCGCTGCCCTGTCCGGCCTTTTCCTGCACCTGCCCCTCTGGGCGCATCTCCTCCTCCTGCTGGGCTTCGCTGCCGCCCTGGCCCGGGCTGTCTGGCGCGCCATACGCGGCTTCGCCGCCCCGGCTCCCGCGGCGGCCGACCGCCGCATCGAGGCCGCCTCCGGCCTGCGCCACCGTCCCCTTGCCACGCTGGGCGACCGTCCCGCCGGCGAGGACCCCGCCGCCCTCGCCCTGTGGCAGGCCCATCTCGCCCGGCAGGCGGCGCGGCTCCGCGACCTGCGCGTCGGCGCGCCCCGGCCCGGCCTGCCGGCGCGCGACCGGCGGGCGCTGCGCCTCGGCCTCGTGGTGGCCCTGGCGGCGGGCTTCGTGGTGGCGGGGGACGAGGCGGGCGAGCGCATCCGCCGTGCCCTGCTGCCCAGCCTGGGCCAGCCCGCCCCGGTTCCCGGCCTGAAGCTGGAGGCCTGGGTGACCCCGCCCGGCTATACCGGCGTCGCGCCGCTCTTCCTGCAGCCTGGCAGCCCCGGATTCAGCGTCCCCGCCGGCTCGGCGCTGCGCGTTGCCCTGTCCGGCGGCCAGGGCGGCACGCCGGCGCTGCGCCTGGGCGGCAAGGACCTTGCCTTCGAGACACTGGACCGCAACAGCTTCGGCATCGAGGCGCCGCTGGAGAATGGCGGCCGCCTCGCCATCCGCCGTGACGGCGCCGAACTCGCGGGCTGGGAGGTCTCGGTCCAGGCCGATGCCCCGCCCAGCATCGCCTTCGCCGAGCCGCCCGGCCCGGCGCCGCGCAGCCATGCGCTGCGCCTGCCCTGGACCGCCGAGGACGACTGGGGCGTCGCCGCCGCGCGGGCCGAGATCCGCCTGGAGGCCCGCCCGGGCGCCGAGCCCCTGACCGTGCCCCTGACGCTTTCCGGCAGCAACCCGCGCCAGCAGCGCGGCACCGCCCAGCCCGACCTCAGCGCCCATCCCTGGGCGGGGCTGCCGGTGCAGCTCCGGCTTGTGGCGCGCGACGGCGCCGGCCAGGAGGGCCGGTCGGAGGAGATGACGCTCATCCTGCCGGAGCGTCCCTTCACCCATCCGGTGGCGAAGCTGCTGATCCAGTTCCGCCGGATGCTTTCCCTGTCGCCGCAGGTCCGCGCGCCCGTCGTGGCCGGGCTGGAGGGCGTCCTTTCCTCGCCGGAGGCCTTCGACGACGACACCACCATCTTCCTGGCACTGAGCGCCGCCCGCAGCCGCCTGATCCGGGACCGTCGCCCCGGGGCGGTGGACGAGACCCAGGCCATCCTCTGGGACACCGCCCTGGCGCTGGAGGAGGGGCGGACCGACCGCACCGCCCGCACGCTGGCGGAGGCACGCAAGGCCCTGGAGGAAGCCCTGCAGCAGCGCGACCCGGACCAGGGCGAGGCGGAGCGCCGGGCCGAGATCGAGAAGCGCGTCCAGGAGCTGCGCGAAGCGATCGACCGGCACCTCCAGGCCCTGGCGGAGAAGCTGAGCCGCGAGAATGGCGAGGCCGTGCCGCGCGAGGAAACCCGCCGCCTGGACAACCGCGAGCTCGACCGTCGCACCCAGCGCATGCAGGACGCCGCCCGCCAGGGGCGCGAGGACGATGCGCGACGCGAGCTGGCGGAGATGGAGGAGATGCTCAAGGCCCTGGAGGAAGGCCGCGTCGCCCGCGCCGACCGGGAGCAGCAGCGCCAGCAGAACCGCCAGCGCGGCCAGGGCCAGATGAGCGTGATGCAGGACATGGTGCGGCGGCAGGCGGAGCTGCTGGACCGTGCCCACCGGCGGGAACAGGACAGCGAGGCGGAGGAGGGCCAGGACCGCCCGTTCGGCCCGAATCCCCTGAACCCGATGAGCCGGGCCCGGCCCCCCGGCCCGCAGCAGCGCCAGGGCAGCCGCGACCCTGCCGGCCAAAACCCACAGGGCCAGAACCCACAAGGCCAGAACCCGCAGGGCCAGAACCAGGCCAGCCGTGATGGCCAGCAGCCCGGCGAGGCCGAGGCGCAGCGCGACGGACGCACCCAGCGGGCCCTGCGCCGCGCCCTGGGCGAGCTGATGCAGCAGTTCGGCGACCTGACCGGCGAGATCCCCGAGCCGCTCGGCCGCGCCGACCAGGCCATGCGGCAGAGCGCCGAGGCCCTGCAGGCCGGGCGCGACCCCCAGGCGCAGCAGCAGCAGGCCCTGCGCGAGCTGACCGAGGGCGGCCGGCAGATGGCCCAGGCGATGCGGCGCCAGTTCGGCCCCGGGCAGCAGGGCGACGGCCAGCAGGGCGAGGGGGAAGGCGAGGGCGAGGAAGGCGATGGTCCCGGCATGGCCGGCGACCAGCCCGGCAACGGCCAGGACGGCGGCCAGGGCCAGGACCAGGCGAGCGGCCAGGGCCGCGGCCGCGACCCGCTCGGCCGTTCGACGCGCGAGAATGCCGGCTCGGCCAGCGACGGCAACGACACCCGCGTGCCCGATCAGGCGGAGATGCTGCGCACCCGCCGCATCCAGGAGGAGCTGCGACGCCGCGTCGGCGAGCGCGAGCGCCCGGCGCAGGAGCTGGACTACTACGACCGCCTGCTGCGGCAGTTCTGAGCCAGCCCGTACGGTAGCCTCCGGGGAAAAGGCAGGGCCTTTCCCCCGCCAGGCGCAACGCCGGGTCCTTCCCTCAGGCGGCCAGCCACTCCGCGAAACCCGCCGCCACCGCCTCCGGCGCCTCCAGGGAGGGCAGGTGCCCCACGCCCGGCAGCAGCATCGCCCGCGCGCCCGGCACCGTCTCGGCGATCTCCCGCATCCGCGCGGGCGGGCAGAGCCGGTCCTCCTCGCCGCTGATCAGCAGCACCGGCACCTGGATCGCCGCCAGCCGTGGCCGGCTGTCGGCGCGGTGGATCAGCACCGCCGTCTGTTCCCGCAGCACCGCCGGGCCGAGCGTATCGGCCATGTCGCAAAGCAGGTCGAAAAGCGCCGCATCCTCCCGCCGTGCCGCGGGCACCGCATCGGGCCAGAACTCGCGCGCCACCATGGTGCGCGCCCCCTCGCGCTCCATCGCCTCCAGCAGGCGGAAGCGCGCCGGCGCCTTTTCCAGCGCGTCCGGCCGCGCATCCCCGGCCAGCAGGGTCAGGCGTGTGATCCGCTCCGGCGCCTGCGCCACCATCTCCAGCGCCACCATGGCCCCCAGTGCCGCCCCGGCCAGGGCGAAGCGCGGGGGCGCATGGCGCAGCAGCCGCGCCGCGAGGTCGGGCGCGCTGCGCGCCCCGCGCAGCGCCGCCACATGCGCGCCAGCATAGCGGTCCCGCTCCGGCACCAGGGCCCAGAGCCGCTCTTGCACCGGCCCCCAGAGCCGTGCGTCGCACATCAGTCCGGGGAGCAGCAGGAGCGGATCGGCCATGACGGTCAAACGTTCCGCGCCGCCGCCAGGTTGGCCCGCGCCCCGCCGGCGAGGAAGCCGACATCGTATCCCGGGTTCACGAGCTGGAAGCCCTCCTTCGCCCGACGCCCCGCCGCCGGCCCGTCGGAGCAGAAGATCCCGGCGATCTTCCCGGCGGCGCGGCTGCGCGCCAGCACATGCGCGATGGCCGTGCCGGCGCGCGTCCCGGCCTCCGGCTCGGAGGACGGCCGCTCGCCCATCTCGATGCAGAGGTCGTTCGGCCCGACGAAGACGCCGTCGATTTCCGGCAGGGCGAGGATCGCGTCGATCTCCGCCACGCCGCCCCGGGTCTCGATCATCGCCAGGGCCAGCACCTCGTCGTTCGCGCGATCGAAATAATCCGGGCCGCCATAGAGCATCCCGCGCGCCGGGCCGAAGGAGCGCCCGCCGCGCGGGCCATAGCGGCAGGCCTCCGAGAAGCGCCGCGCCTCCTCCGCCGAGTTCACCAGCGGGCAGATGACACCATAGGCCCCGGCATCGAGCGCCTGCATCACCAGCCCCGGATCGTTCGAGCGCACCCGCAGCAGCGGCTGCGCCGGCGTGGCGGAGATCGCCTGGAGCATCGCCGCCGCGGTCTCGAAGCCGATCAGCCCGTGCTGCATGTCCACGGTGACACAGTCATAGCCCGCATGGCCCAGCAGCTCGGCCGCATAGGGGGCGGGGATGCCGCACCAGCCGTTCATCGCCGCCCCGCCCGCGCGGGCGATCTCGCGGACGCGGTTCGGGCGCATCAGCGGCCCTCCCGCCCGGCGAGTTTGGCCGGTCCGGGGCGGGGAGCGGATCTGACGGGGATCGATGCTGGCATGGGCGTTCCTTTCCGGGGCCGCCCGGCCCGGGATGGGGCCGGGGGCATGGAAGGCTCTCCCCGTGGCGTCCGGGCGCGGGCAGCCCGGACGCGGCGCGGGCCTTCCTTGTTCCACCAAGGCTAGCGCAGGACAGGGCCGCGAAGAAGCCCGCCCTCTGCGGATCGGCGCACGGCCCCGGCCTGTCCGTCCCGGACGGGCGCCCGTCCCGTGCCCGGTGGGGAGCCGCGCGCCCGCCGGCCCTACTTCGCCGGCCGCAGCCCCATCGCCCGCGTCTCCTCGTCGGCGCGCGGCGTATAGGCATAGCCCTTGCGCATCGCCCAGACGCTCTTCTGCAGGTGCAGCGGGATGATGGCGACATCCTCCATCGCCATCTTCATCGCCTTCTGCATCAGCCCCTCGCGCGCCTTGTCGTCCAGCGTGCCGAGCGCCTGCTGCACCAGCTTGTCGAATTCCGGGTTGGAATAGCGCCCGTAGTTCGACAGCCCGCGCCCCAGCGCCGGGTCGCGCGTCCCCAGCACCGCCTTCAGCGAGGAGGAGGGCTCGCCCGTGGAGTTGCTCCAGCCCAGCAGATAGGCCGAGGCCTCGAAGCGGTTCAGCCGCCCGATCACCGTCGCCAGCGGCTGCGCCTCCACCCGCGTCCTCACCCCGATGCGCGTCCACATCTGCGCCACGGTCTGCTGGATCTGCGCGTCGTTGACGTAGCGGTCGTTCGGCCCGCGCAGGATGATGCTGAGGCCGTTGGGATAGCCCGCCTGGGCCAGCAGCTCCTTCGCCCGGTCCGGCGCGAAGGCGGGCACGGGGATGGAGGGGTCGTAGCCGAAGACGCCGGGCGGCATGAACTGGCCGGAGGGCAGCGCCGCGCCCTCCATGACGCGCGACACGATGGCCGGCCGGTTGATGGCGATGCTCAGCGCCTCGCGCACCCGGTGGTCGCGCAGCGGGTTCTTCTCCAGCTTGCCGCCATCCGGCCCGGCGATGTCGGGCGAGCCCTCCTGCCGCTCCTCGTCCAGGCCGAGGAAGATCAGCCGCGTGCTGTTGGCCTCGGCAACGGTCAGCCGGTCGTCCTTGCGCAGCCGCGCCGCATCCGCCGTGGGCACCGCGTCGATCAGCGCCACGTCGCCCGAGAGCAGCGCCGCCACCCGCGCCCCGTCATTGCTGATGATGCGGTAGTCCACCGTTTCCCAGGCCGGCTTCTCGCCGTAGTAGCCGTCGTCGCGCGCCAGCTTCACCCGGTTGTTCGGGTCGTAGGAGACGAACTTGTACGGCCCGGTGCCGATCGCCGCCTTGCCGCTGTTGAAATCCGCCGTGCTGGAATTCGCCGCGACGGAGCGCGAGACGATGAAGATGTTCGCCAGGTTGGCCGGCAGCAGCGGCGAGGGGCCGTTGGTCTTCAGCCGGACGGTCAGCGGGTCCACCACCTGCACGTCGGCGATGTCGCGCGTATAGACGGAGAAGGAGCTGGGGCTCTGCACCGTCGGCACGCGCTCCAGCGAATAGGCCACGTCCTCCGCGGTGAAGTCGGCGCCGTTGTGGAACTTCACCCCCGGCCGCAGCTTGAACTCCCAGGTGGTGTCGTCCACCAGCTTCCAGGATTCCGCGAGGTCCGGCACCACGCGCGACTTCTCGTCGCGCTGCACCAGCCGGCTGAAGATGTGCGACGACAGCATGATGCTGGGCGTCAGCGTGTAGTAGTGCGGGTCGATGCTGGCCGGCGGCGCGCTGACCGCGAGCGACAGCGGCTCGGCCTGGGCGGGGGCCGCGGCAAGCGTGCCGCAGAGCGGCAGGAACAGCGAGGCGAGCAGCGCCGCGCGGCGGGAAACTGTCTTGATCATCGGCCGTGTTCTTTCCGTTGTCGGTTCCGCCCGGCCCCATGGAGGGCGGATGGCGGTCCCGGCGGCGGGCATGGCGCGGCACGCCCCATCCGCCGGGAAGGCAGGCCCGGCCGCCAGGGCGCCGGGCCGTGGAAGGTCATCGCGTCCCTCAGGCCGCCCGCGCCTCCTCCTCGCCCGCCCAGCCCAGCTCATGCCGCACCAGGCTCGCCCAGTAGGCCGCCCCCGGCGCTAGCGCCTCGTCGTTGAAGTCGTAGAGCGGCGTATGGACGTTGTGGAAGCTGCCATCCGGGTTCACGCCGTTGCCGATGCGG
The DNA here is from genome assembly GCF_000622225.1 of Roseomonas mucosa ATCC BAA-692. Lineage (GTDB taxonomy): Bacteria > Pseudomonadota > Alphaproteobacteria > Acetobacterales > Acetobacteraceae > Roseomonas > Roseomonas mucosa. The sequence goes on along the minus strand of NZ_JHWD01000017.1, from coordinate 83,083 downwards.
ATGAAGGCGCCGGGCTTCTCGCGCAGCATGAAGGCGAAGTCCTCGCCGCCCGTGCTCATCGGGATCTCGCCCACCCGCGCGGCGCCCACCACCGCCCCGGCGGCGGCGCGCGCCACCCCGGTCTTCTCCACGTCGTTCACGGTGGGGATGCAGAGCGGCTGGTACTCCAGCTCCGCCGTCACGCCATAGGTCGCGGCCAGCCCCTCGGCCAGGTCGCGCAGGCGGCGCCGGATGGTTTCCTGCGTCCTCTGCTCGAAATACCGCGCCGTGCCGCGCACCAGCACCCTGGACGGCATCACGTTCGGTGATTCCGGCGTGCCGCAATGCACATGTCCGACGCTTACCGCCGCGGGCTCCGTCGGCGCCAGCGAACGCGCCACGATGGTGTGCACGCCCAGCAGGAAGTGCCCCAGCACCACCGTCGCATCCGTCGCCAGATGCGGCGCCGCGCCGCCATGCCCACCGGTGCCGGTGAAGGTCACGCCCCAGAAATCCGCCCCCGCCAGGTTCGGTCCCGGGCGGATCGCGAACTGCCCCACCGGGATGCCGGGGCTGTTGTGCATGCCATAGACGGCATCGCAGGGGAAACGCTCGAACAGCCCGTCGCGGATCATCGCCGGCGCGCCGGTCCCGGCTTCCTCGGCCGGCTGGAAGATCAGCTGCACCGTCCCCGCGAAGTCGCGGTTCGCGCTCAGGTACTTCGCCGCGCCGAGCAGCATGGCGGTGTGCCCGTCATGGCCGCAGGCATGCATCTTCCCCGGCACGGTGGAGGCATGTGGCAGCCCGGTCCGTTCCTCCATGAAGAGCGCATCCATGTCGGCGCGCAGCCCGATCGCCCGCTGCCCCGGCCGGGTGCCGCGCAGCGTGCCGACCACGCCCGTGCCGCCCACGCCCTCGGTGACCTCGTCGATCCCCCATTCGCGCAGCTTCGTCGCCACCAGCGCGGCGGTGCGATGCTCCTCGAAGCGGGTCTCGGGATGGGCATGGATGTCGCGGCGGATGGCGATCAGCTCATCCTCGAATCGCTTGATCGCATCCAGGGGCGTTTCGGTCACGGCGTATCCTCGTTGCGCGGACGCCGGCATGGCGGCGCCGGGCGTCACGGGATTGTCTCGGAACGGCGCGGACCGTGCCTCCGCCGGCGCAGCGGGTCAATCGAGGCCGGGCGGATTCCGCCCGGGATTCCCGGCCCCGTCCCAGGAGGGGCGGCACGCCGGGGCAGCGCCATCAGGCGGCGGGGCGCAGCGTCACCGTCCAATGGAAGCGCCGCGCCCGCCCCGGCTCCAGCAGGATCACGCCTGGCTTGCCGGCGAACTCCCCATCCCAGCCGAGCGGACTGGCATGGCCCGCCCAGGGCTCCAGGCAGAGGAACTCCGCCCCCGGCTTGGACCAGAGTCCGAAATCCTCGTAGCCCTCCCACACCATCTCCAGCATCGCGCCGCCCGGGCCGTCATAGCGCAGCGCATGGGCGGGCAGCCGCGTCATCACCAGCGCGTCCTTGCGGAACAGCTCGTCCTCCAGCCGCAGCCGGCCCTGGCGCAGTGGCAGGACCTCCGCCCGGTCGAGCAGCCCGTTGGACAGCCGCCGCACCGGCAGGCTGTCGCGCAGCGTGCCGGGCGGGACCGCGGCATCGGGCAGGAAGGTCACGCCATGCTCCTCCCGCGCCCCGCCGCGCGGCAGCGGCCAGGCGAAGGCCGGATGCGCGCCGACCGAGAAGGGCAGGGGCGCCTCGCCCGTATTCGCCACCGTCACGGTGCAGGCCAGCGCGGATTCGGCCACGGCGAAGGCGACATCCAGGGTGAAGGGAAAAGGATAGGCCGCGAGCGTTTCCGCATCCTCCGTCAGGCGCAGCGCGCAGGCCGTCTCGGTCAGGGCGAGCCAGGTGAAGCGGCGGTCCCGGGCGAAGCCGTGCTGCGTCATCCGGCTCGTCCCGCCCGCATGGCGCAGCGTGTCGCCCGGCAGCCGGCCGACGATGGGGAACAGCACCGGCGCATGGCGCGGCCAGGCCGGTCCCGCCTGCCAGAGCCATTCCTCGCCGGAGGCATCGCGCAGGGACTGGAGCTCGGCGCCCTGGACCGAGATCACCGCCCGCAGCGTTCCGCTGCCGATCCCGTGCCGCTCCAGCCTGTCCTGTTCCATCGCTCCATCACTCCTCCGGACCGGCGGAAGCCGCTCCCGCCCTGCCGCGCGCCTTCCCGCCCCGGAAGGCGGACCGTCCAGGTCCCCTTATGCCGTGGCTCAATCCGTCCGGCGCCCCCGCATACCATCACATCTGCGTCCCGCGCGCCCCTGCTCCATCATGGCGGGCACAGACGGACCTTGCCGATGGCCGTGGGGCGGCGCAGATGGGCGCCACCGTGCTGCACCTCATCAAGCTTTCCGTCGGCCCCAAGGACGTGGCCGAACTGCGCCAGATCCAGGCCCGCCGCCTCGCCGAGCAGCCGCCGCTGCGCCATTGGACGCGGATGATCCCGCGCCGGGGCGGGGAACTCATGGCCGGCGGCTCCATCTACTGGGTGGTGGCCGGCTTCGTGCGCGTCCGGCAAAGGCTGGTCGGGCTGGAGGAAGGCCAGACCGCCGATGGCCGCGCCCAGGTCGGCCTCGTGCTCGATCCGGAACTGGTGCCGGTGGAAATGCGCCCGCAAAAGCCCTTTCAGGGCTGGCGCTACCTCCAGCCGGAAGCAGCCCCGCCCGACCTTCCGGCCGATGGCCCGGTGCCGGAAGGACTGGACGCCCTGCCGCCCCGCCTGCGCCGCGAATTGCGGGAACTCGGGCTGATCTGAGAGGCGGGCCACGGGTGGCCCCCGCGTTGCGCTTCGTGGCTGGCCGCCGGGGGAGAGGCACCGCCTCTCCGCCCGGACTCCCCCTCCGCCGGGGACCGAAGCCGGTCCCCGGACCCCGGGCCTGAGTTGGTTCCGCGCTGTTGCCGCCGGCCTGCGGCCCGATCCCTGGGGGCAGGCGGAGACGCGAGGCTCCCGAAAAGAAGAAAAGGTACCGCGGCCACCAGCGCCAACGAATGGGGTCCAGGGTGCGCAACGCCAGATCCGAGCCTCAGTCCGGCAGCAACGCCAGCAGCTCCCGCCCCTCGATCAGCCGTAGCCGGTCCTCCAGCACGGCGTCCCGCGCCAGCCCCAGGGCGACCAGCGCGGCCCCCCGCGTTTCCGCCTCGCTGTCCAGCAGGATCTCCAGCACGCCTTCCTCCGCCACCTCCGGATCGGGCAGCGGCAGCATGGTCTCCGCCGCCTGCCCCGGCGCCAGGTCCAGCGTCATGGCCATTTCCTCGCCGCCCTCGCGCCAGGCGCCGATCCGCAGCCGGCAAGGCTCCTCCGCCGGCGCACGCACCTCCAGCAACAGCCGCAAAGGCCCGCCCCGCACACGGCAGCGCAGCCGCGCCAGCCCCGGCAGGCTGGGCCGCCCCCCGGCCTCCGCGGGCAGCCAGCCCGGGCCGCTGGGCAGCACCTGCGCCAGCGCCTGTTCCAGCCCCGGCCGGCGGCAGGGCGGCGGGGACAGCCGGACGCGCAGGCCCGGCGGCAACAGGGGCGGCACGGCCGGCGCGGCCCCGCCTGTGACCAGGCTACGCGCCCGCGCCAGCATCTCCCGCGCCACCTCGCCCCAGGGGCGGCAGCCGCCCCCTGGCGCGATCCGCGCCGCGGCCGCTTCCGGCGCGGCGATCAGCGCCAGCGCCTTCTCCACAAGATCCGGCTCGGAATTCGGCGTGAAGAAGGTCGCGCCCGCCGCGCCGCTTTCCAGCAGCGCGGAATGGCCCGGCGCCAGCACCGGCCGGCCCAGCGCCAGCGCCTCGCTGACCGGCAGGCCCCAGCCCTCGCCATGGCTGGCGCTGACCGCGAAGCGGCAATGCCGCGTCAGCGCATGCAGCACCGCATCGTCCACCTCCGGCAGGATCATCACCTTCGCCGCCAGCTCCGGCGAGGCCGCGAGCAGTGCCATGGCCCCCTCCGAGCGCCAGCCGGGCCGTCCCACGCAGACCAGCAGCGGGCAGGCGCCGCCCAGCCGGCGCGCCAGGGTCAGCCAGGCCTGGAAGAGCAGCAGATGGTTCTTCCGCCCCTCGATCGTGCCGGTGCAGAGAACATAGGGCCGGGATTCGAGCTCCGGCGGCAGCGGCGCCTCGCGCGCCGGCGGGACGGGAGCGCCGTTGAGCGGCACAACCGCCAGCGGCGGCAGTGCCAGGCCCGGCAGGTGGCGGGCGGCGCAGCGGCGCAGCTCCGCCGCCGTCGCCTCGGAATTGCACAGGATGCCATCGGCCAGCAGCGGCAGTGCCGAGAACCAGGCGGCGTAGTCTGCCACGGTGCGGGCCTCGCACCATTCCGGCAGTGACAGCGGAATCGTGTCGTGCAGCAGTGGCACGTAGCGCGCCCCGGCCTCCCGCGCCGCCGCCAGCCGCGCCGCCTGTTCCGGCATGGCCCAGGCCGTGCCGGGGCAGAGCAGCAGCGCCCCGGGCGCCATGGCCAGGTCCGGCGCCGCCGCCAGCCAGTCGTGGAGGATGCCGACCGCCTCCTGCCACGCGGCCTCGCGCGGATCAGCGCCCCCGCTTCCTCTTCCGATACCCCCCTGGACGGCGAGCCGCCGCAACCGCAGCAGCAGCGGCGTGGGCAACTCGCGCCAGCCGCCCGCGACCCCGGCCGGGGGCAGGGCGCAGGCCAGCACCGCACCATCCCCGGCACAAAGGCCGGCGGCGATCTCGTACTGCACCCGCTGGATGCCCGAGGGTACGCGCCGTCCGCCCAGGACCCAGGACACGAGGTCGGACAGGTCCAGCCCCACCCCCGTCAGCCGGCGGGGCAGGGGGCGGCCGCGGCGCGCCAGGGCCAGCCATTCCCGCCAGGGGTCCTCCCCCTCCGGGTCCAGCGCCAGTGCCCGGCCATAGGCATCCAGCGCCTCCGGCATCCGGCGCAGCAGCTTCAGCGCATGGCCCGATTGCAGGTGGATGTCGGGATCGGCCCCGTCCAGCCGCCGCGCCCGGTCGTACAGCGCCAGCGCGGCCTCCGGGTCCCCGGCCTCCTTCACCATGTGGCCCTGCTGCACGATGGCGGCGCGGTCATCCGGCCGCAGGCGCAGATAGTCGCCATAGAGCAGGGCGGCCGCCTGCCATTCGCGGGCATCGCGGGCGCGGTCGGCGTCTTCGAGCAGGGTTGCGGCCTGTGACATGCCTATGGCGCACCACGATGTTAATAATTCGTCAAGACATCCTTTGGTTGCAGGTGCGAAAAATCCCCTGCCGCAACACCTCCCAATGCCACCTTCCAGAGTCTAGCCTGTGCCCATGGCGCGCATCTGCATCGATGGATACAACCTTGGCCTGGAACACGGGACCGGCGTGGCGACCTATGCCCGCAACCTCTCCTTCCGCCTCGGCGCCATGGGGGCCGAGGTCGGCGTGCTCTACGGCACCCGGGCCAGCCCGGCGAAGGACCCGCTGATCCGCGAGATCGCCTTCTTCGACAACCGCGTCGGCAACCCCAGGCCGATGAACCGCCTGCTCCGCACCGCGCGCCGCCTGCTGCTGCCGATGATCGGCCACAAGGCCCAGCCCGTCCCCATCACCGGCCGGGTGATCACCCGCGCCTTCGAGGCCCGGCTGCCGCATTTCGACCATCTCTGGAACGTGGAGGAACTGTTCAGCCTCTCCGCCAACCACTTCAAGATGCACAAGGACCGGCTCAAGGTCCGCCTGCCGCAACAGCCCGACGTGATGCACTGGACCTACCCGGTCGCCGTCCATGCGCGCGACACCCGCAACATCTACACGCTGCACGACCTCGTGCCGCTGCGCCTGCCCTACACCACCCTCGACCACAAGCGCCGCTACCTGCGCCTGAACCGCCTGCTGGTGCGGCAGGCGGACCATATCGTCACGGTCAGCGAGACCTCCCGCCGCGACATCATCGACCTGCTCGGCTGCCCGCCGGAGAAGGTGACCAACACCTACCAGTCGGTGGAACTGCCCCGGTCCCTGGCGCAGAAGCCGGAAAACGAGGCACGCGACGAGATCCTCGGCTCCTTCGGCCTGGACTGGAAGGAGTACTTCCTCTTCTTCGGCGCCATCGAGCCCAAGAAGAATGTCGGCCGGCTGATCGAGGCCTATCTCGCCTCCGGCGTCGAGCGTCCCCTGGTCATCGTCGGCAAGCAGGCCTGGAAGAGCCAGGAGGAGCTGCGGATGCTCTACGAGGACCACCAGCGCTGGCTGCTCCCCGGCCAGCAGGAACCCGTCACCAGCACCCAGCGCCGCCTGCGCGACCGCATCGTGCTGGTGGACTACGCCCCCTTCCGCCTGCTCGTCAGCCTGATCCGCGGCGCCCGCGGCGTGCTCTTTCCCTCGCTCTACGAGGGCTTCGGCCTGCCGGCGCTGGAGGCGATGAGCCTCGGCACCCCCGTCCTCACCTCCAACACCGCCTCCCTGCCGGAAGTGGTGGGCGATGCCGCCGTGACGGTCGATCCCTACGACATCCGCGCCCTGACGGAAGGCATCCGCGCCCTCGACACGCACGAATCCCTGCGTGGCCATCTCGCGGAAGTGGGACCGCGCCGGGCTGCGCTCTTCTCCGCCACGGCCTATGAGAAACGGCTGGCCGAGGTCTATGCCCGGGTGGGTGTCCCCATCGGCGCCGGCTGACCGCAGGGGAGAGGGCATGGAACCCGCATGAACGTATCCGAGCAGCCCGCCGCCACCCGCCCCGCTCCCCCTCCCGGCCCCTTCCTGCACCCTGATGGCCTGCCGATGCCCCGCCGTCTCTGGTCGGTCGTGGCCATCGCGCTCGCCATCACCATGGCCGTGCTCGACGGCGCCATCGCCAACGTCGCCCTGCCCACCCTGTCGGAGGAGCTCGGCGTCGCCCCCTCCGCCTCGATCTGGGTGGTCAACGCCTACCAGCTCGTCATCACCATCTCGCTGCTGCCGCTCGCCTCGCTCGGCGAGATCCTGGGCTTCCGCCGCGTCTACCTCGCCGGCCTCGTCGTCTTCACCGTGGCCTCCGCCGCCTGCGCCCTTTCCGACACGCTGGTGACGCTGACCCTGTGGCGCGTGGTGCAGGGGCTCGGCGCCTCCGGCATCATGGCCGTCAACGCCGCGCTGATCCGCTTCACCTATCCGCACAGCCAGCTCGGCCGCGGCATCGGCGTCAACGCCCTGGTGGTCGCCGTCTCCTCCGCCATCGGCCCCACCGTCGCCAGCGCCATCCTGGCCGTCGCCAACTGGCCCTGGCTCTTCGCCGTCAACGTCCCCATCGGCATCCTGGCCCTGGCCATCGGGTGGCGCAGCCTGCCGCACTCGCCCCTCTCGAAGCGCCGCTTCGACACGGCCAGCGCGCTGCTCTGCGCCCTCACCTTCGGCATGCTCATCATGGCCTTGGACGGCATCGCCCATGGCGAGGGCCTGGGCCTCTCCGGCCTCCTCCTCGCCGTGGCCATCGGCGCCGGCGTGGCCCTGGTGCTGCGCCAGCTCAGCATGACGGCCCCCCTCCTGCCGGTGGACCTGATGCGCATTCCCGTCTTCGCTCTCTCGGTCGGGACCTCCGTCTGCTCCTTCCTGGCGCAGATGCTGGCCTTCGCCAGCCTGCCCTTCCTGCTGCAGACGCAGCTCGGCTTCACCGCCGTGGAGACCGGGCTGATGATGACGCCCTGGCCCCTTGCCACCGCCGTCCTGGCCCCCATAGCCGGGCGCCTGGCAGACCGGCACAATCCCGGCCTGCTCGGCGCCCTGGGCCTCGCCGCCTTCGCCGCCGGCCTCGCCGCCCTGGCCCTGCTGCCGACCCACCCCTCCGCCGCCGACATCGCCTGGCGCATGGCCCTGGCCGGAGCTGGCTTCGGCTTGTTCCAGTCGCCCAACAACCGCGCCATGATCGGTTCCGCACCGCGCGAGCGGGCCGGCGGCGCGGGCGGCATGCTCTCCACCGCCCGCCTGCTCGGCCAGACCATCGGCGCCGCCTGCGTGGCCCTCGTCCTGGCCCGCTTCGGAGGCCAGGGGCCGGTCGTCGCCCTGGGCCTCGGCGCCACCGCCGCCATCCTGGCCGCCATCGTCAGCAGCTTCCGCATGCTGCCCGGCAATGCCCGCCGGGACTGACCCCGGCTTCGGGCGCTGCTTTGTCCCCGGGGGCAAGGCTCCGCCTTTCCCCCGGACCCCCTATCCGCCAGGACCCTGAGGGTCCTGGACCTCCCGTTCGTTGGCGCCCGCTGATGCCGGATCGCGCCGGAGAGCCACGCTCTCCGGCGGACTGACGGTGCCACCAGCGCGGACACGTTGTTTTTCTTCTTTTCGGGAGACCCGCGTCTCCGCCTGCTCCCAGGGATCAGGCCGCAGAACAACGTCCACCGCAGGCGCCAACGCAAGCCCGG
>NZ_JHWD01000017.1:0-74724 GCF_000622225.1 Roseomonas mucosa ATCC BAA-692 | reverse complement strand
CCCCCCACACACAAGCACGCCACATACCCCCGCACGCGCACCCAGCAGCGCGGACAAAAGAAGTATGCCGTGTTCCAGCCCCAACCACAGGGGCGCCGTATCTTCTTTCTTTCGGCAACCCCGCGTTTCCGTCTGTCCCCGAGGGCCAGGCCGCAAGTCCCGGGCTTGAGGACCAACGGCTGGCAGCACTTTTTCCCCGGACCGCCAACAGAGCGACGCCTGAACATCAGGTCAGCATGCGCGTATCGCCATCCACGGAGATAGCCTGTCCGGAAATGGTGGCGCCGCGGCGGCTGCAGAGGAACAGGATCTGGTCTGCGAGCTGGCGCGGTGTCACGTAGTCCTTGATCGAGGTGTAGGAGAAGGCGATCCGCTCCATCTCTGCGAAGCCGATGCCGCGCTGCTGTGCCTTGGCCTCCAGCACGCGGCGTTGCCGGTCGCCGGCGACGAGGCCGGGCAGGATGGCGTTGACGCGGATGCCGGCCTCGCCGAGCTCGATGGCGAGAGATCTGGTGAAGCCGATGACGCCCCATTTCGCCGCCGCATAGGGGCTGCGGAAGCCGAAGCCGAACTTGCCCGCGGCCGAGGACAGGTTGACGATCGAGGCGTTGCCGCTCTTGCGCAGATGCGGGACGGCCAGCCGGGCGCAGTTGAACTGGCTGGTCAGGCAGACCTCGATGCAGCGGTCCCAGTCTTCCGGGTGGATCTCCTCCACGGCGCCGGTCGGGCCTGCGATGCCGGCATTGTTCACCAGCACGTCCAGCCCGCCGAGTGCCGCGATGGCCGAGTCGAAGAGTGAGGCCACTTGCGCGCGGTCGGCCACATCCGTGACCTGATGCCCAACGCCCTCGGGCAGGGTGGCGAGTCCCGTCGCATCCACGTCGCAGGTGAAGACGCGCGCACCTTCCTCGGCAAAGGCCTCCACGATGCTGCGCCCGATACCCGCAGCACCCGCCGTCACCAGCACGCGCAGCCCGGTCATGCCCAGGTCCATTCTTCTCTTCCTCCCTATCCGGCGCCGGACGCTAGCCTTCCGGCAGGCGGCCATGCGCGATGATGAAATCCGCCGCGTCGCGGATATCGGCCGCGATGGCGGCTCTCGCGCCCGCGGCATCGCCCGACTCGATCGCCGCCAGTGCCTCGGCATGGCGCCGCAGCGCCGAGCCCTGGCGCACCCGCTCGGGATGTTCCCGTAGGTCGAGGTTCAGCACCGGCCCGGCCTTCAGCCAGAGCCGCGCGATGATCTCCTGCAGCGGCAGCAGCGAGGCGGCACGATAGATGGTGAAGTGTACGTCACGGTTCAGCGCGACGAGGCGCACGCGGTCCGGCTCGGCTTCCTCCGCCATCAGGCGGAAGGCGCTCTCCGCCATGCGGATCGCGGCCAGGGCCTCGGCGCTGCGATGCTTGGCGGCGCGGGCGGCGGCCAGGCCCTCCACGGCCATCCGCGTCTCGGCCAGGGCCTCGAACTCGCTCCGGCTCATCAGTGGCACCCGGATGGCGCGGCCCGGCGTGACCTCCAGCGCCTGCTCCGCCACCAGCCGGTTCACCGCCTCCCGCACCGGCATCACCGAGACGCCGAGCGCCGCGGCGCTGTCGCGCAGAGACAGCCTTTCGCCGGGACCGAGCTGGCCCGAGGCCAGGAGTTCCGAGAGCGCGGCATAGACGGTCTCGCCCAGGGTGCGCCGGGCGAGGGGGGAAAGGTCGGCAAGAACCGCGGCGGAGGTCATGAAGGAGAGACTGGACAAGGGCTGATGCTTTCGGCAAGCTAACTGTGATCACAGATCACAACAAGGGCCGCAGAGCCCTGTTGAGGGAAAAGACAATGTCCAAGAACGTGCTCCTCCCACGTCGTGGCCTGCTCGTGGCCGGCGCGGCGACGCTCCTCCCTGTCACCCTGGCCCGCCCGGCGCTGTCGCAGGGCCAGCCGGATGTTATCCGCATCGGGCACCTGACGCCGCGCACCGGCTTCCTGGGACCGCTCGGCGAATTCGCGGTGCAGGCGGTGCAGCTCGCCACCGAGGAGATCAATGCCGGCGGCGGCATCAACGGCCGCAAGGTCGAGGTTCTGTACGAGGACAGCGTCAACCCGCAGACCGCATCGGCCAAGGCCGAGCGGCTGACGCAGCGCGACAAGGTCGCCTGCATCGTGGGCGAGATCAATTCCGCCTCGGCGCTGGCCATCGGGCAGGTGGTGCAGCGGGAGAAGGTGCTGTTCATCAACACCGGCGCCAATTCCGACGCGCTGCGCGGCTCCGACTGCCAGCGCTTCATGTTCCACACCGAATCGCAGAACACGATGATGGTGCGGACCGCGGGCAATGCGATCCTCCAGCAGGGGCTGGTGAAGGGAAAGAAGTACTACGCCCTGACCGCCGACTATGCCTTCGGCCATGACCTGCTGCGCGTCGCCAGGAAGTTCCTCGGCGAGAACGGCGCCACGGCGGCGGGCGAGGACCTCGTGCCGACCGAGCTGACCGACTTCTCGCCCTTCCTGCTGAAGATCCGGCAGGCGCGGCCGGATGTGGTGATCGGCAACCTGGCCGGTGCGCAGGTCACGAACTTCCTGAAGCAGTACAGCGAGTTCGGGCTGAGCTATCCGGTCGCGGGCTTCGGCTTCGACATCGCGCTGGCCTGGGGCGCCGGGCAGGGCAACTTCCTCGGCACCTGGCCGGTGGTCTGGCACCACATGCTGGAGGCGCCCTCCGCCCGGAAGTTCGCCGATGCCTATCGCGCCAAGTGGAAGAAGCCGCCGGAGAACCAGGGCTGGAGCGACTACACGGCGATGAAGGTCATCGCGCAGTCGATGAACGAGCTGAAGTCCATCGAGCCCGCCAAGGTGGTCGAGCACCTGGAGAAAGGCGCGAAGTTCGACATCTCCAAGAGCCGCGAAGGCTATTTCCGCGCCTGGGATCACCAGTTGATGATGGAGATGTACGCCATCACCGCGCTGCCGCCGGATCAGGTGAAGAACCAGTACGACATCTTCAAGCCGGATGGCAGCTTCCCCAAGCCCGACGAGAGCCTGGAAAGCATCGCCACCAATCGGGCGGAGAACGCCTGCTCCTTCCCGGCCTGAGCGCCGTCACAGGCCGCGCCCGCCCCGACCCGGGCCGGCGCGGCGTCCCGCGTGACCATCTGGGGAAGCACGGACCATGGAACTCGTCTTCGTGCTGGAGCAGGTCCTCAACGGCCTGCTGATCGGCGCCTATTACCTGCTCATCGCTCTTGGCCTGTCGCTGATCTTCAGTCTGGGCGGCATCGTCAACCTCGCGCACGGCGCCTTCTACGCCATCGGCGCCTATCTGGCCGTGGCGCTGACGCCCACCATCGGCTTCGGTGGCGCGCTGGTGGTCTCGCCCGTGGCGGTGGCGCTGCTCGGCCTGCTGGTGGAACGCTTCATGCTCCGCCGCTTCTACCGCGGCGACCCGATCCTGAGCCTGCTGCTGACCTTCGGCCTGGCCATGGTGGCGGAACAGGCGCTGCGCATGGTCTTCGGCGCCGCGCCGTTGCCCTTCTCGATCCCGCTCTGGCTGCGCGGGCAGGTCTTCATCGGCGACTTCATCTATTCCAAGTACCGGCTGATCATCCTGGGCGTCGCCGTGCTCTGCGTCGCGGGGCTCTGGCTGCTGCTGACGCGCACGCCCTTCGGCCGCGTGGTGCGGGCGGGGGTGCAGAACCCGGACATGGTCGCGGCGCTGGGCATCTCGCTGAAGCCCTACATGACCGCGGTGGTGATGATCGCGGTCGGGCTCGCCGCCCTGGCGGGGACGATGATGGCGCCGGTGACCGGCGTGACGCCGACCATGGGCGCGGAGATCCTGACCTTTGCCTTCGTCGTGGTGGTGATCGGCGGCCTCGGCTCCTTCTGGGGCGTCGTGGTGGCGGCGCTCATCGTCGGCGTCGTGCGCGGCCTCGCCGCCTACTACTTTCCTCCGGCCACCGAGGCCTCCGTCTATCTGCTGATGGTCCTTGTCCTGCTGCTCCGCCCGCGCGGCCTGCTGGGCGAGCGCATCCAGCGCTTCGAGTGAGGTCCCCGTGATGCCCCTCGACACATCCTCCACCCTGAATCCGCCGGAAACCGTGCGCCGCCCCGGCGCCTCCGGTCCGCTGGCGCAACTGCTGGCGGCGGGCGCCATGCTGGTGGCTCTGCCCTTCCTGATGGAAGCGATCGGCCTCACCATGACCACCGCCACGGATGTGGTGGTCTTCGCCATCGCCGTGATGGGGCTGAACATCCTGGTCGGCTGGACCGGGCTGGTCTCCTTCGGCCATGGCGCCTGGTTTGGCATCGGCGCCTATGCCGCCGCGCTGCTGCAACGGCATTTCCTGCCCACGGACATGCTGCTGCCGGGCCTGGGCGCGCTGGTTATCGTGGCCGCGGCCTCGCTGGTCGCGGGGGCGCTGATCCTGCGGCGGCGCGGCGTGTACTTCTCGCTGTTGACGCTGGCCTTCACGGCGATGCTCTTCGCCATCGCCTTCCGATGGACCGACCTGACCGGCGGCGAGAACGGGCTCGGCAACGTGCGGCGCTATGCGGCGCTGGACAATCCCTATGCCTATTACGCCGTCGTCGCGGTGGTCGCCTTCGCCGTCCTGATTGGCCTCTGGCGCCTGCGCCGCGCGCCGCTCGGCACGGTGCTGGTGGCGATCCGCGAGAACGAGCAGCGCGCTGGCTTCATCGGCTACGGCACCAACCGCTACAAGCTGGTGGCTTTCGCTGTCTCGGCCACGATCACCGGCCTGGCCGGGGTTCTCAGCGTCTACAACCACCGCTTTGCCTCGGCCGATCCCATCGCCATCGCCTTCTCGGGCGAGCTGCTGGCCATGGTGGTGATCGGTGGCATGCGTTCCTTTCTGGGGCCGGCCATCGGCGCGCTCTTCTACATCCTGTTTCGCGAGTTCCTGAGCATCTACACGGCGAACTGGCTGCTGATCTTCGGCCTGCTCTTCGTCGGCTTCATCCTCTTCTCGCCGGACGGGCTGGTGGGCATCGGCAAGCGCCTGCTGAAGCCCTTCCGGCGCGAGGCCACGGAGGGCGCCGCCATGTCCGCCCGCCGCGCCGGGGCAAGCGGCCGCATTCCTGGCCGCTTCATCCGCGAAGGCGGCACGGCGGGGCCGGTGCTGTCCGCCGAGGCGATGCGCAAGAGCTTCGGCCCGGTGAAGGCGGTGCAGGGTGTGTCCTTCGCCGTGGAGGACCGGCGCCTGCACGCGCTGATCGGCCCGAACGGCGCGGGCAAGACCACGGCCTTCAACCTGCTTTCCGGCATGTTCCCGCTGGACGAGGGGCGGGTGATGCTGGACGGGCAGCGGGTGGACGGCATGGAGCCGCATGCCATCACCCGGGCCGGGCTGGGCCGCAGCTTCCAGATCACCAACCTCTTCCCCGGCCTGTCGGTGGAGGAGAACATCCGCCTCGCCGTGCAGGCGCGGCACCCCGCGCGCTTCAACGGCTGGCGCGACGCGGAGGCCATCCCCGAGCTGCGCCAGGACACGGAGGAGCTGCTGCGCTGGACCGGCCTGTCCGGCGTGGAGCGGGCGGAGGCCGGCAGCCTCTCCTATGGCGGGCAGCGCCTGCTCGACATGGGGCTGGCCCTGGCCACGAAGCCGCGCATCCTGCTGCTGGACGAGCCGCTGGCTGGCCTCGCCGCGGCGGAGCGGGAGCGCGTGGGCGACCTGATCAAGTCGCTTTCCGCCGACATCCCCGTGCTGCTGGTGGAGCACGACATCGACCGTGTCTTCCGCATGGCGGACCGGGTGACGGTGATGGCCGACGGCGCCGTGCTGGTGGACGGCACGGTGGAGCAGGCGCGCGACGATGCGCGGGTGCAGGCGGTCTATCTCGGCTCCGGCGCCGATGCCGTGGCCGCGAAGCCGCGTGTCAGCGCCGCGACGGAACGTGACCTGCTGGTGATGGAGAAGGTCAATACCTTCTACGGCAAGTCGCACATCCTGAACGACGTGTCGCTGACGGTGCGGCAGGGGGAGATCGTCGCGCTGCTCGGCCGCAACGGCGCGGGCAAGTCCACGCTGCTCAAGACGCTGATCGGCACGGCGCGCCCGGCCTCCGGCCGGATCGTGCTGGGCGGCGACGAGATCGCGGGCCTGTCGCCGGACCGGATCGCCCGGCGCGGCATGGGCTTCGTGCCGCAGGGGCGCGGCCTCTTCGCCGGCATGACCGTGGGCGAGAATCTGGGCCTCGGGCGCCTGAAGCGCCTGACCGGCGCGGGCGTGCACTGGGAGGAGGAGCGCGTGCTCGAATTCTTCCCCCGGCTGCGCGAACGCTGGAACGTCGCGGCGGACCGCCTTTCGGGCGGCGAGCAGCAGATGGTGGCGGTGGCCCGGGCGCTGTCCGGCGACACGCGGCTGCTGCTGCTGGACGAGCCCTTCGAGGGCCTTTCCCCGGCGGTGACGGAGGAGCTGTTCGAGTGCTTCGACCGGCTGCGCCAGGAAGTCTCGATCATCATCGTGGACCATCATCTCGACCTCGCTCTGGCCCTGTCGGACCGGACCGTGGCGCTGGAACGCGGCGCGGTGCAGTGGCTGGGTGAATCCCGGCTGCTGCGCGAGGACGAGGAACTGCGACGGAAGGTGCTGTGGCTGTGAGCATGCGTGTCTGCATCGCGGGAAGTGGGCTGATCGGCCGCGCCTGGGGAATGATCTTCGCCCGGGCGGGCTGGGAGGTCCGGCTCTGGGACCCGGTAGACGGGGTGGCGGAGAAGGCCCGCGCCCTTTGCGCCGAGGGGCTGCGCAATCTGGCGGAGCACGGGCTCTGCCAGGACCCGGAGGGCGCCGCCGCCCGCATCCAGGCGGCCCGCGATCTCGCCGCCGCACTCGACGGCGTGGATTTCGTGCAGGAGAACGGGCCGGAGGTTCTGGAGGTGAAGCGGGCGCTGTTCCGCGAGCTCGACGCCCTGGCGCCGCGCGGGGCCATCATCGCCTCCTCCTCCTCCGCCATCCGCTGCTCGCTTTTCACCGAGGACCTGCCGGGGCGGCCGCGCTGCCTGATCGGGCATCCGGTGAACCCACCGCACCTCGTGCCGGTGGTGGAGATTTCCGGCGCCGAATGGACCGATGCCGCCGTGGTGACGCGGGCGCGGGAGATCTACGATTCCATCGGACAGGTGCCGGTCACGGTGCTGAAGGAGATCGAGGGCTTCGTGCTCAACCGGCTCCAGGGCGCGCTGCTGGCCGAGGCCTTCCGGCTGGTCGAGGAAGGCTATGTCACCCCCGAGGACCTGGACCGCACGGTGGCGGACGGGCTCGGCCTGCGCTGGAGCTTCCTCGGCCCCTTCGCGACCATCGAGCTGAACGCGCCGGGCGGCATTCCCGACTACTGCGCCCGCTACACCGGCTTCTACCGCCGCCTCGCCGCCGATCCGGCACCGCCGGAGGTCTTCGGCGAGGCGAGGACCGCCGAGATCATGCGGCAATGGCCGCGACGTGACGACCTGCCGGAGCGGATGCAGTGGCGCGACGCACGCCTCGCCGCCTTGCGGGCGCACAAGCAGGAACAGGAGAGACGCTGAGCATGGCCACCAAGCGCAAGGTCATCATCACCTGCGCCGTCACGGGCGCGATCCACACGCCGAGCATGTCGCCGCACCTGCCGGTCACGCCGGAGGAGATCGCCGAGGCGGCGGTCGGCGCCGCAGAGGCCGGGGCCGCCATCGTCCACCTGCATGCCCGCAACCCTGAGACCGGGGAGCCGGACCAGACGCCGGAGGCCTTCGCGAAGTTCCTGCCGGTCATCAAGCAGCGCACGAACTGCGTGGTGAACCTGACCACCGGCGGCGCGCCGACCATGAGCATCGAGGAGCGCGTCCGCCCCGCCGCGACCTTCAGGCCGGAGGTCGCCTCGTTGAACCTGGGCTCGATGAATTTCGGCCTGTTCGGGATGCTCGACCGCTTCAAGGACCTGAAGCACGAGTGGGAGCGCAGCTACCTCGCCAACAAGGACATCATCTTCCGCAACACCTTCGGCCAGATCGAGTACATCCTGACCACCTGCGCCGGCAACGACACGCGCTTCGAGTTCGAGTGCTATGACACCGCGCATCTCTACAACCTGAAATACTTCTTCGACCGCGGGCTGGTGAAGGCGCCGCTCTTCATCCAGACGGTCTTCGGCCTGCAAGGCGGCATCGGCGCGCATCCGGAGGACGTGATGCACATGAAGCGCACCGCCGACCGGCTCTTCGGCGACAACTACCGCTGGTCCGTGCTTGGCGCCGGGCGCAACCAGCTTCCCATCGCGGCCATGGCGGCGGCCATGGGCGGCAATGTCCGCGTCGGGCTGGAGGACAGCCTCTGGGCCGGGCCGGGCAAGTACGCCACCAGCAACGCGGAGCAGGTGCGGCTGGCGCGGCAGATCATCGAGGGCCTCGGCCTGGAGATCGCCTCGCCGGACGAGGCGCGGGAGATCCTGTCGCTCAAGGGCGGGGACCGCGTGGGGTTCTAGGTGTCCCCGGGGGAAGGCGCCGCCTTCCCCCGATACCCCCATCCGCCAGGACGCTGTGCGCCCTGGACCGGGTTCGTTGGCTCCTGTTGACGCCGGATCATGCTGGAAAGCGATACCCCGCCGCCGGATGCGGCGAGGCGAGGCGCGGCCCGGCGCCGAACAGCTTCTCGCGCAACGTCCCGGGCGCGTAGGCGTGCTTGAAGGCGCCGCGTTCCTGCAGGACGGGCACGACGCGCTCCACCACCGCCTCCAGGCATTCCGGGACCACGGTGCGGGACAGGTTGAAGCCGTCTACATCGGCCTCCTCGACCCAGCGGATCAGCGCCTCGGCCACCTGTTCCGCCGAACCCACGATGGGCGGCTGGCGGCTGCCCAGCACGAACTGGTCGATCAGCTTGCGCTTGGTCCAGACCGGGCCGGCGGCACGCTTCGCGGCCTCGACATTGGACTGGATGGCCTGGGTCGGCCCGGCCTCGATCGGCTCGTCCATGCCATAGCGGGCGAAGTCGATGCCCAGCGAGGCCGAGGCATGGGCCAGGGCCCCCTCGACGCTGGCATGGCGGCGGTAGTCCTCCAGCAGGTCGCGCGCCTCGGCCTCGGTGCGGCCGACCACCAGCGTGGCGCCGACCAGCACCTTCAGCGGCCGTTCCGCCGCGCGGGCGCGCAGGTCGGCGACGAGCTGCGCCACGGCCGGCTTCGCGCCGCCATTAACGAAGACGCATTCCGCATGGCGCGCGGCGAAGCGGCGTCCGCGGTCGGAGGCACCGGCCTGGAACAGCACCGGCGTGCGCTGCGGCGAGGGTTCCACCAGATGCGGAGCGTCGAGCCGGTACTGCGCGCCTTCGTGCCGCACGTGGCGCACGCGGGCGGGACTGGCATAGAGGCCCGCCGCCCGGTCCGCTCGCACGGCATCGTCGGCCCAACTTCCCTCCCACAGCTTGTAGACGAGTTCCATGTATTCGTCGGCGAGGTCATAGCGGTCGTCATGCGCCATCTGCGACGCCATCCCCATGGCGCGCGCCGCGCTGTCGAGATAGCCGGTGACGATGTTCCAGCCCGCGCGCCCCTGCGTCAGGTGGTCCAGCGTGGAGAAGCGCCGCGCGAAGAGATAGGGCGCCTCGTAGGCGAGGTTGCAGGTGATGCCGAAGCCCAGGTGCCGCGTGACGCCGGCCATGGCCGGCACCAGCATCATCGGGTCCAGCAGCGGCACCTGCACCGCGCCGCGCAGGGACGCATCGGGGCTGTGGCCATACACATCGTAGATGCCCAGCACATCGGCGAGGAACAGCCCGTCGAACAGCCCGCGTTCCAGCGTCTGCGCGAGGCGCATCCAGTGGTCGAGCCTGAGATAATCCGTGGAGCGGTCGCGCGGATGCGTCCACATCCCCTGCTGGATATGCCCGACACAGGCCATGTCGAAGGCATTCAGGACGATCTGGCGCCCCGCTTTGGCTTGGCTCACAGGTAGCGGCCCCGTTCCAGGATTTCGAGCGTGTATTCGCGGTAGGTCATGCCCAGCTCCTCGGCCCGGGCCAGGCGGCGCAGCGCGATCTCGCGCGGCGGCGTCTTCCAGGCCTTCTTGTGCGCCCTGCGCCAGAGATGCAGCCGGCCCGAAGCGCCGGGATCGGGCTCCTCCAGGGGCGGACCGCCATTGTGGCCGATCGGGGCGAGTGGGATCATGCGATCCCGTCCTTCGGGCGATGGGCCATGGGGTATTGCGTCATCCGGCTGGATCGAGGCGGCTGGTCACCGGGCGGTGTGCTATCTACTATGATGGACGCATGAGCAATATACAAGACGAGATGGAGCCATCCGACCTGACGGCCTCGCTGGCCGCCCGGCTGCGGGCGGAGCGGGAGGAACGCGGCTGGTCCATCGCCGAGATGGCCGAACGTTCCGCCGTCTCGCGGGCGATGATCAGCAAGGTGGAACGCGCCGAGGCCAGCCCGACCGCCGCGCTGCTCGGGCGGCTGGCCTCGGCGCTGGGGCTGACGCTTTCCACCCTGCTGGCGCGGGCAGAGGGCGATGCCGGGGGCGGGCGCGTGTCCCGGGCCGCCGCGCAGCCGCTCTGGCGCGACCCGGAAACGGGCTATCTGCGCCGCGCCGTCACACCTTCGGGCAGCGACCCGGAGCTGGTGCGGGTAGAACTGCCCGCGGGGGCGCGGGTGGACTACCCGGCCTCCACCTACCTGTCCTGGAAGCACGTGATCTGGGTGCTGGAAGGCGAGCTGCTGTTCCACGAGGGCGCGGCGCGGCACCGGCTCGCCGCCGGGGACTGCCTGGTGCTGGGCGCCCCGGCGGATTGCGGCTTCGAGAACGCCTCGGAACAGCCCTGCGGCTATCTGGTCGTGCTGTCACGCCGCTGATACCGGGCATGGGGGCTGGCAGGGCGCCCTGGTGCCAGGAAAACCCATGCCGACCGGATCAGTGGCGCTCCTCCAGGGCGGCAAGCAGATGCTGCGCCACCAGCGCCGAGGATTGCGGGTTCTGCCCGGTGATCAGGTTGCCGTCGCGCAGCGCGAATCCCGTGAAGTCCGGGCCGCTCTCGTAGTGCGCGCCCAGGGAGCGCAGCCGGTCCTCCAGCAGGAAGGGAACCGTCTCCGACAGGCCCGTGGCGGCTTCCTCGCGGTTGCTGAAGCCCGTGACCCGCCGTCCCTCCACCACCGGGGCGCTGGTGCCCTTGCGATGCGCCGCCACCAGCCCGGCCGGACCGTGGCAGAGGGCGGCGACCGGCTTGCCGGCCTCCATGGCGTGGCCGACCAGCGTGGCCAGCGGCCGGCTGGCCGGCAGGTCCCACATCGTGCCATGACCGCCCGGCAGGAAGACCGCGTCATGGGGCTGCTCCGCCACGTCCTCCAGCCCCGACGAGGCGCGGGCCAGGGCCATGGCGCCCTCATCGGCCAGGAAGCGGCCCACGGCGCCGTGGATGCCATTGGGCTCGGGCGAGGCGCCCGGCAGGCTGCGCGGGTCGAAGGGGATCTCGCCGCCGGCGGTGGAGGCCAGGAGCACCTCGAAGCCCGCATCCAGCAGGGCGTAGTAGGGCACGGCCAGCTCCTCCAGCCACAGCCCGGTGCGCTCCGGCCCGTCGCCCAGGAGGCCATGTGACGTCGCGACCACCAGCACCTGTCCCTTTGCCATCGTCCGGATCTCCTTCTGCGGCCGGGCAGCGGCGCCCCGGAAAGGGAGCGCCGGCCCGGCCGGGGCCCAACGGGAACGCCGCTGTCTGGACAGGGTTCACCCTGCGGGCCCCGTTCCGCAGCCCGGCGATGCGATGCCGGGGAAGGCGCGGCGCGGGCGCCAGCGGATGCGGCGAGGGCCGGAAAGCCCGGATGCGGAATGGTTGCCGGATTCTTAGCGCCGGGGTGTGTCGTTAACCTTTTCTCAACCAGATGCCGGCACAGTGCCGGGCAGGCTTTCGAGGCCCGCACCGGACGCAGGGGAAAAATTCCATGCCACGACCCCATATCACCTGGCAGCCCCTGTTCCTGACCGAACCCGAGAGCTTCGCCCGGCTCCTGGAGGAACCCTCGCTGGACCGCCGCCTGCGATCCTGGCGGGGTTACGAGGACATGCTGCTGGGGGAGGCCCTGCGAGCCGGGCTGCATGACGACCGGGCCGCACGGACCTCCCTGGAGGAGCTCTATGCCTTCGGCCTCGCCAACGGGCTTCCGCTGTGGAGCCGGCGCGAGGCGGTGCGGGCCCTGCGGGCCTATGCCGGGCGCTACCCCCTGCCGGGCAGCACCTGGGGCCCCTTCCTGCGGCTGGATCCGGACTGGCAGGTCGCCCTGACGGCGGCGAGCGCCTGGCTCGAATCGGAGGATACGCAGGCCGCATCGGCGCTGCTGAAGGCGCTGGAGGAGGAGCGGCTGGCGAATCGGGGCGGTGTCTTCGGTGCGCTGCTCCGCCACGGCGTCATCGCGCCGCTGCGGCGCCTCCGGGAAGGGCTGGAGGCGCGCGAGCTGGAGGACGTGGCCGCCTGTTGCAGCCGGGGCATGTCCTCCGAGGTGAACGCCTTCCTGACCGACTGGCTGGAGACGCTGGCGGCGGCGGAGAACGGCGCCCTGCGCGACATCCTGGGCCGCTGCCTGGAACTGCGGGCCGGAGAGGCCGATCCCCGGCGCGTCGCCGAGCACTTCCTGCCACGTTCGGCCGAGGTGATCCCGATCCATCGCCGGCGTGGCCGGCCTGCCGGCAGCCGCCATGCCCCGGCCACGCCGCCCATGCCCGGAAAGGGGCCGCAGCAGTAGAAGCCCACGCGGGGCGGGGCCGCCTGGGCTTCGGCACTGCGCTTCGTGGCCGTCCCCGGGGCAGGCTCCGCCCGCATCACCCCTGGTGCGGCGTCTTTTCCTCCAGCCGCCGCTGGGCGCGGCGCAGGAGCCAGCCCGACAGGCCCGGTGCGCGGGAGAGGGCGTTGCGCAGCGCCTGCAGGTCGGCCTCGGCCCGGGAACGCGCCAGGGCGGCTTCCACGGCATGGCCGCGCGCGACCTGCCGGGCCTCCTCCAGCTCCGCGAGGCGCCGGGACAGGGCGGCCCGGGCGGCCTCGGGTTCATGCGTCAGCGCCAGCCGCTCCAGGGTGGCGCGGGCCTCCCGCAATTCCTGCCGCAGCCGCGCGATCTCCGCCTCGGCCGGGTGGCCGGGCCGTTCCTGCTCCAGGACCGGACCTTCCACGGACTTCGCCCGGGGCTTCGTGGTCCGGCGGTTGGCGCCCTTCATCTGACGACGACCCATGGTCACCCCCTTCCTGCTGACCCTCCCCGGCTACCATTCCCGGGCGGAGGGGGGTAGCTCCAAGGGGTGTCGCGGAAGACGACCGGCGGGACCCGGCGCTCAGTCCTCCGGCACGTCCTTGAGCTCGAAGGCCACGGCCACCTGCGCCAAGGCAACGGTCGCGCGGCCGCGTTCCGTCGGGGAGGTGAGGAGCGGCCCGGAAAGCCGCGGCGCATCCGACGCCGTGGCCATGTTCACGTCGAGCAGGACATGCCCGGTACGCGACACATGGATGGCGTCGATATTGCGGATGATCATGGTGTGGCCCGTGGTCAGCAGCAGGCCGAACAGCCAGTCATCCGCCATCATACGCCCGGCGAACCAGGCGGGCATGACCTCACCGAGACGCAGGTCGTCGGCGCTGTCGATGGTTGTCCAAAAATCGTCCATGAACAACCCTAACGTGAAAACCCTATCCCACAATTCACAATATACTTCTTACTGTCAAACAACGCCGCCACTAAGAAATGAGACGGAACGTGGCGTTGCAACAAAGGCCAGCGACGGCGTCCGGCCGATGGGAGACGCCATGGCTGGGGCGTTTCACGATAGCGGGCGCGGCTGGCAATCCCAAACCGATCGGCGGAGCTCAGCGGACGAATGCCCTATCCCGAATCCAGGCGTTTGCAGGC
The DNA here is from genome assembly GCF_000622225.1 of Roseomonas mucosa ATCC BAA-692. Lineage (GTDB taxonomy): Bacteria > Pseudomonadota > Alphaproteobacteria > Acetobacterales > Acetobacteraceae > Roseomonas > Roseomonas mucosa. Next base: position 60,867 of record NZ_JHWD01000017.1, on the reverse strand, counting down.
CAGGGCCCATGCGGTGATCCCCGGCGGGGCCCACACCTATGCCAAGGGCGACGACCAGTTCCCCGAACTGGCCCCCGGCTTCATCGAGCGTGGCGAGGGTTGCCATGTCTGGGACGCGGACGGCAACGAGTACATCGAATACAGCCCGGGGCTGCGCTCCGTGGGGCTGGGGCACGGGCACCCCGCCGTGCTGGCAGCGGTGCGGGAGGCCCTGTCCCTCGGCACCAATTTCTGCCGCCCGCACCGGCTGGAAGTGGAATGCGCCGAGGCCTTCCTGTCCATGGTGCCCGCCGCGGAGATGGTGAAGTTCACCAAGGACGGCAGCACCGCCGTTTCCGCCGCGGTGAAGATCGCACGGGCCGCCACGAAGCGCGACATGATCGCCTTCTGCGCCGACCACCCCTTCTTTTCCTATGACGACTGGTTTATCGGCACCACGGCGATGGATGCGGGCATTCCGCCGGAGAATGTCAGCCTGAGCCTGCGCTTTCCCTATGGCGATATCGAGGCCCTGCGCGCGCTCTTCGCCGCGCATCCCGGACGGATCGCGGGCGTCCTGATGGAAAGCTGCAAATACGCCGATGCGCCGCCGGGCTATCTGCCCGCGGTCCAGGCGCTGTGCCAGGAGAACGGCGCGCTTTTCATCCTGGACGAGATGATCAACGGCTTCCGCCTCGCGAATGGCGGCGGCCAGGAATATTACGGGCTGGACCCGGATCTCAGCACTTTCGGCAAGGCGCTGGCCAATGGCTTCGCCATTTCCGCCCTGGCCGGAAAGCGCCGCTACATGGAGCTGGGCGGTCTGCAACACCAGGGGGAGCGGGTCTTCCTGCTGTCCACCACCCATGGCGGGGAAACCCATGCCCTGGCCGCCGCCATAGCCACGATGCGGGTGTACCGCGAGGAACCGGTGGTGGAGACCATGCAGCGCCAGGGCGACCGCCTGGCGGCCGCGCTGCGCGAGCGGACGGCGGCGCTGGGGCTGGCGGAGCATGTGCCGATCGAGGGGCGGGGCAGCAACCTCGTCTTCGGCACGCGCGACGCGGAGGGCCATGCCTCCCAGCATTTCCGCGCCCTGCTGATGCAGGAGCTGATCCGGCGTGGCGTCATCGGCCCTTCGCTGGTGATCAGCTATGCCCATGACGACGACGCCATCGACCGCACGATCGAGGCTTTCGAGGGCGCACTGCCCGTCTATGCGCGGGCCCTGCGGGAAGGTGTCGGGAAGTACCTGGTCGGCCCGCCGACGCAGATCGTCTACCGCCGCTACAACCACCACGGCTGATGCGGCCTCGTCCGGGCCGGCGATGCCGGCCCGCGGAACGCGACCGGAGGGTTGGGGAATTTACCCCCGGTCCCGTGGCCGGCTCAGATCCGGAAGCCTTCCCGGTTCTTGCCCTCGGACTCCGCCATCACGATCCAGGCGGGTGGGCGGCCGCGGCCGGACCATTCCTCGCCATTGGGGCCGCGATACTTGGCAGCCGCCGCGCCGGCGGTGGCACGGCGGACCTTGCGGCCGCCCCGGGCCGGTGCCTCGGCCTGGACAAGACCTTCGAGCGATAGACCCAGGGCTGCCGCCTTCTCCTCCATTTCGGCCAGGAGGTCACGCTTCGCCTCCGCCAGTTTCTCCCGGCGCTTTTCCTCGGCGCTGGCAATCAGGGCGGTGAGTTCCTGAACCGAGAGATTGTCGAGGTTGATCGGGGATTTGTTGGCCATTTGTCTTCGGTTCAAAACGAGAAAGGGGAATAAATCGCCCCCATAGATGTGGAATTCCGCGCCGGGCGCAATATCCTTTATCCGAAATTCCGGAAAGCCGGGGTTTCAGGATAATTTTCCGCTTTCCAACGGGCTTCCACCCGGCCGGCAAAAGACGGGTTTCCGCCTTTCGTGCGAAAGGCAAAGGTTGCGGGGATCGCGCGGCACCCGTTCGGCAACCAAACTTTCCACGCGATTCCGGGATCCGGGCCGTCTCCTTTCCGGCACCCCTCCCCGTGGTTTCCCCCGGCGGCCCGCCACGAAGCGCAGCGGACCCGCCGGGACAGGGTTCAGTGCAGGCCGACTGCCCGTTCGTATTCGCTCCGGAAGGTGGCGAGGGAGCTGGCCAGTACCGTGGCGGCGCCGTCCACCAGTCCGCAGCGGCCGGAGCCGGGCAGGAGGCGCGTCAGGTTCTCCAGCGCCGCGAGGTCGGTGGGGCGGCCGGCCCCGGCCTCGATGCGTTCGAGGATGCGCGAGACCTGGTGCGTGCCGATCTTGCAGGAGGGGCACTGGCCGCAGGAGCTCGCCGCGAAGAAGGCGACGTACTCCGCTGTCTTGCGCAGGATGCTGGTGCCTTCGCCCACCACGATCATGGCGCCGGTGCCGAGGCGCGAGCCGCGGGCGCGCAGGCTGTCGAAGTCCAGCGCGACGTCGAGGTCCCGGTCTGTCAGCAGCGTGTTGGAGGGGCCACCGGTGAAGACCGCCTTGAACGCCTTGCCCGCCAGCATGCCGCCGCCGCAGCGGAAGACCAGCTCGCGCAGCGAAGTGCCCATCGGCAGCTCGTGCAGGCCCGGCCGCAGCACGTCGCCGGACAGCGAGTAGAGCTTGGTGCCCGCCGCCTCCCCGAGGCCCAGCGCCCGGTACCATGCCGCGCCGTGCTGGAGGATATGCGGGACATGGGCGAAGGTCTCGACGTTGTTCAGCAGCGTCGGCGCGCCGTTCACGCCCTTTTCCGCGGGGAAGGGCGGCTTCAGCGACGGGAAGGGGAAGCCGCCCATGACGCTGGCCACCGCCGCGGTCTCCTCGCCGCCCACATAGAGACCGGCGCTCTCGCTGACGCGCATCTGCACCGGGGTGCCGACAGATTCCGAGACACGGGCCAGCAGCGGATGCGCGCGCCAGGCATCGGCGGCGGCGCGCAGGGCCTTCACGGAGGCCGTCTCGCGCGGATTGACGTAGAGGGCGATCATGTTCGCCTTCACCGCCAGGGCGCCGATCAGCGCGCCCTCAATCACCTGATGCGGCGTGCGGGAGAGCAGGAAGCGGTCCTTGAAGGTACCCGGCTCGTCCTCGTTGCCGTTGCAGATGATCCACTTGCCGCCGCCCTCGGGGAAGGGGGGCTGCGCCGCCACGGCGGCCCATTTGCGGTGCGTCGGGAAGCCGGCGCCGCCCAGGCCGCGCAGCCCGGCGGCCTCCAGGGCGGGGATGATGCCGGCGGGATCGTCGAGGGCGCGTTCCAGTCCCTCGCCGCCGCCAACCTTGAGCCAGGCGGCGAGGTCCGGGCCGACCCGGATCGCCTCGGCGGTGAGCACGGCGGTCATGCGGCCATCCCCCGGTCGGTGACGGCATCGAAGTGGCCGTAGGGCGGAAAGATCATCGGAGCCTTGCGGCTGAGCGGCAGGCCCTGCGCCACCAGGGCACGTCGCCAGTCGGCGAGATGCGTCAGCCCCACGTTGCGCGGCCGTTCCGCCCGCGCCTCGGCGGCGGCCCCGGCGCCGGCATGGCGGCCGAAGACCACGAGCTCCAGCAGGGCATTGCCCATCATGCGGTTGCGCCCATGCAGCCCGCCCGTCACCTCGCCCGCGCAGAGCAGGCCGGGGACGGCGGTGCGACCTGCCGGATCGATCTCCACGCCGCCGTTCTGGTAGTGCAGCGTCGGGCGGATCAGGAAGGGCTCCTCGGCCGGATCGAAGCCGCCGCGATGGGCGAGGTGGCGCAGGGTGACGAGGCTCTTCTCCAGGATGCCGGGCCTGCCCTTCTCCAGCGTCGGCGTGTCGAGGAAGATCCCAACCTTGCCGTCGCGTTCCACGCCTCGCCCCTCGGCGATCTCGCGCAGGATGGCGGAGGCCACCACGTCGCGCGGCTGCAACTCGTCCACGAAGCGCTCGCCCTTGCCGTTCACCAGGAAGGCGCCGGAGGAACGCGCCGCCTCGCTGACCAGGGAGCCCTCCATGTGCGGCGGCCAGGCGATGCCGGTCGGGTGGTACTGGAAGCTGTTCACCTCCCGCAGCGGGGCGCCGAGGCGATAGGCCAGCACCAGACCGTCCGCCGTGGCGCCATAGTGGTTGGAGGTGGGAAAGCCCGCGAGGTGCAGCCGCCCCGAGCCGCCGGTGGCCAGCACCACCGCCCCGGCCCGGGCCAGCACCGGGCGGCCATGCGCGAAGTCGTGCAGCACCGCCCCGGCGCAGCGGCCGCGGTCGTCGCTCAGCAGCTCCAGCGCCGGATGACGGTCGAGGATGGTGATCCCCGGCTGCAGCAGGGTCGCCTCGCGCAGCGCCCGCATCAGTTCCAGCCCGGTGAAGTCGCGATAGGAGAGCAGCCGGGCGGCGGTGGCGCCGCCGGGCTTCTTGCGCAGCAGCGTGCCGCCCATGCGCTGGCTGCCCTCGGTGAGGTCGAAGCTCATCCCCTCCTGGATCAGCCAGCGGATCGCCTGTGGCCCGCCCGACACCAGCGCCGCCACCAGCGCCTTGTCGGCGGCGAAGTGCCCGGCGCGCAGCGTGTCCTCGAAATGCCGCTGCAGGCTGTCCTCGGCGCCGACCGCGGCCTGGATGCCGCCCTCCGCCATCACCGTGTTGCTGTCGCCGATGCGCAGCTTGGTGGCGAGCAGCACGCGGGCCCCGGCGCGCGCGGCGGTCAGCGCCGCGACGCAGCCCGCGCCGCCGCCGCCGATCACCAGCACGTCCGCGTCCAGCATCGGAGCGCCGGCGATGTCCACATCCTCCAGCAGCGAATCCGCCTGCAGCAGGTCCGCCAGGATGGCCGGGCATTCCTGGCCGGCGCTGGTGCCGACCCGCAGCGTCACCATGGCGCCGGGCTGACGGTCCGGATGGTAGCCGGCCAGCAGCTCCGGCACCGGCAGGTCCAGCGTCCGGGGCGGGGCGGGGGAGGCGGCGCGCCAGGCGTCCAGCGCCTGGGCATGGGGGATCCCGGCGGCGCTCATGGCGCGGCTCCCTTCGGCGGCGGATTGGCACCTGGCGCGCCGAAGTCGATCGGCTGGCGGCCGTCCTCTATCTCGTGCAGCCGCATGATCAGGTCGGAGGGGCGCAGCGTCAGCGAGGCGTTCATCCGCCGCACGAACTGGCCCAGATGCGCCGGGTCTATATGCTCCGGGCAGGCGGCGACGCAGAGGTTGCAGAGCACGCAGTGGTCGAAGAGCTCGGCCGCCGCATTGGCCTGCCCCACGGCGGCGAGGTTGACCATGCGCTGCACCTCGATCCCCTTGGGACAGGCGCGGTCGCAGCCGTTGCAGTGGCGGCAGTGCTTGGCCTCGGGGAAGACGGCGTCGATCTGGTCGATCGCGGTCCAGCTGTCGGTCAGCGCGTGCAGGTCATAGGCGTGCGGGCGGCGGGCCGGGAAATGGTCGATGAAGGAGACCTGCATCCCTTCCTCGGCCAGCATCTCGCAGGCCAGCGCCGTACTGGCCAGGCGCTGGCCCGGTCGGCGCACCAGCACGCGGCAGGCCCCGCAGACTCCCTGGCCCATGCAGCCGACATTCTCCGTCAGCGTCAGCCCGGCGGCCGTCCAGGCCTGCAGCAGCGAGGTTCCGGGGACTGCCTCGATGGCATGGCCATCGAATTGCAGGTGCAGGGTTCCGGGGGTCCGTGTGTCGTCGGACATGCGGGGCGATCTCCCGTCCGTGGAGGACATCGGGAAATGCCGGTGTCCTGGACGGGAAGGATAGACCCATCGCGCCGCCGCCTGAACCCGTCACCATAATATCCGGCTTGAAAAACCCACCGGTAGCAAGAAAATGATGCCGTCCCATCCGTCTTCTGCATGTGTGTTTAATCTGGACTTATTTGGTCTGGATGACGAGGACTTTGCGATGGTCCTGTGAAGCGTCCTGGCGGATGGAGGCCGGGGGAAAAAGGCGGAGCCTCGTCCCCCCGGGACGGCGCGATGCCAGGCGGCGAAGCGCAACCGGCCTCAGAGCTGTGGCTCGATCTTCCGTTCGCGGATCACCTTCGCCCAGACAGCGGTTTCCGCCCGGATGCGGGCTGCGAAATCCACCATGGATTCGTCGGAGAGGGTGAGGCCCTGGGCGGCAAGGGCGGTGCTCGTGCGCGGCTCGTGCAGGATGCGCGCGACCGTGGTGTGGATCTCCTCCGCCAGGGCGGGCGGCACGGCGCGCGGCGCCAGCAGCCCGTACCAGGAGGTGATGTCGAAGCCCTCCACGCCCAGCTCGCCCAGCGTCGGGATGTCCGGCATCACCGGGGTGCGCTGCGCCGTGGTAAGGGCCAGGGCGCGGAGCTGGCCATCGCGCACCGCCTCCAGCACGGCCGGCAGGTTGGTGAAGAGGAGCTGCACCTGCCCCGACATCACATCCGTCGCCGCCTGGCTGGAACCCTTGTAGGGCACGTGCAGCATGGGGATGCCGGTCCGCTGCGCCAGCAGCTCGCCCGCCAGGTGAAGCTGGCTGCCGAAGCCAGGGCTGGCATAGGTCACGCCATCCTTCTGCGTCTTCGCGAAGGCGAGCAGCCCCTGGATGTCGCGCACCGGCAGGCGCGGGTCGCAGACGATGACGTTGGGCGCCGTGGCCAGCAGGTTCAGCGGCAGGAAATCCCGCTCCACGTCGAAGGGCAGGTCGCGCATCAGCGTGGGGTTGATGGTCAGGTTGCCCGCCGGCACCAGAAGCAGCGTGTGGCCGTCCGGCGCCGCACGGCGTACCGCGTCGATGCCGATATTGCCCTGGGCGCCCACGCGGTTGTCCACCACCGTATTCTGGCCGCTGCCGGCCTGCAGCCCCTGCGCCACGACGCGCGCCAGCACGTCCACCGGGCCGCCGGGGGTGAAGGGGGCGACGATGGTCACCTGGCGCGAGGGCCAGGAAGCGGCGCGGGCCGGGCGCAGCCCCGCGGCGGCGAGGGCGGCCGTGGCGCCAAGCAGGGCGCGGCGGCCCGGGGCGGGTTGGAACATGGGGAACTCCCGTTCAGGATCGTTGCTGGGACGTGTGACCGGCGTTCCGGCCCGCTTGTTGCGGGGTTTCTTCTACCGGACCGGAAGCGGGGGGGCTGCTTCCGGCTTTCCTGGCCCTGGCCCGGGGGATTCCCGGCCAGGGCCTGTCGGGGATGGCGTGGCGGCCTCAGCCGCCCGCCTTGCGGGGCCGGGGCTCGGCTTCCGCCGGCGCGTGGCCCAGGGCCCGGGAAATGGCGGCGGCGCTGGCCGTGACCTCCTGCGCCAGAGGGCCGCGCAGCTCGGCCTCCGTCACCAGCAGCGCGACGGTGGAGATGTTGATCGCCGCCACCGCGCGGCCCGAGACATCGCGGATGGGGGCCGCGATGCTCGTCACCCCGGCCTCGTAGCCCGCGACATTGGTGACGGTGCCGGAGGCGCGGTCCAGCCGGGCCTGTTTCAGCAGCGCGGGCAGGGTGGCCGGGGTGCGGCCGCTGTAGGATTCCAGCCGGGTGTCACGGTACAGCGCCTCGATCGCCGCATCCTCCAGCCCCGCCAGCAGCACGCGCCCCATGCCGGTGGCATGCGCGGGCAGGCGCGAGCCGACCTGCACCACCGAGGACACGGCGCGCCGCGTCGGCATCCGCATCAGGTAGACGACGTCGCGCCCCTCCAGCACCCCCAGATGGGCGGACCATTGGGTGCGGTCGCGCAGCGCCTCCAGATGCGGCGCGGCGACCTCGGGCAGGTCGCGGGAAGCGATATAGCCATAGCCCAGGCGCAGCACGGCCGGACCCAGCGCATAGGTGCGCGTCTGCGGGTCGTGCACCAGGAAGCCTAGCTGGTCCAGCGTATAGACCAGCCGGTAGGCGGCGGAGCGGGTGATGCCCAGCGCCGCGCCGATTTCCACCAGCGTCATGCGGCGGCGTTCGGGCGTGAAGGCCTGCAGCGCCTGCAACCCGCGCACGAGGCCGGGGACGAGGTAGCGGTCATCCGCCTCCCCGCCTGCCGCCGCCGGGGGCACCTCCGCATCCAAAATGTGTTTACCCATAAAACAGCGTATAGCAGGCAAACAGGAACGCGGCTACAGGAGTTTCCGGACGGCACGGCCGCACCTGCAAGAAAGGAGTTCCGGATGAACGTCATCGCCCCGCCCGCCACGGTCCCGCTGGAAGCGGACCTGCAGCGCCACATCGGCCGGCACGCGCAGAAGGCCTTCGACTGGGACGCCTTCCCCTCGAACCGCGGCTTTCCGGAACTCTCCCGCGCGCAGATGCGCTATATCGGCGCCGGCGGCTCGCCCAAGGTCGGCGACACCTCCACCATGAAGGCCGACAACTTCACGCTGAGCCTGATCCACAAGGAGCCGGGCAAGTACGCGGCCTGCCACGCGCATGAGATCGAGGAGAGCTTCCTCATCATCGACGGCGTGCTGACCGTGGGCTGGGAGCAGGACGGGCAGGTGGTCGAGGTCAAGCTCGGTCCCAAGGACATGATCCTGAACGCCCGCGACGTGCCGCACGGCTTCCGCAACGAGGGCGTGAAGCCCGTGCTGATGAGCATCAGCGTCGATGTCGGCAAGCCGCAGCCCCCGCGCTATGTCTATCACCCCAAGGACACCGACGCCGCGCTCGCCCGTGCCTTCGGCGCCAAGCCGGGCCAGACGGAGATGCTGTCCACCGAGGGCGCGCACCCGTTGCAGCAGCTCATGGCGCACCACGTCATCCGCTTCACCCAGCAGCCGGTGATCGCGGAGAAGGCAGGCTTCTTCCGCAAGGTCTATGTCGGCGAGGGTGGCGTGCAGTCCACCACCGCGCGCAAGGAGATGCTGGGCATCCCCCGCGGCGTCGGCGTGAAGCCCTATGTGCGCGATGTCGAGGACGCCTACCTCGTGCTCGAAGGCTGCGTCACCGTCGGCTGGGTCGGCGATGACGGCAAGGTCGTGGAAGCGAAGCTCGGCCCGCTCGACGTGGTGAAGACCCCCGCCGGGCGGCCGCACTACTTCCGCAACGACGACTTCAGCGACGCCACCGTCTTCCTGGTGGTGGGCGATTCCGGCAAGGAGACCGTCGTCTACGAAGCCGCCTGAACCACGCGGCACCGTTTCCGCCGGGAGGAGGCCATGTGCCTCCTCCCGGTTTCCATTTGTGGCCCCACGCGTGGCGTTCCCGTGGCGGGGACGGGAACGGCCGGGAGGCCCCGGCACTCGCGCCGCAGACGACGGCTGTCCGTCGCCCGCCAGGGCGTGAAAAAACTAGTCTCTGGATGTGAAATTTTGTGCTTTTCTCGCTTAACAGCGCCGGCAGCCGGTTTATAACCGCCGCCACGCGCAAGCGGGCGAACAGAAATTCACATCGGAGGACCGATGAGCAGCGACAACCGGTACCGGGCCTGTGTGGTCGGCCTCGGCTCCATGGGCATGGGCGCGGCGCGCTCCTGCCTCGCGGCCGGGCTGGCGACCTATGGCGCGGACCTGAACCCGGCGGCCTGTCAGGCGCTGACCGAGGCTGGCGCCGTGGCGGCGGGGCCGGATGCCTCTGCCTTCGCCGGGGAACTGGATGCCGTGCTGTTGCTGGTGGTGAACGCCGCGCAGTGCCGCGCCGTGCTACTGGGCGAGAACGGGCTGGCGCGGAAGCTGCGCCCCGGCACCGGCGTCATGGTCTCCGCCACCATCTCCGCCGCCGATTCCCGCGCCCTGGCCGCGGAGCTGGAGGCGATGGGCCTGCTGATGCTGGACGCGCCGGTCTCGGGCGGGGCCGCCAAGGCGGCGGCGGGGCAGATGACGGTGATGGCTTCCGGGCCGAAGCAGGCCTTCGACCGGCTGCGCCCCGTGCTCGATGCGGTGGCGGGCAAGGTCTATGAGATCGGCGACGAGATCGGCCTGGGCGCCACGGTGAAGATCATCCACCAGCTCCTCGCCGGGGTGCATATCGCGGCGGGGGCCGAGGCGATGGCGCTGGCCGCGAAGGCCGGCATCCCGCTCGGCACGATGTACGAGGTGGTGACCAATGCCGCCGGCAACAGCTGGATGTTCGAGAACCGGATGAAGCATGTGGTCGATGGCGACTACACGCCACATTCGGCGGTGGACATCTTCGTGAAGGACCTGCGGCTGGTGACGGAGACGGCGCTGTCGCTGGGCTTCCCGCTGCCGCTGGCCAGCACCGCCTACACGATGTTCGCCAATGCCAGCAACGCCGGCCATGGGCGCGAGGACGATGCGGCGGTGATCAAGACCTTCGCCGGCATCGAGCTGCCGGGCGTGGAAGGGAAGACCAGGTGATGCGCCCCCTTCCGATGCGCCTGGGAGTCATCGCGGACGACTTCACCGGCGCCACCGACATCGCCGGCTTCCTGGTCGCCAACGGGCTGCGCACCGTGCAGCTCAACGGCGTGCCGCCGGAGGATCTGGCGGTCGAGGCCGATGCCGTGGTCGTCAGCCTGAAGACCCGCTCCTGCCCGGTGGAGGAGGCGGTGTCGCAGAGCCTCGCCGCGCTGCGCTGGCTACAGGCGCGCGACTGCCCGCAGTTCTTCTTCAAGTACTGCTCCACCTTCGACAGCACGCCGAAGGGCAATATCGGCCCGGTGACGGATGCGCTGCTCGACACGCTGGGCGAGGACTTCACGGTGATCTGCCCGGTCCTGCCGGTGAACGGGCGCACCATCTACAACGGCTATCTCTTCGTGAACGGCGTGCCGCTGGAGGAATCCGGCATGCGGCACCATCCGGTCACGCCGATGACCGACAGCAACCTGATGCGGCTGATGGACGCGCAGTCGCGCGGGAAGACCGGCAACGTGCCGAGTACGGTCATGGACCAGGGTGCCGATGCCGTGCGCGCGGCGCTGGCGGCACTGAAGGCCAAGGGCTTCCGCTATGCCGTGCTGGACGCGCTGAGCGACGCGCATCTGGTGGTGATGGGCCAGGCCGTGGCGGAGATGAAGCTGGTCACCGGCGGCTCGGGCCTCGCCGACGGCATGGCGCGGGCCTGGAAGACCGAAGCCGATGCCGCCAGCGCCGCCGCCGAAGGCCGCCCTGCGAAGGGGCGCGCCATCGTGCTGTCCGGCTCCTGCTCGCAGATGACCAATGCCCAGGTGGCCGCCTATCGCGCCGCCGCGCCCGCCCTGTTCGTCGAGGTGGAGCGCAGCCTGGGCGATGCCGAGGCCTATGCGCGGGAGCTGGCGGACTGGGTGCTGGCGCAGCCGGCGGGCGAATGGGCGCCGCTGGTCTATGCCACCACCGAGCCGGCGAAGCTGAAGGAGATCCAGGCCCGCTTCGGTGCCGCCGAGGCGAGCGAGGCGGTGGAGCGCGTCTTCGGCGCCCTGGCGCGCAGGCTGGAGGCAGCGGGCTTCGACCAGTTCATCGTCGCGGGCGGCGAGACCTCCGGCATCGTCACCCAGTCGCTGGGCATCGGCGGCTTCCATATCGGGCCGCAGATCGCTCCGGGCGTGCCCTGGGTGAAGGCGGTGGGGAAGCCGCTCTCCCTGGCGCTGAAGTCGGGGAATTTCGGAGGCGAGCGCTTCTTCTTCGAAGCGCAGGACCTGGCGGCCTGAGGGTCAGGGTGAGGAGACGGACGACATGCCGCGTTTTGCTGCCAATCTCTCGATGATGTTCACCGAGCTTCCCTTCCTCGACCGCTTCGCCGCGGCCGCGGAGGCGGGGTTCCAGGCGGTGGAGTTCCTTTTCCCCTACGAGCACCCGCCGGAAGCGGTGGCGGAGAAGCTGAAGGCCGCCGGGCTGACCCAGGCGCTGTTCAACATGCCGCCGGGCGACTGGGCGAATGGCGAGCGCGGCATGGCCGCCATCCCGGGCCGCGAGCAGGAGTTCCGCGACAACGTCGCCATCGCGCTGCGCTATGCCAAGGCGCTGGGCTGCCGGACGCTGCACGGCATGTCCGGCATCACCGCGGGCATGGACCGCGCGGCCTGCGAGAACGCCTTCGTCGAGAACTTCCGCTACGCCGCCGACATGCTGGCGCCCGAAGGGATCACCCTGCTGGTCGAGCCGATCAACAGCCGCAACATGCCCGGCTACTTCATCGCGCACCAGCTGGAGGCGGTGGCGCTGGTGGAGCGCGTCGGGCGGCCGAACGTCTCCGTGCAGCTCGACCTCTACCACGCGCAGATCATGGACGGCGACCTGACAAAGCTGATCGGGAAGATGGACGGCAAGTTCGCCCATGTGCAGATCGCCTCGGTGCCGGATCGGCACGAGCCGGACGAGGGCGAGCTGAACTACCCGCACCTCTTTGCCGTGCTCGACCGCTTCGGCTACAAGGGCTGGGTGGGCTGCGAGTACAACCCGCGCGGCGAGACCACGGCCGGGCTGGGCTGGTTCGCCCCCTACAAGACGCCCGCCTCCAGGGCGCGCTGAGGCCGGCATGATCCCCGCCGAGCGTCAGAAGCTGATCCTCGCCCGCCTCGCCGAACGCGGGGTGCTGAGCATCAGCGAGCTGACCGAGCTGCTGGACGTCTCGCACATGACCGTGCGGCGCGACATCCAGCAGCTGGAGCGGGAAGGACAGGTGATGTCGGTGGCGGGCGGCATCCGCCTGCCGGAGCGCATCTCCTTCGAGCCCTCGCATGTCAGCAAGGCGGTGATGGCCCATGCGGCGAAGGTGGCGATCGGCCGCATGGCGCTGGACTTCGTCCCGCGCGGCGGCATCCTCTACCTCGATGCCGGCACCACGACGCTGGAGATCGCCAGGGGCCTTGCCGGGCGCAGCGACATCGCCGTGGTGACCAACGACTTCGTCATCGCCGCCTTCCTGATGCGGGAGGCGGATTGCCGCCTCTACCACACCGGCGGGCAGGTGGAGCGCGAGAACCAGTCCTGCGTCGGCGACCCCGCCGCGGAGGCCATCCGCCGCTTCAACTTCGACCTCGCCTTCATCTCGACCTCCTCCTTCGGCCTGCGCGGCGTCTCCACGCCGTCGGAGAACAAGGTGGCGGTCAAGCGGGCGGTGGCGCAGAGCGCCTCCCGTAGCATCCTGGTGACAGACAGCAGCAAGTATGGGCGCATCGGCACCTTCAACGCCCTGCCACTTGAGGCGCTGTCCGCCATCGTCACCGATTCCAACCTGCCCGAGGATGTGCGCGACGCGATCATCCACCGGGGCCTCGCCCTGCACATCGCCGTGCCGGGGACGGAGGGATAGGAGCATGCCCATGCAGATCATCGTCACCGGCGGCGCCGGCTTCCTCGGCAGCCGCGTGATCCGCGCCCTCCTGGCCGGCGCCGGGAAGAAGGAAGGCCTGCCTGCCTTCGACCGCATCGTCTCGGTCGATCTCGCCCCCTGCCCGGTGGACGATGCGCGCGTCTCCTCCGTCACCGGCGACATCGCCGACCCGGGTTTCGTGCGCGGGCTGGTCACGGCGGAAACGGCGGGCATCTACCACCTCGCGGCGGTGCTGAGCGGCCAGTCGGAGCAGGATTTCGACCTGAGCATGCGGGTGAACGTGGATGGCACGCGCGCCCTGCTGGAGGCCGCCCGCGCCACCGGCAAGGCGCCCCGCTTCGTCTTCGCCAGCTCGCTCGCCGTCTTCGGCGGCGAGATGCCGGCGGTGGTGCCGGAGGTCATGGCGACCATGCCGGCGTCCTCCTACGGCGCGCAGAAGGCGATCGGCGAAATCCTGGTCAACGACTATTCCCGCAAGGGCTTCGTCGACGGCCGCGTCTGCCGCCTGCCGACCATCGTGGTGCGCCCGGGCAAGCCGAACTCCGCCGCCTCCTCCTTTGCCAGCGGCATCATCCGCGAGCCCCTGGCCGGCATCGCCTCCAACTGCCCGGTGCCGCTGGAAACGCGGATGTGGCTCTCCTCCCCGGATGTGGTGGTGAGCAATCTCGTCCATGCCCTGGCCGTGCCGGGCGAGCGCATCGGCGGCTGGCGGGTGCTGAACCTGCCCGGCATCTGCGTCACCGTGGGCCAGATGCTGGAAAGCCTGGAGCGCGTCGGCGGCCCCGCCCCGCGCGCCCTGGTGACCGAGGAGCCGGAGCAGCGCGTGATCGACATCGTGTGCTCCTGGCCCGGCGATTTCGAGGTGAGCCGCCCGCTCGCCCTCGGCTTCACCCGCGACGGCGATTTCGACGCCGTGGTGCAACAGTACAAGGACGAATTCGTCCGCTGACCTCCGACCTCTGCTGCAGGGACATGCGAACATGACCGAGTCCGAACTGCGTGAACTTCTCGTCGAACTCGGCGCGAGTCTCTTCGCACGCGGCTATTCCGTCGGCAGCGCCGGCAACATCAGCGTGCGCCTGCCGGACGGCTACCTGATGACGCCGACCAACTCCTGCCTCGGCCGGCTGAAGGCGGAGCGCATCAGCAGGCTCGACCCGGACTGGCGGCATGTGGGCGGCGACAAGCCCTCCAAGGAGGTCTTCATGCACCGCGCCGTGCTGACCGCGCGGCCGGAGGCGGGAGCGGTGGTGCACCTGCACTCCACCTACGCCACCGCCATCGGCTGCCTGGCCGGGCCGGAGGACACGGCGCCGATCCCGCCGCTGACGCCCTATTTCGTCATGCGCGTGGGCCGGACGCTGCCGGTGATCCGCTACTACCGCCCCGGCGACGCGGCGATGGAGCGGGACATCCACGAAGCCGCCCGCGAGGCCCGCGCGGTGCTGCTCGCCAATCACGGGCCAGTGGTGTCCGGCAAGACACTGACCGACGCGGTCTATGCCGCGGAGGAGCTGGAGGAAGCGGCCAAGCTGGCGCTGCTGCTGCAAGGCCGTGAAGCCAGGGAACTGACCGCGGAGCAGGTCGAGGACCTTCTCCGGACCTTCAACTGACAACACGGTCCGCCGCGCCCCGCTGACGCCGGCGCGACCGATCTGGAGGAACATTATGAGCGCACATGCCGGCGCCGCGAGCCTTGCTCCGGCGGCGACGGAGGACGGCCTGTACCGCAAGGTCGCCTTCCGCATCATGCCCCTGCTGATGCTCTGCTACGTCGTGGCCTATCTGGACCGCGTGAACGTCGGCTTCGCCAAGCTGCAGATGTCGCAGGAGCTGGGCTTCAGCGAGACGGTCTTCGGCCTGGGCGCCGGCATCTTCTTTCTCGGCTATTTCTTCTTCGAGGTGCCGAGCAACATCATCCTGCACAGGGTGGGCGCCCGCGTCTGGATGGCGCGCATCATGATCACCTGGGGCATCCTCTCCGCGCTCTTCATGTTCGTGGAGAACGCCTGGCAGTTCTACGTGCTGCGTTTCCTGCTTGGCGTGGCGGAGGCCGGCTTCTACCCGGGTGTCATCCTCTATCTTACCTACTGGTTCCCCTCGAACCGCCGCGGCAAGATGTTCGCCATCTTCCAGGCGGGCAGCCCGGCGGCCGGCATCTTCGGCAATCCGCTTTCCGGCTGGATCATGCAGAGCTTCGACGGTATCCGAGGCTGGAGCGGCTGGCAGTGGATGTTCCTGATCGAGGCCGTGCCCGCCGTCGTGCTGGGTCTCGTCCTGCTCGCCTATCTGGACAATGGCGTGAAGAGCGCGAAGTGGCTGGCCCAGGACGAGAAGGACATCCTCGCGCGCAACATCGCCGCCGACAGCAGCGGCAAGGACGAGCACCAGTCCGTCTTCGTCGTGCTGCGCGACCCTCGCGTCTGGGTGATGTGCCTGATCTACTTCAGCTTCGTCATGGGCCAGTACGGGCTGACCTTCTGGATGCCCACGCTGGTGAAGGCTTCCGGCGTGTCGGGTGACTTCAACATCGGCCTGCTCAGCGCCATTCCCTTCATCTGCGCCATCGTCGCCATGGTGTTCTTCAGCCGCAGCGCCGACGCACGGCGCGAGCGCCGCTGGCACCTGGTGATCCCGGCGCTGCTGGGCGCGGTGGGCTTCGTCGTCGCGGCGACCGCCTCCAGCACCGCCATCGCCATCGTCTTCCTCTCGATGGCCGCGGCGGGCGTGCTGGCCTGCGCGCCGCTCTTCTGGTCGCTGCCCACCGCCTTCCTGTCCGGCGCGGCGGCGGCCTCGGGCATCGCCTTCATCAACTCGGTGGCCAACCTGGCGGGCTTCGCCAGCCCCTACCTGATCGGCACGCTGCGCGACATGACCCAGTCCTCGGCCATGGGCATGTATGTGCTGGCAGGCTTCCTGGTGCTCGGCGCGGCCATCGTGCTGATGGTGCCGGCCAAGCTGGTGAACCGCTGACGGCGCATTTCCCCCGCTCTGTTGGAGGACAGGCGCCCGCCGCAGCAATGCGGCGGGCGCTTCTCGTTCGGGCCGCGGGTTCGCGTGGCGTCCCGCATCCCGGGGGAAAGGCGCTGCCTTTCCCCCGGACCCCCTATCCGCCAGGACCCTGAGGGTCCTGGACCTCCCGTTCGTTGGCGCCCGCTGATGCCGGATCGCGGCGGAGAGCATCGCTCTCCGGCGGACTGCCGGTGCCACCAGCGCGGACAGGGTGCCTTATCTTCTTTTCAGGAGCCCCGCGTTGCCGCCTGCTCCCAGGGATCAGGCCGCAGAACAACGTCCACCGCAGGCGCCAACTCAGGCCCGGGGTCCGGGGGCCGGCTTCGGTCCCCGGCGGAGAGGGGGTCCGGGGCGAGAGGCAGAGCCTCTCCCCCGGGAGCCAGCCACGGAGCGCGACGCGCTACCGCGCCACCTTCACCCGTTCCCGCCGCCGCAGCAGCAGATGCACCGCCCCGGTATTCGCGGCATGGGCATGGGCGACGCCCAGCAGCAGTGCTCGCAGCGGCGGCAGGTTCAGCCAGTGCGGCAGCTCCCGTCGCAGCACGCCGCCTTCGCCGGAACCCTTGCCGGTGACGATGGCGACGCAACGCAGGTCGTCGGCATGGGCGGCCAGGATGAAGGAGAGCACGGCGGCATGGGCGTCCTGCACCCGGCGCCCATGCAGGTCCAGCACCCGCTCGGGCCGGATGCGGCCTTTCCGCAGCTCCTTCCAGCGCTTCGCGTCCAACCCCGGGCCCGGCTGGCCCACCTGCAGCTCCGGCATGGCCGGGCGCGCCGGCTTCGCGGGGCGGGCCGGGGGCAGCGGTGGCGGGGCGGGGGGCGCCTCGGCCGGGGCGAGGGGCGGAGCGGGTTCGGCCGGCGGCGCATGGCCGGGCAGCGCCGCGACATGGTGCATCGCGACCCAGGCCCGCCACAGGCGGCGGTCGGACTCGCTCAGCCCGCGGGGGCGTCGGGCCATGGGCGGTTGCCAGCCAGGAAAGCCAAGGGGAAAAGCCATGCCGTTGAAGGGACGGGGCCCGCGGCGGCCGCCGGTTCCCTGAATGGCCCCGAAACAGGTCCGGTGCAAACGCTCGTTCCAAGGGCGTGCCATGCTGCGCGGCAGCCGCCGGGTGGCGCGGCCGGGCTCAGCCGGGGCGGACCTCGATCCCGGTCAGGCCCTTCGACAGCACAAAGAGCAGGTCCGGCAGGGCCAGGGCGACGCAGCCTTCGGTGGGCGCCAGGTCCGGGCGGGCGACATGCAGGAAGATGGCGCTGCCGCGCCCCCGCACCACCGGATCGTCGTTCCAGCCCAGCACGCCGACCATGTCGTAGAGCCCGTCCGGCCGCCAGAGCTCCTCGTGCCGCGCCGGGTGCGGCAGGGTGACGGCGCGGTTGTAGTCCGGATGCCCCGGATCGTCGCACCAGCCGTCCCGCGGCGCGATCGGCTCCACCGGCACGGCGCAGGCCGGCGGGTGCAGGCGGTCGGCGCGGTACAGCACCCGGCGCAGCGGCAGGGTCGCGATGGGGGTGGCGCCGTCGCCCTCGGCCTTGTCGGCGCGGATGCCGCCTTTGCCCAGGGCGCAGGGCCAGCGGTCGCGGCCGAGGATCAGATGGCCGGTGGTCTGGCCATCCGGCAGGACGAGGCCCATCACGTCGGGGGCATTCCCTGAATGTGTCGTTGCGCCAATGCTTCGTTACGCCGGAACGGCTACTTCAGCAGGTGGCCGAAGCGCAGCGCCTTGGTTTCCAGATAGCCGTCATTGACGCCATTGGCCACGAAGGCATGCCGCACCCGGCCCACCACCTCGATGCCGCAGGCGGCGAGGCCGGCGATCTTTTCCGGGTTGTTGGTCAGCAGCCGCACGCGCGGGATGTGCAACGCCCGCAGCATCTCCGCCGCGACCAGGAAGTTCCGTTCGTCGGCGCCATAGCCGAGCGCCCGGTTGGCATCGAGCGTGTCGAGCCCGCCATCCTGCAGCGCATAGGCGCGCAGCTTGTTCACCAGCCCGATTCCACGCCCTTCCTGCGCCAGGTAGAGCAGCACGCCGCTGCCCTCCGTTGCCATGCGGGCGATGGCGCCGCGCAGTTGCGGGCCGCAGTCGCAGCGCAGGCTGCCCAGCAGATCCCCGGTGAAGCATTCCGAATGCACCCGTGCCAGCGGGGCCCCGCCGCGGGCCGCCAGGGCCTCGGGCTCGCCTACCAGGATGGCGAGGTGCTCGATCCCCCCATCCGCCGGGCGGAAGGCGACGATCCGGGTCTCGGCGGAACCTTCCAGCGGCACGCGGGCCTCGGCCACGGCGGCCAGGGTGGTGGCCGCCGTTTCCGGATAGGCGATGATATCGGCCGCCGGCACTTCGAGCAGCCCTTCCGGCAGGGCCAGGCGTGGCGCGGCGACCAGGGCGGGCAGCAGTCGCCCGAGCTTGGCCAGTGCCAGGGCCGCCCGGGCCAGGGGGGGCACAGGCACCGGCTCGGGTGCCACCGGCAGCAGGCGCTCCGCCGTCGGGTCCGCGAGGTGACGGAGCGCCGCCGGGTTCAGCAGGGTGGGCGAGGCCCGCAGGGCAACGGGCCCGGCCGCCGTGTCGGGATCGGTGTCCAGGATGGCGGCGGCACGCGTCGCCTCCAGCAACAGGACCGGCGGCTCCCCATCGCCCGGCATGGGGCCCGGAACGAAATCCGCGAGCCCCCGGCCCGAGAGCGTTTCGGCCGCCCCGACCAGCAGCCCGTTCCCGTCCGGCCCACGCAGCAGAACCGGCGTCCCGCGCCGGAGTTCCCCCAGGGCACGGTGCACGCCACGCAGGGCCTGGACATGCAGGACCTTGTCGGCGCCGCTTTCCAATGCGGCATCAGGGCGTCCCGGTGCGGGCCGGGCCAGGGGATCCATGGTTCTGTTGCTTCTCTTTGTTCGTTCGGAAGGGAAAAACGTGAGGGCCTGATGCGGAATGGACACAGAATGCCCCGGGGCTGTCAAAATGGCGGTCCTTGCAGTCTTGCCAATCTTCCAATAGCCACGAAATCGCGAGGCGAAGTCTTGCATGGCCGGTTCCCGGTCGGCACAATCCAGGAACGCTGCGGTTGTAGCATCTTGGGAATCTTGACAGTTGCGACAATGAGGATGGCATGTCCGGCCCCCGGCCTGTCCTGATCGTGGATGATGACCCGGCGCTTCGCGCCACTCTGAGCGAACAATTATCCCTTGATGGGGAGTTCGCGGTGCATGAGGCCGGGACGGCCGAGCAGGCGGAGCATGCCCTGCTGGAGCCCAGTGCGCGTTACGACGCGGTGCTGCTCGATATCGGCCTGCCCGATGGCAATGGCCGCGACCTCTGCGCCAAGCTGCGGCGTGATGGGGTACGTGTGCCGATCATCATGCTGACCGGCGCCGACGGGGAGAGCGACGTGGTGCGCGGGCTGGATGCCGGCGCCAACGACTACATCGCCAAACCTTTTCGGATCAACGAGTTGCTGGCCCGCCTCCGGGCCCAGCTGCGGGTCTTCGACAACAGCGAGGACGCCGTCTTCGTGGTCGGCCCCTATACCTTCCGCCCGGCCGCCAAGGTGCTGCAGGACACGGTGAAGAACCGCCGCATCCGGCTGACCGAGAAGGAATGCTCGATCCTGAAGTTCCTCTACCGCGCCGGCGGTCGTCCGGTGGCTCGGCAGGTGCTGCTGAACGAGGTCTGGGGCTACAACGCGGCGGTGACCACGCATACGCTGGAAACCCATATCTACCGCCTTCGCCAGAAGATCGAGCAGGACCCGGCGAATGCCTCCCTGTTGCTGACCGAAGGCGGCGGCTACCGCCTCGACCCGGCCGCGGGACGTCTGGCGGCCTGATTCGGCCGGCGGCCTCCTTATCCCTCTGACGGTTCCCTGTGGCGGCTGCCGGAGAGCCATTGCTCTCCGGCGCGATCCGGCATCGGCGAGCGCCAACGAAAATGGGTCCAGTACCCGCAGGGTCCTGGCGGATGAGGGGGTCCGGGGGAAAGGCGAAGCCTTGCCTCCGGGATGGCGCGACGGCAGGCCATGAAGCGCTGCAGACCGGCGGACGGATCGTGGCGGCCTCGGATAAGGCCGCCATCCGCCGGGTCAGGCGATGCGGCAGGCTTCCTCGAAGCTCAGGCGCGGCAGGCGGTCGCGCACCCCGGCGGGGTCGCCATGGCCCAGGTTCACCAGCATGTTGGACTTGATCCGCGTGCCGGCGAAGAAGGCCTCGTCCACCAGGGCGTTGTTGAAGCCACTCATCGGCCCTGCATCCAGCCCGACGGCGCGTGCCGCCATGATCAGGTAGGCGGCCTGGAGGCTGCCGTTGCGGAAGGCGTTGACCTGCCGCACCTCGGGGTCCGCGTACCAGGGGCGGGCATCCATGTGCGGGAAGAGCTTCGGCAACTGCTCGGTGAAGTCCAGGTCATAGGCGGCGATGGCCACGACCGGGGCGCTCATCGTCTTTTCCAGGTTGCCGCTCGAAAGGGCGGGGCGCAGCTTCTCCTTGCCCTCCGGGGAGGTGACGAAGACGAAGCGGGCGGGGGAGCTGTTGCCGGCGGTCGGACCAAGCTTCAGCAGGTCGTAGATCTCGCGTAGCTGAGCCTCGGAGATGGGCCGATCCTGCC
Source organism: Roseomonas mucosa ATCC BAA-692 (assembly GCF_000622225.1). Lineage (GTDB taxonomy): Bacteria > Pseudomonadota > Alphaproteobacteria > Acetobacterales > Acetobacteraceae > Roseomonas > Roseomonas mucosa. The sequence goes on along the minus strand of NZ_JHWD01000017.1, from coordinate 40,223 downwards.
ACTTGTTCTGCGAACGGGCGGCGCGGAAGAGCCGGTCCAGCGCGGCGGTGTCGATCGTATCGGGCATGTGTCACTCCAGGACGGGGCGACCGCCGGCGGGAATGGGCCGGGATCGCGCGATCGGGCAGGCGACCGGAGCATGCCCCGTGCCAGGGGCATGGAGAAGCCGGGTATGAGGGCCGGACAACGGCGCTGCGGGACAGGTTAGACCCCCTGTCCGGTCGGCGCCAATCACCGGCGCCCATGATCGCGATGCGTCAGGCAGCGTGACCGGGGCGCCTGGCGGGGGCAGGCCGGAACCGCGCATCCCCCTTTGGAAACAGCGGAAAGACGCTTCCCGCCGCCTGTCGCATCGGTCATGAAACGCCCCGGAAAATCCGGGCGTTCAGCGCCCGCCACTGTCAGGGACCGATCCTTGCCTGTCTTCCGCGAGAGCCTGCAGCTTCGCCTTCCGCCCGGTCCGCCCCCGCCCGCCCTGGTTGCCATCCCCGCCCGTGACGAGGCCGAGGCGATGCCCGTCTGCCTCGCCGCCCTGGCCGCGCAGGCCATGCCCGACGGCCTCCCGCTGGCCCCGGGCCGCTTCGGCGTGGTCCTGCTGGTCAACAACAGCCGGGACGGCACCGCCGCCCTGGCGCGGGACATGGCGGGGCGCCTGCCTTTCCCGCTGCTGGTGTTGGAGGAAAGCCTGCCGCCCGAGCTGGCCCATGCCGGCGAGGCGCGGCGCCGCGCCATGGAGGCCGCCGCCTTCTGGCTGGAGCGGGACGCCGTGCCGGATGCCGTGCTGCTGACCACGGATGCGGATGGCCGCCCGGCGCGGGACTGGGTGGCGCGCAACCTCCTGGCGCTGGAGGCCGGGGCGGATGCGGTGCTGGGCCTGATCACCGTGGACCCTGAGGAGCATGAGCGCGCCCTTCCCGCTGCCCTGCGCCAGCGCAGCGCGGAGGAGGAGCGTTATGATTCCCTGCTGGTGGAGCTGGCGGCGCGGCTGGACCCCGACCCGGCCGATCCCTGGCCCCGGCACGACTGCGAATCGGGAGCCAGCATGGCCGTGGCCCTGGATGCCTATCGCCGTGCCGGCGGGCTGCCCTCGCAGGCCCTGGGAGAGGACCGGGCCTTCTGCGACGCGCTGCGGCGGATCGACGCGCGCCTGCGCCATGCGCCGGAGGCGGTGGTGGAGGTGTCCTGCCGCCTCCATGGCCGCGCCCAGGGCGGCATGGCGGATACGATGCGCTTCCTGATCGGCGCCACCGATGCCCCGATCGAGGGGCGGCTGGAACCGGCCCTCGATGCCGCCCGGCGCTACCGGCTGCGGGCGCTGGCGCGCCGGCTTTTCCGGGCCCCTCTGGACGCCGTCGCGGCGGAGGCCGCCGGATTCGGGCTGGAAGGTCCGGCCCTGGCAGCCCTCCTGGCGCAGCCCAGCTTCGGCCGGGCCTGGGAGGCCGTGGTTGCCGCCAGCCCGGCGCTGCGGCAACGCACCCCGCTGGAGCGTCACGACCTGCTCCCGGAAACGCGGCGCGTGGAGGCGCTTCTGGCTCCACTCCGAGCCGTTCCGGCGGAGACACCGAACCCAGTTCCCTGACGGCGCGACAATGATGCAGGGGGCAGAATTTTCCCCCGGTTGGGTTGCCATGGCCCCCGGCGGACCCCCACTCCGCCGGAAAGCCAGGCTCTCCGGCGCGATCCGGCGGCAGCAAGGACCAACTCATCGGGTCCAGGGCGCGCAGCGTCCTGGCGGATAGGGGGTCCGGGGGAAAGGCGGAGCCTTTCCCCCAGGGTCAGCGCAACGCCGGAAGTGTGATTCGCGCGTCCTGGATTGATCAGCCCGCCCGGTCCTGCCCGATGGTCCGGCCTTCCGCCGGCACCAGCAGCCCGGCCTCCGACAGCGCCCGCGCTGCCGCCGCGACGGCCGGGAAGGGCTTGCCCGCGCGTTCCGCGATGTCCAGCAGGGAATGCGTGCCGTCGGCGAGGTTCAGCACCCAGAAGACGGTCATCTGGTCGAAGCGGGCGCGCGCATCCTCCTGGTCGTGCTGGCCGCCGATGGCCTTGTAGAGGCCACGCCGGCCGAGCTGCGGCTCGCCATAGGGCTGCATGTTGAGGGGGATGTAGTCCGCCTCCGCCATCGCCACGACCCGCTCCAGCGCCATCAGCGAATGCTCCAGCGATTCCGGCTTCACCAGCGAGGGGTTGTCGGCGGAGGTGTGGTATTCCGGAAAGCTGCCGTTGGGCGAGCGCATCAGGCAGCCGACCGGCAGGTTGAAGCCGGGCGAGCAGTACTGCCGCTCGTCATAGCCATAGGGGATGAAGGGCAGCACGCGCTCGGCGAAGCCTTCCTCCGCCAGCACATGCGTGGCGTAGCGGTCCACCGGCGCATCGCCGCGGCGGGAACGCTTGTAGGTCAGCCCTCCGGCATCGCCCAGGCAGCTCAGCACCAGCCCGTGCCGGATCCGCCCGACCGTATCGCGGTTGCGGGCCAGCCAGGTGATGGCGCCGATCGTGCCGGGCAGGAAGACGAAGCGCAGGCCCAGCTTCCGGCCGTTCCGCCGCTTCTGCGAATCCGCCAGTGCCATGGCCACGGCGATGGAGGCGAGGTTGTCGTTGGCCAGCGAGGGGTGGCAGCAATGGATGGAGAAGAGGAACTCCTCCCCGCTCTCGCCCGGCAGGAACAGCTCGCCATAGCTGAGCGCGCCGGGCGCCAGGGTGGTATCCACCACGACGCGGTAGGCCTCGTCCTGCATCGCGTCGCGCTGGTTCTGCGTCAGGCAGAAACCCCAGCTCCTTGCGTAGTAGCCGGTGCGGTAGGGGATGAGGTCCGGCTGGTCCGGCAGGCTATGCAGGTGCCGCTCCAGCTCCTCCCGCGGCACCACCCGGTCCACCGGCAGGCTGTACTGCACGAGGTGCAGGTTGTTGTCGCGGAAATCTACCACCGTCTCGCCGTTCAGGCGTTCGATCCGGGCGCCCCGCACCGTCCATTCCTCCGGCACCTCCCAGTCCAGAACCGGCGTGCCGCTGGGCACCTCATGGATCTCCAGCCCGATGCGGTCGGAGATGTAGCGCAGCGTCTGCCGCAGGCCCGTCCCGGTGATGCTCCGGCAGATCGGAAACAGCGCCTCCACATGTCCATGCAATTCCTGGCCAAGCCCACTCATCGGAAAACCCTTCGCTTCATCTCAATATTGGTATAAAGACAGTAAAATGATCTTCCAATCTACCAGGATCGAGGGCCTCTGGGCCATTGTGATCGAGCGCCACCGCGACGAACGGGGCTCCTTCGGTCGCACCTTCTGCGAGAAGGAGTTCACGGAGCGCGGCCTCAATGGCCGCTTCGTGCAGAGCAGCACCTCCGTGACGCGGCGCGCCGGGACGCTGCGGGGCATGCACTACCAGCGGCCACCCTATGAGGAGGTGAAGCTGGTGCGCTGCGTCCGCGGCACGATCTTCGACGTGGTGGCGGATGTCCGGCGCGATTCGCCGAGCTTCGGGACATGGCAGGGATTCCGGCTGGGGCAGGACGAGGATCTGAGCCTCTATATCCCCACCGGCTGCGCCCATGGCTTCCTGACCCTGACCGACGACGTGGAAGTGACCTACAGCATGTCCACGCCCTTCGCGCCGGGCTTCGCGGACGGATTCCGCTACGACGATCCGGGCTTCGCCATCGAATGGCCGACCGCCCCAAGCCTGGTGGCGGAGAAGGACCTGGCCTGGGCGCCGTTCCCGGCAGGAGCCTGAGCCCCCTCCGGCGGCACCTGCGTACGCCGCCGCCATCCGCCGCCTGTGTGGCGGCGGGCCGAAACGGGCCGGCACCATCCGCCGGGCCGCCCATCGAAAGAGCGCCGAGATGGAGCGCGCGGGAAGAGACCGACACCAGGACGGGGAGCCGGCACCGGGGGCTGCGTTCCCTCCGTGGCCAGGTCCCGAACGCGCAGCCTTCCAGAAGCGCGGCACCGGCATCCGCGGGGGATTGCGAAGCATCTGCCATTTTGTTTCTAATAAGAAACAAATATTGGTGCCTCCGCTTCTTTCCCCGCCACACGATTCCTTTCGCACGAGCTGATGCGGACAAAGACGGCGGGGAGGGCCTTATTCAGAATGCCGGTGCCCCCGCCCGCACGCTGGGCGAGAGGGGTGTCCGCGTTCCTTAGAAAAAGGCTCTTCCATGACCTACTTCTCCACCACTTCCTTCCCCAACTCACCGGTACAGCACCAGCTGGTCTCCGCCCGCATGGAGATCCAGGGCCTCAGCCCCATCGCCACGGATGGCAGCCTGGTCCTGGACAAGGACTTCGCCGATATCCGCGTCCGCCTGGATGCCGAGGCCCGCACCTTCTGGTGCCACCTGGTGCCGCAGGGCCGCCCTTGCGTCTCGCCGGGCGTGCTGCGCGACCTGACCGAGATGCAGGCGGATGTCGCCCGCTGGCTGGCCCAGGCTGGCGAGAAGCGCCCCTTCGACTATTTCGTCGTGGCCTCGGGCATTCCCGGCATCTTCAACATGGGCGGCGACCTGAAGCTCTTCGCCGAGGCGGTGCGCAAGGAGCAGCGGGTGCTGCTGCAGCACTACGCGCACCGCTGCATCGACGTGGTGTACAACAACCTCGTCAGCTACGGCGCCCCGGTCGTGACCATCGCGCTGGTGCAGGGCGACGCGCTGGGCGGCGGCTTCGAGACGGCGCTGTCCTGCAACCTGATCGCGGCGGAGCGGGGCACCAAGTTCGGCCTGCCGGAGGTGCTGTTCAACCTGTTCCCCGGCATGGGCGCCTACAGCCTGATTGCCCGCCGCATCGGCGCGGTGCAGGCCGAGCGCATGATCCTGAGCGGCCGCATCTACACCGCCGAGGAACTGCATGAGCTGGGCCTGGTGGACATGCTGCTGACCCCGGGCCAGGGCGACGAGGAGCTGCGGCAGTACATCGCCGGACAGGGCCGCCGGCACAACGCGATGCAGGCGGTGTTCCGCGCCCGCCACATCGCCGCGCCGGTGACGCTGAAGGAGCTGCGCGACATCGTCGATGTCTGGGTGGATGCGGCGATGCGCCTGTCCCCGGCGGACCTGCGCAAGATGGAGCGCCTCGCCGCGGCACAGGAGCGCCGGACCAGCCGCGACCGGGGGATCGGCATCGCGGCCGAGTGACGGCCCGCCCTGCGCCCGCGACACCGGGCGAAGGAGAAGGGCCGGCGGGGGAGGCCCTCCCCGGCGGCTCCGACCCCTCAGGCTGGCGGCCAGGACGAGGCTCGCGGCGGGATCAGTCCCGCCGGGTCACCAGCACCGGCGGCAGGGCCTGGCGCCGCAGCAGCGCCGCCCGCACCGCCTCGAACTCGGCAACGAGCCGCGCCGCCATTTCCGCGCCGTTCTGGCGCACCATCTCGTCGCTGGCGAACTGCCAGTCGCGGCAGAGCTCCGGCAGGACCAGCGCGCCGACATTGGCCGCGCTGCTGCGCAGGGCATGCACCCGGTCCCGGAACGTCGCGCCATCCTCCAGGCGGACGGCTTTTCGCACCTCCTCCAGATGGGCGGCCGCTTCCGTGAGGAAGGAGGCGACCACGTCCGCGACGAACGCGGCGCCGCCCAGCGTTTCCAGATTTTCCAGCATCGTCTCGTCGAGCAGCGGCTGGCCGGCCAGGACCGGCGGCGGCGCATCGGGCGGGAGGCCATGGGACGGGACCGGGATCGGCGCGAGAGCCGGCTCGGGCCGCGGATTCTCATAGACGGTCCAGGGCGGCATGGCCGTGGCGGGCCGGGACGGCTGTTCGTCCGGCGGCGAAACCACCGCCAAGGGAACTGTCTGGCGCCGGATCGGCACGGCCGGGGATGGCTTGTCGGCCAGGAGGCGCTCCACCAGGTCCAGCAGGGTTTCCAGGTCGATCGGCTTGGTCAGGCAGGCATCCATGCCCGCCTCCAGTGCCCTTTCCCGCGCCTGGCTGGTGGCGTCGGCGGTCAGGGCGACGATGGGCAGGTGCGGCTGGCCGAGCGAGGCCATGCGGTAGAGCTTGGTCGCCTCCAGCCCGCCCATGACCGGCATGTTCACGTCCATCACCACGAGGTCGAAGCTGTCCCGCTCCAGCAGGTCCAGCGCCTCCTCGCCATTGCCGGCCAGGGTGACGGCATGGCCGCCGGTTTCCAGCATCCGCGACAGCACCTTCTGGTTCACCCGGTTGTCGTCCACCACCAGGATATGCCGCCCGGCCGTGCGTCCGCGGACCAGCGCCTGCTCGTCCTCCATCCCCACCCGCCAGAGCGTGTGGGCGGCGCGCAGCACGGGCGGCAGTTCCGCCTCCAGCCGCTGCGCCGACAGGATGGCCAGCGCCCCGAAGCGCCGCGACGGCTCCGGGAGGCCGGGCAGCGTATCGGGCCGGATCAGCAGGACGGGCAGGCGCGCGGCCTCCGGCGGCAGGTCGGGCTGAGCGGGCGGCCCGGGGGCCTCCTCCGCCTGCTCCGCCACGGCGGGCTCCTCGCCCAGCAGGATCAGCGTCCGCGGCCCCTCGCCCGCCGGGACGGCCGCGGCGAGCAGGCGGCGGGCCTCGTCGCGGCCCCGCGCCAGGGCGAGGCGCAGTCCGGCCGGCTCCGCCGCCCGTTCCAGGGCCGGCAGCAGGCTGGCGTCGCGCACCAGCACCACCGCATGCCAGGGCATGGGCGAAGGTGTGCCCTCGGCGGCGGCACGCTCCATGGGCAGGATGAGCCAGAGCGTGCTGCCACGGCCCAGGCGGCTCCGCACCCCGATCTCGCCCCCCTGCGCCCGGACCAGGCGGCGGGAGATGGACAGGCCCAGCCCCGTGCCGCCGAAATCGTTGGCGATCCGCTCATGGGCCTGGGTGAAGCTCTCGAAGATGCGCTCCTGGGCCTCCGGCGCGATGCCGATCCCCGTGTCCGACACTTCCAGCCGCAGCAGGATGCCTCCCGGCTGTTCCTGCATGTCCAGGGCCAGGACCACCCCGCCCTGGCGGGTGAACTTCACCGCGTTGCCGGTCAGGTTCAGCAGCACCTCGCCCAGGCGGCGCCGGTCGCCGCGCAGCAGGCCGGTGCTGCGCGGCGTGACGTGGAAGCCGAGGCGGAGGTCCTTCTCCAGCGCCTGGGCGGTGACCAGCCGCGCCGCGTCGCGCAGCACCGCCACCGGATCGAAGACCACCTGCTCGAAGGCGACGCGGCCCGCATCCAGGCGCGACAGGTTCAGCAGGTCGTCGATCAGCGAGATCAGGGAGCGCGCGGAGGTCTGGATCGTCCCCGTCATCTCCCGCTGCTCGGGCTGCAGCGGCGTGCGGCGCAGCAGGTCGTTCATGCCGACGATGGCGGTGACCGGCGTACGCAGCTCGTGGCTGACGCTGGCCAGGAAGAGGCTCTTCGCCTGGCTGGCCTGTTCCGCCTGGTCCCGCGCCAGGGACAGCTTGCGGATCAGCATCGCGGCATAGCCCGGCAGGACCACCAGCCCAGCCAGCAGGCCCAGCGCCAGCGGGTAGTTGGCCTGCCAGTAGGGCGAGACATGGATGATGGTGCCGAAGGCCAGGATGGACAGGCCCGCCGCGACGCCCAGATAAGCGATGCCGAAGCGGAAGCCGTTACCGAAGATCACCCAGAGATAGAGCGGATAGAGCGCGGCCACATAGACACCGCCGGTGAGCAGCCCGCCCGAGAGGGTGCCCAGATCCAGCACGATCCCCGCCAGGCGTCGCAGGACGGAGGCGCCGGGGCGGAGCACCAGATGCCCGCAGAGCAGCAGTGTCGCGATGGCAAAGGCGGCGCAGAGCCACCGCGCCTCTTCCAGCGAGGCATCGGAGGGCACCACCAGGAAGAAGTACACCAGCGCGCAAAGGGCGATCGCCACCCGGTTCAGGGCGATCTCGTGCTCCTTGTCGGGACGGCGGCGAAGCCGGGCAACGATCCATCGCAAAGGTGAGGCCACGGGCACGATCCAGAACGTCGGAGAGCCGGGGAAACCCTCCTCCCGGCACGGTTATAGCCCGGGCGGACAGGGCGGGGCGACCGTGGCACGGTTCGTCGTTGCGATACGATTATAAAATATTCAGCCACAGGTTGTTGCGCAAGGAAATCCGCCCTCCCTGAATCATCCTTCCGAATCAACAACAAGTAACCCAGGAAACAAGAATGCAACTTGCGCCTTTGAGCCGAGGCAACAGGGGACAAGCACAACCTGTAATGGTAGGATGGGGCACCCGCGCGCAAGCCGGCCGGAAACTGCCCCTACCTCGATTTCACCGCTTCGCCAGGTTCCGGAGCTTTGGTGCGCCCCTCCAGCCGGGATCAGGCGGCAGACTGGCGGCACCCACGCAAAGCCAACGAAAGCCCGGGGCCCCTGGACCGGCCGGGGAGAGAGGCAGAGCCTCTCTCCCGGCGGGCCATCACGAAGCGCGACGCAGAACGGCCAGGAAAAGCGGCTGGCCGGATCAGTGCGCCTCGGCCCAGGAATGTCCCGTCCCGACCTCGACGGACAGGGGGACATGCAAGGTCGCCACACCCTCCATCACCTCCCGCACCAGCGTCGCCGTCGCCTCGACCTCACCCTCCGGCACCTCGAAGAGCAACTCGTCATGCACCTGCAGCAGCATGCGCGCCGAGAGTCCGGCCTCGCGCAGTGCCAGCGGCATGCGGACCATGGCGCGCTTGATGATCTCCGCAGCCCCTCCCTGGAAGGGGGCGTTGATCGCCTGCCGCTCGGCATTGGCGCGGATCTGCGCCTGCTTGGCGGTGATGTCGGGAATCCACAGCGCCCGGCCGAAGGAGGTGCGGACGAAGCCGTGGATGCGGGCCTCCTCCTTGATCTTCTCCATCGCGTCGCGGATGCCCGGATACTGCGTGAAATAGGCGTCGATGATCCCCCGCGCCTCGCCCGGGGAGATGCCAAGCCGCGGCCCCAGGCCGAAGGCCGAGATGCCGTAGATGATGCCGAAATTCACCGTCTTGGCACGGCGGCGCAGCTCGCGGTCCACCGGCGCCCCTTCCGGCAGGCGGAAGATCTCCCGCGCCGTGCGGGTGTGGATGTCCTCGCCCTTGCTGAAGGCCTCCCGCAGCGTCGGCACGTCGGCCATGTGGGCCAGCAGCCGCAGCTCGATCTGCGAATAATCCGCCGCCAGCAGGACATGCCCCGGCTCCGCCACGAAGGCGCGGCGGATCTTGGCGCCTTCCTCGGTGCGGATGGGGATGTTCTGCAGGTTGGGCTCGGTGGAGGAAAGCCGGCCGGTGGAGGTGATGGCCATGCTGAAATCCGTATGGACCCGGCCATCGGCGGCGATCTGCGCCTGCAGCCCGTCCACATAGGTGGATTTCAGCTTCGAGAGCTGCCGCCAGTCCAGCACCTTGCGGGGCAGCTCGTGGCCCTGGGCCGCCAGCTCCTCCAGCACGAAGACGTCGGTGGAATAGGCGCCGGTCTTTCCCTTGCGGCCGCCGGGCAGGCCCATCTCGCCGAACAGGATATCGCCGAGCTGCTTGGGGGAGCCGACATTGAAGGCGCGGCCGGCGAGGCCGTGGATCTCCGCCTCCAGCGCCGTCATGCGCTGGGAGAAGTCCTCGCCGATCCGCGCCAGCTCCTCGCCGTCCACCTTGATGCCGGCGGTTTCCATGTCGCGCAGCACGGCGATCATGCGACGCTCGACCTGCTCGTAGAGGGCCAGCGCCCGGCGTTCGCGCAAAAGCGGCTTCAGCGCCAGCCAGAGGCGCAGCGTGACATCCGCATCCTCCGCGGCATAGGCGGTGGCCTGCTCCAGCGGCACCTGGGCAAAGGGCTTGCGCGCCCTGCCGGTGCCGGTCACCTCGTCATAGGTGACCGGCTGGTGCGCCAGATGCCGGCGCGACAGCTCGTCCATCCCATGCCCGTGCCGCCCGGCATCGAGACTGTAGGAAAGCAGCATCGTGTCGTCCACCGGATCGACCGTGAGGCCGCCATTCTCCGGCCGGGCCAGCACCTCGGTGTCGTATTTCGCGTTGTGCAGCACCTTCAGCATGCCGGGCTCGGCCAGAAGCGGGCGCAGCAGGGCAATCGCCTCGTCGAAAGGCACCTGCTGCGGCGCCGGCTGCAACAGGTCGCCCGAGGCATGGCGCAGCGGCAGGTAGGCCGCCTGCCCCGGCGCGACCGCAAGGCAGACGCCCACCAGATTGGCCGCCAGCGCGTCCAGGCTGTCCGTCTCCGTGTCCACCGCCACCACCCCGGCCTCGCGCGCCCGCGCGATCCAGGCTTCCAGCGTTGCGAGATCGGCGATGGTCTCGTAGGGGCCGAAGGGCGCGGCCTCGGCCGGCACCGCCAGCGGTTCGGCGGGAACCGGCGCCTCCAGCGCGGCCGGCGGGCGACGGGGGCCGCTGTCGCGCAGGCCGTCCTGGCTCAGCCCCAGCCGATGCTGCAGCGAGCGGAAGCCGTTGCGCTCCAGGAAGCCGCTCAACCGCGCCGGCTCGGGCGGCCGGGTGACGAATTCCTCCACCGGGTGCGGCAGGGGGGCGTTGCGGTCCAGCTCCACCAGCCGGCGGCTGATGCGGGCGTTCTCCGCATTCTCCTCCAGCGTCTGGCGGCGCTTGGGCTGCCTGATCTCGGACAGGCGGGAAAGCAGCGTCTCCACGTCCCCATAGGTCTCGATCAGCTGCGCGGCGGTCTTCACGCCGATGCCCGGCACGCCCGGCACGTTGTCGGTGGGGTCCCCGGCCAGGGCCTGCACCTCGACCACCTTCTCCGGCGGCACGCCGAACTTCTCCATCACCTCGGCGGCGCGGATCGGCTTCTGCTTGATCGGGTCCAGCAGCTCGACGCGCTCGTCCACGAGCTGCATCAGGTCCTTGTCGGAGGAGACGATCGTCACCCGCCCGCCATCCCGCGCGAAGGCGGCGGCATAGGAGGCGATCATGTCGTCCGCCTCGTAGCCCTGCTGCTCCACGCAGGCGACGCCGAAGGCCGCCGTGGCCTCGCGGATCATCTTGAACTGGGGCACCAGCTCCGGCGGCGGCTCGGGCCGGTGCGCCTTGTAGTCGGGGTAGATCTCGTTGCGGAAGGTGCTGCGGGAGGCGTCGAAGACCACGGCGATATGGCTGCCCACATGCCGGGACAGGAAGTTCGACAGCATGCCGGAGAAGCCGAAGACGGCGTTCACCGGCACGCCCTCCGGATTGGTCATCGGTGGCAGGGCGTGGAAGGCGCGGAAGATGTAGCCCGACCCGTCCACCAGGATCAGGTGCCGCTCGCCCGGCGGGGTGGCCGGCACGCCGCCCGCCGCCCCCGGCATGTTGATGACGGCGGCTGTGGCCGCTTCCTGCTCCGGGGCCGTGCTGTCACGGGGGGTCCCGGAGGGTGCATCCTCGGTCATCGCCGCCCCTTTCCGAATTCCTGCCAGCGCCTCAGTGGTGGCCGTCATCCCCCGCGCCCTCGGCCAGCACATAGGTGCGCGAGCAGTAGGGGCAGGTGACCTCCCGGTCCTCGATCCGCATGTAGATGGTGGGATGCCCCAGCGCGCCCTTGCCGCCGTCGCAGGCCACCACCCGGCTCTCCACCGTGATCTTGTCCACCGGCGTCACGCCGGGAACGATATGAGGGGTATAGCCGGTGTAGCTGCTGTCGCGCATCGGATCGCTCGCCTGCAGGAAGGATGGGATCCCCTAGATAGGCCCTCCGCGCCCTCCGGGCCAGGGTGGGGGGCAAGGCAGGGGATCAGGGCTTTGCTGCCACTGCCAGCCGGGAGGCCTTGCCTTCCCCGGGGCCCCATCCACCAGGACCCTGAGGGTCCTGGACCTCCCCTTCGCTGGCTCTCGCTGACACCGGATCGCGGCGGGAAGCATGGCTTCCCGGCGACTGCCGCTGCCACCAGCGCGAAGATAGTGTCTTTCCTTTCTCCGGGAGCTTGCCGGTCCGCCTGTCCCCAGGAGTGGGCCACAGGCCGACCTTGCCGCCAGCACCAACTCAAGGCGGGGTCTGGGGAGATACTATCTCCCCAGCGGTGGGGGACCGGGGGAGGCGGAGCCTCCGCCCGGGGGCATCCGCCGGAAACCCCACTTCAGGCTTGCTTCATCTCGATCAGCGAGCGCCGGACCTTCCGCCCGCGCTGGATGCGGTCCTCGATGAAGCCTGCCTCGCCCCAGCGCACCGCGCGGCCCAGGGCCTGGGAATCCTCGGTGAAGCGCGCCAGCATCTCCAGCAGCGCCTCGCGGTTGTTCAGGAAGATGTCGCGCCACATGGCCACGTCGCTGGCGGCAATGCGGGTGAAGTCGCGGAAGCCCGAGGCGGCGAAGCGCAGGATGTTGTCCTGCGTCTCCTGCGCCAGGTCGTCGGCGGTGGAGCAGATGGTGAAGGCGATCAGGTGCGGCAGGTGCGAGACGATGGCCACCACCTTGTCGTGCTTGGCGGCGTCCATCACCTCCAGCGTCGAGCCCGCGCGGCGCCACATCTCCGTGACTTTCTCCACGGCGGTGGGATCGGCGCCCGGCGGCGGCGTCAGGATCACCCAGCGGCCCTGGAACAGCGCGGCGAAGCCGGCATCGGGGCCGGAGAACTCGGTGCCGGCCATGGGATGGCCCGGCACCAGGTGCACGCCTTCCGGCAACAGGGGCAGCAGGTCGCGCAGCACGCTGCTCTTGGTGCTGCCGACGTCGCTCAGCACGCAGCCCGGGGCGAGATGCGCCGCGATCACCGACATCACCCCGTGATAGGCGCCCACGGGCACGCAGAGGACGACCGCGTCGCAGCCCTCCACCGCCCGCACCGGATTGGGCTCCACCGTATCGGCGATGCCCAGTGCCCGCACCCGCCCGATCACCGTGGCGGAACTGTCGTGCACCACCAGATGCCGGGCGATGTCGCCCCGCTCGCAGACCAGCCGCGCCAGGGAGGAACCAATCAGGCCGGCGCCGATGATGCAGAGGCGGCGGAAGAGGGGATCGCTCATCCGCGCGCGAAGCCGGTGAGCGCCTCGATCACCATCTCGCATTCCTCGGCATTGCCGATGGTGACGCGGAGGTAGCGCGGCAGGCCATAGCCGCCCATGGCGCGCACGATCAGCCCGCGCGCGCGCAGATGCGCGTCGGCGGCCCCGGCGCGCTCGGCGCTGCCGAAATCCACCAGCACGAAGTTGGTCTCGCTCGGCCGCACCGGAAGGCCCACCGCCTCCAGCGCCGCGCTCAGCTTCGCGCGCCATTCGCTGTTGTGCGCGACGTTCTTCCCGATCCAGCCCGGCTCGGCCAGGGCGGCGATGCCGGCGGCGGCGGCGGCGGCGTTCACGTTGAACGGCCCACGCACCCGGCCCAGCACAGCGACGATGGTGGGCGAGGCATAGGCCCAGCCCAGGCGCATGCCGCCCAGTCCATAGATCTTGCTGAAGGTGCGCAGCATCACCGTGTTGTCGCTGGCATCCACAACCTTCGCCCCGGCGTCGTAGCCCGGGGCGGTAACGTATTCCGCATAGGCGGAATCCAGCGCCAGCAGGATGTCGTCGCGCAGGCCCGCGCGCAGGCGCTCGACCTCGCCCTGCGGCAGCAGCGTGCCGGTCGGGTTGTTCGGGTTGGTGAGGAAGACCAGCTTCGTGCGCGGCCCGACCGCGGCCAGCATGGCATCCACATCGGCGGTCAGCTCGCGCTCCGGCACCTTGATGACGCGGCAGCCGGCCCAGAGCCCGGTCAGCTCGTACATCTGGAAGCCGTAGGCGGACATGACGAGCTCGGTGCCCTCGCCGCCATAGGCCATGATCAGCAGCGCGATCAGCTCGTCGGAGCCGTTGCCGCAGACGATCCGCGCCGGGTCCAGCCCATGTGCCGCCCCGATCGCCTCGCGCAGCGCCTTCGCCCCGCCATCCGGATAGCGGTGCGCCTCGGTCGCCATCGCCCGGATCGCCTCCACCGCGCCGGGCGGCGGGCCGAAGGCGCCCTCGTTGGAGGACAGCTTCACGATGCGGTTCACGCCCGGGATCCTGGATTCGCCGCCGACATAGGGCTCGACGGCGAGGATGGAGGGACGGGGCATCACGGTCATGGCAGGCTCTCCGGCTCGGCATAGGCGCCGAGCAGATCGGCGCGAAAATTCTTCAGGCGGGGGTCGTCGGCGGACAGGAAGCCCTCGATCTCGGCCAGGGCGCAGCCCTCCGCGCCCCTGTCGGCCGCGCGCCCGGCGCCCGTCTCGTGCGGGTGCGGCAGGTCGCGGAAGGGGATCAGCCGCAGCACCTTCAGCCCCGCCGCCGACAGCGCGGCGGCCAGCGCATCGCGCGACATGTCCGGCGCGTGGGCGAGGCGCAGCAGGGAACGGTCGCGCCCCGTGGCTTCCGGCGCCATGGCGGCGACCACCAGCGCCTGCGGCCGCTGCCCCGCGGCGGCGAGGAAGGGCAGCGCGGCCACCACGTGCAGGCGCGGCGCCTCCAGCCGCAGCCACCAGGCGGCCTCGGCCAGGTCGCCGTCATCGGGCATCGGCAGGATGGCGAGGTTCGCTTCCCCGGCGGACAGCGCGGCGAGCACCCGGCCCACCGTCGCGTGCAGGCGCAGCGTGCTGCCCTCGCCGTAATGGGCGCGGGCCAGGGAGGAGAGCGGGGATTCACCCGGATTCCCGCGCTGTGGCTGCAGCACCGCGAGGGAGAGCGGCCCCTGCTGCAACAGCGAGGCCGCGATGATCTCCCGCCAGACCTGGACCATCGTGCCGGCCGGAAGGGGGGGATGATGGCGGGCCAGCAGGCGGCGAAGGATTCCCGCCTCGCGCCCCGGGCGATAGGGGAAGCTGTCGTTCTTCACCCGGCTGGCGGCCATGCGGGCGGAAAGCGCCGCCCGGCGCATCAGCAGGTCGTGCACCGCGTCGTCGATCGAATCGATCTCGGCACGCAGCGAGGCCAGGTCGGGCAATGACAGGTCGGGCGACGGCAGGTCGGTCATGATATCCGGCGAACCCATAATGCCCTCCTTGCCCCGCGCCAAGGCGAAGGGAAAGACCAGGCCAGACCGGATTCGCGCCGGCCCGGCGGATTCGCAGGGCTGCCTCCCGCAGGACGGGACGGAGCATATCACGCTGGCGCCAACACAGGGGAAGCCGCGTTCCCCACCAGAAGGGGATGGATGGCCGCCCCTTCCCGTTGCCGCCTCCGCGGGATCGCCTTGCGCCCGGCGTTGCGCCGTCCCGGGTGAAAGGTGCTGCCTTTCCCCCGGACCCCCTATCCGCCAGGACGCTGCGCACCCTGGACCCGATTCGTTGGTCCTCGCTGCCGCCGGATCGCGCCGGAGAGCCTGGCTCTCCGGCGGACTGCCGGTGCCCCATCAGCGCGGTTACGGTGTCTTTCTTCCTTTTGGGAGTCCCGCCTTTCCACCTGCTCCCGGAGATCAACGGCAACCTGACGGCAACCACGAGCGCCAGTTCATGTCCGGGGGCCGGCTTCGGTCCCCGGCGGAGAGGGGGTCCGGCGGGAGAGGCGGCGCCTCTCCCCCGGCAGGTCACCACAAAGCCAAATGGCCGGGAAAAGCAGCCCCTCGAAGGGTCAGGGCAGCAGCAGCCAGGCCCAGAAGGGCAGGCTCAGCACCGCCAGGATATGCTGCCCGGTGGTCATGGCGGCGATGAGCGGGGCATCGCCGCCCATGGCGCGCGCCATGACATAGCCTGTCGTGGCGGTCGGCATCGCCATGAACAGCACGGCGACCGAGGCGGCCAGGGCGTCGAGGCCGAAGAGCCGCGCCAGCGCCAGGGTGAGGAGCGGCATCAGCAGCAGCTTCTGCGCCGCCACCAGGTTCTGCAGCAGCGGCCGGTCCCGCAACGCCCCCAGGGTCAGCGCCGCCCCCACGGCGAGCAGGCCCAGCGCCACCGAGGCACCGCCCAGCGCGCGCAGCAGCGGCCCCAGCCCCGGCGGCAGGCCGCCGAGGGCGGACAGGGCGAAGCCCAGCAGGCAGGCCAGGATCAGCGGGTTGAGCGCCACCTGCCGCAGCACGGAGGCCGGGCGCGGCCAGCCGCGCTCGCCGCCCATGGCGAAGGCGATGGTCAGGATGAACTGCACGCAGGGCACGATCAGCCCGGTCGTCACCCCACCCAGCGCCACGCCGGGCGCCCCCAGGACACCGCCAGTGACGGCGAAGGCGACGAGGTTGTTGAAGCGTATCCCTCCCTGCAGCACCGAGGTCGCGCTGGCATGGTCCTGCCGCATCAGCCGGGCCAGCAGCAGCGCCAGGGCGGTGCCGAGCAGAAGCGCCAACCAGATGCTGGCCGCCATGCCGCCGAATGGCAGGCTGCGCAGGTCCACCGCGGAGATCGAGGACACCAGCAGCGCGGGCATCAGCACGTAGAAGACCAGCCGCTCGATGCCTGCCCAGACCGCGCCATCGCGCAGCATGCGCCGCTTCAGCAGCATGCCGAGTGCGATCAGCCCGAAGGCGGGCACGAAGGCGTCGAACCACATGGTCATGGCCGGACGGGGCCGTGGGGAGGAGGTAGGGCTGCATCGATTCGCGTCATCGCCGGCAGGCTATGGCATATCGGTGGAGGGGGCAGGGGGCCCGGGGCCTTGGCAGGGGCAGGCCTTGCGGGTGCCCGCCCACCCCTTCACCCACCCCTGGCGCTTCCGCCCGATCTCTGCTGCTCTTGCGGCAAGAACCGGTTTCGGGAGGAATCCATGCAACGCCGCGCCCTGCTGACCGCCGCCATGGCGGCCGCGCCCGCCCTGCCCGCCGCCGCCCAGGCCCCCGCCGGCGGCACGGAGGCGATGCCGGAGATCCGCTGGCGCCTGACCAGTTCCTTCCCGCGCTCCACCGACATCCTCTACGGCACCGCCGAGAAGATGACGAAGCGCGTGGCGCAGCTCACCGACAACAGGTTCCAGATCCGCCTCTTCGCGGCGGGCGAGATCGTGGGTGGGCTGCAGGCGCTGGATGCCGTGCAGAACAACACGGTCGAGGCCTGCCACACCGCCACCTACTACTACACCGGCAAGGACCCCTCCTTCGCCTTCTTCACCGTCGTCCCGTTCGGCATGAACGACCGGCAGCAGACGAGCTGGTACCAGCAGGGCGGAGGCCAGGCGCTGATGGAGGAGCTGCTGAAGGACTACAACGCGGTGCCCTTCATGATGGGCAACACCGGCGCGCAGATGGGCGGCTGGTTCCGTAAGGAGATCAAGAGCCTCGACGACGTGAAGGGGCTGAAGTTCCGCATCGCCGGGCTGGCGGGCGACATGTTCGCCAGGATGGGCGCCGTGCCGACGCAGCTCGCCGCCAGCGACATCTACCCGGCGCTGGAACGCGGCACGATCGATGCGGTGGAATTCGTCGGCCCGCATGACGACGAGAAGCTCGGCTTCGCGCGGGTCGCGCCCTACTACTACTATCCCGGCTTCTTCGAGCCCTGCGCGCAGACGCATCTGCTGGTCAACCAGCGCGCCCTGGCCACGCTGCCGCCGCATTACCGCGCGGCGCTGGAAACCGCCTGTGCCGAGGCGAACACCGACATGCTTTCACGCTACGACCAGAGCAACCCGGAGGCGCTGCGGCGGCTGGTGGGCGCGGGCACGCAGCTCCGCCCCTGGCCGCGCGACGTCATGACCGCAGCCTGGAAGGCGGCGAACGAACTCTATGACGAGATCGGCAACCGCAACGAGCGCTTCAAGCGGATCTGGGAAAGCTACCGCAAGTATCGCGACGAGGAGTTCCTCTGGTTCCGCGTCGCGGAATACAGCTACGCCAATTTCGCCTTCACCGCGGCGCAGACGGTGAAATAGCCGTGCCGGGCGAGGCCGCCCGCGCCTCCCCCTTTCCGGCCGCGCACGAAATCCTGTGGCCGGCCCGGGGTTGCGCCGGGGGGCGGCCTGTGTTCCGTCACCGCCTCCCGGAAGGTTAAGGAGACGCCGATGCGACATCTCGTGACAGGCCTCGCCGTCATGGCCCTGCTGACCGCCGCGCCCGCCGCCGTCACCCCCGCGCGGGCGCAGCTGATGGACACGCTGAAGAACGCCGCCGGCAACAGCCTCGGCAGCATCGCGGTGCCGTCCCCGGCCGCCGCCAGCAGCAGCAACATCGCGGGGCTCATGCAATACTGCGTGCGGCAGCGCCTGACCGGCGGGGCGGAGGCGGCCTCGGTGAAGGACCAGCTCCTGGGCAAGCTCGGCGGAACCGCCAAGCAGAGCGGCAACCCGGGCTTCGTCGAAGGCTCCAAGGGCGTGCTGGACGCGCAGGGCAAGAGCTTCGACCTCGCCAGCCTGAAGAGCGAACTCGGCCAGAAGCTCTGCGATCAGGTGCTGCAGCGCGCCAAGGCCCTGCTCTGAGGCCACCCGCCGCGCGGCCTCCTCGGCACGGCCGGCGGGGGCGCCCAGCGGGAGCGTGGAGCCTGAAGGGAGCCTGAAGGCCGCCCCGCCGGAACGCTCCCGGCCGCGCCAGGCTTTCCGGGTCCCTGCAGCCTGGGGAAAACGAGCCGGGGATCGCGTCGCGCCTGTGAAATTCTCCCGGACCCTCCAAACATTGTTGCGGCGAAGGCGTTCTTCCCCCGGTGGCCGGACTGCCGGGCGTGGTGCCGCCGTTCCGGCCTGGCTGCCTTTCTGCCGTGCCATGTGCCAGAGGCCCGCGACGAGACAGGAGGACAGGGTGCCATGAAAGCCGCCATCGGGTCGGGAGTCCTCCGCGCCTGCACCGGCCTGGCCCTGCTGGCCGCGTTGACTGCCTGCAACGAGAAGGACGCCAAGGGTAGCGGCGAGCCCGACCGTCTGGCGCAGGCCCAAGTGGTGACGGAGGCCGCCTTGCGCGCCGGGCTTGCCTCCTATGGCCAGCCGCAACTCCGTGCGGTGCAGAGTTATGTCCAGGCGATGCCGAACACGGTGGCAGTCTGCGGCCAAGTCAATGCGAAGGGAGCGAGCGGGGCCTTCGTGCCTTTCGTGGCAGTGTTGACCTATTCCGATGGCGCGGATCCAGTGCTGGAGCAGCATGTCGCCCTGTCGGATGTCGAGGCGACGCGGGTCTATGTCGAGACCGTCTCCCGCTGCCGGGAGGAAGGCGGACCGAAGCCGACCCTGCGGCAGGCCGCTCCGCCACTCCTGCCGCCGATCCCGGCCAACCTGCCGCAGGTGACGCAGGTGACGGCCACGACGATGATGCCGAAGGGAACGGGCAGGGACCAGGCGCAACAGGCAGGACCGGCGGCTTCTGCGGCACAGGATGCCTCCGGCACGCTTTCGATGCGTCAGCCGGGCAATCTCCGCATGCATCCGAATGGCGGCGGGCAGGTGCTGCGGGTGGTGCCAGCCGGGACCAGCCTGACGATCTTCGGCACCGCCCCGGGGGGCTGGTACCAGGTCGGGGATGCCAGCCCCGAGGGCTGGGTCCATGGCAGCCTCGTCACGTTGCGGCGTTAGAGCGAGTCTCCGGAGCCACCATCCGGGAGCGTGCGTCCGCAAACCCCTGAAGCCTCGATGCTTCGATGCCCCCTCGTGTTCGCGGCCATCCGGCGGGTGGCCTGACTCGCGGCCATGAGCAGCCGTTCGGCCCCTGGCGAACTGCCTGCCGTGCCAGTTGCGCCGGAGGCCGAGGCTCAGCCTGCGCTGGGTGTTTCCCCCGGTAGCCGCCCTGCCGCTCCCCTGCCGCCCCTTTCCTGCGCACCCTGCCGGGTGACGTGGCGCTGCCCCCACCGGTCCAGGCGGATCGCAACGGCGCTGGCCGGACACAGACGCATATCGCCCCCCCATCGTCGCGGGGCGCGCGTGAGCGTAAGAAGACATCTAAATGAGAGCATTCCCCGTTGACTTGGATTAACCGGTTAGTCCACATCCAGCGCCGTCCCAGGCCGGACTGCCGGACCGGAATGCCGATCGGCCATGGGTCCCGAGATCCGATAGGGAGGGTGCCCCGGTGACACGTTTGGTCTATGTCCTGAACGGACCCAACCTGAACCTGCTGGGCAAGCGGCAGCCGCAGATCTACGGCCATGAGACCCTGGCCGATGTGGAGCGAGACTGCCGCGGGGCGGCTGCGGAACTGGGGCTGGAGATCCGCTTCCACCAGAGCAACCGCGAATACGAGATCATCGACTGGATCCATGAGGCGCGGGAGGTGGCGGCAGGCATCGTCATCAACCCCGCCGCCTTCACCCATACCTCGGTGGCCATCCTCGATGCGTTGAAGACCTTCGAGGGGCCGATCATCGAGGTGCACATCTCCAACGTGCATCAGCGCGAGAGCTTCCGGCACCATTCCTATGTGACGCTGGCAGCCAGCGGCGTGATCGCGGGCTTCGGCACCCAGGGCTATACGCTGGCGCTGCAACGCGTCGCCCGCCTGATCGGGGAGGCGAAGTGACGCCGCGCCAGACGGTCCTTTGCGGGCTCATCGGCCACGGCATCCAGGCCTCCCTGACCCCGGCGATGCATGAGCGGGAGGGTGACGAGCAGGGCCTGCGCTCCCAGTACAAGCTGATCGACCTGCAAGTCCTCGGCCTGGGCGTGGAGGCACTGCCGGAGCTGTTGCAGGCGGCCGGGCGCATGGGCTTCACCGGGCTCAACATCACCCATCCCTGCAAGCAGGCGGTGATCCCGCTGTTGGACGAGCTGTCCCCCGACGCGGCGGCGCTGGGCGCGGTGAACACCGTGCTGCTGCGCGACGGCCGGCGGATCGGCCACAACACCGACTGGTCCGGCTATGCCGAGGCCTTTCGCCGCAACATGGACGGCGTGGCGCTGGACCGGGTGGTGCAACTCGGCGCGGGCGGCGCCGGGGTGGCGGTGGCGCATGCGCTGCTGACCATGGGCGTCGGACAACTGACGATCCAGGACATGGACCCCGCCCGGGCCCAGGCGCTCGCCGCCTCGCTGTCGGAGCGTTTCGGTGCGGGCCGGGCGGTGGCCTGCGCCGACCTGCCGGCGGCCATGGCGGCGGCCAACGGGCTGGTCCACTGCACGCCCACAGGCATGGCCGCGCATCCCGGCCTGCCGCTGCCGGCGGAACTGCTGCGGCCGGCGCTCTGGGTCTCCGAGATCGTCTATTTCCCGCTGGAAACGGAACTGCTGCGCACCGCCCGCGCGCTCGGCTGTCGGACGCTGAGCGGCGGCGGCATGGCGGTCTTTCAGGCGGTGCAGGCCTTCCGCCTCTTCACCTGGCGCGAACCCGACCCCGAGCGGATGCTGCGGCACTTCGCGGAAATGGTGGGCGGCAGGACGGGCTGACCCGCCAGGACCTCCGGCGCCGGGGAGGGCAGGGGCGTCCGTTTCCGGAAAATCTTTCCGGAAACGGGACTTGCGGAGCCGGCGCGAAAGGGCGAAGCCGTGACCGGGCGGCTTTGTCCCAGTCAAGGTTCCAGCCAGGGACCCAAACGGGCCCCGGCCAGGTTTTCGGGAGGCTCACGATGTTTCTCCGTCTGGATGGCACCACCTTTCAGGCGCAGGTCTCCGGCCCCGCCAATGGCGAGGTCCTGTTCCTGCTCCACTCGCTGGGCACGAATGCCGGGATCTGGGAGGAGCCGGCCCAGGCCTTCTCGAACCGCTACCGCGTCATCCGCCCGGACCTGCGCGGCCATGGGCTGAGCGGCGTCACCCCCGGACCCTACAGCATCGAGGGCATGGCCCGCGACATGCTGGGCCTGCTGGATCTGATGGGGGTGGAGAGCGCCCATGTCGCCGGCATCTCCATCGGTGGCATGATCGCCCAGTCGCTCGCCGCCCAGGCACCGGGGCGGGTGCGCAGCCTGACGCTGGTGGACACGGCGCTGGCCATCCCCCCGGCCCAGGGCTGGATCGACCGCGCCGCCACGGTGCGGGCGGAGGGCATGGAGCCGCTGGTGGAAACGGTGGTGGCGCGCTGGGTGACGCCGGCCTCACTGGGCGAGCCGCGCACCGATGCGCTGCGCGCCATGCTGCGCCGGACCGATCCGGAAGGCTATGCCGGCGCCGCCGAGGCCATCGCCGCCGCCGACCTGACCGAGACCTCCCGCCGCCTGAGCGTGCCGGCACTGGTGCTGGTGGGCGATGGCGATCAGGCGACGCCGCTGGCCAGCGCCGAGGCGCTGCGCGACGCCATCCCCGGCGCGCGGCTGGAGGTGATCCCCGACACCGCCCATATCCCGACCATGGAGCGCCCGGAGGCGGTGGTCGCGGCGATGCGTGACTTCCTCACCGCCCAGGCGCCGGTCGCGGCGGGCGACGCCTATGCTGCCGGGCTGGCGGTGCGGAAAGCCGTGCTGGGCGAGGCGCATGTCGCCCGTGCCGGCGCCGCGGTGACGCCGCTGGACCAGCCCTTCCAGGACTACATCACCCGCAATGTCTGGGGTGGCATCTGGACCCGCCCGGGGCTACCACGGCACACGCGGTCCCTTCTCACCCTGGCCATGATGGCGGCGCTGGGACGGGAGGACGAGTTCGTCCTGCATGTGCGCGCCACGCGCAACACGGGCGTCTCGCCGGAGGAGATCGCGGAGGTCCTGCTGCAGGTGGGCGCCTATGCGGGCGTGCCGGCGGCCAATCATGCGCTGAAACTGGCCAAGAAGACCCTGAAGGAGATGGAGGAGGAGACGCGATGAGCCGCGCGGCGACGCAAGGGGTGCCCCGGGCATGAGCGTCAACCCCGCCGACAGCGTGGTCTTCGGCACCCTCTATGGCAGCGAGGCGATGCGCGAGGCGGCGGGCGACCGCGCCTGGCTGCAGCGCATGCTGGACGTGGAGGCGGCGCTGGCCCGGGTCGAGGCCCGGCTGGGCCTGATCCCGGCGGAAGCCGCGCCCGCCATCACCGCGGCGGCGCGGGCGGGAAAGCTCGACATGACCGCGCTCGCCATCTCCACCCGCAACACCGGTTATCCGGTGGTGGGGCTGGTGAAGCAGCTTTCCCAGGCCGCCGGGCCGGAAGCCGGGCGCTGGACCCATTGGGGCGCCACCACCCAGGATATCCTCGACACCGCCACGGTGCTGGTGATCCGCGACGCGCTGGCGATCATCGAGCGGGACCTGGACCGGGTCTGCGCCGCGCTGGCGGCGCGGGCGGAGGAGCATCGCGGCACGGTGATGGCCGGGCGCACGCATCTCCAGCATGCCCTGCCGGTGACCTTCGGCTACAAATGCGCCGTCTGGCTCTCGCCCCTGCTGCGGATGCGGGAGCGCTTGGCGGAGCTGCGGCCGCGCGTGCTGCGGGTGGAGTTCGGCGGCGCGGTCGGCACGCTGGCCTCGCTGGGCGACCGCGGGGCGGAGGTGCTGGCCGGGCTGGCGCGGGAGCTGGACCTCGCCGAGCCGGAGATCCCCTGGCATGTCGCGCATGACGGCTTCGCCGAGCTGGTCTCCTGGTGCGGGCTGCTGACCGGCTCGCTCAGCAAGTTCGCCACCGACGTCATGCTGTTAATGCAGACCGAGGTGGCCGAGGTGGCCGAGCCGCATGCCCCCGGGCGTGGCGGCTCCTCCACCATGCCGCAGAAGCGCAACCCGATCGCCTGCGAATACGTGATCGCCCAGGCGCGCGGGGTGGGCGCGCTGGTGCCGCAGATGCTGGCCGCCCTGCCGCACGACCAGGAACGCGGCACCGGCCCCTGGCAGGCCGAGCCGCTGGCGATCTTCCAGAGCCTGCTGCTGACGCATGGCGCGCTGGAGCAGGCCGTGCTGGTGGCCGAGGGGATGACGGTGGATGCCGCACGCATGCGCCGCAACCTCGACAGCACCGGCGGGCTGATCATGGCCGAGGCGGTGATGATGGGCCTCGCCCCCGTGCTGGGGCGCGAGCAGGCGCACCATGCCGTCCACCATGCCTGCGACGTGGCGCTGAAGGAGGGGGTGCCCCTCGCCGAGGCGCTGTCGCGGGAGGAGGAGGTGTCCTCCCGCCTCGACAGGGAGAAGATCGAGGCCCTTACCGATCCGGCTGGCTATCTGGGCGCGGCCAGCCTCTTCATCGACCGGGTGCTGCAGCAGGCGGCGACCCTTCCGCGCCGCAACGGGAAGACCGCATGATCAACAAATTCGTCCGCTCGATCGCGGAGGCGCTGGAAGGGGTGAAGGACGGGTCCACCGTGCTGATCGGTGGCTTCGGCCCGGTGGGACAGCCCAATGCCCTGATCGAAGGACTGGCGGAGCAGGGGGCGAAGGACCTCACCGTCGTCGCCAACAACGCGGGCACCGGGCGCACCGGCCTGGCGAAGCTGATGGAGCTGGGGCGGGTGCGCAAGATCGTCTGCTCCTTCCCGCGCTCCTCCGGCTCGGTGGTCTTCGAGGAGCTGTACAAGGCCGGGAAGATCGAGCTGGAGATCGTGCCGCAGGGCACGCTGGCGGAGCGGATGCGTGCCGCGGGCGCGGGCGTGCCGGCCTTCTTCACCCCGACCGGCGCCAACACGCTGCTGGCCAAGGGCAAGGAGGTGCGCGAGTACAATGGCCGCCCCTGCATCCTGGAGGAGGCCCTGCCGGGCGACGTCGCGCTGGTCGAGGCCTGGCGGGCGGACCGCTGGGGCAACCTCGTCTATCGGGAGTCCGGCCGGAACTTCAATCCGGTGATGGCCATGGCGGGCAAATGCACCGTCGTGCAGACCCAGCATCTCTGCGAGGATGAGCGGGGACTGGACCCGGAGACCATCGTCACGCCCGGCATCTTCACCGACCGCGTGGTGCATGTTCCCTACGGCGATCCCCAGAGCTGAGGCGGAGGAGCGAGACATGTCGGAGACGGTGAACTTCAGGCCGCTCAGCCGCCCGCAGATGGCGGCGCGCGTGGCAAAGGACATTCCCGAGGGCTGGTACGTCAACCTGGGCATCGGCGTGCCGACCCTGGTGGCCGACCAGATCCCGGCGGGCCATGAGGTGGTGATCCATTCCGAGAACGGGCTGCTGGGCATGGGCCCGGCGCCGGAGGAAGGCAAGGTCGATCCCTGGCTGATCAACGCCGGCAAGCAGCATGTGACGCTGACCCCGGGCGGCAGCTTCTTCCACCACGCGGACAGTTTCTCGATCATCCGGGGCGGGCACCTGGACCTCTGCGTGCTCGGCGCCTTCGAGGTGGCGCAGAACGGCGACATCGCCAACTGGGCGACCTCGGCCAATGACAGCGCCCCCGCCGTGGGCGGGGCCATGGACCTCTCGGTGGGCGCCAAGCGCCTCTGGGTGGTGATGGAGCACACCACCAAGGACGGCAGGCCGCGGCTGGTGGAGGAATGCTCCTATCCGTTGACCGCCGGGCGCGCGGTGACGCGGGTCTATACCAACCTCGCGGTGATCGACATCACGGAGCAGGGCTTCGTGGTGCGCGAGATGGTGCCGGGGCTGGATTTCGACACGCTGCAGGCGAAGACCGGCGCCCGGCTGCACCAGGCCGATTGAGAGGGGAGCGAACCATGGCTGACGCTTACATCTGCGACTTCGTCCGCACCCCGATCGGCCGCTATGCCGGCGCGCTGAAGGATGTGCGCCCGGACGACCTGCTGGCCCACACCTTCCGCGCCCTGGTGGAGCGCAACAAGGGCGTGGACTGGGCGGCGGTGGACGACTGCTATGTCGGCTGCGCCAACCAGGCGGGCGAGGACAACCGCGACGTGGCCCGCATGGCGGTGCTGCTGGCCGGGCTGCCGGTGGCGGTGCCGGGCTCGACGCTGAACCGGCTCTGCGGCTCGGGCCTCGATGCCGTGGGCACGGCGGCGCGCATGATCCGCTCGGGCGACGCGGAGCTGGTGATCGCCGGCGGCGTGGAAAGCATGACCCGCGCGCCCTTCGTGATGGGCAAGGCGGCGACGGCCTTCTCGCGCGAGGCGAGGATCGAGGACACCACCATCGGCTGGCGCTTCGTCAATCCGATGATGAAGAAGACCTACGGCACGGATTCCATGCCCGAGACGGGCGAGAACGTGGCGGAGCAGTTCGGCATCTCGCGCGAGGACCAGGACGTCTTCGCCTATCGCTCGCAGCAGAAGGCCAAGGCGGCGCAGGAGGCGGGATTCTTCGCCCGCGAGATCGTGCCCGTCACCATCCCCGGCCGCAAGGGCGACACGGTGGTGGAGGTGGACGAGCACCCGCGCCCCGAGACGACGCTGGAGGGCCTGGCCAAGCTCAAGACCCCCTTCCGCACCCCCGGCACGGTCACGGCGGGCAATGCCTCGGGCGTCAATGACGGCGCCGCAGCGCTGATCATCGCCAGCGAGGCGGCGGCCCGGAAATACGGCCTGACGCCGCGCGCCCGGGTGGTGAGCATGGCCACGGCCGGTGTCGAGCCGCGCATCATGGGCTTCGGCCCGGCGCCTGCGACGAAGAAGCTGCTGGCCCGCACCGGCCTGTCGATCGGCGAGATCGACCTGATCGAGCTGAACGAGGCCTTCGCCAGCCAGGCGCTGGCGGTGACGCGCGACCTGGGCCTGCCGGACGACGCGCCGCAGGTGAACCCGCATGGCGGCGCCATCGCGCTGGGCCATCCGCTGGGCGCATCGGGCGCGCGCATCGCGCTGACCTCGGTGAACGCACTGGAGACGCTGGGCGGCAAGCGCGCCATCGCCACCATGTGCATCGGCGTCGGCCAGGGCATCGCGGCCCTGATCGAGCGCGTCTGAGACGGACGGCAGGACCGGGGAGGAAACGGAACCATGGGCGAGCCCTGCATCATCAGCGTGGCCGTCACCGGCTCGGTGCCGCGCAAGAAGGACAACCCCGCCGTTCCGATCACCATCCCGGAACAGGTGGAATCCACCCAGGCCGCCTATGAGGCCGGGGCCGCCCTGGTCCATGTCCATGTCCGCAATGCCGATGAGAGCTCCTCGTCCGACCCGGAGAAGTTCGCGGCCTTGCAGGAGGGCATCCGCAAGCACTGCCCGGACATCATCATTCAGTTCTCGACCGGCGGGCGCGGCCGCTCGCTGGACCAGCGCGGGGCGATGCTCTACCTGAAGCCGGACATGGCCTCGCTGGCCACCGGCTCGGTGAACTTCCCCACCATCGTCTACGAGAACCCGCCCGACTTCGTGCGCCACCTCGCGCAGCAGATGCTGGACTACGGCATCAAGCCGGAGATCGAGGCCTTCGACCTCGCCATGCTCTACAACACGGTGGACATGGTGAACCAGGGGCTGCTGAAGCCACCGCCGCATGTGCAGTTCGTGCTCGGCGTGAAGCACGCCCTGCCGGCCAGGCGCGACATCCTGGAGTTCGAGGTCCGGAAGCTGCGGGAGATGCTGCCCGACGCCACCTGGACCGCCGCCGGCATCGGCCGCCACCAGCTGGAGGTCAACCACTGGGCGCTGGAGATGGGTGGCCATGTCCGCACCGGGCTGGAGGACAATATCCGCTGGGACAGGAACACCCTGGCGGAAAGCAATGCCCAGCTCGTGAAGCGGGTGGCGGAACTGTGCGCGCGGTACGACCGGCCGGTCGCGACGGCGCGGCAGGCCCGTGACATGCTGGGGATCCCGCAGGTCCCTGCCTCCTGACCTGAGGCTTACCGACCCGAGCATCCGGAAGACCGCCATGCTGCCCACGAAGTCGCGCTTCGCGCGCTCGATCGCCACGGTCTCGCTGAGCGGAAACCTGCTCGACAAGCTGGAGGCGGCGGCCGCGGCAGGCTTCGACGGGGTGGAGATCTTCGAGAACGACCTCCTCACCTTCGAGGGCACGCCCGCCGATGTGCGCAAGGCGGCGCGCGACCTGGGGCTGGAGATCGCCATCTTCCAGCCCTTCCGCGACTTCGAGGCCATGCCGGAGCCGCAGCGCGCCCGCAACATGGACCGCGCCGAGCGCAAGTTCGACGTGATGCAGGCGCTGGGCACCGACCTGCTGCTGGTCTGCTCCAACACGCAGCCGCACAGCCTGGACGACGATGCCCGGGCCGCCGCCGACCTGCGGGAGATGGCGGAGCGGGCGGCGAAGCGCGGCCTGCGCGTCGGCTTCGAGGCCCTGGCCTGGGGCCAGAACATCCGGCGCTGGAGCCATGCCTGGAAGATCGTGCAGCAGGCGGGCCACCCTGGCCTGGGGCTGATCCTCGACAGCTTCCACACCCTGTCCCTGGGCGACGACCCTTCCGGCATCGCCCAGGTGCCCGGCGATCGCATCTTCTTCGTGCAGCTCGCCGACGCGCCGAAGCTGACCATGGACGTGCTGTCCTGGAGCCGGCACTTCCGCAACTTCCCCGGCCAGGGCGACCTGCCGGTGGAGGATTTCACCCGCGCGGTGGTGGCCTCCGGCTATCGCGGCCCCTTGTCGCTGGAAATCTTCAACGACGATTTCCGCACCCTTCCGGCCCGTGCCACGGCGCGCGACGGGCTGCGCTCGCTGATCTTCACCGAATCCCGCACCGGCGTGCTGGACCTGCCGCCGCCGCCGGTGGCGGAGCGGGTGGAGTTCCTGGAATTCGCGGTGGACGAGAGTGCGCGGCGCAAGCTCGCCACCTATCTGGAACGCATCGGCTTCCGCCGCGTCGGACGGCACCGCAGCAAGGATGTGGACCTCTACCGCCAGAGCGATGTTTCCCTGGTGCTGAACAGCGAGCAGGATAGCGCCGCCTCCGAGCATTTCCAGCTCCACGGTCCCTCGGTCTGCGCCTTCGCCGTGCGGGTGGACGATGTGGAGCAGACCCTGACGCGCGCCCGCAAGCTGCTCTGCTCCGACTGGCAGGAGCACCGGGGCGAGGGCGAACTGCCGATCTCGGGCATCCGCAACACGGACGGCACGCTGATCCTGCTGGTCGAGGCGCCGCGGCCGGGGAAAAGCTGCTGGCAGGACGATTTCGCCATGCTGGAGGAAGGCGTGGTGGCTGGCGACAGCGGCTTCGCCAGCATCGACCATGTCGCGCTCGCCCTGCCCAACGGCACGATGGATTCCGCCGTCCTGTTCTGGCGCAGTGTCTTCGGGCTGGAGCCGCAGTCGATCTGGGACCTCGCCGATCCGCAGGGGTTGGTGCGCAGCCGCGCCGTGGTGTCCGGCAACGGCGCGCTGCGCCTGCCGCTGAACATCTCGGAGGGGCAGAAGACCTCCACCGGCCGCTTCGTCACCGCCTTCGCCGGGGCGGGCGTGCACCACATCGCCTTCGACACGGCCGACATCTTCGCCAGCGTTCGGGACGTGCGCCGGCGCGGGGCGGAAACCCTGTCGATGCCGGCGAACTACTACGACGACCTGCAGGCGAAATGGGGACTGGACGACGATTTCCTGCGCAGGCTGCAGCAGCATGACGTGCTCTACGACCGTGATGCGGGGGGCGAGCTGCTGCATTTCTACCTGCGCGCCTTCGAGCACCGCTTCTTCTTCGAGATGATCGAGCGCCGCGGCGCCACCGGCTTCGGCGCGGCCAATGCCACGGTGCGCATGGCGGCACAGGCCAAGCGGGGCTGATCCGGCACGCCTTGTCGGCGCCGCGTCACGGCAGCTTCACGCCGGGGCCGGGCAGGCCGCGCTAGAAAGGCGGTTGTCCCGCAGGAGATGCCGCATGCCCGACGATCCCGCCCGGTCTTCCGAAGCTGCAGGGCAGCCAATCCCCGAGGAGGACCGGCCGGTGGACGTGCCGGCCCTGCATGCCGAGATCCGGGCTCTGCTGAAGGCGGTGCGCGAGGAAGGGCGCGGCTTGGTGCGGCAATGGGAGGGCTCGCTCCACCAGCCCGACTTCCGGCCAGGCGCGGAGAACCTCGCCTGCTATCTGGCGCTGCGGCACCGGGACCTGCGGCCCTTGCAGCGGCCGCTGATGCTGCTGGGCCTTTCCTCGCTGGGCCGGCTGGAAAGCCGCGTGCTGCCCGTGCTGGAAAGTGTGGAGCGTGCCCTGGCGGCCCTGGCCGGGCGGCCGCCCGAGGAGCCACTGGTGTCGCCCACCGCCTTCTTCGACGGGGAGCGCCACCTCGCGGAACGGACGCGGATGGTGCTGGGCCCGGCCTCGCCGCAGCGGCCGGTGCATCTGCTGGTCACCTGCCCGAGCGAGGCCGCCGACGACCCCGCCTTCATGCGGAAGCTGGCGGAGCGTGGCGTGGAGGCGGTGCGGATCAACTGCGCCCATGACGGGCGGGAGGCATGGCAGCGCATGATCGCGCATGTCCATGCGGCCGAGGCCGCCACCGGCCGGCGCATGAAGGTGATCATGGATCTGGGCGGACCGAAGATCCGCACCGGCGAGGTGCGGGTGGCCGGCGCGCACCGCGTGGCGGAAGGCGACCGGCTGGTCGTCACCCCGCCCGGCGGGATCGGGGCGGTGGCGCTGGAGGGGCCGCATGCGGCGGTGGAATGCACGCTGGGCGAGGTGCTGACCATGGTCCGGCCGGGAGAGCGGCTGTTCATCGACGACGGCAAGCTGGGCGCCAGCATCGAGCGGGTGGAGAGCTGGGGGCTGGTGGCGCGCGTCAGCACCGTGGCGGGCGGCAGCATGAAGCTGAAGGCGGAGAAGGGCATCAACTTCCCCGACACCGACCTGCACTGCGCCGCGCTGACCGACCAGGACCGGCAGGACCTGGACTTCGTCGCGCGGCATGCCGATGGCATCGGCTATTCCTTCGTGCAGTCGGCCCAGGACGTGGCCCTGCTCCAGGAGGAGCTGCAGCGCCGCCGGCCCGACGACTGGCGGAACCTGTCGCTGATCCTGAAGATCGAAACCACGCGGGCTGTCCGTGCCCTGCCGGCCATCCTGACGCGTGCCGCCGGGCAGCAGCCGACGGCGATCATGATCGCGCGTGGCGATCTGGCGGTGGAGATCGGCTTCGCCCGGATGGCGGAGATGCAGGAGGAGATCCTCTGGCTGGGCGAGGCCGCGCATGTGCCGGTGATCTGGGCGACCCAGGTGCTGGAGCGGCTGATCAAGAAGGGCGCGCCCTCGCGCGGCGAGATGACCGACGCCGCGATGGCGGCGCGGGCCGAATGCGTCATGCTGAACAAGGGCCCCTACCTGCACCGCGCCATCGCCGAGCTGGACTCGCTGCTCGGGCGCATGGGCGAGCACCAGCACAAGAAGACCCCGCGCCTGCGCCGCCTGCGGAGCTGGTAGCGGGCGGCCTCCGGCCCCGGGGCAAAGCCCCCGGGGCCCCAGGATCCGGGAGCGGCGATCCAGGTGTTGTAATGTTATAACGTTCCGTATAAACCCCGGGTCGTGTTCCTCAGCGAGACCCTGACCGCGCCCGATGACGGCGCCCTCCGCATCCTGGCCGCCGCCGACCCTGGCGTGCTGATGGAGATCCGCCGGCCCGACGTGCCGCTCGCCATCTGGCAGCGCCCGCCGCCGGAACCCACCGGCCTGCAGGCCCTGCTGCGCCTCGCCCCCTTCCGCGTGGCGGTGGAGGAGGAGGCCGAGGACTGCGCCCTCCGCCTCGCCGCGAAGCTGCCGGCGCCGTTGCCGCCCGCCCTGCTGCGCGACATCCGCTGGCTGGCGGTCAGCTTCTCCGTGATCCTCGGCCGCAAGCGCATCCAGGCCCGGCTGGAAGGCGTCGCCGGCGATGCCTGCCGCCGCTTCCATGCCGATGCGGTGGGACTGCGCCTGCTCTGCACCTATGCCGGGGCGGGCACGGAATGGCTGCCCCTGTTCGGGGCGGAGGCCGCCCGCGCCCACGACCCGCGGCAGGGGCCCGTGCCCGCGCGCCTGGGCACCGGCGATGCCGCGATCCTCAAGGGCGATGCCCACCCCTCCGCGCCCGGCCGCGGGCTGGTGCACCGCTCCCCGCCGATGGACGGCCCGCCCGTGCCCCGGCTGCTCCTCTGCCTCGACGAAGCCGGACGGATTCCGCTGCATGACCATGCCCTCTGACACCCGTCTCCCCGTCACCGTGCTCTCCGGCTTCCTGGGCGCGGGCAAGACGACGCTGCTGAACCACATCCTCGCCAACCGCGAGGGCCAGCGCGTCGCCGTCATCGTCAACGACATGAGCGAGGTGAACATCGACGCCGCGCTGGTCGCCGGCGCGCCCTCGGCGGAGGGCGTGCTGACCCGCACCAGCGAGAAGCTGGTGGAGATGAGCAATGGCTGCATCTGCTGCACCCTGCGCGAGGACCTGATGGTGGAGGTCGCCCGCTTGGCGCGGGAAGGGCACTTCGACGCGCTGGTGATCGAGAGCACCGGCATCGCCGAGCCCATGCCGGTGGCGGCGACCTTCGACTTCCGCGACGAGGCGGGGCGCAGCCTGGGCGACCTGGCGCGGCTGGACACGATGGTGACCGTGGTCGATGGCCCGGCCTTCCTGCGCGACTACGGCTCCGCCGACACGCTGCGCGCCCGGGGGGAGGTGGCGGGCGAGGAGGACGACCGGCTGCTGGTGGACCTGCTGGTGGAGCAGGTCGAGTTCGCCGACGTGCTGGTGATCAACAAGATAGACCGCATGGACGTGGCGGAGCGGGAGCGGCTGGCCGTGCTGCTCGCCACCTTCAACCCCGGGGCCGCCATCATCGCCGCCGACCACGGCCGCGTCGCGCTGTCCGAGGTGCTGGGCACGGGGCGCTTCGACTTCGCCCGGGCGCAGCGCGCGGCGGGCTGGGCCCAGGCCCTGGCGGGCGGGCACCTGCCGGAAAGCGAGGAGTTCGGCATCCGCTCCTTCGTCTGGCGGGCGCGGCAGCCGCTGCACCCGGCGCGGTGGAAGGCGTTCATCGAATCCGACCTGTCAGGGGTGGTGCGGGCCAAGGGCTTCTTCTGGCTGGCCACGCGCATGGACTGGGCCGGCTCCTGGCAGCTCGCCGGGCAGGTCGGGCGGCATGAGGCGGCGGGCTACTGGTTCGCGGCGGTGGACCACTCGCGCTGGCCGGACGATCCGCAATGGCGGGACGGCATCCGCGCCCAGTGGCGGGAGCCCTTCGGGGACCGGCGGCAGGAGGTGGTCTTCATCGGTGCCGGGATGGACGAGGCGGCGCTGCGCCGGCAGCTCGATGCCTGCCTGCTGACCGGGGCGGAGATGCGGGGTGGACCGCGCGCCTGGGCCCGGTTGCCGGACCCTTTCCCGGCCTGGGGGTGAGCGGCGTGCCGGGAAACGACAACACCGTCCGGGAAGCGGTCTGGCGCCGCTGGGAGGGCGACGAATGGGCCTGCTTCGACGCCCTGCCGCCCGCCGTGCGGCGGCGGATGCAGGACCATGCCTATGACGCCTGGGCGGTGAACGCGCATCTCCTCTGGCGCCTGTGGCGGCGGCGCCATGCCTCCTCGGAACGGGCGGAACGGCTGCTGCTGCGCCATCTCGACCGCTGCGAGGCGCTGGAGCGCGCGGCCTTCGATGCCGCCCACCGCCAGCGCCACGGCATGGCCCTGCCACATGTCCTTGCCGCCGTGCCGGTGCTGCGCGGCGGGGCGGGGGATCGCGCGCCGCGGGCGGCGCGGCGCCGCCTTGCCCGCCGGCCCCCGCGCGGGCTAGGTTCGCCCGTCGACGGTCCCGCGCGAGCGGGTGAAAAGGGAAGGCCGTGCGCTCCGGCCGGGCCCCGCGCCCGGGAGCAAGTCGGCCGCTGCCCCCGCAACTGTCAGCGGTCCCCCGCTGGCCCGTCCGCCCTGCCGCCCCTTCCGGAGGCGGCAGAGCGGGTCACTGAGCCCGCGTCCTCCATGGAGGCCGGGGCCCGGGAAGACAGGGCCCGCGAAGCCGGCATGGCGCCCCGCGCCACGACCGGAAGCCGCGAGCCAGGAGACCTGCCGTCGTCGCTTCACCAGGCCGCCGGGCGGGGTGCTCCGGAGGCGGGAGCCTGATCCATGCCGTCCCTTCCGATGCTTTCGGCCCTGGCCCTTCCGCGACGGGGCAGGCTGTTGCGCCTCGCCGGCCTCGCCCTCGGTGCGGGCCTCATGCTATCCGGCGCCATGGCGCGGCCGGCGGCGGAGCCGACCCGCTATCCGCTGCACATCCGCAACTGCGGCCTCGACCTCACCTTCCCGAAGGCGCCGCGGCGGGTGGTCTCCATCGGCCAGTCGGAGACGGAGATCCTCTACGCCCTCGGCCTTGGCGACCGGATCGCCGGCACCGCGCTCTGGGTGGAGCCGGTGCTGTCGCAATTCGCCGAGGAGAACGCCCGCGTCCCCCGCCTCGCGGACAATGACCCGAGCTTCGAATCCGTGGTGGGCAAGGAGCCTGACCTCGTCACCGTACAGCTCGAATGGCATGTCGGGCCGCGCGGGCGGGTCGGGCGGCGGGAGCAGTTCACCGACCTCGGCATCCCCACCTACATCTCGCCCTCGGATTGCACGGGCAAGGACAATTCCGGCAGCGGCGACGGGGTGCGGAGCCAGCCCTACACGATGGAGCTGCTCTACCAGGAGATCCAGGACCTCGCCGCGATCTTCGACGTACAGGACCGCGGCGCCGCGCTGGTGGCGCAGCTCAGGAAGCGCGAGGCCGACGCGGTGGCGGCGGTCGCCTCGGTGCGGGCACAGGGCCTGCCGGTGGTCTTCTGGTTCTCCAGCCGCGACGTGAAGGGCGATGCCTTCGTCGCCGGCACCAATGGCGCGCCGGGCTACATCGCGCGGCTGCTGGGCCTGCGCAACGTCATCCAGACGACCGAGGAATGGCCGACCGTGAGCTGGGAGGCCATCGCCACCGCCAACCCCTCGGTGATCGTGATGGGCGAGATGACGCGCCGCCGCTTCCCCGCCGACGACGTGAACGTCAAGCGCCAGTTCCTGGAGGCGGACCCGGTCGCCAGCCAGATGCCGGCGGTGCGGGCGCGGCGCTTCGTGGTGGTGGGCGCACAGTCGATGAACCCGACGCTGCGCACCATCGACGGCATCGAGGCCGTGGCCAGGGGCATCCAGGACCTGGAGAAGCAGATCCCGGCCGACCGGAGCCCGGCCCAGGGAAGCGGGACGAAGCCGTGAGTGGCCTGGCCAGCGACGGAATGCCGCTGGAGGCCGCCCAGCCGGCGATCCGCGGCCTGGTGACGGCCCGGCCCGGCGCCACCGGCCGGGCCGCCCGGCTGGCGCTGGCCCTGCTGGCACTGCTGCTGCTCGGCCTCTGCATCGCCCTGGCCGTCTCGGTGGGCGAGATGCCGGTCCCCCTCGCCACCACGCTCAAGACGCTGGCCAACCGGCTCCTCGGCGCGGGCTACGCGGTCAGCCGCATCCAGGAGGGGGTGATCTGGGACTACCGGCTCAGCCGCGCCCTGATGGCGGCCTGCCTGGGCGGCGGGCTGGCGGTGGCGGGGGCGGTGCTGCAGGCGCTGCTGCGCAACCCGCTGGCCGAGCCCTATGTGCTGGGCATCTCCGCCGGCGCCTCGACCGGCGCCGTGATGGTGGTGGTGCTCGGTCTGGGCGGCGGGCTGGTCTCGCTCTCCGGCGGCGCCTTCTTCGGCGCGCTCGCCGCGCTGCTGGCCGTGGCCGCCCTGGCCAGGGCCTCCGGCGGCGGGGCGGAGCGGGTGATCCTGGCCGGCGTCGTCGCCTCGCAGCTCTTCAACGCCATCACCGCCTATGTCGTCACCACCGCCGCGAATGCTGAACAGGCGCGCGGCGTCATGTTCTGGCTGCTCGGCAACCTCAGCGGCGTGCGCTGGCCCGACCTCGCTCTCGCCGCGCCCACCGTGCTGGTGGCGAGCCTCGTCTGCCTGTTCCAGGCCCGGGCGCTGGATGCCTTCACCTTCGGCGCCGATGCGGCGATGACGCTGGGCATCCCGGTGGGCCGGGTGCGCGCCCTGCTCTTCGCGGTGACGGCGGCGATGACCGCGGTGCTGGTCAGCATCACCGGCACGGTGGGCTTCGTCGGGCTGGTGGTGCCGCACGCAGCGCGCTTCCTGGTCGGCCCCTCCCACGCGCGGCTGCTGCCGGCCTCGCTGATCATGGGCGCGATCCTGGCGGTGCTGGCCGATATCCTCTCGCGCATCCTGGTGCCGCAGCAGACCCTGCCGATCGGCGTGGTGACGGCCCTGTTCGGCGCCCCGGCCTTCGCCGTGATCCTCTGCCGGTCCCGGCGTTCGGTGTGAGGCGGGGGGTGCCTCATGCTTGAACGTCGCGCCCCCCGGGGGGAAGGCTTCGCCTTTCCCCCGGACCCCCTATCCACCAGGACCCTGCGGGCCCTGGACCCGGTTCGTTGGCGCTCGCGGCGGCCGCATCGCGCCGGAGAGCCTGGCTCTCCGGCGACTGCGGGTGCCGTCGGCGCGGAGACGGTGTTTCCTTTCTTTCCGGGAGCCCCACTGATCCGCCTGCCCTGCGGGATCGGGCGGCAGGCTGACCTTGCCACCCGGCGCCTCCCCCGGGGCCGGACACGGGCGCCACGCCCATGAGTGTCGCAGCGGAGCGTGTCTCCTGGGGCAGCGGGCGGCGCATGATCGTGGATGGCGTGACGCTGGCCGCACGGCCAGGGCGCATGCTGGGGCTGCTCGGCCCCAACGGCTCCGGCAAGTCCAGCCTGCTGCGCCTGCTGGCCGGGCTGCGCCGCACGGCGAGCGGGGTGGTGACGCTGGGCGGCGAGGACATCGCCCGGCTTTCGCGCGCCGCCATCGCCCGGCGCGCCGCCTTCGTCGAGCAGCATGCGGTGACCGAGGCGCCGGTCACCGTGCTCGACGTGGTGCGGCTCGGCCGCGTGCCGCATCGCGGCCCGCTTTCCGGCTGGACGGAGGCCGACGAGGCGGCCGTCAGCGCGGCCCTGCGGCAGGTGGGGCTGGAGGCGCTGCGCGAACAGCGCTGGCAGACCCTCTCCGGCGGCGAGCGCCAGCGCGCGCAGATCGCCCGCGCCCTGGCCCAGGCCCCGACCGAGCTGCTGCTGGACGAGCCGACCAACCATCTGGATATCAAGCACCAGCTTGAACTGCTGCGGCTGGTGGCGCGCCTACCGGTGACCAGCATCGTGGCGCTGCACGACCTGAACCTCGCCGCCATGTACTGCGACGAGGTGGCGCTGATGCAGGGCGGCCGCGTGGTCGCCGCCGGGACGCCGGAGACTGTGCTGACCGAGGAGCGCATCGAGGCGGTCTTCGGCGTGCGGGCGCAGGTGGGGGTCTCGGCCCTGCACGGGCGGCTGCTGGTGCAGTTCCGGCCAGGATAGGAGCGGGGCGCGGGCGGCCCGGGTTTCATTGACCAGGCCAGGAGGTAACCCTACGGTTACCTCGGCGGAGGCGGCCGCGCCGGGCATCGGCCCGGGGAGAAGACGGTCAGAACCGTGAGGGAGAACGTCATGCAGGCATCCTGCATCACCCGGCGCGGTGTGCTGTCCGCCTTCCGGCTCCTGCCTTGCGGCGAGCCTGAGGATGCGGGGCGCCCCTTGGCGAACCGGGCATCGCCCCGGCCATGACGGCACCCGGAAAAGCCGCGATGCGGCGCGCCTTTTCCACGCTGGGCTGCGCGGAGCTGGCGCTGGAGGATGTGCTGGCCCTCGCGGCACGGCACGGCATTCCTTGTGTGGAACTGCGCGCGCTGGAGGGCGCGGTGGAACTGCCCGGCCTGTTCGAGCGGCGCTATGGCAGTCCGGAGCGCCTCGCGGCACGGCTGGCGGAGGCACCGGTACGGGTGGCGGCCATCGGCACCTCGCTGCGCCTGATCGGCAACGGACCTGGGGACCGTGACGCCTTCCTGCGCTTTTTGCCCTGGGCCGAGGCGATGGGCGTGGACAGCCTGCGCGTCTTCGACGGCGGCCGCATCGGGGATCCGGCGGGGCTGGAGGAGGCGCGGGAGACGCTGTCCTGGTGGCGGCACCTGCGGCGGGAGCGGGGCTGGCACGTGGAGATCGCCGTCGAGACGCATGACGCGCTGGCCGATCCCGCGACGCTGCGCCGTTTCCTGGAGATGGAGCCGGGGTGCCTGATCCTCTGGGATTCCCATCACACCTGGCGCAAGGGCGGCGCACATCCGGTCGAGGCGTGGCGGATGCTTCGCTCGCATGTCGCGCATATCCATGTGAAGGACAGCGTTTCGCGGCCGAGCGAACGCTTCGGCTACAGCTACGTCCTGCCGGGCGAAGGGGAATTCCCCATGGAGGCGCTGATGGCCGCTCTGCGCGCGGATGGCTATGCCGGGCTGCTGAGCCTGGAATGGGAGCGGCTCTGGCACCAGGACCTGCCCGA
Source organism: Roseomonas mucosa ATCC BAA-692 (assembly GCF_000622225.1). Classification (GTDB taxonomy): domain Bacteria; phylum Pseudomonadota; class Alphaproteobacteria; order Acetobacterales; family Acetobacteraceae; genus Roseomonas; species Roseomonas mucosa. The sequence continues at coordinate 2,465 of NZ_JHWD01000017.1, read as the reverse complement.
TCTGGAAAGCGCCCTGCGATCGGCGGAGCGGAAGCATTGGTGGTGATACGGGGGCAGCCGATGATGAGGGTCCACGCCGTTCCGGCAACAAGCCCTGGCGCATGACCGCGCTCGGCCTCACCGGGATCGAGCGCTTCCTGATCGGGGAGGCGCCACTGCATCCGGTGCGGCGGGAGGATCTGGAGCGGATCGCCTGAGCACGGCCGGCAGGGGCGGAAGCCAGCCTGTCCGCTCCCCGGCGGCATGGTCCTTGCTGCGACAGGGCGGCAGGGGGACAGGAACCGCATGAACCCGCCGGGCTTCCTCGATCTGATGGGATTCGGCCCACAGGGCTGGGGCGCCGCCATGCTGCTGGCCGCCCTGGTGACGCTCGCCGTCGCCCTGTCCGGCTTTCTGGTGGGGCTGGCCATCGGGGCGCTGGGCGCCTGGGCCAAGCTCGGCGGCGGAAGGCTGCTGCGGACGCTGGCGGATGCCTACACGACGATGCTGCGCGGCATCCCCGAGCTGTTGGTGATCTACCTCTTCTATTTCGGCTCCTCCGCCATCCTGACGCCGCTCGCGCATCTCCTTGGCGCCGGGGGGTTCTTCAGCCTGCCCGGCTTCCTCGCCGGCACGCTGGCGGTGGGCGTGATCTGCGGCGCCTATCACACCGAGGTGCTGCGCGGTGCCTTCCGCGCCGTGCCGGCCGGCGAGATCGAGGCCGCCCTTGCCGCCGGCATGCCGCGGCTGCTGCGCCTGCGCCGCATCGTGGCGCCGCTGGTGCTGCGCCATGCCCTGCCGGGGCTGGGGAATGTCTGGCAGATCGTGCTGAAGGACACCGCCCTGATCTCCGTCACCGGCGTGGTGGAGCTGATGCGCCAGGCGCAGATCGGCGCGGGCTCGACGCGCCAGCCCTTCAGCTTCTTTCTGGGGGCGGCGATCCTCTATCTCGTCATCTCCTCGCTCTCCGGCTGGGGATTGCGGCGGGCTGAGCGGCACGCCCTGCGTGGGCTGAGGAGAGGCTGATGGACCTGTCCCTCGATCTTCCCTTCCTTGCCGACACCTTCCTGCGCCTGCTGGCCGGGGTGCCGCTGACGCTGCAACTGGCAGCGAGTTCGGTCGCCCTCGGCGCCGTGCTGGCGCTGCTGCTGGCGGCGATGCGGCGGTCCGGCCTGCGCTGGCTGGACTGGCCGGCGCGCTTCTACATCTTCGTCTTCCGCGGCACGCCGCTGCTGGTGCAGCTTTTCCTCATCTATTACGGCCTCAGCCAGTTCCGCGAGATACGCACGTCCTTTCTCTGGCCCGTGCTGCGCGATCCCACCTGGTGCGCGGTGATCGCGCTGACCCTGAACACCGCCGCCTATGGCGGGGAGATCATCCGGGGCGGCCTCGCCTCGGTGCAGCGCGAGCAAATGGAGGCCGCACGCGCCGCCGGAATGGGGCGCTGGCTGCTGCTGCGGCGCGTGGTGCTGCCGCTGGCGCTGCGCCAGGCCCTGCCGACCTATGGCAACGAGCTGATCCTGATGGTGAAGGCCACCTCGCTGGCCTCGATCATCACGCTGATGGAGATCACCGGTATCGCGGCGAAGCTGATCGCGCAGAGCTACCGCACGGTCGAGGTCTTCGCCGTGGCCGGGGCCATCTACCTCGTCATCAACTTCGTGCTGACGCGCCTCGTCCATGCCCTGGAGCGCCGGCTGGACCCCGGGCGGCCCCCGGCCCTGGCGGCGGCCATCGGAAAGGGAGGGACCGCATGAGCGACGCGCCCGTCGTCAGGCTGCGGGATTTGCGCAAGAGCTTCGGCCCGCTGGAGGTGCTGAAGGGCATCTCGCTGGAGGCCCGGCGGGGCGAGGTGCTGTCGATCCTCGGCTCCTCCGGTTCCGGCAAGTCCACCATGCTCCGCTGCATCAACATGCTGGAAGTGCCCGACAGCGGCGAGGTCAGCATCACGGGCGAGGCCATTGCCCTGCGCCACACGCGGCACGGCACGCGGCCCGTGGATATGCGGCAGGTGAACCGCCTGCGCACGCGCATCGGCATGGTTTTCCAGAGCTTCAACCTCTGGTCCCACCGCACGGTGCTGGAGAACCTGATCGAAGTGCCGGTCCATGTGCAGAAGCGCCCGCGTGCCGAATGCGTCGCGGAAGCGGAAGCACTGCTGGCACGCGTCGGCATCGCCGACAAGCGCGACCACTACCCGGCGCATCTTTCCGGTGGTCAGCAGCAGCGCGCCGCCATCGCCCGCGCCCTGGCGCAGCGGCCGGAGGTGATGCTCTTCGACGAACCGACCTCGGCCCTCGATCCGGAGCTGGTGGGTGAGGTCCTGCGCGTCATGCGCTCCCTGGCGGAGGAAGGGCGCACCATGCTGGTGGTCACGCATGAGATGGGCTTCGCGCGTGACGTCTCCTCGCGTGTCGTCTTCCTGCACCAGGGGCTGGTCGAGGAGGAAGGCTCGCCGGCGGAGATCTTCCGCGCCGGACGCTCGG